>NZ_JBVYTQ010000006.1:0-991 GCF_056135685.1 Rickettsia senegalensis | reverse complement strand
CAGTTCTTTTAATAAACCATCTTCCTTGAATAATGTTGATACATCTGTATCATTATTGATCAATAAATCTATCGCTTGATCCATTGCAGCATTTTGTTTCGCTCTCATTGTAATTTCTCTTTTTGTTATATTTTCTTTTATATAACCTTCCGAAAATTTACAGACTTATTTGGACAGAGCCAAAAAGTTAGCTGTTGAAAAGAATAACGAAATCTTATATCTTGAATACTCATCTGGCAGTCATAACTTATCAGACATTCAGATATAATTTTTATAATGCCTGTAAGATTAAATCTTGACTTCTACAACTTATTTGGACAGAGCCGCAATAGATGCGACAGAACCAAAAATGGTCCATGCCTATACCAAATTGGAATGCGGCTATGGCTCATTTTTTAATAAAATTTGAAGATAGAATCTAGCCCTTTTGAAAAGTTTACACACTTATTTGGGAAGACTCATAATACTATTTAAGTAAAATATAATATATTACATAGAGCCAACCAAGGAAACCATGAACTATAGCCCATAATATTGAATGGTTAACATTGAACGATATTGCTATTGCAAGTATTGAACCGAGCGAAATACCACCAAATCCTAAATATTTCATATATTCTAATAAATACTAGTATTTATTTTGACTACTGGGATCTTTTTGATCTTTATCAGTTTGTAGCTTATCTGACTTATTATGCATATTATTTTTATCATAATTAGTTTGTTGAGATTGATTACTTGATTTATCGCTCGTATGTTCCACAGTGCCTTTATTATTCTCTAAACTCATAATAGCCTCCTAACTTTGATACTTGTTGATAAAACTGTACTTTAAAGATAAATAAACAAAAGATATATTATAATATATGTTCACCCATCCTTACTTCTATGTTAACATTTTATCCATTGCTTGTTATATATTAAATTATTAATCTAGTTAAATTTATGTAACATGTTGTTTATAAATCACATTGGCAATTAATATGTCTCC
>NZ_JBVYTQ010000005.1:0-1684 GCF_056135685.1 Rickettsia senegalensis | reverse complement strand
TAATACACTGGTCAAGGGGCATGTTCATAGCCAGCTTACTAATAAAGGGATAGTGCCTGTTACAAATAATAATACACTAGTTATAAATGGTATAGTACAGACAGGCGAGATAAACCCAAAATATGATAAGAAGCTGGTCAAACATGAAGCTTCCAAACTACTTAAGAATCCTGATATAGGCCTTAGAGATAAGCAAGCACTGAAAAAAACATTTGTAACTATATTAGAACAAGGACATCAAATAGCAATTACTTCTTTTACTAAATATCCCGATGCAATTTCTGCAGCTCTAGAAGAGTTGGGGCTAACTCAAATCCAGCTTGAAGGTATAAAGATAATAGGAGGTTTTCCTAAAGGCGGTGCTAGGGATCCAAATGCAAAAACCGAGCATATAGAGAAAGCTATGGAATTGTCCGGTATAAAAGATAAGCAAAATGTTGTATTAATAGATGATAGTATCAAAAATATAAATAACGCGAAAGAACAAGGTATTTCAGCGGTCCTTGTAAAAGATGGATTTAAGTGGGATAATATAACAAAATTAATAGGAAGCAAACAAATAAACACAACACAAGAGAAAGTAAGTAATATTGCTAACCCCAAAAATGTTAATACTAAAGATACAAAGGCAACAATTAAAGAAACACAAAAAACGGTAAGATTAATACCAAGTGAACAGGAAATTAACAAAGCCGATATAATAAAAGGGAAAGTAGTTAGTGCTACTGCTCGTAATGATGTAAGATTCAAAGATACAAAAGTGGTGATAGGAAAAAAACAAGGATGGCAGAAGTTTTTAGCTACGATATTTTTTTTAAAGAAAGAAAAAGTTATTGGACTAATCGACAAAAAAAGTAATTTTATTCAAGATGCGAATATTATTAAAAATTTTAAAAAAGAACATAAAATAATAAATCATGGGCAATTTGCTAATACTGAAATTGATCTTATAGTCTCTAAAGAGAAGCAAGTAATTGCAGTTCGTAATGCAGAAGGTTTACATAATCATTATGGTGAACGATTGCATCGGGATAAGATTATTGAACGAGGAACAGAAATTACAAAAAAAAGTATTTTAAAAAACTCTTCCTCTGTCCCTCCTATCCCCGAAAAATCTGAAGAAATAAGACAAAAATATAAATTATCTGACAGTAAAGCGGCACGAATACTACAAACTTTACAACAGACAACTCCACGTAGTAAAGCTCCCGCTATACCTCCGAAATCTTTGACCGTAAGAACAAAATATCAGCAGCAATCAACAAGAGGAATATAAGATAAATTATGAATGAGTATAAATCTATGGGTGCTGAAATAGAACATAATATAAAGATTTCTGAATATCAGCAAGTTGTTTAACTACGTCTCGGCAAAAGCTAAAGATACGGATCATTGTCTTGCATTCCTATCAACAATGATTCATGCTCTGTAGAACCGTACTGAAAGATAAGATCCTTAGGTGTGACGTTATAAAGATTAGGAATTCGGAAATTAGCCCCAAATGCAATCAGTAATTCTGTAATTTTTGTCGTTTTGTAATTGAGTGCGGAATAATGTAGCGGTGTATTTCCAGATTCATTTTGAATGTTACAATCTGCTCCTGAACCTAATAGTAATACAGATATTCGGTCGTGCCTCCGTATTGCAGTTTAGAGTAAATAGTCTATAATCCTCAAACAGTAAT
>NZ_JBVYTQ010000004.1:0-14541 GCF_056135685.1 Rickettsia senegalensis | reverse complement strand
ATAAGAGGAAGCTATCATCTGAGGATGATATTATAGCGAGCCAGCTAATGCATTTAGTGGGTAATCAAAAGAACTGGGGCTTTGGTCTTTGTTTTTTATATTTACGTAATATCAAAGGTTTTGGTTGGAATCATAAACGTGTATACAGGATATATAAGGAACTAGCTCTTAATATGAGAATAAAACCTAAGAGGAGACTAATTCGCAAGAAACCTGAAAAGCTTATAGTGCCTAATACAATAAATGATTGCTGGTCTATGGACTTTATGCAAGATAGTTTAGATAATGGAAGAAAATATCGTTTATTTAATGTGATTGATGACTTTAATAGGAAGGGTCTTGGCATTGAGATTGACTTTTCATTACCGGCAGGAAGAGTTATAAGGTCACTAGATCAAATTATAGAATGGCGAGGTAAGCCAAAATCTATACGCTGTGATAATGGACCTGAATATATAAGTAAGTTATTGAATAAGTGGGCAAAGGAGAACAATATCAAGTTACTATTTATTCAGCCAGGCAGGCCTCAGCAAAATGCATATATTGAAAGATATAATAGGACTGTAAGATATGATTGGGTGGACCAGTATTTATTTGGTAGTATACAAGAAGCACAAGATCTTGCCACTCAATGGCTTTGGTCATATAATAATGAAAGGCCAAATATGGCTATAGGGGGTATAACACCAATACAAAAATTAGCTCTTGCAGCTTAACTCTCTACTCTCTATTGCGATTAAAATTGGGAGGATTACCGTAGTATCTACTACTTTCCAAAAAGAATAGTTAGGATTCAATCAAGAATTTCTACATTTGTATATCCTATAATCTCAACTGAATTATTATTATCACTAGAAGTCGCGTTAAACATATCAATTATATTATTGTTATATATATTACTTTCATAATTAATAGGTTTTTCAGCGATATCTTCAGTTGGGTGTTGAGTTTTAGAATAATGTTTACTATTTTTAAATTCCGTCAGCAAAACTTGTTTATTATGGAAGGAACGTACTGATTGCTGAAATGCTAAGTAAATTTTCTTATCTCTTGCTTTCTCTGAGCAAGTGAATGCATTGCTATACGTAGACATTTCAGGATGAAATTGTATTCCCATAATAGATGCCCCAAATTGTGATTCTATGGCTTCAATATCATCATTGGTATAAGCTACAGCTTTAAACAAATCGTGCTTACCGTTGATGTGATTAGTGCCCCCTATCTCTTTTACAACTTGCTGATGAGCCTCCCAGAATTTTTCTTTTCCTATGCTCATACTTGGTTTACCAAAAATTATTTGTGAAAGTTCAGAATCTGGAATAATATTAACATATGAATTATGATCATCACTCTTATGACCGATCTTGCCGCCAAAATAAGTATTAAGAATTTGATGCCCACCACAAATACCAAGTATAGGAATGCCGCGTTGAGTTGCAACATGAATCAAAGCCATTTCTGCAATATTACGTTCTAAGTTATGTGATTGCATGTCATGTGGACTAATAGCTTCCCCAAACAACCTAGCATCAACCATATTGACATTTCCAGGTATAATCAAACCATCGCTATTCTCTAAAGCTTTAAGAGCATTATTTTTTGCCTCGCTAAATATCTTTAATGTTTCTGGTATATTAAAACTGATATAAGTGTCTTGTTTTATATCATCATAGATATACATAAATAAAGAATTAGTATTACAACCAGTTGGAACAATTTTTAGATAATCTGCCATAACGATCTTTGTTTTGTGAGATGTTGCTAATTCAGTCATTATAGATAAAGCTGTTACACCACCTATATCTATATTATAACTTAATACTATTTGACTTTGTTGTGGTGTAGTACATACACTACTATCAGTTTCACATAATATTGGCATTACTTCATGAGAATTGAACAATCTAGCAAAATCTTGTGGAGACTGGTTATATTTATTAACAGCTGCCTTATTCGCATTCATATTAAGAAGACATTGAGTAACCCCTTTATAATTATTAGCAGCAGCATAATGTAGAGGTGTGGCTAACTCAAAATTAGGTGCATCAACAGTTGCTCCATATAACAGAAGCATTTCAGCAATTTGTTTATATCCTTTACTTGCGGCTATATGTAACGCAGAATTACCGTTCTTATCACGTACATTTATATCTACCCCATTTTGTAATAACTCACTAGTATATTCTATATTGCCATTAAGTACTGCAATTATCAGAGGTGCTAAAGGTGGTGTTCGTAATTGTGCCATGGTCTATGAATATAATTATTTAAACTAAAATGCATTATATAGACAAATAATAGATTTTCAATAAAAAATAATTATAGTACATATCTTGCTATAGGTAATTAGACCTGAACATGGTAAGAACACTACAGACGCTAGCATACATAACAAGAGTCAATATAAGCTATAGAGCAATTCCAAGAAGTATAATGGACTGAGAAATCAAGACAAAAAATAATCAAATTCGTTTCCTATTTTTATTATATTGTTAAGCAGCTAATTGATAATAATTTTGCGTATAATTCAGATAAACATCCATAGGTTTTTTGTAACCAATACCCGAATGAAATCTTTGATAATTATACTTATACAGATAATTATCAATACCTATCCTCAGTTCTTTAATATTTTTAAAATCATTAATAAATATACAGTTATATTTTATAGTCCTAAAAAATCTCTCTATTACGATATTATCAATACTTCGACCTTTTCCATTCATTGAGATTTGAATATTATTATCTTTTAGTATCTGTATATGGTCATGACTAGTATATTGACTACCCTGATCACTATTAAATATCTTTGGAGCATTATATTTATTAAGGGCATCCTTCAAGACATCAGTAACAAGAGTTGCATCCATAGAATTGGATAATTTATAACTTAATATAGCTTTGCTATGCCAGTCTATAATAGCCGCCATATACATAAAGCCATCATGAGTTCTAATGTAAGTAATGTCACCACTCCAAACCTCATTGACATTAGGTACATGTACTGTTTTTGTTGTTCTAGATTTAGTCCAATATTGATCAAGTAAATAACTGTATACTTTATGCTCATTATCCTTTACAGAAGTAGACTTTCTCTTATGAGGATAAATGGCTTCTATTCCCATCATCCTCATATATTTTAATACTCGATCTCTGCCAATTGAAAAACCATCCTCTAATAACTGATGATAAATATAACGATAACCAAATTCGGGATTATCTGTATATATTTCATCTATTCTATTTAAGATACTTAATTTATCTACACTAAGCGGTTTAACTTTATAATATGTTGTAGAGCGACTAATATCTAGCAACTCACATTGTCTTGTCTTTGGTAGTTGATCTAGCTTGGACTGGACAAGACTCTTTCTATTTGATAAGTCCAAGCTTTTTAGCTTTCCCACAGCCCAGTCCCTCTCCACCGTAGCTTTCCCAAGAGCTTTAGCTAGTTCATCATTTTGTTCTTTGAGATCACTAATTTGTTCTTGATATTCACTCAAAACTTTAGCTGGCTCAAAAGCTAGAGCTGCATTAGCAACAAACTGCTTTTTCCAATTCTGAATTGTCTTGGAGCTTATCTCATATTTTGATGCTAATTGACTTAAGGTAGCATCCTCTTTTATTAATTCTAATACTACCTTAGTCTTTTCTTCACTACTGAAAATCCTAACCTTATTTTTCTTCATCTTTCCTCCTAAGTTTTACCTATTTATTGTAACTTATTTCGGAAACTTGAGTACTATTTTTTCTGTCCAGTTTTCTCAGTCCATTATAATTTATTGTAACTTATTTCGGAAACTTGAGTACTATTTTTTCTGTCCTGTTTTCTCAGTCCATTATAGTTTTCTTCAAAGCAGATGCTAGATAGTAATATGCGTAGTAATTGCAAGGATTGTTCTCTAAAGTGCGGCTCATATATTCCACAACCTTCTCTGTTTGCTTGCCCTGCAGATAATACTCTAAGCCCATCTCATACCAGCTTGGCACTTCTCGCCACCCTCCACCTAACATTGCAGAATATGATGCTTCTAATTCTGCAGTACTATTAAAAGCCTTACTCATTAACTTGCCTCCTTTAGTTCTACAAAACTTCCATTTAATGATTCGTTTAAAGCATTAAGTCTTAAATGAATGTTTGCCATCTCTTCATATTCCTCAAGTAGAAGTAAACCTTTGCACTTAGTCTTTAGTGCCATATACTCAAACTCATACGAAAAAAGATTAACTCCTATGATGCTCAATATCTCATCTATACGGCAAACCGCGTTAATTACTTTCTGCATAGCTGCTATATCAAGCCTTGATTGGTTCAATATCTCAAACATTCGATCAAAACTCTCAACCGCCTCCTTAAAATCGTGATTACGGTAATTGCTCATACCTGCAACCTCTAACCATGTTATGTTTCTCTCATCTATTACTAATCCGTACATATTTTCCTACTGAATTTCTGTTTATTTCGCTTGTCTTTTACGCTATTAACAACTACTTCGCTTCTTAAGCTCTTCTTAACTATTAAGATTTTTGAAAATAACTTTCGCTTTCCTTTAGATTTTACTAAATCTTAAAGACCTACTTTTAGTTTCAATACTCCTTGATGTGCTTTAAATCGCTTGTGCCTAGTATGGTCGTACAATAGCTCTAGCTTAATGTTCTGACTGCTCGCTATTAATCCGACTCCAGCATTAAGGCTTGTCCTTTCGTTTTGAGCATTAGTTGATATGGTGCCAGTCCCGATAGTTTGCTGGGATTCGTAGTACGTTAAAGTGAAGGTATGGTTTTTTGCCCCTGCTGCCTATTCTTCTCTCTACCGAAAAATGCGCCGTTGGTGTTAAGATAGTATTAGATAGTATGGCGTTAGACGTACCTATTTCCTTTAGTTTGATAGGTGCAAATATTACTCTGCTACCTATCTCACCATTTAAGGCTTGGTAACTCTTTTTAGAATGCTCTATAGATAGGTTACTTGCTATTTGCTCTTGGTAAGCGTTTGCTTTCTCATATTCGTATCTCAAGCCAATGTGAGGTATGAGCGTTACTGCTCTCGGTAACTCTATTCTGTAGTTAAGATGCGGCTCAAAACTCAATAACTTTGATCTTGCTTTTTTACCTTTGCTAAGTCCTGCTGAACCTATTACCGACATGCTGATATCACGACTTACTGGGCTCGACCCATATAGACTAAATATATAAGTATCATATTTAGCTCTGTTACTTGCGGTACTGCTTCGTAAATCACTTGACCCACCTTGATCGTGATATTTCACACGACTACTAAACTTGCCAAAACTGCTACCTACCAGTAAGTCATTCTCAAGGTTAAGCTCTAGCCCAATAGTGCCTCCGGCTATTTTAGTGCTGTAGCCATTTACGTCTGCTTTAGCTTTTTGTTTGTTACTGCCAAGCGTACCACTACTCCATATACTATAGCCGCGGGTTTTTTCAGCTGCATCATCTAGAGCCCTACCTGCTTCTTCTTCACCTGCAGATACAGTAGCAGTTAGTACTTCTCTTGCAAATATGCGGTGCTTGATATGATTACTAGATATTTTTCTAGCCTCTCGTGCTTGGTTATGTGATGCTGCTACCATGGTCGCTTTCTTACGTAACTCTTCCTGACTCATAGAGGTAGCTTGTTGTGGCTCAGTGCTTGCGATACTATCTAAGTTAGTAGATATCTCTTGAGGCAAATTATCTTCTTCCTCTACCTTATCTTGTATCTCAAGAACGCTTGCTGCGGCACTTTCTTCCTGTGACACTTCCTCTGATTCGTTACTATCTAGTGCAATACTTACTTCATTAATGCTACTATCGTTACTTGCAACAGCTGAAGATAGCTCCTCTTTCTTCTCTTCAATCGCAGGTGGCGAAATTGATATCCCGTCCTCGTCGCCACTATCCTCAGAATATTCGCTACCACTACTCGTATATACAGTGTCATATCCATCAGTATCTGAAATATTATCCTCACCACTCCAATCATCATCGCCCACACAACTAGAACCGCTATAACCGCTATCTTCTATCGCTTCATCTAGCATTTTTATTACTTTCTTTTCTTCCTCGCCTAATGAATCAACTTCTGAAATGTTTAAATTTTCTGAACTGCTAAATGCTGATAGAGGTGGTGCTGACGGTGCTATTTGCTTTTGTACTTTTGATGTACTAAATTCAGTTTCAAAAGCCTCACCTATCAAGGTATCAGGGTCTTGCCAAGGTTCTGAGTACTCAGTACTATTACTTGCCATACTAATAGTATCTATAGGTTTGTTGTATATAGGCTCTTCTGCTCCTCCGCTTATTGTTCCTGCTAAATTATTGATACCTTGATTCTTTAGCTGCTCTCTTAAGAGCGCTATCTCAGATCTTAGTTCTGTCACTATGTTGTGATGCAGTGCTGGATTTATCCCCATGACTACACCTTCCCTATTCTCGCCTCTTTCCTTTGCTTTCTGCTCTATCCTAGCTTTTACTGCCTCAGCTTCAGCTCGGCGTCTTTCTCTTGCTATCTCCTCATTCTTCTTAGCCGCTTCCTCCCATTTCTTCTTATTTTGCTCGCGAATTGTTGCTGCTCTTGCTAAATTCTCTGCTTTCTTCCGTTTAATCTCCTCAGCTGTTAATTTAGGTGCTTGCTTTACCACTTTCTTTGACTTAGCACTCTTCTTCTCTCCAGATATACCGCTTCTTCTTCTCTCAAGTGTATTGTGTAGCTGGCTCATTAAATCCCCCCATCGCTAGGTACAACCTTAGGCTTTGGCTCTTTCTTTACCTTTTTTAATATGTTTTTGCCGAAATTCCTGATCGACTCGAACAATGCTGACCTATTGTCTGATTGCCCCCCTATACTTGCATCGCTGATGAAACCAGGCATAGCTGGTAGCACAGGCGGTGACGGAGGAGCTGAGGGTGGTGATTGGTGCATGATTGGTGGTAAAGGCACGTTAGCACTCATTCCTGCAGAGCTATTGCCAAATAGAAAACTTTGATTTGGTTCTATAGCTGATTGTGCCTTTACTTCTAACGTAGTTGCAAGAAATCCAAGTGATAGCAACATCACTGATGCTACTCGAGATATCTTGAAAAACTTTGATTTTAAATTAAGGTTACCGCTATATTTCCTGCTATAGTAGCTTTCGCTTTGACTAGCTGACAAAAAGTAGTCAGGTTGTAGGTATTGGGGAGTGGTGTTTGAATTTGTCTGTTGTGACAAGCTCTCCGTTGATATGCCTTAGCTCCAAAAGTATTACCTTTGTTGCCAAAGCCATTAATATATGATAGTTTCATAATATAAACCTTTGTTTCGGGGTTTTAGTTTCAATAGGTGGGTACTCAACCGGCAAAAGTAGTGTACCCACATAGACTATGTTAATAAAAAAAACAAAGTAAGTCAAATAAATTCCGAATATTTCTCGGAATTTTTTTTAAAGTATATTTATGTCGATAACTATAAGCATTCAGAAATTTTTAAACGTTAAATTTCATGAACATAAAATTCTACGAAAAGATTTTATTAATGAAAGTGGAATCAAACGTTCTAGTATTAGTGAATTATTAAATGGCATACCTGTAAGCCCTTCTTTAGTTACAATTCTTAAAATTGCTAATTACTTTAATTGCTCAATTGATGAAATTTTAGGAAGGGTTGATTATATACAGGATGATAGTACTAAATATATCAAGATCAGTCCCGTACAAATGTCTAACAACACTAAAGATTTTATTGTGTCCATGCTAAAGGAAAATAATATTTCATCTCACCAATTAGCTGCTTCATGTAATATCGGAACAGATACTATAAACTATTTTATAAAAAAACATGATTCTAAGAAAAATCTTAGTACTAGAACACTATATGCCGTCGCAAACTTTTTTAATATTTCAATAGACAAAATAGTTGGTAGAATATAGTAACTAGACGTCTAGCTAGCTAGATATCTAGCTAGTGCTTTTTCAAGTACTTCTACCATATAACATTGCTCTTTTATTGCTATCTTATTCAAATTATTATAAAAGTCCGTTGTTACCTTTAGATTTAATTGAACATTTCTCTCGCTTCTTCTTTTGGTTCTTATAAGACTAGTTTCCAGCTCTTCATTCCGCCTTGGTTTTCTTATTTCCCCTAGTGTTTCTAGATTTAGTGGTTTTTTTTTCATGACTCTTGATTTCTCCTTCTATAAAATTACATAATTCGTTAATCTCACTGATAGCAGCTTTATTATGCATCTCTAATGCAGTTCTTCCATCTAACATCGCAATAGCATATATAATCCTTTGTCTTATAGGTGATGGTGCAATCTGACCATTTTTTGATAGTAATAAAATTGTCTGCTCTGTTATTTGAGTCCCTGACACAGAACTATTCAAAATAAAGGTAAAATTCTTTTTATGTTCTTCTATTATAGTTAAAGTTTCACCTATAGCTTCAATATCCAAAGGCGAAGGTCTACATGGTATTAATATGTAATCTGCTACAAGTATAGCTTGTTCAATTATTTTTAAATGCGATGGTGGTGTATCTATAATAACATAGCTATCTTTTGTATTTATTTTTGCTAGAGCATCTTTTAATTGATTATATTTAATATCTACAAGAGATATATCTTCATCTTCCCTTTTTTGCCACCATTGTTTTAAACTTTGTTGTGGATCTAAATCTATTAGATACACCTGCTTTTTCTTTTTTGCTAAATTGCTTGCTATAAGGGCAGTAATTGTTGTTTTTCCTACTCCTCCTTTATTAGCCGCAATAGTAATTACAGACATTTTTATGACCAAGTAATATTATATAGATATCTAGGTAGCTAGCTACCTAGATATCTATATAATATTACTTTTCTGTTTTTTTTCAAGATTAAAATTTTTGAAAGGATATATTAAGGCTTCTATCCGAATTTTATTCGAATTCTTTTGTTGACACTGTAGGATTATTTTTCTAGTCTTTAGATATTGTTGTTTAGGCAGGTACACTACTTTTGCCGGTTGAGTACCCACCTATTGAAACTAAAACCCCGAAACAAAGGTTTATAAAGTGAATATACCACACATCGAACAAAAACACAATACTAATCAACTATCTTTACACCACATAAGCAATTTAGCTTATCAACAAGATAAAACTGCCACTAGTTACGGTAATGTTAATTCCCTAACTCATCATAATAATCATTATACCTTGTTATATCCTGATTTAGTGCAGGAATTATTTAATTTTGCGTTACATAATAGCAACAGTACAAAAAATAATTCACTATTCTTCGGTAGTTTAGGCGTAAGTAATACAAAATTCTCTTCTATAGACTCTTCTTTGTCCACCTCTTTAGGTCATGCAGACTCATCATTGTCACCTCATGACATATTATTTTTCTTGCAGATTGTCTCACTATATCAGTTAGAGCTAAGCAAAGGTAATGCGTATATTACCTATCCATCATTAAAACTTGCTAAACTTCTTGGTGTTGATGTTTCTTGTGATACTGAAAGCATAGTAGATAACGCTAGTATGAGATCTACTATTTTAAAGATGACAGCTAAGCTTGAATCTTTAGGGCTTCTTAAAGTATTTAGAAGAAAAAGAAAGAATGGTATGGATTTAGCTAATAAGCTAATACCTGTTCTTCCTGATATGTTGCACGCAAGAATTAAAGACTCACAATCTAACTTAAAAGTAAGTGATAGCTCTAAATTAGACCATGAGTCTAATCTAGATCATATACTTAGAACTAAATTATTCGTTCCTATTGAACTCGAATTCATGAAGAGCTTGTTTAAAGATGGCATGCCATCTAAATACAAACTGTTCTTCTTAAACTGTATTATGTCTGCCTATAAGAACTTTAGGCATAACTCTAGTAGTATAGCAGATGAAGATGCCATTTATGTACCTAACATGTTTTCTTTTTCTTCTACATCTAGTGCATTAATGAAGAAAAATAACATAAGCCGTAGTACTCTTGATAGGATATTTAGATATATCAAACAACAAGATAATAGCTTCTTTATCAAAGTAGAGCATAAATATGCTAAATCTGATGATGTTGATTCTAATAGATATGACAAATCTATTTTTGTCATATCTATTAATCCTTTAGTCTTTCCAAGCTCTTATATTAAACAGTGTGAAGAACAGGAAGAAATATCTGACATTAATCATGACGAATTACCAAGTATTAATTCTTCTACTTTTCCCGATACTTATGCAGAGTTTGAAGCGGCATGGTCAAAAAAACAGCCTAGCATAATCAAAAAAACAGCCCTAAATAATAAAGAAGAAATAATAAAGAATAAGTATTATAAAGATATAGATTATATAGATGTAAATTGTGAAGATTTAGGAAATCATTTGAACTCTGAAAATAATTCGCAATATTTATGCCACGTTCCATCCCAAGGTATCTCACAAGACAAATTTAGAGAGCCTACAATAACAAAAAATACAGCAATAAATCACAAAGAAGAGTTTTTTGAAGAGGAGCAAAGCTCCTCTTCATCTAAATCTTATAATAATGATTCTTTTTTAAATGATGCTGAGTCAGGATGGCGGGAACTAAGGTATTTCTATCCACTTTCTGAAAAAGATGTAGATACGCTTAACTTTAGAGCTAGTAGAGAATTCAGTAATAATTTTATGAATCAGTTATTACTGAAGCTATACATCAAATATCCTGAGAAGAGATTTAAGAACAAATTTACGTTCTTAAGCTATATGGCAAAGATTCTAAAGAATGAGAAGCATCAAGGACCATTAGTTAATCATACAAGCTTTAGGTTCAGCTGTAACATAGGAACGATAGAGAAGAATTTACTTGAATATGAGAAATACCTAAGTCAAATAGAGAATTCATTTGATACCAGTAAAGAGATGCAGGTAAGGAAGAAGATAGCAGGAAGATTTAGTGCTGAGATAGCATATAAGATACTAACGAAAGTACAATTTAAGACAAACAATGATAATAGCTTTATTACTGCGTTAGTCCCAAACCGCCTTGTTTTAAGCGAGCGACAAATAGCAACACTCCGCGAGCAACTAGAAGCAGTATATGGAATTAACGGTTATTATGTGCAGGAAGCTGAGCAAGAAGAGAGAATTGAAGATGTAAAGCCTGAGAGAGTAGGGGTTGCTAAAGGTGGCAGAGAGAAAGGGAAAAGCAAAGTAGTCAGTACAGCGATTCTAGAAAAGCAATATTCTAAAATCAAAAAGTCTGATATTATTTCTAGTAGCAAAGATATTGAAATTTTAGAAAGCAGTCAGGAATGCGATAAAATAGAAGAAAAGACGGCGTGGAATCAAATACGAAAAGGCTTAAGAGAAGAGCTAGGTAGGGCTATAGACGAGACTTGGTTTTGTAAAGCAGATGTTACAGAAGATAATGAAACCAAAACCATGACCATAACAATGCCAACAAGATTCATGGCTGATTGGGTTAAAAATAACTACTCGCATGTGATACGGAGGCTAGCTGGTAGTCTAGCGGTTAAGAATATAGAGTATTCATATGAGTGAGATTTTAGAGAAAGCAAGAACACTGTTTGAAGATGCAAGAAATATAGAGGCAATTGAAGAAAATATAGTCTGTATAACACTTAAGTGTAATAGTTGAGATTTAATCTTACATTTAGTAAAATTAAGATAATATTAAATGGAGGATTAGAGATGAATCTAAATCAAAAAATAATAAAGCCAAAAATAGGATTACTAGAATTAGCTAGGAGTCTTGGTAGTATATCGTCAGCATATAAAGCTATGGGTTACAGTAGAGACAGTTATTATAGGTTTAAAGAGTTATATGAAACAGGAGGAGAAGAAGCATTATATGAGATTAGTCGGAAGAAGCCAATTATAGCGAATAGAGTTGATCCTGCCGTAGAGAGAGCAGTATTAGATATGGCAATAGAATACCCCGCTTATGGTCAGCTGCGAGTATCAAATGAGCTTAAAAAGACTGGTATTCTTGTATCACCTGGAGGAGTTAGATCTATTTGGCTACGTAATGATTTAAATAATATCAATAAAAGACTTAAAGCATTAGAAGCCAAAATGGCTCAGGATGGTATTGTTCTTACCGAAGCTCAGTTACAAGTATTAGAGAAACGGCGTAGCGAGAAAGAAGCTCATGGTGAGATTGATACACAGCATCCAGGTTATCTAGGATGCCAAGACACATATTATGTAGGTAATTTTAAAGGCATAGGCAAGGTATATTCTCAAGTGTTTATTGATAGTTACACTCGGGTTGCAGAGGCTAAACTATATACTGATAAAACAGCACTTACCGCTGCTGACATGCTTAATGATAGAGTGTTACCATGGTATGAGAGTCAGCAAATACCAGTACTTCGTATTTTAACTGATAGAGGTGGTGGGTATAAAGGTAATATAGAACATCATGCTTTTGAATTGTTCTTAAGCATTGAGGGTATTGAGCATACTACTACTAAAGCATATTCTCCTCAAACAAATGGTATGTGTGAACGTTTTAATAAAACTATGAAACAAGAATTCTTTGATACTGCTATGCGTAAAAAGATCTATACTGATCTTGATGATCTACAACTAGATCTTGATATTTGGCTAGAATATTATAATAATGAAAGACCGCATTCCGGTAAATATTGCTATGGAAAAACACCTATGCAGACTTTTATGGATAGTAAAAAGTTAGCTGTTGAAAAGAATAACGAAATCTTATATCTTGAATACTCATCTGACAGTCATAACTTATCAGACATTCAGATATAATTTTTATAATGTCTGTAAGATTAAATCTTGACTTCTACAACTTAAGTACTTAGACCGACACAATGATTACCTGCAAATCTATTTGTCTGCTGAAGAGCAATAATACACTTTTACGGATGATGGCTTTATACTTGATGATATTGAACACTTAGTAACCGATAATGAAAACCTAAAACTAATAGAAAGAATATTGAAAAGATTTAATATAGAAAGAAATCAAAATGAAATATCTATAAAGACAGATTTAGCAAATCTGACTAGTACAAAAGAAAAGTTCATACTGGCAATCAATGCAATAAATATGGATTATTGACAACGAAAGTAGTAACAAATGTTAGTATATTCCAAAAACGATCGTTTTAGGAACAAGTAACAGACTCACAAAAACTTTATTAAAATCTGTCCAAAGATTGTTCCAAAACCTTGTTCTTATTAAAATGTTCTGCTAATATAACAAAAAAGCGTTTTAGGAATAAGAAGATATGCTCATCGGATACGCAAGGGTTTCAACATTAGATCAAAACCCTAATCATCAAATTGATGCTCTTAATGAGGTAGGATGTAAAAAAATATTTACAGAAAAAATATCAGGTGCAAGTAAGCAACGTACTCAATTGCAGGCAGCACTTGATTATATGCGTGAAGGCGACACGCTTGTAGTTTGGAAATTATCACGTCTTGCAAGATCACTAACGCAAATAATCAGTACTGTAAAAATCCTTGAAGAGCAAAAAATTGGCTTGCAAGTAATTACCCAAAATATAGATACTTCAACAGCAGAAGGAAGACTTTTCTTTCATATGAATGCAGCATTCGATCAGTTTCAGCGAGAGATTATTGTAGAAAATACCAAAGCCGGCTTAAAATCTGCCCGTAGAAACGGTAGAATAGGTGGAAGACCTAAGTTTATGAGTGATGAAAAAATGCGTACGGCAAAAGCTATGCTAAAAGATAGTGAAAATTATCCGTTTATTTCCGATATTATAAAAACGCTAGAGATAGGTAGGACAACCTTTTACAGATACTTTCCTCCAGAGTCTATAGAGCAACTTAGAACCCGCCAATAAAATCCTATTTTTTTCTAAGAATAAGATTTTGACCAAAAACGATATTTAAGATAGAGTGAAATTAACTCATCGCTTTAGGTCTTCTTCAAATGAAATCACAGTATCAAAATTACCAAAGACAGCTAAATGGAAAATACAGTAATCAAGAAGCTATTGTGATGCAAACACAAGAAGTGCCATTAACGGAAGAGGTACTAAATCAAGACAATAGAATTTGTTACAAAAAAAGAAGAGAAGAATTAAATAGAAGGGTTCAAAGTTTACTGGAGCAAAAGAAGAAAGTAGTAGGGTAATCCTCCCCAAAAACAATCGACAAAAGGAGTAGAATGTTCTAGAAGTAAAGAAGGAGATTCTATAAATGACAATATCAAAACACAGTGATAGCCAAATCATGTCTATCTTAAAGCAGGCGAGCAGTGGGATGCCTGTAGCATCTATACTAAGAGAACATAAAATATCGTCAGCGACATTTTATAAATGGCGATCAAAATATGGCGGTATGGATTTACCGATGATTACTAAACTAAAGGAGTTAGAATCTGAGAACACCCGACTTAAGAAGATGTATGCTGAGGAAAGGTTAAGAGCTGATATATTAAAGGAAGTACTTGAAAAAAAGTAAGGAAGCCATCTCAAAGGCGAGAGATGGCTAAAATAATATCTGAAGAAAAAGATATTTCTATAAGGAGTGCATGCAAGATTTTTGGTGTAAGCGAAACGTGCTATAGATATAGG
>NZ_JBVYTQ010000003.1:0-50788 GCF_056135685.1 Rickettsia senegalensis | reverse complement strand
AAAATATGAAGTAGCTAAAAATATGCTTGCTAATAATTACTCTATTCCTGAGGTTTCTCGTATTACCGGTTTGTCTATCGCCGAAATTAACGATCTCCTTAAATCTTAACTTCTACATCTTAACTTTTACAGTTTTAGTTCTGATTTGTCTGATTATCCTTCCTTTACTCTTCGGACAATACTTTATGCATATGCTTAAATGATGTATTATATCACTGTTCTACTAATGGTTATATCTACTTATTAGTTTTCAACTTCTGTTGATGACATACTAAATTAGTATTAGATATCTCATCACTTAAAATACCATAATCAATTTTTGTATGCCATATATATTGCTGTGCAGCATAACGTACGCCACTACCTGCAACAACATTGCTAAATATAATGACATTCTTATCTAAGTTTATTAATGCAATATTATTAATATCATTATTTAAATACTGTACATTTAAATTTCTGCCATTTTCACATTGATAATCTATAGATTCATATTGAAATGCAGATTTATTAATTTCAGGGATTTTAACAATTCTTGTGGTATTGCATGATATGCATAAAATGCTTGTGAGTAAAATGAAACTAATTTGACGCATGTTCTCCTTGATTTTTTTAATATTCTACAATGTATTCTAATTTATTATTAGATAAATCGCATTACTCTATTTAAGCAATGCAGTTGCGGATACCGTTATCGATACTGTGCTTGTGCCCGGCTCTGCAGACGGCATCATAGCAACGTCAGACATTACACCTAAAGCAGGTATTGCATTTCTGTATATCGGCATTGGAGGTCGCGCACCTAATCCAGTATCAACATTTATCATAGTAAATCTGCTATATTCTTGACCAAGAGCTTTTGCAACTCTCATAGCTTGTTGCTTTAGTTTTGCAATAGCAGATTCAATCATAGAGTTTCTTATAGCATCTCTCTTATCATTAGATAATGTATAATTCAGGCTTTGTATTAATAAGCCTTCGTTTTGTAATTGTCTGATTACTGATAATAATACTTCAGGTGATTTACTTTGTAACGATAATACTTGGGTGCCACGCCACTTCTTTTTCTTTACCTTCTTCTCTTTATTACTGGTATTTTGTTCTTCATCATATTGATATATATTATATTGGCCTGTAGAGACGTTAATATCCGGTTGTTTGGCTATTTTTATTGCTGCTGCCATTATGCTATTAATCTCATTTTGCACAGATTTAGGATCGACGCCATCCTTTTCTATACGTACACTGGATATCAACAAATCTTCCTGTACATCCATTTGCTGCGTAACATATATATTAAGATATGAAGAATCATCTTGCTTTTTTGAAGAATCTTGATTCTGACCAGCAACTGTTTGGAACGAAAATAATACAAATGCTACCGTAAGAAAAGTTTTATATAATTTATTTTTCATAATATATTTTTTTCCTAAATTAATACATTAATTAATAACCATTAGATCAATTCTGCTATTTCATCTTCAGTTTAGAAATCGGATAATGCCCCGCTAACTTCACAAAACATGATAAGTTAGGTAGGGACATGATTTCAGCAGGTAATACCTGCATTTTCTTTTGTTCTATAGTGTTGATATTAACGCCATCTCTTATGGTGTTTGAACCATACGATAGACTTTCTTGAGTTTTACGTATCTCTTGCTCACCTAGCATCATTACCGATCTATGTGCTGTTTGCTGATCGCCAACACGGAAGATGAATTTAGAATTAAACAAATCCAGCAAATCATTAGCTGCGGCAGAACCGTATATTTTACCCAGCTGAAATATGTTCTGAATACCTGCAACAAAACATCCGCCATATTTTCTACTTTCTGCAAGAGCCGTATTTAAGCTATTGATTTTACCAAGAGCAGGCAGCTCGTCCATAATAAACCAAAGATTCTCTACTGCGCTTCCTATATCTCTACTCATTAATGACTTTAAAGCCACACTAATCCAAGCAGATAATAAAGGGCTCAGTGTTGCTCTTTGACTAGGAAGAGCCGTTAAAAATAACCAGCTTTTGTTTTCTTCGTCATTACACCACTGTCTAATTGAGAAATCCCCTTCACTTGCTGTAGAAGTCAAGATTTAATCTTACAGACATTATAAAAATTATATCTGAATGTCTGATAAGTTATGACTGTCAGATGAGTATTCAAGATATAAGATTTCGTTATTCTTTTCAACAGCTAACTTTTTACTATCCATAAAAGTCTGCATAGGTGTTTTTCCATAGCAATATTTACCGGAATGCGGTCTTTCATTATTATAATATTCTAGCCAAATATCAAGATCTAGTTGTAGATCATCAAGATCAGTATAGATCTTTTTACGCATAGCAGTATCAAAGAATTCTTGTTTCATAGTTTTATTAAAACGTTCACACATACCATTTGTTTGAGGAGAATATGCTTTAGTAGTAGTATGCTCAATACCCTCAATGCTTAAGAACAATTCAAAAGCATGATGTTCTATATTACCTTTATACTCACCACCTCTATCAGTTAAAATACGAAGTACTGGTATTTGCTGACTCTCATACCATGGTAACACTCTATCATTAAGCATGTCAGCAGCGGTAAGTGCTGTTTTATCAGTATATAGTTTAGCCTCTGCAACCCGAGTGTAACTATCAATAAACACTTGAGAATATACCTTGCCTATGCCTTTAAAATTACCTACATAATATGTGTCTTGGCATCCTAGATAACCTGGATGCTGTGTATCAATCTCACCATGAGCTTCTTTCTCGCTACGCCGTTTCTCTAATACTTGTAACTGAGCTTCGGTAAGAACAATACCATCCTGAGCCATTTTGGCTTCTAATGCTTTAAGTCTTTTATTGATATTATTTAAATCATTACGTAGCCAAATAGATCTAACTCCTCCAGGTGATACAAGAATACCAGTCTTTTTAAGCTCATTTGATACTCGCAGCTGACCATAAGCGGGGTATTCTACTGCCATATCTAATACTGCTCTCTCTACGGCAGGATCAACTCTATTCGCTATAATTGGCTTCTTCCGACTAATCTCATATAATGCTTCTTCTCCTCCTGTTTCATATAACTCTTTAAACCTATAATAACTGTCTCTACTGTAACCCATAGCTTTATATGCTGACGATATACTACCAAGACTCCTAGCTAATTCTAGTAATCCTATTTTTGGCTTTATTATTTTTTGATTTAGATTCATCTCTAATCCTCCATTTAATATTATCTTAATTTTACTAAATGTAAGATTAAATCTCAACTATTACAATTTATGATTCCAACCAAAACCTTTGATATTACGTAAATATAAAAAGCAGAGGCCAAGGCCTCAGTTCTTTTGATCACCTACTAAACGCATTAGCTGGCCTGCTATAATATCATCCTCAGATGATAGCTTCCTTTTATATCTATAGCATGTTTCGCTGACACCAAAGATCTTGCATGCACTCCTTATAGAAATATCTTTTTCTCCAGATATTATTTTAGCCATCTCCCGCCTTTGAGATGGCTTCCTAACTTTTTTTCAAGTACTTCCTTTAATATATCAGCTCTTAGCCTTTCCTCAGCATACATCTTTTTAAGCCGTGCATTTTCCGATTCTAACTCCTTTAATTTAGTAATCATCGGTAAAGCCATACCACCATACTTTGATCTCCATTTATAAAATGTCGCTGATGGTATTTTGTGCTCTCTCAGTATAGACGCTACAGGCATCCCACCGCTCGCTTGCTTTAAGATAGACATGATTTGGCTATCACTGTGCTTTGATATTGTCATTTATAGAATCTCCTCCTTTGTTTCTAGAAAATTCTACTCCTTTTGTCGATTGTTTTTGGGGGGGTTACCAAATAGCTTTATTGATGAGTTGCAAAGGCTAGACAAGGTACATCCATATAAGATCCCAAGATTACTTGTTAAATATTTATTAGGGCACAATGATTTCTATAAGATTATTGCTGTTAATAAAAGGTGTATCACATATGTTCAGTGTTTTAATCTATACGGTACATTGAATAAACCAGCAGGCAATGTAAAACCAAAGCTAAATTTTCAAATACTGAAATTGCCAACAAAGTTTCTAGATATAAGTTTTAAAGATTCATCCAAGAACACGATTATAGTTACTTGCGATGAAGGGTGGTCTATCAGCATGAGGATTCATAATGCATCGAGTAAGGTTGAGCCAAGTCTCAAAAATGATGTTAATATTATTAGACATCCGGTAACGATTTATACAACCTATGTCCCATGGAACTTGAAGGAATAGATGATGAAGTCTCAAATCATGAGATTTTGGCGTGAAGAAATACAGCAAGAGTACATAAAATAGTAGTATATTACCATGAGGTGTGGTAATATACTTAGGTATAAGTGTTTTTAGTAAGGCAAGTTAAATTTAAAAAGGAGTATTATTATGAGTTACAATCAAGAAGGATACGAATTTAAAATCACGCAAGCATTTAACTGTTTAAATGACGCAATAGCTTTAACATATTCATCAGTAAATCATTTCTTAGATATACCTAAGGTGATTAATAAATATGGGGTACTTGCTACTGTAGCTTTATCCAAAACAAAACAATTGAATCTTACTGATACAAAGTTAGAGAGTGTAGTAAAAAATGGTTTTATTATATATGAGGTAGTAGAAACAATCATCAAAGCCAGTAATGCCATCACTAAAGATCAACAACTGTTCAGTAAAGCGATAGATGATGGTCTAAATGCCGTAAATAAATTACATGAGGCAGCGATTCATTTATCAGGTGTTTATGAGCCTATTGCTGAATATGTAACATCATTCTTTGGTAGTAATGATCAACATGAACCTTTATTATTTGATACATATACGCCTAACTCAACAAGCCCTGTTGAAGACTACAAGTTGATAGGTAATAATGCTCAGTTAATAGCGATAGAAGTCTAGTAAAAGGTGATATAGCTAGGAATCACTGGGATTGAGCAAGGGGAAGGTGTTACATTAGTGTCTATTTGGTATAGACGAGGGTAAATAACACGCAGTACAATATGTATAAAGATTTAAAATTACTCAGTTTTATAATAGGAGAATATAATGTTTGAAATTATGAATAAGCAAATTGCACATATGGTGGCACAAATTAGAGCAAAACAGTTAGCGACCAAATATAGTCAGAATAAGGTGCAAGAAATTATTATTGAATATAGTGAGCAACATCCTGACATCTCTGATTCAGAGATGGCAAGTGTAGTAACTAATAACCTGCAAAGACATGAACATATTAGTGTGTCAATAAATAATTACTTAAAGGATCAGAACTTGAACGATATAGGATTTCCTATAAAGTATAATAAAACTTCTTTACAGCTTAACATGGCTAAGCAGTGTGCAGAGCATCAAGGAGAAGAATTAATAAGTCAAATCAAGAGTGGTATGTTCTACCATGAATTACCAAATACTATAGACCCTGACAAATTACCGATATTACAGTCATCAAGTGATCAGGAGTATTGGGGAAATGAAAATTCTTCTGTCAGTTCAGTATTGCTCTCTAGTATTGCTGCTAGCTGTACTAAAGAACAAGAGATGATGCCTGGGACTGCTACATCATTTCCTTTTCTAAATCCCGAATATGAATTACCAAACGATCTAGTGCCTACTTCATATCCTTTCGCATCCAAGAATGGTATGAAACTTGTTGGAGATTATCAATATGGGGCACATCGTTATTTTAAGGAACAATTGTTATTTGGTCCTGAGGATTGTTCAACAGCGGTGGGTAAGGCAACATACCTTACTACTGAGCAAATTCAAAGTATTAATACTATAAATATGCAAGCAGCATATAATAATCTTGCAAATGAATATCACTATAAAGCTATCACTTTTTTAAGTAGCGATGTTAAAGATGCACAATTAAAATTAATTCAACCCGGTGATATTTATCTTGTGAAAGGTCATACAGCTATGATCGCAACACAGCCTGATAATAAAAGTAATATAACTACTTTACAGTTTACTAGAGATATAGATACGCCTGAGGATAAAAGGCTAGGTGGAGGTTTATATGATTATAATTTGTGTAACAAGGCAAAAGAAATAGAAACTGGTATTTATATTTTGCGTCCTGATTTAGAACCAATACATGAGTCTTGTTCTTTAAGTCAGTTACTAAAGCAAATTGACTTAAAATATCTAACATTGTTCCCTGAGGGTCCTATAGACATACCAGGGGACTGCAGAATATTTCTTGAAAACAATGACACTACAGTCATAGGAGATATTACAGAAGCATCATTAAGTGTAGAATTTTAGATGTGTAGAAGACAAGATATAATCTTATAGGCACTGTTGCAAATAGAGCCAGTCACGTAAAACATTGTAATTAGCAAGAATAAGCTGTAGAAGTCAAGATTTAATCTTACAGACATTATAAAAATTATATCTGAATGTCTGATAAGTTATGACTGTCAGATGAGTATTCAAGATATAAGATTTCGTTATTCTTTTCAACAGCTAACTTTTTACTATCCATAAAAGTCTGCATAGGTGTTTTTCCATAGCAATATTTACCGGAATGCGGTCTTTCATTATTATAATATTCTAGCCAAATATCAAGATCTAGTTGTAGATCATCAAGATCAGTATAGATCTTTTTACGCATAGCAGTATCAAAGAATTCTTGTTTCATAGTTTTATTAAAACGTTCACACATACCATTTGTTTGAGGAGAATATGCTTTAGTAGTAGTATGCTCAATACCCTCAATGCTTAAGAACAATTCAAAAGCATGATGTTCTATATTACCTTTATACTCACCACCTCTATCAGTTAAAATACGAAGTACTGGTATTTGCTGACTCTCATACCATGGTAACACTCTATCATTAAGCATGTCAGCAGCGGTAAGTGCTGTTTTATCAGTATATAGTTTAGCCTCTGCAACCCGAGTGTAACTATCAATAAACACTTGAGAATATACCTTGCCTATGCCTTTAAAATTACCTACATAATATGTGTCTTGGCATCCTAGATAACCTGGATGCTGTGTATCAATCTCACCATGAGCTTCTTTCTCGCTACGCCGTTTCTCTAATACTTGTAACTGAGCTTCGGTAAGAACAATACCATCCTGAGCCATTTTGGCTTCTAATGCTTTAAGTCTTTTATTGATATTATTTAAATCATTACGTAGCCAAATAGATCTAACTCCTCCAGGTGATACAAGAATACCAGTCTTTTTAAGCTCATTTGATACTCGCAGCTGACCATAAGCGGGGTATTCTATTGCCATATCTAATACTGCTCTCTCTACGGCAGGATCAACTCTATTCGCTATAATTGGCTTCTTCCGACTAATCTCATATAACGCTTCTTCTCCTCCTGTTTCATATAACTCTTTAAACCTATAATAACTGTCTCTACTGTAACCCATAGCTTTATATGCTGACGATATACTACCAAGACTCCTAGCTAATTCTAGTAATCCTATTTTTGGCTTTATTATTTTTTGATTTAGATTCATCTCTAATCCTCCATTTAATATTATCTTAATTTTACTAAATGTAAGATTAAATCTCAACTATTACAAGTTGTAACTATGTCTACAAATCACACAATTAAACATTCTGTTAAATCTTCCGCTCCTCAAAATCAAAACCTTAAGAAAACTACCCCTGCCAAATCTTTAAGTAAACAAAAAGATGAAGGCAGAAGTCGTTGGGCATTAAAAATCGCTATGGTGAGCCTGCTCGCCTAATATTTCTGTATTAGAATCAGATGTATTATATCCATCTGTTATTAGTTTAAAAATCTCCCTACCGTCTGGTAATATCATTACTTTACTAAAATCCTCCATCTTTTTATTAACATGCTGCATATCAATCCCTGATTTAGGTATTTTAACATTTTTTATTAATGCAGCGGTTTCATGTACTTTATCCTTAAAAGATATAGGTAAAGAAAACGTGCATACATTACTAGCAACTCTCCCATCTTTTAATTCCTGCGCTACTGAAAACATAAAGCTTGCTATATCACTATCTTGTTTTACACCAATACCCTGTCCAAAGCATGCATATAAAGAAAATGGGGCTTTTGCATGTCCTAAGCACATAGCAACCCAAAAATCTTTAGCTGCTAGCACTCCTGCAGCATCAATTTTTGTTTGGGATTCATTATTATCAATTAATGTTTGTCTATCGTGATAATAATTTTCTGCAAGTTTGTACCAATACTCAGGTGTAGTATTTGTATCAGTATTATTTTTCTTTTTAAATATATTCTTAAACATATTATGCTCTCCTTCTATATTTTAATAAATTTAAATACTCCATTGTTTAGTCTTTTTATCTGTTTTACCTAAACATTTATCTTTACTATTATTCTTATCGTTCTGCTGTGTTTTGGATTTGGCACTTTTGTCTACCTGTGTGTCGTTTGTTGTATTTTGTTCCCCCATATCTTTCCCTTGATCAGCACTTCGTCTTATTTTTCCAGCTTGATCTAAAACCTTAATTGGATGTTTAGCCGTATCAGGATGTATTCCATGCCTGTTCTCAAAAACTTTTGCTTGATCTACCCAAAAACTTTTTATATCAGGGTTTTTGGCTAATTCTTGACCTTTGATAATTTTTATAGCTTCCTTCTGTCTTTCGTCGTAATGTTTTGTCGTTTCTTTAATTTTAGTTTTAGCTGCTTCACGTTGTGCTATGTGAAAATCCTTTTTCTGATTTAAAAATGCAATTCTATCAGCATGCACCGTATGATTTAATTTTGCTTTCTCTTGATCTATTTTTTCTATTTCGGTTGAATGGTGTACATGCTCATTGTGTGCAGTAATTCTAGCGCTATCAATTTTTGACCATTTCTCTTTTTCTTCTTCTATATCTTTGGAGGATTTTGCTAATTTCACCTTTAATTCTTTACTAATCTCTCCACCCGATTTAGTAACTTCCAATGCTTCATCTAAATTTGTATTGCGATCTTGTTGTTGCTTTAAATATTCTGCACTTATAACATCAAAATTACTATACGCAGCTTGCGTTTCCATAGACCTTAACATTTCTTCTTTCCACGCTTGTAGTTGAGCAGTTTCATCAGAAATGCGTTGATTTTCAGCCAAGATATTAGATATTAAACTATTTTGCTCCTCTTTTTCTTTTTCGACAATGGATGCGATTAAATCTTTTAACTCACGTGCAATCTCAGGGTCGAGCCCCTCAGTTGATATAGACGCGGCACTAGATTTTAATTGCTGTATTTCTGTTGGATTAAAAGCGTTAATACGACCTATTATTTGGTTAATTACATTTTTCACTTGTGCACCACTATATAATAGTGCACCTACTTTGTCATCTTTACTCATAAAACCTCTATTATATTCTAATCTTTTGTCGCTAAAATGCTTTACTATTTATTTATTACTTAACTTAAGTTTTTACAAAACGTTAATTGTACATGGTAACTCTGTCAATTCTTTTTATTTTTCTTTTGTTTAGGAAATTGCAATACTTTACCCATATTTTCCCTTGGTGTTTTTTGTTTAATATTTTTATTAGATACTTTGGTATCAAATACTATGCCTAGTATCTCACTAGTATTTGATACTGGATGTATTACTAGTGCTTTTGTAATTTCCTCAGGTATCTCAGCTAAATCACGCTCGTTATCCTTAGGGATGATGACTTCCTTAATACCTTCTCTTACTGCAGCTGTTAGCTTTTCTTTAAGCCCTCCTATCTCAAGCACCCTACCCTTTAATGTAATCTCACCAGTCATTGCTACATCTTGTCTGATCTTTTTGTTACTAAGTAGTGAGTAAAGAGCTGTATATATAGTTATCCCTGCAGATGGTCCGTCCTTAGGCGTTGCCCCTGCTGGCAGATGTATATGTATGTCATGAGTCTTTAAGATGTCATTGCTGATTTCCTTGGTTTTAGCATCTATGCTTGATTTTAAACAGGTCATTGCAGCATCTATTGACTCTTTTAGTACTTCGCCAAGTTTGCCTGTTGCTTTAATCTTGCCGTCACCTTTGTATTTTGAAGCTTCTATTTTTATTAAATCGCCTCCTCTTGCTGTATGAGCAAGACCATTGATCATACCAATAGTCACTTCATCATCTTGTAGTTTTTGTTGGTCGTGCCTCCGTATTGCAGTTTAGAGTAAATAGTCTATAATCCTCAAACAGTAATAAGAGAGAATTATAGTTAAGGAGTTATGGCAAAAATAGATGTTAAGTGTAGATATTGTAACAACACAGAAGAAGTAATAAAGTCAGGATATTCAATTTCAAAACAACAGAGATATCAATGCAAGCGGTGTAATCGATATTTTCAATTGGAGTATATTAATAATGCATCTAAGCCTGGAGTTAAGGAGCAAATAGTAGAAATGTCAATCAACGGCTCTGGAGTTAGAGATACAGTAAGAGTATTAAAAGTGGGTATCAATACAGTTATCCGTGTTTTAAAAAAATCTAGTATTAAAAAACAATAAATCATTTTATCAGTACAACAGAAGTAATTATTGCTCCTGAGATAGATGAACAATGGTCTTATGTACAGAATAAATCCAGACAACGATGGCTTTGGTATGCCTGTAGAAGTCAAGATTTAATCTTACAGACATTATAAAAATTATATCTGAATGTCTGATAAGTTATGACTGTCAGATGAGTATTCAAGATATAAGATTTCGTTATTCTTTTCAACAGCTAACTTTTTACTATCCATAAAAGTCTGCATAGGTGTTTTTCCATAGCAATATTTACCGGAATGCGGTCTTTCATTATTATAATATTCTAGCCAAATATCAAGATCTAGTTGTAGATCATCAAGATCAGTATAGATCTTTTTACGCATAGCAGTATCAAAGAATTCTTGTTTCATAGTTTTATTAAAACGTTCACACATACCATTTGTTTGAGGAGAATATGCTTTAGTAGTAGTATGCTCAATACCCTCAATGCTTAAGAACAATTCAAAAGCATGATGTTCTATATTACCTTTATACTCACCACCTCTATCAGTTAAAATACGAAGTACTGGTATTTGCTGACTCTCATACCATGGTAACACTCTATCATTAAGCATGTCAGCAGCGGTAAGTGCTGTTTTATCAGTATATAGTTTAGCCTCTGCAACCCGAGTGTAACTATCAATAAACACTTGAGAATATACCTTGCCTATGCCTTTAAAATTACCTACATAATATGTGTCTTGGCATCCTAGATAACCTGGATGCTGTGTATCAATCTCACCATGAGCTTCTTTCTCGCTACGCCGTTTCTCTAATACTTGTAACTGAGCTTCGGTAAGAACAATACCATCCTGAGCCATTTTGGCTTCTAATGCTTTAAGTCTTTTATTGATATTATTTAAATCATTACGTAGCCAAATAGATCTAACTCCTCCAGGTGATACAAGAATACCAGTCTTTTTAAGCTCATTTGATACTCGCAGCTGACCATAAGCGGGGTATTCTATTGCCATATCTAATACTGCTCTCTCTACGGCAGGATCAACTCTATTCGCTATAATTGGCTTCTTCCGACTAATCTCATATAATGCTTCTTCTCCTCCTGTTTCATATAACTCTTTAAACCTATAATAACTGTCTCTACTGTAACCCATAGCTTTATATGCTGACGATATACTACCAAGACTCCTAGCTAATTCTAGTAATCCTATTTTTGGCTTTATTATTTTTTGATTTAGATTCATCTCTAATCCTCCATTTAATATTATCTTAATTTTACTAAATGTAAGATTAAATCTCAACTATTACAATTTAAACAGTTAAATGCTTGCGTCATTTTAAATTCGTATCCTTCTTGATTGTAACTCATAATAATACTCTTTTTAATTTAACTTGCCTTACTAAAAACACTTATACCTTATACTTAAGTATAGCACCATATATCGTGGTAATATGCAACATTATGCTCTAGGCAGTATTACTCTGTATCTACTATCTTCCCATCCCTGATGTGCTAGGTTGTGGTGATTTAGATCGCACTCTACTTGCATTAAGTCTTTCAACAGCTGATAAATTATCTTTTTGTTTTTGTTGCATTTTAATATTATCAAAATTATATTTTGACTCCTCAAAAATTATGCCACCAGTTCTTTTCCGTATTATATTTTTTACTAACTCATTTCCTCCTGATTTAAATGCATCATTAAGTTCTTTTTGTGCAGCATTGAGGTATTTGAGTGTTTTATAAGTGATTGCATAATTCCTCTTCTTTTGTTCCCCTATATTAATAGAATATTTATTAGTATACTCTTTTAAATCTTCATTTTTACTTACTTTTAAAGCACTATTTCTTGGATCTGCTAAATTATTACGGATAGTCTGAATACTTTGTGCATTCTTAACAAATCGCGGGTGTAGCTTAGCTATATCTAACTGCATTATTTGAGGTAAATACTCCCCTAATGTACTACCTAACTTTGACATAGTATTCAAATCCTGGATACTAAATATAGCACAACTAAAATTATCTTTTTGTATAGAACCTGAATGAGCATTTATTTCTTTCTCTATATCTTTAATGTCTTCTAACTGGAATAGAAATTGCATATATGTAATAGATGGTGCATCAGCAGCATCAATTGTAAATATTTTCAATTTATCTTTATCGAACGTTAAATGTACAGGCGTGCAATGATAACCCTCCGTATTCATAATTATATCATATTCAAACGGTTTGCCATCTGTAACATTTTCTTTAATCTTCTCTATTAATCTATTACGGTCATCTAGTGTTGCAATGAGCGTTGTTTGATAATGCTGCTCCTTCTTTTCCCTAGATTTTGCTTTATATTCAAGTATTAGTGCAATTTCTTCTTTCTCTAATGTGGTAGATATAGACAATATTTGCATATCTTCTTTAGTTGCTACCTCATTTGAGGTTCTTAGACGATCTAAAATCTTAACCTTATTTTCTAAAATCTTAACCTTTTTATTTAAAGATTCAGTTATTACATTATAGCTTTTATACTGCATAGCAAATTTACTCCTTATTATTCTTCACGCCAAGATCTCATGATTTGATACCTCATCGTCTATCCCTTCAAGTTCCATAGCTTCTTGATTAGCTTCCATGCCGCAACTCATATAAGGTGCAAGCACGCTTTCTGCCTCATGTAGCTCCATTTCTTTTACTACCTTTTGCCCTTCTGCAAAATCTAGTATTAGCTTCTCTAAGTCCTGATTACTATAATCATTCACAGCTACTAAATACTGATCAATATTTGTTTTTAAATCAGGATTATCATTTGCAAATGATGTGAGATACTGCTTGATACCTTCAAGTATCTGCTCTCTATTTTCGTTGGTGATAATATAGTTACTTACAATATCATCACCACCGCCCTTATTAGCACCTTGAGCCTGCACTAATGTACTATCCTCACTCTCTTTCTCTTTAGCATTTTCATTACTATTTGCTATATCATCAGATGTAACGGCTATAGCCTCCTTATTGATAATAGTAGTATCATTGTTACTATTATCAATATCTAAGCCTGAGCCAAGTTCTATGGCTACCCCTATATCTTCTGCTGCTTTCTCATGGGTCATAGCTTGAGTCTCGAGCTCTACATATTTTACTAAATTATCACATAGCTTCTGTAACTGCTCTGTGTGGTCTTCTACATACTTACGACCTACCGCTACTAATGCATCGATATTTTTGGGATTACTATTATCTAAACTACTTGTCTCCTTAGTAATAGGTAGCTTTACTTCCACAAACTCATCCTCTCCTGGTAAATCTACTCTTACCTCTGCTGTAGAGCTATCTTCACTACTATGCATTAGCCGACTAACTAGCTTGCCTTTAACAAGCCATCCTATTACTCCATCAAATCCTATCTTAGGTATAGAGCTGCTAGCCTCACTATAATGGACTGAGAAATCAAGACAAAAAATAATCAAATTCGTTTCCTATTTTTATTATATTGTTAAGCAGCTAATTGATAATAATTTTGCGTATAATTCAGATAAACATCCATAGGTTTTTTGTAACCAATACCCGAATGAAATCTTTGATAATTATACTTATACAGATAATTATCAATACCTATCCTCAGTTCTTTAATATTTTTAAAATCATTAATAAATATACAGTTATATTTTATAGTCCTAAAAAATCTCTCTATTACGATATTATCAATACTTCGACCTTTTCCATTCATTGAGATTTGAATATTATTATCTTTTAGTATCTGTATATGGTCATGACTAGTATATTGACTACCCTGATCACTATTAAATATCTTTGGAGCATTATATTTATTAAGGGCATCCTTCAAGACATCAGTAACAAGAGTTGCATCCATAGAATTGGATAATTTATAACTTAATATAGCTTTGCTATGCCAGTCTATAATAGCCGCCATATACATAAAGCCATCATGAGTTCTAATGTAAGTAATGTCACCACTCCAAACCTCATTGACATTAGGTACATGTACTGTTTTTGTTGTTCTAGATTTAGTCCAATATTGATCAAGTAAATAACTGTATACTTTATGCTCATTATCCTTTACAGAAGTAGACTTTCTCTTATGAGGATAAATGGCTTCTATTCCCATCATCCTCATATATTTTAATACTCGATCTCTGCCAATTGAAAAACCATCCTCTAATAACTGATGATAAATATAACGATAACCAAATTCGGGATTATCTGTATATATTTCATCTATTCTATTTAAGATACTTAATTTATCTACACTAAGCGGTTTAACTTTATAATATGTTGTAGAGCGACTAATATCTAGCAACTCACATTGTCTTGTCTTTGGTAGTTGATCTAGCTTGGACTGGACAAGACTCTTTCTATTTGATAAGTCCAAGCTTTTTAGCTTTCCCACAGCCCAGTCCCTCTCCACCGTAGCTTTCCCAAGAGCTTTAGCTAGTTCATCATTTTGTTCTTTGAGATCACTAATTTGTTCTTGATATTCACTCAAAACTTTAGCTGGCTCAAAAGCTAGAGCTGCATTAGCAACAAACTGCTTTTTCCAATTCTGAATTGTCTTGGAGCTTATCTCATATTTTGATGCTAATTGACTTAAGGTAGCATCCTCTTTTATTAATTCTAATACTACCTTAGTCTTTTCTTCACTACTGAAAATCCTAACCTTATTTTTCTTCATCTTTCCTCCTAAGTTTTACCTATTTATTGTAACTTATTTCGGAAACTTGAGTACTATTTTTTCTGTCCAGTTTTCTCAGTCCATTATAACATCTATTTTTGCCATAACTCCTTAACTATAATTCTCTCTTATTACTGTTTGAGGATTATAGACTATTTACTCTAAACTGCAATACGGAGGCACGACCCAGCATTGCGTGGATTTACCACTGCCATCTACACCTTCTAATGTTATAAATCTGCCACGTTTAACTCTATTAGTGCTATTCATGATTATTACCGAGAATACTGATTATTTATCTGCCTCTGTCTTGATTACTCTTACTTTGCGTGGTAGTCGAAACCCAAGATACAGCGGATTTATTTTCTACAGCTACTTTACCTTGCATTGTGAGCTCATTTGCCCCAACTATTTTTTTATTCGATAAATCATCTGTATTTAAAAACTGTAATATCTCAGCTGAATTCATATTTTTAATTTTATTCTCTACATCTATCGCCGTATCTTGCTTATCCTGAATCTTACTACTTTCTAAGCTATAGTTTTTAGACCCCTCTAAGCTATCTCGATTTAAAAACTCTAGTATCTGTTTTGAATCCATATTCTTTATCTGTTCTTCAATATTAACACTATTAACCTTAACATTACCCTTATCACTGCCCCCCGATTGTTGTATTTCATCTCTATTTAAAAATTGTAATATCTCAGCTGAATTCATCTGTTTAATCTTTGCTTCTATAGCATCGTAAACCTCTAGATTATTATTTTGATCTAGCTTACTACTTTTAGCTGCAACTATTTTTTTATTGCTCTTATGCGACACTCTAAATAATTTAGAAAGAACTCGCCTAATCTTACTTTCTTTCTTTTCCTTAATATCATTCTGATGTCCTTGAGCCTTACCATCCTGCGTTATAATAGGCTCAACGCTCGCAAATATCTCCTTATGGTTCTCTAGTTGTGCTTTATGAAAATCATTTAATTTATTTTTCTTACTTTCTTTTCTACTCATTGTTTTATGTTCCTATTTTTTTACTTAAATAATTGTAGTGGTTTTATCAGCTTTGTACTGAATGCTCGAACTTTCTATAAAATATTACTTGCTTAGTTGCTGTACATTATTTACTCGATTATTACGCCTATTCATCTCGTTCTGTGTATGCTTGCCATGTAGTACTTTTGGTGATAATATATTCGGGTTACTTATGCGTTGTTGCTCTGAAGCTATACCAAGCTTATACGCAGTTTTAAGCAATTGATTGGTCATGCTAATAGCTTGTACAATATTAATCGCAGTAATTTTATCCTCATCTAAAATACCCCATGTTTTACCATCACCGTCTTTGGTAAAACGCGTGACTATCTCGCCGTTTATTGCCTGCTCTAATTGAGATACATCATCTTTTCTTAATATGCCTTGCATTAATTCCTTAGGCATATGAATATATGGTGTCATTTGCTCTGTAAAATCTTTACGTATTTTAGGATGAATCGGGATTGGCTTTTTATTATCGTCTAAAGACATAATAAAAACTTTGTCAAATAGTCTAGCAATGGAACGCTTTTCTATTAATTCCATTACTCCTTGCTTAGTATATATTTGAGTAGTCAGAGTGTCCTGCAACTGCTTCACCTGCTTCTTAAACGCTATAAGCTTACCCTCTAATAATAAATCCTTGTTCTCAGTTAATGTTTTGTCTAACTTTTTACTTATTCCCCGTATAGTCTCCTCTAAACTTATCACCGCTTTTCCTTGATTCTCTTCATTGCTAGCACTTGCTGATAGAAGTGAAGCACGTGCTGCTCTAAAGTCTGGCGTATGCGTTATTTGACCATTATTATTTTGAGCTACTTTAATAAGCTCGTCACTTATAAATGACTCTATACTTTTAAAGTCATTTAATAATGTAATTATCAACTCTTGAGTAACTTGCCGTTTTTTATAATTATTTATTACGACCTCAGGACCTTGTGTAAACATTACATTATCTGATGCCTCTTTAAAATCAGCGACTTCTTTCTGCAATGACGTAAAATCTTCCGGCTTTAGATGTGCATTAAACTCTAATATTCGTTGTATTTGCTTATCCATTGCTAATTGGACAGAGATAAAACTTATGGCCGCTTTACCTTCATTTTCTGTAGTATTTGGGTTTGCACGACTCAATGTATAATATTCTTTATATAAATCAGCACTATTAAGTGATGCTGTTTTTAATTGATCCAGCTCATTCATAATATGATCTGTAGCTTCAAGCATCTTGCGTAGATACATATTTCGCATCACATCTATCAATATATATTCTGAACCATAAAATGTTCTATCACTATACCCTGAGTCAGTAGATGTATTAGAAATACCACGCTCAATACTATCATCTTGTTTGTTTCCGATCGCTACTTCGTCTAAGCCATCCATTCCTTTATTGTTATCCAGTATCACAATCCCCTCTTTCATAGTTGGTAATTTAGTCTTAGGTATTTTGGTTTCTCCATATATTGATTTTGTATTATTATATTTGTACTTTAACTTTTCTTCAGACTGCTTAAATATTCTAAAATATCTAAATAACCGCTACCTGCTGCAAGCGATAATGCAGTATCCCCTTGATGATCCCTAAAATATATATCAGCACCACAAAGCGCAAGCTTTTTTACCGCCTCTAAATTACCTTCTGCTGCAGCTCTCATTAATGCCTTGTTAAAATTCTGTATTTCTACTTGCTTCATACTCATCACCTGTGATAAAACTTAAATATTAATTTTTAGCTTCATACTACCCGCATGCGATATATATCTTCTCGCTTTACTACCATTATAAAATATACCCATTTCTATATTCTTCGCTTGCACACTAAATCCAGTACCATAGCTAAAGTTTAATCTAGACCTGCTAATACTGACATCAGGCAATACTGCATTATTAGTAGCTCGTTGCATCCGAGATCTAATCACAGGCATTTTTACAGCTACGTCCTTATGTACAAAACCATAAATAACAGGTGCTATACTGACACTTTTACTTAAGTGATGATCATAATTCATCTTGATACCTGCCATTGTCTCTATAATTCTTTCTTTAGTTCTTGCAACAGATAAATTGCACTCCTCTTGCGCTCCTCCTGCTGATACTTCATCATACGATGCATCTCGTATCTTGCTGTATTTTATGCCTAATTGCGGCACAATCTTTAGTCGCTCAGATAATTTATATTGAGTGCTAACCATGCCCTGCATGATATTGCTATATGCCTTATGACTACTTATAGCACTACTATCTAAACCTCTTCTTGCGCTGCTTTTTATATTACTTATGCCGTATATCCCTATACCACTTATGAATATATTTTTATTGTATGGCTCTACCTGTCCATATACCGAATAGAAATCACTCGTTACTTTCGATCTATCGCCTAATTTGTTATTACTGAATTTCAGATGATTATCTGCTTTCGTATAACTCATACCAAGCAGCATGTTATCTTGAGCATAAGTATCAAAACCTATTGTTAATCCGGTAACCCCCCCAAAAACAATCGACAAAAGGAGTAGAATTTTCTAGAAACAAAGGAGGAGATTCTATAAATGACAATATCAAAGCACAGTGATAGCCAAATCATGTCTATCTTAAAGCAAGCGAGCGGTGGGATGCCTGTAGCGTCTATACTGAGAGAGCACAAAATACCATCAGCGACATTTTATAAATGGAGATCAAAGTATGGTGGTATGGCTTTACCGATGATTACTAAATTAAAGGAGTTAGAATCGGAAAATGCACGGCTTAAAAAGATGTATGCTGAGGAAAGGCTAAGAGCTGATATATTAAAGGAAGTACTTGAAAAAAAGTTAGGAAGCCATCTCAAAGGCGGGAGATGGCTAAAATAATATCTGGAGAAAAAGATATTTCTATAAGGAGTGCATGCAAGATCTTTGGTGTCAGCGAAACATGCTATAGATATAAAAGGAAGCTATCATCTGAGGATGATATTATAGCAGGCCAGCTAATGCGTTTAGTAGGTGATCAAAAGAACTGAGGCCTTGGCCTCTGCTTTTTATATTTACGTAATATCAAAGGTTTTGGTTGGAATCATAAATTGTAATAGTTGAGATTTAATCTTACATTTAGTAAAATTAAGATAATATTAAATGGAGGATTAGAGATGAATCTAAATCAAAAAATAATAAAGCCAAAAATAGGATTACTAGAATTAGCTAGGAGTCTTGGTAGTATATCGTCAGCATATAAAGCTATGGGTTACAGTAGAGACAGTTATTATAGGTTTAAAGAGTTATATGAAACAGGAGGAGAAGAAGCATTATATGAGATTAGTCGGAAGAAGCTAATTATAGCGAATAGAGTTGATCCTGCCGTAGAGAGAGCAGTATTAGATATGGCAATAGAATACCCCGCTTATGGTCAGCTGCGAGTATCAAATGAGCTTAAAAAGACTGGTATTCTTGTATCACCTGGAGGAGTTAGATCTATTTGGCTACGTAATGATTTAAATAATATCAATAAAAGACTTAAAGCATTAGAAGCCAAAATGGCTCAGGATGGTATTGTTCTTACCGAAGCTCAGTTACAAGTATTAGAGAAACGGCGTAGCGAGAAAGAAGCTCATGGTGAGATTGATACACAGCATCCAGGTTATCTAGGATGCCAAGACACATATTATGTAGGTAATTTTAAAGGCATAGGCAAGGTATATTCTCAAGTGTTTATTGATAGTTACACTCGGGTTGCAGAGCTATGTAGAAGTCAAGATTTAATCTTACAGACATTATAAAAATTATATCTGAATGTCTGATAAGTTATGACTGTCAGATGAGTATTCAAGATATAAGATTTCGTTATTCTTTTCAACAGCTAACTTTTTACTATCCATAAAAGTCTGCATAGGTGTTTTTCCATAGCAATATTTACCGGAATGCGGTCTTTCATTATTATAATATTCTAGCCAAATATCAAGATCTAGTTGTAGATCATCAAGATCAGTATAGATCTTTTTACGCATAGCAGTATCAAAGAATTCTTGTTTCATAGTTTTATTAAAACGTTCACACATACCATTTGTTTGAGGAGAATATGCTTTAGTAGTAGTATGCTCAATACCCTCAATGCTTAAGAACAATTCAAAAGCATGATGTTCTATATTACCTTTATACTCACCACCTCTATCAGTTAAAATACGAAGTACTGGTATTTGCTGACTCTCATACCATGGTAACACTCTATCATTAAGCATGTCAGCAGCGGTAAGTGCTGTTTTATCAGTATATAGTTTAGCCTCTGCAACCCGAGTGTAACTATCAATAAACACTTGAGAATATACCTTGCCTATGCCTTTAAAATTACCTACATAATATGTGTCTTGGCATCCTAGATAACCTGGATGCTGTGTATCAATCTCACCATGAGCTTCTTTCTCGCTACGCCGTTTCTCTAATACTTGTAACTGAGCTTCGGTAAGAACAATACCATCCTGAGCCATTTTGGCTTCTAATGCTTTAAGTCTTTTATTGATATTATTTAAATCATTACGTAGCCAAATAGATCTAACTCCTCCAGGTGATACAAGAATACCAGTCTTTTTAAGCTCATTTGATACTCGCAGCTGACCATAAGCGGGGTATTCTATTGCCATATCTAATACTGCTCTCTCTACGGCAGGATCAACTCTATTCGCTATAATTGGCTTCTTCCGACTAATCTCATATAATGCTTCTTCTCCTCCTGTTTCATATAACTCTTTAAACCTATAATAACTGTCTCTACTGTAGCCCATAGCTTTACATGCTGACGATATACTACCAAGACTCCTAGCTAATTCTAGTAATCCTATTTTTGGCTTTATTATTTTTTGATTTAGATTCATCTCTAATCCTCCATTTAATATTATCTTAATTTTACTAAATGTAAGATTAAATCTCAACTATTACATTATGTGTATATATATTAATTTAAAAAATACTCTAAAGTGGTTACGACTCGTATTTTTTTATTTATAGACTTCGAAGCCATTTGGTTGTTCAAGTAATCGTCAGAAGAAGTTTGCAAAGCAGGGCTTATAGAAAATATACCTTGATTAGCTTTTTTAATTGACCAACTTTACTACCGGAATCATTCGCAAATCTTGCTGCTGATAATCGAGCATTTTTAATAGCTTCAGTTAGCATTTCTGGTTTAATATCATTGAATTTAGTATATTCATAATATGGCTCTCTATTATTATTGCCATCAGTACCAAATGTAATGCCTTTTTGAATAAATAGATTTTTTTCTTACTTACTTTATCGACCAAATTCACATTTTTGCTTTTAAGAATAATTGTTGCATTAATAATATAACGAGAATTTTGAATATTTGAGTCTCGCTAACTATTAATCATTAAATCATTTAACTGATAATTACCAAGAGAAATCTCCTCTTTGTTAAAACCTTGATCAACTAAAAAGCTAATTATAGCAGCTCTATCAGTTTCTATTTTCTTATTAATTTCTGATAAATTATTACCGGTAGCTGCAATGGTGATCGGCCATATTGCAAGATCTGCGCTAACTTCTTTTTCTGCTAACCCTAGCACAACAACTGTTCTATCAAGTAATTTTGCTTTTAAGAATGAATTACTGACTAGAGAAGCTGAGATTATGATACCAGCTGCTATTATAAAAGATGCTATTATTTTGCTCATATTTTTATTCTTCCTCATCTTATACCGTTATTATTAAATTTTAATAAAATTTAATGGTTATAGTTTAACTATATTGGAACTATATCATCAATCATAGGCATATTAGAAGTTACAATTATTTCTAATACGCATAATAGTTTGTCTACTTATATTAAAATGTTTTGCAATAGCTGCAATAGTCATGCCATCTTGTAATTGTTGTACGACATGTATTTTTTGTGATTCTGATAAGATTTGAGGGCGCCCAAGAATTTTACCGTTTGATTTAGCTCTAGCAAGACCGGACTGCGTACGTTCAATTAATAAGTCACGTTCAAATTGTGCTACGATATTAATTACGCCCATAGTCATTTTTCCTGCTGAACTAGCAAGATCTATACCTCCAAGTGCCAGACAGTGGACTTTAATGCCCATTATTTCTAATTTAGCAACAGTAGTACTGACATCAATAGCATTACGCCCTAATCGATCTAGTTTTGTTACGACTAGCAGATCATTTTTTTCCATTTTATCGAGCAGACGTGCAAATCCTTTGCGTCTGCTAATTGGCATTGATCCAGATACTGTTTCAGTAATTACTCTATGAGGTTCGATATTAAAACCTGCTGTTTTGATTTCTTGAACTTGATTTTCTGGGCTTTGGTCAATTGTAGAGACACGAGCATAGATGAAGGTACGAGACATTATGTTATATTATTATATTGTGTTACATTAATTGTATCAAAAAGGGTGTCCTGAATATAACATATGTCCTAAAGTAGGTCAATATATTTTTGGGACATTAGAATTAGAGATGTCCGAAAACGACCCTTTTTGGACAGATAGAGTGCTACTTTTTTTGAGATATAAGAGTTTTGTGAAATCGCTTTTATGAACTATGTTTAAAATTAGAAGCACAAAGGTTTAACTTGTGTTTTAATCAAACTGTATGTTGCTACCGTGGCCGATTACCTCTATATTATTATTGTTACCTCCTCTTAAACTAGGTATGAATTCTTGAGCCTCTACATTTAAACCGATCTGGGACAAGTATTGCTTACCTTGGATATAATTACCCCCGCAACCATAAACACAATTTAGCATTCGAGCATAATACTGTATAGCCTCAGTTTTCAAATCATTTAGCAGTAGTGTTGATCCTGCAAATTGATGGCTTTTAATTTGCTTCAACATGTCGTAATTATATGTTTTGTTTAGTCCTGGCATTTTTCTAATCCTTTGCTTTAATATATAATTGCATTTCTTGGTTTAAAGGCATAATAAAATTATGATGCAAGTTAATGTACAATGCGTGATGCGTTATCACTCATCTTCTTGTTGAGACCTCATTAAATACCTCTGATTATCTGTAATAGTTGAGATTTAATCTTACATTTAGTAAAATTAAGATAATATTAAATGGAGGATTAGAGATGAATCTAAATCAAAAAATAATAAAGCCAAAAATAGGATTACTAGAATTAGCTAGGAGTCTTGGTAGTATATCGTCAGCATGTAAAGCTATGGGCTACAGTAGAGACAGTTATTATAGGTTTAAAGAGTTATATGAAACAGGAGGAGAAGAAGCATTATATGAGATTAGTCGGAAGAAGCCAATTATAGCGAATAGAGTTGATCCTGCCGTAGAGAGAGCAGTATTAGATATGGCAATAGAATACCCCGCTTATGGTCAGCTGCGAGTATCAAATGAGCTTAAAAAGACTGGTATTCTTGTATCACCTGGAGGAGTTAGATCTATTTGGCTACGTAATGATTTAAATAATATCAATAAAAGACTTAAAGCATTAGAAGCCAAAATGGCTCAGGATGGTATTGTTCTTACCGAAGCTCAGTTACAAGTATTAGAGAAACGGCGTAGCGAGAAAGAAGCTCATGGTGAGATTGATACACAGCATCCAGGTTATCTAGGATGCCAAGACACATATTATGTAGGTAATTTTAAAGGCATAGGCAAGGTATATTCTCAAGTGTTTATTGATAGTTACACTCGGGTTGCAGAGGCTAAACTATATACTGATAAAACAGCACTTACCGCTGCTGACATGCTTAATGATAGAGTGTTACCATGGTATGAGAGTCAGCAAATACCAGTACTTCGTATTTTAACTGATAGAGGTGGTGAGTATAAAGGTAATATAGAACATCATGCTTTTGAATTGTTCTTAAGCATTGAGGGTATTGAGCATACTACTACTAAAGCATATTCTCCTCAAACAAATGGTATGTGTGAACGTTTTAATAAAACTATGAAACAAGAATTCTTTGATACTGCTATGCGTAAAAAGATCTATACTGATCTTGATGATCTACAACTAGATCTTGATATTTGGCTAGAATATTATAATAATGAAAGACCGCATTCCGGTAAATATTGCTATGGAAAAACACCTATGCAGACTTTTATGGATAGTAAAAAGTTAGCTGTTGAAAAGAATAACGAAATCTTATATCTTGAATACTCATCTGACAGTCATAACTTATCAGACATTCAGATATAATTTTTATAATGTCTGTAAGATTAAATCTTGACTTCTACACCCAAGGGTAGTAATATAACGTTGGCTCATGATTAAATTACCTGTATTTTTTGCTTTCTCTAAAATATCACTCATACCTATACTCCACCCTCTTGATTCCTGTACCACCTCCAACCCTTCGTATCACATATGAGTAATTATTACGTACCCAATCAGACATAAACCTTGTTGGCATTGTTAGGGTCAATGTCTTTGTATCGTTACAATGTGTAGCTACTGCTTTAGAAAACCAAGCCTCATCTATAGCCTCACCTAACTCTTCTTTCAATCCCTTTCTAATTTGACCCCACACTGTGTTTTTATTGGTTGTATCGAATTCCTTACTGCTATCTAAACTTCCAATATCTTTGCTTTTAGCAATAATATCACGGTCTTTGATTTGAGAATATTGCTTTTTTATCTCTACTCTTCTTCCTCCTGCCAATCTGCTATCTTTAGCAGATTCTACATCCTCAGGCTTTACATCCCCAACCACAGCCACATAATAACCGTTTACACCATATACTGCTTCTAATTGTTCGCTTAAAGTTGCTATTTGTTGCTCACTTAAACTTTCTGTTTGTATCCCCCTTAAGTCTAGTATTTTTGGAATTAACGCGGTAATAAAGCTATTATCATTGTTTGTCTTAAATTGCACTTTCGTTAGTATTTTATATGCTATCTCAGTACTAAATCTTCCTGCTATCTTCTTCCGTACCTGCATCTCTTTACTAGTATCAAATGAGCTTTCTATTTGGTTTAGGTATTTCTCATATTCGAGTAAGTTTGTCTCTATCGTGCCTATATTACAGCTGAACCTAAATGTTGTATGATTTACTAAAGGTCCTTGATGCTGCTCGTTTTTTAGTATCTTTGCCATATAGCTTAAAAAGGTAAATTTGTTCTTAAATCTCTTCTCAGGATATTTGATGTAGAGCTTTAACAGTAACTGATTCATAAAATTATTACTAAATTCTCTACCAGCTCTAAAGTTAAGCGTATCTACATCTTTTTCAGAAAGTGGGTAGAAGTGTCTTAGTTCCTTATGTTCAGCTATATCTTCGATGGTTCTTGGAGCAGACTCAGAGGTAGTATCAGAACAAGATGGTTTAGCTTTAATAGAACTTTTAAAAGAATTGTTATAAGATTCAGATGGAAACGAGCTTTGCTCGTTTTCCAAAAGTTCTTTTTTAGCATCTATATAATCTATATTTTCAATAATACTATTCTTTAATACAAAGTCTTTATTATATAATCGACCAGAATCAGTGCAAGCAGGGTCATATTTAGTGCATTCCCATTCCTTAGCGGATTCCAAGGCTTCGTTGTTGTTATATTCCACCTTAGTTTGATCGCTCATTACTGCTTGCTGCTGACCTATATGCTCTTGGTAATTTTGTCCTACTATGCCTTGTGTATACTGATCATTAAGATTAGTTATGAGAGTTGCATTGAGAAGAGATATTCGCCATAAAGATTTATCAACTCTGCTGCTGTTGTAATCTTCTGTATCTTTTATGAAAAATCTCTGTTTAGAGATAAAATTATTATCTTCTAAAATCTTTAATGCTTTAGAAATAGAATTCCTATGTAATTTAAGTTCTTTTTGTAATTCTCTATAAGCAATAACAATAGAGTATGAATGATGAGTTAAAGCACTATCAGAATCGTCATAATTGTACTTATTAGCAGAAGATTTATAAATCTTAGTAAAAAGATAAAGCATTATTACTTTAGATGTTGCAGAAATGCTACAATTAGAATTTAATTGCTTTAAGAACTGATAAGGAACTCTTATAAACATCTTAGTTTTTTCAAGATGTTGTCTTTTTCCTTCTAAATTAGGTAAAAAGGTTTTATCTATAGCATCTATATTATATGACTGAGAATAATCAGTACCTTGAGCCTCTGTATTATCATTAACACTTAAATTAAACCTATCAGGTTCATATTTAAGATCATTAAACACCTTGTCCGGAATAGTTGTGGTAATAATGTTACGATTATTTTGTCCTTTATCATTCTTATCTCTATGCACAAGGAAATATCCTTTATCCTCTAGGGATTTCTGTAATACAAATACTTCAGCTTTAGAACAAGATAGCCTAGAAGACCAGCTTTTAGCAGGTAGAGATACAGATCTATTACATCCTTTAGATGAGTTAATATAAGAAAAAGAATCAGCTAAGATATAGTACATCTTCTCAAGTGAAGATAACTCAAGACTAGTTAATATGTGTGATAAAATACACCCAGTTATTGGGATGTATGATTGATTCTTTGTGGTATCAAGGTATTTATGTATACCTATATTCTCACTTGGTAATCCAAGTGGATAAAATAATTGCATTTTATGCTCCTTTTATGGAGCTAAGTACCTAAAACCCTTGACTTTTTGATAAAAAAGTAGTACACATATAGATGTAGATAGCAAAATGTTGGACGCATTTTATTTAAAATATCTTCATCCTTGTGGGCGTTGGGTTTCTATAGTATTTAGAAACTTAACTCCTATAGTTTATTCCTTATGCTTCTGTAATTTTACAGACGCTAATTTTTCCATTATAGCACTAGTAATCCAAATAGACCGGTCCTGATTTTCCTGAGTCCTATAATAATCTAATTCTATTAATAATCTTTCAGGGATATTAATGGAAATTTTAACTTTCCCATCAGAAGTCGCTTTCTTGTTCACTGAGATAAATCATTTTTAATTCAAACTTTAATACACACTACAACAGTTATTTTTATAATACAACAAAAAATATTATTTATTTATATTTTTTGTAATATTTTTAACTACATTATATAATATCCGTATTACATTAGTAATACATAGGTAATATTATTGTGTTATGAAGAGGAATTGATATAGCTGGTTAGTTTTTTTATATTAGCATCTAAGTTATCCGATATAAAATTAATTAAGCCTCTAATAACTTCAGAATCTGAATATATTTTTCTATGATTATGATTATTAATTACTTTAACAATTTTTATAAGATTTTCTGCGTCTAGTTGTCTTAAACGAAATGTTTTTGTCTTATAATGAGTTGTTTTGTTATTGGATGAGGTAATAAAGCCACTTTTTTCTATAGGTTTTTCTGCAATTATTTTTGCAACAGTTTTTGAAAGTTTACTTTCTGTTAATGGGTTTATTTTAGATTTACGCATAATGTATTACCTCTTCTACTAGTAGGCTAAAATCTTGTGCACCTTTTGAAGAACTATTAAATATTTGTATAGGAAGGTTGTTAATTTGGGCTTGGTTAATCGCTTCATTTTTCCGAATAATAGTCGTTAATAAATGTTTATCCAAAGCATTTAACTGTTCATTAATGTACCTATTAGTTTGAGAATTTTTTTGTTCATATAAATTTTTTAAAATAAAAAATTTATAATCATGTTCCTCTTTGATTTCCTGTATTGCTGTTAATAAGTCAGCCATTCCATCTAGTGAATACCTCCCATAATTTGTAGGGATAATTATTGAATTTGCACAATATATAGCATTTACGGCTAAAATGCCTAGCGTTGGTGGGCAATCTAGAATTATGTAATCATAATCTTTTTTTATAGTATTTAAGTGGTTTTGTAATATTCTTTCTCTGTAAACGGTACTACTAATTTGCTCAATAACAGTTGCAAGTTTTATATTAGAAGGAATAATTTTTAAATTATTTAATTTTTCATTATGTACTATTGCTTCTAATATTAGATTATTAATATCTATCTTCTTATTAATAAAAGCAGTAGCAACTGTTTTATCGTATGAAACTGTTTCCGGACAATATATACAACTAGAATGAGCCTGAGGATCAAGGTCTATAAGCAGTACACGCGATGTTTTTTTATATAAACCAAAGGAAAGATTAACGGCAATAGTAGATTTACCTACACCACCTTTTTGATTTATTATTGCAATAATTTTAGATGACATACACAATCTCCATGTGATACAAGTGTATTACACACGTACCACAAAATTAAATTATTGTCTAGCTAAAACTAGTAAGATACAAAAAACAGTATTACAATTGTAATACATAAGTGATAATTCAAAGTAATAAAAATCAGTAAAATAATAATATAGTTGTAATACATGTGTATTATGATTGTAACACATTAGATGCATAAAGTTATTAGTTGTTTGTAGGATATCGTCCTATTATGCAATCCACAGAAACATTAAGGTAACCCCCCCAAAAACAATCGACAAAAGGAGTAGAATTTTCTAGAAACAAAGGAGGAGATTCTATAAATGACAATATCAAAGCACAGTGATAGCCAAATCATGTCTATCTTAAAGCAAGCGAGCGGTGGGATGCCTGTAGCGTCTATACTGAGAGAGCACAAAATACCATCAGCGACATTTTATAAATGGAGATCAAAGTATGGTGGTATGGCTTTACCGATGATTACTAAATTAAAGGAGTTAGAATCGGAAAATGCACGGCTTAAAAAGATGTATGCTGAGGAAAGGCTAAGAGCTGATATATTAAAGGAAGTACTTGAAAAAAAGTTAGGAAGCCATCTCAAAGGCGGGAGATGGCTAAAATAATATCTGGAGAAAAAGATATTTCTATAAGGAGTGCATGCAAGATCTTTGGTGTCAGCGAAACATGCTATAGATATAAAAGGAAGCTATCATCTGAGGATGATATTATAGCAGGCCAGCTAATGCGTTTAGTAGGTGATCAAAAGAACTGAGGCCTTGGCCTCTGCTTTTTATATTTACGTAATATCAAAGGTTTTGGTTGGAATCATAAACGTGTATACAGGATATATAAGGAGCTAGCCCTTAATATGAGAATAAAGCCTAAGAAGAGATTACTTAGAGCAAAGCCTAAAAAGCTTATAGTGTCTAAAACAATAAATGATTGCTGGTCCATGGATTTTATGCACGATAGTTTAGAGAATGGTAGGAAATATCGTTTATTTAATGTGATTGATGACTTTAATAGAGAGAGCCTTGGTACTGAGACTGATTTTTTATTGTCAGCAGGAAGAGTTATCAGGTCACTAGATCAAATTATAGAATGGCGAGGTAAGCCAAAATCTATACGTTGTGATAATGGACCTGAATATATCAGTAAATTATTGAGCAAGTGGGCAAAAGAAAAGAATATCAAGTTATTATTCATTCAGCCAGGCATGCCTCAGCAAAATGCATATATTGAAAGATATAATAGAACTGTAAGATATGATTGGTTAAATCAGTATTTATTTGTTAATATACAAGAAGCACAGGATCTTGCAACTCAATGGCTTTGGTCTTATAATAACGAAAGACTTAATATGGCTATTGGCGGTATAACACCAATACAAAAATTAGCTCTCGCAACTTAACTCTCTACTCTCTATTGCGATTAAAAATGGGAGGATTACCGTATACTTTTAGATACTATTAAAATGCTAATGTTATATATATACAATATGTTGCATAAATTTAACTAGATTAATAATTTAATATATGACATTATAGAACTAATATATTAATCTAAAAGTAAGGACTATGGAATAAGCGCTACTTATTCCTAAATAAATCACTTTTAAGCAAGTTTTATAAACCCGTATAAAAATCTAGGAGGTTATTATGAGTTCAGCACATAATAAAGACAATATGAAAGATAAAAAAAATCATGAATCTCATAAGGATAATAATAAAGAAAATAATGTTCATTCTAAGTCAGATAATGCACATTCTGATAAAGAAAAAAAATCTAACCATAAATAAATACTAGCATTTAGTATAATATATGAAATATTTAGGATTTGGTGGTATCTCGCTCGGTTCAATACTTGCAATAGTAATATCGTTCAATGTTAACCATTCAATATTATGGGCTATAGTGCATGGTTTCCTTGGTTGGCTCTATGTAATATATTATATTTTACTTAAATAGTATTATTTTTTATTTAAACGCTAATCACATTCTACTGATACGGAAAACAAGTGTTTTCCGTACAGATATATTTTCCTTGGTGATTAGAATGCTTTTGACCAAAAACGATATTTAAGATAGAGTTAAATTAAATCCATTAATTACTTTCAGGTCTTTTTCAAATGAAATCACAGTAACAAAATTACCAAAGACAGCTAAACAAGAACTACAGTAATCAAGTTGCTACTGTGATGCAAACGCAAGTAGTGCCATTAACGGAAGAGGACTTAAATCAAGACAATAGAATTTGTTATAAAAAGAGAAGAGAAGAGAAAAATTAAACAGAAGAGTTAAAAGTTTACTTGAGCAAAAGAAGCAAATAGCAAACGCAAAAAATTAAGACAGAGAGCTAGAACTAAGTATGAAAGTAGTAACCTATACTACTTTCCAAAAAGAATAGTTAAGTGTAAACATTCAGATTTGATCTGACATATTAAGATTGAAATTAGAAGAGTATGTGTGTATGTAGATAACTTGTAGAAGTCAAGATTTAATCTTACAGACATTATAAAAATTATATCTGAATGTCTGATAAGTTATGACTGTCAGATGAGTATTCAAGATATAAGATTTCGTTATTCTTTTCAACAGCTAACTTTTTACTATCCATAAAAGTCTGCATAGGTGTTTTTCCATAGCAATATTTACCGGAATGCGGTCTTTCATTATTATAATATTCTAGCCAAATATCAAGATCTAGTTGTAGATCATCAAGATCAGTATAGATCTTTTTACGCATAGCAGTATCAAAGAATTCTTGTTTCATAGTTTTATTAAAACGTTCACACATACCATTTGTTTGAGGAGAATATGCTTTAGTAGTAGTATGCTCAATACCCTCAATGCTTAAGAACAATTCAAAAGCATGATGTTCTATATTACCTTTATACTCACCACCTCTATCAGTTAAAATACGAAGTACTGGTATTTGCTGACTCTCATACCATGGTAACACTCTATCATTAAGCATGTCAGCAGCGGTAAGTGCTGTTTTATCAGTATATAGTTTAGCCTCTGCAACCCGAGTGTAACTATCAATAAACACTTGAGAATATACCTTGCCTATGCCTTTAAAATTACCTACATAATATGTGTCTTGGCATCCTAGATAACCTGGATGCTGTGTATCAATCTCACCATGAGCTTCTTTCTCGCTACGCCGTTTCTCTAATACTTGTAACTGAGCTTCGGTAAGAACAATACCATCCTGAGCCATTTTGGCTTCTAATGCTTTAAGTCTTTTATTGATATTATTTAAATCATTACGTAGCCAAATAGATCTAACTCCTCCAGGTGATACAAGAATACCAGTCTTTTTAAGCTCATTTGATACTCGCAGCTGACCATAAGCGGGGTATTCTATTGCCATATCTAATACTGCTCTCTCTACGGCAGGATCAACTCTATTCGCTATAATTAGCTTCTTCCGACTAATCTCATATAATGCTTCTTCTCCTCCTGTTTCATATAACTCTTTAAACCTATAATAACTGTCTCTACTGTAACCCATAGCTTTATATGCTGACGATATACTACCAAGACTCCTAGCTAATTCTAGTAATCCTATTTTTGGCTTTATTATTTTTTGATTTAGATTCATCTCTAATCCTCCATTTAATATTATCTTAATTTTACTAAATGTAAGATTAAATCTCAACTATTACAAAAATTTCTGGTCTAGAATTGAACTTGCAAACAAAGATCCAAATTCTATGTTTTGGTTTCCAGCAAATGATAGCAACACCTCATACAAAGCACTCTATCGAAATGATTCTTTCAATGGAGCTATTAAAGCTTTAATACACATTTTTCATAATTATGAAAAATGGCATAATAGGTTAGATGCAGGCGAGTGTAGTAATTATTGTCAAGTCAAAGAAATATACGGGAATGTTGCATCTCATTTCAAAAGCGAGTCACTACATGTATAATTCTACCATTTTGCGTCACAGCGCAAGTTCCTTAACTGAAGACCTACAAGTAAAATATATAGATGAAAGTAGTAGTATCTACTACTTTCCAAAAAGAATAGTTAGGATTTAGACTTAAGAAGAGTGTTGAGCACAGAAATAGAAAGCCCTGTAATACGCGAAACTTCAGGAATAGAGTAATTATTGGCAAGCATATTTTTAGCTACTTCATATTTGCCTTCATTTCTACCAATCTGCATGCCTTTAGCTTCTCCGATCTGCATACCTTGGACCATTCCTTTTTGCATCCCTTCATCAATATATTTATCAGCAATAGTTCTCATAAGTCCCTCTTGATCTTCTTTTTTTAAGTAGCTAGCTATGATCTTAGCTAGCTCTACTTGTTTATCTTCAGATACCTTAGCATCACTATACCACAATAACCACTTAATGTAAATGTAGCCATTTTCTTTATCTATTTCAATACTACTTTCAAACTTCTCAAGTAGACTTTGCCATAGATTTAAGATATCACGAGCCTTGATATGTTTAAGCATATACTCCATCATACCAAGATGCTTCTTTTGCTCTATCTCATTATCACTTTGTTTTTGTAAGTCTATAAGTAAATACTCATCGCCCATTAATTCCTTAGCAGTCTTGCCATCTTCAAATAACTCCCAAAAGCTCCTTGGTGCATTATAAGACTTATCATTTGCATATACCACTATAGGACATATTAGAGGCAATTTATGATCTCTTGCTTTTGCACTATTACTTTTAGTTTTATTATTTTTATTGTCGTCCTTGTGCCTTTCGCATAGAAGAAGCATATATTGCCAAAGTCTAAAGGCAATCCAGTAATCACTACTAGACTGGTGTTCTATAAGCACGTATACGTATGCTTTGTCATGATTAACACTATTAGCACTTTCGGTAGTACTATCTTTAATATTATTCTTTTTTAAAGAAACAGAATAAACCACATCGCTAAGTCTTTTGCGTAAATCCTCAGTAACAAAACTTTCTTTCTCTATTTTAACACTATTAAGATTAATCTTGTTCTTAAACGAAACTGGCAAATAATACTCTAGAAACTCACGAGCAGCTACAGGCTCACTCATGACTTTTTTAAATAGCTCATCATGCCTTGGACGCTCGGAAGTAGTGCTACCATCCGAGTCTACTTGTTCATGGTTACGATTTCTTTCTTGAGTGTCAGCAGCGGTGCTTAATTCGCTAGAATCTTTTGGTATGTTTTTGTTGTTCATTGATATTACTGATTATTTTTACTAGTAGCACATCCTAATACTACTGTATTATTACCATATTTATTATTAATTTTATCTAAACATTCTGTTAGAGATGTATTTCTTTTTTTCTGCTTACTCTCCATCATATCTTCAAAACTTAACTGATTATCAAGCTCTGTTAAACTTGTAAGAGCAATAGATATTTTATGTGGCAATAATTTATTATTATTTTCTATGTAAGAGTTTATTAAATCATGCCATCCTTGAATAAATATTTTAGATATCGATATATTATCCGATAACTTTGCTACCTTAATACTGTTCTTTAACGTTTGTCTATCTGTAGTTTGAATAGTTATTATAATTCGTGATGCTTGAAGCTTTTTCGCCCTTAATCTATACGCCGCTTTCTGTAATAAACTTAAAGCTACTATTCTAGCAGATTCAGTGTTACGTAGATTCGGTGCTAATACCTGACTATGACCTATTGTATTACTTGCTGTATTCTCATTAGATAAATCATAACCACGCAATAAATACCATAGCTTTGCCCCAACAATACTACCCCATTTTTTCTTGAGTTCTTGAGGTGAGCACTTGTATAACTGCCCAATTGTTTGGATTCCATAACCCCGAAGTCTACTATATGTACTTTTGCCTACTCCTGGTAAATCATATAGTTGCAACCCCAACAATCTCTCCGGTATATCTTCAGGACGTATTACTACTAAACCATTTGGTTTTTGCATATTAGACGCTATTTTTGCTAAATAGCGGTTAGGAGCTATGCCTACCGAACATTCTATACATTCACCTACATGATCTCTAATAGATTGCTTTATCAGCTTTGCTATATTAATAGCATTATCCTGATTACATAACTCTCCTGTAAGCCTGCATGCTGCCTCATCTATTGACAATATCTTATCTACATGTAAATGTTTCTCCACCTCTGCAAATATGGCCTTATGATATTTTGTATATTCCTCATGTTTAGATACAACGCACACTAGCTCAGGATATATCCTTTTCGCCTCAAATATTTTAGTTCCAGTACTAATACCAAGTTTCTTTGCTTCGTAACTGACAGCAATAGCACTGGTACTATCAGACAGATTAGCAACTACTGCTATGGGCTTACCTCTAAGCGTATGATCTAATTGTTGCTCTATTGTGGCAAAATAACTATTCATATCTAAATAGAGCCAATTTAATTGCTCCACTTTAGGTAAATTAATCGGTCGTGCCTCCGTATTGCAGTTTAGAGTAAATAGTCTATAATCCTCAAACAGTAATAAGATGTAGAAGTCAAGATTTAATCTTACAGACATTATAAAAATTATATCTGAATGTCTGATAAGTTATGACTGTCAGATGAGTATTCAAGATATAAGATTTCGTTATTCTTTTCAACAGCTAACTTTTTACTATCCATAAAAGTCTGCATAGGTGTTTTTCCATAGCAATATTTACCGGAATGCGGTCTTTCATTATTATAATATTCTAGCCAAATATCAAGATCTAGTTGTAGATCATCAAGATCAGTATAGATCTTTTTACGCATAGCAGTATCAAAGAATTCTTGTTTCATAGTTTTATTAAAACGTTCACACATACCATTTGTTTGAGGAGAATATGCTTTAGTAGTAGTATGCTCAATACCCTCAATGCTTAAGAACAATTCAAAAGCATGATGTTCTATATTACCTTTATACTCACCACCTCTATCAGTTAAAATACGAAGTACTGGTATTTGCTGACTCTCATACCATGGTAACACTCTATCATTAAGCATGTCAGCAGCGGTAAGTGCTGTTTTATCAGTATATAGTTTAGCCTCTGCAACCCGAGTGTAACTATCAATAAACACTTGAGAATATACCTTGCCTATGCCTTTAAAATTACCTACATAATATGTGTCTTGGCATCCTAGATAACCTGGATGCTGTGTATCAATCTCACCATGAGCTTCTTTCTCGCTACGCCGTTTCTCTAATACTTGTAACTGAGCTTCGGTAAGAACAATACCATCCTGAGCCATTTTGGCTTCTAATGCTTTAAGTCTTTTATTGATATTATTTAAATCATTACGTAGCCAAATAGATCTAACTCCTCCAGGTGATACAAGAATACCAGTCTTTTTAAGCTCATTTGATACTCGCAGCTGACCATAAGCGGGGTATTCTATTGCCATATCTAATACTGCTCTCTCTACGGCAGGATCAACTCTATTCGCTATAATTGGCTTCTTCCGACTAATCTCATATAATGCTTCTTCTCCTCCTGTTTCATATAACTCTTTAAACCTATAATAACTGTCTCTACTGTAGCCCATAGCTTTACATGCTGACGATATACTACCAAGACTCCTAGCTAATTCTAGTAATCCTATTTTTGGCTTTATTATTTTTTGATTTAGATTCATCTCTAATCCTCCATTTAATATTATCTTAATTTTACTAAATGTGAGATTAAATCTCAACTATTACAAATCTAGATAAGATGACCACTGTGGTCTGTAAGATTAAATCCTGACTTCTATAATTTATCCAACAAAGCAGTATCGCCTATGATGGTAACCACATTCCAGCCGTCATCGTCCATAGATTCGGTTAGAGACATATAACAAGCATTGTGTTCTGTTGTAGCAACTTGGCACGGATGCTCTGTTGCTAGGTTTTTCCAAATATCTGAAATGGTTGATGTTACTTTATCTTTGACAATTAAGAAAGGTGCTACTACGACGCTCCCAACGATGGCAGATAGAGCTGTGGCGTAAGGAGATATATCGTCAGCATTAAGCTTCATGGTACATACTAATTTTTTATTATAAATAATAACTATGTTTGTTATTTGCAAAGAAATCAATCTTTAGCACCAGTCACGTAAAACAAGATTAGTTTATAAACTCTAAACTAGGAAACTCTTCATCTACACCTAATAGCGATGCTCCATTAACATTATAGTTAAAAGCACGTTCTAAATCGTCATAACTAAATTCATTGGATGATATTGATATAGTATCATCATCAATATTTTTTTCTGTAATCACTACCACATCATTACCGGTAGAAGTAATATGATTTGATCCCTCGAAATCTTTGATCAATAGGATGCCATCCATAGTTTTATCCCATCCTAGAGTCTCAATAACAGGTTTCTCGCATATATTAGCAAAGTTTTTAAGAGAATGCCCTTTAAGATTTTCGAGTGCTTTTAAGGTTCTCTTAACACCTAAATAACTTGAGCAAGTTTCAACAAGTGTTCCTACTTTACCAGCTAAATAACCAGTGTAACTAAATATTCCTGACTGTACTGTAGGTGTATCATTGGGTATAACTTGTTTTGTAGGAATAACTAATTTTGGTTCTGTGATATGCGGACTACTGATAATAGGATTATAATTAATAATATTATGTTTTGCATTATATATAACACAATGTTCTGCTAACTCCTCAATAGTAACATCCAATGTATTACTAAATACTCCGGCGGTTATTGCTGCTTGTATTGCATTTTGAGAGCCTGGACTATCAAAGGTCACTGATGTTCCAAGCTTAAGGTTCCTAGACATAATCTCAAAAGCAGTAGCATCAGTTAAAACTGCTCCAAGAGAATGACCTGTCACATTAAATGTATAGCTATCAATGTTAGCCCCAAGTGACTTAGAGATATAATCAATCATAGATTTAACTTGATCCACTTTACTCGGGAAGGTACCTGCTGCGATATAAGCATCATCTTTGAGGTCATGTATGTCTGTAGGAACTGTGCCAGCCGTAGCAATTAGTATTTGTTTAGTATTCTGATTTATAAATACAACGGATTTATAACCATTCTGATTGGTATCAGCATTATCAGAAGATTTACATAACACTTGCCAATCAGTTCCTAAATCGTTAAGGGTTTTAAGCTCATGATCTTTATATATGTCATTGTCTTTGGCAAGTTTATATGCAAGATCCGTTGTTAAATGAGCAACCTTATCCTCAAGCTTATCAATGAACTTTTCAAACTTGGATGCGGCTTTCTTCGCCTTGCTGATAACCTTAGTTGACTTATTGAACCAATTAGCAAAATAGCTCATCTTCCTACCTCTTTATTTGCATACAATAATGTTAATACAATAATACTTACTTCTTTATACAGGCTTGTGAGTTGTGTAATTACGTTCTAGATACATTGAGTCTTTTACTCGATTTAGATTAATTCAATGAAACCTTAAAATTTCAACTACTATCATATAATATGGTAATTTATGTTTGTTGTCAAGGAGATTATTAATAAATTAATAATCTGAATATATATCAAATATATTTGAATCTCATGAAAAAGAAATTTGACTGTCTCCAAAAGTTTACTTTTGGAGACTAAACTGAAATGCCCTGTTTTTCTAATTCTTATTTAAAGATCTACTGTGTTATTAGTTCTACAATAACACTATATAAAATTATTATAATATTAATTACTCTTGATATTAATTATTGTTAATATATAATGCGCTCTTTAGCAAAGATATCTAAGATTAAATGATAACACGAAGCAAATCTAAAGACTCAGTCTACATACCACTTCTACAAAGTAAAAAAACAAATCTGATAAAACCAAATTACTTTAAAATAGCTAAAGTTTTATTTGACAAAGGTCAATACTCAGAAGCTAGAAAGGCTTACAGCAAAATTACAGAAAAACATATGTACTATGGCTTGTAATAGTTGAGATTTAATCTTACATTTAGTAAAATTAAGATAATATTAAATGGAGGATTAGAGATGAATCTAAATCAAAAAATAATAAAGCCAAAAATAGGATTACTAGAATTAGCTAGGAGTCTTGGTAGTATATCGTCAGCATGTAAAGCTATGGGCTACAGTAGAGACAGTTATTATAGGTTTAAAGAGTTATATGAAACAGGAGGAGAAGAAGCATTATATGAGATTAGTCGGAAGAAGCCAATTATAGCGAATAGAGTTGATCCTGCCGTAGAGAGAGCAGTATTAGATATGGCAGTAGAATACCCCGCTTATGGTCAGCTGCGAGTATCAAATGAGCTTAAAAAGACTGGTATTCTTGTATCACCTGGAGGAGTTAGATCTATTTGGCTACGTAATGATTTAAATAATATCAATAAAAGACTTAAAGCATTAGAAGCCAAAATGGCTCAGGATGGTATTGTTCTTACCGAAGCTCAGTTACAAGTATTAGAGAAACGGCGTAGCGAGAAAGAAGCTCATGGTGAGATTGATACACAGCATCCAGGTTATCTAGGATGCCAAGACACATATTATGTAGGTAATTTTAAAGGCATAGGCAAGGTATATTCTCAAGTGTTTATTGATAGTTACACTCGGGTTGCAGAGGCTAAACTATATACTGATAAAACAGCACTTACCGCTGCTGACATGCTTAATGATAGAGTGTTACCATGGTATGAGAGTCAGCAAATACCAGTACTTCGTATTTTAACTGATAGAGGTGGTGAGTATAAAGGTAATATAGAACATCATGCTTTTGAATTGTTCTTAAGCATTGAGGGTATTGAGCATACTACTACTAAAGCATATTCTCCTCAAACAAATGGTATGTGTGAACGTTTTAATAAAACTATGAAACAAGAATTCTTTGATACTGCTATGCGTAAAAAGATCTATACTGATCTTGATGATCTACAACTAGATCTTGATATTTGGCTAGAATATTATAATAATGAAAGACCGCATTCCGGTAAATATTGCTATGGAAAAACACCTATGCAGACTTTTATGGATAGTAAAAAGTTAGCTGTTGAAAAGAATAACGAAATCTTATATCTTGAATACTCATCTGACAGTCATAACTTATCAGACATTCAGATATAATTTTTATAATGTCTGTAAGATTAAATCTTGACTTCTACACACTAGTGCCGGTAATAATAGGGAACAATTCTGATATAGATTTACCTGTTCGCTCCTCTAGCTCCGCTAGCACCACTAGCTCCGCTATCCCCTTAACTCCACCGCCGGATAATGATAATATGCGGTTACTCTTGATGGATTCCAATGTATTATCATTTGTATTATCATTCTCTGCAGCGGTATTTTTAATATTATCCTCGACTTCCTGTTTGATATGCTCAAATGTTTGTGGCGTGTGTATTGCCGTTGTCATATTTTGCTCCTCTTATTTTCTTGCCTACTGATTATTGATTGCTTTATCTTTGCTTATTAAATGCTAATTAAGTATGTAACAACTTAAAACAGAAATATTACACCGTATGTACTTTAAATATAGTAGCTAGAAATTACATACTTAATTAGCTAGAACAACTAAATATAGTGCTATATTAAAAAGCTAAACCACTTAACGATTATTGTTATTCTCCTAAGATACCAACTTCTTGCTCATCTATTAAACTGCCAAATGCTATTGCCTCCGCTACACTTTGCCGAGCTTCTGTAGCATGAATATGCTTATCATAGACTCTATCCATAAACTCTGTGATCAATGTATCTTTAATTTTGATTACTGAATCGATTGATTGTGACAACTCATCATCTCCAGCATAATTTGATAAGTAACCCTTAATAGACAAGAATTTCATTCTACCAATAATACTATCATCATGTGATAATAGCTTCTGTTGGCTCTTGGAATTCCATGATGTTTCCTTAGACAAATATTTTATTCTCTCAATCTCGTCCCATTTATCTGTGATACTCCTTTTTAAAGCAGCTTTTTGTTTTGCAAAACTATATCCCTGCTCTTTTATTATATCCAGTTCTTCATTCACATCTCTCACTGGACTATATTTTATAATATCACCATGCTTCTTCTTGCTCCACGCATGTATTTCATCCGCAAACCTGTTATATATTAATGTCCTAATCTCTGTCCAATTGATATTTGCATTCGTAGCACTAAACTCTTGTTGTTTCAATGCAACAAGTGGCATAACTTGCTCCAAGCTCTGTATATTTGTGGCATCGATCTCATCAGAAAATCTGTTATATATTGCTTTCCTGACTCCTGCCCAATCTGCCTCTTTACTGTTATTCACAACATACTTTTGACTAAAACCAAAGTCAGAGGTAATTTTATTAGATGTCTCCATATCAAATGTCGATGCTACTATGCTAGAACATGTCGTTTTTGGAGAACTAGGTGTTAGTATTTTCTTTATGTGCTTTATGCTTTTTGTAATATTTTTTATTTTAAACATTGATTTTCCTCTTTTGTTATCTTATGAATATTGTCGCTTACATATTTCCCGTATACAGCAACCCTACAAATTCATAACTTGAGCTATCCGCATGTTTGTTTTGCATATCCTACTATTCCAAATCATTATAATATCTCGTGATCATCTTATGTGTTAGTGTTGGTGTACTTAAAGCCGTTACCTTAATTGTCGTTATGCGTTGCGGGTATTTATCAGCTAATGTTCTAAAACCATTATGAATCTTCTTGTAATAATCTAAGTCCTTAATATCAAATCTATTATTTCTCAAATTACTGCTACTATAGTTATCACCATTACAAACTTTTACTCTTTCCATCCCTAATACTGGATCTATATCAATGAAAAACGTAATGTCCGGCATTATAGAGGGCATGAGCTTTTTATGCAAGTCGTATATGAGCTCCATACCACCATCAATCTCTAAACCTTGATACACGGTCGTTGAGTCAATGAATCTATCGCATATCACCGTATAGCCCTCTTCTATTGCAGGAAGAATTTGCTTCACAATATGATCATAGCGTGCTGCCATAACTTGTAATAACTCCGACATCGGCAGTAGATCTCTATGTATCAAGATACTTCGCATCTCCTCAGCAATTTCTGTGCCTCCAGGCTCCCTAGTTGACATAACAGGAATGTTCTGAGCACTTAAATATTCCTTTAACATACAACATTGCGTGGATTTACCACTGCCATCTACACCTTCTAATGTTATAAATCTGCCACGTTTAACTCTATTAGTGCTATTCATGATTATTACCGAGAATACTGATCATTTATCTGCCTCTGTCTTGATTACTCTTACTTTGCGTGGTAGTCGAAACCCAAGATACAGCGGATTTATTTTCTACAGCTACTTTACCTTGCGTTGTGAGCTCATTTGCCCCAACTATTTGGTCATGCCTCCATATTGCAGTTATGCCTATTAAAAAGCTATACGTTCAATAAGAGTACCAATAACCTTATCATGAATATCCAATGACCTGGAAAAGCAGATTGTCTTACGTGCAAGCCTCTTGCATCTCGTTCTAAGGTTCAAGTTACTTCGTTCTATCCGTTGAGTGTATTTTTTACTGATAATATGCTTTTTAGGGTCTAATAACCTAGCATAACTCCCCCATCCATCTGTATAGTAAAAAGTCACCTTGAAATTCTCTAGTTTTTTCAGTAATGATTCTAATGTGCTATCACATCTTGTACCAAACGTATAAGCAACTACTTTTAACGAAATCTTATCCAAGGCATACCAAAGCCATCGTTGTCTGGATTTATTCTGTACATAAGACCATTGTTCATCTATCTCAGGAGCAATAATTACTTCTGTTGTACTGATAGAATGATTTATTGTTTTTTAATACTAGATTTTTTTAAAACACGGATAACTGTATTGATACCCACTTTTAATACTCTTACTGTATCTCTAACTCCAGAGCCGTTGATTGACATTTCTACTATTTGCTCCTTAACTCCAGGCTTAGATGCATTATTAATATACTCCAATTGAAAATATCGATTACACCGCTTGCATTGATATCTCTGTTGTTTTGAAATTGAATATCCTGACTTTATTACTTCTTCTGTGTTGTTACAATATCTACACTTAACATCTATTTTTGCCATAACTCCTTAACTATAATTCTCTCTTATTACTGTTTGAGGATTATAGACTATTTACTCTAAACTGCAATACGGAGGCACGACCTCAAAATCAAAACAAAATAATTTCTTCATTTATTATCCTCATATTTATTATATATTAATTACTTGTTGTTTGTTTCTTAAGCCAAGATCTCATGATTTGATACCTCATCGTCTATCCCTTCAAGTTCCATAGCTTCTTGATTAGCTTCCATGCTGGGTCGTGCCTCCGTATTGCAGTTTAGAGTAAATAGTCTATAATCCTCAAACAGTAATAAGAGAGAATTATAGTTAAGGAGTTATGGCAAAAATAGATGTTAAGTGTAGATATTGTAACAACACAGAAGAAGTAATAAAGTCAGGATATTCAATTTCAAAACAACAGAGATATCAATGCAAGCGGTGTAATCGATATTTTCAATTGGAGTATATTAATAATGCATCTAAGCCTGGAGTTAAGGAGCAAATAGTAGAAATGTCAATCAACGGCTCTGGAGTTAGAGATACAGTAAGAGTATTAAAAGTGGGTATCAATACAGTTATCCGTGTTTTAAAAAAATCTAGTATTAAAAAACAATAAATCATTCTATCAGTACAACAGAAGTAATTATTGCTCCTGAGATAGATGAACAATGGTCTTATGTACAGAATAAATCCAGACAACGATGGCTTTGGTATGCCTTGGATAAGATTTCGTTAAAAGTAGTTGCTTATACGTTTGGTACAAGATGTGATAGCACATTAGAATCATTACTGAAAAAACTAGAGAATTTCAAGGTGACTTTTTACTATACAGATGGATGGGGGAGTTATGCTAGGTTATTAGACCCTAAAAAGCATATTATCAGTAAAAAATACACTCAACGGATAGAACGAAGTAACTTGAACCTTAGAACGAGATGCAAGAGGCTTGCACGTAAGACAATCTGCTTTTCCAAGTCATTGGATATTCATGATAAGGTTATTGGTACTCTTATTGAACGTATAGCTTTTTAATAGGCATAACTGCAATATGGGGGCATGATCAAAAATATATGTTCAATTATAACTTCACGAAATAATTCTATATCTAGTAATTTAATTATTTCTTCTTGAAACTGTGGTAAATATCCATGAGAAGCTTTAAACATTAAATTACCATTGTTAAACAAAATTGTATCGTATCTCTCATCAATTAATTCTTTTTCTATATTTGTTAAATTACTTATATTTGATATTATTTTAGTATTTACTAAATTCATAAGCCCCTCTTTTTAAATGTTATTTTTAGTAATGAACAAGTGTTTGTTTTATCTTCTTTTCATATATTGATAGTACCATTTTTTCCTTTACTTATCAAGTATTTAGAATATTTTTCTGTGTATATTTTATAATAAAGTAAGATGTGTGTTTTTCTGCAACAACATTATTTGTTGTTATTTGTTTCTTGCATTCTTTTTTACTTGCAAACTTCTTTATAGCTGTGTACAATCCTTAAAACCACTTATTTACAGATATATAGCTACCAACTAAAATGTAAGACATTTTAGTTGGTAGCAGAACTTCCTGCCACATATGAAGCAATTAATTTAAAAGGTGTAATGTGATGCAAATTGTAACTGTTGATCCAAAGGACTGCACTAGATGGAAGTATGCTGATAGAGGCAACTTCGAGTTTGGTGATGTAATAGAGCTTGCAAGGGACATCAAAAAGAATGGTCAAATAGAGCCTGTACATCTTCGCTATTGCAAAAATGATTCAAAGTTTAAGTATGAGATCATAGCAGGTAGCAGAAGATGGAAAGCTTGCTTAGATGCTGAACTTCCGCTTAAAGCCGTAATTGAGGACGTCACTGACGAACACGCCGCAATCATTCAGATTAAGGAAAACCAAGGTCTTGACATATGCGACTATTCAAAAGGAATATACTATACAAGATTACTTGCGGATTTAAGTATAACGCAAGGACATCTTGCTAAGAACCTTGGCATATCAAGACAAAAACTTGTTAACTACTTGTATTTCGCTAAGATACCTAAAGAAATATGGGATGCTGTCGGTAATGTCACTAAAGTGACATCAAGAACAGCAAGCTCTATTTTTGCACTATCTCAAAAAGGTAGTCAATATATTGAAGCTCTAATAGAATGTGCTGATGATATTAGAAAAGGAATCGGTGCCTACTCTCTCGAAAAACTAGTACTTTCTAAAGTTAAGAATGATGCTACGATATTACCCCACTGTCCTCTCACTCTTGCTGATGGAACAGTTGTAGGTATTTGGAAAAATGGCGGATTCAAACTAAACAAAGATCTTAATCTCAACAAAGAAAAGTTCTTAAAACATATTCTGAAATTCTTTTGATTTGAAGAGCATTAATTAAAATGACAGTTTCTTATTGGACTAAAGATCATAAATATTATAGATTAACTACTCAAGCTAATTTATTTGGTACTACTGATCTTATATGTAGCTGGGGTTCTTTGTACTCTAATAAAGGTAATTATGAAGTTATCCACTGTAACTCCCAACATGATATGGATAAGAATATTAAACGTATCGCTAGGATAAGGAAATCAAGAGGTTATCAACACACTCTTCCAATTCAAGAGGAATCTAATACTACAGGTAACGGTTTAAAATATAATAATCTAGAGCAAATAGCTGATACATTAAGTGGCTCAGATCAGTATAAAGTTATTAAACGATATATAAAACCTGATTTTTACCATTTACCTGATAACGCTCCAAAACACATAGGAGTATTTTTAGACAGCGAAACTACCGGCTTATCACATGAACAAGATAAAATACTAGAACTTGGGATGGTAAAATTTGAATATACTGAAGATGGGCGTATTTATCAAATAGTTGATGAATTCAACCGGTATCAAGATCCAGCAAAACCAATACCCCCGCATATTACTGAACTAACCGGAATTACTGATGCAATGGTTCAAGGCAAGGTTATAGATAAAGAAGAAGTTACGCAGTTTCTTAAAAATGTTGATATCATTATTGCTCATAATGCAGCATTTGATAAACCATTTTTTGACAAAATGTTTCCATACTTACCACATAAAGCTTGGGGATGTTCAAGAGTCGATATTGATTGGAAAGCTGAAAAAATAGAAAGCCATAAGTTAGAATATCTTGCTTATAAGTATAATTTCTTTTATGAAGGACATAGAGCTGTAACAGATTGTCTTGCTGGATTGCATTTACTAGCTCAAGCATTACCTATTTCTAAACAACCAGTATTAAAGCAGTTACTTATTAATTGCAATAAAACAAGATTTAAGATTTGGGCAAAAAATGCTCCTTATGATACAAAAGATTTACTGAAAGCTAGATACTATCGCTGGTCTACTCATTCTCAAGATAATTATAAAGCTTGGATGACTGAAGTATTTGAAGATAATCTTGAATCAGAACTTAACTTCTTGCGTTCTAACATCTATAACACTACTTCAATCAATATTCCGCTACAAACTATAGATCTTCATAATAGATTTAAATGTTAATACAACTAATATCATCTTTACCTAATAATACTAGAAGTTTTTTAGATAAAGTATATTTCATATTGAATCACATAACAAGATAGAAAATGGCTGTTGCAATCAAGTAAATATGCAACATTAAGTCGTAAGAATATAGGGTTAAATTTATGTCTAAACGTAAAATATTAGACAAATATGATGATAAAAAAAGTAGGCAAGCATTAGCAAAGGAAAGAATGAAGGCAAAAAAATTAAAATATAAGGCTGAGAAATTAGGATGTCTAGATAAAAATGGCAATCCGGATTTTACATCTTATCATAAGCATTTAGAAGAACAAACAGCAAAAAATGCTGGATTTATTGATGAGGACGGAAAACCAGATCTTACTGCTTATTATAAGCATATAAAAGTATCAAATACTGAATTGATAGATTGCAATAAGTATAATCTGTAGAAGTCAAGATTTAATCTTACAGACATTATAAAAATTATATCTGAATGTCTGATAAGTTATGACTGTCAGATGAGTATTCAAGATATAAGATTTCGTTATTCTTTTCAACAGCTAACTTTTTACTATCCATAAAAGTCTGCATAGGTGTTTTTCCATAGCAATATTTACCGGAATGCGGTCTTTCATTATTATAATATTCTAGCCAAATATCAAGATCTAGTTGTAGATCATCAAGATCAGTATAGATCTTTTTACGCATAGCAGTATCAAAGAATTCTTGTTTCATAGTTTTATTAAAACGTTCACACATACCATTTGTTTGAGGAGAATATGCTTTAGTAGTAGTATGCTCAATACCCTCAATGCTTAAGAACAATTCAAAAGCATGATGTTCTATATTACCTTTATACTCACCACCTCTATCAGTTAAAATACGAAGTACTGGTATTTGCTGACTCTCATACCATGGTAACACTCTATCATTAAGCATGTCAGCAGCGGTAAGTGCTGTTTTATCAGTATATAGTTTAGCCTCTGCAACCCGAGTGTAACTATCAATAAACACTTGAGAATATACCTTGCCTATGCCTTTAAAATTACCTACATAATATGTGTCTTGGCATCCTAGATAACCTGGATGCTGTGTATCAATCTCACCATGAGCTTCTTTCTCGCTACGCCGTTTCTCTAATACTTGTAACTGAGCTTCGGTAAGAACAATACCATCCTGAGCCATTTTGGCTTCTAATGCTTTAAGTCTTTTATTGATATTATTTAAATCATTACGTAGCCAAATAGATCTAACTCCTCCAGGTGATACAAGAATACCAGTCTTTTTAAGCTCATTTGATACTCGCAGCTGACCATAAGCGGGGTATTCTACTGCCATATCTAATACTGCTCTCTCTACGGCAGGATCAACTCTATTCGCTATAATTGGCTTCTTCCGACTAATCTCATATAATGCTTCTTCTCCTCCTGTTTCATATAACTCTTTAAACCTATAATAACTGTCTCTACTGTAACCCATAGCTTTATATGCTGACGATATACTACCAAGACTCCTAGCTAATTCTAGTAATCCTATTTTTGGCTTTATTATTTTTTGATTTAGATTCATCTCTAATCCTCCATTTAATATTATCTTAATTTTACTAAATGTAAGATTAAATCTCAACTATTACAAATTTACTTACAGAATTTCTGGAGCCCTCCCAAATAAGTGTGTAAACTTTTCCAAAGGGTTAGATTCTATCTTCAAATTTTATTAAAAAATGAGCCATAGCCGCATTCCAATTTGGTATAGGCATGGACCATTTTTTGGTCATGTAATCAATTGCTAAATATAAGCTTTTAAAAACAGCATTATCATTTGGAAAAACACGTTTATTTTTTGTAACTTTTCGGAGTTGACTATTAACGGATTCCACAGCATTAGTTGTATAAATTATTTTCCGTATTTCTTCAGGGTATCCTAAGAAAATCATTAAATTATCCCAGTGAAGATACCAAGATTTAGCAATTTGAGGATATTGTTTATTCCATTTAGATTCAAAAGCCTCTAAAGCGGAAAGTGCTTCTTTCTCTGTGCTAGCTGTATAAATAGGTTTTAAATCACCAGCTAGCTCTTTCCGGTCCTTATATGATACATGTCGTAAACTATTTCTAATTTGATGTACAATACATAATTGATGCTCCGTCTTTGGAAAAACAGCACCTATAGCTTCAGACATACCAGTAAGATTATCACTACATGCTATCAGTATGTCTTGCATACCTCTATTTTTCATTTCAGTAAAATTACCAAGCCAAAATTTAGCTCCTTCATTCTCACTGATCCACAATCCTAAAATATCTTTCCTTCCTTCTAAATCAATACCTAAGGCAACATATACCGATTTATTGATAATACGCTTATCCTGACGTACTTTTACTACTAAACAATCAAAAAATACTATAGCATATACTGGATCTAATGGACGACTTTGCCATAGCTTAACATCCTCTATTATATCATCTGTGATCCCGCTAATTAAACTCTCGCTTACATCAGCTCCATATAACTCCTGAAGTTGTAATTTAATATCTGATAAACACATCTCTTTAGCATACAAAGATAGTGCTTTATCATCAAAACCATCAAGTCTTCTTTGACGCTTTGCTACTAATGATGGTTCAAAACTACTATTTCTATCTCTTGGCACTTCAATCTCAACAGCACCATTCTTTAGTAATCAGATTCTTTGTGTTATAACCATTACGTGAATTCTGAGTATCACTTTGATTATACTTGCTATATCCTAAATGATTATTCATCTCAGACTATAAGGCTTTCTCTACAAGACGCTTGGTTAGTTTTTTTAATAAACCATCTTCCTTGAATACGGTTGATACATCTGTATCATTATGAATCAATAAATCTATCGCTTGATCCATTGCAGCATTTTGTTTCTCTGTCATTGTAATGTCTTTTTTTGTTATATTTTCTTTTATATAACCTTTCGGAAATTTACACACTTATTTGGACAGAGCCAATTTCTGCATCACCACCAACTATCTTTAGTGTAGGATCTTCCACTTGAGCGTTACTATAGCTACGGAAAATATCATACATTATCAAATCCGTTGTGTGCGTTAATAAGTGATGTGCAGTAATACTATTATGATCTGATATATTAATTTTGCATCCCTGCTTTAGTAATATGGATATTACGGTATAATTACCACCACGAATAGCACAATGCAATGGTGTCATACCATATGCATCCTGTATATTAATATCTACATTATGTGCTATATACTCTTTGATTATAGCTATATTCCCACTCTCAGCTGCTAAATGCATCGGTATTCGCCCAGTAGTATCTTTACAGTGCATATCAATATTATGCCTCAACAATAATCTAATTATCTCCGCATAGTTTTCGTCTGCAGCTATATGCTGTAATGTACGACCACATTCATAATCCATTATTGTATTAGCAAGATTGATCAAAAACGCACTGCACATATCATCCACTGTATCACAGTATTTTAACAAAGAGTTTATTATTTTTAAATTACATTCCTTGGTTGCAGCTTGTATAGCATTGAGACCTTCTGGTGAATATATCGTGATGTTAGCGTGGTGTTTTAATAGTAATTGGACTATTTCATGATGATTATTTTTAATTGCTAAGTGTAACATAGTCCACCCTTCATCATCACGTATATCAATATTGACCTTATTTATAAGTAACTCTACAATCTCAAGATAACCTTTTGCCGCACACGTATGTAGGATAGTAAAATGTTCTTTAGTAATAACAAGATTATAATAGTTTTCTAAAAAAAGTTTAACTATTTTGGTTTTTTGCTCCTCAGTATCTATGGCACTATCTAATATTACTAAATCAATGGCAGTCCTACCCATCTTATTCAGTGTATTCACATCGATTTGCCGTGTTAATAGATGTTCTATTATTGGAATGGAATTTTCTTGGAACGTTTCAATTGATAAGTGTAAGGCGGTACTACCATTTTGAGTAGTGACATTCAGGTCTATCTCTTTCTTAATTAAATCTTCTAATATAATAGAATTACGATTGATAATAGCTAAATGTAATAATGTATTGCCTGCTTTATCTCTTAATTTATTAATCTCATCCTTTGTAAAATACTTTATTACCTTATGATAGGTATGTATATTATCACAAGTAATCGCGTTGATTAATTGTTTAAACCATGTTTTTTTATTACCCATTGTCCTATCTTCCTATTTTTTATGTGAACTACCCAACGGTCTTTAGTCGTTGGGCAGTTCACATCTACTGCTACTTGCTAATCCTTAATTCTCACCACTTGGTTTTTGCCATTCCGTTTAGCCATATACATAGCCTTATCTGCTCTTGCTATGAACTGCTCAATTTGCTCTCCTTGTTTATATTCTGATACTCCTATACTAACGGTCTTCCTAAGCTGCTCCGGCACTGTTGATATATTAAACTCCATTGCGGCTATCTTTTGGCATAGCCTTTCTGCCGCTTCCTCTGCACCATCTATTAATATATCATCTACTAATATTACAAATTCTTCACCACCATATCTAGCCACTAAGTCTGTTAATTTAAAGCTTCTCTTTAATACTGCTCTTAATTGCCTTAATATCTCATCTCCGGCTTGGTGACCATATTTATCATTTACCAACTTAAAATCATCTAGATCACACATTAATAAGCATACCGTATTCTTGTACTCATGCGATCTCTTCGCCATCTGTATCACATGCAAATCAAAATAATGTCTATTATATAGATCTGTTACTGCATCTTTGATGGATAGATCTAGCTGTTTCTCCAAATGGTTGCGTATATTCTCTTGATACCTTTTCCGTTTTAATAATGTCCTCGTTCTTATTTGTAGCTCTATCTCATCTATTGGATACATAAAATAATCTTGTGCCCCAAGCTCTACTCCCTTTTTTAACTTCTCCTCATCTATTTCATCCGATAATCCTACTATTATCGTATCTTGCATATTAGGG
>NZ_JBVYTQ010000002.1:0-179658 GCF_056135685.1 Rickettsia senegalensis | reverse complement strand
AACCACCACACTTCTAGTACTAGCGAAGAGCAAGAAGAGCAGTTTTATAGCCTTGATTATAATAATCTTAATGATGATCAAACTCAAATCTTAGGAGATGAAAAAGATGAAGGATATATCTGATATTGCCTAGTAACTAAATACAAAATTTTCTAAAGAGTAAGATTATAGATCTATAATCTTACCCCTTTTTATTTAATAACCTCTTTAGCTCTCTTTTCAAAAGCTATAATCATTTTGTCGGTTGCTTTGGTAAAATAAGTGCCAATTAATTTATCCAGTATTACAGATTTCATTTTAAAATCAATAAAGAATCTTAATTCAGTTCCTGCCGTGCATGGAACAAATTGCCAAGTACTTTTTAAATATTCAAAAGGTCCTGAAATAGCTACCGTATTAATCAAATATATTCCATCATCTGTTATTTCGCTTGTAACTCGTGAGTTATATTTTTCTGAAAAGCCTTTTAACTGAATTACTAACTCAGCAATGATCTCATATTTATCTTCTGAAATAACTCTAGAAGCAGAACACCAAGGCAAGAATTTAGGATAAGATTTTACGTCCCAGACCAAATCAAACAATTCTTGCGGTTTATAGAGTAAAATTTTTGTTTGCTGGAAAAAAGCCATCAGAAGTCAGTTACTTTACCTTTATGCTGCCAATCACCGTATCTTGTCGGTTCTAAGCCTTTAACGCCACCGATTTCTTTTTCTTTTGGCAATTTTTCTTCTTCTGATATATTATCTTTTTTATTATCCATAATTAACACTCCTGCGAAGTGAAGAGTTGATATACGAAGATCAACTTGGAAAAGAGCAAGGAGGCTGTAAGCCGAGGAGCGGAGCGTATAATAAACGTTCAGCATCCGAGGACTTATAAAGACATTGTCGCCAATTTTTCAAGTTCATCGAGTATATATGAAGTATAACCGTATCTATATTAATAGTCATTTAGCTGAAAATAGCAAGATAGAATTAGCAAATGATCATGTGCATTATGTTAAAACGGTGCTACGTCTTAAAGTAAATGATAGCTTGCGTATCTTTAACGGTACGGATGGAGAATTTTTAGCACAAATTACCGATATAGGTAAGCATAACCTATCGGTTAGGCTTAAAGAACAGTTAAAAAAGCCATATACAGAATCTGCGTTAACTCTTGCTGCTGTTATAATAAAGCAAGATAAATTAATGCTTGCAATAAATATGGCTACGCAACTCGGTATAACTAAAATTATTCCCTTAATTACTGGGCGGTGTCAATTTAGAACGATAAATATCGAACGTTTAACGAAATGTGTTATTGAGGCAACAGAGCAATCAGAACGTCTTACTCCCCCGATAATTGAAAAAGCTATCACAATACAAGATTACCTTAAAGAGAATAATAATTTGATGTTATATGCTAATGAACATGAACAAGAAGAAAATTCTATATTACGCATTTTATCATCACTTAGTAATAGTGATATAACTATTATTATAGGACCGGAGGGAGGCTTTACTAATGATGAGCTGGAACTTCTTGCCTCATATAAGAATACAAAATCTGTAAGTTTAGGAAATAATATATTACGTGCTGAAACAGCAGCAATAACTGCTATAGCACAAGTTAGGTTGTTAAGTCGTCATTGTCGCTAGGTATTGCCCGCATGAATACCTGAGTCGTCATTGCGAGGAGATGCGTAGCAGAGAGCGGAGGCAATCTCAGGAATTTGGCATGAGATTACCACGTCGCTTCGCTCCTCGCAATGACGAAAAGAGAGAGTTACCTCACCTTTTCTATTCCGGGTTTACAAAATAGCTTACCTAAACAAAGGAAAGAATATACACCACAAAAGCCTATAATTATATAAAGTATTGTAACAATAATTGGAAATGAGCCAAATAAAAGTGTGACTAAATTAAAATTAAATAATCCGACTAAGCCCCAATTTACAGCACCTATAGAAGATAATAAATGTATAGTAGTAATAAGCGGATTATTAGAAGTATTTATTAGCATATAAAACCTTTTGTTAATTAGTATACTACGAATAAATGAATGGTAGTTATACGAAGATCAACTTCAAAAAGAGCAAGGAGTTCACAAGGCGAGGAGTGGAGCGTATACTTAATACGTGAGCACCGCAGAACTTGTAGAATAACGTAGCCAATTTTTGAAGTTCATCGAGTATATAAAATAATCATTTCTCATTTTGAGCTATATGTCTACTAAATTTTATAATTCTATAATTTATTATTCCTTCTTAAAAGTTTGATATATTACAGGTATAACAAAAATTGTAAATATAGTACCGATGCTTAATCCTCCAACTATTACAAAGCCTATAGAATTACGAGCAGCAGCACCGGCTCCATCTGCAAAGACTAGAGGTAAAGCTCCCACTACAGCAGCAAGGGTAGTCATTAGAATTGGACGCAAGCGAAGTTTTGAGGATTCTATTATAGCTTCTTGAACCTTTACTCCTTTTTCTCTTAGCTGATTAGCAAATTCTACTATCATAATAGAATTCTTAGTAATTAATCCAATTAAAGTAATAAGTCCTATATTACTATACATATTAAGGCTATTACCGGCAAGCCAGAGAGCAAGTACACCGCCGGTTATTGAGAAAGGTACGGCGAGTAATATTAATAAAGGGTCAGTAAAGCTTTCAAATTGAGCTGCAAGCACTAAATAGATAAATACAAGAGCGAATACAAATGTTATAAGCATATTACTGTCTGCCTCTCTCATTTGTTTAATTTCGCCGATATATTCAATTATAGTATTACTAGGGTCGAGTAACTGAGCGGCTATTTTATTGATTTCATTAATTGCATCATTAATTTTTCCATCAGGAGCAAGATCGGAAGAAATAGTAACGGATTTTGAATTATTATAATGACTATATGATTTCACTGATATTTTTTCTGTAATATTGGCTATTGATTCCAGCGGTAACATATTATTATTTTTTGCCCTGATTAAAATTTTACTAAAATCGCTAATATCTTTTCGATCTTTTTGATTAAATCGTAATATAACGTCATATAAATCATTACCCATTCTAAAATCCCCGATTTGTTGACCTGCAAGTAAATATTGCACCGTTTTGCCTATATTTGCTAAATCCATTCCGTATAAATAAGCCTTATCACGGTTGACTTCTATACTTATAGTCGGCATTGCCGATTGTAAATTTCTATTGACGTTTAAGAAAATAGGATTTGTTTTCATTATATCAATAAATTGTTGTGATATTTTATCTAAATCATTATATTCAAGGTTCGTTTGAATAGTAAACTCGATAGGGCTACTTGCATTCCCGCTAACCATTGAACGTGGATCCATAGCGAAAATCGACATGCCCGGTATTCCGGAAAACTGCTTATTTAACATATTCTTAATAGTTTCTTGGGAACGAGAGCGCTCACCCCAATCTTTTAACGGAATGAATCCAAAAACATTATCACTACCGCCTGCACCTATTACCATCAGATAACCTAATATATCTTTATAATTAGCAAGGATTTTTTCGGCTTCTTTCACTACTTTAGTAGAGGATTCTAAACTAGAACCTTCGGGTCCTTTAAGAGAAATTTGTAAAAATCCGTCATCTTCTTGGGGTGCGAAAATTTTTTGAGTAAATTTAAAACTAATAATCAGCACTATAAAAGATGATGCAATAATGATGATAAATTTCTTTTTATTGTCAAAAGTTAGCTTTAGATAGTAAATATATTTATTTTGAATAAATTGTAGAATGTCGTTAAACTTTACTAAGAATTTCGGTAAGTCCGTATTATGTTTTGTAACCATACGACTCGACATCATAGGAGTTAAAGTTAAAGCAACAAATCCTGAGAACAAAACACAAAATGCTAAAGTCCAAGCAAATTCAATAAATAATTTCCCGATAAAACCCTCTATAAAACCGACGGGTAAAAATACGGCAGCAAGCGTAATAGTCATAGCAATGATTGCAAAGCCGATTTCTTTAGAAGCAAGTAAAGCTGCTTCCATGGGTTTATGCCCCATTTCATTATATCTAAAAATGTTTTCAAGCATAACTATCGCATCATCGACGACTAAACCTATAGCAAGTATCATAGCAAGGAGCGTAAATATATTAATAGAAAATCCAAAAGCATACATTACGCTAAAAGTACCGATCAATGATACCGGAATCGTCACAAATGGAATTAAGGTAATTTTAGCAGAAGCAAGAAATAAATAAGTGACTAAAACTACTAATATTAAAGCTTCAAAAATTGTTTGAAATACCGCATAAATTGATGCTTTTACAGGTGTTGCTCCATCATATGCGATACCCATACTTATTCCTTTGGGCATGGATTCTTTAATTCTTTCTAGCTCTTTAGTTACTTCATTTGATAAATCTATGACATTAGCTTTTGATTCTTTTATAAGACCAAGAGCAATGGAGCTTTTGCCGTTATATCTGAACAGTATGTCCTCATCGGGAGAAGTTAAAGATATTTTCGCTATATCTCGTAATTTTGTGATACCTCCGTTTTGTACTTTTAGAATAATATTACCGAATTCTTCCGGTGTAGATAAAGAACCTTCAAGGGTGACTATAAAATTATTACTTTTTGTTTTAATCGTACCTGCGGGATAATCTTTATTTTGCTCTTTTATTGCAGATTCAATCTCCAATAAAGAAATTTTATGTTGATATAATTTTTTGGAGTCAGGTTCTATTCTCATTATATATTCCCGACCGCCGTAAATTTGTGATTGTCCTACACTTTCAAGTTTATCTAAAGGTGTTTGTAGATTATCTTCAACGATCTTTGTTAATTCTAAATCGCTATATTGATCACTTTCAACACTTATGAAGAGGCTTGGGAAACTATCGGCGTCAAGTTTTGCAACCGACGGAGCTTTCATATCTTGCGGAAACATATAAGTGATATCGGATATTTTAGAACGAACATCGTTTAATGCTACTTCAATATCGGTAGATAATAAAAATGATAAAGTAATACTACTTTCGCCTGTAGAACTTTGAGAAGTTATATAATCTAAATTTTTAACCGTCTTTAAAGCTTTTTCTATACGCGTCGTTATTTCTTTTTCCATATATAAAGCATCGGCACCTTCATAATGAGCTTCGACATTTATAATGGGAACTGAAATATCCGGAGTTCCTCTAATTTGTAGTTTGGTAAAAAAAATTGCTCCAAGAGCTACGATAACCAAACTCAAAACCGTGGCAAAGACAGGGCGTTTAATACAAATTTCAGACAATAACATTGGATTTAATATATTTTTCTTTAAAAATTCTATTCTAAATTAATGTGAATAGCGAATTATTACATAAATCTGCTATTCGGTTAAGAATATTCTATATAAAAGGTGAAAGATGGTTTCCAACTTATTATATAAATTAAGTATATATTGTTTTTATTAAAAAACTTATAATTTTTTACAAAAGTAGAAATTAGCTTTTGTAATTTACTATTGACAATAAATTAGGGTTTTAATGATAAATTTTCACTTTAATGACTTGATTAAGATAGTTTTAACAGTATAACTGATGTAAAATGGCTACATTTTTCTATAAATTAATATAATAACGTATATATTTAAACTTTGTAAATAACTGGCATTTGCAGTATGTGGGTAGTTTGTTATAATTAACTCACATAAAAAAATATATTGATGTATATTATTGCCAGTTGTATATATTGTTTTATAAAAAAACATCAATACATATTAACCCATTAAAGGAGAGTTGATTTTATTATGAGTACACATAACAAAAAAGAACCAAAAAAAATGAATAAAACCAAATTTATAGCATTTATGACCGACCATGGTCATAATCATAAACATGCTTCACATAAAACATTAACAAAAGCTGATGCTGAGAAAGCACTTAATTTAGTTCTTGATAGTGTGATTAGTGCCATAAAGAGTCACCATAATATTAATATAACAGGTTTCGGTTCATTTGAAATACATCATAGAAAAGCACGTGAGGGTCGTAACCCAAAAACCGGAGCAAAAATGAAAATAGATGCTTACAATCAACCTACTTTTAGAGCTGGAAGAAAAATGAAAGAAGCTTGTAATTAATTAATAAATAATGTGACGTTGATCAAAATCGTCATTGCGAGGAGCGAAGCGACGTGACAATCTCATGAAATAGTAACAAACTCCTGAGATTGCTTCGTCAATTGCTATGCAATTTTCTCGCAATGACGAGAAACCACGCATAAACCACTTATGATAATTGAACGCCTAGAGTTTAACTTAAAACATAATAAGCTATATAATAGTTGGCTTATCGAAGCCGAAAATATAAAGCAATCTTTAAAAGATATAGAAGATTTTATATATAGTAAGCTTTTTAAGAATAGCATTCCTCTTGAAAATAATCCTGATTATCATTTCATCGCTAGGGAAACCTCAACTACATCTAATGCTAAAAATATTTCTATTGAACAAATAAGAAAATTACAAGATTTCTTAAGTAAAACTGCTGCAATTTCAGGTTATAAAGTTGCCGTAATTTATGCGGCTGATCTTATGAATTTAAATGCGGCGAATTCATGCTTAAAAATTCTTGAAGATGCACCAAAGAATAGTTACATTTTTTTAATTACTTCAAGAGCTGCAAGTATTATATCTACAATTAGATCAAGATGCTTTAAAATTAATGTTAGCTCATCTCAACCTCATTCTATAAATGAATTATATCTTCAATTTATTCAGCCGATAGCAAATAATGAAACGTTAGATTTTATTAATCGTTTTACTACTAAAGACCGAGAATTATGGCTAGATTTTATTGATAATTTATTATTATTATTGAATAGAATTCTTAAAAAATCTGCTAACGTCAATATTGAGCTTCTAGATTTAGAAAATAAGATTTTTGATAAACTGCCAAATAAGCATCCTTCCTATTTACTACAAAAATTTACCGACATAAAAAAGCTAATATATAATACCGTTGATTATGATTTAGACTTAAAAACAAGTTATATATTAGTGGTGAATGAGTTTTTTAGTAATTAACACGATATCACTACGTTCTTTTCCACGTTATCCATAAAAGGCGTTATTGCATGGACAGGTAAAACCCGTTGTGTCACCCCGTGGCTTGACCTATAGTACCGGACAGTTTTTGAAAAGACCCCGATGTCCTCCTCGCGAAAGCGGGGATCCAGAATAAAAAATCTTAATTCTAAAGATTTTTTATTATATCGCTTTTCTCAAATAAAGCTTTAAAAAAGCTTTATTTGACTGGGTTCCCGCCTACGCAGGAACGACATAGAATAGAAATTATCCGGTACTATTGGCTTGACCACTAGGTCCATAAAAACAACCTGAAATACTAATAATTTTAGTATTTTTAATTGGATCCCACTACAAGCTAGCTAGGATGACAACGGAAAATCGATCCATGCAACAACGCCTACATAAAACAACAAAAGGTCGTGCCTCCGTATTGCAGTTTAGAGTAAATAGTCTATAATCCTCAAACAGTAATAAGAGAGAATTATAGTTAAGGAGTTATGGCAAAAATAGATGTTAAGTGTAGATATTGTAACAACACAGAAGAAGTAATAAAGTCAGGATATTCAATTTCAAAACAACAGAGATATCAATGCAAGCGGTGTAATCGATATTTTCAATTGGAGTATATTAATAATGCATCTAAGCCTGGAGTTAAGGAGCAAATAGTAGAAATGTCAATCAACGGCTCTGGAGTTAGAGATACAGTAAGAGTATTAAAAGTGGGTATCAATACAGTTATCCGTGTTTTAAAAAAATCTAGTATTAAAAAACAATAAATCATTCTATCAGTACAACAGAAGTAATTATTGCTCCTGAGATAGATGAACAATGGTCTTATGTACAGAATAAATCCAGACAACGATGGCTTTGGTATGCCTTGGATAAGATTTCGTTAAAAGTAGTTGCTTATACGTTTGGTACAAGATGTGATAGCACATTAGAATCATTACTGAAAAAACTAGAGAATTTCAAGGTGACTTTTTACTATACAGATGGATGGGGGAGTTATGCTAGGTTATTAGACCCTAAAAAGCATATTATCAGTAAAAAATACACTCAACGGATAGAACGAAGTAACTTGAACCTTAGAACGAGATGCAAGAGGCTTGCACGTAAGACAATCTGCTTTTCCAAGTCATTGGATATTCATGATAAGGTTATTGGTACTCTTATTGAACGTATAGCTTTTTAATAGGCATAACTGCAATATGGAGGCATGACCCAACAAAATATATTGTTGCTAAAACATATTGAGCAAAATATATTAGAACTTTATAAATTAAATTATTTGCATGTTTAAAACTTTAACACAAAATTTAACGAAGATTTTTGATAAACTAGTTAGCTCAGGCATTTTGACGGAAGCTCAAATAGATGCTGCTATGCGGGATATAAGAGTAGCTCTTTTAGAGTCGGATGTTGCATTACCGGTGATAAAAGATTTTATAGCGGAAGTTAAACAAAAGGCACTTGGACAGGAGGTTATTAAATCCGTTTCACCGGGGCAGATGATAATTAAAATTATTCATGAAGAGATGATAAATCTCTTAGCTTCAAGCGAAAGTGAGACAAAGCTAAATTTAAATTCAAAGCCGCCGGTAAATTTCCTAATGGTAGGGTTGCAAGGGAGCGGTAAAACTACGGCGAGCAGTAAGCTTGCTTTACGACTTAAAAATCAAAATAAAAAAGTTTTGCTTGTTTCTTTGGATACTTACAGACCGGCCGCACAAGAGCAACTTGCTATACTTGCAAACTCAGTACAGATTAATTCATTACCTATTGTGCAAGGTGAGAAACCTCTTGATATTGTCAAAAGAGCTATTGCCGAGGCTAAAATTTCTGCTTATGACGTCGTAATTTATGATACGGCAGGTCGTACACAAATTGATAAAGAGATGATGGAGGAAGCTCTTGCAATAAAAAAGATAGTGGAACCTACGGAAACTTTGTTAGTAATTGATAGTATGACAGGGCAGGATGCGGTAGTTACGGCAAGCAGTTTTAATGAAAAGCTAGAGATTTCAGGATTGATTTTATCTAGAATTGATGGCGATTCCAAGGGCGGTGCAGCACTCAGTGTAAAATATATTACTAAAAAGCCGATTAAATTTTTAAGTAGCGGTGAGAAATTAACAGATTTAGAAGAATTCGATGCTGAACGTTTAGCTTCTCGAATACTTGATATGGGTGATATTATCTCTTTTGTTGAAAAAGCAGCTAGTATCGTTGATAGAGAAGAAGCCGAAAAAACGGCAGCTAAATTGAAAAAAGGTAAGTTTGATTTAAATGATTATCTTCAGCAAATGAGAAGCATAAAAAAAATGGGAGGTTTTGGAAGTATACTTAGCATGTTACCGGGTAGCGGTAAAATTATGAACCAAATAGATCAATCAAAATTAAATAGTAAAATAATTGAACATCAAGAAGCAATTATTTTATCTATGACGCTGAAAGAACGTAAGAATCCTGACATCATTAATGCTTCTCGTAGAAAACGTATAGCTGCTGGAGCAGGGACTACAGTACAAAAGGTAAATATTTTGCTAAAGCAATATAAGCAAATAAGTGAGATGATGAAAAAAGCCAGTAAAATGAACCCTAAAAACCTATTACGTAGCGGAATTGGAAAATTGTTTTCGTAAAACGGCATTATTGCATGGATACCTGCACCGTCATTGCGAGCAACTTTTGGTGTTGTTGTGTGGCTAGTTCATGTCATTCCAGCTAGGCGTTGATGCGTGGATACTATAAAACCGTCATTGTGAGGAGGCGTTGTTGCGTGAACCGGTAAATGCTCTTTATGTCATTCCCGCGAAGCGGGAATCCAGAAAAAAAGTATAAATACAGCAAATTTTTGAAATTAAAAGCTCGATTTATCTCGCTTTATGCTGGATTCCCGTCTACGCGGGAATGACATCGGTATCCACACAACAATGTCTTGCGAGGAGGAAAGCGACGTGGCAATCCAGAAAAAGTAATAAAAAATGCTAATAATTTTAGTATTTTTAACTGGATCCCGTGAATAAATCACGGGATGACAGAGGTGAAATTGATCCACACGGGCAACATCTCCGTGAAGTAAAATTCAATCAATTTTCAGTTTTAAGACATTCGCAAAAAAATGTAAAGAAATTGGTATAATAATCAGTGCTGTCTTTTAAGTGTAGAAGTCAAGATTTAATCTTACAGACATTATAAAAATTATATCTGAATGTCTGATAAGTTATGACTGTCAGATGAGTATTCAAGATATAAGATTTCGTTATTCTTTTCAACAGCTAACTTTTTACTATCCATAAAAGTCTGCATAGGTGTTTTTCCATAGCAATATTTACCGGAATGCGGTCTTTCATTATTATAATATTCTAGCCAAATATCAAGATCTAGTTGTAGATCATCAAGATCAGTATAGATCTTTTTACGCATAGCAGTATCAAAGAATTCTTGTTTCATAGTTTTATTAAAACGTTCACACATACCATTTGTTTGAGGAGAATATGCTTTAGTAGTAGTATGCTCAATACCCTCAATGCTTAAGAACAATTCAAAAGCATGATGTTCTATATTACCTTTATACTCACCACCTCTATCAGTTAAAATACGAAGTACTGGTATTTGCTGACTCTCATACCATGGTAACACTCTATCATTAAGCATGTCAGCAGCGGTAAGTGCTGTTTTATCAGTATATAGTTTAGCCTCTGCAACCCGAGTGTAACTATCAATAAACACTTGAGAATATACCTTGCCTATGCCTTTAAAATTACCTACATAATATGTGTCTTGGCATCCTAGATAACCTGGATGCTGTGTATCAATCTCACCATGAGCTTCTTTCTCGCTACGCCGTTTCTCTAATACTTGTAACTGAGCTTCGGTAAGAACAATACCATCCTGAGCCATTTTGGCTTCTAATGCTTTAAGTCTTTTATTGATATTATTTAAATCATTACGTAGCCAAATAGGTCTAACTCCTCCAGGTGATACAAGAATACCAGTCTTTTTAAGCTCATTTGATACTCGCAGCTGACCATAAGCGGGGTATTCTATTGCCATATCTAATACTGCTCTCTCTACGGCAGGATCAACTCTATTCGCTATAATTGGCTTCTTCCGACTAATCTCATATAATGCTTCTTCTCCTCCTGTTTCATATAACTCTTTAAACCTATAATAACTGTCTCTACTGTAACCCATAGCTTTATATGCTGACGATATACTACCAAGACTCCTAGCTAATTCTAGTAATCCTATTTTTGGCTTTATTATTTTTTGATTTAGATTCATCTCTAATCCTCCATTTAATATTATCTTAATTTTACTAAATGTAAGATTAAATCTCAACTATTACATTTTTAAGTCGCTACCGCTACCATGTCCGCTATCACTACTTTCTAGAAAGTAAGTTTTAGTATTTGGGTTTTGCTCAAACACATACTCAAAAATTCTTCCATGCCATGGGTGTACACGCTGATCCCATACTGAATCCGTAATTAAGACAGCCGGGTATTTTTGCGTTAAAGATAAATTTTCTAGCGGTGCATATTTTTTGATATGCACTAAATCTTGAGGATTTTCCGGATCACCATGCTCAGTTACCCAAGAATGACCTGCGCCGAATTCTTTTTTATGTAAAAGAACGTTAGCGATAATAGTATCTTGGTTAACCCAAGTAGGGACAGTAAACTTTCCTTCTAATAATTTTCCGTTACTTGCTTTTGGCTCAAAACCATTCTTTACGAAATCTTTTTTCTCTAAACTCCATTCTTTAAACAAAGTTCATCTTTGCCGCCGAATGACATAGCAATAAGGTAAAGATTGGGGCTTTGAAAACATTCTATATCACCTCGATACATTACTTTTTTGCCGTACTTTTTCGATAATTTATCAAAATCAATCAAAACTTCCCATTCCGGTCTGTCCTTAGAATAATTTTCTAATAACGTTCTACGCCATAAACCTTGCGGATTTTTATCATCCATCCAAAAATTATATACGTAACCGTTGCGGATAAACCCATAAGGTATTTCTCTTTGGTCATATAGTATAGACTCTATTTCTTTTTTTATTGGCTTATATTCCGGCATGCCCTTAAAAGATTTTTTAGTTTTTGCCGTACGCTCTTTTGCCCATTTTAAAGCTTCAGCACCTTCAGCTTCTTCTAGAAATTTGGTATCTTGAGAGTTATATATTTGTTTATTATTATCTCCCATAGCTTGAACACAAAAGGTTAATAAAATAATTGTAAAATAGTAGGTAATTTTTTTCATCACTTTAATAATATCTCTTAAATTAAAAATATTTATTATTGAAATCTCGGCTAATCGATTTTATTCCATGTACATAATATATTTATCCTTATAATCTTCTGGTACAAGAATTTTATATTTAAGTGATATATATTGGATTAATAAACAAAAATTGTAAAGCTTAATTTATCTCAATGTATAATTGCAAAAGTATTATTAATGGTGTATTTGTAGCGCAGAATATCATTAATATTTATGCCTAAAAATCTAAAGCACGACGAGATTATACGCAGTGCATTTGAAAATCCAATAGTTGCCAAAGAGTTTTTTCAAATGCACTTACCGCTTCATATACAAAGTTTGATTTCTTTTAAAACTCTTAAAATGGAAAAAGATAGTTTTGTAGATAAAACACTTAAGAAATCCATATTAGATATTTTATTTTCCGTTAAATTTAATAGTGAAGATAGTTACTTATTTTTATTATTAGAACATCAAAGCAAACCTGATTATTACATGGCTTTTCGCTTGTTTAATTATATGTTAAAGATTGCCGAATATTATATGAAAGCAACAAAAAGCAAGAAATTTCCTTTTATATATCCGTTAATGTTTTATAACGGCATACAAAAATATAATGTTCCTTTAAATTTATGGGAATTATTTGAAAATAGTGAATTAGTAAAAGCTACTTGGACTAATGGTTATCAGCTAATTAATGTTCATGAAATTCCTGATGAACAATTGAAAGAACATGCTTGGTCCGTAATTTTACAATTTTTTATGAAGCATATTCATGAACGTGATTTATTGAAAAGATGGACAGAGATAGCTAATCTCTTGCCTAAATTTTCTAAGGTCAATATAGGTATTGATTATATAGAGCTAATTTTATTCTATACTTTGACTAAAATTGAGTAAACTGATAAAATAGAACTAGAAACAATGCTTAAATCACATTTAAATCCTAAAAAGAGAGAAAAAATTATGGTAAGCATAGCACGTAATTGGGAACTAAAAGGTATAGAAAAAGGTAGGCAAGAAGGTAGAAGAAAAGAAAAAATTATTATAGCCAAAAATTTAATCAAAGCCGGCTTAAAAACTGACTTAATAATTGCCTCAACAGGCTTAAAAAAAGAAGAAATTGAGAAGTTACAACAAACTGCCTGAATTCTTAAAAAATATGAGAGTTATGGCTAATGATTTAAGCATTTATATTCACTGGCCGTTTTGTTTGTCAAAATGTCCATATTGTGATTTTAATTCTCATGTGGCAAGTGCTGTAAACCATAATCAATGGCTTAAACCCTATGAAACGGAAATCGAGTATTTTAAGGATATTATTCAAAATAAATACATTAAATCTATTTTTTTCGGCGGCGGTACTCCTTCGTTAATGAACCCTATAGTAGTTGCAGGGATAATAAATAAAATCAGTAATCTAGCAATTATTGATAATAAAACCGAGATAACTCTAGAAACTAATCCCACATCCTTTGAAACTGAGAAGTTTAAAGCATTCAAATCCGCCGGGATTAATCGTGTTTCTATTGGGGTACAATCCTTAAAAGAGGATGATTTAAAAAAATTAGGAAGAACCCACGATTCCTTGCAAGCCATCAAAACAATTGAAGCGGCAAATGCGATTTTTCCAAGAGTATCATTTGACTTAATATATGCACGTAGCGACCAGAAATTAAAAGATTGGCAAGAAGAATTAACGCAAGCTATGCAGCTCGTAAATTGTCATATTTCTCTTTATCAACTGACTATCGAAAAAGGTACGCCGTTTTATAAATTATTTAAAGACGGTAATCTGATTTTGCCTCATTCAGATGCGGCAGCTGAAATGTATGAATGGACAAATCATTATCTAGAATCTCAAAAATATTTGAGATATGAAATATCTAATTATGCTAAAAAAGGTCAGGAATGTTTGCATAATTTAACTTATTGGAATTATAATAGTTATTTAGGTATAGGTCCCGGAGCCCATAGTAGAATAATTGAACCGGCAACGGTATCAGCAATTATGATGTGGCATAAACCTGAAAAATGGTTAGACTCGGTTAACGCAAAAAATGTCGGTATTCAAACTAATACTAAGTTAACGCATCAAGAAATCATTGAAGAAACGTTAATGATGGGCTTACGTCTTAAAAGCGGTATAAATATTGCGGCACTAGAGCAGAAAATAAATGCAAAATTAGTTGATATTTTAGACATGAATAACTTGCAGCATTATCAAAACCAAGGTCTAATTAAGTTAGATAACAATATCTCTCTTACCGATAAAGGTTTAATGCTGCATAGTTATATAGTACCTAGATTGATTATATGAAAATTATTCATGTAATTTTAAAGTTTATAATTATTTTTATTATTCCTTCTATCCATGCTAAGGAATGTAAGCTCGAGTTTAAAACTAAAAAGATATATGTGAACGGTGTTGCGTATGATCAAAAAGTTGGAGATCCAATTACACCGATAGCAGATGCTATTAAGGCAAATAATCTTGATGAAGTAAAAAAGATATTAGATGAAGGATACGGAGTAAATCAACCATGCTTGGGTTGGGTTCCTCTAGATTATGCTATATCGAATAATAATATAAAAATTGCCGATTTTTTATTAAAGCGTGGTGCATCCATGAGTTTAATCCATATAAATATAGGATTTATGAAGTCGGAAATTGCCGAATTTTTAATTAATCAGGGAATGAGACCCAATTTAAGATATGAAGACGGTATTACCGGAATGATGCTAGCCGCAGAAAGAAATAATCCTGATTTCATAAAACTTTTGCTTAAGCTAGGCGTTAATCCTAACATTCAAAATTCTAAAACCGGAATGACTTCCCTTATGCATGCAGCATCATATCTTAATGTTGAACCTGTTCATATTTTATTAGAGTATGGAGCAGATCAAAAAATTAAAGATTTTAAAGGAAAAAGAGCTTTAGATTGGATAGCAGTGGATGCTAGTAGAAAATTATATGCTTCTGACGCAGAATATTATACTGCTTTATTTTTTTGCTCCGTTTGAAACTAAACAGAAAATTATAAAAGAAAGAAATAGCATTAAGAAAAGAAATAAAGAAAAGGAAAAAGAAATAAAAAAGCTTTGCAATTCCCACCGTTAAATTTTGGTAGAGTTTCTATTTATAGCTTACAAGTTAAGATAAAAACCTATTCTAATTTTTTTAAAATTTTTATAGCGTTATTGCTTGGGTACCACCCAGTCATTGCGAGCGACTGTAGACGTTTTTGCATGGCTCAAAAAGCCGGCTCTATGTCATTCTCGCGTAGGCGGGAATCCACCGTTGTCATACCGCGACTTGATCTCGGTACCCAAAAATACAACTTAAAAATACTAAATTTTAGTATTTTTAATTGGACCCCGTGGTCAAGCCTATAGTACCGGACATTTCTTTAAAAAATCTCGATGTCATCCCCGCGAAAGCGGAGACCCATATTAAAAAATCTTTAAAATTAAAGATTTTTTATTACATAGTTTTTTTAAAGTAAGGCTTTTAAAAAAAGCTTTACTTTACTGGATTCCCGCCTACGCAGGAATGACATATAATAAAAATTGTCCGGTACTATAGGCCGAGCCACGGGGTGACAGTCATTTTCTGGATTCCCGCGGTTGCTGGAATGACATAAAGAGCATTTACCGGTCCACGCAACAATGCCTGCTCGCAATGACGTTTTTATGTGATTTACATAAAACCGTCTAGTACAGCTAAATTCACAAAGCTTGATACAAGCAATTTTGTAGGACTCGTCTGTGCCCACGTACTGATGTACGCTTTGCAGACTCGTCCTTAAATTTAGCTTGTCTGAAGTTTTGTGAATTTAGTTGTATTATGGTTACTATACCCATATCCAAGGTTGAGCAGAATTTGCTAATATACCTTGGTTGATATCTTTAACTGAATATATTCTAATAAAATAACGATCTTCTCCATCCCATTTAGGACTATAGCTATCTCTTTTATGTAAAACCGTTTTATTGCTTAATACAACAATATCACCGGAAGTAACATATATATACGGCAACCCCCCCAAAAACAATCGACAAAAGGAGTAGAATTTTCTAGAAACAAAGGAGGAGATTCTATAAATGACAATATCAAAGCACAGTGATAGCCAAATCATGTCTATCTTAAAGCAAGCGAGCGGTGGGATGCCTGTAGCGTCTATACTGAGAGAGCACAAAATACCATCAGCGACATTTTATAAATGGAGATCAAAGTATGGTGGTATGGCTTTACCGATGATTACTAAATTAAAGGAGTTAGAATCGGAAAATGCACGGCTTAAAAAGATGTATGCTGAGGAAAGGCTAAGAGCTGATATATTAAAGGAAGTACTTGAAAAAAAGTTAGGAAGCCATCTCAAAGGCGGGAGATGGCTAAAATAATATCTGGAGAAAAAGATATTTCTATAAGGAGTGCATGCAAGATCTTTGGTGTCAGCGAAACATGCTATAGATATAAAAGGAAGCTATCATCTGAGGATGATATTATAGCAGGCCAGCTAATGCGTTTAGTAGGTGATCAAAAGAACTGAGGCCTTGGCCTCTGCTTTTTATATTTACGTAATATCAAAGGTTTTGGTTGGAATCATAAACGTGTATACAGGATATATAAGGAGCTAGCCCTTAATATGAGAATAAAGCCTAAGAAGAGATTACTTAGAGCAAAGCCTAAAAAGCTTATAGTGTCTAAAACAATAAATGATTGCTGGTCCATGGATTTTATGCACGATAGTTTAGAGAATGGTAGGAAATATCGTTTATTTAATGTGATTGATGACTTTAATAGAGAGAGCCTTGGTACTGAGACTGATTTTTTATTGTCAGCAGGAAGAGTTATCAGGTCACTAGATCAAATTATAGAATGGCGAGGTAAGCCAAAATCTATACGTTGTGATAATGGACCTGAATATATCAGTAAATTATTGAGCAAGTGGGCAAAAGAAAAGAATATCAAGTTATTATTCATTCAGCCAGGCATGCCTCAGCAAAATGCATATATTGAAAGATATAATAGAACTGTAAGATATGATTGGTTAAATCAGTATTTATTTGGTTTGTAATAGTTGAGATTTAATCTTACATTTAGTAAAATTAAGATAATATTAAATGGAGGATTAGAGATGAATCTAAATCAAAAAATAATAAAGCCAAAAATAGGATTACTAGAATTAGCTAGGAGTCTTGGTAGTATATCGTCAGCATGTAAAGCTATGGGTTACAGTAGAGACAGTTATTATAGGTTTAAAGAGTTATATGAAACAGGAGGAGAAGAAGCATTATATGAGATTAGTCGGAAGAAGCCAATTATAGCGAATAGAGTTGATCCTGCCGTAGAGAGAGCAGTATTAGATATGGCAATAGAATACCCCGCTTATGGTCAGCTGCGAGTATCAAATGAGCTTAAAAAGACTGGTATTCTTGTATCACCTGGAGGAGTTAGACCTATTTGGCTACGTAATGATTTAAATAATATCAATAAAAGACTTAAAGCATTAGAAGCCAAAATGGCTCAGGATGGTATTGTTCTTACCGAAGCTCAGTTACAAGTATTAGAGAAACGGCGTAGCGAGAAAGAAGCTCATGGTGAGATTGATACACAGCATCCAGGTTATCTAGGATGCCAAGACACATATTATGTAGGTAATTTTAAAGGCATAGGCAAGGTATATTCTCAAGTGTTTATTGATAGTTACACTCGGGTTGCAGAGGCTAAACTATATACTGATAAAACAGCACTTACCGCTGCTGACATGCTTAATGATAGAGTGTTACCATGGTATGAGAGTCAGCAAATACCAGTACTTCGTATTTTAACTGATAGAGGTGGTGAGTATAAAGGTAATATAGAACATCATGCTTTTGAATTGTTCTTAAGCATTGAGGGTATTGAGCATACTACTACTAAAGCATATTCTCCTCAAACAAATGGTATGTGTGAACGTTTTAATAAAACTATGAAACAAGAATTCTTTGATACTGCTATGCGTAAAAAGATCTATACTGATCTTGATGATCTACAACTAGATCTTGATATTTGGCTAGAATATTATAATAATGAAAGACCGCATTCCGGTAAATATTGCTATGGAAAAACACCTATGCAGACTTTTATGGATAGTAAAAAGTTAGCTGTTGAAAAGAATAACGAAATCTTATATCTTGAATACTCATCTGACAGTCATAACTTATCAGACATTCAGATATAATTTTTATAATGTCTGTAAGATTAAATCTTGACTTCTACATATGCTTTAGTAGTAGTATGCTCAATACCCTCAATGCTTAAGAACAATTCAAAAGCATGATGTTCTATATTACCTTTATACCCACCACCTCTATCAGTTAAAATACGAAGTACTGGTATTTGCTGACTCTCATACCATGGTAACACTCTATCATTAAGCATGTCAGCAGCGGTAAGTGCTGTTTTATCAGTATATAGTTTAGCCTCTGCAACCCGAGTGTAACTATCAATAAACACTTGAGAATATACCTTGTCTATGCCTTTAAAATTACCTACATAATATGTGTCTTGGCATCCTAGATAACCTGGATGCTGTGTATCAATCTCACCATGAGCTTCTTTCTCGCTACGCCGTTTCTCTAATACTTGTAACTGAGCTTCGGTAAGAACAATACCATCCTGAGCCATTTTGGCTTCTAATGCTTTAAGTCTTTTATTGATATTATTTAAATCATTACGTAGCCAAATAGATCTAACTCCTCCAGGTGATACAAGAATACCAGTCTTTTTAAGCTCATTTGATACTCGCAGCTGACCATAAGCGGGGTATTCTATTGCCATATCTAATACTGCTCTCTCTACGGCAGGATCAACTCTATTCGCTATAATTGGCTTCTTCCGACTAATCTCATATAATGCTTCTTCTCCTCCTGTTTCATATAACTCTTTAAACCTATAATAACTGTCTCTACTGTAACCCATAGCTTTACATGCTGACGATATACTACCAAGACTCCTAGCTAATTCTAGTAATCCTATTTTTGGCTTTATTATTTTTTGATTTAGATTCATCTCTAATCCTCCATTTAATATTATCTTAATTTTACTAAATGTAAGATTAAATCTCAACTATTACACTTAAAGATATAATCGGCGATATTATTGATCCGTGACCGTTCATTAGTGTTGAGTGCCTTATTGTTCCTCTTTGTTATCCTGTGGTCAAGCGGGTCTTGTTGCATGGTTCTTATGTCGTTCTTAGCTAAAAGCAGGAATCCAAAAAAAAGTATAAATACAGAAAATTTTTGAAATTAAAAGCTGAGATTATCTCGCTTTATGCTGGATTCTTGCTTCCGCAGGAATAACACCGAGTACTTTTCTTGAGCCATGCAACAACGCTAGTTACACGAACTAGGTGACAGCGAACAATCACCTTAACAAATCATTAATGCTTACTTTAGCTCTAGTAGCTTTATCGACTTGTTTTACGATAACTACGCAATAAAGTCCAGGCTTGCCGGCTTCCTTAGCAGGTAATACTCCGGGAACTACAACAGAATAAGCCGGAATTCTGCCGTAAATAATTTCACCTGTATCTCTGTATATTATTTTTGTAGAGCTACCAATAAACACTCCCATACTAATTACTGCTCCTTCTTCTACTATTACCCCTTCTGCTATTTCCGATCTTGCACCGATAAAACAATTATCTTCAATGATAACCGGCTTTGCTTGCAACGGCTCAAGCACCCCTCCTATTCCCGTACCACCTGAAATATGGCAATTCTTACCGATTTGAGCACATGAGCCGATAGTAGACCATGTATCAATCATTGTTCCCTCATCTATATAAGCACCTATATTAATGAAAGAAGGCATAATTACAACATTTTTAGCTATATAAGTACCGGTTCTAACAACAGCTCCGGGAACTTTACGTATAGCTGCTTTTTTGAATATATTTTTATCAGTATCCGCAGAAAATTTAGGAGCAACTTTGTCATACCAACTACTATAATTGTTATTATAAAGTTGCGATTCCGTAGTGATAAAATATAGCAATATAGCTTTCTTTACCCATTCATTAACTTCCCAACTATTTTCTTTCTTTTCACAAACACGAATTGTACCTTGATTTAAGCTTTCTATAATATCATTAAGTGTTTTTTTTAATGTTATAAGCTTTGAAGAATCTTGAAGAAGTTTGTCCTTAATTTGCCAAGCTTCTTCAATTTCTTTAATAAGAGAGGACATATCTTTTAACTGTTTTATTGCCAAAAATAATAAATGAGATTATCATGAAGTCAAACATAATAATTATAATTAACTATGTATATTACTTGCCCAAATTGCCAAACAAGATTTATCGTTACAAGCAATCAAATAGGTATTAACGGACGACGAGTAAAATGTTCCAAATGTAGCCATTTGTGGTATCAAAAATTAGACTATAATACTAGTAAATTAAATGACTTTAAAGATAAAGTAAACACGGAAACTATTAAAACTCCTATTAAAAATCATTATAATGCTAATGTGCCGGTTATTTTACCGTATATTCATACTAAGAAAAAATATAATATATCTTCAATATTATGGACTAGCTTTATAATTTTTTGTTTAGCGATATTACTAATAGATAGTTTTAAATTTTTAGGTAAATATGATCAATTAAAGATAGAAGAAATTAATTTAGGAAAATCTCATCATATAGGCGGTATGAAGATATTTTATAAATTATCTAATCAGTCTGATTATTTAATTTCTGATCCTATAATCAAAGTTAGAGTAATGGATAGTAATAATCAAGCTTTAGATGAATGTGTATCAATTACAAAGCTGCAAGCAAAAATCCCTGCAAAACAAGCAATATATCTAGAAATGAATATTGAAGGAATCCCTGTTACAGCAAAATATATTGATATTGCTATAGGTAATAGATTAGGGCTTTTATTTAAGTAAAGTCGGTTGCGTGGTTCAATTTCACCTCTGTCATCCCGTAGTCAAGCCACAGGGTGACACTGAGCCGTCATTGCGAGCGACTGTAAGGAGGGTGGCAATCTCATCAAATATCCTGAGATTGCTTCGTCAAAACGGTCGTGCCTCCGTATTGCAGTTTAGAGTAAATAGTCTATAATCCTCAAACAGTAATAAGAGAGAATTATAGTTAAGGAGTTATGGCAAAAATAGATGTTAAGTGTAGATATTGTAACAACACAGAAGAAGTAATAAAGTCAGGATATTCAATTTCAAAACAACAGAGATATCAATGCAAGCGGTGTAATCGATATTTTTAATTGGAGTATATTAATAATGCATCTAAGCCTGGAGTTAAGGAGCAAATAGTAGAAATGTCAATCAACGGCTCTGGAGTTAGAGATACAGTAAGAGTATTAAAAGTGGGTATCAATACAGTTATCCGTGTTTTAAAAAAATCTAGTATTAAAAAACAATAAATCATTCTATCAGTACAACAGAAGTAATTATTGCTCCTGAGATAGATGAACAATGGTCTTATGTACAGAATAAATCCATACAACGATGGCTTTGGTATGCCTTGGATAAGATTTCGTTAAAAGTAGTTGCTTATACGTTTGGTACAAGATGTGATAGCACATTAGAATCATTACTGAAAAAACTAGAGAATTTCAAGGTGACTTTTTACTATACAGATGGATGGGGGAGTTATGCTAGGTTATTAGACCCTAAAAAGCATATTATCAGTAAAAAATACACTCAACGGATAGAACGAAGTAACTTGAACCTTAGAACGAGATGCAAGAGGCTTGCACGTAAGACAATCTGCTTTTCCAAGTCATTGGATATTCATGATAAGGTTATTGGTACTCTTATTGAACGTATAGCTTTTTAATAGGCATAACTGCAATATGGAGGCATGACCGTCAAAACTTACATTTTCCCTCGCAATGACGGATAAACCGGTCCACGCATCAATGCCTCCTCGCAATGACGACTCGGTATTATCCACACAGGCAATGCTTAGGCTATGTAAGAACGTCACTTAAAAATAAAAATACCCATAAGCCGAAACTTATGGGTATTACTAAAGATATAATAATTTTTATTATCGCGTATTAGGAAACACCACAGCTTGAGCTATTAGTATCACTTGATACCATATTAACGATATCTGGAGCTTTAAATAATATAATGATTGCAGTAACTACTACTAAAGCTACTTCCCACTGCAATTTTCCTCTTAATGTTTGAATTCCCAAAACAATTATACCGACAACAGCTATACCTTTTGCAGTATTGCCTCTGAATACTAGAATTAACTTACATAATGCATCACCCACAGGATCGCCGACACTACTACCTAAGCTATCAAAAGCTACCATAATAATAGCCACGCTTAGAATAGTAAATAGTATGCGTAATGATAGATTATAATCGATTAATTCTTCGTTTAATTTACGAATAGGAAAGTTCATGTGTTTTACCTCAATAAAATAATTAGCATTTAAAAAATAATGTATAATTTATTTATATATAAATCAACTCCTAAATATATGCAATTTTAATTAATATGTAAAAATATTTTAAAAACACTTATTTTAAGTAACATTATAATCACATATAGTATAATTCAGCTTCCAAATATATAAACAAATGTAAATAAAAATAACCAAACCACGTCCACAAAATGCCAGTACCATGCAGCAAATTCGAACCCTAAATGTCCATTACCTTCTGTAGTAAAATCTCCTCTTTTTGCTCTAAAGTAGCAAACTATTAGAAATATAGTACCTATAATTACATGAGCTCCATGAAAACCCGTGGCTAAATAAAAATTAGAAGCATATATACCATCCGTGAATTTAAACGCCGCATGATAATATTCATATGTTTGCATAGTTGTAAAAAATATTCCAAGCATTATGGTAAGAGCAAGTGCAGTTACGCAATCTTTTTGATTTTTTTCTTCTAAGGCATAGTGAGCCCAAGTAACGGTAGTACCCGATAAGAGTAGTATTAAAGTATTGATAAAAGGAATATCAAATGGATCAAAAGTTTTAATTGCAGGTGGAGGCCAAATTCCCTGCTTTACAACCCATACACCGTCTAAAAGACCTACGGGTGATAGACTTGATTTAAAAAAAGAGGCAAAAAATACACCAAAAAATACTATTTCCGTTAAAATAAATAGTGCCATACCTATTTGTAAACCTTTTCTAACAGGACTAGTATGCTGATGTTCGACTATGCCTTCTTTCACTACATCTCTCCACCAAGAATATAAACAGTAACCTACTGAAATAACTCCTGCAGATAATATATATATATTAAATTTGTAGCCATGCATGAACGAGACACCGCCTATAACCAAAAGAAGTAAAGCAAAAGATGTTAGGACGGGCCAAGGGCTTGGGTCTACTATATGGAATAAATGCGATTTAGTCATAGGATGTGAATTTGGATTCATATTTTATTTTATCATTTTCTAATTATACTTACGAATAGATATACGACGATCAACTTGGAAAAGAGTAATAGGTCTGTAGGTCGAGGAGCAGAACGTATAGCAATATGTGAGCGTCCAAGGTCTTACAAAGACGAGATGGTCAATTTTTCAAGTTCTATCTTAGTATATAAATAAATATAAATTATTATTGATGTAAAAGCAAATTCTAGAAACAGATTATATAGAAAATATACCTCGTAACTCAGAATTACATTATTTATTATTAATGACAACTAAAATCCCTTGACTCTTTATATTATTCAACTAATATATAGACCGTTAATAATGTTTAAGCTCCATTGTTGCAAGACCAATCTGTCAAAACTTAATATTAAGTTATGCCAGGGGTCTATTATTATAAGTGAGTAAAATCATGAAGTATAATGGAGGTTGTTGTCTTACAGCAACGGAGCTTAACCCCTGGCACCTTTATTTATTAATTCTAGATTAGGTTTAGGTATAAATTAAATAAAGGAATTGTGAGTAGTATTAGCTTGTGTTTAATAAAAATAAAGATTTATTAATTCTAAAAAATACAAATGCAAAAAATAAAGAAAAAATTAGAAAAAAGTTTTTCTTTTCATCATCGTTTTTAATAATATTATTAATGTTTTTTATCATCTTCTTAATATCTTAGAAGTAAAATATTTCTAGATTTTTCAACTAATGAAGCTGTTAACTCTAAATTTTCTTACTTAAAATTATAGAGATACGACAAATTATCTTCACTATTTTACTAGTTATTTCTGCAAATACTGCCTCAGTACTATCATTCATTATAGCAATATTTTTATGTTCAATTTCATCAAGTCGAAATTTAATAATATTATTTAATAATTCCGGCTCAATATTTTTATTTTCTAAATAATTTATTTGTTGTCCATAATGTTTTTCTATTACTTCTTCTACACTCTCGGTAACAAGCATCGCTGTTTTTATTCCCGTCAAGGAAGATAAGGCACCAAGTAAAAATCCGTAATGATGCCAAAAAAATAATAAAAACGTGGGCCTTACTTCTTTTTCTAGTAATTTTTTTTCAAAATAATTTAAATGTACCTCTTCGTGTTCAAGCATTTCTTTAATTAATATATGATCATTCTGAGATTTGATATATTTTAGCTGCCCTTGATAAATTCTTTTTGCCCCATACTCTCCAGCATAATTAACTCTAATTATTTCGTGAATTTGTTTGTTAGGGTCAGAAAAATCAGGTCTTGGCATAATGTATACTCGTTTAATTTGAAAAATTGACTACGTCGTCTTATAAGAGTGCGAGTAGCCACGTATTAAGTATACGCTCTGCTCCTCGCCTTATAGTCTCCTTGCTCTTTTCCAAATTAAACCTCGTCTACTCTTCATTTACTTTAAAGTATACTTTGGAATAAATCGAAACCAGCAGGATTTAATTTATAATCTACCTCCGCTTGCTGTAACAGTTTTAAAGTCTGTAAACATTCAGTTAGGCTAAGACTGTTTACTATCTTTGTAAAATCATTAATATATTGATAGAAAATCGGTGGTGATAATGATCTTATTGCGAGCTCCAAACTCTCACCGTTTTTTATTTTCGACAAAACTATATATAAATTTAAATAATGCCTTATTAATGCTCTAATAATTAAAACTTCATTGATATTTTGTTTTTTTAATATCTCCAGCTCTTGTAGAAAATTACTATAATCTTTTTTTGAAAAATACATTGCTAAATCACTACCGTTTGCCGTAATTTCGCTACTTATAACTTTTAGAACATCGTTTAAAGTAATTTCTCTTCGATCATGAACAAAATATATCAATTTATTTATTTCGCTACAAATTAAATCATGATCACCTTTTAAATGAGCTTTTAAATAAGGGATAGCCTCTTTACTTATAATTTTATTAGTTTTTTCTACTTTACCTAAAATAATTCGTTCAATTTTTGCTTCATCATCATGATAACAAGCAACTGCCGCTAAATATTCTTCTGTTTCAAAAAACTTTTTACAGCTGCTACTTGAAGTAATTTCTTCCCCTATAAATACAGGAAAATTTACATAATCACTGCTTAGAATTGTTTTTAAATTCTTATCGATTGAATTCCCAACCGATCTAATTTTAATTAATTCTTTTTGACCAAAAAAATTAGGCGCATTAAGTAACATTTCTAAAGATGAAATATTAAGCTCTGAGTATTCTATAGAAGTTTGTAGCATATTTAAACTTTTTACTAAATGCTTACAAATTTTTTCTATATAGCCTTTATCAGGACCGTATAGTAAAAGAGCTCTAATCTTTCCGGCTTTTATTGGTCCAAATAATCTACCTATTTGTGAAAAATAAAATTTCATAGCTTAACTATGTCCGTGTAAAATATAAAATTAATCTGCTACGAATTTCTTCTGCTGCTTGATATGCCAAGTCTATTCCTGTTGCATCTCTTTCAACATTTGTTGCATATGGTGTAAAAATAGCATTATATGACGTGTTTTGGTAAAACTTCTCTTCAATTAAAACCTTTTGGCTTTCTATATCAATTAATTTATACCTAACTAATTGATTAATATATTCCCTTAAAACATTAGAGTTTTTTTCAATAGTAGCAGGCATAGTTGTTGCGATAAGCTCTGCTTTAAGCAGGTATTTTGCTTTTGCTTTCTGAGGTAAAATACTAGTTAAACGATGATAAAACTCAGCTCCTTCAATTGTTCTAATCGGTTCAACTGTAATCGCTTCTAAATCATTATTTCTACTGTATTTTTCACTATATACCGGTTTTAAATTACAACTACTCATTAGAAAGAATATAATTACTATAAATAAAGAACGCATATACTAGATTAAGATTGGTTTTTTATATTAATAACAGCTTATTTCGATTTTGTGAAAGAAAATTATAATAATTAGCATTTGTTAATACTTATAGTAATTATATATTAATTTATGTTGACATTTATAAATAAGACTTATATTGCCGCTTCAAAATAATTTTAAGGTATTAGATGTTATTGGATAAACTTATTACATTTTTTCAACGGAAATAAAAACAACATTAGTAAAAATAAAAACATATTTTTCTTTCCCCAAAAAAGTAACAAAAGCTTTTGAAACATCTAGCATAAACATAGATGAAGTAGATAAAGCTAAAACTGTAAAAATTACAAAAGAGGATTTAAAAAAATCTTTTGAGTGATATGAAGAAAAATTGGTAATATTAGCACAAAAACTATCACCACAAACATCAATTAGTAATGATGATTATAATTCTCAAACAGAGTATTGCCCATTGATAGGAGAAGATGGAAATATCAAATATATCCTTACTACTGAATTATAATTTTTAAGCTTAAAATGTAATAGTTGAGATTTAATCTTACATTTAGTAAAATTAAGATAATATTAAATGGAGGATTAGAGATGAATCTAAATCAAAAAATAATAAAGCCAAAAATAGGATTACTAGAATTAGCTAGGAGTCTTGGTAGTATATCGTCAGCATATAAAGCTATGGGTTACAGTAGAGACAGTTATTATAGGTTTAAAGAGTTATATGAAACAGGAGGAGAAGAAGCATTATATGAGATTAGTCGGAAGAAGCCAATTATAGCGAATAGAGTTGATCCTGCCGTAGAGAGAGCAGTATTAGATATGGCAATAGAATACCCCGCTTATGGTCAGCTGCGAGTATCAAATGAGCTTAAAAAGACTGGTATTCTTGTATCACCTGGAGGAGTTAGATCTATTTGGCTACGTAATGATTTAAATAATATCAATAAAAGACTTAAAGCATTAGAAGCCAAAATGGCTCAGGATGGTATTGTTCTTACCGAAGCTCAGTTACAAGTATTAGAGAAACGGCGTAGCGAGAAAGAAGCTCATGGTGAGATTGATACACAGCATCCAGGTTATCTAGGATGCCAAGACACATATTATGTAGGTAATTTTAAAGGCATAGGCAAGGTATATTCTCAAGTGTTTATTGATAGTTACACTCGGGTTGCAGAGGCTAAACTATATACTGATAAAACAGCACTTACCGCTGCTGACATGCTTAATGATAGAGTGTTACCATGGTATGAGAGTCAGCAAATACCAGTACTTCGTATTTTAACTGATAGAGGTGGTGAGTATAAAGGTAATATAGAACATCATGCTTTTGAATTGTTCTTAAGCATTGAGGGTATTGAGCATACTACTACTAAAGCATATTCTCCTCAAACAAATGGTATGTGTGAACGTTTTAATAAAACTATGAAACAAGAATTCTTTGATACTGCTATGCGTAAAAAGATCTATACTGATCTTGATGATCTACAACTAGATCTTGATATTTGGCTAGAATATTATAATAATGAAAGACCGCATTCCGGTAAATATTGCTATGGAAAAACACCTATGCAGACTTTTATGGATAGTAAAAAGTTAGCTGTTGAAAAGAATAACGAAATCTTATATCTTGAATACTCATCTGACAGTCATAACTTATCAGACATTCAGATATAATTTTTATAATGTCTGTAAGATTAAATCTTGACTTCTACACTTAAAATACTTTATAGGTAAGTTTTACATACTTATCGTTTTTTATTAAAGAACTCTCTACATCTTCCTTGCAAATCTAATACTCTATATTAAATTTACAAGGAAGAGGCTTGTCTAATAATTTACAAATTTTCTATACAATCTCCATTTATTGTATGCTTGGTGTTCCCAATTATAAGCATCTCATTTTTTAAATATTCGTGCATATCTTCTTCCCAACCTTTCCATGGCTTTATATTAAGCCGGTCTATAACATTTCCTTCATAATGTTGTAATATTGCTATTATTTCTGGTCGTGCCTCCGTATTGCAGTTTAGAGTAAATAGTCTATAATCCTCAAACAGTAATAAGAGAGAATTATAGTTAAGGAGTTATGGCAAAAATAGATGTTAAGTGTAGATATTGTAACAACACAGAAGAAGTAATAAAGTCAGGATATTCAATTTCAAAACAACAGAGATATCAATGCAAGCGGTGTAATCGATATTTTTAATTGGAGTATATTAATAATGCATCTAAGCCTGGAGTTAAGGAGCAAATAGTAGAAATGTCAATCAACGGCTCTGGAGTTAGAGATACAGTAAGAGTATTAAAAGTGGGTATCAATACAGTTATCCGTGTTTTAAAAAAATCTAGTATTAAAAAACAATAAATCATTCTATCAGTACAACAGAAGTAATTATTGCTCCTGAGATAGATGAACAATGGTCTTATGTACAGAATAAATCCAGACAACGATGGCTTTGGTATGCCTTGGATAAGATTTCGTTAAAAGTAGTTGCTTATACGTTTGGTACAAGATGTGATAGCACATTAGAATCATTACTGAAAAAACTAGAGAATTTCAAGGTGACTTTTTACTATACAGATGGATGGGGGAGTTATGCTAGGTTATTAGACCCTAAAAAGCATATTATCAGTAAAAAATACACTCAACGGATAGAACGAAGTAACTTGAACCTTAGAACGAGATGCAAGAGGCTTGCACGTAAGACAATCTGCTTTTCCAAGTCATTGGATATGTAGAAGTCAAGATTTAATCTCACAGACATTATAAAAATTATATCTGAATGTCTGATAAGTTATGACTGTCAGATGAGTATTCAAGATATAAGATTTCGTTATTCTTTTCAACAGCTAACTTTTTACTATCCATAAAAGTCTGCATAGGTGTTTTTCCATAGCAATATTTACCGGAATGCGGTCTTTCATTATTATAATATTCTAGCCAAATATCAAGATCTAGTTGTAGATCATCAAGATCAGTATAGATCTTTTTACGCATAGCAGTATCAAAGAATTCTTGTTTCATAGTTTTATTAAAACGTTCACACATACCATTTGTTTGAGGAGAATATGCTTTAGTAGTAGTATGCTCAATACCCTCAATGCTTAAGAACAATTCAAAAGCATGATGTTCTATATTACCTTTATACTCACCACCTCTATCAGTTAAAATACGAAGTACTGGTATTTGCTGACTCTCATACCATGGTAACACTCTATCATTAAGCATGTCAGCAGCGGTAAGTGCTGTTTTATCAGTATATAGTTTAGCCTCTGCAACCCGAGTGTAACTATCAATAAACACTTGAGAATATACCTTGCCTATGCCTTTAAAATTACCTACATAATATGTGTCTTGGCATCCTAGATAACCTGGATGCTGTGTATCAATCTCACCATGAGCTTCTTTCTCGCTACGCCGTTTCTCTAATACTTGTAACTGAGCTTCGGTAAGAACAATACCATCCTGAGCCATTTTGGCTTCTAATGCTTTAAGTCTTTTATTGATATTATTTAAATCATTACGTAGCCAAATAGATCTAACTCCTCCAGGTGATACAAGAATACCAGTCTTTTTAAGCTCATTTGATACTCGCAGCTGACCATAAGCGGGGTATTCTATTGCCATATCTAATACTGCTCTCTCTACGGCAGGATCAACTCTATTCGCTATAATTGGCTTCTTCCGACTAATCTCATATAATGCTTCTTCTCCTCCTGTTTCATATAACTCTTTAAACCTATAATAACTGTCTCTACTGTAACCCATAGCTTTATATGCTGACGATATACTACCAAGACTCCTAGCTAATTCTAGTAATCCTATTTTTGGCTTTATTATTTTTTGATTTAGATTCATCTCTAATCCTCCATTTAATATTATCTTAATTTTACTAAATGTAAGATTAAATCTCAACTATTACATTGGATATTCATGATAAGGTTATTGGTACTCTTATTGAACGTATAGCTTTTTAATAGGCGTAACTGCAATATGGAGGCATGACCTTATTTCTTTATTAGTGTTATAAAATGACGGAGTAAGACCTGAAGCATCTTTTTGTATTACTAAAGTAGGTTTCGCCTGTAATAGGATTTCAATAATTTCTTTATTATTATCAACCCCTGCAATTGCTGAATGTAAGACCGATAAGCCTTGAGGGGTACTAGAATTTATAGAATCTGGATTTAATTTTAATATCTCTATTACTAAATCTTTTTTACCATGCTCAGCCGCTTCATGTAATAAGGCAGTGGGATTATTTTCAATACATACCTTTAATGCACTATTAAAAGCTTTTATGCCGCTTTTTGTTTTATCTTTAAATCACACTTCCAGCTCTTCTATATCACTCTTTACCGATGCAGGTTTCATTTCTCTCTCTGAATCGGGGGAATCTAGGCTTGGAGTTTTATATTGACTTAAAACTGATGTAGATAAAGTAGGTATTTTTTGTTTTCTCATTAATTTTCCTAAATTTATAAGTTATTAATTATTTTAGAAGGGATTGTGAATTAGTGGTGGATTGATGCCATTGCCCACATGGATACCACCCCGCCATTGCGAGGAAAATTATATAGTAATTTGACGAAGCAATCTCAGGAATTTGTTATTATTCATGAGATTGCCACGCAGCCTATGGCTGCTCGCAATGACGACTTTAGTATCCACGTAGGAATATTATAGTATAGTGAACAACACTGAGCCAATTTGCAATTCTCCTAAAATTAAGATTATAAATTTAGGAATAATAACGCAACAAACCGAGTTGAATTGATTGCAACTTAATTGATTAAGAATTGTTAATTTATCACAATCGATTAGTTACTGAAGTTTTATATTTTCCATATCCCAATCATGAGAAACAGTATTATACTTTAATATATAAGGCTTGGTATCTATAGAATCCAAGGTTACATCGGCAATCATATCATCATGTGATGAGATAAGTTCGTTATAACCGAAATTAGCGTAATAAGGTTGATAATTTTTAAATCTAACCGTTATAAATTTCTCTTTAGTAATAGCAGGTAAGAATTTCACCAAATCATCAAGATTACTTAAAGCCAAATCTTTCATCTCAAAAATTTGTAATCTATAAACATTTTTATAATCTTTGGTAAAGAATGTCGGTATAGAGCTGAAACTACTACCGGATTGAACGGAAGCTATACTTAAAGCTTTAAGTGGAATGCCTGATTTATTACTAAAATAATCATCGACTTCAAAAAATACTGCACCGCCGAAATTTATCATTTTAGAGATTTTATTATTGTTCACATCATATAAATCCACTGACTGCTCTAACTTTTTGCCGTCACGAAATATAGTAAGTTTAATAGCTATTCCTTTAAAATTATCCATTTCTCTATCAAATAATGCTAGATTGCCGCCGAGTTCCTTATCATTTACTGCCCAAATAATATCACCGGCTTTTAAAGATTTTTCAGCAGGCGAACCGGCTAAAACTGCCTTAACGCTTATCACCCTATTTCTACTGTCAGGAAACTTATTTATATATTTATCCATTTCTTCTTTAGGGAAATTATGATGTCTAACTGCTTTATTTAAAGAATATAACTCGCTTATTATTCCTATATGCTTTCTGTTTGGTTGTTTATTATTCTTTAAACTTTCTAAGGTGCGAGCTACATAATCACCGTGCAGTGCTAGAGAATGAGTTTTACCGCCGCCGTATAATACTCCTATAGCCTCAATTTTATCGTTTAATACCGGTGAACCGCTAGCACCGCCGGTACTATTTAAATTAATAACATAAGTACATTGCGGCATTAAACCTTCAATATTATAAAGATCGGACAAATAACCGGTATGGAAAGAAAAGCCTTTTGCCTCTGTGTTACCGACTACGAAAACCTTCTGATTTAATTTTGGCAACTCGCTTGAGAAAGCTATTTGTGTAGCGGATGCCGGTATATCTTTGCTCTCTACTTTTAGAACGGCATAATCTTGCCAAATATCGTAATAGATAAGTTTTGCTTCCGCCTGCTCGCCATTATAAAAAGTAACAAAATAAGTTCCGATAGACGCACCGCCGACAACATGAGTATTAGTAATTATATAACCGTTGTTCTTATCGTTAATAAATCCCGTTCCTGTCCAACTACTTGTATCATCATATGCAGATACGGCAATTCTAGTATCAATTGTTACGATTGCTTTCTTCGCTTTTTCAAATATAGCACTGCTTGCTTCAGAAGATGCTAAAACTATATTATTTAGGAAAACTAAATTAATGATAAATAAAAGTTTTAGTAAAATCGGTAGTTTTTTCATTTTCACCTCTTGTAAAATCATTTAAGCCGCACTATATCAAATAAAAAGTCATAATAAAATAAAAAAAGAAAACGAGGAATCTTATGGGAAAAGTAATAGGTATCGACCTTGGGACTACCAACTCTTGTGTTGCAGTCATGGAAGGTAAAGAGCCAAAAGTAATAGAAAATTCAGAAGGCGAGAGAACTACGCCGTCAATAATAGCTTTTGCAAACGGCGAAAAATTAGTCGGGCAGTCTGCTAAGAGACAAGCAGTAACCAACCCTCGCGATACTATATATGCGGTAAAGCGATTAATCGGTAGAAATTTCACCGATCCTATGGTTAAGAAAGACCAAGATATCGTACCGTATAATATAGTTAAAGCCGATAACGGTGACGCATGGGTCGAAGTGGATAACAATAAATATTCACCAAGCCAAATTAGTGCCTTTATTTTACAAAAAATGAAAGAAACCGCAGAGAATTATTTAGGCGAAAAAGTAACACAAGCAGTAATTACCGTGCCTGCTTATTTTAATGATGCACAGCGTCAAGCAACAAAAGATGCAGGTAAAATAGCAGGTCTTGAGGTCCTTAGAATAATCAACGAGCCGACTGCCGCAGCTCTTGCTTACGGTTTTGATAAATCGGCAAGTAAAACTATTGCAGTATACGATCTTGGCGGCGGAACATTCGATGTTTCAATTCTTGAAATCGGCGATGGTGTTTTTGAAGTAAAATCAACAAACGGTGACACATTCCTTGGCGGTGAAGATTTCGATACAAGAATATTAAACCATTTAATAGATGTATTCAAAAAAGAAAGCGGTATAGATTTACGTAATGATCCTTTAGCACTTCAACGTTTGAAAGAAGCGACAGAAAAGGCTAAAAAAGAGCTATCTTCCGCAGTAACTACCGATATTAATTTACCTTATATTACAGCTGATAGTACAGGACCAAAACATTTAAATATTAAATTCACTAGAGCAGAACTCGAAAAATTAGTAGATGATTTAATTGAAAAAACTGTTGAGCCTTGCCGTAAAGCGTTAAAGGATGCAGGTTTAAAAGCTTCTGATATTCAGGAAGTAGTACTTGTCGGCGGCATGACTAGAATGCCGAAAGTACAAGAAGCCGTAGAGAAATTCTTTGGACGCGCACCGCATAAAGGCGTAAATCCTGATGAGGTTGTAGCACTTGGTGCTGCTATTCAAGGAGGAGTACTTAACAAAGAAGTAACGGACATATTATTATTAGACGTTACGCCTCTATCCCTTGGTATTGAAACCCTTGGCGGCGTATTTACAAGATTAATCGATCGTAATACTACTATACCTACTAAAAAAAGTCAGGTATTCTCAACTGCTGACGATAATCAGCATGCCGTAACTATTAGAGTGTTTCAAGGTGAACGTGAAATGGCAGCTAGTAATAAATTACTTGGTCAGTTTAATCTTGAAGGCATACCTCCGTCGCCTAGAGGTGTTCCACAAATAGAGGTAACATTTGATATTGACGTTAATGGAATAGTGCATGTTTCGGCTAAAGATAAAGCAAGCGGTAAGGAGCAGAAAGTAACTATTCAGGCTTCCGGTGGTCTTAGCGATGCCGAAATCGAACAAATGGTTAAAGATGCTGAGCAGAATGCCGATGAAGATAAAAAGCGTAAGGAACTTATTGAAGCGAAAAATGCCGCCGATAGTTTAGTTTATTCTACTGAAAAGAGTCTTACGGAGTATGGTGATAAATTATCATCAGAAGATAGAGGAGCTGCTGAAGAAGCACTATCTGCTTTAAAAGCTGTTCTTGAGTCAGAAGATGCTGCTTTAATTAAAGAAAAGACAGAGAGCTTAACTGCAGCTAGTATGAAAATCGGTGAAGCAATGTATAAAGTGCAAAGCGAAAGCCAACCTGCTGAAGAAAATACTGCTAACGATGGAAAAGTAGTAGATGCCGATTTTCAGGAGGTAGAGAAGAAGTAGAAGTAATTTCGTCATTGGGCGTGGGCATCCCCCGTCATTGCGAAGAGCGAAGCGACGCGGCAATCTCGGGCCAAACTCCTGAGATTGCTTCGTCAAATTACTATGTAATTTTCCTCGCAATGATGTTACAATTTCATTTTATAAATTAAATTATGTCACAAGATTATTATCAAATACTAGGCGTTAGTAAAACAGCTAGCCAAGCTGATCTTAAAAAAGCCTACCTTAAGCTAGCCAAGCAATATCACCCTGATACTACTGACGCTAAAGATGCTGAAAAGAAATTTAAAGAGATAAAGAGTGCTTATGATGTTCTAAAAGACGAGCAGAAAAGAGCCGCTTACGACCGCTTTGGGCATGATACTTTTCAAAATCAACAGTCACGAGGGGGAGGAGGAAATCACGGCGATTTTCATCCTGATATTAACGATATTTTCGGCGACTTCTTTAGTGACTTTATGGGAGGTGGTAGAAGAAAGCCTACATCAAGTAAGGCTAGAGGTTCGGATTTAAAATATGATCTGACAATTAACCTAGGGGAAGCATTTCACGGTATAGAAAAAAATATCAGCTTTTCTAGCGAAGTGAAATGTGATACTTGTCACGGCAGCGGTTCTGAAAAAGGTGAAACCGTAACAACTTGTGATGCTTGCGGCGGTGTTGGAGCGACTAGAATTCAGCAAGGGTTCTTTACGATCGAACAAGCTTGTCACAAATGCCAAGGTAACGGACAAATTATAAAAAATCCTTGTAAGAAATGTCATGGCATGGGACGTTACCATAAGCAACGAAATTTATCGGTAAATATTCCTGCCGGTGTCGAAAACGGTACTAGAATAAGACATACCGGAGAAGGAGAAGCGGGTATTAGAGGCGGAAATAGCGGTGATTTATACGTTGATATAGCAATAAAACCACATGATATTTATAAAGTAGACGGCGCAAATTTACATTGTAAACTACCTATTAGTTTTGTAAATGCTGCTCTTGGAGGAGAGATAGAAGTACCGGTAATTGAAGGTGGGAAAGTCAACTTAACAATTCCGGCAGGCACGCAAAACGGTGATCAATTAAGGCTACGCAGCAAAGGTATGTCTAAAATGAGGTCAACTATTAGGGGTGATATGCTTACACATATTCATGTCGAAGTACCTAAAAATTTATCTAAAAGACAACGTGAACTACTAGAAGAATTCAAAAAAGAATCCATAAATGAAAAAGAAAATGATGGTAGCTTTTTTAATAAAATGAAAAGTCTATGGTCATGAATTTTATTTAACTTTCCTATAAAAATGAAACCTCCGATGTTATAAAATATTATAGTCATATGTCATTCCCGCGTAGGCGTTGTTGAGTGGAGATTAAAAAAAGTGGTCGTGCCTCCGTATTGCAGTTTAGAGTAAATAGTCTATAATCCTCAAACAGTAATAAGAGAGAATTATAGTTAAGGAGTTATGGCAAAAATGGATGTTCAGTGTAGATATTGTAACAACACAGAAGAAGTAATAAAGTCAGGATATTCAATTTCAAAACAACAGAGATATCAATGCAAGCGGTGTAATCGATATTTTCAATTGGAGTATATTAATAATGCATCTAAGCCTGGAGTTAAGGAGCAAATAGTAGAAATGTCAATCAACGGCTCTGGAGTTAGAGATACAGTAAGAGTATTAAAAGTGGGTATCAATACAGTTATCCGTGTTTTAAAAAAATCTAGTATTAAAAAACAATAAATCATTCTATCAGTACAACAGAAGTAATTATTGCTCCTGAGATAGATGAACAATGGTCTTATGTACAGAATAAATCCATACAACGATGGCTTTGGTATGCCTTGGATAAGATTTCGTTAAAAGTAGTTGCTTATACGTTTGGTACAAGATGTGATAGCACATTAGAATCATTACTGAAAAAACTAGAGAATTTCAAGGTGACTTTTTACTATACAGATGGATGGGGGAGTTATGCTAGGTTATTAGACCCTAAAAAGCATATTATCAGTAAAAAATACACTCAACGGATAGAACGAAGTAACTTGAACCTTAGAACGAGATGCAAGAGGCTTGCACGTAAGACAATCTGCTTTTCCAAGTCATTGGATATTCATGATAAGGTTATTGGTACTCTTATTGAACGTATAGCTTTTTAATAGGCATAACTGCAATATGGAGGCATGACCACATAATATATTAGATAAAAATTTTCAAAAATATTTAAATGCTTTATTTCATGTAAAGAAATATCATGACTGTAAAAATGAAAAATTTGAACATAAGTTTTATAATGCTTATATTAATGCTGAAGCAGTTAACCAGCCAGTTTTATCTTTAAAAATATTGTCATTAGCTACAGTTAATAACTTCTTTAATACGGATGATTTAATTAACGATAATATGATAAAAGATGTACTTACTCGATGCGATATTAATTTATTAGGAAATAATCCGCTTATAGAGGAGTCTACTATATGATTTTATTGTAAACACCAACAATTTATATCATGTTATTAATTGAATCCTTGAAATTCTTTAAGCCTATATGTATATTTAGTTATTAACTGAATTTAAGTTCCTATGAAATTAACAAAATTATTAAGCATCTTTTTTATTATAGGCCTATCTTTAAGTGGCTGTAAAAGCAAAAAAAACAGTGATGATATAGTAGTTCCTATACCTACGCTTTATAACGAAGGTGTTACTTTGTTAGAAAAGAAAAAATATAAGAAAGCTGCGGAAGAATTCGGAAGAGTATTTTACCAACATCCAGGTAATGAAATGACGCCGCAAGCTGAATTGATGCAGGCCTATTCTTTATTCCTTGCCGCTCAATATGAAGAAACGGTTGACGTACTTGATATGTTCATTAATTTGCACCCTGCAAATGTTGACATTGCTTATGCATATTACCTTAAAGCATTATCATATTATATGTTAATTTCAGACGTATATCATGATCAATCTAGAACTTTCTTAGCTAAAGATAGTTTTGAAGATGTAATAGCAAAATTCCCAAATACTAAATATGCTATTGATTCATCTTTAAAAATCGACTTAGTAAACGATCATTTAGCAGGTAAAGAGATGATGGTAGGTCGGTTCTACTTAAAGAATAAGAATCCGATGGCAGCAATTAACAGATTTGAAGAGGTAATTGATAATTATCAAACTACTTCTCACTCGGTAGAAGCTCTTTACCGTTTAGCTGAAAGCTATATGATGCTTGGGCTGCCGGATGAAGCAAAGAAATACGCCTCGGTGCTAGGTTATAATGATCCTGATAATCAGTGGTATAGTTACGCATATAAGTTGGTTAAGTAGTAAGATATTCATGGTTCTTAAAAAATGTTCGATGTCATTCCCGCGGCAGCGGGAATCCAGTACTTTAAAGCTTTTTTTAAAGCTCGATTTATCTCACTTTACGCTGGATTCCCGCTTCCGCGGGAATGAAATAAACGAACCGTACAACGCAGCTTTTCAAATTCATCGAGTATAACTATGTTTCATAGTCTCTCAGTCAAAAACTTCATTCTGATAGACGAGCTGGAAATTGAGTTTAATAAAGGTTTATGCGTTATTACCGGTGAAACGGGAGCTGGTAAATCTATTTTACTTGACGCTATTTTATTTTGCCTTGGTTATAAAACTTCAAACAATATAATAAAGCGTGGAAAAGATTACGCTGTTGTTAATATAATATTCTCTTTAAATGAAGAGATAAAAAACTTTCTAATCCAAAATTTTATTGAGCCTGAAGAGTTATTGCTTGTAAAATGTTTGCAAAAAGCCGAAGGGCGAAAAAATTTTTTTATTAATAATCAAGTAGTTAATAAAGCTATAATGCAGCAATTAGCTACTTATTTATTTGAACTTCATGGACAAAATAATAATATTTCCCTTCTATACGCCAATACTCAGCGTGATATTTTAGATAGTTACGGAAATCTTTTGGACTTCCGAGTCGAGCTTTCCAAATGTTATCAGACTTGGCAAAATACTCGGAAAGAAATTGCTGAAATAACACTTAAACAAAATTCTATAAACCAAGAAATCGATTATTTGAGCTTTGCAACGGAAGAATTAACTAAGCTTAATATTCACATAGGCGAAGAAGAGAAACTTACAAATATACGAAAAGATTTGCAAAATAAAGATAAGGATTTACAGTTAATAAAAGATATTCTAGAACAGATTAATAACCCCGAAATAAATACATCGATTAATAGAGCAGAGAAATTATTAGCAAGGCAAGGCGATAATGAGCGTTTTGAAGCTATTGCTACAAGCTTAGAAGAAGCCTATAATAACCTAGAAGAAGCACGCCAAGGATTATCAAATCTGTTAGATAGTTTTAATTATGAGGAATATAATCTTGAAGAAACAGAAGAACGATTATTTTTAATAAAAGCTATTAGCCGCAAATATAATGTTCCTGCTGATGAATTGGGTATATTTTTAGATAAATCTTTAAAGCAGCTCGGTATATTAAAAAACAAAATAGCGAATAGTAATGAGTTAAAAGCTCAAGAAGTGCTATTACAGAAAAAATATTATAAACTAGCAAGCGATTTATCCGTAAAGCGTCTTATTGCCGCAAAACATCTAGAAGAATCGTTGCATCAGGAGCTAAAACAGCTTAAAATGGCGAAAGCAATTTTTGAGATTGAGATAATCGCCGGAAAAGAGCCGACAGCCGGCGGTAATGATGATGTTGTGTTTAAAGCTTCTACTAACCCCGGAATGGCAACCGAAGCAATCAATAAAATCGCTTCCGGCGGTGAATTATCAAGGTTCATGCTTGCTTTAAAAACTTCTTTGTTTGATAAAATGGTAAAACCATCTATTATATTTGATGAAATAGATGTTGGGATTGGCGGAGAGGTCGCAGATAAAGTAGGTGAGCGATTAAAAAAACTTAGTAGCGTTACTCAAGTAATAGTTATTACGCACCAGCCGCAAGTAGCAGGTAAAGCAGATTTGCATATAAAAATAAAGAAAACACAGCTAGAGAAAGAAACAAAAGTAACGGTAAAAGCTTTAAATTTAGCTGAGAGACAGGAGGAACTCGCCCGCATGATTTCAGGTAAGACAATCACCGAAGCAAGTTTAAAAGCAGCAAAAGAGTTGTTGCATTTGTAATAATCGTCATTGCTGGGTATCGTGGATCATTAATCGTCATTGCGAGCGACTGAAAGGGGCATGACAATCTCAGGAATTCACCCGAGATTGCTTCGTCGACGCTTATAGCGTCTCCTCACAATGACAAAAAACAAGGAACATATGAGCAACTACACAAAATTAGAAAACGAATTTGCGACCATTTCGCATTTTAATAATATATTGGGCATATTATACTGGGATATTGCCGTAAATATGCCTATGGGTTCAGGTGAGAGTAGAACAAACGAAATAGTAACTTTAACGTCGCTCGTTCACTCGCTGCTCAAATCTCCTATGCTAAAAGAGTTAGTTAGCAAGGCAAAAGAAGAATCAAAGAACCTTGATGAATGGCAGAATGGTAATATTAGAGAGATTGAGAGGCAAATAATAGATGCAAATTGTATAGATGAGCAGCTACAAAAGAAACTAGTAGCAGCGACTACCAAAGCTGAACTTGTTTGGCGAGAAGCAAGAAAAAATAATGACTATAATTTATTCAAACCGCATTTACAAAAAGTTTTAGATTATACGAGAGAAGTTGCTAAAGTACGAGCAGATGCTTTTAATTGCGGATTATACGACTCATTAATAGATATGTTTGATCCAAGCAGAAAAAGTAGCGAAATCAAACAAGTTTTTTCAGTGCTTAAAAAAGAACTCCCACAACTCATAAATAAAGTTTTAGAAAAACAGAAAAGCGAGAAAGAACTAGTAAAGAACACCGAACTAGCTCCTGAAATGCAAAAACGTATCGGAAAACGCATTATGGAAATTATGCAGTTTGATCTAACAAAAGGATGCTTAGACGAATCTACTCATCCTTTTTGCGGTGGAACACCAAACGATATACGTTTAACTACTAGGTATTATAAAGATAATTTCATAAGCGGTTTAATGGGAATTATTCACGAAACAGGTCATGCTCTATATGAGCAGAATCTACCGGAAATGTATAAAGGACAACCGGTAGGACGTGCTAAAGGTATGGCTTTTCATGAAAGCCAATCTTTATTTATGGAGATGCAAGTAGGTAGATCAAGAGAATTTACAGAATTTTTAGCCAAATTACTTCGAGACGAATTTGCTTTTAAAAGCGAAGAATATTCAGCAGAAAATTTATATAGAAAGATTACTAAAGTTAAACCTGATTTTATAAGAGTGGATGCAGATGAAGTAACTTACCCTCTGCATGTAATATTACGTTTTGAGATAGAGGAGCTGCTCATCACCGGGGATTTGAATCTTGATGAGTTACCAAGCTTTTGGGATAATAAGATGCAAGAATATTTGAGGCTAAAACCGGTAAGCTTTAGTAATGGCTGTCTTCAAGATATTCACTGGTCACACGGAAATTTCGGTTACTTTCCCGCCTATACAAACGGTGCAATTATCGCATCAATGGTGATGAAAAAAGTAAAAGAGATGTATCCTAATATAAAAGATGATATATTAAAGGGTGATTTTAGTAATCTAAATAATTATCTAAATAAGAATTTTAGAAATCTCGGCTCGTTAAAAAATTCAGCCGATTTATTAAAAAGTGCTAGCGGTGAGGACAAGATAAATCCTGAAGTGTATATAAGGTATTTAGAGGGGAAATATTTATAGTAATAAAACTGTCATTGCAAGAAGGCATTGCCTGCGTGGATACTGAAACGCCATTGCGAAGAAATTACGAAGTAATTGACGAAGCAATCTCAGGATATTTGACGAGATTACCACGCAGCCTATGGCTACTCGCAATGACGACTCCCGTATCCCTCGCAATGACGTTAATCAAACAATAATATGGCAGAAGACTTAAAAAAAACAGGTTATTTATTTGGCGGGAACGCCGTTTTTGTTGAAGAGCTATATAAGCAATATTTAGCCAATCCCGCCTCGGTTGATCAAACTTGGCAAGAATTTTTTGCCGGCATTAAGGATAATAGTACCGTGCTTAATAAAAGTACGGCAAAGATAATTATTCCTTATGAAATAAAAAAAGAACCGCTAAATAATAATCTATCTTCTGAAGTCTTAAATAACAGACACCTTGCCAAACCAGCTTATAGAGAGGAACTTAAAGGAGACACGGAACGCAGTACCGCAGCGTATATAGACATACGTGAGGATGCGAGTACCGGATCGACGTCTAAATTACCTCTAGAAGCGAAGTTTGGAAAGATGTCTAGTTTAAAAGCTAAAGCAATGATCAATGCTTATCGCAAGCATGCTCACTATTTAGCGAATCTTGACCCGCTTGGTCTTGAGCTACGTAAAACAAAAAATGATTTAAAGCTTAATATAGAAACTTTTGGCCTTGATAACAGTCAACTAGAGGAAAATATCAATATCACGGATGAATTTGTCGGTACTTGGAACTGTAAATTATCTGAATTAATTACCAAGCTCGATAAAGTTTATACAGGTTCTATCGGTGTTGAATTTGAGCAAATAGAAAATGTAGATGAAAAAAATTGGTTATATAATAAGCTAGAAAGTGAAGTTACATTTTCTTCTGAAGACAAAAAAACTATCTTAAATGATTTAGTAGAAGTAGAAGGGTTTGAGCAGTATCTACATACTAAATTCCCAGGAGCTAAGCGTTTTTCCGTTGAAGGCGGAGATGCTTCTATAGTTGCTATGAGTAAAGCTATAGATTTATCCATGAATCAAGACGTTGAAGAAATCGTTATTGGTATGGCGCATCGAGGGAGATTAAACACTCTGACTAAAGTAGTCGGCAAACCTTATAAAGCCGTTATTGCGAGTTTCATAAGCGGTAGTGTATTTCCTGATGAATTAAATGTTTCAGGTGACGTGAAATATCATCTAGGCTATTCATCTGTTAGAGTCATTGGGGATAAAAAAATACATTTATCACTTGCCGATAATCCATCCCATTTAGAGGCAGTAAATCCTATAGTTGCAGGGAAAGTAAGAGCAAAACAGGATATACTTAACGATGCTAAACGCAATAAAGTTAAGGCCATTCTAATGCATGGTGACGCTGCTTTTTGCGGTCAAGGAGTAGTTGCAGAGTGCTTGTCGATGTCGCCGCTTGTTGCTTATGATATCGGCGGGATATTACATTTCGTAATTAACAACCAACTAGGCTTTACGGCAAATGCTGCGGATACTAGATCTAGCAGATATTCTACGGAGTTTGCTAAAATCATAGCTGCTCCGATTTTGCACGTTAACGGTGATGATATAGAAGCGGTATTAAAAGCAACTAATATTGCAGTAGAATACAGGCAAAAATTCGGTAAAGATGTTGTGGTAGAAATTATTTGTTACCGCAAATACGGGCATAATGAGGGCGATGAGCCGATGTATACTCAAGGTAAGATGTATAATATTATTAAAAGCAAACCGACCCCTGGAAATATTTACGCAAATGAGTTAGTAAAAAGCGGTATAATTGATAATAATTATTTTGCTAAGTTAAAAGAAGAATTTAAAGCAAGACTAGATAAGGAATATGAGCAGGCAAAAAGTTATAAGCCGGAAGTACATTTCTTAGGTGGGTTATGGCAAGGCATTTCTCGCACCTCTACACAAGCTGCAATAACGGGCGTCGAAAAAAAAACATTACAAGATTTAGGAACTAAACTATGCGAAATACCGAAAGATTTTGCCGTTAATCCAAAACTTGTAAAACTATTTGAAGCTCGAAAAGCTAATCTGACTAACGATCAGCCTATTGATTGGGCAACAGCTGAGCAGCTAGCTTTTGCAAGCTTGCTTAGCGAAAGTACAAATATAAGGCTAACCGGACAAGACTGCGGACGCGGTACTTTCTCGCATCGTCATTCAGTATTGCACAACCAAATTGACGATACTACCTATATACCTCTAAATAATTTATCTAAGACACAAGCAAAATACGAGGTAGCCGATAGTAATTTATCTGAATATGCGGTGCTTGGTTTTGAGTATGGTTATTCACTCGCAAATCCAAAAAATTTAGTTTTATGGGAAGCACAATTCGGTGATTTCGCTAATGGAGCTCAGATCATTTTTGACCAGTTTATTTCAAGCAGCGAAACAAAATGGCTTCGTATGAGCGGACTTGTGGTCCTACTTCCGCACGCATTTGAAGGACAAGGACCTGAGCATAGTTCGGCAAGGCTTGAGAGGTTCTTGCAGCTAGCGGCTGAGGATAATATGTATGTTACATATCCAACTACTCCTGCCTCGATTTTCCACCTGCTACGTCATCAAATACTTGATGATACCCGCAAACCGCTAATCGTAATGTCGCCGAAATCATTATTACGTCATAAATATGCCGTATCTAAACTTGATGAGCTAGGCGAAAATACTACTTTCTTACCGGTTTTAGATGAGGTAAATAAACTAGACACAAACAATATTACTAAAGTAATTTTATGTAGCGGTAAGGTATATTACGATCTATTTGAAATGCGTGGCAATAACAGTAACATAGCGATTATTAGGCTTGAGCAATTATACCCTTTTGAAAAAAAACTTGTAGCATCACTATTAAAAAAATATAATAGGACGCAGGAATTTATTTGGTGTCAGGAAGAACCAAAGAATATGGGAGCTTGGCGTTATATAGTTTCTCACTTAAACGATGCTTTAAAAGAAGCAGGAATTAATGACGAATTTAAATATATAGGCAGAGAGGAATCGGCCTCTCCGGCAGTAGGTTCGCTGCAAGCGCATAATAAACAGCAAGAGAAGCTATTAAGGGAAGCATTGGGGATGTGATTCTTTGGGGTATATTACCTAAGAATCGTCATTGCGAGCGACTGAAGGCGTCGCCCTCATGGATACCCGAATCGTCATTGCGAGAAGCGAAGCGACGTGGCAATCTCGTCACATCTCCTGAGATTGCTTCGGCGAATTACTTTGTAATTCTTCTCGCAATGACGGCTTTGGTCTCCATGCAGGCAAGGCCTCCTCGCAATGACGATAAAAATATAGGAGTAAAATAAATTATGAGCGTTAAAATTATAGTACCATCGCTTGGAGAATCCGTAACGGAAGCAACTATTGCCAAATGGTATAAGAAAGAAGGTGATTCGGTTAAAACCGATGAATTACTGTTAGAAATTGAAACTGAAAAAGTAACTTTAGAAGTTAATGCTCCTTGTAACGGCACTATAGGTAAAATATCGAAAACTGACGGTGCAAATGTAGCAGTTGGCGAAGAAATAGGCGAAATAAATGAAGGGACAGCTGCAAATACTGCGGGTACTAATAATGAATCTGCTAAAGCTCAAGCAGTTACGCAACCTACTTCAGAAAAGCCTGTAGAGAAACCTGCCGTGGTTAATAATATTCTTGCTCCTTCCGTACAAAAATTAGTTACCGAAAATAAGCTTGATCCCAATAATATAAAAGGAACAGGTAGAGACGGTAGAATTACCAAAGGTGACGTGCTTGAAACAATAAACACACCGTCTGCTGCTACTTCTACTCCTACAGTAAACAAAACTAATGAAGAAAGAGTACAGCGTGTTCGTATGTCACGCTTGCGTAAAACTATTGCACAGCGTTTAAAAGATTCACAAAATACGGCAGCTATTTTGACTACTTTTAATGAAATTGATATGTCAAAAGTAATTGCCTTGCGTAATCAATATAAAGAAGAGTTTGAGAAAAAGCACGCTGTGAGACTTGGCTTTATGTCGTTTTTTGTTAAAGCAACAATTGAAGCTTTAAAGTTTATTCCGTCGGTAAATGCTGAAATAGACGGCGATGATTTAGTATATAAAAATTACTATGACATAGGTGTAGCTGTCGGAACAGAGCAAGGACTTGTTGTACCGGTTGTTAAGGATGCCGATAAAATGGGATTTGCCGAAGTGGAAAAAGCTATAGGCACTCTGGCTAAAAAGGCTCGTGAAGGTAAACTTTCTATGGCTGATTTGTCAGGGGGGACATTCTCGATTTCTAACGGAGGCGTATATGGTTCATTATTATCTACACCAATTATTAATCCTCCTCAATCAGGTATTCTAGGCTTACATAAAACCGAGGAAAGAGCTGTAGTTATAGACGGTAAAATTGAAATATGTCCGATGATGTATATAGCTTTATCTTACGATCATCGCATAATTGATGGGAAAGAAGGAGTATCGTTCTTGGTAAAAATTAAGGAACTAATCGAGAATCCTGAGAGGTTATTGTTGAATTTATAGAAAATATCGTCATTGCGAGCAGCCGTAGGCTGCGCGGCAATCTCATGTAATAATAACAAATTCCTGAGATTGCTTCGTCAAAATTTTCAATTTTTCCTCGCAATGACGTGGTCTCGTTTTACTTTTTGAAAAAAAGTAAAATTATTCAAAGAAAGGAAATATACAATAATGATAAAATGTACTCGTCGTATTGAGTTCGATGCAGGACATAGAATTATAGGGCATCAAAATAAATGTCAATTCCTGCACGGTCATCGCTATGTTCTTGAGATCGCTATAGCCGCAAACAAAACCGATAAACTTGGTATGGTAATCGATTTTGGTTTAATTAAGGATGCAGCTAAAAAATGGATTGATGAAAATTTTGATCATAGCTTAATCCTACATCAAGACGATAAGGAAATGGGGCGGCAAATAGAAAATTGTACCGGTCAAAAAATATATTACATGCAGAATAACCCAACTGCAGAAAATATAGCGACGCATTTAAAGAATGAAATTTTTCCTAAACTTTTCGTAGGTCAAAACTTCTTCGTAGCGAGCCTAAAACTATATGAAACACCTAATTGTTTTGTTGAGGTTTAAGTGTGTATCTTTATAGAATGAAGAGGAGTCATACGAAGATCAACTTGGAAAAGAGCAAGGAATTTGTAAGCAGAGGAGCGGAGCGTACAAAAGTACGTGAGCATCCGAGGACTTACAAAGATGACGTAGCCAATTTTTCAAGTCCATCGAGTATGCAAGATTACTGTTTAATTTTAACTACTACAAATGATCTGCAAATTGCCGAGAAAATAGCATCTGTTTTGTTAGAATTAAATCTTGCTGTCTGCATTCAAATTGACGATGTCAAAAGTTACTTTAGATGGGATGGGAGAGTAACTTTAGAAACCGAATATAGACTTGTAATTAAAACAAAATCTTCTAATTATAACGAAATTGAAAATAAACTCCTTGAAATTCATAATTATGAATTACCGCAAATAATAAAAATAAATATTGACTATGGCTTTCAAAAGTACTTAGAATGGATTGACCAAAATAGTAAATAAACTTATAGTCGAGCAAATTTAAAAATTAAGTAAGTAAATTATGAAATTATGGCAAAAAGTTACCTTAGGGTTAATCTTAGGTATTATATTTGGTATATACTTACCACAATATGTTAATTATATTAAACCTATCGGTGACATTTTCTTACGCTTGATAAAAATGATCATTACCCCTTTAATTTTCTTTAGCTTGGTTTCCGGTATCACTAGTATGAATGATACTTCCGCCCTTGGCAGAGTAGGAATGAAAGCGGTAGCTGCTTTTTTAGGTACTACTTTTTTTGCCACGGTTTTTGGGCTTACTGTTGCCTTAGTATTAAAGCCGGGAGTAGGCATACATATAGATTTTACCTCTTCAGGAACGACAAGTAGAGCTTCATTTAATATAATTGATTTTTTTGTAAATATCGTCCCTGATAATGCTGTTGGGGCTTTTGCAAACGGTGATGTCTTGCAAGTTGTATTTTTTGCTATTTTTGTTGGGACTACCTTAAACAAAATGAAATCTATCGGTGAACCTGTGACTGATTTAATTCATGTAATGTCAAAATTAATATTAAAAATGATATCGTTTGTTATTCAATTATCCCCTTACGGTGCTTTTGCTTTAACAGGCTGGATTGTAGGCATGCAGGGAGTTGAAGTAATGATTAGTTTATCGAAACTTGTTGTAGCGGTAGTTGTGGCAATGACATTTCAATATTTAGTTTTCGGCTTACTTATATATGTATTCTGCCGTGTTTCCCCTATACCTTTTTATAAAAAAAGTTTTGAATATCAGATACTTGCTTTTTCTACTTCAAGTAGTAAGGCAACTCTTGCAACTACTATGCAAGTTTGTCGTGAAAAGCTTGGCATTTCAGAGTCTAGTACTTCATTCGTACTTCCGATAGGGGCGTCAATTAATATGGACGGATTCGCCATAAATCTATCTCTTACTACTATATTCTTTGCTCAAATGATGGGAGTAACACTTGCTCCTCATGACTATTTAGTAATTATTCTCACCTCGACACTTGGATCTATCGGCGGAGCTGGTATTCCCGGCGCCTCTTTGATAATGCTTCCTATGGTTCTTTCTTCGGTTCACTTACCTATAGAGGGAGTAGCAATTATTGCCGGTATTGACCGAATACTTGATATGCTACGTACTACTATCAATATTACCGGCGATGCAACAATTACTATGATTATAGATAACAGCGAAGATACTTTAGATAAGGAAGTATATTTATCTTAATTATATTAAGGCCGGATATCGTCATTGCGAGGAAATTGCATAGCAATTGACGAAGCAATCTCAGGAGTTTGTTATCATTTCATGAGATTGCCACGCCGCTTCGCTCCTCGCAATGACGACTGGGAGTCTACGCAAGCAAGCCTTTCTCGCAAGGCATTGTTGCGTGGAGATTAAAAAAAGTCAATATAGTGTAATAGTTGAGATTTAATCTTACATTTAGTAAAATTAAGATAATATTAAATGGAGGATTAGAGATGAATCTAAATCAAAAAATAATAAAGCCAAAAATAGGATTACTAGAATTAGCTAGGAGTCTTGGTAGTATATCGTCAGCATATAAAGCTATGGGTTACAGTAGAGACAGTTATTATAGGTTTAAAGAGTTATATGAAACAGGAGGAGAAGAAGCATTATATGAGATTAGTCGGAAGAAGCCAATTATAGCGAATAGAGTTGATCCTGCCGTAGAGAGAGCAGTATTAGATATGGCAATAGAATACCCTGCTTATGGTCAGCTGCGAGTATCAAATGAGCTTAAAAAGACTGGTATTCTTGTATCACCTGGAGGAGTTAGATCTATTTGGCTACGTAATGATTTAAATAATATCAATAAAAGACTTAAAGCATTAGAAGCCAAAATGGCTCAGGATGGTATTGTTCTTACCGAAGCTCAGTTACAAGTATTAGAGAAACGGCGTAGCGAGAAAGAAGCTCATGGTGAGATTGATACACAGCATCCAGGTTATCTAGGATGCCAAGACACATATTATGTAGGTAATTTTAAAGGCATAGGCAAGGTATATTCTCAAGTGTTTATTGATAGTTACACTCGGGTTGCAGAGGCTAAACTATATACTGATAAAACAGCACTTACCGCTGCTGACATGCTTAATGATAGAGTGTTACCATGGTATGAGAGTCAGCAAATACCAGTACTTCGTATTTTAACTGATAGAGGTGGTGAGTATAAAGGTAATATAGAACATCATGCTTTTGAATTGTTCTTAAGCATTGAGGGTATTGAGCATACTACTACTAAAGCATATTCTCCTCAAACAAATGGTATGTGTGAACGTTTTAATAAAACTATGAAACAAGAATTCTTTGATACTGCTATGCGTAAAAAGATCTATACTGATCTTGATGATCTACAACTAGATCTTGATATTTGGCTAGAATATTATAATAATGAAAGACCGCATTCCGGTAAATATTGCTATGGAAAAACACCTATGCAGACTTTTATGGATAGTAAAAAGTTAGCTGTTGAAAAGAATAACGAAATCTTATATCTTGAATACTCATCTGACAGTCATAACTTATCAGACATTCAGATATAATTTTTATAATGTCTGTAAGATTAAATCTTGACTTCTACAAATGAATGTCATCCCGCGTGGTATTGCTGCGTGGATATCTAATCGTCATTGCGAGGAGGCTTTGCTCGCGTCGACCGGTAAAACCTACTGTGTCACCTAGTTCGCTTGCTAACTAGATCCATAAAAACAATAACAAATACTAATATTTTAGTATTTTTAACTGGATCTCGTGGTCAAGTCTAGCTCGTTTATGTCATTCCCGCCTACGCGGAAATGACATCGTACGTTTTTTTCGAGCCATGCAACAAGACCGGTCAAGCCACGGGATGACAGAGGTGAAATTGACCCACGCAGGCAACGCCATGTGGGAATGACGTAAGAACCATAAATAATACTTATTACTCGTCTCTTACTACTAAAACTGATATATCAGAATGACGGACGATTTTAGAAGCATTAGGTCCAAGCATATAATCTTTTAATTGTAGTCTGACTGCAGAGATTATTATTAAATCGGCTTTAATTTCATTAGAGTGCTTAATTATTTCATCATAAACGGCACCGCTACCTATATAATAATCTGTTTCAATTTCATCAAGAATATATTGTTTGATAAGCTCTTTAATTTGAGTCTGATACTTTCCTTTTTTCTCTGTTTTCCAATTTTTAGGTAAATAATCTTCAAACATTTTCGTACCGAATTCAGGAATTACATACATAAAATGTAATTTTGCTTGAAAGTTCGTCGCAAGCATTAAAGCCTTAGAAAGAATGCCTTTTATAGATTTTTTATCATTTAAATCTATAGGTATAAGTATATTTTTAAATATAGTATTTTCAGACATAAGATATTCTTAGTTTTTATTTCTTACTGAATCATGTTTTGGTAGAACAAAATTTTTAGTATCGGCAAAATAGTTAATATCGAGGTTATTTAATAAGTAATTAGAAAGTTTAAAATTTGCTACGTTTCTATGAAAAGCTCCAATAAATTTATCTAAAATATCACGATTCGCTTCATCTCTAGTTACTAAGATTGCTGATACTTTCACTGTAGTTTGATCATCGGTAATCCCTGGATATAAGCCCTTGTGAAGTATAGCTTTATGAAACGCTCTATTTTGTTTTATTAATTCTGCTATTTTATCATTTTCAATTGAAACGAAATCAACTTCACGCTTATTAGCTATTAAATTTACTAAGGGGTTAGAGTGTCCAACCATCATTATTATAGCATCTATTTCTTATTACAGAATTTATCAATAGAATCTTCATAATTAATATGTAGCTCTTCAGGTTCTTTAGAAAATTTATATAAAGAACGTATGGCATCATAAGTAATATTACTACTGGAAAATGCTGGACCGTTAGTTATTTTTTTCCGTCAATATCAGCAAAAACTTTTATTTTATCCTCATCTTTTACAATAACCGTAAAAAACTCATCATGTAGATTAAGTACCTGACGTAAATTTTGCATTTTTTCTTGATCATGATAATAACCTATGCCCTCATATGCTTCTACTGCAATATTAGCTTGCACTAGAGCTAAATCAATTTTGCCTTGTTGTAATAATTTTAAATTTTCTATACTGCCGTTTGTTGCAACAACTTCACATTTAATATGTTCATTATTTTTATCATCATTTGTAATAGTCTTGCATAAATCAAGTCCAATAGCATAATATCCTTTTAAAATAGAGCCGGTACCGATTTCAATGACTTTTGGAGCAGCATAAATATTACTGCAAATAAGAAATATGCTAATAATAGTAGCTAGTTTAAAATTATTCATAAAACTAATTTAAATTATTTTCGGCTAATTTGAATTATTTGCGGTGTTTTGGTCTTTTTTATGTTCACCAAGCTTTAGTTCTAATAAATTAATAGAACCGATATTTATTCCTTTATCTGAAAACTCAATATCAAACTTAGCTTTTTCTATATTGTTGTAAGCCGAATTTGAACCATTTTGATCTATATTTAATTGTTCGTCGGAAGTTTTATTAATTGCTTTAGCAATAATTGTTTTAATTATTTTCTTAGAAAAAATAATATTATTCGGTAATAATTTATCAACTATGGAATTATAATTTTCCAGCTCAAAATATAGTTTTCCTTCCGGTAATTTACCCGCAAAGAATTGTAAAGCACCGTTTAAATTAACTTTAGAATCATGATCACAAGTAAAAATAAATCTTTCTATATTAAAATTTTGTAAAATAGCTGAACCTTCTCCGTCTTCAGCGAATTTTAAAGAAGCAGCAATATCTAAATTAGCATTTTTAAAATTCAAAATATCTTTTTCTGAATAATAATTCATATTTAAAAATAAGAATATATTTTCCTCAGTTGCTAAATTCTGTTTTCTTACAAGAAATGCTAAACCGTTAATTTTAAAGATTGCTTGATTATCTTTAAATATCGATAATGCTTTGTTATTTAGTTGAACCGATTTTAATATCTCTTTCAAATTATCATTCCTGGATATTTTGTATAAAGGTTTATTAAATTTTCCTATACCTTTTATGTCATCATCGCTGCGTACATCATAGGTAAATGTTTTATCGCCGTAATTATCGACTTCTCTAATAAAAGGACCGAAATTAAGAGCGGCTCTTTTAGTACTAAAAGCTATATTTAGGACAATATTTTCACTAGTAAATTCTTTAGAATTTACATGATCAATTAATTTTACTTTAGGATCCGTTACGGTAATTTTCCAATTAAAAGGATAGCCTGAAAACTTAACTGTATTATAAGATATTTTAAGATTATCGGATTCAGAATTCTTAATTAAACTTACAACGTTATTTTTTATAGTATATGCAGTTGCAAACCATATTATAGTAAAGGCTAAAAACACAAAAAGAAGTATTTGACGTATCACTTTTTAATCCATTATAATTTTATATTACGAGTAGCAGAAGGAAGGCGTACTTTTATGCCGTCTAATTCTTCGGTTAAAATAATTTGGCATCCCAATCTAGAAGTATCGGTAAGACCGAAGGCTAAGTCAAGCATATCTTCCTCTGCTTCCGTAGGTTTTTTAAATTTGTTGTAAAATTCTTCTTCTAAAATAACGTGACAAGTAGCACAAGCAAGAGATCCTTCACAAGCCCCCTCAAGGTCTAGATCGTTACTATGGGCAATTTCTAAAATGGAAAGCCCTATAGGTGCTTCTACAGTTTTTTCTTCTCCATCATTTATAATAAATGTTACTTTTATTTTTCCTGACATTCTTCTTATTTTTCCTTATCTAAATTAGTTCGATTATATATAAAATTTTATATATAACTGAGGCTATTTAATTTGATTGATATTTTTGCTTTTTAGCAAATCATTAATTATTATATTAAGCTTTGTATTCATAGATTTTTTTATTTTTGATTTAAATTCTTTAATAGAATTGTTAATTAAGATCCGATCTCTAGCGTGTGCGGCTTCTTTTATATTATCTAATAAAGAATTAATTATAGATATCTCACTTTCCGATAATAAAGCTGTTAATTCTGCTATAGCACGTTCTATGCTAAAGATTAAAGCCTCTGCTTCAATCATTGCTTCTTGTAATAATCTTGTAGTATAATCTATTTTAGCATTTTTATAAGCGTTTTCTAACATAATATCAATCTCCGTTTTATCAATACCGTGATTTGGCTTTACTTCTATAGTATGTGATGTATTGCTGATTTTCTCATAAGCAGAAACGGATAATATACCGTCTGCATCAATAGCAAAAATAACTTCGACTCTAATATTGCCGGCTTTCATAGGAGGAAGCCCCTTTAACTCAAATCGAGCCAAGCTACGGCAATCGGCAGCCATTTCACGTTCACCTTGCAATATATGAAATTGTATACCGGTTTGATTATCGGCATAAGTGGTAAATTCTTTTACTACCGAAATAGGAATCGGAGTATTACGCATAATGATTTTTTCAACTATACCGCCATATAATTCCATACCCAGCGATAAAGGTACTACATCAATCAATAATGAATTTGTATGGGGTGCTATTAAATTTTCTGCTTGTAATGCAGCTCCCCATACGACTGCTTTATCAGGATCGATATCTGATAAAATATCTACAGCATATTCCATAAAGTTTGATACAAGCGAATTTTGCAGGACTTGACTGTGCTCACGTATTTTTATACGCTCCGCAGGCTCGTCTTTAAATTCATCTTGTCTGAACCTTTTGGAAATATGCTGCACTTTAAATGCTTTAGATAATTCGGTTTTTATTAAAGGAGTACGAGTTGCACCGCCAACTAAAATAATGCCTTCTATCTTTGGATTCCCTGCTTGTGCTAAACATTCTTTAGCTATATTGATAGTACGTTCTACTAAAGGTAAAATTAATTGTTCTAATGTTTGCTTATTAATTGATATAATATCATTATTAAAACTATATTTATATGTTAAAGTTTCTTTTGCTTTTTTTGCAAGTTGTAAAGTATCTATAGAATTAGGTAAATCAAATTTATTGCAAAGATATTGTGTAATTACTACATCTATATCGTCGCCACCAAGCATATTATCGCCGTTTGTTGCTATAACTTGAAAAATACCTTCTTGTATATTAAGAATAGATACGTCAAAAGTGCCGCCACCTAGGTCATATACTAAATAACAACCTTTCTGGTTTTTATTTAAGCCGTAAGCATAGGCAGCTGCAGTAGGTTCGGCAATTAGCCTTAATACTTCAAAACCTGCTATTTTAGCCGCAAGCATTACTTCGCCTCTTGCTGCATCGTTAAAATGTGCAGGTACGGTTATAACTGCTTTAGTTATATTAGTCTTTAATTGCTCTTCTGCTTGATTTTTTAAGTGAATAAAAACTTCTGCTGCAATTTCAGAGATTCGCAGTTGTTTATTTGCAAAGTTTAATTTAAGTGCACTACTATTTACATCTAGATAATCTATAACTAACGAAAAAAGTGCCGGAGTATTTAGAATTTCTTTTAATGTTTTGCCAAATAGTCTTTTAATAGAACGCAGCCCTTTATTATTACCTATTATAAAATTTTCGTTTGTAAAATCTATAGTAGTTGGGATTAGTTCCTCATCATCTCTAGATTTAATAACTTTAACTTTTCTATTAGTTGCAATAGCTATTAATGAGTTAGTAGTGCCAAAATCGATACCGACTGCTATTTGCCGTTCTTGCTTAAAATCAGCTTGCTCCGGTTCTGTAATTTCTATTATTTGCATGATTTTATTTTTGCTTGCAGTTTATGCAGCAATGTCCCAATATATTTAAGCTTGCTAGTTTTTATAGTTGCGTCTGATAGATTTTGTTCTTCAAAAGCTTGTTTTAAAGAATCAATCTCAAGCTTTTTCATTAATTCATATTTGTCTTTTATTTTTTCTAAATCACTAAATAAGATTGTATTTTCGATTATGTCCATTTCATCCCAGAATATGCTTAATTCTAGAGGCGAAAGTAAACTACGTGTCTTTTCGTCATTCAAATTTATATTTTGCAAAAGCAGCATATATTCAGCGCGCTTTAAGGCATCTTTAAGAGTAGAGTAAGCATTATTTAATTCAGCCGCAATAATTAGATTTTGTTCCTTTTCCTGCAAAGTTTTTGCTTTATCGGGATGATACTTTACCTGCATAGTAAAATATTGCTTTTCTAATATCTTTAAATCAATATTATAATCTTGCGGAAGTCCTAATAATTGAAAATAATTTTGCACTTTAAAATTTTATATTATTTTAGGTTTTGTTGCATGAATTGATTTTTATCATCATTGCGAGGAAAAACTATAAGTTTTGACGAAGCAATCCCAGGAGTTTATTATTTCATGAGATTGCCACGCAGCCTACGACTGCTCGCAATGACGACTCAGCGTTCATACAACAAAGACTATGATATTATATACATTAAAAATTAAAAAAATACAATTATGGAAGTAGATCTATTACATTTTGAAAAAAAATATCTTAACTATATTGTCGCAGGTATAGATGAAGCAGGCAGAGGACCGCTAGCAGGTCCGGTAGTAGCAAGTGCCGTTATAATAGATAACACTAATATTATATCGGGCATTAAAGATTCTAAAAAGCTTTCCAAAAAGAAAAGAGAATTACTATATGAACAAATAACTAGTAATTATGTTTGGACAACTGCTATTATTTCTCATACTGAAATTGATGAAATTAATATATTAGAAGCAACTAAAAAAGCTTGCTCTATTACTGCGGCAAATCTTAGCCTTAAGCCGGAAATAGTTTTAGTTGATGGTAATATGCAGTTTAATGATGAAAGATTTGTTAGTATAGTTAACGGTGATAATTTATCGTTATCGATTGCTGCAGCTTCCATTATTGCAAAAGTTACTAGGGATCGTTTGATGCTAGATTTAAGCACTGAATTCCCACAATATTTATGGTACAAAAATTCCGGCTACGGTACCAAAGAACATATAGAAGCTATTAATACATATGGCTTATCACCGTATCATAGAAGAAGTTTTAAGTGTTGTTGAGTGAATTGATTTTTATCATCATTGCGAGGAAAAACTATAAGTTTTGACGAAGCAATCCCAGGAGTTTATTATTTCATGAGATTGCCGCGTCGCTTCGCTCCTCGCAATGACGTTTTTGGTATCCACGCAACAATGACGATTATTGGTATTTACAACGCACACCATCAGCTTAACTCCAATGCCGCCTCTTCTAGAGTTTTTAGCTGATCACGAAGTTTTGCGGCTTGTTCAAATTCGAGATTACTTGCGGCTTTAAGCATGTCTTTCTTTAATTTTTCAATATGGGCTTTTAACTTAGCAGGGTTATCAAATAAAGTATGAGCTTGTTTTTTATCAAGCTTACTATCGACTTTCTCAAGTTCTGCTAAAGCATGAATAGCACGGTTGATGGTTTTTGGAATTATGCCGTGTTTTTCATTATATTCCTGCTGAATTTGCCGTCTACGCGAAGTTTCACTCATGGCTTTATCAATAGATTTAGTCATTTTATCGGCATAAAGTATTACTCTGCCCTCACTATTTCTTGCAGCTCTTCCGATTGTTTGTATTAACGATACTTCAGACCGTAAAAATCCCTCTTTATCTGCATCAAGTATAGCAACTAAGCCGCATTCAGGGATATCAAGCCCTTCTCGAAGTAAATTAATACCGACTAAAATATCGATAGTACCTTGTCTTAAATCTCGTAAAATCTCAATACGCTCTAAAGTATGAACGTTAGAATGTAAATAAGAGGTTTTATATTTTAGCTCCTGCAAATAGGCGGTTAAATCTTCTGACATTTTTTTAGTTAAGGTGGTAACTAGAACACGAAAACCTTTAGCTATAGTGGCTTGAATCTCGCTAATTAAATCCTCAACCTGATTGGTGGCCGGCTTTATAATACATTCGGGATCAAGCAGTCCCGTAGGTCTGATAATCAACTCTACTACAGTGCTTCCGGTTTCTTCTAGCTCAAACGGTCCCGGGGTTGCTGATACAAAAACGGTTTGCGGTCTAAATTTTTCCCATTCTTCAAATTTTAAAGGTCTGTTATCAAGAGCAGAAGGCAGACGAAACCCATGCTCTACCAATACTTCTTTCCTTGCCCGGTCGCCGTTGTACATCGCTCTAATTTGCGGTACGGATACGTGGCTTTCATCAACAAATAATAACGCATCTTCCGGCAAGTACTCGAATAATGTCGGTGGCGGCTCACCGGCATTACGACCGGTAAAGAATCTCGAATAATTTTCAACGCATTTACAGCTGCCGGTTTCTGTCAGCATTTCAAGGTCATATTGAGTACGTTGATTTAGCCTTTGCGTTTCAAGCGGTTTATCTTGCGACTTTAAGAACTCTAAGCGTTTTTGTAACTCCTCCTCAATACCTGATATGGCACTATTTACCGTTTCTTGCGGCATCACGAAATGCGAATTACCAAAGACCATAGCTTTATCGAGCTTAGCAAGTTTCTCGCCCGTTAGGGGATCGAATTCGTGTATATATTCGAGTTCATTACCGAAAAACGATAAACGCCAAGCTTTATCGCTATAATGTGAGGGGAAAATATCGATATTGTCACCCTTAACTCTAAAGCAACCACGCTCGAACCCAATATCGTTACGCTCATATTGTAGATTTATCAAATCGTTTAATAGTTTATCACGAGGATAGCTTTTACCAGGCTCTAGATTAACCGTCATCTGATAATATAAATCAGGAGAGCCAAGCCCGTAAATACAGGAAACGGAAGAAACTACTATAACGTCACGACGCTCTAATAATGATCTTGTAGCGGAATGACGCATTAAATCAATCTGCTCGTTAATTGATGAATCCTTTTCTATAAAAGTATCGGTACGTGCTATATAAGCTTCGGGCTGGTAATAATCATAATATGAGACAAAATACTCAACGGCGTTCTTTGGAAAAATCGACTTCATTTCTGAATAAATTTGAGCAGCTAAAGTTTTATTATGTGCCATTATCAGAGTAGGGCGATTAGTTCTCTCTATAATATTCGCCATAGTAAAAGTCTTACCTGACCCTGTAATACCAAGCAACATTTGTGAGCGTTTTTTACTGTTTAACCCTGCTATAATTTCATCTATTGCTTTTGGTTGATCACCTGCCGGTTTATATTCTGAGATAATAGAAAAATTATTCATGTATTTTTACTTGCTTTAAAAACTATAGTTTAAGATAATATATTAAAATCTAACAAAAAAATATTATATTATGAATAAAGCTATATTACACACAATTATTATTTATACTCTCGCTAGTTGTCCTTATTGTATAAAAGCTAAAGCATTGCTTGATGAGAAAAATGTTGTTTATGAGGAAATTGAAGTAAGTAATTTTACTCAGGAAGAGAAAGAAAAATTTATTAAGAAATCCGGTGGAAAAAAGACCGTCCCGCAGATATTTATAGATAATATACATGTTGGAGGTTGTGATGCTCTGTTTGATCTTGAAAAAGAGGGAAGGCTAGATAAGTTGTTAGAAAATCAGCCGAAGAAGAAGATGACTATGCCTGCAGCCGAGGCGTAACTAATAAAAACGTCATTGCGAGGAAATTACGAAGTAATTGACGAAGCAATCTCGGGCAAAATTCCTGAGATTGCCACGCAGCCTATGGCTGCTCGCAATGACGCCGAAAACTATAAAAAATCCTCCAATGTCCAACAACAATCATAAAAATTCATTCTATTTACTTCTGCCTTATTTATGGTCGAAGAATTTTGATATACGTCTGCGTATTGTTACGTCTCTTATTTGTCTAGTCATAGCCAAAGTAATAAATATTTTCATTCCGATTGTTTATAAATATATAATAGATGGGCTAAATAAAAATTTGGCTCTTTCGGTTATTATAGGGATTATTGTTGCATATGGCGGAACTAAAATATTGCTACAAATATTTAGTGAGCTGCGAAATATTATTTTCTCAAAAGTAGGACATCAGGCAACACGCTTAGTTGCTCTGAACGTCTTTAAGCACATGCATAATTTAAGTATGCGTTTTCATATTACTAGAAAAACAGGAGGTTTAAGTAGGTCAATAGAGCGTGGTACTACAGGTATTGAAGCAATATTACGTTATTCATTATTTAATATTTTTCCGACAAGCCTAGAGATAATCCTTGTAAGTGGAATGTTATGGTATGTTTACGGTATTTGGTTTGCCGTAACTATTTTAATAACGATGATAGTTTATGTGGTTTATACGTTCAAGATCAGCACTTGGCGAATTTCGTTCGTAAGAGAAGTAAATAAAAGTGATAACACCGCTAATAATATTGCAATAGATAGTTTACTAAATTTTGAGACTGTTAAATATTTCGGTAATGAAGAATATGAGGCAGTAAGGTTTAATGAGGCCTTACAAAATTATGAAGAATCTTCTACTAAAATCACTAACAGCCTATCGATTTTAAATATCGGGCAAGATGTTATAATATCCTTAGGTCTTGTTTCTTTAATGATACTTTCGGCACATGCTATTAACCAAAATAAAATGACCGTCGGTGATTTAATAATGGTTAATACTTACTTGTTTCAGCTATCAATTCCGCTTTCAATACTTGGTTTTGCTTATAGAGAAATTAAAAACGCTCTAGTTAGTATGGAAGATATGTTTAAGCTGCTTGATATACCGGCAGAAGTACAGGATACGCTAGATGCTAAGGAGCTAATCATCTCAAAAGGTGCGGTTAGTTTCGATAATGTTAGCTTTGCTTATAATCAGGAACGTCCGATTTTGCATAATATAAGTTTTACGATTAAGAGCGGTAAAACTTTAGCAGTAGTGGGTAGTAGTGGAGCGGGGAAATCAACAATATCACGCTTGTTGTTTAGATTTTACGATATCAATAGCGGTAGCATTACTATAGATAATCAAGATATACAAGAAGTCACGCAGGTCTCACTTCGTAGGTCTATCGGGATTGTTCCGCAAGATACGGTGTTGTTTAATGATACGATATATTACAACATCGCATACGGCAATAATGCAGCTAGTTACGATGAAGTTATAGCAGCCTCAAAAAATGCTCATATTCATGAGTTTATTAGCGCGCTACCCGAAGGTTACGAGACACAGGTAGGCGAGAGAGGCTTGAAGCTTTCGGGCGGTGAAAAACAGCGTATTGCAATAGCAAGAACTATCCTAAAAAATCCTGCAATATATGTTTTTGATGAAGCCACTAGCTCGCTTGATACTAAAACCGAAAAGCTAATTCAAGCAAGCCTTAAAGAAATATCACAGTATCATACTACTCTTATCATTGCCCATAGACTATCAACTATTATCGATGCAGACGAGATTATTGTTTTAGATAATGGCTATATAGTAGAACGAGGCAACCATAAAACCTTGCTACAGCACAAAGGCTACTATGCGGAACTTTGGTATAAACAGCAGGAGGAGAAAAGTAAATAAAGTACTAATTTATTAATATCCTCTTTACTTAATTTATAATTTTGTGTATTATGGTTTTTTAACAAAAAATAAGGTAGAAATTATGACAAAAAATACAACACTATATAATAGTGCTAGCATAGAGAATCTAGGAGCAAGGGATAGTTCGATATCAGGTAAGTGATACACTCAAATTTGGAAATTTTTCTAATATAAATTATAATAGCTTAGGTAATGGAGCAATAGTTTCTTCGGCGAATGGACATCATGCTACTATAAATACAAGGCTTACTAAAGATATTATATCTAAACCGTGTTGTCCTAAAAATGATTTTAATTATTATTATGATAATAATGATAACGGAGGGGAAGGCTTCGAGATATTAATAGGTAATTCTGAGTCTATAGAGGTTTGTTAATATAGTTAATTTCTTATGTAGTAACACCAAATTAATATATTTACTTTTTATCAATTAATAGTATTATTTTTTACAATTAAACTAAAATAGGAAATGTATTATGATTTATCAAGACGATACTATTTCTGGTCGTGCCTCCGTATTGCAGTTTAGAGTAAATAGTCTATAATCCTCAAACAGTAATAAGAGAGAATTATAGTTAAGGAGTTATGGCAAAAATAGATGTTAAGTGTAGATATTGTAACAACACAGAAGAAGTAATAAAGTCAGGATATTCAATTTCAAAACAACAGAGATATCAATGCAAGCGGTGTAATCGATATTTTTAATTGGAGTATATTAATAATGCATCTAAGCCTGGAGTTAAGGAGCAAATAGTAGAAATGTCAATCAACGGCTCTGGAGTTAGAGATACAGTAAGAGTATTAAAAGTGGGTATCAATACAGTTATCCGTGTTTTAAAAAAATCTAGTATTAAAAAACAATAAATCATTCTATCAGTACAACAGAAGTAATTATTGCTCCTGAGATAGATGAACAATGGTCTTATGTACAGAATAAATCCATACAACGATGGCTTTGGTATGCCTTGGATAAGATTTCGTTAAAAGTAGTTGCTTATACGTTTGGTACAAGATGTGATAGCACATTAGAATCATTACTGAAAAAACTAGAGAATTTCAAGGTGACTTTTTACTATACAGATGGATGGGGGAGTTATGCTAGGTTATTAGACCCTAAAAAGTATATTATCAGTAAAAAATACACTCAACGGATAGAACGAAGTAACTTGAACCTTAGAACGAGATGCAAGAGGCTTGCACGTAAGACAATCTGCTTTTCCAAGTCATTGGATATTCATGATAAGGTTATTGGTACTCTTATTGAACGTATAGCTTTTTAATAGGCATAACTGCAATATGGAGGCATGACCTGTTTTTTTGGGGGGGTGCCAAGTCACAAGATGAATTAAAGAATAAAAGCAAGGTAGAGAAAGAACATTTAGCTTACAGAGATAAAGTAATAAAAGGAATTAGAGAATATAAAAATTTTGATGAAGGTTTAAAAGCATGGAAAATTAGGTCATGCCTCCATATTGCAGTTATGCCTATTAAAAAGCTATACGTTCAATAAGAGTACCAATAACCTTATCATGAATATCCAATGACTTGGAAAAGCAGATTGTCTTACGTGCAAGCCTCTTGCATCTCGTTCTAAGGTTCAAGTTACTTCGTTCTATCCGTTGAGTGTATTTTTTACTGATAATATACTTTTTAGGGTCTAATAACCTAGCATAACTCCCCCATCCATCTGTATAGTAAAAAGTCACCTTGAAATTCTCTAGTTTTTTCAGTAATGATTCTAATGTGCTATCACATCTTGTACCAAACGTATAAGCAACTACTTTTAACGAAATCTTATCCAAAGCATACCAAAGCCATCGTTGTCTGGATTTATTCTGTACATAAGACCATTGTTCATCTATCTCAGGAGCAATAATTACTTCTGTTGTACTGATAGAATGATTTATTGTTTTTTAATACTAGATTTTTTTAAAACACGGATAACTGTATTGATACCCACTTTTAATACTCTTACTGTATCTCTAACTCCAGAGCCGTTGATTGACATTTCTACTATTTGCTCCTTAACTCCAGGCTTAGATGCATTATTAATATACTCCAATTGAAAATATCGATTACACCGCTTGCATTGATATCTCTGTTGTTTTGAAATTGAATATCCTGACTTTATTACTTCTTCTGTGTTGTTACAATATCTACACTTAACATCTATTTTTGCCATAACTCCTTAACTATAATTCTCTCTTATTACTGTTTGAGGATTATAGACTATTTACTCTAAACTGCAATACGGAGGTACGACCACCATTATTATCACGCATTTATAAAAATTTAAGCCGTGAATCCTAAAATTACTGTACTAAAGAAATTTTTGATGTTAAACTAAATGATTATGTTAATTATTTTTAGATTTGGGGATAAATTATGATGAACTGTGATTTAAGTACTAATTATACATATTATATGTTAGAGGGGCTTAGAGCGCAAATTGCTCCAATACATTTAGGTATAAAAATCCTGAAAGAGGCGTATGAACATGAGTCTCTAGAGGATAATGGGTTTGCAAGAATTATGCATTCTTATTTAACGCTTTGTGAACGCATGACTAGAAAATATGAAAAACCCGAATTTAATATTCTTGAAACAATTATTGATGATAAAACCTATAACATTAATGAAAAAGTTATACTAAAAAAGTCTTTTTGTGAACTAAGGCATTTTCAGAAAATAGGTTTTAAAAAAGAATTACCTAAATTATTAATAGTAGCACCTATGGCAGGGCATCACGCTACTTTACTTAGATCAACCGTACAAGAATTATTACCATATACTGATATTTATATTACAGATTGGACGGAAGCAAGTTTCGTGCCGCTTGAAGCAGGGCGTTTTGATATGGATGATTATATTGATTACGTAATGGAGTTTATCAATTTTATAGGACCTAATGTTCACGCTATGGCAGTTTGCCAACCTACTGTTCCACTGCTTGCCGCCATTAGCTTAATGTCGGAGAGTAATAGCCCGAATGTGCCGAGTTCGATGATTTTGATGGGCGGACCTATTGATGCTAGAAAAAACCCTACAGCAGTTAATGAATTTGCTCAAAGTAAAAGTTTAGAATGGTTCTGCAAAATGGTTACAATGCAGGTGCCGCCAAACTATCCAGGTCATGGAAGAAAAGTATATCCCGGCTTCCTCCAACTTGCCGGTTTTATGAGTTTAAACTTATTCCGTCATATAGATTCACATTTAGAATTATGGCAAAGTTTATTAAATTCTGATTATAACAAAGCCGATCATACTATTAAATTTTATGATGAGTATTTAGCGGGTATGGATATGTCGGCAGAGTTTTACTTACAAACTATAGATGAAGTATTCCAACAATTTTCGTTAGCAAGAGGTAAATTAGTTTCTGAGAAGCGTCCGATTGATTTAAAACATATTACTAAATGTGCTTTACTTGGTATTGAAGGAGAATTAGATGATATTGCAGCGGTAGGGCAAACAAAAGCTGCTTTAAAACTTTGTTCAAATATACCTGAATCAATGAAAAGATACCATTTACAAAAAGGGGCAGGGCATTACGGTATATTTAGCGGAAGTAAATTTAAACAGTTTATAGTACCCATTATCAAAGATTTTATCTATGATTTTGATAAAACTAATTTCAAGCAATCTAAACTTAAGGCAGTATAAAAATAGTTATTGCGAGGAAATTACGTAAGTAATTGATAAAGCAAGGGTAACCCTCCCATTTTTAATCGCAATAGAGAGTAGAAAGTTAAGTTGCGAGAGCTAATTTTTGTATTGGTGTTATACCGCCAATAGCCATATTAGGTGTAGAAGTCAAGATTTAATCTTACAGACATTATAAAAATTATATCTGAATGTCTGATAAGTTATGACTGTCAGATGAGTATTCAAGATATAAGATTTCGTTATTCTTTTCAACAGCTAACTTTTTACTATCCATAAAAGTCTGCATAGGTGTTTTTCCATAGCAATATTTACCGGAATGCGGTCTTTCATTATTATAATATTCTAGCCAAATATCAAGATCTAGTTGTAGATCATCAAGATCAGTATAGATCTTTTTACGCATAGCAGTATCAAAGAATTCTTGTTTCATAGTTTTATTAAAACGTTCACACATACCATTTGTTTGAGGAGAATATGCTTTAGTAGTAGTATGCTCAATACCCTCAATGCTTAAGAACAATTCAAAAGCATGATGTTCTATATTACCTTTATACCCACCACCTCTATCAGTTAAAATACGAAGTACTGGTATTTGCTGACTCTCATACCATGGTAACACTCTATCATTAAGCATGTCAGCAGCGGTAAGTGCTGTTTTATCAGTATATAGTTTAGCCTCTGCAACCCGAGTGTAACTATCAATAAACACTTGAGAATATACCTTGCCTATGCCTTTAAAATTACCTACATAATATGTGTCTTGGCATCCTAGATAACCTGGATGCTGTGTATCAATCTCACCATGAGCTTCTTTCTCGCTACGCCGTTTCTCTAATACTTGTAACTGAGCTTCGGTAAGAACAATACCATCCTGAGCCATTTTGGCTTCTAATGCTTTAAGTCTTTTATTGATATTATTTAAATCATTACGTAGCCAAATAGATCTAACTCCTCCAGGTGATACAAGAATACCAGTCTTTTTAAGCTCATTTGATACTCGCAGCTGACCATAAGCGGGGTATTCTATTGCCATATCTAATACTGCTCTCTCTACGGCAGGATCAACTCTATTCGCTATAATTGGCTTCTTCCGACTAATCTCATATAATGCTTCTTCTCCTCCTGTTTCATATAACTCTTTAAACCTATAATAACTGTCTCTACTGTAACCCATAGCTTTACATGCTGACGATATACTACCAAGACTCCTAGCTAATTCTAGTAATCCTATTTTTGGCTTTATTATTTTTTGATTTAGATTCATCTCTAATCCTCCATTTAATATTATCTTAATTTTACTAAATGTAAGATTAAATCTCAACTATTACAAACCAAATAAATACTGATTTAACCAATCATATCTTACAGTTCTATTATATCTTTCAATATATGCATTTTGCTGAGGCATGCCTGGCTGAATGAATAATAACTTGATATTCTTTTCTTTTGCCCACTTGCTCAATAATTTACTGATATATTCAGGTCCATTATCACAACGTATAGATTTTGGCTTACCTCGCCATTCTATAATTTGATCTAGTGACCTGATAACTCTTCCTGCTGACAATAAAAAATCAGTCTCAGTACCAAGGCTCTCTCTATTAAAGTCATCAATCACATTAAATAAACGATATTTCCTACCATTCTCTAAACTATCGTGCATAAAATCCATGGACCAGCAATCATTTATTGTTTTAGACACTATAAGCTTTTTAGGCTTTGCTCTAAGTAATCTCTTCTTAGGCTTTATTCTCATATTAAGGGCTAGCTCCTTATATATCCTGTATACACGTTTATGATTCCAACCAAAACCTTTGATATTACGTAAATATAAAAAGCAGAGGCCAAGGCCTCAGTTCTTTTGATCACCTACTAAACGCATTAGCTGGCCTGCTATAATATCATCCTCAGATGATAGCTTCCTTTTATATCTATAGCATGTTTCGCTGACACCAAAGATCTTGCATGCACTCCTTATAGAAATATCTTTTTCTCCAGATATTATTTTAGCCATCTCCCGCCTTTGAGATGGCTTCCTAACTTTTTTTCAAGTACTTCCTTTAATATATCAGCTCTTAGCCTTTCCTCAGCATACATCTTTTTAAGCCGTGCATTTTCCAATTCTAACTCCTTTAATTTAGTAATCATCGGTAAAGCCATACCACCATACTTTGATCTCCATTTATAAAATGTCGCTGATGGTATTTTGTGCTCTCTCAGTATAGACGCTACAGGCATCCCACCGCTCGCTTGCTTTAAGATAGACATGATTTGGCTATCACTGTGCTTTGATATTGTCATTTATAGAATCTCCTCCTTTGTTTCTAGAAAATTCTACTCCTTTTGTCGATTGTTTTTGGGGGGGTTGCCCAAGAAAGAAAAAAATTCTGATTTACAGAATTTTTTTTGTTATTTTTTTTGGATTGCCACGCTCCTTGCAGTCGCAGTCTTGTTGCATGGCTCGCTGATGTCATGCCCGCGTATGTGGGAATCCAGAAAAAAAGTATAAATACAGCAAGTTTTTGAAATTAAAAGCTCGATTTATCTCGCTTTATGCTGGATTCCCGCCTACGCGGGAATGACATCGAGTGGGTGTTGCGAGCCATACAACAACGCCGCAGTCGTTCGTAATGACGGGGTGGTATCCACGCAACAATGTCTTGCTGGAACGATATAGTAGCCATGTAACAAGACCATAATTAAAGGAGAATTGTGGTAATTTAATATTCAATTTTTATTAGTCTTTTGAATTTCTTGTTGTTGCTGTTGTTTGTATTCTTCCGCTTTTTCTTCTATGTAATTAAAAAAGAAATAAGTAAAAGTTAAAAAACCGGTCAAAATAATACCAAATGTTATTAATATTGCTTTAAGTTGCTTTCGCGAATCTTCTGCTTTTAATCTTTTCTCTTCTTCATCTATCTCTTCATCATTTTTGAATTCAGATATTATTATTTGTTCTTCTGTAGTATTTTCCATGTTGTAACTCAACTAAAATGAACTTCTTTATTACTAAGTTGTTCCTATAACTTACAGATTTTTGAAGTTTATAAGATTAGCTATATTTATAGTAAAAGAAATTGAATTATGTTCAATAGACCTCTTCGGAAACTCTACTTCTAGGGGTAATTTGTACGTCAATCCAGTACTCGAATCCTCACATACGCTTTTGTACGCTGTGGTGGCAAGCACTTCCGTGTCTCGTTCAAATTCCGCCCTAAACCCTTGTTTCCGAAGAGATCTAATTTACCCATTATCTTTTAATTTTTTAAAAACATACCTCATATCGTAAATGGGTTAGCTATTTGTCGGTATTCGCTATATTCTTAAAAAAATAAAATATTTCTTATAAATTGGATATAATTCAACATCTATTACTATAATGATGAGGTTTAAGCCTCGTAAAAATAGGATATATAAGCAATAATACTATGTCAATAGTCGTGAATATTAGTAGTAAATTATGTAACAATATGTGTTCAACCATGGTTATACATATTATTATAATTTGGGTCTCCTAAAATTGGGTCGTGCCTCCGTATTGCAGTTTAGAGTAAATAGTCTATAATCCTCAAACAGTAATAAGAGAGAATTATAGTTAAGGAGTTATGGCAAAAATAGATGTTAAGTGTAGATATTGTAACAACACAGAAGAAGTAATAAAGTCAGGATATTCAATTTCAAAACAACAGAGATATCAATGCAAGCGGTGTAATCGATATTTTCAATTGGAGTATATTAATAATGCATCTAAGCCTGGAGTTAAGGAGCAAATAGTAGAAATGTCAATCAACGGCTCTGGAGTTAGAGATACAGTAAGAGTATTAAAAGTGGGTATCAATACAGTTATCCGTGTTTTAAAAAAATCTAGTATTAAAAAACAATAAATCATTCTATCAGTACAACAGAAGTAATTATTGCTCCTGAGATAGATGAACAATGGTCTTATGTACAGAATAAATCCATACAACGATGGCTTTGGTATGCCTTGGATAAGATTTCGTTAAAAGTAGTTGCTTATACGTTTGGTACAAGATGTGATAGCACATTAGAATCATTACTGAAAAAACTAGAGAATTTCAAGGTGACTTTTTACTATACAGATGGATGGGGGAGTTATGCTAGGTTATTAGACCCTAAAAAGCATATTATCAGTAAAAAATACACTCAACGGATAGAACGAAGTAACTTGAACCTTAGAACGAGATGCAAGAGGCTTGCACGTAAGACAATCTGCTTTTCCAAGTCATTGGATATTCATGATAAGGTTATTGGTACTCTTATTGAACGTATAGCTTTTTAATAGGCGTAACTGCAATATGGAGGCATGACCCTACCACCATACATAGATTGCTTGAAATAGACCCTGCCTACGGAGGATTTAAACGTAATGAGGATTCACCATTACTATGCGATTATTTAGTAATAGATGAAGCTTCAATGGTAGATATATCGCTATTTCATGCATTATTAAAAGCGATGCCATACACTTCAGCATTACTAATAGTTGGTGATGTAGACCAACTACCTTCTGTAGGTGCTGGGCAAGTACTCAAGGATATTATTAATTCTAACGTTATACCGACGGTCAAGTTAACTGAAATATTTAGGCAAGCTGCAACAAGTAATATTATTATTAATGCACATCGAGTGAATGATGGTATCTTACCCGATCTTCATGTAATAGTTGAGATTTAATCTTACATTTAGTAAAATTAAGATAATATTAAATGGAGGATTAGAGATGAATCTAAATCAAAAAATAATAAAGCCAAAAATAGGATTACTAGAATTAGCTAGGAGTCTTGGTAGTATATCGTCAGCATATAAAGCTATGGGTTACAGTAGAGACAGTTATTATAGGTTTAAAGAGTTATATGAAACAGGAGGAGAAGAAGCATTATATGAGATTAGTCGGAAGAAGCCAATTATAGCGAATAGAGTTGATCCTGCCGTAGAGAGAGCAGTATTAGATATGGCAATAGAATACCCTGCTTATGGTCAGCTGCGAGTATCAAATGAGCTTAAAAAGACTGGTATTCTTGTATCACCTGGAGGAGTTAGATCTATTTGGCTACGTAATGATTTAAATAATATCAATAAAAGACTTAAAGCATTAGAAGCCAAAATGGCTCAGGATGGTATTGTTCTTACCGAAGCTCAGTTACAAGTATTAGAGAAACGGCGTAGCGAGAAAGAAGCTCATGGTGAGATTGATACACAGCATCCAGGTTATCTAGGATGCCAAGACACATATTATGTAGGTAATTTTAAAGGCATAGGCAAGGTATATTCTCAAGTGTTTATTGATAGTTACACTCGGGTTGCAGAGGCTAAACTATATACTGATAAAACAGCACTTACCGCTGCTGACATGCTTAATGATAGAGTGTTACCATGGTATGAGAGTCAGCAAATACCAGTACTTCGTATTTTAACTGATAGAGGTGGTGAGTATAAAGGTAATATAGAACATCATGCTTTTGAATTGTTCTTAAGCATTGAGGGTATTGAGCATACTACTACTAAAGCATATTCTCCTCAAACAAATGGTATGTGTGAACGTTTTAATAAAACTATGAAACAAGAATTCTTTGATACTGCTATGCGTAAAAAGATCTATACTGATCTTGATGATCTACAACTAGATCTTGATATTTGGCTAGAATATTATAATAATGAAAGACCGCATTCCGGTAAATATTGCTATGGAAAAACACCTATGCAGACTTTTATGGATAGTAAAAAGTTAGCTGTTGAAAAGAATAACGAAATCTTATATCTTGAATACTCATCTGACAGTCATAACTTATCAGACATTCAGATATAATTTTTATAATGTCTGTAAGATTAAATCTTGACTTCTACACCTACTACGGTAGTTAATTTATTATTAGAACTAATGAAAGAGTTTGTAGTATTGCTTGTTACTACGCTCCCCTCGCAATAATTATCATTTATATTTTGATGTTTTACTTGTAATAAGGAATGCCAAGTACCAAGATCGTTCCAAACAAAATCAGCTTTTATCATGACCATTCCCGAAATATATTCCATTATAGCATTGTCTATAGAAATTGCTTCGATTTCATTATAAGCCTCATCGTCTATTGCCAAACTTTTCTCATTTTTTATAGCAGTATTAAATGCTTTTTCTGCAATACAAAATAAATCAGGTTGAAGGTTCATTGCTAAGTTTAAGAAGAAGTTAATATCGTATACAAAAATGCCTGAATTCTAAAAATATTCATTACTTTGAAAATGTTTTTTTGCTTGCTCTAATATAGGTTTTTCAATGAAATGATCAACTAGATAAACATTTTCTGCAATTGATAATCCTGCGTTTATATAGCCATACTCGGCACTTATAAAATTTATAGGAATGCCTATAGTGCAAATACCGAATTCATTAACATAATGTAAAGCTTTATTTATAGTATTAAGATAATTTAGATTATCCGCTATATGATGGTCCGAAGGTAGTAACGCTACGATATCAAACCCTTGTGCTTTAGCTGATAATGCCGTAATAATGGCACAAACAGCAGTATTTTTTTGTAAAGGCTCGGTAATTAATTCTATCTCTACATCTATTTCTGCCGCTTGTTCTTTAGTGATTGATTCATATTTTTTGGAAGTAATAATAGTAGGTTGTCCTAGAAATTTATTTCGGTTTAATGTTTGCTGAAGTAAAGTTAGATCACTCAATATTTTTTTAAATTGTTTCGGTTTATCCTTAGATGGTAAGGGTCATAGTCTTTTACTGCTACCCCCTGCTATAATCACCGGCTCTATTCCCGTATATTTACAACTATTAATTGAATAAACAATAGAGAGTTTTATAAATAGTTTTAAAAAATATGTCAAGTAAATTCACTATATTGACAGGTCCTACAATAAAAAGTACTTCTGCCTGAATGTTTTGTCTTGATAATAGTGCTAGAGCAGTTTAAACAATTTTGTCTTTCTCTGCCGTAACCGTAAGCTGCTGGGTAAAATAACCGAGCCTGTTATCACCGTTTACAAAATCTTTAAGGGTAGCGCCGCCTGCAGTTATAGCTTTAGCTAATACCTCTCTAATCGATTTAATTAAATTTTCTATTTCATCATCCCTTAAATTGCTACCTAATTTATCCGGATGAATTCTAGCTAAATAAAGACTTTCTGAAGCGTAAATATTGCCGACTCCGACTATAATTCCATTATCCATAATTAAATTTTTTATCGGTATTTTTCTAGTAATTAATTTGCTTTTTAAATATTCCAGTGTCAATGAACCAGAAAAAGGCTCTACCCCTAAATTATTAAATAACTCTTTTTCTAGGAAGTGAGTTTTAAAATTATAAATCATTCCAAAGCGTCTAGTATCGTTAAAAATTAACTTTTCACCGTTACTTAAATCAAAAATTACATGATCGTGTTTTTTAGTTTTATAGTTAGAAGATTGCAGAGTAAATCTACCGCTCATACCTAGATGAACTATTAAAGAATAATCATTATTAAAATGTATAATTAAATATTTTGCACGACGCCTAACATCCAGTATATTAGTATTTGAGATTTCTGTAGCTAAAAGCGGGGATAGTTTATAACGTAAATTATCTCTTTTTAACTCTACATTTTCTATAATAAGCCCAATTAACTTATCTTTTAGAGAGTTTTTAAGAGTTTCTACTTCAGGAAGTTCCGGCATTTGATACTAATATTTATAATAAAAAACTATGAACCAAACAAATTTTGGCTTTAAAAAAGTAGATTACACTAAAAAACAAAGGTTAGTAAATAGCGTTTTTTCTAATGTCGCCGATAAGTATGATTTAATGAATGACTTAATGAGTTTTGGATTACATCGCTTATGGAAAGAGGAATTTATTAGGCAAATTCCAAATCTTAATTCTCATATATTAGATGTCGCTAGCGGTAGCGGTGATATCGCTTTAAAGCTTGCTAAAAAAGCAAGAGATAGAGGCAATAATACTGCTTTAACTTTAAGCGATATAAATGAAGAGATGCTAAAGAATGCTAAGAAAAAAGCAATTGATCTTAATTTATTTCAGAACCTTAAATTTACTGTAGCAAGTGCAGAAGAATTGCCTTTTTCAGATAATAGTTTTGATTATTATACTATAGCATTTGGTATTAGAAACGTACCTGACATTAATAAAGCTTTAAAAGAAGCTTATAGAGTTCTGAAACCGATGGGTAAGTTTATATGCCTTGAGTTTTCAAAGGTAAAAGAAAGTTATTTTAAAGATTTTTATAAATTTTATTCATTTAGTATTATACCTACCATCGGTCAGGCAATCACCGGTAATAAAGAGGCATATGAATATTTGGTCGAAAGTATCGAGTTATTCCCCTCACAAGACGAGTTTAGAATAATGATCAAAGAAGCCGGCTTTGAGGAAGTCGGTTATAAAAATTTGAGTGGCGGAATAGTTGCTATTCACAGTGCGTATAAGATATGATAAGTAATTTTTTGAATTTAATACGTATTTTTCGTATCATCAGTAAAAAACGAATCCTAATTGATTCAAGAAGCCCTAAATATTTCAGGTTTGTCGGTTATATATTAGCTTTATTTACTGCTCCGTTATCATTATTTAAAAAACCGCATGAAGATTACGGCAAACGCTTAATAGATTGTTTAAGTGGACTTGGACCTATTTATATAAAATTCGGACAAACTCTTTCGACAAGACCCGATTTAGTAGGAGCAGAGATAGCAGGTTATTTAAGATTACTGCAAGATAAATTACCTCCGTTTGATGGTGGGGTGGCGAGGAAGTTGATAGCATCATTGCGAGGAGACATTTATGTCGACGAAGCAATCTCAGCAAGTAAGCAAAAGATTGCCACGCATTCTACGAATGCTCACAATGACGCCCTCCCTTTCCTACATTTCGACGACCATCCCATTGCCGCAGCATCAATCTCGCAAGTACACAAAGCACAACTCACAACCGGTGAATATGTTGCGGTGAAAATTCTGCGTCCTGGTATTCATAAAAAATATAACAGAGATATTAAGCTGCTATATTTTCTTGCAAAAATTATCTCAAAATTCTCTAAAGCAAAAAGGCTAAAACCTATTAAAGTAGTTGATAAATTTCATGAAACTATGAGATTTGAACTTGATTTACGGCTAGAAGCGGCAGCTTCTTCTGAGCTTATGGATAATATGCGAAATGATATTAATGTGATAATCCCTAAAATATATTGGGACTTAGCATCAGAAAATATACTAACTACCGAGTGGTTAGAAGGAACTTCTATATATGATACTTCGCTGCTAAAAGAAATGGGATTAGAGCCTGCAAAAATAGCTCAGAATTTCGCCGTAATGTTTTTCAATCAAGCCTATAGAGACGGGTTTTTTCATGCTGATTTACATGCAGGCAATATTTTAGTGAATAAGCAAGGTAAGATAATTTTACTTGATTTCGGTATTATGGGCAGACTTAAAGAAAAAGATCGTTTAGCTGTTGCTGAAAGTCTATTCGGTTTTTTAAACCGTGATTATAAATTAGTCGCCAAAGTACATTTAAGAGCCGGCTACATCCCATCAAATACCGATTTAGATTTATTCGCTCAAAGTTGTAGAGCAGTTACTGAACCTATAGTAGGGGCACCCACAAAAAATATTTCCATAGGGAAGCTGCTTGCACATTTATTTAAAATCACTGAAGATTTCGGCATGGAAGTACAACCGGAGTTATTGTTATTGCAAAAGACTTTGATAATGGTTGAAGGGATAGGCAGGCAGTTAGACGGTAATGTTAATATGTGGCAACTCGCCGAACCTTGGATTAAAAAATGGGCAGTGAAAAACTTAAGCCCTGAAGCGAAGTTGCTACGACTAGTAAAGCATTACTTAGATAGCCTAAGGATATTGTTTGACATATAATAAATTATTAATATTATAGCCACATATATTAAAAAATTTATTATTATGAAACTAAAAGATTTATTTATTAAACATGCTATTAAAACTCCTTTTTTGGTTGATTGTAAAAACGATAAAATAGTATTTCCTTCAGATAAAGAGCAAGAATACAAAAATAGACTAAAAGAAAAAATAGACGAGGAAGAGTTTGAAGGATTAACGGCTTCAGATAGAATAATTCAATGCCCTGAAAACTTAGAAAATATAGCTTTAGTAAATATAGAAAAATATCCTGATATATCGCTTATAGCAGCGACATTTCTTAATGATATACAACGTGAATATTATATAATCCATATAGATATCGATAATAATATTAAATCGATTTTGCATTACTCACAAATATATTGTATCGGTGATACAGGGGGGCGCCGGTTGAAGTTTTAAAACGCGAGTACAAGTTTGGTACTATACCGCCAGAATCTTTGCCGAAAATCACGGAATTATGGCCTAACCCTTATTACTACGACTGGATTCAGGAAAATAAAGAGCATAACAACCCGGATATAGACCCTCAGGTAAGGGAGAATATTGTTTCATTATGTGGAAAGGTTAATATGGATTTACCGGCAAATGGTGATGCAGAAGAGGGAGCGGCTGAAGCTTTAAAATGTGAGTATAATATCAGTGCTATAGAGCAAAAACCTTTACCGAAAATAATGAAATTATACCCTGACATGGAATTAGAGCCTGATCCTGATTACTACTACCACCGGATTCAGAAAAATGAAAAGTATAACAACCCGGATATAAATTTTCAGGTAACGAAGAATTACAGTAAAAAACCATTGCAAGATAACCATGACTTTAAAAATTAACAAAAATTAAAAAGTAAAATTTTATAAGTCTTTAAATAATTATAGTAAAATAATATTAAGTTCTTACGTACGTTTTCTAATTGATTTGCTATTTTGAGGTATTTTTTAGCGAAAATTAATAAAATTTTTGAAGGAATAGTTATTCATATTTCAAAAAAATTTTATAATTTGCAGCAAAAAATAACCAAAATTGGATCTTTTTAGAAAACGTACGTAAGAACCTAAATTATATAAAGGTATTTAAATGTCTAAAAGCCAAGAGCAGGAATCCAATGATAATATAAGGCAACAGCTTGATGAAGAATATAAAAACCTTTCTTGGGTTGTAGCTGGATGGGCAGCTATTGGGGCTGAAACAGGTAACAAAAAATATGATGAGTTAAATAAACAATATCTAGATCTTAATAAAGATAATTTAGGTATAATACAAAGTGTTATCCAAGCAGTCGGAATGTCCCTAGTGCATTGCAATTTACCTGGGAGGCTTCTCAAGTTTTACCTGATCTTGCACTGGAGCTTAATAACCTCAGAAAAGCGAGAAGTGCTACCACTAATGTAGATTCTATTGAAGCCGGTTGCAAGATAATAGCAGATGCAGAATCGCTTGTAAAAAAATGCGCTTCTGTTTTACATTCCGAAACTATATCTAATAGCTCAAAAGAAACTATTTTACAATCTAAAGTTATCTCATATTTTCTCACATCTATTTTAAATAAGAGGTTTAACAAGATAACAAAAAACTTTCAAGCTTCCGAAACAGAAAAAATAAATATATTAGACAAAATAAGTCCTAAATTTGTCAGAGAATTATCTACCCTAGGAGTAGATTTAATATCTAAAGCGCTAGAAAGCGATTTAAACCCAAAACTACAAGAAATATATAAGAATATTAAACAAAAAAACGAGTCATCTCAAGGTGTTATATTAAAAAATATACATGACATTATTACTTCAGACAAAGTAAAGCCCCTTCTTAATCACGATTTAGTACAATTTTTAAAAAATCCTGATAATCAAAAGGAGTTAGTTCAGATTACGGAAAATATAATAAATAATAAAGCACAAAAAATCGTTAAACCTGAATTAATTGCAAATACAGTAGCACTACTTGCAAATTCTAGCGAAAAATTAATTGAAAGTACTCCTTCAGCTATAAAAGCTTATAGTCAGCTTAAAGAAAATCAACGTTGGACTAAAATTAACCTAAATATGAAAGAGTTAGATACTGAAACTAAAAAAGAGTTATTAAAAGGAAAAAACCTCAAATAGTAGAGTTAGTTGAAAATGCCAAAAAAATTGGTCGTGCCTCCGTATTGCAGTTTAGAGTAAATAGTCTATAATCCTCAAACAGTAATAAGAGAGAATTATAGTTAAGGAGTTATGGCAAAAATAGATGTTAAGTGTAGATATTGTAACAACACAGAAGAAGTAATAAAGTCAGGATATTCAATTTCAAAACAACAGAGATATCAATGCAAGCGGTGTAATCGATATTTTCAATTGGAGTATATTAATAATGCATCTAAGCCTGGAGTTAAGGAGCAAATAGTAGAAATGTCAATCAACGGCTCTGGAGTTAGAGATACAGTAAGAGTATTAAAAGTGGGTATCAATACAGTTATCCGTGTTTTAAAAAAATCTAGTATTAAAAAACAATAAATCATTCTATCAGTACAACAGAAGTAATTATTGCTCCTGAGATAGATGAACAATGGTCTTATGTACAGAATAAATCCAGACAACGATGGCTTTGGTATGCCTTGGATAAGATTTCGTTAAAAGTAGTTGCTTATACGTTTGGTACAAGATGTGATAGCACATTAGAATCATTACTGAAAAAACTAGAGAATTTCAAGGTGACTTTTTACTATACAGATGGATGGGGGAGTTATGCTAGGTTATTAGACCCTAAAAAGCATATTATCAGTAAAAAATACACTCAACGGATAGAACGAAGTAACTTGAACCTTAGAACGAGATGCAAGAGGCTTGCACGTAAGACAATCTGCTTTTCCAAGTCATTGGATATTCATGATAAGGTTATTGGTACTCTTATTGAACGTATAGCTTTTTAATAGGCATAACTGCAATATGGAGGCATGACCGAGGATTTCAAGGTGACTTTTTACTATACAGATAGATGGGGGTGTTATGCTAGGTTATTAGATGTAATAGTTGAGATTTAATCTTACATTTAGTAAAATTAAGATAATATTAAATGGAGGATTAGAGATGAATCTAAATCAAAAAATAATAAAGCCAAAAATAGGATTACTAGAATTAGCTAGGAGTCTTGGTAGTATATCGTCAGCATATAAAGCTATGGGTTACAGTAGAGACAGTTATTATAGGTTTAAAGAGTTATATGAAACAGGAGGAGAAGAAGCATTATATGAGATTAGTCGGAAGAAGCCAATTATAGCGAATAGAGTTGATCCTGCCGTAGAGAGAGCAGTATTAGATATGGCAATAGAATACCCCGCTTATGGTCAGCTGCGAGTATCAAATGAGCTTAAAAAGACTGGTATTCTTGTATCACCTGGAGGAGTTAGATCTATTTGGCTACGTAATGATTTAAATAATATCAATAAAAGACTTAAAGCATTAGAAGCCAAAATGGCTCAGGATGGTATTGTTCTTACCGAAGCTCAGTTACAAGTATTAGAGAAACGGCGTAGCGAGAAAGAAGCTCATGGTGAGATTGATACACAGCATCCAGGTTATCTAGGATGCCAAGACACATATTATGTAGGTAATTTTAAAGGCATAGGCAAGGTATATTCTCAAGTGTTTATTGATAGTTACACTCGGGTTGCAGAGGCTAAACTATATACTGATAAAACAGCACTTACCGCTGCTGACATGCTTAATGATAGAGTGTTACCATGGTATGAGAGTCAGCAAATACCAGTACTTCGTATTTTAACTGATAGAGGTGGTGAGTATAAAGGTAATATAGAACATCATGCTTTTGAATTGTTCTTAAGCATTGAGGGTATTGAGCATACTACTACTAAAGCATATTCTCCTCAAACAAATGGTATGTGTGAACGTTTTAATAAAACTATGAAACAAGAATTCTTTGATACTGCTATGCGTAAAAAGATCTATACTGATCTTGATGATCTACAACTAGATCTTGATATTTGGCTAGAATATTATAATAATGAAAGACCGCATTCCGGTAAATATTGCTATGGAAAAACACCTATGCAGACTTTTATGGATAGTAAAAAGTTAGCTGTTGAAAAGAATAACGAAATCTTATATCTTGAATACTCATCTGACAGTCATAACTTATCAGACATTCAGATATAATTTTTATAATGTCTGTAAGATTAAATCTTGACTTCTACAGACATCTTAGTTGTAACTATGTCTACAAATCACACAGATGATAATGAGAGTCAGTAATATTATCTAGTAATACATCTAATTCAGATTTTTCTGTGCTTAAACTGTTATTAGTGAATGTTAAACTACACATAAGGATTTTTAGTTTTTACGTAAGTAAATCTAATAGGAATGCCTGGCATGTCAAAAGCCTCACGCATATTATTTACTAAATACCTGGTATAGCTATCGGTAATTTTTTCCGGATTATTGGAGAATAATTTGAAAGTAGGGGGGCGGGTTTTTGTTTGAGTCATATATTTTACACGCACTCTTTTACCGCCTTTTTGTAGAGGTAGTGGATGTGCTTCCGTAGTAAAATTAAGCCATTCATTTAATTTGCTAGTAGTTATTCTCTTATTCCAAATTTTATAGATTTTAAGACACGCATCTAAAACCTGCTCTATATTTTGTTTATTTATTGCTGAAATAAATAGAACGGGTGCGCCTTTAACCTGAGGCAGATGAGTATTTATCTGATAATAAAATTCTTCCTGAAATGCTTCTTTTTTGGATTCTTTAACTAAATCCCATTTGTTCACTACTATAACTATACTTCTCCCCTCATTTACCACATGGCTTGCAATATTTAAATCTTGCTGTTTTAAAGGGGCTAAAGCATCAATCATTAAGATTACGGTATTAGCAAATTTAATAGAGTTAATAGCATCTGAAGCCGATAATTTTTCTAAAGACTCTGTAATAGTAGATTTTTTGCGGAGTCCTGCCGTATCGATTAATTTAATGTGATTATTTTTATATTGCCAATCAATTTCAATTGATTCACGAGTAATACCAGCTTCAGGACCGGTTAATAATCTTTCATCATTAATAAGAGCGTTTATAAAAGTAGATTTTCCGGCGTTAGGTCTGCCACTAACTACTATCTGCAAACAATCTCCTTTAATTGGATCGGCTATATTTATCTCGATTGATTCTTCTTCAGGTAACTTGGCAATAATTTCGTCATATAAATCAATTAAGCCTGTGCCATGCTCGGCAGAGATAGCCACCATACTATCAAACCCTAATTTGTAGTATTCTTTATCAAAATCAAAAGCTTTCTCGCATTTATTAACTATCAATATAGCAGGCTTATTATATTTTCTAACAAAGCTACCAAGTAGCTTATCACCGGGCAATATTCCGCTTCTACCATCAACCATAAAACAAATTAAATCTGCCTCTAAAATTGCTTTAGTAGTCTGTTCCATTAACCTTTCTCCCATACTATCAGGATTCTCTTCAAGTCCTGGGGTATCAATTAATAAAAATTCAAAAGAGCCGATTTTGCCTTCTGTATATTTTCTATCCCTAGTGACGCCCGGCAAATCGTGAACAATAGCTTTTTTATGTATGCTTAATCTATTGAAAAGGGTTGATTTGCCTACATTCGGACGACCAACTAAAGTAATGATTTTCTTAGTCATTATTAATATATTATTATGGTTAAGAGAACTAATAATGCTCCGATAAAACCTACTATATTTGCTATTATAATAGGTGTATTTTTTATTAATATGCCGTATATAAGCCAACTACAAAGAGCAATAGCACTTATAGTAAAGGCGGGCATAGAAACAGAAGCCGAAGATTTGCAGGTGCAAATCTTATGAGCCTGTACATAAAACATAAAATTGCCGATTGTACCGACAATCGTCATATATCTTTCGTAAAATTTCATGAATTTTGGAGACATATGTTTATTTCTTATTTTTGCGTCATTGCGAGGAGTGAAGCGACGAAGCAATCTCAGGAGTTTGTTATTATCTCATGAGATTGCCACGCAGCCTATGGCTCCTCGCAAGACCTTGTTGCGTAGATATAAAAAAAGTAGCTGCGAACTAAGAAAAGTAGTAAATCGACAAAAAACTTAACCACAAGTGTGTATGTCAAAGCTACAAAAAGTTTGCAACTGGAAAGAATATAACAGAAGTTTAAAGAAAAGAGGAACAATAATTTTCACATTTTGTGAAGAATATTTAAAAGAGTTATATTATGGAGGGGAACAGAGGCAAGGAGGAGCGAGAAGATATAATAGCAAGATGTATGAATATTTGCTAACAATTAAGCTGTTATTAAGATTGCCATGGCGAGCAACAAGCGGATTTGCAGAAGGAATGTTTAGCAAAATATTTGCGGGTAAGGATTTAAGAATACCGGATTATGCCCATGCATCAAGAATCGCTAGTAAGCTAAAGTTACGAGTAAAATATGTAATAGTTGAGATTTAATCTTACATTTAGTAAAATTAAGATAATATTAAATGGAGGATTAGAGATGAATCTAAATCAAAAAATAATAAAGCCAAAAATAGGATTACTAGAATTAGCTAGGAGTCTTGGTAGTATATCGTCAGCATATAAAGCTATGGGTTACAGTAGAGACAGTTATTATAGGTTTAAAGAGTTATATGAAACAGGAGGAGAAGAAGCATTATATGAGATTAGTCGGAAGAAGCCAATTATAGCGAATAGAGTTGATCCTGCCGTAGAGAGAGCAGTATTAGATATGGCAATAGAATACCCCGCTTATGGTCAGCTGCGAGTATCAAATGAGCTTAAAAAGACTGGTATTCTTGTATCACCTGGAGGAGTTAGATCTATTTGGCTACGTAATGATTTAAATAATATCAATAAAAGACTTAAAGCATTAGAAGCCAAAATGGCTCAGGATGGTATTGTTCTTACCGAAGCTCAGTTACAAGTATTAGAGAAACGGCGTAGCGAGAAAGAAGCTCATGGTGAGATTGATACACAGCATCCAGGTTATCTAGGATGCCAAGACACATATTATGTAGGTAATTTTAAAGGCATAGGCAAGGTATATTCTCAAGTGTTTATTGATAGTTACACTCGGGTTGCAGAGGCTAAACTATATACTGATAAAACAGCACTTACCGCTGCTGACATGCTTAATGATAGAGTGTTACCATGGTATGAGAGTCAGCAAATACCAGTACTTCGTATTTTAACTGATAGAGGTGGTGAGTATAAAGGTAATATAGAACATCATGCTTTTGAATTGTTCTTAAGCATTGAGGGTATTGAGCATACTACTACTAAAGCATATTCTCCTCAAACAAATGGTATGTGTGAACGTTTTAATAAAACTATGAAACAAGAATTCTTTGATACTGCTATGCGTAAAAAGATCTATACTGATCTTGATGATCTACAACTAGATCTTGATATTTGGCTAGAATATTATAATAATGAAAGACCGCATTCCGGTAAATATTGCTATGGAAAAACACCTATGCAGACTTTTATGGATAGTAAAAAGTTAGCTGTTGAAAAGAATAACGAAATCTTATATCTTGAATACTCATCTGACAGTCATAACTTATCAGACATTCAGATATAATTTTTATAATGTCTGTAAGATTAAATCTTGACTTCTACATATACTCTAAGCGCTATATTGACTTTTTTTAATCTCCACGCAACAATGCTTACGCGGGAATGACGAGTTGGACAACCCTGACTACCCCTTAAAACTTGCAATTACCGGTATATGATCCGAAGGTTTTTCTTGAGTCCTTAAATTATAATCCATATAGCAATTTTCTAAATAGTCAATAGTATTATTACAACCAAGAATCATATCAATTCGCATACCTTTATTTTGTTCAAAACATCCGGCTCTATAATCCCACCATGAAAATTCTTGTTTACTCGGATGTATCAATCTATATAAATCCTCAAATCCGGAATTTAGAATAGTACGTAGTTTTTTTTGTTCAATTTCAGTAAAACAAGTAGTTTCAGCAAGAGCTTTAGGTGAATATACGTCTATATCGAACGGCGCAATATTGAAATCACCGCCTATGATAGTTTGTTCGTCAAAAGATTTTTTAGTTGATAGATAATTAATAAAATTATCATAAAATGCTAGCTTTGCTACAAATTTATCGCTACCGACAAATGAACCGTTAGGAGCATAGAGAGAGATTATATTACAAAACCCTATAGGTAATGATAATTTTATTTCTAAGAATCTTGCTTGATCACTGCAGTAATTATTCGAAAAATCCTTAATCATTTCATCGGCAGGAAATTTTGAAATTATAGCAACACCGTTATATGATTTTTGCCCGTGAACATAAAAATTATAAGGTAGATCGGATAATTCATCAAAAGGAAATTTTTCGGTTTCGCATTTTATTTCTTGCAATAATAAAATATCCGGATTTTCTTTAGATAAAAAATTATGCAATAAATTAAGTCTTGTTTTTATGGAATTAATATTCCAAGTAGCTATCTTCATGTTTGTTTTTCTATGTCTTCTAATTTTTCATTACGGAATCGCCACTCAAGAAAACCAAAATGATAGACTAAGAGACTAGTAATAAATGCTCCGGAAATTACTATAATCATTGAATATTTTATTGTATGATAATTTGGATTACTACCATACATATCTAATAATACGCTAAAAGCTATACCCCATAATATAGTGATTTCAATATTAACGCCTCTTGGTACCTTCTTAATTGAATTTTCTTTCATAATAAAATCTCGTAATATTGCACCACAATTAGCCGTAATGAAAGCAAAAAACGGTCCCCAAAAACTTAGAGGCTCAATTTTGTGAATAATAACCATTGTAACTCCTATAATTATAAAAGTTGCTTGTCCGAATGAATCGCAAATTGCTACTATATTATTTAATGATTGTTCTAAATAATTATCTTCAGCAATCTGCTTATTATAATAGCTGAATAATTTAATAATTGTAAAACCGAGTAAAACTACTACAAATATGTAATAGAAATAAGAAGGAGTAAAGTAGAAGTTTAAATGTCCGGTATCATGGTTTACTATTAAATCTAACATTATACAGCTCCTAACAGATGGTAATACCGCAAATAAAAATGTACCGAATAAAGTACTATTTTTTCTGCTACTCAAAATAATTCCCGAAAAAGCAAAAGCAAGGCAACCAAGTAAACCTATAACATGGCACCAACGAGAATCTATAGATTTAGGCAATAGAATATGATATATATGTCTTAATAATTTTTTTATACTTGTTACTTGCAAGAAAATCATCTATCGCAAAATTAAATTGTTCAACTATATTTAAAGATACGGTTTTTTTGCTAAACATTAAATGTAGGGGAGTTTTAATATTTAAGGGAACTTCTAATATATTCCTGTCCATTGTTCTTCCTAAAATATTAACGGCACCGACAATTCGATCACTAATGAAACCATCAATTTCTTTCTTGATTATTCCGTTTATCAATTCCATATTATTTTGATATATTCTAATTATATCTTGATTTTTCTCATTATATAAAAACTCCGTAAATTTAGGTTCTCCGTATACAGTACCTTTCACTATTCTTAACTGAAGATTAAATAGACGTATTTGTGCTGCTAGTTCATTAACATTTTGGAAATTTAACTTTTTGGCAAGCGGTTCAATAATAAATAATGATAATTCTTCAAGACGATAAGGCTTTGAAAATAAGCATAGTTACTTCTCTCAGTAGTATAAGTAGCTCCTGCTGCCATGTCGGTATTTCCGCTTTGAATATCTAATTGATCCTGATACCAGCTATCTTGATTATACTTAATATTGATACCTATTTTTGCAGCAACAGCGTTAATTAATTCTATATCCATACCAGAAACGGTAGTATGACCGTTTGAAGTAGCAATTAAGTATTGGTAAGGCTCATTTATATACCGGCATTTATCAAAGTTTTTTATCGGCTGTCTCCTCGTATTCTAAAATTGCTTGTTGTTCGTTTGCACCTATGCTCAAAGCATAAAAATTTTTAGGAACGAGAAGTATAAAAATAAAAAGCTTTAAAGTTTTCATGGTTTGTATTTTTTTAAATTAACGTGTCATCCCGCGGCAATACTTTATCGTCATTGCGAGGAGCGAAGCGACGCAGCAATCTCATGAGGTAATACTAATTCCTGAGATTGCCACGCTCCTTTTAGTCGCTCGCAATGACGGTATTACGAACTACCTTAATTTCGCCGTCAGAAAATCTAATATTAAAAATTTTTTCATCTACAGCAGTAATTTTAGAAGATAAAAAATTACCCGTTTCTCCTTTAACTATAGCAAAACCTCGTTTTAATACGTTATTATAATCAAGGCTTGCAAGTAACGTACTATTTAATTCTAATTTATACTCAAAATTTTTCAAAGTATTATTTGCCGATTTTGATAGATAAGCTGTTTGATGTGTTAATTCTAATGTTTTGTAATTGAGTATTTTAGCAGGGTTAACTCTTTCTTTAGAAAAAGATTTAATCTTTGTTTCTTGTAGTTCAATAAAGCACGGTAAAGCATCTAGCAAATTAAAACCGGTTTCGTCCAGTAATTGTTGCTTATTATTCATATAGTGCGAGAGATATCTGTGTATTTTATCGTAATTTATTATATTTTGTTCGTGATATTTAATTAACCCGCTAGTATTATTCAATAATATTTTTTCATAAGATTGTAGAGTATTATTGAAAACAGACCGTACCGGTACAGCAAATTCTGCGGCAGCAGTCGGTGTTGGAGCTCTTTTATCGGCTGCTAAATCTATTAAAGTATAATCCACTTCATGACCTACTGCGGAAATAATAGGAATTTTTGAATTATAAGCGGCACGTACTAATATCTCATCGTTAAATGACCAAAGATCTTCTATAGAACCGCCGCCTCTAGCAACAATTATAACACTTGGTTTATTTATCTCTTCTAAATTGTTAAATCCTTCAATTGCTTCAGCAATTTCATTGCCGGAATTTTCGCCTTGTACGCTAACCGGCCATATTATTATCCGAGTTGGAAAACGTTCGCGAATGCGATGAATAATATCTTTAATAACAGCACCGGTTATTGAAGTGATAACGCCTATTTTATCAGGTAAAAAGGGTATAGGAATACGTATTTTATTAAATAGCCCCTCTTTTTCTAAACGAGCTTTGCGTTCATTTAGAATTTGCAACATAGCGCCAAGTCCTGCAGGCTGCAAATTATCTACCGATAATTGATAGCGTGAATTACCTGCATAACTTGAAAGCTTGCCGCTAATCACCGCTTCCATACCGTCATTTAAAGGAAATTTGATTTTAGCAAGAATAGGACGCCAGCAAGTACAAGCTAAAATAGCGGTATTTTCTTTTAAGTTAAAATAAGCATGACCTGAGCTTGCTATTTTTAAACCTGAAATTTCTCCTTTTACCTTAATATAGCCAAAATTATTTTCTAATAATTCTTTGATTTTATTAGAAATCTCACTAACTGAAAACTCTTTGGTTGCTTGATTTGCAATGAAATTGTCTAGCATTTTATTCTTGGTTTTTTGGGGCTGAGAGTAGTGCATTATTCGTCATTGCGAGGAGAAGCTATAAGTTTCGACGAAGCAATCTCAGGAAGTTTGACGAGATTGCCACGTCGATGCTACGCATATCCTCGCAATGACGTTACCTCAATAGAATAACCTTGCTACTCTCAAAAGAGCAAGCAAAATTTTTTATTATTTGATATATTACTAATAGCTTGCTATTATTTTTTACTATTAAAATATATTTATTAATATAAATGCTATTGCGAATAATATGCTTGCTTATTATCATAATATTTTCTTTGGTAAGCTTTGCCGATCTTTCTAAGAATGGTCAGAATATTAAAATTAGTAATATGATAGCCGACTTCGTAGAGTATAACGAAAGTCAGGATTTGATATATGCTAAAGGTAATATAAGAATTATCACGGATGAGTATTTATTAACGGCAGATAATTTACTTTATGATATAAAAAATGATATTTTATGGGCAGAAGGTAATATCCGAATTAAGGATAAACAAAACAGAATAATAGAGGGTGATAAAGTAGTTTTAAAAGACGAATTTAAGAAAGGGATTATATCGGAATTCATTTTACTTTCCGGTGATAATAATCTTTTAATTGCTAAACTTGCCGAAAGAATAGACGAAAATAATCTTAAGCTGCACCATGCCGAATTTACCCCTTGCGATGTTACTTGTAATAGAAACCCTATTTGGCAAATTGCTGCTAAGGATACTTATATTTACTCTGAAGAACATAGAGTAGTTTATAAAAACGTGTTTTTTGAAGTATACGGCGTACCGATTTTTTACTTACCGTATTTTTTTCATCCGACTCCTACGGCCCCTGCAACTTCCGGATTATTGGTACCTGACGTCAAAAATAAAGGGTTTGGTATACCTCTATATCTACGTGCAAAACCTAATATGGATTTTACTCTCACTCCAAGGATTTTTAGTAAATATCAAACTTATGAGCTAGAAGCACGTGATCGCCCGAATGATACCGATAATATGAATTTTCAAGGTAGTTACGGTAAATTACCGTATTTTCTAAAAAAAGACGGAAATATAGTAAAAAATAAAAATGCTTCTTCTTATCATTATATAGCAAGCGGTAATTTTATTAGTACCGATAAAGTTTATGATTACGGCTTCAGGGTGGAGCGTACATCGGATAAAGCTTATTTAAAAAATTATTATAATAACTACGCTTCATATTTAACTTCTAAAATATTCTTAAACAAAATTCATGAAGCTGATTATTTTTCGGCGGAAGGATTAAGTTTTCAAGGCTTAGGTAGTAATGATAGTAAATATACTGACCCGTTAGTATTACCGAAAATCAATACAAAAAACGTGATAAATTTGAATGATAATGAAAACAGCCATATCGTTGTTGAAAATAATACGTTAATGTACAAAGAAAGAATAGGGAAACAAGTCGCTAGAACCTCTTTGCAACTATCCTTTATGCAGAATGTGCTTACTTCTTCAGGGCAAATTTTTGATTTTGTAGCAAAAGATAGAGGTGATTTTTATCTTGCTAGACGGGCTTATTTAGATAAGACGAGAGAAAGTAAATCATTTCAAAGGAATATACCGGAATTGCAAACCTTATGGCGTTATCCGTTAGTAGGTAATACAACAAAAACGATAAATTTACTTATTGAGCCGGTAGTTTCTTTTACTATAGGACGTAAACTATCTAAGAAAGATAAAAAATTTGTTATAATTGATCCTGCTAAATATGAATTATCCGAAAAGAATATCTTTTTATCAAATCGTTATAGCGGTATTGATTGCCATGATTTCGGTAATAGATTAAGTTACGGCTTAAATACTAGTATCGCTAAAGAAGAAAATTATTTAAAATTATTTTTAGGACAGTCACGTAATACAAGATATAGTATAGATTTGCCTGCGGATGATACGGAAAATGTAGGACAGATTCTAGGTAATCTTTCTAATAATTTAGAAGTGTTTTATAGCTTTCGGAAAGATAAATATTTCAGACCTATTAGAGATGAGGTGGGAGGAAATTTTAACTATGATAAGATTAACTTGCTAGGTAGTTTTATTCAGCTTACAAACCTTAAAAAATATTATTCCGTAGAAAGTATAAAGGTTTCAAATAATAGAGTACGACAATTTTATGGAGACATAAATTATCAGCTAGCGGAAAATTGGACTATAGGCTTTGGTGCACGTATTGACCTCTCTAGACGTTCTCCAAATTTACTTACTCGAACTATTAGGGTGACATATGCTAAAGATTGTGTTAGAATTACTGCAAAGATTTATTCCGATTATCTAGCCGATAGAAACAGAGGAATCACAAAGACTGCCTCTTCGCCGACTATTTCTATCGGTTTAAAGGTGCTAAATATGTGAGTTTAGCATTGTGCTTGTGTGGATAGCCGTCATTCCCGCAAGACCTTGTTGCGTAGATATAAAAAAAAGTAGCTGCGAACTAAGAAAAGTAGTAAATCGACAAAAAACTTAACCACAAGTGTGTATGTCAAAGCTACAAAAAGTTTGCAACTGGAAAGAATATAACAGAAGTTTAAAGAAAAGAGGAACAATAATTTTCACATTTTGTGAAGAATATTTAAAAGAGTTATATTATGGAGGGGAACAGAGGCAAGGAGGAGCGAGAAGATATAATAGCAAGATGTATGAATATTTGCTAACAATTAAGCTGTTATTAAGATTGCCATGGCGAGCAACAAGCGGATTTGCAGAAGGAATGTTTAGCAAAATATTTGCGGGTAAGGATTTAAGAATACCGGATTATGCCCATGCATCAAGAATCGCTAGTAAGCTAAAGTTACGAGTAAAATATGTAATAGTTGAGATTTAATCTTACATTTAGTAAAATTAAGATAATATTAAATGGAGGATTAGAGATGAATCTAAATCAAAAAATAATAAAGCCAAAAATAGGATTACTAGAATTAGCTAGGAGTCTTGGTAGTATATCGTCAGCATGTAAAGCTATGGGTTACAGTAGAGACAGTTATTATAGGTTTAAAGAGTTATATGAAACAGGAGGAGAAGAAGCATTATATGAGATTAGTCGGAAGAAGCCAATTATAGCGAATAGAGTTGATCCTGCCGTAGAGAGAGCAGTATTAGATATGGCAATAGAATACCCCGCTTATGGTCAGCTGCGAGTATCAAATGAGCTTAAAAAGACTGGTATTCTTGTATCACCTGGAGGAGTTAGACCTATTTGGCTACGTAATGATTTAAATAATATCAATAAAAGACTTAAAGCATTAGAAGCCAAAATGGCTCAGGATGGTATTGTTCTTACCGAAGCTCAGTTACAAGTATTAGAGAAACGGCGTAGCGAGAAAGAAGCTCATGGTGAGATTGATACACAGCATCCAGGTTATCTAGGATGCCAAGACACATATTATGTAGGTAATTTTAAAGGCATAGGCAAGGTATATTCTCAAGTGTTTATTGATAGTTACACTCGGGTTGCAGAGGCTAAACTATATACTGATAAAACAGCACTTACCGCTGCTGACATGCTTAATGATAGAGTGTTACCATGGTATGAGAGTCAGCAAATACCAGTACTTCGTATTTTAACTGATAGAGGTGGTGAGTATAAAGGTAATATAGAACATCATGCTTTTGAATTGTTCTTAAGCATTGAGGGTATTGAGCATACTACTACTAAAGCATATTCTCCTCAAACAAATGGTATGTGTGAACGTTTTAATAAAACTATGAAACAAGAATTCTTTGATACTGCTATGCGTAAAAAGATCTATACTGATCTTGATGATCTACAACTAGATCTTGATATTTGGCTAGAATATTATAATAATGAAAGACCGCATTCCGGTAAATATTGCTATGGAAAAACACCTATGCAGACTTTTATGGATAGTAAAAAGTTAGCTGTTGAAAAGAATAACGAAATCTTATATCTTGAATACTCATCTGACAGTCATAACTTATCAGACATTCAGATATAATTTTTATAATGTCTGTAAGATTAAATCTTGACTTCTACAGATAAATATATTAAATGAAATGATTGCCCTTGGGAAAGCTCAATATAGCTTTTAGAATTATATAAAATTTAATTATTTTTATACTCTAAGCGCTATATTGACTTTTTTTAATCTCCACGCAACAACGCCTTGCGAGAAAGGCTTGCTTGCGTGGACTCCCAGTCGTCATTGCGAGGAGCGAAGCGACGTGGCAATCCAGAAAAAGATTAAAAAAATTCTGTAAATCAGCATGTTTACTGGATTGCTTCGTCGAATTACTACGTAATTCTTCTCGCAATGACGAGTTGCTATCCACATAAAAACTATTCCAATTATTACGTTATGTGAGTCTGAAAAAATATGAATAAATTACTACTTATAATCATTACTGTTTTTTTTGCTTTTAATGTAGCACAAGCTTCGTTGCCGAATATAGTAGCATCCGTAAATGATGAACCTATTACTCTTAATGAGTTCCGTGCTAGAAAAAAAATGATTATGGCACTAAATAATGTTGAAAGTCTAACGCCTGCTCAAGATAAGCAGCTAAGTGACTTAGCAATCAAGAGCTTAATTGACGAATCTTTGCTTTTTCAATATGCCGGAGATAGAGAAATTCCGCAAGAAGAGATAGATAATGCTATTAAATCTATTGAAGATCGTAATAAAATGCCCCACGGTTCTCTTCTTCAGTATTTAAAAAGCAGATCGGTTAATCCTGATAGTTTTATTTCCCAAATTAAATCCGAGTTGATTAAAATGAATATTTTATCAAGTCTATCAAGATCGGTACAAGTAAGTAATAAAGAAATAGATGTCGCAATTTTATCTAGTGATCAAAAAGACGTAGAAATTTCAATGCAAGTATTTACATCTAAAGATGCTGGCAATAAAGCGTTTACACAGATGAATAATTTGAAAAATCAACTAAAAAAATGTGCAGACGTTAAAAAATCACTTTATGATAATTTTGCTACTATGCAAATTATTACCGATAAGCTTAGCAAGATAGAAGCCGTAAAACAAACTATTGTAAAGGACTTAAGCTCGGACAAAGCAAGCAATGTTTTTGAAGTAAATAACAAATTTGAAATAATATTAGTGTGCAGCAAAAAAATCTTAAATGTTAATGAAGATGAAAATAATTATGTAGTAAACTTCCTAACCAATAAAAAGATTTCACAAAAAGCACAAAAAATGTTTGAAAATATGCGTAAGAAAGCAGTTATAAAAATAATGTTATCAGAATAACGTCATTGTGAGGAGCGAAGCGACGTGGCAATCTCATGAAATAATACAAACTCCTGAGATTGCTTCGTCAATACTTCGTATTTCCTCGCGATGACGATGCTTGCTCTACACAATCACCTTTAAAATCCATGCTCCCTTCAATTGCAAAACATGCAGCATCTCATCAAATTAATCCTATTAAAAAGCACGGACAAAATTTTATTTTTGACAGTAGTCTATGTGATAAAATTGTACGTGCGAGTAACCTTGCAGAAAATAGCAGAGCGCTAGAAATAGGACCCGGCACCGGAGGATTAACTAGGTCAATATTGCAGAAAAATCCTGCATCCTTAACTGTTATAGAAACAGATGAGAGATGTATCCCACTCCTTAATGAGATTAAAGAATATTATCCTAATCTAAATATTATAAAACAAGATGCTCTTAAAATAAATTTAACTGATTTAGGTTATGATAAAATAACTATAATCTCTAATTTACCATATCATATAGGTACTGAGTTAGTAATTAGATGGCTGAAAGAAGCGCGGTTAATTACTAATATGACGCTAATGTTACAAAAGGAAGTAGTAGAACGTATTTGTGCTATGCCGTCAACTAAAGCATATGGCAGGTTATCGGTAATATGTCAGTTAATTACTAAAGTGAAAAAATGCTTTGACGTAGCACCGACTGCTTTCTATCCACCTCCTAAAGTATATTCTGCGATAGTCAAACTAATACCTTTAGAAAATCCCCCGTCTATTGCTCTGATAAATAAAGTTGAGCAAATAACAAAACTTGCTTTTGCAGGACGACGGAAAATGATCAAATCATCACTGAAAAATCTTGTACCTAACATACATGAAATATTAACTCAGTTGAAAATCAATGATAATTATCGTGCTGAAAATCTTACTCCTCAGGATTATTTGAGAATTGCCGAAATGTTAGACAATGTCACCTAGTTCGCTTGACGAGCGTTGTTGCATGGCTCGGAAAATCTGCAGGGTGTCATACCGTGGACTGTAGAAGTCAAGATTTAATCTTACAGACATTATAAAAATTATATCTGAATGTCTGATAAGTTATGACTGTCAGATGAGTATTCAAGATATAAGATTTCGTTATTCTTTTCAACAGCTAACTTTTTACTATCCATAAAAGTCTGCATAGGTGTTTTTCCATAGCAATATTTACCGGAATGCGGTCTTTCATTATTATAATATTCTAGCCAAATATCAAGATCTAGTTGTAGATCATCAAGATCAGTATAGATCTTTTTACGCATAGCAGTATCAAAGAATTCTTGTTTCATAGTTTTATTAAAACGTTCACACATACCATTTGTTTGAGGAGAATATGCTTTAGTAGTAGTATGCTCAATACCCTCAATGCTTAAGAACAATTCAAAAGCATGATGTTCTATATTACCTTTATACCCACCACCTCTATCAGTTAAAATACGAAGTACTGGTATTTGCTGACTCTCATACCATGGTAACACTCTATCATTAAGCATGTCAGCAGCGGTAAGTGCTGTTTTATCAGTATATAGTTTAGCCTCTGCAACCCGAGTGTAACTATCAATAAACACTTGAGAATATACCTTGCCTATGCCTTTAAAATTACCTACATAATATGTGTCTTGGCATCCTAGATAACCTGGATGCTGTGTATCAATCTCACCATGAGCTTCTTTCTCGCTACGCCGTTTCTCTAATACTTGTAACTGAGCTTCGGTAAGAACAATACCATCCTGAGCCATTTTGGCTTCTAATGCTTTAAGTCTTTTATTGATATTATTTAAATCATTACGTAGCCAAATAGATCTAACTCCTCCAGGTGATACAAGAATACCAGTCTTTTTAAGCTCATTTGATACTCGCAGCTGACCATAAGCGGGGTATTCTATTGCCATATCTAATACTGCTCTCTCTACGGCAGGATCAACTCTATTCGCTATAATTGGCTTCTTCCGACTAATCTCATATAATGCTTCTTCTCCTCCTGTTTCATATAACTCTTTAAACCTATAATAACTGTCTCTACTGTAACCCATAGCTTTATATGCTGACGATATACTACCAAGACTCCTAGCTAATTCTAGTAATCCTATTTTTGGCTTTATTATTTTTTGATTTAGATTCATCTCTAATCCTCCATTTAATATTATCTTAATTTTACTAAATGTAAGATTAAATCTCAACTATTACAGCTTATGGTCAGCTGCGAGTATCAAATGAGCTTAAAAAGACTGGTATTCTTGTATCACCTGGAGGAGTTAGATCTATTTGGCTACGTAATGATTTAAATAATATCAATAAAAGACTTAAAGCATTAGAAGCCAAAATGGCTCAGGATGGTATTGTTCTTACCGAAGCTCAGTTACAAGTATTAGAGAAACGGCGTAGCGAGAAAGAAGCTCATGGTGAGATTGATACACAGCATCCAGGTTATCTAGGATGCCAAGACACATATTATGTAGGTAATTTTAAAGGCATAGACAAGGTATATTCTCAAGTGTTTATTGATAGTTACACTCGGGTTGCAGAGGCTAAACTATATACTGATAAAACAGCACTTACCGCTGCTGACATGCTTAATGATAGAGTGTTACCATGGTATGAGAGTCAGCAAATACCAGTACTTCGTATTTTAACTGATAGAGGTGGTGAGTATAAAGGTAATATAGAACATCATGCTTTTGAATTGTTCTTAAGCATTGAGGGTATTGAGCATACTACTACTAAAGCATATTCTCCTCAAACAAATGGTATGTGTGAACGTTTTAATAAAACTATGAAACAAGAATTCTTTGATACTGCTATGCGTAAAAAGATCTATACTGATCTTGATGATCTACAACTAGATCTTGATATTTGGCTAGAATATTATAATAATGAAAGACCGCATTCCGGTAAATATTGCTATGGAAAAACACCTATGCAGACTTTTATGGATAGTAAAAAGTTAGCTGTTGAAAAGAATAACGAAATCTTATATCTTGAATACTCATCTGACAGTCATAACTTATCAGACATTCAGATATAATTTTTATAATGTCTGTAAGATTAAATCTTGACTTCTACAAAAAAAGCATATTATCAGTAAAAAATACACTCAACGGATAGAACGAAGTAACTTGAACCTTAGAACGAGATGCAAGAGGCTTGCACGTAAGACAATCTGCTTTTCCAAGTCATTGGATATTCATGATAAGGTTATTGGTACTCTTATTGAACGTATAGCTTTTTAATAGGCGTAACTGCAATATGGAGGCATGACCAGATAGCTATATAATACACGATGCGATCAAGGAAATTTTAATAACACACATCTTAGTATTAAAGAACTTGAATTGGCACGATTTAAGGCAAGGATTGAATTTATAAAGATAACTACAGATGAAGACTTAGTTCCATTATCTAACAAATTAGCACCTCTATTTAGTCCGGAACTAATACACGGCCTATCAAAATTGGAAGAAGAATTATTTCCTGAAGTAAAGCTAGCCGGATTAGCGGATTAATTTAGGTGTTGTTGTATGGTTCGGAAAGCGCGTTCAGTGTCATACCGTGGCTTATCTACAGTATCCAGTAAAACAACTAAAAATACTAATAATATAGTATTTTTAACTAGATCCCGTGAATAAATCACGGGATGATGGAGCCGAGCCACACAACAACAACCCTTTTAGCTAGGAATGACATAAGTCGGTAAATATCTAATTAATATATAAGCCGGTATAAAACAAAATCCTGCTACGATGAAAAAATAAGCCCAACCTAAATAAGTAGCTGCATAGCCTGAAATACTACCAAACAATATGGTACTAATATAAGCAATAGAAGTAATTAACGCAATTTGGGTTATACAATATTTAGAGCTACAACATCTTAATTGGTAAGAAAAAAACGGCGACATAGTTAAGCCTTTGGTAAATTCTTGAAAAAAGACCGCTATATACAAACTTGTAATATCTCGATTATAAAAATAGAGAAATAAAAAAGATAGGCTAGATAAAGCATGATATATTAATGCTCTTTTAAGCAAATAAGAATATTCATATTTTCGGCACAAAAACCCGCCTATAAAACCTCCAAGGATTGCAGCACACATACCAAAAGCTTTATATCCAAGCGCTAAATCTTTCTTCGTATACCCGATATCGAGATAAAACATATTCGGCATCATTGAAAGAAAATTATCTTGAAGACGATATAGAAGCATAAAACTAACAATTATTAGCCATTTAGGTTTCTTGATAAAGTCATAAAAAGCATACCAAAATCTATCAAAACCATTAATAATTATTTTATCTGTAAATTTAAGCGGATAGATTATAATTGATAGTAATGACGGCATACATAAAATTGCTATAGAACGATAAACATCTTGCCAAGATATGATAGTTGATAAATATAACGCCCCTGAACCTGCTATAAGTATACCTATCCTAAAGCCTGTAGTACAAGCTGCCTCACTTATGCCCCAATTTTTATTTATAATAAGTAACATCTGTGATGATTGAAGCAACATATCATAAATGGAAGAGAAAAATGCCGCAGCTACTAAGCATAAAGCAAAAGATATAAAATGAGTGTTAGGGTTAAAATTTGTTAGAACATATACGCAACAAATACAGCTAACCAAAGTAATAATTAAACAATATTTATATCCTTGCTTACTTAAAGGAGCAAAACTTACTTTTTCTAGTAAAGGACCCCATAAAAATTTAAATATATGAATAAAATTAACTAAACTAAAAAGCCCGATAGTGATTTTATCAAAACCGGATTCTCGAAGCCAAAAAGAAAGAGTTGAACCGGTAAGTAAATAAATTACACCACCTGGAAAAGAAATTATCAATATGAATAAAATATTAAATATAGATTGAAATCGTGAAAAATTTAAACTTATGAATTTATCCTCCTTATATAAAAATGTAGAAGTCAAGATTTAATCTTACAGACATTATAAAAATTATATCTGAATGTCTGATAAGTTATGACTGTCAGATGAGTATTCAAGATATAAGATTTCGTTATTCTTTTCAACAGCTAACTTTTTACTATCCATAAAAGTCTGCATAGGTGTTTTTCCATAGCAATATTTACCGGAATGCGGTCTTTCATTATTATAATATTCTAGCCAAATATCAAGATCTAGTTGTAGATCATCAAGATCAGTATAGATCTTTTTACGCATAGCAGTATCAAAGAATTCTTGTTTCATAGTTTTATTAAAACGTTCACACATACCATTTGTTTGAGGAGAATATGCTTTAGTAGTAGTATGCTCAATACCCTCAATGCTTAAGAACAATTCAAAAGCATGATGTTCTATATTACCTTTATACTCACCACCTCTATCAGTTAAAATACGAAGTACTGGTATTTGCTGACTCTCATACCATGGTAACACTCTATCATTAAGCATGTCAGCAGCGGTAAGTGCTGTTTTATCAGTATATAGTTTAGCCTCTGCAACCCGAGTGTAACTATCAATAAACACTTGAGAATATACCTTGCCTATGCCTTTAAAATTACCTACATAATATGTGTCTTGGCATCCTAGATAACCTGGATGCTGTGTATCAATCTCACCATGAGCTTCTTTCTCGCTACGCCGTTTCTCTAATACTTGTAACTGAGCTTCGGTAAGAACAATACCATCCTGAGCCATTTTGGCTTCTAATGCTTTAAGTCTTTTATTGATATTATTTAAATCATTACGTAGCCAAATAGATCTAACTCCTCCAGGTGATACAAGAATACCAGTCTTTTTAAGCTCATTTGATACTCGCAGCTGACCATAAGCGGGGTATTCTATTGCCATATCTAATACTGCTCTCTCTACGGCAGGATCAACTCTATTCGCTATAATTGGCTTCTTCCGACTAATCTCATATAATGCTTCTTCTCCTCCTGTTTCATATAACTCTTTAAACCTATAATAACTGTCTCTACTGTAACCCATAGCTTTATATGCTGACGATATACTACCAAGACTCCTAGCTAATTCTAGTAATCCTATTTTTGGCTTTATTATTTTTTGATTTAGATTCATCTCTAATCCTCCATTTAATATTATCTTAATTTTACTAAATGTAAGATTAAATCTCAACTATTACATATAAAATGATTTGATTTCATTCCCGCATAGCGTTGGCGTTGTTGCATAGATCGGTTTTTCCGTCATTGCGAGGAAAAGCTGTAAGTTTTGACAAAGCAATCTCAGGATTTTATTATTTCATGAGATTGCCGCACAGCCTATGGCTGCTCGCAATGACGTAAATCTAAACTACGAGGCTTTCTTTCTTTTATTACCGTAATTGTTACCGTCAAAAGTTTTTTTATGATTATTATCAAAAGAATTAAACTTTTTACCCTCAACGCCTGCTCTTTTACCGAATGGTCTTTTACGATTATTTTTATCACTCCTAAACTCACTGCGTGGTGTAGATTCACCTTTATTTAATAGACGATCAATTGCACGCCATCTAATAACATCATCAGGAGAAATAAAAGACAGTGCATGGCCGGTGCCCCCTGCTCTACCCGTTCTACCTATTCTATGTAAATAATCTTCAGGACACATAGGTAAATCATAATTAATAACATGCTGTGTATGAGGAATATCAAGTCCACGAGCCGCTACATCAGTTGCTACCATTATTCTATGATTTGACTTACGAAATGATAAAATTACTCTTTCACGTTGACGCTGACTTAAATCACCATGTATAGCTTCTGCTTTATGATTTTCATATTTTAACATTTTAGCTAATTGATCAGCAGAGCGTTTAGTCTTCACAAAAATAATTACCGATCCTTCCCTATTACCAAGTTGTTTAGTTAATTCACTAAATTTTTCTTTATCAGAAACATGCATTGATTCCTGTTTTATTTCTGCAGCTGCTTTATTAGTAGCACCTACTGTAATACGTATCGGATTGTTTAGATATTTTTGAGAAACAGCAATAATATGTTTTGGCATAGTAGCAGAAAACATTAAAACTTGTCTTTTTTCCGGTAAAAATTTATTGATTTTTTCTAACTGTTCTTTCATCCCCATATCAAGCATTCTATCCATTTCGTCAAGTACGGTTATGCCTATACGATCAATTTTTAAACTTCCTCTATTTAAGTGATCGATAATACGCCCAGGCGTACCGATAATCACTTTCGGATTCCTTTTTAATTGCATAAATTGTTTAGGCATCGGTTCGCCGCCTATCAAAACTGCACTATTAATTTTATAGGATGTAGTTACTTTATTTAAAGTACTGTGTATTTGCGTTGCTAATTCTCTAGTCGGAACAAGAATTAAAGCAGTAGTTTTATTTTTAATAAATGAATCAATTAACGGCAATAAATAAGCGAGAGTTTTTCCTGAACCTGTTTGGCTAGAAGCGAGTATGTCCGACCCCGTCATTGCAACCGGAATCGATTGCTTTTGTATTTCAGTCGGCTCAGTGATATTCATTGTCTCAAGAGCGATAATTAATTCTTCAGATAAATTAAAATTTTTCATTATGTAATCCAATATAGTTTTAAGTCAAAATATGCACATTATTGATTAGATCTATTACATAACCCATTTCTTAAAGATATATGAGACGCTCTCTCAGCCTTACATACTTAACTATAGTACGCTTGAGTAGAGTAGAGATCTCTTATTTCCTGAGCCTAGCTGTAAATAAATTTTAACTGATAATTTAATTCTTTTTGGCTGCAAATTATAAGATTTTTTTGAAATATGAATCACTATTTCTTCAAAAATCTTATCACTTTTCGCTAAAAAAACTCTTTAATTACTAATTAAAATTTATTTACAGATAGTCTCTAAGATAAGTTATGCAGGTTATTGTATAAAAAATAAGTTATAGTAAATTAAAATAACGACTTATATAATTATCCTGAATCAAAAAATATGCTTAAGCTAGATTACAAACCAACTAAATATATAAAACGATAATGAATAATGAAACTATTTTTAGAATCTTATTCAAGCCAGAATAATATTATTAGATTTAGGGCATTTTCATGCCCTTTAGTAAAAATAATTTATTATACTTAAAATTATATAGGTTATTATAAGACAAAAACAAAATATTTACTATTGTGATAAAGATGACTAGACTACCCTAAATTATAAACAATTTTGGATAGCTGCTTTTGGTATTATAAATATATTTATTTAATTCTGAGGTTAACAGCGTAGGTTTTTCCTTGCTTTTCTTCAAGATCAAAAATTACATCTTGTCCTTCTTCAAGGCTATGCAAACCTGCCGCGTCTACGGCTGATTTGTGTACAAACACATCTTTGCCGCCATTTTCCTGTTCAATAAATCCAAAATTCTTCGTAGAATTATACCACTTAACTTTACCTACTATATTTGTAGCCATAAAAACCTTTATTAGATAGAAATTACTTATTTGAACTTAACACACGCTTATAATAACTAAAACTTAAATTTTACTTTAAATCTTACTTAAATATAAGAGTCGATAAAAATTCATTATGCAAAACTACCTTACCTTGCGGCATTTGTCAATAAACATGTCAATAACATGCAAGAGAAAGTATTACTTTCTGAAACTAATCTATCATATTATTACTATTTTGTCACTATTTAAGTTAATTATCTAAATAAATTAATGAGTAAACTAACTATTTTAAAGTGGTTTAATATTTTTTTTATATCCGACTAATATATTAACGATAAAAGTACTTGCTTTTTTGTATTTTTTTTATTATTCTGTCCACTTAGAAAAATACAGTTCTGTATTTATAATTGCCCGCGTGATGGAATGGTAGACATAACGGACTTAAAATTCGTGGAGCGTAAGCTCTTGCCGGTTCAAGTCCGGCCGCGGGTACCATTCGCCAGTTTTAGGCAAATTCACCAATGTATCAAACGGCGAACGCAGCATAAAGTCATGCTTTCCAGGTTTCAATATTAAGTTCCCAAATATTAAATTTATTAAACGTCTTTTTTCGCTCACGCCGGAACTTTTAAATATCTTATAGGCACTTGAGGCTGTCGATATCAAGGAAACTAGCATTTTTGTAAAGCTATCATCATCTTTTTCACGCGTTTCAATTTCTTTTGTTATTTCTTTGCATTTCTGCTCCAATTCTAATCGTTTTTCTTCGTGTTCCTCTTCGCTTATTTGTCCCTTAATATATAAATTCATTAATCTATCCATAGAATCTTTTGGCAACCCCCCCAAAAACAATCGACAAAAGGAGTAGAATTTTCTAGAAACAAAGGAGGAGATTCTATAAATGACAATATCAAAGCAGAGTGATAGCCAAATCATGTCTATCTTAAAGCAAGCGAGCGGTGGGATGCCTGTAGCGTCTATACTGAGAGAGCACAAAATACCATCAGCGACATTTTATAAATGGAGATCAAAGTATGGTGGTATGGCTTTACCGATGATTACTAAATTAAAGGAGTTAGAATCGGAAAATGCACGGCTTAAAAAGATGTATGCTGAGGAAAGGCTAAGAGCTGATATATTAAAGGAAGTACTTGAAAAAAAGTTAGGAAGCCATCTCAAAGGCGGGAGATGGCTAAAATAATATCTGGAGAAAAAGATATTTCTATAAGGAGTGCATGCAAGATCTTTGGTGTCAGCGAAACATGCTATAGATATAAAAGGAAGCTATCATCTGAGGATGATATTATAGCAGGCCAGCTAATGCGTTTAGTAGGTGATCAAAAGAACTGAGGCCTTGGCCTCTGCTTTTTATATTTACGTAATATCAAAGGTTTTGGTTGGAATCATAAATTGTAATAGTTGAGATTTAATCTTACATTTAGTAAAATTAAGATAATATTAAATGGAGGATTAGAGATGAATCTAAATCAAAAAATAATAAAGCCAAAAATAGGATTACTAGAATTAGCTAGGAGTCTTGGTAGTATATCGTCAGCATATAAAGCTATGGGTTACAGTAGAGACAGTTATTATAGGTTTAAAGAGTTATATGAAACAGGAGGAGAAGAAGCATTATATGAGATTAGTCGGAAGAAGCCAATTATAGCGAATAGAGTTGATCCTGCCGTAGAGAGAGCAGTATTAGATATGGCAATAGAATACCCCGCTTATGGTCAGCTGCGAGTATCAAATGAGCTTAAAAAGACTGGTATTCTTGTATCACCTGGAGGAGTTAGATCTATTTGGCTACGTAATGATTTAAATAATATCAATAAAAGACTTAAAGCATTAGAAGCCAAAATGGCTCAGGATGGTATTGTTCTTACCGAAGCTCAGTTACAAGTATTAGAGATGTAGAAGTCAAGATTTAATCTTACAGACATTATAAAAATTATATCTGAATGTCTGATAAGTTATGACTGTCAGATGAGTATTCAAGATATAAGATTTCGTTATTCTTTTCAACAGCTAACTTTTTACTATCCATAAAAGTCTGCATAGGTGTTTTTCCATAGCAATATTTACCGGAATGCGGTCTTTCATTATTATAATATTCTAGCCAAATATCAAGATCTAGTTGTAGATCATCAAGATCAGTATAGATCTTTTTACGCATAGCAGTATCAAAGAATTCTTGTTTCATAGTTTTATTAAAACGTTCACACATACCATTTGTTTGAGGAGAATATGCTTTAGTAGTAGTATGCTCAATACCCTCAATGCTTAAGAACAATTCAAAAGCATGATGTTCTATATTACCTTTATACTCACCACCTCTATCAGTTAAAATACGAAGTACTGGTATTTGCTGACTCTCATACCATGGTAACACTCTATCATTAAGCATGTCAGCAGCGGTAAGTGCTGTTTTATCAGTATATAGTTTAGCCTCTGCAACCCGAGTGTAACTATCAATAAACACTTGAGAATATACCTTGCCTATGCCTTTAAAATTACCTACATAATATGTGTCTTGGCATCCTAGATAACCTGGATGCTGTGTATCAATCTCACCATGAGCTTCTTTCTCGCTACGCCGTTTCTCTAATACTTGTAACTGAGCTTCGGTAAGAACAATACCATCCTGAGCCATTTTGGCTTCTAATGCTTTAAGTCTTTTATTGATATTATTTAAATCATTACGTAGCCAAATAGGTCTAACTCCTCCAGGTGATACAAGAATACCAGTCTTTTTAAGCTCATTTGATACTCGCAGCTGACCATAAGCGGGGTATTCTATTGCCATATCTAATACTGCTCTCTCTACGGCAGGATCAACTCTATTCGCTATAATTGGCTTCTTCCGACTAATCTCATATAATGCTTCTTCTCCTCCTGTTTCATATAACTCTTTAAACCTATAATAACTGTCTCTACTGTAACCCATAGCTTTATATGCTGACGATATACTACCAAGACTCCTAGCTAATTCTAGTAATCCTATTTTTGGCTTTATTATTTTTTGATTTAGATTCATCTCTAATCCTCCATTTAATATTATCTTAATTTTACTAAATGTAAGATTAAATCTCAACTATTACATTTTAGCTAATATACACTTTCTTTCTAAAGTAGTATTGTATACTCTTTAATTTATTTTGTATTATTTTGAAGTTTAAAAAAGAAATTTCGTAAACAGGCTTTTTGAAATATTTCTTTTTGTTCTGAAGGGAAATGTTGCTTGATAAAATTAGTGCAAACATTTAATAGTTGTTGTTCTACGGTTCGTATTTCTAAATAAGCTGCTATGAGTAAGAAACTTTCTATAGTTTCTTTTACTGTTTCTAAAACCTTTTCTGTAGATTTAGCATTTATAGTTTGTAAATTATGTAGGCGATCAAACGCTTTAATAAGTGCGTTATCATATCTTTGTTCCTGTATTAGTAAATTTAACATTTCACCGGAGCTAATTTTACCGTACAGCTTAATTCTTGTTAAACGTTCTACGCTACCGGCAATATTCTTATCAAAAATTTTGCTAATATCAGCGTATGTAAGTATTGTATCCTCTATAGTATCATGAAGAAGGGCGACATTTGTCATATACGATTTGTAAAGTTTAGGAGCCTCAAGAGCCGTAAAATCTGCAAGCATGATTGCAACTTCTATAGGGTGAGAATAATAAGGCTCCCCTGATTGACGCATTTGAGAAGCATGATATTTACGGGTATAATAAAGACCTTTTTCAATTTCTGTGATATCTATAGGCGAGTCTACTATAGTATTCAAATATTTAATTCGATCAATTAATTTATTACTATAATCATAAACCTCAAATTTTTGCTGCCAAGTATCAATATCTTCCATAAACCTACTAATTATTTAAACTTCTTTTAAAAGGAGTATATACATATTATTAGTATCAAATATTTTTATAAGAAAATTAATAAGATTTTAGAAAGATATGATATTTATTTTTTAAATTGATCGATAATCAATGGGTAATCCTCCCATTTTTAATCGCAATAGAGAGTAGAGAGTTAAGTTGCGAGAGCTAATTTTTGTATTGGTGTTATACCGCCAATAGCCATATTAAGTCTTTCGTTATTATAAGACCAAAGCCATTGAGTTGCAAGATCCTGTGCTTCTTGTATATTAACAAATAAATACTGATTTAACCAATCATATCTTACAGTTCTATTATATCTTTCAATATATGCATTTTGCTGAGGCATGCCTGGCTGAATGAATAATAACTTGATATTCTTTTCTTTTGCCCACTTGCTCAATAATTTACTGATATATTCAGGTCCATTATCACAACGTATAGATTTTGGCTTACCTCGCCATTCTATAATTTGATCTAGTGACCTGATAACTCTTCCTGCTGACAATAAAAAATCAGTCTCAGTACCAAGGCTCTCTCTATTAAAGTCATCAATCACATTAAATAAACGATATTTCCTACCATTCTCTAAACTATCGTGCATAAAATCCATGGACCAGCAATCATTTATTGTTTTAGACACTATAAGCTTTTTAGGCTTTGCTCTAAGTAATCTCTTCTTAGGCTTTATTCTCATATTAAGGGCTAGCTCCTTATATATCCTGTATACACGTTTATGATTCCAACCAAAACCTTTGATATTACGTAAATATAAAAAGCAGAGGCCAAGGCCTCAGTTCTTTTGATCACCTACTAAACGCATTAGCTGGCCTGCTATAATATCATCCTCAGATGATAGCTTCCTTTTATATCTATAGCATGTTTCGCTGACACCAAAGATCTTGCATGCACTCCTTATAGAAATATCTTTTTCTCCAGATATTATTTTAGCCATCTCCCGCCTTTGAGATGGCTTCCTAACTTTTTTTCAAGTACTTCCTTTAATATATCAGCTCTTAGCCTTTCCTCAGCATACATCTTTTTAAGCCGTGCATTTTCCGATTCTAACTCCTTTAATTTAGTAATCATCGGTAAAGCCATACCACCATACTTTGATCTCCATTTATAAAATGTCGCTGATGGTATTTTGTGCTCTCTCAGTATAGACGCTACAGGCATCCCACCGCTCGCTTGCTTTAAGATAGACATGATTTGGCTATCACTGTGCTTTGATATTGTCATTTATAGAATCTCCTCCTTTGTTTCTAGAAAATTCTACTCCTTTTGTCGATTGTTTTTGGGGGGGTGCCACTCATAGATAATAGTAATAGATTCGATTCATTGTCAAACATGAACATTTCCACAGGTTCGTCCGTATAAGAGAATTTGGAAAGAAATATTATATGAGTTTTATAATAATCATGATATTTGTCTTTAAGATAGTTTTGGTATTTGCTTAAACCTTCTAGTCGTGTATGTTCTTCTATATTAGCTTTTGTATAATACAAGTTTTTAGACGTCCATTGTCTGCAGCTGATACAAAAAATTCATCAATATATTTTTGTTCAGGTTTATATCCACTACTTAATAAAAATTTTATTACCTCTGTATTTTGATATTTTGAAGCTTCACCTAATATATAATCAATGGATGAGATAGCCGGTGATGAACCGATAAGTTTTAAATTATTTTTTTCAATATCCGGTAATTTCTTCTCAAATAAATATTCAAATACACTTAAATTTGAATGACTAATTGCCAATTCAATATGCTCTGGCTTAATGATTGCACCTTTTTGTACTAAAAGATCTATTATTTCTATGCTTTTGTTTTCTCCTCTAATCGCATAATATAATGCATTTTGAACCTTAATATCATCTCGCTCACAAAGCAATTTTACTATCTCTTTATATCTTTTGTCTGCCGCAAGCCCTAAAGGGGTAATATAGTTTATTCCACTATGGCTATTTATATCAAATCCAAAATTTATTAATAAATTAAGCATTTCAAGACCATTATTAATAACCGCAATTAAAGACAAGGTACTATGAGATGTTCCAACATTATTTAATATTCTAACATTATTTGGTTTATCTTCATCGATAGCAAAATAACGTATTGTTTTTATATTGTCAGAAAGAGGAAAATTAAATTGTGAAATATAACAAAAGGCTTCACTAGTGTTCTTATTTATAACGCTCTTAAATAAATTTAGTATCAATAGTATATATATCACCTTTTCTTGTAGTAATTTTTTAGGCATAATAATCTAGCAGTAGTTAGTAATATATTAAAATAATAACTTATTTTAATAAAATCAACGATAAATTAAAAAGTTGCTATGGTACTGTTAACAAAATAGCTTTAAAATTATTTTGTTAACAGTGCCATACAACAATATCCAAGATAAATACAAATATATTAGACTTCTTGCATAACGTAGCTAATAAGGAGGAATTTGTAGGATACACGGGAGTGCTTGCCACTGCAGCGTACACTTTAGTACGTGAGGATGCGAGTACCGGATCGACGCACAAATTACTCTTAGAAGCAAGTTATGCAAGAAGTCTATTGTAAAAACGGTACTATCGATTTATAATAATCAACAAATTTATTAGTGTACTTTAATTATGTTTATTCAAACTGAAGATACTCCCAACCCTGATGCAATAAAGTTTTTCCCGGGGCAGGAAATAAGTAGTGAACAGCCGGTATTTTTTAGCGATATTGCTGAAATTAAAGGAAGAAGCAAACTTGCAGAGTCACTATTTTATATTAATAATGTGAAATCAGTATTTTTTGGTAGTGATTTTATAACGGTGACTAAGCAAGCTGAAAGTAATTGGCAAGTTATAAAGCCTGAAGTTTTAATGGTTATTATGGATCATTTTGTTTCGGGATTTCCGGTATTTGAAGAAAGTACAAAAGCAGATAATGTACATAATAACCTTGATGGGCTTTCGGAAATAGAGAAGCAAATCGTAGAGATTATTGAAACTAGAGTGCGACCATCTGTTGCACAAGATGGTGGTGACATAATATATAAAGGCTTTGAAAACGGTGTAGTTAAATTAGCACTTCGTGGTGCTTGCCTTGGATGCCCGAGTTCTACTATTACCTTAAAAAACGGCATTGAATCCATGCTTAAACATTTTGTACCGGAAGTGCAAGAAGTTGAAGCTGCAGAGGAAGATGTTGAGTAATTTAGGCATTGACTAAAAAGAGTTGATTTATGTAATAGTTGAGATTTAATCTTACATTTAGTAAAATTAAGATAATATTAAATGGAGGATTAGAGATGAATCTAAATCAAAAAATAATAAAGCCAAAAATAGGATTACTAGAATTAGCTAGGAGTCTTGGTAGTATATCGTCAGCATGTAAAGCTATGGGCTACAGTAGAGACAGTTATTATAGGTTTAAAGAGTTATATGAAACAGGAGGAGAAGAAGCATTATATGAGATTAGTCGGAAGAAGCCAATTATAGCGAATAGAGTTGATCCTGCCGTAGAGAGAGCAGTATTAGATATGGCAATAGAATACCCCGCTTATGGTCAGCTGCGAGTATCAAATGAGCTTAAAAAGACTGGTATTCTTGTATCACCTGGAGGAGTTAGATCTATTTGGCTACGTAATGATTTAAATAATATCAATAAAAGACTTAAAGCATTAGAAGCCAAAATGGCTCAGGATGGTATTGTTCTTACCGAAGCTCAGTTACAAGTATTAGAGAAACGGCGTAGCGAGAAAGAAGCTCATGGTGAGATTGATACACAGCATCCAGGTTATCTAGGATGCCAAGACACATATTATGTAGGTAATTTTAAAGGCATAGGCAAGGTATATTCTCAAGTGTTTATTGATAGTTACACTCGGGTTGCAGAGGCTAAACTATATACTGATAAAACAGCACTTACCGCTGCTGACATGCTTAATGATAGAGTGTTACCATGGTATGAGAGTCAGCAAATACCAGTACTTCGTATTTTAACTGATAGAGGTGGTGAGTATAAAGGTAATATAGAACATCATGCTTTTGAATTGTTCTTAAGCATTGAGGGTATTGAGCATACTACTACTAAAGCATATTCTCCTCAAACAAATGGTATGTGTGAACGTTTTAATAAAACTATGAAACAAGAATTCTTTGATACTGCTATGCGTAAAAAGATCTATACTGATCTTGATGATCTACAACTAGATCTTGATATTTGGCTAGAATATTATAATAATGAAAGACCGCATTCCGGTAAATATTGCTATGGAAAAACACCTATGCAGACTTTTATGGATAGTAAAAAGTTAGCTGTTGAAAAGAATAACGAAATCTTATATCTTGAATACTCATCTGACAGTCATAACTTATCAGACATTCAGATATAATTTTTATAATGTCTGTAAGATTAAATCTTGACTTCTACAGTTCCCGCATTCTATGTCATTCCTAGCTAGAAGCGGGAATCCAGAAAAAAAGCATAAATACAGCAAATTTTTAAAATTAAAAGTTCGATTTATCTCGCTTTATGCTGGATTCCCGCTTCTAGCTAGGAATGACATAGAAGCTATATAATAACAACTTCAGCTACTTGCAATGACGATATCTATAATACTAACCTTCCTTTGCAGAATTAATTATATCATTTTGATGCCAAATAACGTAATGTAGTTCAACATATACTACGATAGGTATTTTGCTATTATATCTTAAAAATATTTCAACGCCTAAAAATACACTAACCGGTTGCATGGTTGCTTTTATCCCAGGGCACGCCATCATTGTACTAGCAGGGTGATCGCTAACTTGATCGATTATATAATAATTATATCCCCATCCTTCTAAAGTTTTTGTTTCCAGATTACCGCCAAACCAAACACGATTACAATCTTTCATTGCATTTTTTGTTGCTTGCAATTCTACTTTTAGCTTTTCTTCATTAGACTCTGTAGGTAAATGAATTACATAACGCTTTTGATGTTCAAGTGGCGTAGGGTAGGGCGCAATATCTTTTAACCGCTTATCGGTATCAGCTAATAAATGAGTATTTAAAAAACATAATGTAAGAAATAGTATAATTTTATGGTCGTGTAGAAGTCAAGATTTAATCTTACAGACATTATAAAAATTATATCTGAATGTCTGATAAGTTATGACTGTCAGATGAGTATTCAAGATATAAGATTTCGTTATTCTTTTCAACAGCTAACTTTTTACTATCCATAAAAGTCTGCATAGGTGTTTTTCCATAGCAATATTTACCGGAATGCGGTCTTTCATTATTATAATATTCTAGCCAAATATCAAGATCTAGTTGTAGATCATCAAGATCAGTATAGATCTTTTTACGCATAGCAGTATCAAAGAATTCTTGTTTCATAGTTTTATTAAAACGTTCACACATACCATTTGTTTGAGGAGAATATGCTTTAGTAGTAGTATGCTCAATACCCTCAATGCTTAAGAACAATTCAAAAGCATGATGTTCTATATTACCTTTATACTCACCACCTCTATCAGTTAAAATACGAAGTACTGGTATTTGCTGACTCTCATACCATGGTAACACTCTATCATTAAGCATGTCAGCAGCGGTAAGTGCTGTTTTATCAGTATATAGTTTAGCCTCTGCAACCCGAGTGTAACTATCAATAAACACTTGAGAATATACCTTGCCTATGCCTTTAAAATTACCTACATAATATGTGTCTTGGCATCCTAGATAACCTGGATGCTGTGTATCAATCTCACCATGAGCTTCTTTCTCGCTACGCCGTTTCTCTAATACTTGTAACTGAGCTTCGGTAAGAACAATACCATCCTGAGCCATTTTGGCTTCTAATGCTTTAAGTCTTTTATTGATATTATTTAAATCATTACGTAGCCAAATAGATCTAACTCCTCCAGGTGATACAAGAATACCAGTCTTTTTAAGCTCATTTGATACTCGCAGCTGACCATAAGCGGGGTATTCTATTGCCATATCTAATACTGCTCTCTCTACGGCAGGATCAACTCTATTCGCTATAATTGGCTTCTTCCGACTAATCTCATATAATGCTTCTTCTCCTCCTGTTTCATATAACTCTTTAAACCTATAATAACTGTCTCTACTGTAACCCATAGCTTTATATGCTGACGATATACTACCAAGACTCCTAGCTAATTCTAGTAATCCTATTTTTGGCTTTATTATTTTTTGATTTAGATTCATCTCTAATCCTCCATTTAATATTATCTTAATTTTACTAAATGTAAGATTAAATCTCAACTATTACATATTATCAGTAAAAAATACACTCAACGGATAGAACGAAGTAACTTGAACCTTAGAACGAGATGCAAGAGGCTTGCACGTAAGACAATCTGCCTTTCCAAGTCATTGGATATTCATGATAAGGTTATTGGTACTCTTATTGAACGTATAGCTTTTTAATAGGCGTAACTGCAATATGGAGGCATGACCAATTTTATTTTGCATATGATTGTTTTTTAAATTAATTAAAATCCATTATTTCGCCTAAAGGAGTTATATAAGAAGAATTTATTTTGCCCTCGGCTATATCAGCACTAAAGCCTTCACTATAGTTAACATCACCATTTTCGTTTATTTTTTTACTTAAAAATAATATAGCATTTTCAAATTTATTTTCTTTTAATATAGGCTGATTATTTAAACTAAAAACTTTCATGGCAAGCCTTTCGTTATTAGGTAATCTAAAATATATTTCTGATCCGTTATTGTATTCAAAAAAATTACATTTATTATAAGCGCCTAATAATAATAAATTATTTAATACATCTATGGTAACTTGTTCTTCAAGGTTTATTCCTTTAGGAAATGGTATACAATTATTATGATTATTTTGTATATTGGAAGAAAAAATACTTAACAACTCCTGTTGAGTAAAGTCAGGAAATTTAGGTTCTACTGTATTTTGTACATTATTATAATTTAATGCAGTAAAATCTAATTCAGTATAGTGGGTTGTATCACCAATCTCCAAAGTATATATATGTTGACCTTGCAATTCTTCTTCAAATAAATCTTCCCATATTATTTGTAATTCTTCTAGTAGTTCCTGAATATATTTATTATCATCTTTAACATCGTTAATTTCATCTGCAAAGCTTTTCATTACAAAAAATTTAAAATCTTTTAATTGTGAAGGTTTATAAGATTCAATTTTATTTTGTAATTTCTCTTCTAAATAATCTATTAGTGACGCAATATCTGCAGGAAAATTTTTAGTTATTTCTAATAATTCTTTTTTATGCTGTTCTGAAATTATATTCATTTTCTAATCTAATCTCGTCTCTTTCTTAAAAAAGCCGGTATGTCATGAATATCAGACTCCTTATTATCTTGATCTAGAGTATTAACAATAATGTTTTTGCGTTCTAAAGTTTGATTATTTGAAGCACGCAGAGAACCCCATATTTTTCCTAAAAATGATGGTTTTGGTGAGTCATCTTCAGATCTGTTGAAACTATTTGCATGTAACCCTAGCTCTTTTTCATTTCCGATAAAATTTTGATTTATTGGAGAGTCGGTAATTTCAATATTTTCGGTACTATAGCTGTTAAAATCAGGAATTTCTTCTATTTGTGTAGGTTGTACTATAGATTCATTATAAGTTTCTTCAGGAACTATGTTGGTAGTTCCAGCTATTGCGGGTTTATATGTCGGTACTTTATCGGCATCAATACCGGTAGCAACAACCGATACTCGGATAATTCCTTTTAATTCCGGATTAAATGTTGAACCGAAAATAATATTAGCATCAAGATTATCTACTTCTTCTCTAATTCTATTAGCAGCGTTGTCAACTTCAAATAAGGTCATGTCAGAACCACCGGTAATATTGATTAATACACCTCTTGCACCGCGCATTGAGCTATGATCTAGCAGCGGATTTGAAATTGCAGATTCTGCCGCTTTAATAGCTCTATCTTCGCCGCTAGCTTCACCCGTACCCATCATTGCTTTACCCATTTCGCTCATTACTGCCTTAATGTCGGCAAAATCAAGATTAATAAGTCCTGGCATAATCATTAAATCTGTTACTCCTCTAACGCCTGCATGTAATACGTCATCTGCCATTTTGAAAGCATCGGCAAACGTCGTTTGTTCATTAGCAATACGGAATAGATTTTGGTTCGGTATTACAATTAAAGTATCAACGAATTGCTGTAATTCAATAAGTCCTTTATCGGCAGTTTTCATACGATGACCGCCTTCAAAATGGAAAGGTTTAGTTACTACCCCAACCGTAAGGATGCCTAGTTCTTTAGCAATGCATGCAATAACCGGTGCAGAACCGGTACCTGTACCGCCGCCCATACCTGCCGTAATAAATACCATATTGCTACTTTCTAGGTAACTACGAATTTCGCTTTCTGATTCTTGAGCAGCAAGTGCTCCAACCTCAGGAGAAGCTCCTGCTCCAAGACCTCTAGTCGTAGAAACACCGAGTTGTATTTTGTTAGTGCATAAAGAATGTTCAAGCGATTGTGCATCAGTATTAGCTACTACAAAATTAGCGCCTTGCAGATTAGCACTAATCATATTATTTACTGCATTACTACCTGCGCCCCCAACGCCGAAAACCGTAATGGTCGGCTTTAATACTATATTTTCAGGAGCTTTTATGTTTAAAACCATGATACTCTTTTATTTTACATAATTAATGTTTAAGTATAATAAAAGATTAAGGCTGTGTGAAGAAAAATTTAATTATTTATATTTTTGTTCTTTTTGGCTGCAAATTATAAGATTTTTTTGAAATAGGAACAGCTATTTGCTGCAAAAATCTTATTAATTTTCGCTCAAAAATATCTAAAAATATAAATAATTAAATTTTTCTTCACAAAGCCTAAAAATTTCCACAGTATTTTATGAAAAGTTTAAGATAAGTTTTCTTTTAATAGCGGAACTGTAATAGTTGAGATTTAATCTTACATTTAGTAAAATTAAGATAATATTAAATGGAGGATTAGAGATGAATCTAAATCAAAAAATAATAAAGCCAAAAATAGGATTACTAGAATTAGCTAGGAGTCTTGGTAGTATATCGTCAGCATATAAAGCTATGGGTTACAGTAGAGACAGTTATTATAGGTTTAAAGAGTTATATGAAACAGGAGGAGAAGAAGCATTATATGAGATTAGTCGGAAGAAGCCAATTATAGCGAATAGAGTTGATCCTGCCGTAGAGAGAGCAGTATTAGATATGGCAATAGAATACCCCGCTTATGGTCAGCTGCGAGTATCAAATGAGCTTAAAAAGACTGGTATTCTTGTATCACCTGGAGGAGTTAGATCTATTTGGCTACGTAATGATTTAAATAATATCAATAAAAGACTTAAAGCATTAGAAGCCAAAATGGCTCAGGATGGTATTGTTCTTACCGAAGCTCAGTTACAAGTATTAGAGAAACGGCGTAGCGAGAAAGAAGCTCATGGTGAGATTGATACACAGCATCCAGGTTATCTAGGATGCCAAGACACATATTATGTAGGTAATTTTAAAGGCATAGACAAGGTATATTCTCAAGTGTTTATTGATAGTTACACTCGGGTTGCAGAGGCTAAACTATATACTGATAAAACAGCACTTACCGCTGCTGACATGCTTAATGATAGAGTGTTACCATGGTATGAGAGTCAGCAAATACCAGTACTTCGTATTTTAACTGATAGAGGTGGTGAGTATAAAGGTAATATAGAACATCATGCTTTTGAATTGTTCTTAAGCATTGAGGGTATTGAGCATACTACTACTAAAGCATATTCTCCTCAAACAAATGGTATGTGTGAACGTTTTAATAAAACTATGAAACAAGAATTCTTTGATACTGCTATGCGTAAAAAGATCTATACTGATCTTGATGATCTACAACTAGATCTTGATATTTGGCTAGAATATTATAATAATGAAAGACCGCATTCCGGTAAATATTGCTATGGAAAAACACCTATGCAGACTTTTATGGATAGTAAAAAGTTAGCTGTTGAAAAGAATAACGAAATCTTATATCTTGAATACTCATCTGACAGTCATAACTTATCAGACATTCAGATATAATTTTTATAATGTCTGTAAGATTAAATCTTGACTTCTACAATTGTAATATTAGCCTATTTATAAGATTTTGTACAATAATATTAATATTTTTATATAAAACCTAAGATTACCCAATCATTTTTTCAGGAACTACTATTTTATCAAATTCTTCTTCGGATAAAAGATTGAGTTTTTTAGCTGCTTCTTTTAAAGTTATTCCGAGCTTATGTGCTTCTTTAGCAATTTTTGCAGCATTATCATAGCCTATATGCGGATTAAGAGCAGTAACAAGCATTAGAGATTTATCACGTAAATCATTAATGCGTGCTATATTGGGTTCTAATCCTTTAACGCAGTGAGTAACAAAGCTATTTACGCTATCGGATAACAGCTCTATAGATTGTAGGATATTGTATATTATTACAGGTTTAAATACGTTAAGTTCAAGATGTCCGTTTGAGCCGGCAATAGTAACCGTAACATGATTTCCCATCACCTGAATGCATACCATTGTTAAAGCTTCGACTTGGGTAGGGTTTACTTTACCTGGCATAATCGAAGAGCCGGGTTCATTCTCAGGTAAATGCAGCTCACCAAGACCGCATCTTGGGCCGGAGCCGAGCAGTCTTATATCATTTGCTATTTTCATTAAGCTAACTGCTATAGTATTAAGAGTGCCTGAAAATTCTACTAGCGCGTCATGGGCAGCTAGACTTTCAAATTTATTAGGAGCCGTTTTAAAAGGTTGTTTAGTAAACTCTGCCACTTTCTCGGCAAATTTTATATCAAAGCCTATTTTTGAGTTAATAGCTGTGCCGACTGCCGTTCCACCTTGAGCAAGTAGATAAACTTTTTTTAGTGCATCTTCTATGCGTTCTAAAGCATACTCTATTTGTGTAATATATCCGGAGAATTCCTGTTTAAGAGTTAAAGGAGTTGCATCCTGCAAGTGGGTACGTCCTATTTTTATGATTTTATCCCAATCTTTTGACTTGTCTTGCAAAGAGGTAAGTAAATTATTCAAAGCCGGTATAAGTTGCTGTTTAGTTGCAAGTATTGTTGCTATATGCATAGCGGTTGGAAAAGAGTCGTTGGATGATTGTCCTTTATTAACATGATCGTTAGGATGTACTGGAGATTTGCCGCCTTTCTTGCTTGTTAATTCTTCATTAGCAATAGAGGCAATAACCTCGTTCATATTCATGTTTGTTTGTGTACCTGAACCTGTTTGCCAAACTACTAAAGGAAAATTATCATCAAATTCACCTGCTAAGATTCTATCCGTGGCTTTATCGATACTTGTAGCTATTTTAGCTTCTAAATCACCAAACTCATAATTAACCTGTGCTGCACATTTTTTTAAAATAGCAAGAGCACGAATTAAAATTTCAGGCATTTTTTGTTTGCCTATTTTAAAATTTTCTAAAGATCTTTGAGTTTGAGCCCCCCAATAAAATTTTTCTTCTATCTGAATTTCTCCAAAAGAATCGCTTTCGGTTCTGTAATTTTTCATAAATTGTTAAATGTTATATAATTGTCTATTTTTTTCATAAAATGATCACTTACTACATTCAAATCTAATTGCTGGGCTAATTTAGCAAAGCTATAATATAATTTGTCTGTTAAAGAAGCTTTTTTTAGATTCTTAGCAATAAATATTAATGTGCTTTCTATCATAAGATTACGATTAAAACTATAAAATTTTTGCCAATGCTCGTTATATTTAGGTTCAGAAGATTCTATATAATCGGAATATATAGGTTTAGTAATTACTGCTTTACCTTGATATATATCAAATATAGTATCATTAATTAATCTTTCATTCTTGAGGTTATTGATCACTTTATCAAAAAAATTATTTAATATATCCGTTGTTATCTCTTCTTCTGTAAGTTCATTTATAAATATGTTTAATTGTTTTTCAAAACTCTCGATAATTTGTTCATTTGGTCTCCTTTTCATGACTTTTCTCTCAAATTAATTGATATAATAAAAGTTTATGACTTTAATTTTAGTAGACTAAATATTTATATCGAAGTAAATAAAAAACAATATTTGATTTATTAAAAATATTATTTATGTAATGAATGAAAAATTATAGAAGCGGCATTTGATACATTAAGACTTTCTACTCTCTTAGAAATAGGGATTTTGGCTAGATAATCACATGTTTCTTCGACTAATCTTCGCATGCCTTTATCTTCTGAGCCAAATACTAATGCCATTTTGTCGGAAATTAATTTATCGGTAAAGTAGTCATTTGCAGAGCCTGTCAGACCTATAATCCAAAAGCCGTGTTTTTTAAGATAATTCATACATGAGCGTAAGTTAGTAACTTTAATTATATGTATTAATTCTAAAGTACCGCAAGCCGCTTTAGCAATGCTGCCGCTTTCATTCGGAGAATTATCTTGAGGTAATATTATAGCATTTATATCAAAAGCAGCGGCACTACGAATAATTGCTCCAATATTTTGTGTGTCTGTTATTTGATCAAGAATCGCAATTTTACATTTTGGGTTTTTTATATCTACGTCCTCTAGATTGTAAGAAAAAATTGGTCTAACTTTTGCAGCTATTCCTTGATGTGTTTGGTTTTCCAGTAATTTAGATAAAATATCGTTATTAACAATTTCATAAGATCTAGTACCTATTAATTTTTTGTTTGTATCAAAAATTTCCCTAGTGCATAAAATATTGTCAATTTGACGTTTTGGATTATTTAGAGCAGAAAATACAGGATGTTTCCCATACATATAATAACAATTTTTAGAATCAAGTTTTTTATTTTGCATCTTATTGAAAACCGTCAGTAATTTGTTCTTGACAGAAACTACTATTTATTATAGAAAGTTACAACTAAATAAATGTGCAAGCTGCTATTTGTTTATTTGATGATTCGGCAATAAGTTTTATTAAGTCCTAATACTAATTATATATTGTATTTTACAGTGAATTAGTCTATTTAATACAGTAAAGTTCTTTAGGAGGGGTGGCCGAGTGGTCAATGGCAGCAGACTGTAAATCTGCCCGCGTAAGCGTTCGAAGGTTCGAATCCTTCTCCCTCCACCACTTAAATGGTTCAGGGAAGCGTATCATTTTATTTTAAAAGATTCATGTATATATGTTTAATTTTATTTAAAAATAAAACATAATTGTGTATATTTATAAATCTAAATAAAATTGATATAGCATTGTTAACAAAATAGCTTTGACATTATTTTATTAACAGTGCCACAATGCGGGTGTAGCTCAATGGTAGAGTTCCAGCCTTCCAAGCTGGCTGTGTGGGTTCAATTCCCATCACCCGCTCCAGAGATAGTGGTAACAAATAAATTTAGCAAAAAATGCACTTATAAAAAATTAACTTGTATTAAACCTAATTGTAGAGAGTAATAACATGGCAAAAGCAAAATTTGAACGAACTAAACCGCACGTTAATATAGGTACGATCGGCCACGTAGATCACGGTAAAACTTCCTTAACGGCAGCAATCACTATAGTACTTGCTAAGACAGGTGGAGCAAAAGCTACAGCGTATGATCAAATTGATGCTGCTCCCGAAGAAAAAGAAAGAGGTATAACTATTTCTACTGCACACGTAGAATATGAGACTAAAAATAGACACTATGCACACGTAGATTGTCCGGGACACGCTGACTATGTAAAGAACATGATAACCGGTGCCGCTCAGATGGACGGTGCAATATTAGTAGTTTCTGCTGCTGATGGTCCTATGCCGCAAACTAGAGAGCATATATTACTAGCAAAACAGGTAGGTGTACCTGCTATGGTAGTATTCTTAAATAAAGTAGATATGGTGGATGATCCTGATCTATTAGAACTAGTAGAGATGGAAGTAAGGGAATTATTATCAAAATACGGTTTCCTGGGTGATGAAATACCTATTATTAAAGGTTCTGCACTTCAAGCTTTAGAAGGAAAGCCTGAAGGTGAAAAAGCTATTAATGAGTTAATGGATGTAGTAGATAGCTATATACCGCAACCTACTAGAGAAACTGACAAACCTTTCTTAATGCCGATAGAAGATGTATTTTCTATTTCAGGAAGAGGTACGGTCGTAACCGGTAGAATAGAATCTGGAATAATTAAGGTAGGTGAGGAAATTGAAATAGTTGGTCTTAAAGATACACAAAAAACTACCTGTACCGGTGTAGAAATGTTTAGAAAATTACTTGATGAAGGACAAGCTGGAGATAACGTCGGTCTGTTACTACGTGGTACAAAGAGAGAAGAAGTGGAAAGAGGACAAGTGCTTGCGAAACCCGGTAGTATAAAGCCACATGATAAGTTTGAAGCTGAAGTATATGTGCTTAGTAAAGAAGAAGGTGGGCGTCATACACCGTTCACTAATGACTATCGTCCGCAGTTCTATTTTAGAACGACAGACGTTACCGGTACAATAAAATTGCCTGCTGATAAGCAGATGGTTATGCCTGGAGATAATGCTACTTTTACAGTGGAATTAATTAAACCGATTGCTATGAAAGAAGGGTTAAAATTCTCTATACGTGAAGGTGGTAGAACAGTAGGTGCCGGCGTAGTAACTAAAATAAATAATTAATTGATTTTATAAATACCTATTATTTTTTAATAATAGGTATTTATATTTTAAGGTGTCTGAAAAACATCTTGCTGTTTAAATATTAGGTTTACTGAATGAAAAATAAAATCAAAATTCGTTTAAAATCATTTGATCACCGTAGTCTTGATCAAGCTACAAAAGAGATAGTTAGTGCTGTTAAAAGAACATTTGCTAACATTAATGGTCCTATTCCTTTACCTAGAAAAATTGAAAGATTTACCGTAAATAGGTCTCCTCATGTACATAAGAAGTCAAGAGAGCAATTTGAAATTAGAAAGCATAAAAGATTATTAGTTATAGACGATCCGAATCCGGCGGTTGTTGATGCTTTAAGTAAAGTTGATTTAGCAGCAGGTGTTGATGTAGTGATTGAATTAGAGAGTGGGGAATAAATGAGAACCGGTATAATTGCTCAAAAAATTGGGATGACTAGTGTTTTTAATGATAAAGGAGAAAGAATTTCTTTGACATTAGTAAAAGTTGATGATTGTCAAGTGGTAGGGCATAAAACTCTAGAAAAACATGGATATAATGCTTTGGTTATAGGTATAAAAGATAAAAAGATATCTAGAGTAACTAAGCCTATGAAACAAGTTTTTGCTAATGCTAAAATATCTCCTAAAACTAAATTAAAAGAATTTAGAATTTCTGAAGAGAATTTTATTGATATAGCAGCAAGTCTAGAAGTAGATCATTTTACGGCAGGACAATTTGTGGATATAACGGCAACTACTATAGGTAAAGGGTTTGCCGGTAGTATGAAAAGACATAATTTTAGAGGTCTTGAAGCTTCTCACGGTGTTTCTATATCCCATCGTTCCCACGGTTCTACAGGACAAAGACAAGATCCAGGAAAGGTTTTCAAAGGCAAAAAAATGGCTGGTCATATGGGATGTAACCAAGTTACTATTCAAAATTTGAAAATATTTGCCGTTGATAAAGAGCGTAAGCTTATTATGATTCAGGGTAGTATACCTGGTCACAAAAATTCGTATCTTTCAGTAAAAGATGCAATAAAAAAGATTTCAATAACTGTATAATAGATATTTAGATATGTTTGTTGAGGTTAAAGATTATTAAATTAACAAAGCACCATGCAATATTATTTATATAAAAGTTTTATATAAAACTGTATAAGGTTAAATAAAGATGAAAACTAAAATATTAAGTCTTGCTAATGAAGAAGTTGGTGAGATTAGCTTAAACGAAGATATATTTGCTGTTGAATTTATCAGAGATGATATAATAAAGCAGGTTATTGATTGGCAGAGAGCTAAAGCAATGTCCGGTAACCATAAAACTAAAACAGTATCAGAAGTATCAGGAACCACAAAAAAACCTTTTAAGCAAAAAGGTACAGGTAATGCAAGACAAGGCTCCCTTAGATCGGTACAGATGCGTGGCGGTGGTGTAGCTCACGGACCTAGAGTACGTAGTCATGCAACAAAATTACCTAAAAAAGTACGAAAACTTGGTTTAATTCATGCTTTATCCGAGAAATTCGCTGAAGGAAAATTATTAGTAATAGATTCTTTAACGCTAGATAAGCCTAACACTTCTGCTCTTGTAAATATATTAAGCAAATTTCAAGGAAAAAGTTTCTTTATAATAGATGGAAATGAAGTAGATACTAATTTTTCTTTAGCTGCAAAAAATATTTATAATACTGTGATTGTTCCACAAATAGGGGCAAATGTTTATGATATAATACGATATGAATATGTCCTATTATCACAAGAAGCAGTAAGCGTTTTAGAAGAGAGGTTAAGATGAGTTCTTATAAATATTACGATTTAATTAGAAAACCTATTATTACAGAAAAAACTACAACCCTTTCGGAACAAAATAAATACGCTTTTTATGTAGATAAATTTGCTGAAAAACTTACCGTTAAAAAGGCTATAGAAGAAATATTTAAAGTAAAAGTAAAAAAAGTGAATATTTTAAACGTTAAAGGTAAGAAGAAAAGATTCAAAGGAATTATAGGGACTCAAATCAATAGAAAGAAAGCTATTGTTACATTAGAAAAAGACCATAATATCGATTTTGCCGGAGGAATTAAATAAATGGCTTTAAAAAACTTTAATCCAATTACTCCTTCTCTTAGAGAGTTAGTTCAAGTTGATAAAACTAGTTTATGGAAAGGCAGACCTTTAAAATCTTTGACCAAAGGTATATCTAAAACCGGTGGACGAAATAATCAAGGTAGAGTCACTTCTTGGCACAGAGGTGGAGGACACAAAAAATTATATCGTATTATTGATTTTAAAAGAAATAAAATAGATATTTCTGCTATTGTTGAAAGAATAGAGTATGACCCTAATAGAACTGCTTTTATTGCTTTGATAAAATATGAAGATGAGGAATATTCTTATATTCTAGCACCGCAAAAATTATCTGTAGGTGATAGAGTAATATCAAGCCAAGATGCTGATATAAAAATAGGAAATTGTTTACCTTTAAAATTCATTCCTATCGGTACTACTTTACATAACGTTGAAATGAAAGTGGGTAAGGGTGGTCAAATTGCAAGGTCTGCAGGCACTTCAGTAGATCTAGTGGGTAAAGATTCAGGGTATGCTCAGATTAAATTAAGATCAGGTGAATTTAGGTTAGTACCTTTAGATTGTAAAGCTACTATAGGTAGTATATCTAACCCGGATCAAAAAAATATTAATTTAGGCAAAGCAGGTAGAAATAGATGGCTCGGTTGGAGACCGCATGTTAGAGGTGTAGCAATGAATCCTGTAGATCACCCTCATGGCGGTGGTGAAGGTAAAACTTCAGGAGGACGCCATCCTGTTACTCCTTGGGGATTCCCAACAAAGGGTAAGAAGACACGTAAAAATAAACGTACTTCAAAATTTATCATAAAGAAAAGAAAATAGATTTTAAATTAATTAGGTATTAGTATGGCGCGTTCAATATGGAAAGGGCCTTTTGTAGACGGTTATTTAATAAAGAAAGTTCAAAAATTAATGGAATCAGGTAAATCTGAAATGATTAAAACTTGGTCTAGAAGATCAACGATTCTGCCTATTTTTGTAGGGTTTACCTTTTCTGTTCATAATGGAAATAAATTTATTCCAGTTTCTGTAAATGAAGAAATGGTTGGAAGAAAATTAGGTGAGTTTGCTCCTACTAGAACATTTCACGGTCATGGAGCAGATAAAAAAGTCAAAAGAAAGTAAAGATTTATATGGTACAGGAAAATAAAAATTTTGCTACGGCAAAAGCTAAATCTATTAGAGTAAGTCCAAGGAAGTTAAATTTAGTTGCAGCTTTTATTAGAAATATGAAAGTATCTGAAGCATTGGTACAATTAACTTTTTCTCCTAAAAGAATTGCAAAAGTTGTAAAAAATTGTTTACAATCTGCTGTTGCAAATGCTGAAAATAATTTAGGTCTAGATATAGATAGATTGGTTATTACTAAGGCGACCGTAGGTAAGGCTTTAGTAATGAAAAGAGTTATGCCAAGAGCAAAAGGAAGAGCAACTAGAATCAATAAGTTTTTTAGTAATCTTTATATAACTGTTACAGAAAAAGAGGATAATTAAAATGGGGCAGAAAGTTTGTGCACATGGTTTTAGAGTTGGACCGACTTTAATTAAAGGTTGGGATTCCATATTATATGCAGAAAAACATTATAAAACTCTTTTTATACAAGATTTAAAAATTAGGGATTTAATAAATAAGGGTTTTAATCAAGCTCAAGTTAGTAGAGTTTTAATTGAACGTCCTTCTAATAAAAGTATTATAATTAATATTAATGCCAAAAAACCAAATATCATTATCGGTAGAAACGGTAGTGAAATTGATAAACTAAAAAAAGCTATCGAGAAAATGACTTCTTTAAAAGAAGTTTATATAAATATCCACGAAGTTAGAAAATTTAATATAAATGCTGCTATAGTAGCTCAAACTATAGCACTACAGCTTGAAAAAAGAGTTTCTTTTAGAAAAGCTATGAAAGCAGCAATTCATGCTTCATTTAAACAAGGTGGACAAGGTATAAGAGTTAGTTGTTCAGGACGACTTGGAGGTGCTGAAATTGCTAGAACCGAGTGGTATATAGAAGGAAGAATGCCGTTACATACTTTAAGAGCTGATATTGATTATTCAACAGCTGAGGCTATAACTACTTATGGAGTTATAGGGGTTAAAGTGTGGATTTACAAAGGTGAATATACAGAAAATAAAAGATATAATTAATTTTAAGTATTAAAATGTTAGCTCCGAAAAAACAAAAATTTAGAAAAGCTCATAAAGGTAGAGTTGCTTCAAAAGCAAAAGCAGGTACAACGCTCGCTTTTGGATCATTTGGTCTAAAATCTATAGACGGTTGGCGTGTTACTGCAAGACAAATAGAAGCAGGAAGAAAAGCTGCTACTAGATGTATGAAAAGGCAAGGAAGATTATGGATTCGTATTTTTCCGGATGTTCCCGTTTCTAAAAAGCCTGCCGAAGTAAGAATGGGTAAAGGTAAAGGTTCTCCTGAATTTTTTGCAGTTAGAGTTTCGCCTGGAAGAATTATGTTTGAAATTGAAGGGGTAGAAGAAAATGTTGCACTTAGAGCTTTGGAGCTTGCAAGTGCAAAATTACCTGTTAGAACAAGGATAGTGAGACGTTATGAATGATTTAAAATTATTAAGAAGTAAGTTATCTACCGAAACAATAGAAGAGCTTTATAAAAACCTTAATCTTTTAAAAAAAGAATTGTTTAATTTAAGATTTCAACAAGCTTTAGGTGAGTTAAAAAATACTAGTAGGTTTTCGTTAGTCAAAAAGTCTATAGCACGTATTAAAACTGAATTAACAAAAAGATCTAATAGTGAGGAATATTAAAATGCCGAAAAGAGTGTTACAAGGCGTGGTTATAAGTTCAAAAGCTGATAAGACGGTTACAGTAAAAGTAGAAAGAAAGTTTAAGCACCCTATTTATAAAAAGTTCGTGAAAGTATCTAAAAAATATGCTGCTCATGATTCAGAAAATAAATATCAAGAAGGAGATAAAGTTAGTATAATTGAAAGTCGTCCTATCTCAAAAACCAAAACATGGTTAGTGGTAAATGGGGAATAAAGTTTTTTAATCTTTGACTTTATAAGGTAGATTGTTTATTTTATCTCTCGTGTATAAAAAATTGGAAGTAGTTTATGATTCAAATGCAGAGCATCTTGGAAGTTGCAGATAATTCCGGGGCTAAAAAAGTTATGTGTATTAAAGTTTTAGGTGGCTCTCACCATATGACGGCAAAGCTGGGTGATGTTATAGTTGTATCTGTTAAAGAAGCTATACCCGGCGGTAAGGTTAAAAAGGGTGATGTTTATAAAGGCGTGATTGTTCGTACAAAGACCGGAGTAGTAAGACCTGACGGTAGTACAATAAAATTTGATAAAAACGCATTAGTGCTTTTGAATAAACAAGATGAACCTATCGGTACTAGAGTTTTCGGTCCTGTTACAAGAGAACTTAGAGCGAAAAAATATGTTAGAATAATGTCGCTTGCAGAGGAAGTGTTATAAATGATTAAATTAAAAGTAAAAAAAGGTGATGAAGTTGTTGTTATTACCGGAAAGCACAAAGGAAAAAAAGGTAAAATATTAAAAGTTTTTCCTGAGGACAGTAAAGTAATTGTTTCTGGAGTAAATTTAGTAAAAAAGCATACTAAACCTAATCACATGAGTGAAGGCGGGATAATAACTAAAGAATTACCTATACATATCTCAAATATTGCACACATCGATCCAAAAACTGGTAACCTTACCAAAGTAGCTTTTAAATTCTTAGAAGATGGTTCTAAGGTTAGAGTAGCAAAGAAATCAGGGGAAATTATCGGTAAGGAAGGTAAATAATGTTAAGATTTAAAGAATTATATCAGCAAAAAATTATTGAAAACTTACAAAAAGAATTTTCTTATAAAAATAAGCATGAAATACCGCAAATTAAGAAAATTGTTATAAATATGGGAGTAGGGGAAGCGATAGCTGATTCTAAAGTAATTAATAATGCGGTAAATGATCTTACTTTGATTTCCGGTCAGAAGCCGGTTGTAACGTTAGCAAGAAAATCTATTGCAACCTTTAAGTTACGTGAAAGTATGAAAATAGGCTGCAAGGTTACATTACGTAAAGATAGAATGTATGACTTTTTAGAAAGGCTAGTAATTGTTGCGTTACCTCGTGTTAAAGAATTTCGCGGTTTTTCTTATAAAAGTTTTGACGGTAAAGGAAATTTTACTCTTGGATTAAAAGAGCAGATAGTTTTTCCTGAAATTAATTACGATAAAATCGATACAATAAGAGGTATGGATATTACAATCGTTACATCTGCTAAAACAGATAAAGAAAGTAAGTTTTTGTTATCAGGGTTTAATTTACCTTTTTATAATTAATTTTTAGGATATATATAATGGCAAAAGTAAGTTCTATAAAAAAGAACGAAAGTAGGAAAAAAAAATCACAAACTTTACATAATAAACGTTCAGCACTAAAAAGTAAAATTTATGATAAAAATATTTCATTAGAAGAGCGTTTTGCTTTGGTAATGTCACTTGCACAATTACCTAGAAATTCATCATCTACTAGAATAAGAAATAGATGTGAGCTTACAGGTAGACCAAGAGGTGTTACAAGAAAATTCGGTATATCTAGGAATAAGCTTAGGGAATTAATAGGTAGAGGCTTAGTTCCCGGTGTAGTTAAGTCAAGTTGGTAAAAGTCGATAGGTAAATAATATGTCAATGACGGATAATGTAGCAGATATGTTAACTAGAATTAGAAATGCTTATAAAAGCAAATTGATAAATGTTTCTTTTCCTAGTTCTAAAATTAAAACTTCAATTTTAGATGTTTTGCAAAAAGAGGGTTATATAAAAGATTACGTAACTACTCAAAAAAATAATATTAGTTATACTGAGGTAGCTTTAAAATACTCCGTAAACGGTGATGCTTCTATATGTGAAATTCATAGAGTGTCAAAGCCTGGAAAAAGAGTATATTCTGCTATTAAAGATTTGAAAGGATATTATAATAATATGGGTATATATATTCTTTCTACTCCTTACGGTGTTATGTCTGATAGAGAAGCTCATATCAAAAATGTCGGCGGCGAAGTAATTTGTAAAGTATTTTAAGGTAAAAAAATGTCACGTGTTGGAAAATTGCCGATTACTATACCTGAAGGTGTAAAAGTTGGTTTAAATGATTTAGAAGTAAAAATATCCGGACCTAAAGGCGAATTATCAAAAACTTTTAAAGGTAATATAGCAATTTCATTGGCAGAAAATCAGCTTTTAGTAAAACCTTTAGCCGCAAATAAAAATGCACGTGCTATGTGGGGTACTGCAAGAAGCATAATATCAAATATGGTTACCGGCGTTAAAGAAGGGCTTAAGCTTAAACTCGAAATTAACGGAGTCGGTTACAGAGCAATGGTAAAAGGTAAATATTTAAATTTAATGCTTGCTAAAAGCCATAATACAAAAATTGAAATACCTTCAGATATTAAAATAGAGGTACCTAAACAAAATATTATTATTCTTGAGGGAACAGATAAAGAAAAATTAGGACAATTTGCCTCAATTATTATAAAACAGAGACCACCTGAGCCTTATAAAGGAAAAGGAATTAAATTTGAAAATCAATTTATACCGCGTAAAGAAGGTAAGAAAAATTAAATTTAAGAGTTAAATATGCGTAGTGCTAAGCTAAAATTTGAAAAAAGAAGAAGTAGAATAAGACATAAAATATCTAAAACATCTAATAGAGTGAGATTGTCGATATTTAAATCAGGTAGACATATATATGCACAAATTATTGATGATGCTAAGGCTATAACGATTGCTTCTGCTTCAACTTTAGATGAGAAAATAAAAAAATTAAAAAAATCTCATTGTAATATTGAAAATGCTATCAAAGTAGGTGAGGCAATAGCAAAAAAAGCTGATTCTGTAGGGATAAAAGAAGTAGTATTTGATAGAGGCGGATATAAGTATCACGGTGTTGTAAAAGCTCTAGCTGATGCAGCTAGAGAGAAAATAAAATTTTAGGTTATAAGGTTGTAGTAATGTCTAAAGTTAAAAAAAATGAAGAGACTTTAAGCGAAGTTTTAGTTGATGTAAATAGAGTCACAAAAGTAGTAAAAGGCGGTAGAAGATTTGCTTTTTCTGCTTATGTAGTTGTCGGTGATAAAACTGGCAGAGTCGGAGCGGGGCACGGAAAAGCTAAAGAAGTAAACGAAGCTCGAGGAAAAGCAAAACAAGCCGCTAAAAAGAGAATGATGAAAGTGCCGTTATATCAAAATAGGACCATTCACCATGACGTTGTCGGTAAAAGCGGAGCTGCTAAAGTGATTTTAAGAAGAGCTAAAGCAGGTACAGGCGTTATAGCCGGAGGGTCTATGAGAGCAATTTTTGATTCTTTAGGCGTTCATGATATTGTTGCTAAATCAATAGGTTCAACGAATGTTTATGCAATGATTTCTGCAACATTTGATGCCTTAAATAAACTTGCATCACCAAAATCTATTGCTATGAGAAGAGATAAAAAAGTAAATGAAATATCTGTAAAATACTCTGATATTCAAGTTAATGAATAATGTTGCGTTAAGTATAGGTGAAGTTATGAATAATAATATAAAAATTACTCAAATTAAAAGTGCTATAGGTCGTAAGTATGATCAAAGATTGACATTAGTTGGGCTTGGTTTAAACAAAATTAATAAGAGCGTTATTCTTGAAAATACTAATTCAATCAAAGGGATGGTCGAAAAAGTAAAGCATTTGTTAAAAATAGAAAATATGTAATTAGAGTTTTTAAATGAAATTAAATGAATTATATAATAATATAGGTGCTAAAAAAAATAAGAAAAGAATAGCACGCGGTATTGGTAGTGGTAAAGGAAAAACCGGTGGTAGAGGAATTAAAGGTCAAAAATCTAGATCTGGCGTTGCAATAAGAGGTTTTGAAGGTGGTCAAACACCTATGATCAAAAGACTACCTAAAAGAGGATTTAATTGCATTTCAACTAAAAAATACAATATAATAAATATTTATAATATTGAAGAAGCATTAGCCGATGGGCGTTTAAGTGCTGCTGATACTATTACAAAAGAAAAATTGGTAGAAGCTGGAGTAGTTAATAATAAAAATAATAAAAAATTAGTGAAATTATTATCTATTTGTAGTGATGATTTTGTTTCTCCCCTATCATTAAAATTAGATGCTTATTCTTCTAAAGCTAAGGATTTAATCGAAAAAGCAGGTGGAAAATTATTATAGTATATGAGGCAGAATTTTTCTAAAAAATCCGGTAATGATTTAGTTAGTCGCATTGTTTTTACTATTCTCATTCTTATAGTATGTAGATTTGGGTCTTTTATACCTATACCCGGCATAGATTCAATTGCTTTAAGTAGTGTGGCTGAAAAGAATCAATCCGGAATACTCGGAATGTTCAACATGCTATCCGGAGGATCGCTAGGTAGAATGTCTATTTTTGCTTTAGCAATTATGCCGTATATTACCGCCTCAATTATTATCCAATTAATGTCAGTTGCATATAAACCTTTAGAAAATTTAAAAAAAGAAGGGGAAGTAGGTAAAAGAAAAGTAAATCAGCTATCGAGATATTTAACGGTTCTGCTTGCTTCTTTTCAGGCTTATGGAGTTGCTATAAGTTTAGAGTCGATTGTAACAAATACAGGTCCTGTAGTAATTTTAGCGGGTCTTTTCTTTAGGGTTACAACCGTAATTACTTTGGTTGTAGGCACTATGCTATTAATGTGGTTAGGAGAACAAATTACACAACGCGGAATAGGTAACGGTACATCCTTAATTATATTTATAGGCATAATTTCAGGAGTACCTAGTGCTATTATTAGTATGTTTGAATTATCAAGAAAAGGAGCATTATCGCCTTTAATAGCGTTAGCTGCTTGTATTGGAGTAGTTGTATTAATAGCTATAATTATATTTTTTGAAAAGGCCCAAAGAAAATTATTGGTGCAGTATCCTAAAAGACAAGTAGGAAATAAAATTTATGGAGGGGAAGCAACGCATATGCCTCTTAAATTAAATACTTCTGGTGTAATACCTCCAATATTTGCTAGTTCAATTTTACTATTTCCTGCTACGCTTGCTAATTTTTCTAATAGTAATTCAGAAACTATGGGCATGCTTACTTATTACTTAGGGCATGGAAAACCCGTATATATTTTATTATATATAGCATTAATTATGTTTTTTAGTTTTTTTTATACTGCAATAGTATTTAATTCTGAAGAAACTGCTAATAATTTAAGAAAATACGGTGCTTATATTCCGGGTAAAAGACCAGGGAAAAATACATCTGATTATTTTGATTATATACTTACAAGGCTTACGGTTATAGGTGGGATATATTTAAGTGTAATATGTGTAATTCCGGAGCTATTAATGAATAAGTATGTAATTTCTCTTTCGTTAGGAGGTACGAGTTTTTTAATTGTAGTGAACGTGGTACTTGATACTATGACTCAGATTCAAACTTACTTATTTAGTAGTAAGTATGAAGGTTTAATGAAGAAAGTAAAATTAAAAAATTAAAAATGAGCTTAAATAGTGATAGTAATTTTTTTAGGTCCTCCAGGAGCCGGAAAGGGAACACAAGGAAAAAAGATAGCTAAAAAAAATGATTTACCACATATAGCAATCGGTGATATATTTAGAACAATTATTAAAACATCAACTAGTGCAGCAGAGTTAATTAATAATTATGTTAAGCAAGGTGAGCTCATCCCTAATGAAATAGTTAATCAAGTAATTAAAAATTTTTTATTATCCTCTGAATACAAAAACGGCTATATATTAGATGGATATCCACGTAATTTAGAGCAAGCAAAATTCTTTGAATTATTTATTAAAGAAAAAATTAAAATAATATATTTTGATGTTTCAGATGAATTATTAATTAAAAGAGTTTTAGGAAGATATAGTTGTAAAAATTGCGATAAAATATATAATAGTTACTTCTTGCAGCCTAAAACTGATAATGTATGCGATGTTTGTGGTTCAAGTACATTTGACTATAGAAAAGACGATAATGAAGAAGTAATAAAAAAAAGAATTGAAGTATATAAAACAGAAACATATCCGTTAATAGATTATTATAAGAATAGTGGTAATTTTTATATAGTTAATGGAAGTAAAAATGAACAAGAAATAGAAATTGATATACAGGAAATACTAAAAATAAATTGACTTTATCAAAGATTTTTATATTATTTTCTAGTTACCAGTAAAATTTTGGAGATTATTTGTGGCAAGAATTGCAAGTGTTAATATTCCCGATAATAAACGCTTAGTTGTGAGTTTAACTTACATTTACGGTCTTGGACTTACTATGGCAGCAGAGATCTGTAATAAAGCAAAAATATCGAAAGATAAAAAAGTTAAAGAACTTACGGATCAAGAGTTAATAAGCTTACGTAATATTATTGAAAGTGAGTATAAAGTTGAGGGTGATTTAAGACGAGAAGTTACGCTTAATATTAAAAAGAAGAAAGATATAAGATGTTATCAAGGGCTTAGACATATACGTAAGTTGCCGGTGAGAGGACAGAACACGCATTCTAATGCTCGAACTAGAAAATGTAAAGCTATTGCGATAGCTGGAAAGAAAAAAGCTGTAAAATAATAGTTTAAGTATAGAGTATAAATAATGAATCAGACGGTTAAAGTTAAGAAAAAGAAAAAAACTATCACTCTGGGTGTTGTGCATATCCGAGCATCATTTAATAATACTATAGTAACATTTACTGATATTCAAGGTAATACTATCTCTTCTGCATCGGCAGGAGGTAATGGGTTTAAAGGGGCAAGAAAAGCAACACCTTATGCAGCTCAAGTAACAATTGATAGAGCATCGGAAAAAGCAAAAGAATATGGTCTAAAAACTATTTCTATTAGGATTGGAGGGCCGGGAGCTCAGCGTGAATCAGCAATGAGAGCTTTATTCGGGCAAAATTTTGTGGTTACATCAATTTTAGATGTATCGTCAATTGCTCATAATGGAGTAAGACCGCCAAAAAGAAGAAGAGTATAAGAGAATCATAGGTATTAAATGTTATCGTTAAGTAAAAATTGGAATACTTTAATAAAGCCGAATAAAGTCGCTTATGAAAATTTTCCGGAAACCAATAATAAAGCTAAAATTGTAGTTGAACCTTTAGAAAGAGGTTTTGGTTTAACACTCGGTAATGCTATGAGAAGAGTATTACTTTCTTCTTTACAAGGAGCAGCTATCACTTCTATAAAGATCCCTGCTATAGAACACGAATTTTCTTCTATACCCGGTGTAAAAGAAGATGTATCGGAAGTGATTTTAAACATTAAAGGTATTGAAGTAAAAATGCATGTTGCGGAAAAACGTATCATGAAATTAAAAGCAACGGGACCTTGTGTTATAACGGCCGGTATGATTGAAACAGGTCATGATGTAGAAATACTGAATCCGGATCATGTAATTTGTAATCTAGCTAAGAACAAACAGCTCGAAATGGAATTAACTTGTAAGGTTGGTAAAGGATATGTACTTAGCACAAATAGCTATGAGGATAATTTACCTATTGGTGAAATAGCTATAGATGCTTTATTTAACCCGGTAAAGAGTGTTACTTATAAAGTAGAAAATACTAGGGTAGGTCAGGTTACCGACTATGATAAATTAATTATGTTTGTAGAAACTAACGGTGATTTATTACCTGAAATGGCTGTAGGTTTAGCTGCACGTATTCTACAAGAGCAATTACAATTATTTATTTCTTTTGAAGAACAGGAAGAAGATAAACAAGTTAAAACTGATGCTTTACCGTTTTCACCTTATTTACTTAAGAGAGTTGATGAATTGGAATTATCGGTTAGATCGGCAAATTGCTTGAAAAATGATAATATAATATATATAGGGGATCTAGTAAAAAGAACGGAATCCGATATGCTAAGAACTCCAAATTTCGGTAGAAAATCTTTAAATGAGATTAAAGAAATATTGGCAAAATTTAATTTAAGATTCGGTATGGATGTACCGGATTGGCCACCGGAAAATATTCAAGAATTATCTAAACGTTATGAAGATTCTTATAATTAAGGACTAATAAAAATGCGACATAAAATTAAAGGTAGAAAATTAAATGTAACAAGTAGTCATAGGCAAGCAATGCTCGCTAATATGGCTGTAGCACTTGTAACCCATGAACAAATTAAAACTACTTTACCCAAAGCTAAGGAATTAAGACCTTACATTGAAACTCTAATTACTAAAGCTAAAAAAGCTGATTTAACGGCAAGAAGAAGCGTTCTACCAAAAATAAAAGATAAAAAAGCAGTAGAAAAGCTTATAAATATTTTAGGTACCAGATATAAAGATAGACCTGGCGGTTATACTAGAATAATAAAAGCCGGATTCCGTTATGGTGATTTAGCACCGATAGCATATATTGAATTTGTAGATAGAGATATTAATGCTAAAGGAAATATACAGCAAGATGCTAATGAAGAAATTAAAAATTAAAATATAAGGGACTTGGTAATGGCTAATCATTCTTCAGCAAAAAAAGCTGCTAGACAAACAGTAAAAAGAACTCTAATCAATAGAAAAAGATCTAGTGCAATAAAAACTTTTATAAAGAAAGTTGTACATGAAATTAGTCTTGGTAATAAAGAAAATGCTAACTTAGCTTTATCTGTTGCTCAGTCTAAGATAATGCAAGGTGTGAAAAAAAATATAATTAAATTAAATACAGCCTCAAGAAAAATCAGCAGGTTGTCAAAACAAATAAAAAGTTTGAACGAAAGTAAATAACACTTTATAGATAATCTAAAAGCAAGAGCTAATAAAATTTTGCTAAATTAATTATATATACTTCTTATTAATTATAAATAATGTTATTTTACTAATTAATAAAAAATATGGGCGATTAGCTCAGCTGGTAGAGTATCTCGTTTACACCGAGAGTGTCGGCGGTTCGAGTCCGTCATCGCCCACCAACCGAAAGTTTTTAGTATTTCAACGAAAACATCAAGCAATCCACGAGCCTTAAACTCAAGCTTTTCAGTCTTAAATGTTACAATAGTTAAATCTATCAAGAAAAACAGTATCTTTATGAAATGGCATTTCTAACTAAGTATATATTAGTTAATAGTTTAATACCACTACAAGAAAATTACGGAGTAATTGCTAAGACAATCCAGTTAAAAACACTAAAATTATTAGTATTTTTTATTGTTTTTATGGACCCCGTGATCAAACCTATAGTACCGGACAGTTTTTGAAAAGACCTCTATGCCATCCCCGCGAAAGTGGGGATACAGAACAAAAAATCTTAATTTCAAAGATTTTTTATTCTATCGTTTTTTTTAAATAAAGCTTTAAAAAAGCTTTATTTGACTAGATGCCCGCCTACGCGGGAATGATATAGAATAGAAATTGTCCGGTACTATGGATCAAGCCACGGGGTGACACAGTGGGTTTTACCGGTCCACGCAACAATGCCACGCGGGAATGACATGGAACGAAAAATATCCAGTACTATAGTCTTGACCATGAGATCCAGAACTTTTTAAGATTTTCTGGATACCGGGAACAAGTTCCAGTGTGACAGTTTATATCTTTTTTATCTCACTTTAGTCGTAGTTACGTATTTCATTATAATATTACATTACTTGGCTGATCTTTTTTGAAACCTGCGGTCAAGCGAGCTAGGATGATATGGGTGGAATCGATCCACGTAATAATGCTATATCGTGGTCAACAAGCTATGATATGACGCTGAATAAATTTTCTGATTCATACGAGTTGTTAGAATCTTTTATATAGCATAATTCATAAAGCTTGATACAAGCGAATTTTGTACTATCGCCTTTGCTTACATGTAGAAGTCAAGATTTAATCTTACAGACATTATAAAAATTATATCTGAATGTCTGATAAGTTATGACTGTCAGATGAGTATTCAAGATATAAGATTTCGTTATTCTTTTCAACAGCTAACTTTTTACTATCCATAAAAGTCTGCATAGGTGTTTTTCCATAGCAATATTTACCGGAATGCGGTCTTTCATTATTATAATATTCTAGCCAAATATCAAGATCTAGTTGTAGATCATCAAGATCAGTATAGATCTTTTTACGCATAGCAGTATCAAAGAATTCTTGTTTCATAGTTTTATTAAAACGTTCACACATACCATTTGTTTGAGGAGAATATGCTTTAGTAGTAGTATGCTCAATACCCTCAATGCTTAAGAACAATTCAAAAGCATGATGTTCTATATTACCTTTATACTCACCACCTCTATCAGTTAAAATACGAAGTACTGGTATTTGCTGACTCTCATACCATGGTAACACTCTATCATTAAGCATGTCAGCAGCGGTAAGTGCTGTTTTATCAGTATATAGTTTAGCCTCTGCAACCCGAGTGTAACTATCAATAAACACTTGAGAATATACCTTGCCTATGCCTTTAAAATTACCTACATAATATGTGTCTTGGCATCCTAGATAACCTGGATGCTGTGTATCAATCTCACCATGAGCTTCTTTCTCGCTACGCCGTTTCTCTAATACTTGTAACTGAGCTTCGGTAAGAACAATACCATCCTGAGCCATTTTGGCTTCTAATGCTTTAAGTCTTTTATTGATATTATTTAAATCATTACGTAGCCAAATAGATCTAACTCCTCCAGGTGATACAAGAATACCAGTCTTTTTAAGCTCATTTGATACTCGCAGCTGACCATAAGCAGGGTATTCTATTGCCATATCTAATACTGCTCTCTCTACGGCAGGATCAACTCTATTCGCTATAATTGGCTTCTTCCGACTAATCTCATATAATGCTTCTTCTCCTCCTGTTTCATATAACTCTTTAAACCTATAATAACTGTCTCTACTGTAACCCATAGCTTTATATGCTGACGATATACTACCAAGACTCCTAGCTAATTCTAGTAATCCTATTTTTGGCTTTATTATTTTTTGATTTAGATTCATCTCTAATCCTCCATTTAATATTATCTTAATTTTACTAAATGTAAGATTAAATCTCAACTATTACAGCTTACATATTAATATATGTCTAGCTCGCTTACCTTTAAATTTATCTTGTCTGGAACCTTTCTAAATTTTACTGTAATTCTTTTCCGCATTATTTATTACTGTTGCTGTTATTTTTACTAGCTTTTCAAAAAAAATAGCAGAGTATAAATTACAGCAAGAACAAGAAGCTAAAGCAACTAATAAAGTAAAATGATAGTTGCTAAAATACAAAATAATCAAAAGTTGCTAATATATTTAAAGTTAAAAAATTATTTATTATTGCAACTTTTTAATTTTTACTTTAATTGTAATCAACTATTATTAACAAAAATAAGAAATAACTTTTTATGGAAGATATAAGCTCTTGGAAAGAAAAGTTTGAAGTTTGCGTTTATGCTAAAAAGCTACTTGATAAACTCGAATATTTAAACACTAAAGTAAAAAATCCAGTTGATATAGAGGAAGTCAAAAAAGCCATCTACTACGCTCGTAAATATCACGGTTCACAAATGCGTCAATCAGGCGATCCTTCCTATTCTCATCTAATTGAAGTAGCGATTATGCTTGCGGAGTTTGTAGCGGACGAAGCCCCTAAGCTTTTTACTTCTAACATGATAAATGCTGCTCTACTTCATGATACTATTGAGGATACAGAGCTTACTGAAAAGATGATCGTCGAAATTTTTGGTAAAGAAATAGCAAAACATGTAGAAGGTTTAACTAGAATCAAACCTTATGGAAAAATCAGTGCCGAGGAAAGCTTAAATCTGTTAATCAAACAAAAAAGATATGATACAGCCCTCATAAAACTTTTTGATAGAGCCCATAATATACAGACTTTAGGAGCTAAATCACCTGAGAAAGCTAAAAAAATTATTGAAGAGACTTTAATACATTTTGTAACTATAGCTGTATATTTTAAAATTACAGTAATAAAAGAAAGGCTCTTATTTTTATGCTATCAGTATCTATATCCTAAAGATTATCAGCTGGAACGGTCACTAACGAAGTTTGAGGATAGCTTTCAACCACTTTATCCAGCTTTTCAAAATATAATATTCTCCACGTAAAACCTATACTTACTGGAATTAGTATAAACAATACCCCCCCCAATTATCAAAATATTTAACTAAAAAACTAGTCCAAAAGAGGTAATAATATGCATTAAGGCTCGTGATAAAGCAAATAACCAACTTGGATAGGTAAAATGTTTAAAAATTGGAAAATGCTTTATATATATAGGTACAGCAGGTGAATAATTAAGAGAAAATGAAATTAGTATAACTTGTAATATCAATAAACTCAAAGGAGCAGTTATTATATTTAATAAATAAGGAAAAATAAGAATAAGAATGTCAAATATTACTATATTAACTCTTAAAAGAGTTAAGGGATAGATATAATAGCTTAAATAGGTCCATATTATGAAACTAAATATCTGAAATATTGAAACAATAAAATTTTGATGAATAATTTGCTCACTGGTAAAATTAAAATTATTTTTCATAATATTCCCACAGTGAAAATAGATAATATAAAAGCATACTGGCCATGCATATAATAGTTGAGATTTAATCTTACATTTAGTAAAATTAAGATAATATTAAATGGAGGATTAGAGATGAATCTAAATCAAAAAATAATAAAGCCAAAAATAGGATTACTAGAATTAGCTAGGAGTCTTGGTAGTATATCGTCAGCATATAAAGCTATGGGTTACAGTAGAGACAGTTATTATAGGTTTAAAGAGTTATATGAAACAGGAGGAGAAGAAGCATTATATGAGATTAGTCGGAAGAAGCCAATTATAGCGAATAGAGTTGATCCTGCCGTAGAGAGAGCAGTATTAGATATGGCAATAGAATACCCCGCTTATGGTCAGCTGCGAGTATCAAATGAGCTTAAAAAGACTGGTATTCTTGTATCACCTGGAGGAGTTAGACCTATTTGGCTACGTAATGATTTAAATAATATCAATAAAAGACTTAAAGCATTAGAAGCCAAAATGGCTCAGGATGGTATTGTTCTTACCGAAGCTCAGTTACAAGTATTAGAGAAACGGCGTAGCGAGAAAGAAGCTCATGGTGAGATTGATACACAGCATCCAGGTTATCTAGGATGCCAAGACACATATTATGTAGGTAATTTTAAAGGCATAGGCAAGGTATATTCTCAAGTGTTTATTGATAGTTACACTCGGGTTGCAGAGGCTAAACTATATACTGATAAAACAGCACTTACCGCTGCTGACATGCTTAATGATAGAGTGTTACCATGGTATGAGAGTCAGCAAATACCAGTACTTCGTATTTTAACTGATAGAGGTGGTGAGTATAAAGGTAATATAGAACATCATGCTTTTGAATTGTTCTTAAGCATTGAGGGTATTGAGCATACTACTACTAAAGCATATTCTCCTCAAACAAATGGTATGTGTGAACGTTTTAATAAAACTATGAAACAAGAATTCTTTGATACTGCTATGCGTAAAAAGATCTATACTGATCTTGATGATCTACAACTAGATCTTGATATTTGGCTAGAATATTATAATAATGAAAGACCGCATTCCGGTAAATATTGCTATGGAAAAACACCTATGCAGACTTTTATGGATAGTAAAAAGTTAGCTGTTGAAAAGAATAACGAAATCTTATATCTTGAATACTCATCTGACAGTCATAACTTATCAGACATTCAGATATAATTTTTATAATGTCTGTAAGTTTAAATCTTGACTTCTACATTTAATACTCTTACTGTATCTCTAACTCCAGAGCCGTTGATTGACATTTCTACTATTTGCTCCTTAACTCCAGGCTTAGATGCATTATTAATATACTCCAATTGAAAATATCGATTACACCGCTTGCATTGATATCTCTGTTGTTTTGAAATTGAATATCCTGACTTTATTACTTCTTCTGTGTTGTTACAATATCTACACTTAACATCTATTTTTGCCATAACTCCTTAACTATAATTCTCTCTTATTACTGTTTGAGGATTATAGACTATTTACTCTAAACTGCAATACGGAGGCACGACCTAAAGTTGCTACGCCAAGGGCGACAGCTAATCCTAAGCTAGCACACACCCCTACAAATGCTACGGCAGGAAAGCGTTTAGGAACTCCGACGGATTCCGTTAAATATAATTCTGCTCCTACTCTTTCTCCCATGGACGACATACCTTGCACTATACGGCATATTGTTACTATCCAAACGGCACTAGCACCTACTTGGGCATAAGTAGGAAGATTGGCCATAACGATGCAAGAAAACGACATTAAAATAGCGGTAATAATGACTGTAAATTTCCGACCTATATTATCTCCTATCCAGCCAAATAACAAAGCTCCTAAGGGTCTAAAAATAAAAGTAGAACAAAAAGAAAAAGCTGCAAGAAGGCGATTAACGTGAGTATCATAATGCAGAAAGAAAAGCTCATTAAGTGGTACTGCCATATGAACATATAGCATAAGATCAAAATACTCTAAAAAAGTACCTATCGATAGTAAGCTGATAGTCTATTTTTGTGCTCTATTTAAATTTTTTTGTTTTTTTCGTATCCCAACACAATTTTTTCTAAAAAGTTAATTTATAGAAAGGTTATATTGAGAAGATTTAAAGTCAAGAAAAAAGTTACAATATTTTATGATTATACTTATTTAAAACTTCTTTGACTAATGAAGTTGTTATTTTTCTTTTGGAAATTAAAGCAAAATAGTTAATATTTTCTAATGTTTCTATAATTTTAGAATATTCCCTAGGCAAATTTACTAAAAGAAAATCTATTATTTGTTCTGATATTGTTACCGAAGAAATAGAAAAATGCTTAAATATTAGAATTTTGATTAATTCATCATCAGGTGAGTTTAATGCTATACTAAGGACTGATTTAATACGTGAAGATAAATCGGGTAAAGTAAAATTTCTGCTTTTATTAGATGAGGTAAGTAAAAGATATTTTTGTTTTTCATTAACAATATTAAATATATGAAGTAATGCCGACTCTTGCCAGTTTTCAATATCTTCAATGATAAAAGCATTATATTTTTCTAAAATTTCTTCATTAAAAAAAATATCTTTAATAATATAGGCACCGCTTAAATTTTGCCATATTTTGGTTAAATAAGTTTTTCCTGACGAAGAAGGTCCTTTAATTAATAAAGTAGATTTATAAGGATTAACGCCAAAGCTGCACTGCCAATTTTTTATAATATTATAAGCTTGCTCGTTAGAACTAGAAACAATAAACTCATCAGGATGATATTTATTAGAAGTAATAAATCGAAATATATATTGCTGCATTTATTAATCCTTAGCAGCATTGTTGTTGGTCGAGGAGGTCATTTTCATGCTTCTCTATGTCATTCCCGCGCAAGCGGAAATCCAAAAAATAATCTTAATACTAGTACAACAATTATACATTAATTCATACAATAAACCTAAAAAAACAAGTTTTTTATAGGTTTGCCTGGATTCCCGCTTTAGTGGGTATGACATTAGACACTTTTTAAAAATCATACAATAATATTATAACTTAGCCGTCTGTTTGATAGAATTTGCTAGATTTATAAAATTTAATTAGATTTAGGAGTAAAATTTTTGTAATCCCTGCAATCGGTATAGCAAAAAATATTCCAATAATTCCAAATAAACTGCCGCAGGCAAAAATCGAGAATATAATCCAAAGAGGATGCAACCCTATTTTATCACCGATAATTTTAGGGGTTAGAATATAAGATTCACAAATATTTCCGACTAGATAAATTATCATTATATATAGTAATTTGCTAGTTACACCAAAAGTTAAATAGCCGATAATTAGAGTTAAAAGAAACGATATAAAAGTACCAAGCAAAGGAATAATGACTAAAAACCCTGTTAAAATACCGAGTAAAAGAGCGAGATCAATACCTATTACGGTAAATGCAATACTATAATAAGTAGATAATAATAAGCAAATATTTAGTTGTCCTCTTATGTAAGCAGATAACAGATTATTAATTGCCGATAATATTTCAAGGATTTTCGGTCGGGTTTTTATAGGTAATAACGATTTTATGTTTGCAATAATTTTAGCCCAATCACGTAGAAAATAGAATAATATTATAGGTATAAGTAAAAATAAAACAAATATGTTAATGGTAATAATGGTATAACGCCAAAAATTATTAGCAATACTGCCAAGTATAATAAATATACTATTTATAAAATCACTTAAAGAATTCTTGATTTTATCGGCAATATCAGGCTCTATCGAATAAATTTTTGCCATTATAGGAGGTAATATTTCTGCCTGTAAATAATTTTTATATTTTGGAATATTATTTATAAAAGTAAAAATTTGTCCATAAATTATCGGTACTAAAATAGTTAAGCTTAAGAAAAATATGCTCAAAAATATCAGATAAATTATGCTTGATGCAAATTTATTTGATATTTTAAATTTTGATGCGATAAAACCTATAGCAGGTTGTAGTAAGTAAGATATTATAAATGCGATAAAAAATGGTTTTACTGCATCTGAAATTAGCATAAAGCCGCTTATAAAAAGCCCTAAAAAAACTAGCCAAAATATAGCGGTTCTATTCATATTATTATTTTCTATTCGGATTTTTTAACTACTTGTACGGTAGCGGGTCTAAGTAGCCTATCTCTAATTTTATATCCTGATTGCATTAAAGTAATAATGCTATTCGGTGCATGATCAGGATGTTCTATCTGCGAAATTGCATTATGTAAATTATAGTCGAACATTGATCCTATTTCCGGCTTTATTTCTTCAATATGATGTTTATGAAAGATTTTGTCCAGTTCATCTTTAGTCATCTGAACGCCTGCAATAATATTTGTGACTTCTATATCAGAATTCGCTGGTTTATGAGCTAATGCTCTTGAAAGATTATCACTAACATTTAGTAGTTCTTTAGCAAATGTAGCAATTGCATAATCTTTTGCTTCGTCACGTGCTTTTTCTAAACGCTTTCTTGTATTATCTATTTCGGCAGTAGTTCTAATTAGTTTGTCTTTTAGCTCTTCAATTTCTGCTTTTAACTCTGTTATTTCCGGATTTGCCGTTTCAACTATCTCTTCAGCAATATCATTTATTGTTTGTTCATTATTTTCTATATTATCATTTATCATATTATTTACTTTATATTTATGTTCTTTTTTGAGGTATATATAGATATAATAAAAATTTTTTCAATGGTATACTTGTTTAATTTAAAAAATTGCGGCGTCACTTTGCGCTTATAATTCTCACGTAGTATACCTACGTTGCGGTTGTAAGCTTTAAAGTGTCTTGCCCTTTTTCAAATTAAACTTCGTCTACCGATTTAGGAGTACAAATTGTATTATGAGACAGTCAGGAAGAAAAAGCAACCAATTACGTCCTATTTCATTAGAATTATCACCGCTTATTAATACGGAAGGTTCATGCCTTATTAAAATCGGTAATACACATGTCATGTGTAGTGCTACTTGCGAAACTACCGTACCGCCGTTTTTACGAGGGCAGAATCAAGGTTGGGTTACCGCTGAGTACGGCATGCTCCCAGGCTCTACATCCCAGCGTATTAAAAGAGAAGCAGCACAAGGGAAGCAAGGAGGAAGAACCCAAGAAATACAGCGCTTGATAGGAAGAAGCATGCGATGTGTAGTTGACTTGAAGAAACTAGGTGAGAGGCAGATTATTATAGATTGTGATGTTATTAATGCTGATGGCGGTACTAGAACGGCAGCGATAACAGGAAGCTACGTAGCATTACACCTAGCTATTAGATCATTGATGAAAAAGAGAATTTTAAAGGTAAATCCGTTAATTAGTCAAATCGCAGCTGTTTCTTGCGGGATATATAAAGGTGAGGCGATACTAGATTTGGATTATTTAGAAGATAGTGATGCTGAAGTGGATAGTAATTTTGTATTTGCAGGTAACGGTAATCTAATCGAAGTACAAGGCACGGCAGAGAAAGAACCTTTTTCCGAAGAGCAGTTTATAGCAATGTTAAAACTTGCTAAAGGCGGTGCGGCAGAATTATTTAAACTACAAAATCAAGTGCTGCTTGGGGCTTAGAGGGGTTATCATATAGTTCTTTTTATGCAATTCCTGCGTGGATACCCGAGTCGTCATTGCGAGGAGCGAAGCGACGTGGCAATCCAGAAAAAGATTAAAAAAATTCTGTAAATCAGAATCTTTTTCTGGATTGCCACGTCGCTTCGCTCCTCGCAATGACGACTGGGAGTCTACGCAAGCAAGCCTTTCTCGCAAGGCGTTGTTGCGTGGAGATTAAAAAAAGTCAATATAGCGCTTAGAGTATAAAAATAATTAAATTTTATATAATTCTAAAAGCTATATTGAGCTTTCCCAAGGGCAATCATTTCATTTAATATATTTATCTTAGTAATTACTTCGTTTTTTCTTCCTTTCTCTGTTTTTTGTTGTAAGTTAAAGCCAAACGTTCGCTTCTGTAGAAGTCAAGATTTAATCTCACAGACATTATAAAAATTATATCTGAATGTCTGATAAGTTATGACTGTCAGATGAGTATTCAAGATATAAGATTTCGTTATTCTTTTCAACAGCTAACTTTTTACTATCCATAAAAGTCTGCATAGGTGTTTTTCCATAGCAATATTTACCGGAATGCGGTCTTTCATTATTATAATATTCTAGCCAAATATCAAGATCTAGTTGTAGATCATCAAGATCAGTATAGATCTTTTTACGCATAGCAGTATCAAAGAATTCTTGTTTCATAGTTTTATTAAAACGTTCACACATACCATTTGTTTGAGGAGAATATGCTTTAGTAGTAGTATGCTCAATACCCTCAATGCTTAAGAACAATTCAAAAGCATGATGTTCTATATTACCTTTATACTCACCACCTCTATCAGTTAAAATACGAAGTACTGGTATTTGCTGACTCTCATACCATGGTAACACTCTATCATTAAGCATGTCAGCAGCGGTAAGTGCTGTTTTATCAGTATATAGTTTAGCCTCTGCAACCCGAGTGTAACTATCAATAAACACTTGAGAATATACCTTGCCTATGCCTTTAAAATTACCTACATAATATGTGTCTTGGCATCCTAGATAACCTGGATGCTGTGTATCAATCTCACCATGAGCTTCTTTCTCGCTACGCCGTTTCTCTAATACTTGTAACTGAGCTTCGGTAAGAACAATACCATCCTGAGCCATTTTGGCTTCTAATGCTTTAAGTCTTTTATTGATATTATTTAAATCATTACGTAGCCAAATAGATCTAACTCCTCCAGGTGATACAAGAATACCAGTCTTTTTAAGCTCATTTGATACTCGCAGCTGACCATAAGCGGGGTATTCTATTGCCATATCTAATACTGCTCTCTCTACGGCAGGATCAACTCTATTCGCTATAATTGGCTTCTTCCGACTAATCTCATATAATGCTTCTTCTCCTCCTGTTTCATATAACTCTTTAAACCTATAATAACTGTCTCTACTGTAACCCATAGCTTTATATGCTGACGATATACTACCAAGACTCCTAGCTAATTCTAGTAATCCTATTTTTGGCTTTATTATTTTTTGATTTAGATTCATCTCTAATCCTCCATTTAATATTATCTTAATTTTACTAAATGTAAGATTAAATCTCAACTATTACAATGTGGATTAAAGGTTTTCTACAAACATTTTTGTATTTAAAGCACAAAAAGATAAATACCGAAAATTCACTTTATTGCAAGTAATAACAACTTATATTTTTATCGGCTTATCTACCTATAATTTTTGGAGTTTACCTTTTATAATATTTTCTATTGTTATAAATAAAAATTCTATAATTAATTATTTATGGCTTGTTAATAGTATTATTTCGTTTTTATATCTCTTATAGTACTGCTCTGTATATATTAAAGAATTCTTTAAAAAGCGGAAAAGTAAAATTTCAGGATATAGTAGCGTTGGTTTTATGGGATAGCTATTTTATATTACATACCATCGCTTCATATAAAGCAGTATTTGAAATAATTTTCTGTACTTTCAAATGGAGCAAAACTAAACACGGCACTAGTTTAGAGGATTTTGAGAAAGAATAGACCTCTTGTATAAACAAAGAAGAATTTGAAAGAGGTCCGTAAAAAAAAATTATTCTTTCCCCTTGAACTAGCAAAAATAAAATATATATAGTATGTACATTTAAAGATTTAATAATTGGAGGTTAAAATGTCTTTTAAACCATTACATGATAGAATTGCAATAAAGCCTATCGAACACGAAGAAAAAACTAAAGGTGGAATTATTATTCCTGATACCGCAAAAGAAAAGCCGATGCAAGGTGAAATAGTAGCCGTAGGTAACGGTATTCGTAATAAAAAAGGTGAAATTCATCCTTTAGAGCTAAAAATAGGCGATAAAGTTTTATACGGTAAATGGGCAGGCACCGAAATTGAAATTAAAGGCGAAAAACTGATCGTCATGAAAGAAAGCGACGTATTTGGTATTATTAATTAATTATTTATTTTAAGGAGAAATTAAATATGGCAACAAAACTTATTAAACACGGCTCAAAAGCTCGTGAGCAAATGCTGGAAGGCATTGATATACTTGCAGATGCAGTAAAAGTTACTTTAGGCCCAAAAGGCAGAAATGTACTTATCGAGCAATCATTCGGTTCACCGAAAATTACCAAAGACGGTGTGACGGTTGCAAAATCGATCGAGTTAAAAGATAAAATTAGAAATGCAGGAGCTCAGCTATTAAAATCAGCTGCTACAAAAGCTGCAGAAGTAGCCGGTGATGGTACTACTACAGCTACGGTACTTGCTAGAGCATTAGCTCGTGAGGGTAATAAGTTAGTCGCAGCGGGCTATAATCCTATGGATTTAAAGCGTGGTATGGATTTAGCAGTAAACGCAGTAGTAGAAGAAATTAAAAAATCCAGTAAAAAAATCAATAGCCAAGAGGAAATCGCACAGGTTGGTACTATCTCTTCAAACGGTGATAAGGAAATCGGTGAGAAGATTGCTAAGGCAATGGAGGAAGTCGGTAAAGAAGGCGTGATAACCGTTGAAGAAGCAAAGAATTTTAGCTTCGATGTTGAAGTAGTTAAAGGTATGATGTTTGATAGGGGTTATCTATCACCGTATTTTGTAACGAATCCCGAGAAAATGGTTGCTGAGCTTGAAAATCCTTTCATCTTATTATTTGAGAAAAAATTATCAAATTTACAACCGATGTTACCTATACTTGAGGCCGTAGTACAATCACAACGTCCGCTGTTAATTATTGCTGAGGATGTTGAGGGTGAAGCTCTTGCAACGCTTGTAGTCAATAGATTACGTGGTGGTTTAAAAGTTGCGGCAGTAAAAGCCCCAGGTTTTGGTGATAGAAGAAAAGCAATGATGGAAGATATTGCTATCCTAACTAAAGGTGAGCTTATTACTGAAGATTTAGGTATGAAGCTTGAAAATGTGAGTATTAAAAGTCTAGGGACGGCAAAAAGAGTAACAATTTCTAAAGAAAATACCGTAATTGTTGACGGTAACGGTGATAAGAAAAATATTGAAGATAGGGTATTACAAATTAAATCTCAAATAGCTGAAACTACTTCTGATTATGATAAAGAAAAACTACAAGAGCGTTTAGCTAAACTTTCCGGCGGTGTTGCCGTATTAAAGGTCGGCGGTGCTACAGAAGTTGAAGTGAAAGAGCGTAAAGATCGTGTTGAAGATGCGCTTGCTGCTACAAGAGCAGCAGTTGAGGAAGGTGTTGTTGCAGGGGGCGGTGTAACATTACTTCACGCTTCACAAACTTTAAGAAATCTTAAAGTAGATAACAAGGATCAACAAGCAGGTATTGAAATAGTAATAGAAGCTCTAAAAGATCCGTTAAAACAGATTGTTGAAAATGCCGGTGAAAACGGTGGCGTAGTAGTTGGTAAATTACTAGAGCATAAGGATAAAAAATATGGCTTTAACGCTCAAGACATGCAATATGTCGATATGATTAAAGCAGGAATTATCGATCCGGCTAAAGTAGTGCGTACTGCACTTCAAGATGCTGCTTCCGTTGCTTCGTTAATTATTACCACGGAAACTTTAATTGTTGACGAGCCTTCTGATAAAGAAGATTCAATGCCGCCAATGCGTGGTGGTATGGGAGGCATGGGCGGTATGGACTTCTAAGTCTATATCTCCATAAGATATGTTATGCAATAGGTCTAATAAACTCGTCTTGTTGCATTGCACGCTTCCATTATTGCGAGGAGACATTGCTGCATGGATCGGTTTTACCGCCGTCACTCAGTGGCTTGACCTATAGTACCGGACTTCTATTCTATGTCATTCCCGTGAAGCATTGTTGCGTAGACCTGCTTTTCGTCATTGCGAGAAGAATTACGTAGTAATTCGACGAAGCAATCCAGTAAAAATGCTGATTTACAGAATTTTTTTAATCTTTTTCTGGATTGCCACGTCGCTTCGCTCCTCGCAATGACGACTGGGAGTCCACGCAAGCAAGCCTTTCTCGCAAGGCGTTGTTGCGTGGAGATTAAAAAAAGTCAATATAGCGCTTAGAGTATAAAAATAATTAAATTTTATATAATTCTAAAAGCTATATTGAGCTTTCCCAAGGGCAATCATTTCATTTAATATATTTATCTTAGTAATTACTTCGTTTTTTCTTCCTTTCTCTGTTTTTTGTTGTAAGTTAAAGCCAAACGTTCGCTTCAACCTAAACATAAACGATTCAACCCTTGACCTTTGATGATAGCCGCTATTAATTTTCCATGCTTTTAAACCTTCATCAAAATTTTTATATTCTCTAATTCCTTTTATTACTTTATCTCTGTAAGCTAAATGTTCTTTCTCTACCTTGCTTTTATTCTTTAATTCATCTTGTGACTTAGATGTTCGTGCTGGGGGCATTAAATCTTGTGCTCCCCAATCATATATTATCTTTCTAAACTCCTGCGTATCATAAGCTCCATCTGCTATAACGGTTTTAGCTTTGCCTGTTATCTCTTTGCTCATATCACCAACAACTTCACAGTCGTTTGTGTTACTATCCGTATAGGCTACAGATAGTACTTCCATACTATCTAAATCGACTGCTACATGTATCTTCTTCCACTGTTCTCTCTTACGATATAATCCATCCTTACCGTTATAATCCATCCTTACCGTATTTCCTTTGATGCCACCCACTGGTGCTATATACATTTACTCCGGTACTATCAAATACTATCTCTTTCCCTGAACCTTTCTCTTGTACTCCAATATTTTTTACTCGTAACTTTAGCTTACTAGCGATTCTTGATGCATGGGCATAATCCGGTATTCTTAAATCCTTACCCGCAAATATTTTGCTAAACATTCCTTCTGCAAATCCGCTTGTTGCTCGCCATGGCAATCTTAATAACAGCTTAATTGTTAGCAAATATTCATACATCTTGCTATTATATCTTCTCGCTCCTCCTTGCCTCTGTCCCCTCCATAATATAACTCTTTTAAATATTCTTCACAAAATGTGAAAATTATTGTTCCTCTTTTCTTTAAACTTCTGTTATATTCTTTCCAGTTGCAAACTTTTTGTAGCTTTGACATACACACTTGTGGTTAAGTTTTTTGTCGATTTACTACTTTTCTTAGTTCGCAGCTACTTTTTTTATATCTACGCAACAAGGTCTTGCGGGAATGACATAAACGAGCCATGCAACAACGCTGGCTTGACCACACGGGAGCTAGTTAAAAATACTAATAATATTAGTATTTTTAGTTGTTTTACTGGATAACGTGGACAAGTCACGGTATGACACCGAATGCGTTTTGTGGTCCACGCAGGCAATGCTTGTTATAATAACGATTTTAACAACGTACCGTACAACATACTATCAAGTCGTAGTTAGGATACTAAAAACTGATTTATGTAACAAATGGGTTTTAAAGCGATTCTTTGCTTAACTTGAAAATAAATTCTTTAATAAAACTCTTCCTTAAAAAATAAAATATAGAATTTCTTGTAATTATTTCAATAAATGATTGCAAATAATTTTTAATTAATTATAATAGCTCAACCTTTGGAATTTATCCTATGAGACTGTTAACAAAATAATTTTAAAGCTCATTAAATTCTTTTTAATTACAAATTATAAGGTTTTGTTAAAATAAGGATAGCTATCCTATCAAAAATCTTGTTAATTTCAATTAAAGTTATTTTGTTAACAGTCCCATATAGAAGATCAAAAGGTTTAAAGCGGTTTTGCCTTAATTATTAAGAATAGATTTTTTGTTAAAGCTATAGGCAAGCTTAATCTATAATATATATTCGTTTAATTTAAAAAATTAGTAATAAAAGTTTTTAGCTTTTGGTCTGTTAACTATACTAATTAAAATTAGTAAGGTTTTAGAAAATTACTATTCTTATTTTAAAAAAATCTTATAATTATACAGTTAAGAAAGACTAAAATAAGATAATTTAAATTTTATATGTAAAACTTAAAAAAATAGGTTCTAAAAGATAAAAATAATAGGGTAGGGTAGTGCGAAGCTCGCCACAAGCTCAATTTTTCCTATTAATATCCAACTAAAGCTGAGTTTTATTGATATTTACTAAAATAGCAAATTAATTAGAAATATTAATAGAATTTAATCAAGTTTATTGCTTTAATTGGTGTTTAGTTATTCGTGTAGAAGTCAAGATTTAATCTTACAGACATTATAAAAATTATATCTGAATGTCTGATAAGTTATGACTGTCAGATGAGTATTCAAGATATAAGATTTCGTTATTCTTTTCAACAGCTAACTTTTTACTATCCATAAAAGTCTGCATAGGTGTTTTTCCATAGCAATATTTACCGGAATGCGGTCTTTCATTATTATAATATTCTAGCCAAATATCAAGATCTAGTTGTAGATCATCAAGATCAGTATAGATCTTTTTACGCATAGCAGTATCAAAGAATTCTTGTTTCATAGTTTTATTAAAACGTTCACACATACCATTTGTTTGAGGAGAATATGCTTTAGTAGTAGTATGCTCAATACCCTCAATGCTTAAGAACAATTCAAAAGCATGATGTTCTATATTACCTTTATACTCACCACCTCTATCAGTTAAAATACGAAGTACTGGTATTTGCTGACTCTCATACCATGGTAACACTCTATCATTAAGCATGTCAGCAGCGGTAAGTGCTGTTTTATCAGTATATAGTTTAGCCTCTGCAACCCGAGTGTAACTATCAATAAACACTTGAGAATATACCTTGCCTATGCCTTTAAAATTACCTACATAATATGTGTCTTGGCATCCTAGATAACCTGGATGCTGTGTATCAATCTCACCATGAGCTTCTTTCTCGCTACGCCGTTTCTCTAATACTTGTAACTGAGCTTCGGTAAGAACAATACCATCCTGAGCCATTTTGGCTTCTAATGCTTTAAGTCTTTTATTGATATTATTTAAATCATTACGTAGCCAAATAGGTCTAACTCCTCCAGGTGATACAAGAATACCAGTCTTTTTAAGCTCATTTGATACTCGCAGCTGACCATAAGCGGGGTATTCTATTGCCATATCTAATACTGCTCTCTCTACGGCAGGATCAACTCTATTCGCTATAATTGGCTTCTTCCGACTAATCTCATATAATGCTTCTTCTCCTCCTGTTTCATATAACTCTTTAAACCTATAATAACTGTCTCTACTGTAACCCATAGCTTTATATGCTGACGATATACTACCAAGACTCCTAGCTAATTCTAGTAATCCTATTTTTGGCTTTATTATTTTTTGATTTAGATTCATCTCTAATCCTCCATTTAATATTATCTTAATTTTACTAAATGTAAGATTAAATCTCAACTATTACATTTTAGCTAATATACACTTTCTTTCTAAAGTAGTATTGTATACTCTTTAATTTATTTTGTATTATTTTGAAGTTTAAAAAAGAAATTTCGTAAACAGGCTTTTTGAAATATTTCTTTTTGTTCTGAAGGGAAATGTTGCTTGATAAAATTAGTGCAAACATTTAATAGTTGTTGTTCTACGGTTCGTATTTCTAAATAAGCTGCTATGAGTAAGAAACTTTCTATAGTTTCTTTTACTGTTTCTAAAACCTTTTCTGTAGATTTAGCATTTATAGTTTGTAAATTATGTAGGCGATCAAACGCTTTAATAAGTGCGTTATCATATCTTTGTTCCTGTATTAGTAAATTTAACATTTCACCGGAGCTAATTTTACCGTACAGCTTAATTCTTGTTAAACGTTCTACGCTACCGGCAATATTCTTATCAAAAATTTTGCTAATATCAGCGTATGTAAGTATTGTATCCTCTATAGTATCATGAAGAAGGGCGACATTTGTCATATACGATTTGTAAAGTTTAGGAGCCTCAAGAGCCGTAAAATCTGCAAGCATGATTGCAACTTCTATAGGGTGAGAATAATAAGGCTCCCCTGATTGACGCATTTGAGAAGCATGATATTTACGGGTATAATAAAGACCTTTTTCAATTTCTGTGATATCTATAGGCGAGTCTACTATAGTATTCAAATATTTAATTCGATCAATTAATTTATTACTATAATCATAAACCTCAAATTTTTGCTGCCAAGTATCAATATCTTCCATAAACCTACTAATTATTTAAACTTCTTTTAAAAGGAGTATATACATATTATTAGTATCAAATATTTTTATAAGAAAATTAATAAGATTTTAGAAAGATATGATATTTATTTTTTAAATTGATCGATAATCAATGGGTAATCCTCCCATTTTTAATCGCAATAGAGAGTAGAGAGTTAAGTTGCGAGAGCTAATTTTTGTATTGGTGTTATACCGCCAATAGCCATATTAAGTCTTTCGTTATTATAAGACCAAAGCCATTGAGTTGCAAGATCCTGTGCTTCTTGTATATTAACAAATAAATACTGATTTAACCAATCATATCTTACAGTTCTATTATATCTTTCAATATATGCATTTTGCTGAGGCATGCCTGGCTGAATGAATAATAACTTGATATTCTTTTCTTTTGCCCACTTGCTCAATAATTTACTGATATATTCAGGTCCATTATCACAACGTATAGATTTTGGCTTACCTCGCCATTCTATAATTTGATCTAGTGACCTGATAACTCTTCCTGCTGACAATAAAAAATCAGTCTCAGTACCAAGGCTCTCTCTATTAAAGTCATCAATCACATTAAATAAACGATATTTCCTACCATTCTCTAAACTATCGTGCATAAAATCCATGGACCAGCAATCATTTATTGTTTTAGACACTATAAGCTTTTTAGGCTTTGCTCTAAGTAATCTCTTCTTAGGCTTTATTCTCATATTAAGGGCTAGCTCCTTATATATCCTGTATACACGTTTATGATTCCAACCAAAACCTTTGATATTACGTAAATATAAAAAGCAGAGGCCAAGGCCTCAGTTCTTTTGATCACCTACTAAACGCATTAGCTGGCCTGCTATAATATCATCCTCAGATGATAGCTTCCTTTTATATCTATAGCATGTTTCGCTGACACCAAAGATCTTGCATGCACTCCTTATAGAAATATCTTTTTCTCCAGATATTATTTTAGCCATCTCCCGCCTTTGAGATGGCTTCCTAACTTTTTTTCAAGTACTTCCTTTAATATATCAGCTCTTAGCCTTTCCTCAGCATACATCTTTTTAAGCCGTGCATTTTCCGATTCTAACTCCTTTAATTTAGTAATCATCGGTAAAGCCATACCACCATACTTTGATCTCCATTTATAAAATGTCGCTGATGGTATTTTGTGCTCTCTCAGTATAGACGCTACAGGCATCCCACCGCTCGCTTGCTTTAAGATAGACATGATTTGGCTATCACTGTGCTTTGATATTGTCATTTATAGAATCTCCTCCTTTGTTTCTAGAAAATTCTACTCCTTTTGTCGATTGTTTTTGGGGGGTGCCAATGGTTAAGCACAAGTTAAACTATATCTTGATTTTTAAATAGAATTATATTCTTGTGATTTTTTTACACAGCTACATTACATTAATATTAATTTTTGTTAACATAATAAATTGAAGAAATCAGTATAATAATATCTAGTAGCTTAAGTAAAAATATAAAAACAGTTAATAAAATTTAATAAAAAGAAAAGCTTTTTTTATTTATTCTCAAATATTTTTTCGTTTTAGTGTTTTATAACTTCTTGCAATATATTGAAAATTTAGTAATCATTGTTAACTGTAAAGGTAGATTATTATTCAATCTATTTTTATTTCAAAAATATTTATAATTTTTAACAATTAAACTAAAGAGGTTATTTTATGTCGTCATATGAAATTACTGCAAAATGGGTAACAAGTTCTCATGATACTGGATGGTATTTTCCATTAGAAGTTACAATAAAAAACAATACTAACCAGGCAGTATTTGCTCCGGAAATAAGTTTTGATCTTAGTAAAGTAGAACACATTAATCCTACACAACCAATTAACGCTCATACCGGTTTTACTCATCAAACAAATACTTTACCTGTAATTAAAGGTAAGTTAGCAGAACATTTAGCAACTCTACCGGCTAACGGTTCTGTAACTGTAACTTTTGGGGTGAATTTTAATCCGGCGGTGCTTCCTAATCCAAATGCACTACCTGAAAAATTTACTTTTAATGGTGAACTAATAGGGAATCCAGAGCCAGAGCCAGAACCAGAGCCAGAACCAGAGCCAGAACCAGAGCCAGAGCCAGAACCAGAGCCAGAGCCAGAACCAGAGCCAGGAACTAGTAAACTAGTACAAAAAGATGATTTAACTGAGCAGACATATACACTGACTGGGTTTAATCCTAAGAGCGAAACTATTAACTTTAGTTATACATCAGGTAGGGTACTTAAAGATGTTTACAATAAATATGAGTCAGATAAGAAATTTGAAGTTGGTGGTTACTATACGGCTTGGTCACAATTTGACGGACGCCTACAGAAGCCTGCAACGATTAATGAGGCTGGGCGAGGCGTAGATATAAAGAAACATTATAATCACAATTTTGACAAGCTGGTTTTAGGATTTGCTGCAATCAATGGTGATAAAGGAGAAAAAGAAGCAATCATAAAACTATCTGCTGATCAGTTAGGATTACAAAAGTTTGAAATGACCACCGTTGGTAATTGGGATATGCTTGCAGCATATGTTAATTGTGGTTTTCCAGCATACGTAAGTGAAGACTACCCAAACTTATACACCCAACAAAAAGCTCAAGGAGCACTAGGTGCTTTTCACAACCTAAAAAAAGCAAGTCCTGAGGGAACAAAATTTGCCCTTAGCGTCGGCGGATGGACTATGAGCGAAGCTTTTCATGAAATGGCTAAATCTCCAGAAACTCGTAAAATATTCAATGACTCAATAGTAAAGTTTATAGAAAAATTTCCAATGTATAAACAAATTGATATTGATTGGGAATATCCAGGAGCAGCAGGGAATGGTAACCCACATGGTCCTGAAGATGGTAGGAATTATACATTATTAGTTAAAGAGTTAAGAGAAACACTTAACACCAAGGGGCATACAGATGTTGTCATTGCTATAGCAGCAGCAGCTGATCCTGCAAAACTAGCGCTATCAAATATAAAAGACTTGGTTGCTGCAGGAGTAACCCAAATTCACTTGATGACATATGATCTTTTCGGTGGTACCTACGGAGAGGGAAAATTAGCACACCATACTAACCTTTATAGTAGTGGCAGCGACAATAATGAGTGGTCTATAGATCAATCTGTACAATATCTTATTGAAAAACTGCAGATCCCTGCGAAATGTGTGCATATAGGTTATGCAGGTTATAGCCGTAATGCACGTGAGGTAGAGATAGAGTCAGTTTCTCCATTAAAGGGTACATATAAAGTAGATCCTCAAATAGTTGGAACTTTTGAAAACGGTGTTACTGAGCAGAATGATGTTTATTTTAATTATTTTGATCCAAGCACAGGAAAAGGGAAAAATGGATTTATACTTTATACTGATACAGTAGCTAATGCTGATTTCCTTTACAATCCTACATCTAAAGTATTTATGTCCATAGACACACCTAGAACTGTTAAAGCTAAAGCAGAATATGTAAAGAAATTTGGTCTTGGAGGAATTTTCACATGGACCGTAGATCAGGATAATGGCGCACTATCTAATGCTGCACATGAAGGTTTAGGTCATAAATGTGTTAAGCAAAACATAGATATGAGTACATTTTATTTTGAGGGTGAAACTGAATTAGTAGGTCAGAGCATCGAGAGCCTCTAACAATTGCCTGCTGCGTGGATTGGACAACGCACTCAGTGTCATTTGGTAACTTGTTCACGGTGTCCAGAAAACAACTAAAATACATTATATTTTTAACTGGATTCCGTGAATAAAACACGGAATGACAGAGGGAAACAGTTCACGCTGTAGAAGTCAAAATTTAATCTTACAGACATTATAAAAATTATATCTGAATGTCTGATAAGTTATGACTGTCAGATGAGTGTAGAAGTCAAGATTTAATCTTACAGACATTATAAAAATTATATCTGAATGTCTGATAAGTTATGACTGTCAGATGAGTATTCAAGATATAAGATTTCGTTATTCTTTTCAACAGCTAACTTTTTACTATCCATAAAAGTCTGCATAGGTGTTTTTCCATAGCAATATTTACCGGAATGCGGTCTTTCATTATTATAATATTCTAGCCAAATATCAAGATCTAGTTGTAGATCATCAAGATCAGTATAGATCTTTTTACGCATAGCAGTATCAAAGAATTCTTGTTTCATAGTTTTATTAAAACGTTCACACATACCATTTGTTTGAGGAGAATATGCTTTAGTAGTAGTATGCTCAATACCCTCAATGCTTAAGAACAATTCAAAAGCATGATGTTCTATATTACCTTTATACTCACCACCTCTATCAGTTAAAATACGAAGTACTGGTATTTGCTGACTCTCATACCATGGTAACACTCTATCATTAAGCATGTCAGCAGCGGTAAGTGCTGTTTTATCAGTATATAGTTTAGCCTCTGCAACCCGAGTGTAACTATCAATAAACACTTGAGAATATACCTTGCCTATGCCTTTAAAATTACCTACATAATATGTGTCTTGGCATCCTAGATAACCTGGATGCTGTGTATCAATCTCACCATGAGCTTCTTTCTCGCTACGCCGTTTCTCTAATACTTGTAACTGAGCTTCGGTAAGAACAATACCATCCTGAGCCATTTTGGCTTCTAATGCTTTAAGTCTTTTATTGATATTATTTAAATCATTACGTAGCCAAATAGATCTAACTCCTCCAGGTGATACAAGAATACCAGTCTTTTTAAGCTCATTTGATACTCGCAGCTGACCATAAGCGGGGTATTCTATTGCCATATCTAATACTGCTCTCTCTACGGCAGGATCAACTCTATTCGCTATAATTGGCTTCTTCCGACTAATCTCATATAATGCTTCTTCTCCTCCTGTTTCATATAACTCTTTAAACCTATAATAACTGTCTCTACTGTAACCCATAGCTTTATATGCTGACGATATACTACCAAGACTCCTAGCTAATTCTAGTAATCCTATTTTTGGCTTTATTATTTTTTGATTTAGATTCATCTCTAATCCTCCATTTAATATTATCTTAATTTTACTAAATGTAAGATTAAATCTCAACTATTACAGCTTAAATTCCGTTACTATCTACTCAACGCTTTTAGACCTTCCTTTAGACCGTCTTTTATAAATGAAATTTTAGCTTGTTTGCCGTCTGCAGTGATTAGTTCTAAATAATTATCGTTTGATAAAATCATATCTAGATCATCTTTTGTAATAACAGCCAAAGCCTGACAGCCGTTTACCGTACAATTTACGTATTTTCCGGCTGCTATTCGTTTATCACCGCTATTAATAACTGTACCTGCCGGAATTTGAACATTTGACGGGACTATTTCTATTATTTTTAATTCCTGTTCTTCTTGCTCCCCATTGAAATCACTTATGTGATAAATGGCTAATATTTCCTTTTCTTTATCTTTCTCTAGATTATTAATTTGTTGTGATAAGAAGCAAAGTTGTTTTTTCTCATTATTAAGAGTGCAATTTAAGGTCCACGCTCCGTACTTTTTTGGTGCTGATGAAGCATCGACATTTTCTACTCTGTATACAATAAAAGTACCGGTTATTATAAATAATCCACTAAGAACAAAAGCAATTTTTTTTATACAATCTTTCATATAATTTCTAACCTTTTTAAAATATTTTCTTTTCCTAAAATTTCCGCAATTTCAAATACGCTAGGCGATGCGGTCATGCCAGTTATTAAAGCTCTTACGGGTTTCATAATGTCATTTAGCTTTAAGCCATTATGAGTTGCTATTTCTTTAAATTTATTCTGCACGGATTCCTTATCAAACTGCTCAAGTTTGCTTAAGGATTCTATAACTTGTTTGATTAAATCTGTATCAAAATTTTCTATTATCTCTTTTGCATCTTGGTTATAAATGATAGGCGAATCTATGAGATAAATTTGAGCAAGCCGTGCTAGATCAAGTAATGTTTCGCTTCTAACTAACAAGCTCGGCATTGCTTGTTTTATATAACTTACCTCTTTCTCACTAATCTTATAATTTTGTTTCAATATCTCTACAGTCTTTGAAGTTAAGCTATCATTGTCAAGCATTCTTAAGTAATGGGCATTAAGGCTATTCATCTTAGCAAAATCAAGCTTAGAAGGTGATTTACCAAGTGAATCAAGATTAAACCATTCTATAGCCTGAGCCGGTGAGATAATTTCATCATCACCGTGACTCCATCCAAGACGCAATAAATAATTACACAAACTTTCCGGTAAATATCCCATATCCTTATAAGCTTCAACACCTAAAGCCCCATGCCTTTTGGATAATTTTGCTCCGTCTGCTCCATGAATTAAAGGTATATGAGTCATGCTCGGTACTTCATAGCCGAAAGCCTGATAAATAGCAATTTGCCTTGCTGCATTGGTTAAATGATCGTCACCTCTAATAATATGAGTTATACCCATATCATGATCATCTACTACAACGGCTAGCATGTAAGTAGCAGTGCCGTCTGCCCGGAGTAGTACCATATCGTCTATATGCAAGTTTTCAATTACTACATCGCCTTGTAAAGTGTCATGAATGGTTATACTACCTTCACAAGGTACTTTTAGGCGTATTACTGGTTTAATATCGGTAGGGTAGGTGGACGAATCTTTATCACGCCACTCGCTATTAAAAATAAAATGTTGTTTATTTTCTAAAGCTTTTTGCCGCTGTCTTTCTATTTCTTCTTGGCTAGTAAAACAATAATATGCTTTACCTTCTTGTAGTAATCTTAGTGCTGCCTCTTTGTAAAGATTATTACGTTTAGACTGAAATATAACTTCGCCGTCCCAATCAAGTCCTAGCCATTTTAGACCTGCGAATATAGCTTTTACAGCTTCTTTAGTTGATCTCTCTTTATCGGTGTCTTCGATGCGAAGCAAGAATTTACCGTTATGATACCTTGCAAACAAATAGTTAAATAAAGCAGTTCTTGCCGAACCTATATGTAAAAATCCCGTCGGTGACGGAGCAAATCTAGTGATTACGTTATTAGTCATTTATTATCTTTTTTAAATATATATATGTTATTGCGAGCGACTGTAGGCGTTGTTGCATAGCTCAAAAAACACCTTCGGTGTCATACCGTGTAAAGGTTACGTAACCTTTACAATTGCGTGGACCGGTAATGCTCTTTATGTCCTTCCTGCTTTCGCAGGAATGACAGCGAGTGTGTTTTTCAAGCCATGCAACAAGACCGCAGCCATGGCTGCGTGGCAATCTCATCAAATATCCTGAGATTGCTTTGTCAATTACTTCGTAATTTCCTCGCAATGACGGTTTGTTTTCCTACCCAAACACATAAAATAATTTACGTCTATATCGTCGCTTAATTTCCATTCATTTTTAGCAGGATCATATACCAAGCCTTTCAGCTCTTTAATTTCGATGTCGGTATCCGTAAGCATTTCATAAAATTCTGATGGTTTTAAAAATTTGCTATAATCATGAGTGTTTTTAGGTACCCAACCTAAAACATATTCAGCAACTATTATTCCAAGTACATAAGCTTTTTTAGTACGGTTAATCGTAGAAATTATTGCCATACCATTTGGCTTAATATGTTTGACCAAATTTAGTATAAATTGCTGCACGTTTTCTACATGTTCAATAACCTCAAGACAAATTACTACATCATATAGCTTGTCACTCTGTAATTCTTCTATAGTAGATTGTAAATAATTTACTTTTACGCCGTTTTCCTTAGCATAAGTGCTTGCCGTTTCAATATTACTTTGCAGAGCGTCAATGGCTGTAACATTAAAACCTTGAGCAGCTAAAGGCGTTGCAATTAACCCTCCGCCGCAACCGACGTCTAATATTTCTAAACTAGACCTCTTCGGAAACTCTACTTCTAGGGGTAATTTGTACGTCGATCCGGTACTCGCATCCTCACGTATGCTTATATACGCTGCAGTGGCAAGTGCTTCCGTGTCTCCTTCAAATTCCTCCCTATAAGCGAATTTCCAAAGAGGCCTACTAGAAATATCATTGTAATGCGAGGTTATTTTCTCTATTATATATTCAAGGCGAATAGGATTTATGCGGTGTAAGATACCGAATTCCCCATCCTTATTCCACCAATTATGAGAACTTTTCTCAAATTTTTCTAATTCTTTTTTATCGATTGAAGACATAGTCTATGATATAGGTATTATATTATTATCAAGTAGTATATGTCATTATCTGCGCAGGCGGGAATCTATAATAAATAAACTTAATATTAGTACAAAATAAATTTTTATATATTTTGCTGAATTCCCGCCTATGCAGGAATGACATCAGAATCACCACACTATACAACAAACATATATAATATACTCAGATGACTTTAATAATACTAGCCTTAATTTTAATTAGCTGCATATTTGCTCCCCTTGGCTGCATTGCCCTATGGAAGAGATATATTTATTTCGGTGACGGGCTTGCTCATAGCAGTTTTTTAGCGGCTAGCATAAGCATTATAGCACATTTTCCATTAATATATTCAGGAATAATAGTTGCAATTCTTTTTTCATTATTTGTGTTTATTTTTAAAAATAATTCTGAAAAAAATGCAGTTATTAATTTGATTTCTAGCTTTATGCTCGCTATTGCTTTAGTTATTAATTATTTTACTTCCTCGCAGAACAATATAGTAAATTTATTGTTTGGGGATATTTTATCTGTGTCTTTTAATGATTTGATTATACTAGGGGTAGTGCTAATAACTATTATAAGCTTTATAGTATATTTTTATAATCAAATTCTTCTTATAATCATCAATAGAGATATTGCAGTCATAAAAGGCTTAAAAGTTAATATTATTGAGCTAATATTTTTACTTCTTCTCTCATTATCGGTATTTTCTGCTATAAAGATTGTCGGTGCATTGATGGTGACCGCTGTTTTACTTATTCCTGCAATGATTGCACGGTTTGTGGCATATAGCCCCTCTCAGATGATTATAATATCAATTTTTATCTCTTTATTTATTAATTTTTGTGCTGCACTTAGTTCTTTCTATTTTGACTTACCTTTAACTCCATTGTTTATTATATTAGGTATGTTTATTTATGGGCTACTGTATTTGAAGCGATTATTATGAATAAAAATGAACTTACTGAATATGTCAAAGAATTGTTAGAACCATATGGTTCAGTAACCGTTCGTGCAATGTTTGGTGGATATGGTATATATAAGAGTGGTGTTATGGTAGGAATTATTAAGGCAATGAATTATATTTTAAGTCAGACCTAAGCACTTATGAATATTTTCAATCTTTTGGTTCTGAGCCATTTATATATCAAAGTAAAGGTAAACTTGTAACTTTATCATATTGGAAGGTGGTATCTGAAATTATGGAGGATCAAGAGTTATTAGGCAAGTGGTTTAAATTAGCGTTGAATGCTGCTATTAATAGTCAAAAGAAAAAATAAATGTTATTCCGTGACCCCTCCGGCGGCGTTGTGTGTAGAGTTTTTTTTCGTCATTGCGAGAAGACGCCATAGGGATCGACGAAGCAATCTGGTAATCCTCCCATTTTTAATCGCAATAGAGAGTAGAGAGTTAAGTTGCGAGAGCTAATTTTTGTATTGGTGTTATACCGCCAATAGCCATATTAGGTCTTTCGTTATTATAAGACCAAAGCCATTGAGTTGCAAGATCCTGTGCTTCTTGTATATTAACAAATAAATACTGATTTAACCAATCATATCTTACAGTTCTATTATATCTTTCAATATATGCATTTTGCTGAGGCATGCCTGGCTGAATGAATAATAACTTGATATTCTTTTCTTTTGCCCACTTGCTCAATAATTTACTGATATATTCAGGGTCGTGCCTCCGTATTGCAGTTTAGAGTAAATAGTCTATAATCCTCAAACAGTAATAAGAGAGAATTATAGTTAAGGAGTTATGGCAAAAATAGATGTTAAGTGTAGATATTGTAACAACACAGAAGAAGTAATAAAGTCAGGATATTCAATTTCAAAACAACAGAGATATCAATGCAAGCGGTGTAATCGATATTTTTAATTGGAGTATATTAATAATGCATCTAAGCCTGGAGTTAAGGAGCAAATAGTAGAAATGTCAATCAACGGCTCTGGAGTTAGAGATACAGTAAGAGTATTAAAAGTGGGTATCAATACAGTTATCCGTGTTTTAAAAAAATCTAGTATTAAAAAACAATAAATCATTCTATCAGTACAACAGAAGTAATTATTGCTCCTGAGATAGATGAACAATGGTCTTATGTACAGAATAAATCCAGACAACGATGGCTTTGGTATGCCTTGGATAAGATTTCGTTAAAAGTAGTTGCTTATACGTTTGGTACAAGATGTGATAGCACATTAGAATCATTACTGAAAAAACTAGAGAATTTCAAGGTGACTTTTTACTATACAGATGGATGGGGGAGTTATGCTAGGTTATTAGACCCTAAAAAGCATATTATCAGTAAAAAATACACTCAACGGATAGAACGAAGTAACTTGAACCTTAGAACGAGATGCAAGAGGCTTGCACGTAAGACAATCTGCTTTTCCAAGTCATTGGATATTCATGATAAGGTTATTGGTACTCTTATTGTGTAATAGTTGAGATTTAATCTTACATTTAGTAAAATTAAGATAATATTAAATGGAGGATTAGAGATGAATCTAAATCAAAAAATAATAAAGCCAAAAATAGGATTACTAGAATTAGCTAGGAGTCTTGGTAGTATATCGTCAGCATGTAAAGCTATGGGCTACAGTAGAGACAGTTATTATAGGTTTAAAGAGTTATATGAAACAGGAGGAGAAGAAGCATTATATGAGATTAGTCGGAAGAAGCCAATTATAGCGAATAGAGTTGATCCTGCCGTAGAGAGAGCAGTATTAGATATGGCAATAGAATACCCCGCTTATGGTCAGCTGCGAGTATCAAATGAGCTTAAAAAGACTGGTATTCTTGTATCACCTGGAGGAGTTAGATCTATTTGGCTACGTAATGATTTAAATAATATCAATAAAAGACTTAAAGCATTAGAAGCCAAAATGGCTCAGGATGGTATTGTTCTTACCGAAGCTCAGTTACAAGTATTAGAGAAACGGCGTAGCGAGAAAGAAGCTCATGGTGAGATTGATACACAGCATCCAGGTTATCTAGGATGCCAAGACACATATTATGTAGGTAATTTTAAAGGCATAGGCAAGGTATATTCTCAAGTGTTTATTGATAGTTACACTCGGGTTGCAGAGGCTAAACTATATACTGATAAAACAGCACTTACCGCTGCTGACATGCTTAATGATAGAGTGTTACCATGGTATGAGAGTCAGCAAATACCAGTACTTCGTATTTTAACTGATAGAGGTGGTGGGTATAAAGGTATAATGGACTGAGAAAACAGGACAGAAAAAATAGTACTCAAGTTTCCGAAATAAGTTACAATAAATAGGTAAAACTTAGGAGGAAAGATGAAGAAAAATAAGGTTAGGATTTTCAGTAGTGAAGAAAAGACTAAGGTAGTATTAGAATTAATAAAAGAGGATGCTACCTTAAGTCAATTAGCATCAAAATATGAGATAAGCTCCAAGACAATTCAGAATTGGAAAAAGCAGTTTGTTGCTAATGCAGCTCTAGCTTTTGAGCCAGCTAAAGTTTTGAGTGAATATCAAGAACAAATTAGTGATCTCAAAGAACAAAATGATGAACTAGCTAAAGCTCTTGGGAAAGCTACGGTGGAGAGGGACTGGGCTGTGGGAAAGCTAAAAAGCTTGGACTTATCAAATAGAAAGAGTCTTGTCCAGTCCAAGCTAGATCAACTACCAAAGACAAGACAATGTGAGTTGCTAGATATTAGTCGCTCTACAACATATTATAAAGTTAAACCGCTTAGTGTAGATAAATTAAGTATCTTAAATAGAATAGATGAAATATATACAGATAATCCCGAATTTGGTTATCGTTATATTTATCATCAGTTATTAGAGGATGGTTTTTCAATTGGCAGAGATCGAGTATTAAAATATATGAGGATGATGGGAATAGAAGCCATTTATCCTCATAAGAGAAAGTCTACTTCTGTAAAGGATAATGAGCATAAAGTATACAGTTATTTACTTGATCAATATTGGACTAAATCTAGAACAACAAAAACAGTACATGTACCTAATGTCAATGAGGTTTGGAGTGGTGACATTACTTACATTAGAACTCATGATGGCTTTATGTATATGGCGGCTATTATAGACTGGCATAGCAAAGCTATATTAAGTTATAAATTATCCAATTCTATGGATGCAACTCTTGTTACTGATGTCTTGAAGGATGCCCTTAATAAATATAATGCTCCAAAGATATTTAATAGTGATCAGGGTAGTCAATATACTAGTCATGACCATATACAGATACTAAAAGATAATAATATTCAAATCTCAATGAATGGAAAAGGTCGAAGTATTGATAATATCGTAATAGAGAGATTTTTTAGGACTATAAAATATAACTGTATATTTATTAATGATTTTAAAAATATTAAAGAACTGAGGATAGGTATTGATAATTATCTGTATAAGTATAATTATCAAAGATTTCATTCGGGTATTGGTTACAAAAAACCTATGGATGTTTATCTGAATTATACGCAAAATTATTATCAATTAGCTGCTTAACAATATAATAAAAATAGGAAACGAATTTGATTATTTTTTGTCTTGATTTCTCAGTCCATTATACATAAACGATTCAACCCTTGACCTTTGATGATAGCCGCTATTAATTTTCCATGCTTTTAAACCTTCATCAAAATTTTTATATTCTCTAATTCCTTTTATTACTTTATCTCTGTAAGCTAAATGTTCTTTCTCTACCTTGCTTTTATTCTTTAATTCATCTTGTGACTTGGCAACCCCCCCAAAAAACAATCGACAAAAGGAGTAGAATTTTCTAGAAACAAAGGAGGAGATTCTATAAATGACAATATCAAAGCACAGTGATAGCCAAATCATGTCTATCTTAAAGCAAGCGGTCATGCCTCCATATTGCAGTTACGCCTATTAAAAAGCTATACGTTCAATAAGAGTACCAATAACCTTATCATGAATATCCAATGACTTGGAAAAGCAGATTGTCTTACGTGCAAGCCTCTTGCATCTCGTTCTAAGGTTCAAGTTACTTCGTTCTATCCGTTGAGTGTATTTTTTACTGATAATATGCTTTGGTCGTGCCTCCGTATTGCAGTTTAGAGTAAATAGTCTATAATCCTCAAACAGTAATAAGAGAGAATTATAGTTAAGGAGTTATGGCAAAAATAGATGTTAAGTGTAGATATTGTAACAACACAGAAGAAGTAATAAAGTCAGGATATTCAATTTCAAAACAACAGAGATATCAATGCAAGCGGTGTAATCGATATTTTCAATTGGAGTATATTAATAATGCATCTAAGCCTGGAGTTAAGGAGCAAATAGTAGAAATGTCAATCAACGGCTCTGGAGTTAGAGATACAGTAAGAGTATTAAAAGTGGGTATCAATACAGTTATCCGTGTTTTAAAAAAATCTAGTATTAAAAAACAATAAATCATTCTATCAGTACAACAGAAGTAATTATTGCTCCTGAGATAGATGAACAATGGTCTTATGTACAGAATAAATCCAGACAACGATGGCTTTGGTATGCCTTGGATAAGATTTCGTTAAAAGTAGTTGCTTATACGTTTGGTACAAGATGTGATAGCACATTAGAATCATTACTGAAAAACTAGAGAATTTCAAGGTGACTTTTTACTATACAGATGGATGGGGGAGTTATGCTAGGTTATTAGACCCTAAAAAGCATATTATCAGTAAAAAATACACTCAACGGATAGAACGAAGTAACTTGAACCTTAGAACGAGATGCAAGAGGCTTGCACGTAAGACAATCTGCTTTTCCAAGTCATTGGATATTCATGATAAGGTTATTGGTACTCTTATTGAACGTATAGCTTTTTAATAGGCGTAACTGCAATATGGAGGCATGACCCAATTGAAAATATCGATTACACCGCTTGCATTGATATCTCTGTTGTTTTGAAATTGAATATCCTGACTTTATTACTTCTTCTGTGTTGTTACAATATCTACACTTAACATCTATTTTTGCCATAACTCCTTAACTATAATTCTCTCTTATTACTGTTTGAGGATTATAGACTATTTACTCTAAACTGCAATACGGAGGCACGACCCTTAAATCTTTACCCGCAAATATTTTGCTAAACATTCCTTCTGCAAATCCGCTTGTTGCTCGCCATGGCAATCTTAATAACAGCTTAATTGTTAGCAAATATTCATACATCTTGCTATTATATCTTCTCGCTCCTCCTTGCCTCTGTTCCCCTCCATAATATAACTCTTTTAAATATTCTTCACAAAATGTGAAAATTATTGTTCCTCTTTTCTTTAAACTTCTGTTATATTCTTTCCAGTTGCAAACTTTTTGTAGCTTTGACATACACACTTGTGGTTAAGTTTTTTGTCGATTTACTACTTTTCTTAGTTCGCAGCTACTTTTTTTATATCTACTCAACAAGGTCTTGCGGGAATGACGAAAAAAGGATAAACACAATGACACTATACTATATAGGAATATTATTAGTAATTATTGGATTATTTGCTATATTTTCAGGGATAATCGGTTTTTTTAGATTTCCTGATTTTTATACTAAATTACATGCAGCAAGTGTTATTGAAAGTTTTGGAGTGCCTGTTTGCTTAACAGGTTTTGCGTGCATTGAAGCAGATATTGTTAACTCCGGTAAATTAATTTTAGCGGCTTTATTGATTTTCTTACTAAATCCGGTAGCAACTCATGCGCTCGGTAAAGCATCGTTATTTATGAAAATTCGAGCTACCGTCATTGCGAAGAAAATTGCGAAGTAATTTGACGGAGCAATCTCAGGCTGCTTAATAAGATTGCCACGTCGAAACTACGTTTCTCCTCGCAATGACATTAAATTTTAACAACCGTATGTCAGTAACAACAGCTTTAAATTTTGATCTCGGCAATTACCTACTTAACTTAATTGCTTTTTTATTGATTTTAATCTCAATAAAAATAATTTTTGCTAAAGATTTACTAAATGCAGTTATTGCTGCGTCAATATTTAGCTTATTAATCGGTGTGTCTTATCTTATTATGGATGCCCCTGATGTCGCAATGACCGAGGCAGCACTTGGAGCTTGCTTATCAACATGCGTATATTTGAATTTGTTACGTAAATTACCTCCTGATTTAAAGAATATTGAGAGAACTAATATTATTCCCGCAAGTTTAATATGTTTATTGTTTGTAGTAACTCTTGCTTATATAGGGTTAGAATTACCGAATTACGGTGATGATAATGCTCCTATTCATATGTATTTAAGTAAATATTATCTCGCAAACACCTCTAGAGATATAGGTGTACCTTCTTTTGTTGCGGCTATTCTTGCAAGCTACCGCGCTTATGATACTTTAGGTGAAACTAGCGTAATTTTAATTGCAGGAATTGCTGTGTTGTTGGTATTTTCAAAGAAACTTGAGGAAGTGAAAGGGGGTTCCCGCTTTCGTGGGAATGACATAGCAGAGAGTAAGGATGCCACTATATTAAAAGCGTATCCGATAATAAAATATATCACTAGTTTTATAATACCTTATATAATTTTATATAGTATATATATTCAGCTTAATGGTGAATCTTCCCCGGGTGGAGGGTTTCAAGCGGGTGTTATATTTGCTTCCGCTCTCATTGCTTATGATTTAGTTTACGGCAATCGAAAATTAAGCAGATATTTTCCTCCTAACGTGCTAATTTCTATTGCTGTTTTAGGTGTAGCAATATATGCAATTGTAGGAACAATATCACTCTTTTTTAACGATAATTATTTAAATTATTATACATTAACAAATTTTATCGATGATAAGTTACTTGCTCAGCATATCGCTATAGTTATTGTTGAAATTGGTATAGGTTTGACGGTTTCTGCAATAATGTACTTAATTTATAATGTATTTAATAATCATGAATAACTTACTTTTATTAATTAAGCGTGAATTTATAGTGCAGAATCGTATTAATAATATAATTAAATATATAGTTATATTTTTTTTATTTTGCATAATTAGTACTGTTTTAATTAACAGTGAAAGGGATATTAACAAATTCGGTTTAATTTTTTCGGTAATTTGTTTATTAATTTCATTAATCGGTTTTTCTGCGGTTATATTTAAATCTGATTTGGAAGACGGTACTTTAGAATTATTGTTATCGGCGGTCAGTTATGAAAAAATTATATTAGCTAAATTTTTTGCTATATTTATCAGTAGTACGGTAGGGCTGGTTTTTGTTTTACCCATTATTTATGTTTTTTTTGATCAAACTTTGCTTGAGATAATATTTTTCTTTATTAGCGTATGGATGATGTTAGTTTTATCAAGTAGTTTAGTAGTGTTATCCGGTAGCGTGCAATGTTATTTTAAGAAGAATGCTAACTTTGTCGGTACGTTTATTATGCCGCTATTAATTCCGAATATTATAATGACGGGCTTAATATTACAAGATAATAACTTACAATTAATTTTTATTACGATAGGAATGAATTTAGTATTTTTACCGATTTCATTCTTCTTGAGTTCCTATTTAATTAAAAATATTTATAATATTACGTGATTTTGCTTTATTTTTACTAATGTAGTGATATAAAATAAAGATGAATATTATTAATAAATTTTTTTGAGAAAAATATATGTGGCAGGCTTTACGAAGGTTAATTGCAGCTAATCCTATGGGATTTTTTCTGTGGTCTATTATCACTAAATGGTATTTAATTATAGCAGTTGCTTCCTTGATTACTTTATATTATACAGTATTGGGCTTAAAAAAAATCGGGTTTATAGATTACTTTACTGAAACTACAGTTGAGATATTAGATACAACTAAAGCAGTTGCTCAAAATTGTACTACAAAACTCGGTCCTAATTGGAATCATTTAGTTAGTTTTTGGAATTGCTTAAGTAATCCCGGAGAATATAAGCATGAAGAAGGGACAGGGGCAAAAGTGTTAGAAGATGAAATAAATAAGCTTACACCAAAACAAGCAGATAGTGCTGCAGACGCTGAACCTCCCATAATAAATCCTTATGAAGAACTAGAAAATCCAAATAATCTTAATAATACCCAAAGCGGTAGTAATAATAATCGTTAATTTATGTCACTTTAATATTATATGTCGGATACTGAAGATAATAAAAACAAACAAACTACACGTCGTGATTTTATGGTTCTAACGGCTAGTAGTGTTGCAGCAGTTGGGGCTGTGTGTACGCTTTGGCCTCTCGTTGATTCCTTAAACCCTTCCGCAGACGTGCTTGCTTTATCATCAATTGAGGTTGATCTATCAAATATTGCGGTAGGGCAAACAGTTACGGTTAAATGGCAAGGTAAACCGGTTTTTATAACGAACCGTACTCCTGATAAAATAGCTGAAGCAAGAGCGGTAAAGATGTCGGAGCTTATTGATCCTGAGACTGATGAATCGCGTGTGAAAGCAGGGTATGATAATTGGCTTGTAACAATCGGGATTTGCACGCATTTAGGTTGTGTGCCGCTTGTTAATCAAGGTGAGTATGACGGATGGTTCTGTCCGTGCCATGGCTCACAATATGATTCTTCAGGTAGGGTTAGAAGAGGTCCTGCTCCTTTAAATTTAGCAGTGCCGCCTTATAGTTTTATTAGCGACAAAAAAATTAGAATCGGGTAGTTATTTATGAATGAAGATATTACCCCTAAAAAGCCCAATGCTATTATAGAATGGATAGATTATCGCCTACCTATTTTCTCTTTCCTAAAGCATTTTAGCCATTATCAAACTCCAAAAAATCTTAGCTATTTATGGAATTTAGGTTCTATCGCAGGTATTGCATTAGTAATTCAGATAATTACCGGTGTGATACTTGCTATGCACTATACACCGCATGTTGATCATGCTTTCGATAGTGTTGAACGAATCATGCGTAACGTTAATTACGGCTGGTTACTGCGTTATACTCATGCGGTAGGTGCATCGATGTTTTTTGCTGCCGTATACTTACACATAGCAAGAGGTTTGTATTACGGCTCTTATAAAGCACCGAGAGAGTTGCTTTGGCATATTGGTATTATCATTTTTCTAACCATGATGGCTACTGCTTTTATGGGCTATGTACTGCCTTGGGGGCAGATGAGCTACTGGGGAGCTACGGTTATTACTAACTTATTTTCAGCTATTCCATTAATAGGGAAGTCGATAGTTACGTGGTTATGGGGCGGCTTTTCCGTTGATAATCCGACATTAAACAGATTCTTTTCACTGCATTATTTATTACCGTTTATTATCGTTGCTTTAGTGATGTTGCATTTGGTAGCCTTGCATCAACATGGTTCAAATAATCCGAAAGGTATCGACGTTAAAAGTCCTAAAGATACTATCCCTTTCCACCCTTATTATACCGTAAAGGATTTTGTCGGTTTCGGAGTTTATTTCATAATATTTACCTATTTTATTTTTTACGAACCTAATTATTTAGGGCATCCCGATAATTACGTCCCGGCAAATCCTTTAGTTACGCCTGCTCATATCGTACCTGAATGGTATTTTCTACCGTTTTATGCAATCCTTAGAGCCGTACCGTCTAAGCTCGGTGGAGTGTTATTAATGTTCGGAAGTATATTCGTGTTATTCTTACTACCGTGGCTTGATACTTCAAAAGTCAGAAGTAGCAATTATAGACCGATATATAGAATTGCTTTTTGGATATTTATGGCAGATTGTTTATTACTCGGTTATTTAGGCGGACAGCCGGCGGAAGAGCCGTATATTACAATTAGCCGCTTTGCTGCTTGTTATTACTTTTTCCATTTCTTAGCAGCCTTGCCGCTGGTAGGTAAATATGAGAAGTCGCTACCTCTACCGGAGGAGTTGTGATACTGTCATTGCAGTACCGAAGTCGTCATTGCGAGCAGATGGTTTTATGTCATTCCCGCGTTGATATAACCTTGTTGCATGGATCGAAAGACCTACTCGATGCCATTCCTGCGAAAGCAGGAATCCACTATAACGCGAGATAAATCGAGCTTTGTATTTAGGATTTTTTTGGATTCCTGCTTTCGCAGGAATGACACCGATCCCGGTAATGCTTTGTAGGACTGACATCGTCACGAAGATATAAAAAATTTATGAAAACAAAATTACTTATCTCTATCATCATATTAATAACTTCTAGCGTATGCCTAGCAGGTGAAGAAGCATTACATCCAAAAAAGATGAAATGGTCGTTTGACGGTGTATTTGGCACAGTTAATCGTGAAGCAGCACAAAGAGGTTTTCAGGTCTATAAAGAAGTTTGTAGCGTTTGCCACGGTTTAAACAATTTATATTACCGTAACTTGAAAGATATTGGCTTTTCGGATGATGAGATAAAAGAGATTGCCAAAGGCTATACGGTAAAAGATGGTCCGAATGATGACGGTGAGATGTTTGACCGTCCCGCTCTTCCATCCGATCGTTTTGTACCTCCTTACCCTAATGAGCAGGCAGCAAGAGCAGCTAATAACGGAGCACATCCTCCTGATTTATCGTTGATAATAAAAGCACGTCATGATGGAGCTAATTATATATATTCGCTGCTTACCGGCTATACCGAACCACCGGCAGATTTTAAGTTGATGCAAGGGACTCATTATAATCCGTATTTTCCAGGTGAGCAAATAGCAATGCCGCCGCCGCTTACAGACGGGCAGGTAACCTATATGGACGGTACTAAAACAAGCGTAGAGCAGATGAGCCATGATGTTGCGGTATTTCTGCAATGGGCAGCTGAGCCGGAAATGGAACACCGTAAATCTATGGGTCTTAAAGTTATGATGTTTTTAGTAGTGCTTACTATCTTTTTCTATATTGCAAAAAACCGCATTTGGTCTAATCTGAAGTAGTTCCTATTATTGGTGTTGTTGTAGAGATTATTAAACGTGCTCTATGTCATTCCTGCGAAAGCAGGAATCCAAAAAAAAAATATAAATACAGTAAATTTTTAAAATTAAAAGCTCGCTTTATGCTGGATTCCCGCCTACGCGGGAATGACATAGTCCATGCTACCGCTTTTTTCCTCTTTCTTAGTGCAGTAATTAATCTTTGCTATACTTATCCTAAATTATATAGATAGGTATTTATGATTACTTTATTTGCAGCGATTACAGGCTTTATTAGTTCTATCATTCCTGAGATTTTAAAAATATACAAAGATATTAACGACAAAAAAACACGAGATAAATATTTTAGATCGTCAAATTGCCAATAACAAACTCAATCAATCCAAGACTTTTACAGAGCTTACCATATCACAAGAAATGGTAGAGCAATATTCTCTTTTATTCTACCTATAAATCAGGTGTTAGTTGGGTTGATGCTTTAAACGGTTCGGTAAGACCGGTGCTGCTTATAGTTTCTTTGCAATGTATGGAGGTGTTAAATATGTGCAATATAAATCGTTAAAAAGCTCTGCTCTGCTAGTTGAGTATCTAGACATATTATAGAGCATAGAAGATCAAACGGTAACCCCCCCAAAAACAATCGACAAAAGGAGTAGAATTTTCTAGAAACAAAGGAGGAGATTCTATAAATGACAATATCAAAGCACAGTGATAGCCAAATCATGTCTATCTTAAAGCAAGCGAGCGGTGGGATGCCTGTAGCGTCTATACTGAGAGAGCACAAAATACCATCAGCGACATTTTATAAATGGAGATCAAAGTATGGTGGTATGGCTTTACCGATGATTACTAAATTAAAGGAGTTAGAATCGGAAAATGCACGGCTTAAAAAGATGTATGCTGAGGAAAGGCTAAGAGCTGATATATTAAAGGAAGTACTTGAAAAAAAGTTAGGAAGCCATCTCAAAGGCGGGAGATGGCTAAAATAATATCTGGAGAAAAAGATATTTCTATAAGGAGTGCATGCAAGATCTTTGGTGTCAGCGAAACATGCTATAGATATAAAAGGAAGCTATCATCTGAGGATGATATTATAGCAGGCCAGCTAATGCGTTTAGTAGGTGATCAAAAGAACTGAGGCCTTGGCCTCTGCTTTTTATATTTACGTAATATCAAAGGTTTTGGTTGGAATCATAAACGTGTATACAGGATATATAAGGAGCTAGCCCTTAATATGAGAATAAAGCCTAAGAAGAGATTACTTAGAGCAAAGCCTAAAAAGCTTATAGTGTCTAAAACAATAAATGATTGCTGGTCCATGGATTTTATGCACGATAGTTTAGAGAATGGTAGGAAATATCGTTTATTTAATGTGATTGATGACTTTAATAGAGAGAGCCTTGGTACTGAGACTGATTTTTTATTGTCAGCAGGAAGAGTTATCAGGTCACTAGATCAAATTATAGAATGGCGAGGTAAGCCAAAATCTATACGTTGTGATAATGGACCTGAATATATCAGTAAATTATTGAGCAAGTGGGCAAAAGAAAAGAATATCAAGTTATTATTCATTCAGCCAGGCATGCCTCAGCAAAATGCATATATTGAAAGATATAATAGAACTGTAAGATATGATTGGTTAAATCAGTATTTATTTGGTTTGTAATAGTTGAGATTTAATCTTACATTTAGTAAAATTAAGATAATATTAAATGGAGGATTAGAGATGAATCTAAATCAAAAAATAATAAAGCCAAAAATAGGATTACTAGAATTAGCTAGGAGTCTTGGTAGTATATCGTCAGCATATAAAGCTATGGGTTACAGTAGAGACAGTTATTATAGGTTTAAAGAGTTATATGAAACAGGAGGAGAAGAAGCATTATATGAGATTAGTCGGAAGAAGCCAATTATAGCGAATAGAGTTGATCCTGCCGTAGAGAGAGCAGTATTAGATATGGCAATAGAATACCCCGCTTATGGTCAGCTGCGAGTATCAAATGAGCTTAAAAAGACTGGTATTCTTGTATCACCTGGAGGAGTTAGATCTATTTGGCTACGTAATGATTTAAATAATATCAATAAAAGACTTAAAGCATTAGAAGCCAAAATGGCTCAGGATGGTATTGTTCTTACCGAAGCTCAGTTACAAGTATTAGAGAAACGGCGTAGCGAGAAAGAAGCTCATGGTGAGATTGATACACAGCATCCAGGTTATCTAGGATGCCAAGACACATATTATGTAGGTAATTTTAAAGGCATAGGCAAGGTATATTCTCAAGTGTTTATTGATAGTTACACTCGGGTTGCAGAGGCTAAACTATATACTGATAAAACAGCACTTACCGCTGCTGACATGCTTAATGATAGAGTGTTACCATGGTATGAGAGTCAGCAAATACCAGTACTTCGTATTTTAACTGATAGAGGTGGTGAGTATAAAGGTAATATAGAACATCATGCTTTTGAATTGTTCTTAAGCATTGAGGGTATTGAGCATACTACTACTAAAGCATATTCTCCTCAAACAAATGGTATGTGTGAACGTTTTAATAAAACTATGAAACAAGAATTCTTTGATACTGCTATGCGTAAAAAGATCTATACTGATCTTGATGATCTACAACTAGATCTTGATATTTGGCTAGAATATTATAATAATGAAAGACCGCATTCCGGTAAATATTGCTATGGAAAAACACCTATGCAGACTTTTATGGATAGTAAAAAGTTAGCTGTTGAAAAGAATAACGAAATCTTATATCTTGAATACTCATCTGACAGTCATAACTTATCAGACATTCAGATATAATTTTTATAATGTCTGTAAGATTAAATCTTGACTTCTACAAATTATTGAGCAAGTGGGCAAAAGAAAAGAATATCAAGTTATTATTCATTCAGCCAGGCATGCCTCAGCAAAATGCATATATTGAAAGATATAATAGAACTGTAAGATATTGTAGAAGTCAAGATTTAATCTTACAGACATTATAAAAATTATATCTGAATGTCTGATAAGTTATGACTGTCAGATGAGTATTCAAGATATAAGATTTCGTTATTCTTTTCAACAGCTAACTTTTTACTATCCATAAAAGTCTGCATAGGTGTTTTTCCATAGCAATATTTACCGGAATGCGGTCTTTCATTATTATAATATTCTAGCCAAATATCAAGATCTAGTTGTAGATCATCAAGATCAGTATAGATCTTTTTACGCATAGCAGTATCAAAGAATTCTTGTTTCATAGTTTTATTAAAACGTTCACACATACCATTTGTTTGAGGAGAATATGCTTTAGTAGTAGTATGCTCAATACCCTCAATGCTTAAGAACAATTCAAAAGCATGATGTTCTATATTACCTTTATACTCACCACCTCTATCAGTTAAAATACGAAGTACTGGTATTTGCTGACTCTCATACCATGGTAACACTCTATCATTAAGCATGTCAGCAGCGGTAAGTGCTGTTTTATCAGTATATAGTTTAGCCTCTGCAACCCGAGTGTAACTATCAATAAACACTTGAGAATATACCTTGCCTATGCCTTTAAAATTACCTACATAATATGTGTCTTGGCATCCTAGATAACCTGGATGCTGTGTATCAATCTCACCATGAGCTTCTTTCTCGCTACGCCGTTTCTCTAATACTTGTAACTGAGCTTCGGTAAGAACAATACCATCCTGAGCCATTTTGGCTTCTAATGCTTTAAGTCTTTTATTGATATTATTTAAATCATTACGTAGCCAAATAGATCTAACTCCTCCAGGTGATACAAGAATACCAGTCTTTTTAAGCTCATTTGATACTCGCAGCTGACCATAAGCGGGGTATTCTATTGCCATATCTAATACTGCTCTCTCTACGGCAGGATCAACTCTATTCGCTATAATTGGCTTCTTCCGACTAATCTCATATAATGCTTCTTCTCCTCCTGTTTCATATAACTCTTTAAACCTATAATAACTGTCTCTACTGTAACCCATAGCTTTATATGCTGACGATATACTACCAAGACTCCTAGCTAATTCTAGTAATCCTATTTTTGGCTTTATTATTTTTTGATTTAGATTCATCTCTAATCCTCCATTTAATATTATCTTAATTTTACTAAATGTAAGATTAAATCTCAACTATTACAGTATTATTGCTCCTGAGATAGATGAACAATGGTCTTATGTACAGAATAAATCCATACAACGATGGCTTTGGTATGCCTTGGATAAGATTTCGTTAAAAGTAGTTGCTTATACGTTTGGTACAAGATGTGATAGCACATTAGAATCATTACTGAAAAAACTAGAGAATTTCAAGGTGACTTTTTACTATACAGATGGATGGGGGAGTTATGCTAGGTTATTAGACCCTAAAAAGCATATTATCAGTAAAAAATACACTCAACGGATAGAACGAAGTAACTTGAACCTTAGAACGAGATGCAAGAGGCTTGCACGTAAGACAATCTGCTTTTCCAAGTCATTGGATATTCATGATAAGGTTATTGGTACTCTTATTGAACGTATAGCTTTTTAATAGGCATAACTGCAATATGGAGGCATGACCTAGAACTGTAAGATATGGTTGGTTAAATCAGTATTTATTTGTTAATATACAAGAAGCACAGGATCTTGCAACTCAATGGCTTTGGTCTTATAATAACGAAAGACCTAATATGGTTATTGGCGGTATAACACCAATATAAAAATTAGCTCTCGCAACTTAACTCTCTACTCTCTATTGCGATGCAAAATGGGAGGATTACTAAACTATTTTTGCGGGGATTATTAGTTTTTATTTTGGGCAGCGTACTTTCAGCAAATTATGGAAATGTAAGACTTGAATTTTGAGTAGATAATTTTATATATTTAAATATATCAGCAATAAATGTAAAGGTAATTTTATGTTAAAGAGTGCAAAATTATATATTCCGTCTATAGCGGCTATTATTTTATCTAGTAATATTGCAATGGCTAATAATAATTATGACACCGGTCATGCGACGCCTTTGCGTCAAGTAGCGGATTTAATAGATAATCAAATTACAAATATTGATAATTTATTTAAAAATAGATTGCCGCTTTATGAATCCAATAGCATAAAAAGCAATTTTATTACTAAAGACAAGCAGTATATTATTATAATGGAAGTACCTGGGTTTGATAAAAGTCAAATTAAGGTTAAAGTGAACGGCAATAAATTATTTATTACAGGGAATATAGAAGCAAAAAATAAAGCTGATGATTCAGATAATTATATGAATAAAAATTTTAATTATGTAATATCATTATATGAAGATGTAGACCAGGCAAATATCTCTTCAAGCCTTAAGAATGGAATACTTACTATTATTCTACCTCGCATTGAGATTAAAGAGCAAGACGCAAGAGAGATAGTAATTGATTAATCAAGCATTGCTAAATATTAGCATTTAATTTTTCTGAAACAAAACCTTTCTCTATATAGCCCGGTAATTTTATTAGCTCCTGTTTTAGTTCATTATCTACTCCTGAGGCTTCAAATTTCCGATCAACTAAGAAATTATAGGTTTGGTGTTATGGGTGAAGAAAAAGTCAAAATTCGGTTTGTTATCAAAATACCTGTTAACACGGGGAAAATGATAAGCATGAGTAACAATTGCAATTTCGGCGTTACTTAAGTCGATATTACCGTGTTCATGTTCTTTATATAAAGTTTTAAATTGTCCGCCTGTATTAACCTGTCCTTCAGGTAATGTAAAAATATAAAAATTTTCTTTTGGATAATCGGTAATAATATTTTTATCGAGGGCTTCTTTTAGTAAGCTATTATCATAAGCTCCGCCATTAAACAAAATTATCGGTCCGTATTTTTGTAATTCTTCAGATGTTAGGCTAGATATTTGCTTATCAAGTTTTTTAGCTGTCACTTCTCTTGCAATCTCTATGCCAAGTCTCATCCTATTATAACCGTCTTCTTTATCTGCAGCTCCTATATTTTGAGCATCAGAATTAATCGGTATTTTTGTATAAGAATGTCTTGCCGATAAAACCCATACATATTTTATATTCTTATCTATCTCAGGATTTTCGGTTTCATAAATATTTTGTATTTCAGAGATAAAATTCTTGCGGATTTTTTCATTAGCAGGATCAAACTCTAGATTATTTAGATTGCTAATTATTTGCTCAAAATGTTTATCTTGAGAATATTTTTGGTAATTTTGAAACCCTAGAACCGAGACTATTCTTATAATAATTATAGAAATAGCTACGTTAAAATTTTTGCAGTTTTTCATATTGTGATAAAAATAATAAGGTTGAAATATGAAAAGGTCATATCACATCTTGACCATGATAGCAAAAAAATAACTTTTAGTAACCGGTATTACTATTTTCCGTCATTGCGAGGAAATTACAAAGTAATTATACATCCGCAATCTAGAAAAATAATGAAAAATACTAATAATATTAGTATTTTTAACTGGATTGCCGAGTCGATGCTATGCATCTCCTCGCAATGACGGAAAAATTGATCCATTGACTCCATGGAAATTCTCCAACAGCCTGTTGGAGAATTTGCACAGCAACCTACTGCGTAAATTTTACCTCCTACCACCCGCATTCATAGCAAGGCTTGCGGAGACGAATTCTTCAAGGTCACCGTCAAGTACGCCCTTAGTATCAGAAGTTTCATAATCAGTGCGTAAATCTTTCACCATTTGGTAAGGTTGCAACACATATGATCTGATTTGATGCCCCCAGCTATTATTGGTTTTAGCGGCGTTCTGTTCATTAACGCTGTCTGTACGTTTTTGCATTTCAAGCTCATAGAGTTTTGCCTGAAGCATTTTCATAGCTTGAGCTTTATTTTTATGCTGCGACCTATCGCTTTGACATTGAGTTACTGTATTTGTCGGTATATGGGTAATACGTACGGCTGAATCGGTAGTATTAACGTGCTGCCCGCCTGCGCCTGATGCTCTAAAAGTATCGATTCTTAAATCTTTATCCTCAATAGTAATTGCTATATTATCGTCAATTTCCGGATATACCCAGCTACTTGCAAAGCTAGTCATTCTTTTACCTGCCGCATTAAACGGAGAAATACGCACTAGCCTATGAACTCCCGCTTCAGTCTTAAACCAGCCGTAAGCCCGCTTGCCTATTATCCTAATCGTGCATGATTTAATGCCTGCTTCTTCGCCATTAATCATATTAATTATCTCGGTTTTAAAGCCGAGCCTTTCTGCAAAACGCAAATACATACGCATCATGATAGATGCCCAATCATGACTTTCAGTTCCTCCCGCGCCGGCATTAATCTCTAAAAAGCAATTATTACCGTCTGCTTCACCTGAAAATAAGCACTCAGTTTCAAATTTTGCAGCAATGACACTTAAATTTTTTAAGTCCTGTTCAATTTGTAAAAGTGTTTCTGAGTCGTTTTCGGCTTCAGCCATTTCTTCAAGTTCTAAAGCATCTTTTAAATCGGATTTGAGTTTATTAAAAGCATTTAGTTTTTCTTCTAGAATACTTTTTTCTCGCAGTAATTTTTGAGCATTAGCCTGATCGTTCCATAAACTCGGATCGGCTGTTAACTCTTCTAACTCTTTCAGTCTTTCAGTTAATGCTTCAACGTCAAAGTGACCTCCAAAGTAGTTCTAAAGACTGCTCAATTTTTTTTACGTAATTTTCTATTTCGGCTCTCATTATTTTTTTCTGTTATAAATTTTGGTTTTATTGTATATTATCGTGATTGTAGCCGTAATTGCAAGTGAGTACTGCCTGCGTCGTTCGTCATTGCGAGGAGCGAAGCGACGTGGCAATCTCATGAAATAATACTCCTGAGATTGCGCCGTCAATTACTAACGTAATTTCCTCGCAATGACGGGGATGACAAAATGCAAATTATATCACAATAATTATGAATAATCAAAAATATATACGGAACTTCTCAATAATCGCTCATATTGATCACGGTAAATCTACGTTAGCTGATAGGTTAATTGAGCACTGCGGCGGCTTGCAGGCTAGAGAAATGAGTCAGCAAGTGCTAGATTCGATGGATATCGAAAAAGAGAGAGGTATAACTATTAAGGCACAAACCGTGCGGCTTGTATATAAGGCTAAAGACGGTAATACTTACTACTTTAATTTGATGGACACTCCCGGGCATGTCGATTTTGCTTATGAGGTTAGTAGGTCGCTTGCTGCTTGTGAAGGGTCGTTATTAGTAGTTGATAGTACGCAAGGAGTAGAAGCCCAAACGCTTACCAATGTTTACCAAGCAATCGAGAATGATCATGAAATTGTACCGGTGCTTAATAAGATTGATCTGCTGGCATCAGAACCTGAGCAGGTGAAGCAGCAAATAGAGGATATAATCGGAATCGATGCAAGTGAAGCGGTATTGATTTCGGCAAAAAGCGGTATAGGAATTGATTTGGTTTTAGAGGCGATAGTAAATAAATTACCTCCGCCGAAAGAAAGTAAAACTGATATTTTAAAAGCTCTGCTTGTTGATAGTTGGTATGACCCATATCTCGGGGTGGTTATTTTAGTACGTATTATTGATGGAACTTTACGTAAGAATATGCGTATTAAAATGATGGCTACTAACTCAGTTTATACAGTTGAGAATGTCGGATATTTTACTCCAAAAAAACATATTTCGGATGTTTTACATGCAGGCGAAATCGGTTTCTTTACTGCTTCTATAAAACAAGTAGCGGATTGTAAAGTCGGAGATACTATAACTGATGAGAAGAAACCTTGCGAGCAAGCACTGCCTGGCTTTAAGTCGAACCTACCCGTAGTGTTTTGTGGGCTTTACCCAACAGATAGCGCAGAATTCGAGCATCTAAAGGATTCGCTTGCTAAATTACGCCTCAATGATGCTAGCTTTGAATATGAAATGGAAAGCTCGTCAGCACTTGGAGTAGGATTTAGGTGCGGTTTTTTAGGGTTGCTACATTTAGAGATAATCCAAGAACGTTTAAGTAGGGAATTCGATTTAGATTTAATCACTACCGCTCCAAGTGTTGTGTATAAAATCCATATGCGGGATGGCGAAAGCTTAGAGATTCATAACCCGGTAGATTTGCCTGATTTGCAAAAAATCGAATCGATGGAAGAACCTTGGATTAAGGCAACTATAATGGTACCTGATGAGTTTTTAGGTACAGTATTATCACTTTGTACAGAAAAAAGAGGTGTGCAGCTCGATCATAGCTATATAGCAAATAGAGCTAAAATAATTTATAAATTACCGCTAAATGAGATAGTTTACGATTTCTACGATCGTTTAAAAAGCTGTTCTAAAGGTTATGCAAGTTTTGAATGGCAAATGGATGTTTATGAACCTTCTGAACTTGTTAAGCTTGGGATTTTAGTTAACGCAGAGGCGGTTGATGCACTGTCCACAATCGTACACCGCTCACGTGCCGAGCAGAGGGGTAGGGCGTTATGCGTAAGGTTAAAGGATTTAATTCCTAGACAGCAGATTGATATAGCAATTCAAGCAAGTATCGGTAGCCGTATTATTGCTCGTGAGACTATTAAAGCCCTACGTAAAGATGTTTTATCTAAATGCTACGGTGGTGATATAAGCCGTAAACGTAAGCTTCTTGAGAAGCAAAAAGCAGGTAAAAAGAGAATGAGACAGTACGGTAATATCGAAATCCCGCAATCTGCTTTTATCGCAGCGTTGAAAATTGGGGATGAGTAAACTTTTTTATTTTATATCAAAAAAACGCTAGACGTTATAATAAAGATTTGTTATAAGAAGTTATCTAAAAATTTTTAGATAACTTCTATATTCCTCGGTAGCTCAGTGGTAGAGCAAACGGCTGTTAACCGTTCGGTCGCTGGTTCGAGTCCGGCCCGGGGAGCCATTCCTCAATTTTCGACAAATTTACGAATGAATT
>NZ_JBVYTQ010000001.1:0-1378884 GCF_056135685.1 Rickettsia senegalensis | reverse complement strand
ATTACTGTTTGAGGATTATAGACTATTTACTCTAAACTGCAATACGGAGGCACGACCCATTCCCGCGTAGGCGGGAATCCAGTACTTTTCGTTGTCATACCGTGGCTTGACCACGGTATCCATAAAAATAATAAAAAATACTAAAATTTAGTATTTTTAACTGGACCCGTGGTCAAGCCACGGGGTGACAATCATTTTCTGGATTCCCGCCTACGCGGGAATGACATAACATAATTCCAGCAAGAAGCCACTAAATCTCCACATTAAATACTCTAAAAATAAATACTAATTCGTCAGCTATCTCTTTCAAATAATCAAAGCGACCGGCAGAGCCTTTATGCCCTGTATCCATATTCGTTTTTAATAATAAGGGATTATTATCCGTTTTTAGTTCTCGTAATTTTGCTACCCATTTAGCCGGTTCCCAGTAACCTACACGTGGGTCGGATATACCGCAAGTAATGAATAGAGCAGGATAGTTTTGTGCTTTTATGTTATCATAAGGAGAATATGATTTAATATATTCAAAATATTCTTTCTCTTTCGGATTGCCCCACTCATTATATTCCAAGAGAGTTAACGGTAAGCTTTCATCAAGCATGGTGTTAAGGACATCTACAAACGGTACATGAGCAACGGCTAATTTATAGAGTTCAGGTCTTTCGTTGAGGACATAGCCAATTAACATACCGCCGGCACTGCCGCCCATTATTACTATATTGTTATTACTTGTATATCTTTCGTTGATTAAAGCTCTACTACAAGCTATGAAGTCTTCAAAGGTGCTTTTTTTAGTTAAAAACTTAGCGGATTCATACCAATCATGACCTAAATCATCACCGCCTCTAATATGAGCAGCTGCATAAATAAAGCCACGATCCGCAAGTGTTACCGCCATATTTCTAAAATTAACCAGCATAGCGATACCGTAAGCTCCGTAACCCACTAGATATAAGGGATTAGAGCCATCTTTTTTAAATAAAGATTTTTTGTAGAATAAAGTAATAGGTACTTTTACGTCTCCATTATCTGCAAATATTCTCTCTACTTTATATTCCTCTGAGTTAAAGCCCGATGGTATTTCTTGGGTCTTTAATATCGTTAATTTATTACTATCAAAATCGTAGCTATAAGTGGTATTTGGTCTTGCTAATGAAGAGTAATCTACTCTGATATCGTCTTCCTCAAAGTTTGTAGAAAAGCTATTTGCTTGGAAATTTTCGTCGGGAAAATGAATTATTTTTTCTTGTAAATCTTTAAATTGCTTTATTTTAATTAGCGGTAAACCTTGGTCACGATAATTTAAGATTAAATAATTATTTGTAACCTCAAAGCTTTTTAAATATTTGTCTTGTTCTTCCTTAATATAAATATCATCCCAATTAGCATTTTCAAAATTATTTACCGGTAGCTTTACAATATGGAAATTTTTAGCTTTATAATTAGTTTTAATATAAAAATAATCATCATTATGTTCTACACCATAGAATATTTTATTTTCTGCAGCTCGTACTAATTTAGGAGTAAAATTATTATCCCGCATAGAAATTACATAAATTTCATTTTCATTATGATCGCCTGAATTTATAAAAATATATTCGTTACTTGCAGATTTCCCACAGCTGATAAAATGAAAAGGGTTTTTTACCTCAAATATTAATTTATCCTGAGTAACATCTTCACCTAGACGGTGAAACATTACTTTATCCCAGCGTTGATTCTCATTAATAGTAATATAGAAAAAGCCGTCTAATTTTTCATGCCAAATCACAGTAGGTGCTATATCTGTTACATTATCAGGTAAGTATTTTTGCTCTTTAAGATTGTATATTTTGATATTATATTGCTCATTACCTGTAAAATTAACGCTATAAGCCATTAAATTTTGATTAGGTGACATTGCAAGCTTAGCAACATCGGTAAAACCGCCGTTTGGCGTAAGAAAGTTAACATCTAATATTATCTCTTCATGTGCTTCCATACTATTATGCTTCCGGTAATATATCGGATAATTTTTATTCCCCTCTACTCTATGATAATAGTAGTAGTCTTTTTTCTTAACATAAACTGACTCATCGTCTAATTTGATTCGTCCTTTTAATTCTTCAAAAATCTTTTCCTTATCCTTTTGCAGATCGGCAAAGAAATTTTCGGTATATTTATTCTCAGCCTTTAAGTAGTCTAAAATTTTAGAGTCTGCTACATTTGGCCATTTAGGATCACGCAGCCATTGATAATCATCGTTTATTGTTTGTCCGTGGGCTTCAAAGCTGTAATTTTGTTTATTTGCGGTTGGTGGTTTCATATGCTAAATTTATTTATTGTGTAATCAATTTTTAACGTCATTGCGAGGAGCGAAGCGACGTGGCAATCTCATGAAGTAGTATTCCTGAGATTGCTTCGTCGAAACTTTCAGTTTTTTCTCGCAATGACGTTGAGTTACTGTAATGTTAAAATCAAACTAATTAATAGGAATAATATAATAAATATAGCAGTTTGCTGATTATGCCATGCAGATATTTTACCTAAAATATTATCCCAAATAACCTTAAAATTAAGATATTCTTCTGTATCTTCGGTACTGTCTGTCCTTTCTTTATATTTACCGATACTGAAATATATAAATTTTTCAATATATTGGTACAGGTCAAGGTTTATGTTTTCTGTCGAAATGCGTGGTATTTTTCTAAATATTAAAGCCAATAATATTGAGGTTGCAAGGATAACTAGCTTAAAATTAGCAGTATGTGATATTTGAATAGGGTAGAATAAACATACGCATAAAGTTATTATGCACGAGGAGAGGTAGGTTAAGTACTTTAACGTCATTGCGAGGAAAATCGTAGTCTTGTGCGCACGCAATCTCAGGATATTTGATGAGATTGCCATGCTCCTTTTAGTCGCTTGCAATGACGATAGTAAACTCTCCATCAACAACCCAAATAATACGGCACAACTTGCTATCTTGGAAAATATAATAATATTATTTGCATCTAAAAGATTGGCAATTCCGTCTTTGATATAAGAAGAATTAATAGGCAGTATAGATGTATATATTAATATGCTAACTACAAACCCTCCTAATAAAATAAAATTAATTTGAGTATTCTGAAGATCTTGGTAATTTTTAATACTGTATTCATCTTCTATATAAGTAAAATATAAAGCAAATAACCCATTATATAGTATATGTATGAATATAAAGCTTGTAATAAGATAAGCCATGTTTGGAGTATTTATACTAATAGCCGTTAATATAAAGCCAAGCTGTGATACGGTAAGATAACATATTAATCGTTTAAGGTTTTTCTCAATTAAAGAAAATACTAACCCGTAAATAATCATTAATATTCCAAAAAACTTAAGTATCGCAAGACCGCTAAATAATTTTAAAATGATAATTAAAGTAACTTTAGTAGTAAAACTTATTAAATATACAATACCGCTACTTGAAGCTGCAGGATAGCAATTAACCACCCAACCGTTTACAAAAATAGCTGAGGCATTAATCAAACAACCTGCAAGTATGAATATTGCCGGTAACTCAAAATTATTTACTGATTCCGTTAAAGAAATAAAAGCTGTATTACCTGTTGCTTGGATTAGAAGAGTCATGCCAATCAAAATTAACCCGCTACTGAATAGATGAGTAAGGAAATATTGACGAGCCGGTTTCATTTTTAATTGGTCACAAAAAATAGTTATGCAGGCAAAAATCGTCATGAATTCAAGCGAGATTATCATGGAAATAAAACCAGCTGTAAATACACATATAATAGATGATAAACAGTATAAGCTACCTATTAGCATCTCTAACTTTCTATTTTTAGAAATTGTATAAAGACTTAAGATAGCAGTAACAGTTAGAAATGCGAGAGCTATTAGCTGATTTTGCAGGTTAAAATCAAACATAAGCTCGAAATTAGTAAGCGGAAATGTAAATTTGGTATTTTGAATAAACATTTTAATCGTTAGAAGAAACTGTTAAAACTTCTAATCGCTGAATTCTTTTAAAGTCTTTTACATTTAGAGTTAATAGAGGATAACCATGCGTTATTGCCGTTGTTGCAATTAGCATGTCATGGGTTCCTATAGTTATACGTTGTTTTATATAAATCATTAATAATACGTGCATATGTATATACTTCTTCAATACCGAAAGGTAATATAGTAAACAGACTTTTTACATATTCTATAAAAGCTAAACATTTTATACGTTTATTCTCATTATTGACTCTATCTACTCCTATTAATAGTTCAGTTAACACAATAGGGCTAATATAAGCCTGACCATAATGTGACCATTGCTTAGTACTTACCTTTCCTCTTTCTAAAGCTATGATTATAGAAGTGTCAATAATTAATCCCATCTTTCAACCAATTTTTTAATATCTTGTCTAGTACTGCGTCTTATTTCTTCGATGTCTTTCATGAATTGATCAGCATCTTTAGGATCAAGATGTGGACCATTTTTAAAGGCTTCTTCTAAGTCTCTTACTGCCATAGAAGGCTTGGTTTCTGCAGGTGAAACTCTTGCTACGATATGGTTACCTTTTTGCACGTCAAAGCTTTCGTCTTTATAGTAAACTCTATTCATAATATCTGAAAAAGATCGCACAAATTCTGTTGCACTAATAATTTGCGCCATATTTATCCTCAAAAATAATTGCATATTGTATGATTATATGTAAATACACAAATTATGTAAATACATATTTATGTAATATAAGCTAAAAATTCTCTGATTAAGATTTGGATAAAGTAAAATAATGTTACAGCTAAAGCACAAATCATTATGCTGATTCTCATAGAAGAGGGGAGTGGTTTTGTTACGCTAGACTCCACCAAAGAAGATTTATAAATAGAGCTTAGTATTTTGAGAAGGTAAAGGCTTGAGAAGATACTACTAGCTATTACGACAATCATAACGATGATTTGATTTTGTTCGCTTGCGGCAAGTAATATCGAGAATTTGCTAATAAATCCGCTAAAGATAGGTATACCGATTAATGATAATGAAGAGATGGATATAATAAAAGAAATTAAAGGAAATTCTTTGGATGTACCGTGTAAATTCTGTATTTGATCGGTTTTCTTTAAACTGTAAATACCTCCCATACTATAAAATAAGCAGATTTTTGTAAAAGAATGCGAAACCAAATGTAAGGTGGCAGCTCCGAGAGCTTTAGGCGTTAGCATGAAAGCACTAAGTAAGGCAAGGCTTAGTTGGTTCATAGTGGAATAGGCGAGTATTTTTTTGATATTATCCGTGCCTAGGGCTTTGATTGAGCTGTAAAATATGCTTACTATCGGTATGAAAATTAACCAGTTAAACCCTGTGAATATCATTTGTAAATAGGATAACCCGAATATATATAATAGGATTTTGTAAATACAAAATAATCCTGTTTTAACTACTATTACAGCATGCAGTAAGCTACTAACGGGGTAAGGTGCAACCATTGCGGCAGGAAGCCATGAATGCACCGGAAAAATTGCAGTTTTGGCAATACCGAAAATAAACATTAATAATAAAATAATGGATTGGCTGTGAGAAAAATAACTTTCTACTAAGCTACCGCTCGCAAAATCTCCGTTACCGGCTTTGGTATAAATAATTATCACTGCCGGCACGAATAATAACGTAGCGGAAATCATCAGAATTTTTAGATATTTGTATAACCCGCTAAGTACTATGTTATTTCTAGTATGTCCTATTAAGAATGTTGTAGAAATAGTTAAAAGTTCGTAGCAAATAAACATCGTAAATAAGTTGCTAGATAAGGCAATTAAAACACCGATTAGAATAGTTAAGTTAAAGAAAAATAAGAATCTAGAAGAGTGTTCTATATTATTAATAGCAAGATATTTGGGAGTATAAAGTAAAGCACAAATCCATAAAAAGCCTATTAAACTTAAGAATATAAGACCTAAAGGTTCAAGATGGAATCCTATAGAGTAATTACTGAATATATTAAATTCAAATCCTGCTCTTATACCTTTTAAAAACAGCCAATCAATAATTAAAATATTACCGAAGAAAAAAATGGCGATAGTAATAAGTAAAAAATTACGTATAAAACTATCTTTTTTAGTAGCATACGGACTAGTTAAGTTTAATGCCCCTACTAATAAAGTAGATAAGATTAAGAGATTCGGAGTAGTAAATTGTGTAATCATGTTTTCCTTTCCCTTGTCACCTAGTTCGCTTGACCTATATACCAGACAGTTTTGAAAAGCCCCGTCATTGCGAGCCAGCATTTATGCTGGCGTGGCAATCTCAGGAGTTTTTTAAATTATTTTATGAGATTGCCGCGTCGTTGCTAACGCAACTCCTCACAATGACGAGGTATTTTCATAATGTCAAAGGTTAATCAATTCTTCCAAAAAGTAACTTTCACCAGCTTATAATGATAAAATAGTGATCCTACGGAGCTTAGTAAGATTATAACAAAATCTAATAATAGTTTTTGTCTAAATAATAATCCGAGAATATTTATTTTGATAAAAAATAATGGGCTGATAGGTAAGCCGCAGCTGCAAATAATAATTATGGTTAAAATTTTGTTAGAATTCTTTTTATAGCTTTCATTATAAGCATCTATCAAGAAAAGAGCTATTTTATTTATACTGTCCGTAAGTAATAAGCTCGGTAAAATTATTATACCGCCCTCAGTAACATATAATAGAAATACATAACCTATTTGAGTGAAACATGAATAAATTATAATATTCTTGAAGTCTTCTGCACGGTAAGCAAAATACGGAGCTATAATAAGAGTAGCTAAAGCGATAGGTCTTATAAAATTTGTAATAGAAATTTTAATCGTCTCATGGCCTATAATAATATAAGTAAATTTGTATATTATATATATTCCTATTATAGTAGAAATCCCTGCTAAATATACTAAAATAACCGAAGCCGTGTTATTATAAGCTCTCATCATCCAAAAGTGCATAGGGAAAAAAGCTGTTTTTAAAATAGCCCCTATTAAGAAAAAGCAGGTAGCCATAGTGATTATACGAGAGTTATGATGTGCTTGTAGATAAGTTGCAACATCATACATATTTAAGCTACCTGTAATACTTAGCAAAAATCCTATGGCTATAAGAATAAGAGTCGCTCCAATACTCCCTATGATTAAATAATCAAAAGCTCCGATTAAAGATTTTGGATTATTACCTGAGGCTATCAATACATAGCTACTAAGTGCCGAAATTTCTATAAACACATATAAATTAAAGAAATCATTAGTACTAATCATTCCTAAATAGCCCGTATGAGCAAATAATAATATACCGTAAAATAAAGATTTTCTATTGTTGTTGATATATTTTAAGATTGTTCGATTAGTAATCTTATGACAAAAAACCAAAAAGAATAATAAAACCAAGTTAAGATAAATAATAATAGCTTGGTTTAGTGAATTTAGCCGATATTCTATTCCTATTTTTGAACTCCATCCTCCCATGGTGTAAGATAGCTCCGTATTTTGTATAATGCTATATCCATAAACACTGACCAAAAGGCTAGATAAAATGCAAATCGTAGTAATTACTCGTGCAATGGCGGTAAAGCGAAAAGATGTTATTAAGAGCAAAGCCCCGAATAAAGGAAGTAATATTTGTATGATAGGGAAATGGTTAACTAGAATCATGGAAGTTTATTCTCCATCGTCATTGCGAGCAGCCGTAGGCTGCGTGGCAATCCCGTCAAATGTCCTAAGATTGCTTCGTCAATTACTTCGTAATTTTCTTGCAATGACGATTTGGTATAGAATAACATAATTGAAAAAATCATTTATCAAAATTAATTTCATTTTCTGATATTGTACCAAAATGTTTATAAATTTGATATATTAAACTTAAAGCTACGCTAAGAGTAGCAAACCCAACTACTATAGCAGTGAGCATTAATACATGAGGCAAAGGGCTAGTGTAAGTAGTTAGCCCATCTTGTAAAATAGGTACACCGCCTGTTTTAATTTTTCCGATACTTAAATAAAATACTAATATCGAACTTTGAAATATTCCAAGCCCGATAATTTTATGAATATAATTACGGCTTGTAAGCATTATAAATAAGCCGCTAGTTAGTAAAATCAAAGTAAGAAAGTATATTAAATATGACATTACATTGTCATACCGCGTCCCCGCCACGGTATCCAAAAAAAATTTAAAAAAGACTGGATCCCGTGGTCAATCCACGGGATGACAAAGGTAAACCTGAACCACGCAACAATACCTCCTCGCAATGACATTGGTAGACATTAATACGTTTTGAAAGACTGATTAAATACGCATGTGACTTTTTTACCCTTACGTATAGCGAGCTTAGGAAAAACCTGTTCAAGTATCACCATATTAGGATTATCTTGAGCAAGGCGATAATTTACTAAAGATTCTCGAAGTGAATCATCTACAGCAAAAATACCGGAAATTTCAGCGTTTTTATCTCTAAATTGTAGATAAGTAAATTCGCCGTCGTCAAAAATTTTAATAGGTGCTATTTCTTCGCTGCCGCTAATATAGTAATTAAAGTTATATTTTTCAGGATGAGTAAGATCGGGACTGGCTAGGGAAGCAGAAAAAGTTTGCATATGACCGCTCATATTGTCATTTTCGTCATCCGGATAAAGAAACTTTACGTTAAAAACCATTTCAGGATCACGCATATCAAGAGTTTCGGCGGCATATAGTTCAAAGAAATAAGTTCGTTTATTAGTAATTAAAGTCATATTAGTAGTAGCGTCCGGTTCCATCGGTTTAATAAAAATCCTATGGCCGGCAGGTACTATTTGCCATGAAGTAGTATCTCCCATAGAAATACTGACTATTTCCTCATCTCTTGCTAGTTCTATACTTGCTTGATAGCCGTAATACCCTGTGAATTTGAAAACATCGTCAGGGTTATAAGTCATAACTCTTAGACGCGGGTCTCGACCTAGAGGTCGTGATATAGTAAGAGCAAATACATCTAATGTAAGTATTATAAAAGTACAAAATATTATTAGTTGCTTCATATTATTTCTGATTTTTATTCCTTAATAACTTTAGCTTGTAACTAGTAACGGTAAAATTGAAGGGTATATCAGGTGATGTACTTGTGCTGATCGAATCCATTATAAATCCGATTCTTGCTTCCCATACCATATTTTCTAAAATTTCACCCGTACTATTTTGTGCTAATGATTCAAAAGTAACAACTGCCGCGTTATCGTTTATATTGTTAATTGATAATATATTAATTGAGCGTCTATATAGTTTTTGATATCTTATGACCGGTGATAATGAGTTATCAATATTCATAAAATTAGCAAATTGCATATAAACAATACTCGTAGAAGCATTTTTGATAAAGGTAAATTGTTCTTTTAATATATCGTAATTATATTCTTCCCGTTGTTTTACATAATTCTGAAGCATAATATTTGCAACAGCGATATAAGGATTGGCGAGTGTTGAATGTTTAGTATTAGTAACGGTAGCTTGTTTTTCGGCATCATCTTTTATTAAATAACTTACTTTTTCGTTTATTGGTAGCAATATGTTGATATTTATACAAATTAAGGTTAATAATAAGGTAAAAATCGTGCATATTAAAAGCAGAAGACTTCTATGACTTAACGGTAAGATATACTTAAAATTATACCATTTTCTTGCATCAATAAAATATTCGCCGGATTTTATATATTCTTGTATTGCGTTGGTTAATGGGTCCATAATTACTAAATTAATATCTAATTTATTCTGTTTTAACTCTATCATAATTATTATAATATGATTATGATTTGTTAATTTAATGTTATTTAAGCTATAAAATAAGTTTATATTGTTGCTACAATACCAAATATTGTTTAACTTTAAAATTAAAATAAATAAATTATAAATTAAAATTATACAATAACAATTATTGATGATAGTTATTATGTTGTACTCGTCCCACTTGAAAAATTGGCGACTATATCTTTATAAGTCCGCAGGTAGCCACGTATTAAGTATACGCTCTGCTCTCAAGTTGAACTTCGTATAACTACTCTTTATTTACTTCAGAGTATAATAGTTTACAATCTTTTTAATATTTTTTTATATTTATAAATAGATTTTTTCAAAAAATGCTTGTGAACTATTGTATAGTAAGGTAATTTTAAAATAGTAACAAGATAATTTAATAATGTATAATTAGAATGTTAAAATCATTAAAGTTTCTATTAGTATTAATGATGCTTGCTCAATTACTGTCATGTACCCCTTCAGCTCCTTATGAAATTAAAAGCCCATGCGTTTCTGCTGATATAGATGATGGATCGAGTTTAAGCATAAATCCTTGTATAAGAAGACCGGTTAATTCAGTAAATATAGCATAAAAGTAATAGTTTTATGCAATAACAATGTAATAATAAAAATACTTTTGATATGAATAATATATTTGGCTTCTTTAAATCAAGTAACAACTCGAAAAGCGGTTCAGGAGATACACAAAATCAAGAAAGTGTTAAATCAGCTAATCCTTTAAAAATTACTCAGAATTGGTATGAAGAGCGATCCGATAAGTTAATTGTCCAACGTAACTTACTTATCATATTAATAATACTACTAACCATTTTTATGGTTATATCAACTTTAGTAATAGCATTTGTAGTAAAATCTAAACAGTTTGATCCTTTTGTTATTCAGCTTAATAGTAATACTGGACGTGCCTCGGTGGTAGAACCTATTTCATCACCGGTATTAACGGCGGATGAGTCTCTTACAAGGTATTTTATAAAGAAATACATAACAGCACGGGAAACATATAATCCAGTTGATTTTGCAACGATAGCTCGTACGACAATAAGATTATTTTCAACAAGCGGTGTTTATTATAATTATCTTGGTTATATAAGAAATAAAGATTTTGATCCTACGATAAAATATAAAGAAGATAATACTACATTTTTAGTAATAAAATCATGGTCAAAAATCGCAGCAGATAAATATATAGTTAGATTTTCCGTAAATGAAACATCAGGAAGCCAATTAGTTTATAATAAAATAGCGGTAGTAAGTTATGCTTATGTGCCTATGCAATTAACAGATTCAGAACTTGACATAAATCCGGTAGGGTTTCAAGTTAACGGATATAGGGTAGACGATGACAATAGTTAGATTTTATTTTTTAGTTTTTATATTATTAAGTGGTTTTACAGTACAACGAGAATGTCCACTTGTAGATGATCCATGTAATAATAGTAGTAATAATTATGTAGATGATTTATCTATAACTAAAGATAATAGAATAAAAACTTATATATATAATCCAAATGAAGTTTATTTATTAGTTTTGCATTTTGGCTTTCAATCGCATATAGAATTTGCTAAAAATGAAGAAATCCAAAATATAATTCTTGGGGATGCTTATGCTTGGAAAATAACTCCTTTGGCAAATAGATTATTTATTAAGCCTCTTGAAAAAGATATCCGTACAAATATGACTATTATAACTAATAAAAGAACTTATGAATTTGATATCGCTTCTACGGAACTTATGATGGGTAATGAAAGGGATTTAGTATATGTAATTAAATTTTACTATCCTAAGAAAAATGGTAATTACATGGCAAGGTTTTAATCGATGTCATTGTTGTGTAGATACGTCACTGCGAGGAAAAACTGTAAGTTTTGACGAAGCAATCTCAGGAGTTTGTTATTATTTCATGAGCTTGCCATACAGTCTACGACTGCTCGCAATGACGGAAAAACTGATTCACGCGGGGAATGAAAACAAAACACTTTAACTAATATAATTTAGATATGGCTGAAGAGCAAAATAATAATGATACCGGTTCTTTATCAGGAGCAGATGCTCCTGAAGTACAGAGAGAATTATCAAAAGTTTCAGTTAGCTTTAATAAGAGTATTGCGATAGTAGTCGTAATCTGCGGTATTTTTATATATATTTTTTATACTCTTTTTTTCGCTAATAAAAAAGAAGAAATACCGAAGACTCAAGTGCCGACTAATATTGTAAAACCTGTTACGGATGTTGATGATAATATTCCGGAGATTCCAAAGTTACCTGACCCTCCTAAGCTTGAGACGCCTACTGCTCCTCCACCACCTCCTCCTCCAGTAGTAGAAGTTCCGCCGGTCTTACCTCCTACTACTCCTGTAGAAGAGAATAAAGACAAAACGCTTCCATTGCCGCCGGTTTCGTTGCCTTCGACTTCAGGAACGTTAGTTGAGAGTGATGCAGAGAAGCAACGTCGTGAAGCAAAAAGAAAATCAGCTATAGTGTTAGTTGGTGGTGTAGAGCCTAAAAAAACACAGGAACAGATTACGACAGAAGCGACTTTTAAAGATCGCGGTGATATGTCTTTGGTTCTTGGACGCGGTAAATTAATTGATGCAGTACTTGAAACGGCAATAAATAGTGATCTTGGCGGTGAAATAAGAGCCATTATTAGTAGAGATGTATTTTCTGAGAAAGATAAAGTTATATTAATACCGAAAGGATCAAAAATATTCGGTAAATATGCAACCTCAACTGATGCGAGCAGTTATGGTAGAGTATCTATAATATGGGATAGAATAGATTTGACTAACGGTTATACTATAGAATTTGACTCCCCTGCAGTTGATAATTTAGGTAGACCTGGACTACAAGGTAGAGTTGATAATAAATATAAAGAACAATTTGCAAATGCCGTATTACAATCCGGCTTTAATATAGGTCTTGCTAAAGTTCTTGATAAGTTAGTGCCGCCTCCTATAGATTCACAGGCAGCAGCTACCAATAGTGCTACGGCAACACAATTGTTAAATACTGCTCAAACTATTGCGGCTAATACCGCTATGGATGCAAATACTAGGATAGTTACAATTTGTACTAATATACTTGCTGCTATTACCGATAAAACTTCGACTGCTTATACTACTATGACTCAAGCATGTACAACAGCACAAACTGCTTCTTCAGCGAATACTGCTGAGCAGAGACTTCAAACCTTAGTGCAGGCAGTTAATACGGCAGCTTCAAGTTTGCTTACTACTACCTCTATAGCATCGACTCCGACACAAGCACAACAAGCTTCTACTCAAGCTTTTACGGATGTGACGAATGTTGTACAAAATATGATAACTCAGCAGCAGTTTAAGCCGACGACAACGGTTAATCAAGGTACGCCGGTTAGAATATACGTTAATAAGGATTATAAATTCCCAAAAGCCGTTTTATTAAAGTCAAAGGTAATGAAATGAATGAAGAATTTGCAGCCTTAGAGACGTTTTTACTGCCTTTTAAAAATTTATTTGCTGAAGACGGTATTAACGAGATTATGGTTAATAAGCCTGGGGAAGCATGGGTTGAAAAAAAAGGCGATATATATTCTAAGCAAATACCGGAATTGGATAGTGAACATCTACTTTCATTAGGGCGTTTAGTCGCTCAATCTACCGAACAGATGATTTCGGAAGAAAAGCCTTTACTTTCCGCAACTTTGCCGAACGGTTATCGTATTCAAATAGTATTTCCTCCTGCTTGTGAGATAGGACAAATCATTTATTCTATAAGAAAGCCTAGCGGTATGAATCTAACTTTAGATGAATATGCTAAAATGGGAGCATTTGATGATACTGCAACAGAGAGTTTAGTAGATGAAGATGCAGTAATTTTAAATAATTTCTTAGCCGAAAAAAAGATTAAAGAATTTATTAGACATGCAGTTGTTTCAAAGAAAAATATCATAATTAGTGGCGGTACTTCAACCGGTAAAACTACTTTTACTAATGCTGCACTTACTGAAATACCTGCAATAGAAAGATTAATTACTGTAGAAGATGCTCGTGAGGTTGTGTTATCAAGCCATCCTAACAGAGTGCATTTACTTGCTTCCAAAGGAGGACAGGGACGCGCAAATGTTACTACTCAAGATTTAATAGAGGCATGTTTGCGTTTAAGACCGGATAGAATTATAGTAGGTGAGCTGCGAGGTAAGGAAGCTTTTAGTTTTTTGCGTGCTATTAATACAGGTCACCCCGGTTCAATATCAACACTGCATGCGGATAGTCCCGCTATGGCTATTGAGCAGTTAAAGCTTATGGTTATGCAAGCAGATCTTGGTATGCCGCCTGAAGAAGTAAAGAAGTATATTTTAACCGTTGTAGATATCGTTGTGCAGTTAAAACGCGGTAGCGGTGGGAAAAGATATGTTTCGGAAGTGTATTATAAGAAGAATAAAAACGCCGAAGGCATGGTGTAGACTCGTTTAATTTGAAAAATTGGCGTCGTTGTTTTATATTTTTTAATCCTCACGTACTAGTTGTACGCTGCAGCCAAAAAATATAAAACACCTTGCTCTTTTTCAAATTAAACTTCGTCTACCGCTTTCTACGCAATATGTATAATGTCATTCCTGCGAAAGCAGGAATCCAGTACTTTTTATTGTCATACCATGGCTTGACCACGGTATCTAGAAAAAAAATTTAAAAAGGACTAGACCGCGTGATCAAGTCACGGGGTGACATTAAAAGCGGCTGGATCCCCGCCTCTGCAGGAATGACATAGGCAGTTTAGTAGGAATATTAACAATATTAAGTAATAAGTAAAAACTAGGAATATCAATTCATGGAATGGCGCAAGATACTTAGAGTTACAAGAAATATATTCGGTCATGCTATAATTCATCCGGTTGTTATTTTTTGTACCATTTGGATAAGCGGTGCATTTGTTGCAATTTTTACTAATGAGGTTGGAGCTTTAGGTGTAGATATAAATGCTATAAATATTGCTTATAAGTGGGCTTACTGGCTTATTAACGTTTGGGGGCAGTTAAAAATTGCCGACTATAATTATTTAAAATTGAAGCTACTTGCATCTCTTCTTGGTCCTGCTATTGTTGTCGTAATATTTTACATTAAAAATTTTGAAAGAATAAAATCATTACAATTTTTTGAGCAACCGGAAAAAGTATATGGAGATGCTAGCTGGGCTAATCCGTCAGATATAGAGGCTGCTGGTCTTAGATCCAAAAAAGGTATGTTAATAGGTGTTGATGCCGGTGGATATTTTGTTGCAGACGGGTTCCAGCATGCTTTATTATTTGCTCCTACAGGTTCAGGTAAAGGTGTGGGTTTTGTGATACCTAACCTGTTATTTTGGAGTGATTCGGTAGTAGTACATGACATAAAGCTCGAAAATCACAGTTTGACGAGCGGTTGGCGTGAGAAACAAGGTCAGAAAGTTTTTGTATGGGAGCCTTCTAATCCCGATGGTATTACGCATTGTTACAATCCGATTGATTGGGTTAGTACTAAGCCAGGGCAGATGGTTGATGACGTGCAGAAAATTTCAAATCTTATAATGCCGGAAAAGGATTTTTGGAATAATGAAGCACGAAGTTTATTCTTAGGTGTAACTTTATATTTAATAGCCGATCCTACTAAAACTAAATCTTTCGGTGAAGTAGTGCGTACCATGAGAAGTGACGACGTAGTTTATAATCTAGCGGTCGTACTCGATACGCTTGGCGGTGTAATACATCCTGTTGCATATATGAATATTGCTGCGTTTTTACAAAAAGCAGATAAAGAGCGTTCGGGTGTAATATCTACAATGAACTCATCGCTTGAATTATGGGCAAATCCGCTTATTGATTCTGCTACTGCATCTTCTGATTTCAATGTACAAGAATTTAAAAAAGTCAAAACAACCGTATATGTAGGGTTAACACCCGATAATATACAGCGTTTACAAAAATTAATGCAGGTGTTTTATCAGCAGGCGACAGAATTTTTAAGCCGTAAAATGCCGGATTTAAAGGAAGAGCCGCATGGGGTAATGTTCTTGCTTGATGAATTCCCGACACTTGGAAAGATGGATACTTTTAAAGCCGGTATAGCTTATTTTAGAGGTTATAGAGTTCGGTTATTCTTGATTATTCAAGATACGCAGCAGTTAAAAGGAACATATGAAGATGCGGGAATGAACTCTTTCTTATCTAATGCAACATACCGTATTACTTTTGCTGCTAATAACTATGAAACGGCAAATTTAATATCGCAGCTTGTCGGTAATAAGACGGTAGAACAACGATCATTTAGTAAACCTTTATTTTTTGACCTTAATATTTCTACTAGAACCCAAAACGTTTCTCAAGTTCAAAGAGCTTTACTTTTACCTCAAGAAGTAATACAGTTACCGAGAGATGAGCAAATTGTTTTAATAGAATCCTTTCCGCCTATAAAATCTCGTAAAATTAAGTATTACGAAGATAAGTTTTTTACTAGTAGATTATTACCGCCGACTTTTGTACCTACTCAAGTACCTTTTGATCCTAGGGCAAATAATAATGAGGCTCAAGAAGAGACTGAAACAACAACTGCTCCGGAAAATAATGAGTAAGATCCAAAAATGCGTTCAGCTATTATTGATATCGGTTCAAATGCTTTAAGAGCTGTAGTTTATGAAAGTGATGAGCTTGGAGCTCCGGAAATTTTTAATTATAAATTTAGAAATTATCTTACAAATTTACTTAATTTAGATAATTTAGACGTAAAACATCAAACATATTTATCTCTACAATATCTTATCCATATTTTTACCAAACTGTCCGTTACTAATATTAGATGTGTTGCCACAGCTATACTTAGGGGGCATCCTAAAGCAGATGAATTCAAAGCTATAATTAAAAAGAGATTCAATATTGATATTGAAATTATCTCAGGTGAACGTGAAGCTTATTTAACTGCTGCCGGATTAATTTCCGGCATTAGTGATGCTTTTGGTATTGTAGCCGATCTTGGCGGTGGAAGTCTTGAGCTTGCTCAGATTGGAAATAAAAAAGTCGGTAAATTAAAATCATTGCCGCTTGGTACAAAAATTATTGCTAGTAGCAATTTTGGTGATGTTGGGCTGATTACTAAAATGCTAGAGGAAGAATTTGGAGCGGCACATCACCCTAATTTATATTTAATTGGCGGTGCATTACGTCTAATGAGCCGTATATATATGGAGTCTATAAATTATCCCCTTAAAAATTTACATAATTTTGAAATAAATCGTGTAGAGTTTGAGTTATATTTAGAGAAATTATCGCAAATCGATAAATTAAAGCTGAGTTATTACGAGCAGAAAGCCATAAATTATAATGCAGTTCTAGTAATAAAAGCGATGATTAAGGTATTTTCACCGGAAAAGATTATTATCTCAAATTACGGTTTAAAAGAAGGAGTAAGATTTGATTCGTTACCGTCTCATGAAACAGAAAAAGATATTATTTATGAGAGGGTGAAGAGATTAGTAAAATTTGATAGGAATATATGTAAAATTGAAAAATATATTGAAGCAGTACAATATCTTTTAATTAATTCCGATGCTACGACTCTTATTATTATTGAACTCGCTATAATGCTAGCACAATATAATAAAAATATTGATAAAACACTCAGAGCAAATTTTGTTTCAGAATTTATACTATCTTCAGATATTCCTTTTAGTCACAGACAGCGTCTTATGCTCGGCATTGCTCTTACGGTTACTTATACTGCTAAAACTGACATGCAGATTAATAAAATAGCTAAGAAAATGATTAGTAAAAATGATTATTACAACAGTCATATAATCGGTTATTATATAAAAATTGCTAGAGAAATTGATGGACCGGAATTCCAAGAACCTTCTTTTTCGATTAAATTAAAAGACGATAAATTTTTACAAATTAATGCTTCAAATATCTTGCCTAAACAAGTTTTTGAAAAGGTTTGTGAACGTTTAAAAGATATAAGTTCTGCTAGAAAAAATATTAGTTATAATTTTAGTGATTAATTGTTTTTTGGATCCCGTGGTCAATCCTATAGTACTAGACATTTTTTTAAAGATCCCGATGCCATCCCCGCGAAAGCGGGGATCCAGACTAAAAAATCTTTAATTTTAAAGATTTTTTATTACATAGTTTTTGTAAAATAAAGCTTTTTTTAAAAGCTTTATTTTACTGGATTCCCGCCTATGCGGGAATGACATAGAACAAAAATTGTCAGGTACTATAGGCCAAGCCATGGGATGACATCGAGTGTGTTTTCCGGTCTACACAACAAGACATTCCTGCTTTCGCAGGAATGACATCGAAATCTTTTTAAAAACTGTCCGGTACTATTATTTTAAGCTCTCTTAGTCTATCTCCCAAATCATTATATAATCCTGAAAACAACAAATATATTAGGATATATGATAAAAAATTATTGGAAAAAGTTTTGGAAGAATAGTACTACCAAATCACAAAATTTTATTGAACTAAACGACATTGCATACGGTAATTTAAAGAGAGTTAGAGTAGGCACTGAAGCTTATCGTGAAAATGTTATAGTATATAGATGTATTAATTTAATTGCCCAATCGGCGGGGCATGTGCCGTGGAAAGTGCTTAAAACTAGAACCGGAGAAGTAATGTCAGACCATCCGGTACATTATTTATTAAAAAGACTGAATCCTGAAAAAGCCGGTGCGGATTTTTTTTTCAGTGAGCTGATTGCAAGCAAATTATTATTCGGTAATAGTCATATTTTATCAACTCTGGGTTCATATCCTAAAGCAATTTATTTACTACCGGCTCTTGCTACTGAGCTTGTTATAGAACATGACAATTTAGTTGCTTATAGATATAAAAGTAGCAAAGGTGATAGGATTTATAAGATTGATCATATAGCTAAGATGAGTAGAGTCTTGCATCTAAAAAACTATCATCCTCTAGATCAGCATTACGGGTTATCCTGTTTAGACTCCGCTTCGCTTCCTATAGATTTACATCAACAATCTTCTTATTGGAATCATTCATTATTACAAAACGGGGCGAGACCTTCCGGTGCATTAATAGTAAAAGATAGTAACGGTTATCTTAGTGATGAACAGTTTGAGAGGTTACAAACTCAATTATCAGAGAAATTTAGCGGTAATAGTAATGCCGGTAAGCCTTTGCCGCCTGAAGGAGGGTTTGGCTGGCAAGAAATGAGTATCAACCCAAAGGATATGGATTTCATTGAATCTAAAAACTCTGCGGCAAGAGAAATATCTTTAGCATTTGGAGTGCCGCCGCAGCTGCTTGGTATTAATGGTGATAATACCTACAGCAATATGCAGGGAGCACGCCTTGCTTTATGGGAAGAAACGCTAATCCCTTTACTTGATAAAATTGCGGATAGTATGAGTAATTGGTTTTCATATCTTTTTAAGGAAGATATTATTATTGATTTTGATCGTGATTCTATATCTGCATTAACCGAAAAGCGTGAAAATTTATGAGCTAAAATCTCTAATGCTAATTTCATGACTTTAAATGAAAAAAGAGCTTTTGTCGGATTTCCACCGATTATAAACGGTGATAGATTATGACTAAAGATATTAGCGATACGTTAAATAATTTGTATGACCTTATAGCGAGACTCATTATTCTACTCGAAGATGCATTAGTACGTATTACGCTGCATAGAAATGAAAATAAGATACCAAAAATGTTACTGAAACCTTAAATAAACTAGCTAACTTAATAGTACAGTTAAATAAATTATCTAATAGCCGTATAAGCTCGGAAAATTCAAAAATAGATGAAAAAGATAAAATGATAATAGATAATTTTTTAGAAAATTATAACTTAAAAAATCTTTTTTAGAAATGTTCACAGAACCTAATATCTTATCTAATTTTAACCTCCTGATTAATATGTTAATAGACTAAAACCTAATGTTGTAAAAACACCTCATCAATTCAATAAATATATCATTACTTTACATAAAAATTAATAAATTAAAGGGTTTTAATATAAAGTTTTAGTCAATAAATCAACTATAAGGTTAAGAGTTATGAGGAAAAAATCTAGAATATTAAAAAGTTTTCTAGCAACCGCATCAATATTAGGTCTGTCATTGACCATACCGGTAAATGAAATATATGCAGCAGCTGTTAGTCAAATGGTTGGGGGATGTTAATCTTAATAATCCGAATGCTAATTTTAATCCACCATTTGTTGATGGAAATACTATTGAAGTGATTAATTCCGGTAATATAACTGTATCAAATAGCGGTACTCATAATATAGGTGCTATACGAGCTGACCGAGAAGTAACTACAATATCGGTCGGTAACGGTAGCACGGATCTAGCTATAAATCTTACAATTGGTTCAATGTCCGGTGTTGTAAAGGGTTTAAATATTACAAGATTTAATAATGCTACTAATATAAATATTACTTTAAATGGTAATGCAGGGGGTGGCAATATTCCTCTAGTAAATGATTATAGCGCATTACAACAGGTATCATTTACCCAGATGGGTGGAGGGATAGTGCAAATAGTATTAATTTGAATATTAATGCCCCAGTAACTCTAAATAGCACCTTTTACACAAGTGCATCCTCAGAAACAATAAATGTAAATAACGATGTTATAATAACTAAGACTACTACAGCCAATGGTGCCGGAAATATACATTTTAATCTTTCCAAAGGTCAATCACTTACTTTGTCTGCTGTTGATCCTATTCAAGATGCGCCAAATACAGGGAGAGTAAGGTTTAATTTTATAGGTGCAAATTCTGTCTTAAATATAAATGGTAATGGTACTACAATTAGAGGAGCAATAACTGACGGTTTAAATGGAACATTAAATGTAAATGCCGGAGTTACTACGGCTACTGATCCAACGATTACTACCATTCAAGAAACTAATATTGCAGATAATGTTATTTTCAATGTTGATAGTATTAATAGTGATATAGATTTATTAAATAATGGAACAAGTATAGCGTTTAAAGGAGCAAGTCCAGAGTTAGATTTAATAAATACTGGTAATGCGGATAAGCAGTTTACATTATATTCCAACTTAAATCCATCAGATGCAGAAGATGAATATGGGATAGTACGAGTAGAGGCAACTACGAACAATCTTACTATAGCAAATAATGGAGGTCCTTATACAATAGGTCAGGATAATACACATCGCCTTAAAGAGCTTGAAGTTAAAGGAGCGGGTAGTATTGTAATTGATAATACGGTATTTACAAAGCGATTTAACATGAATAGTACCGGACAGGTGACTCTTAATCAAATATTAGATTTAGGGGCAGACGGAGCTGTACTATTTAATGCTGATGGTCAGTTAACTTTAGGTAATGGAATAACAGGGGATGTAACGACAGCTGGGGATAATACAGGAATCTTGGTAGTTAATGCAGGTAATGTAACTGGAGCAATAGGTACAAACGGCGGTCCTATGTTAAAGAAAGTGCTGTTTAACGGAGTAAGTAACGTCACAACTGTCGATGCAACAACAGTGACTATAAATGATGCAGCAGCAAATGTAACTGCAGCTGAGCTAATCACTGGAGCAGTAAGTTATATGAAAGCAGGTACGTTAACAGCCAATAACGGAATAACAGGTAATGTAGATTTTGCAGGTAATGAAGGGGTGTTACAGCTTGGTGATGGTGAGACTATTACAGGTAATGTGGATAGTAGTGGAGCATCAGCTGGTACATTAGAGTTTTTAGGTAAAGGCACTGTTACTGGCACTATTGGTGCTACTAATATGCTTACTAAGCTGAAGTTTAGTGGAGCTGGAGACAGCACAATTCCTGCAGCAAATGCTCAGACTATAGAGGTAGCTAATGCCGGAGCTAATGTTACAGCAAGTGCCCTACTGACTAGTGATGTATTGTTTAGTGCAGATGGCAGTTTAGTAGCAGATAAAGGAGTAGATGGCAGTATTACAACAAGTGCAGATAACACAGGTACTATTACGATAGGAGCAGGGAATGTAACCGGTACGATCGGTACTAATGGGAAAAGTTTAAAATTAGTAAATATCGAAGCAAATCCTATTACGTGTAGAAGTCAAGATTTAATCTTACAGACATTATAAAAATTATATCTGAATGTCTGATAAGTTATGACTGTCAGATGAGTATTCAAGATATAAGATTTCGTTATTCTTTTCAACAGCTAACTTTTTACTATCCATAAAAGTCTGCATAGGTGTTTTTCCATAGCAATATTTACCGGAATGCGGTCTTTCATTATTATAATATTCTAGCCAAATATCAAGATCTAGTTGTAGATCATCAAGATCAGTATAGATCTTTTTACGCATAGCAGTATCAAAGAATTCTTGTTTCATAGTTTTATTAAAACGTTCACACATACCATTTGTTTGAGGAGAATATGCTTTAGTAGTAGTATGCTCAATACCCTCAATGCTTAAGAACAATTCAAAAGCATGATGTTCTATATTACCTTTATACTCACCACCTCTATCAGTTAAAATACGAAGTACTGGTATTTGCTGACTCTCATACCATGGTAACACTCTATCATTAAGCATGTCAGCAGCGGTAAGTGCTGTTTTATCAGTATATAGTTTAGCCTCTGCAACCCGAGTGTAACTATCAATAAACACTTGAGAATATACCTTGCCTATGCCTTTAAAATTACCTACATAATATGTGTCTTGGCATCCTAGATAACCTGGATGCTGTGTATCAATCTCACCATGAGCTTCTTTCTCGCTACGCCGTTTCTCTAATACTTGTAACTGAGCTTCGGTAAGAACAATACCATCCTGAGCCATTTTGGCTTCTAATGCTTTAAGTCTTTTATTGATATTATTTAAATCATTACGTAGCCAAATAGGTCTAACTCCTCCAGGTGATACAAGAATACCAGTCTTTTTAAGCTCATTTGATACTCGCAGCTGACCATAAGCGGGGTATTCTATTGCCATATCTAATACTGCTCTCTCTACGGCAGGATCAACTCTATTCGCTATAATTGGCTTCTTCCGACTAATCTCATATAATGCTTCTTCTCCTCCTGTTTCATATAACTCTTTAAACCTATAATAACTGTCTCTACTGTAACCCATAGCTTTATATGCTGACGATATACTACCAAGACTCCTAGCTAATTCTAGTAATCCTATTTTTGGCTTTATTATTTTTTGATTTAGATTCATCTCTAATCCTCCATTTAATATTATCTTAATTTTACTAAATGTAAGATTAAATCTCAACTATTACAATATATATGCTGGAGCGGTGAAGCTTATGATCATGATTCAGCTTTAACGCTAGAAGATAATGCAACAATTCACGGTAGCGTAACAACGAAGACTAATGAGAAAGGCATATTAATTTTCAGCCGGAACGGTAGTGGGTCGCGCCTCCGTATTGCAGTTTAGAGTAAATAGTCTATAATCCTCAAACAGTAATAAGAGAGAATTATAGTTAAGGAGTTATGGCAAAAATAGATGTTAAGTGTAGATATTGTAACAACACAGAAGAAGTAATAAAGTCAGGATATTCAATTTCAAAACAACAGAGATATCAATGCAAGCGGTGTAATCGATATTTTTAATTGGAGTATATTAATAATGCATCTAAGCCTGGAGTTAAGGAGCAAATAGTAGAAATGTCAATCAACGGCTCTGGAGTTAGAGATACAGTAAGAGTATTAAAAGTGGGTATCAATACAGTTATCCGTGTTTTAAAAAAATCTAGTATTAAAAAACAATAAATCATTCTATCAGTACAACAGAAGTAATTATTGCTCCTGAGATAGATGAACAATGGTCTTATGTACAGAATAAATCCAGACAACGATGGCTTTGGTATGCCTTGGATAAGATTTCGTTAAAAGTAGTTGCTTATACGTTTGGTACAAGATGTGATAGCACATTAGAATCATTACTGAAAAAACTAGAGAATTTCAAGGTGACTTTTTACTATACAGATGGATGGGGGAGTTATGCTAGGTTATTAGACCCTAAAAAGCATATTATCAGTAAAAAATACACTCAACGGATAGAACGAAGTAACTTGAACCTTAGAACGAGATGCAAGAGGCTTGCACGTAAGACAATCTGCTTTTCCAAGTCATTGGATATTCATGATAAGGTTATTGGTACTCTTATTGAACGTATAGCTTTTTAATAGGCGTAACTGCAATATGGAGGCATGACCTGTTTTTTTGGGGGGGTGCCAAGTCACAAGATGAATTAAAGAATAAAAGCAAGGTAGAGAAAGAACATTTAGCTTACAGAGATAAAGTAATAAAAGGAATTAGAGAATATAAAAATTTTGATGAAGGTTTAAAAGCATGGAAAATTAATAGCGGCTATCATCAAAGGTCAAGGGTTGAATCGTTTATGTTTAGGTTGAAGCGAACGTTTGGCTTTAACTTACAACAAAAAACAGAGAAAGGAAGAAAAAACGAAGTAATTACTAAGATAAATATATTAAATGAAATGATTGCCCTTGGGAAAGCTCAATATAGCTTTTAGAATTATATAAAATTTAATTATTTTTATACTCTAAGCGCTATATTGACTTTTTTTAATCTCCACGCCACAACGCCTCCTCGCAATGATGAAATCTATACTTATTGAGCAATGATGAAAAATCCCACTTGATTTAATTTGAATAATATTTTATTTATTTAAAATGTTTAGTAAATTTTTATTACCTTATATTTTTATTGCAACATTTTTCTTTGCTCCCATAAGCGAAGCGAAGAAAGCTGTAAAAAATACTCCTAAACCTCCTGTTCAAACTAGTTTAGTAATTGATGCAAAAAGCGGCAAAGTATTGCAGGCCCATAATTCACAAATTCGGATTTATCCCGCTTCTTTAACTAAGTTAATGACGCTATACTTAATGTTTGAAGCAATTGAAGCCGGTAAATTGCCTTTAGATAAAAAATTACTTGTATCAACAAAAGCTTCAAAAATGCCGCCTTGTAAGCTGGGTTTAAAAGCAGGGGAAACTATAACCGTTCGAGAGGCAATTAATGGATTAATTATAAAATCTGCTAATGATGCTGCTGTAACGGTTGCTGAGGGCATGAAAGGTTCAGAAAAAGCTTTTGCTCATTTAATGAATGTTAAAGCTAAACAGCTCGGTATGAAGAATACCTATTTTAAAAACGCCTCAGGCTGGCATGATCCATTGCAGCAAACTACCGCAAGAGATATGGCTAAACTTGCTATGGCCTTAAAAAGAGATTATCCTAAATATTATCCGTTATTTGCTAAAACCAGTTTTGTATTTCGTGGAAACATAGTAAACGGACATAATAGGGTTACTAAAAATTATCAAGGTGCAGAAGGTATGAAAACAGGTTTTCATACACCGGCAGGTTATAATTTAGTAACTACTGCTTCTAGGAATGGTAAATCATTGATTGCCGTTGTTACAGGAGGCAAAAGTGCTGCATCTCGTGATCAAAAAATGATGGGGCTACTAGATCAGCATTTTAATATTAAGCCTATAGTCCCTAAACCTTCAATCAAACTTACCTCTAATAATAAATCTACTACAAAAGCTAAATCAAAAATAATAAAGAAAAAGAATATACGTAGTTGATATGTCTCGTCATTGCGAGGAGGCCTTGTTGCGTGGATAGGTCGTGCCTCCGTATTGCAGTTTAGAGTAAATAGTCTATAATCCTCAAACAGTAATAAGAGAGAATTATAGTTAAGGAGTTATGGCAAAAATAGATGTTAAGTGTAGATATTGTAACAACACAGAAGAAGTAATAAAGTCAGGATATTCAATTTCAAAACAACAGAGATATCAATGCAAGCGGTGTAATCGATATTTTTAATTGGAGTATATTAATAATGCATCTAAGCCTGGAGTTAAGGAGCAAATAGTAGAAATGTCAATCAACGGCTCTGGAGTTAGAGATACAGTAAGAGTATTAAAAGTGGGTATCAATACAGTTATCCGTGTTTTAAAAAAATCTAGTATTAAAAAACAATAAATCATTCTATCAGTACAACAGAAGTAATTATTGCTCCTGAGATAGATGAACAATGGTCTTATGTACAGAATAAATCCATACAACGATGGCTTTGGTATGCCTTGGATAAGATTTCGTTAAAAGTAGTTGCTTATACGTTTGGTACAAGATGTGATAGCACATTAGAATCATTACTGAAAAAACTAGAGAATTTCAAGGTGACTTTTTACTATACAGATGGATGGGGGAGTTATGCTAGGTTATTAGACCCTAAAAAGCATATTATCAGTAAAAAATACACTCAACGGATAGAACGAAGTAACTTGAACCTTAGAACGAGATGCAAGAGGCTTGCACGTAAGACAATCTGCTTTTCCAAGTCATTGGATATTCATGATAAGGTTATTGGTACTCTTATTGAACGTATAGCTTTTTAATAGGTGTAACTGCAATATGGAGGCATGACCAGGTAAATCAAGTATAATACACTTAGTTTGCTCATTTATGGTTTTTTCAAAACCGGATAAAATATTTGCGGCAGGCAAATAATAAGAAGATAGATTATCTATAATGCCCGTAACATAAGAAGTTAGGGAAAGTAGTTGTATATTTACTATTCTAATTTGATATTTAAGTTTGTTATAATGAAGTATTAAAAAATCGCCTAGCTTAAACCCATGAAAGACGGAAGGTATTAGGAATTTAATTACTTTACTTTCTATAGAAGCATTTTTTAAGATTAATCCTCCTATTTTCTCTATTTCGGGTAGTGATAAGATAATAGGGATTCTGACGTTGAGGGTAGGGCTATTTGAACCTGTTTCATTGCTTATATAACAATAGGAATTAGTATAACCATTAAACCTATCGATAAAATTAATACTAAGCTTGCTAATAATATGTTCTTCAGCTATTTCCGTTTGCTTTAAATAGCTATTATTTGAAATTTTTATTAGGCTCTCACTGCTTAGATGCTCTAAATTACCTGCTCCTCGCTTAAGAAATTTAATTTTTTCACATTCGCTTGCTATCACATCAAAACAGTAAAATATTCTTAGAGAATTAATAACATCTATTGCAGATAAAATTTTATTCAAAATAAAGCCATCTACTACTTCGCCAATAGTAGAAATATCGATTTTTGCAGGTCAATACCGCTTCTAGCAGATAGTTCAAGGATTATCTCCGCAAGGCTACAAGATCCGAATTTGCCGTTAACCCAATGTCCTTTTTCCCATAAATGATTATCGCTCCAAATATTACCGTGCGGCCATGCAGGGTAGGGGCATGCGTCCCAAGTCCATAAAAACATTTCTTCTATATATTCTTGCGTTTGCCAATATTCTATAAATCCTTTAATAGCTTGCGTTGTACCGAGAAATCCGTACCTGCCGAGGAATATTTAGGGCTACCGCCGTCCGTGCATTTAGGATCAAAGAACACGTTTGGTTGGTTTGGTGCTTTATCTATTGACGGAAAGCCAAACTCGGTAAACCAAATCTTTTTCATTTGCGGCTACCAAGCGGTCCTATTCTCGTCAGGATTATAATGATGGTTTTCCCACTAGTAACCTACATTCTTCCAAGCATAGGCAGCAGATAGAGGTTGTTTATTTGTAATAGTTGAGATTTAATCTTACATTTAGTAAAATTAAGATAATATTAAATGGAGGATTAGAGATGAATCTAAATCAAAAAATAATAATATAATGGACTGAGAAAACAGGACAGAAAAAATAGTACTCAAGTTTCCGAAATAAGTTACAATAAATAGGTAAAACTTAGGAGGAAAGATGAAGAAAAATAAGGTTAGGATTTTCAGTAGTGAAGAAAAGACTAAGGTAGTATTAGAATTAATAAAAGAGGATGCTACCTTAAGTCAATTAGCATCAAAATATGAGATAAGCTCCAAGACAATTCAGAATTGGAAAAAGCAGTTTGTTGCTAATGCAGCTCTAGCTTTTGAGCCAGCTAAAGTTTTGAGTGAATATCAAGAACAAATTAGTGATCTCAAAGAACAAAATGATGAACTAGCTAAAGCTCTTGGGAAAGCTACGGTGGAGAGGGACTGGGCTGTGGGAAAGCTAAAAAGCTTGGACTTATCAAATAGAAAGAGTCTTGTCCAGTCCAAGCTAGATCAACTACCAAAGACAAGACAATGTGAGTTGCTAGATATTAGTCGCTCTACAACATATTATAAAGTTAAACCGCTTAGTGTAGATAAATTAAGTATCTTAAATAGAATAGATGAAATATATACAGATAATCCCGAATTTGGTTATCGTTATATTTATCATCAGTTATTAGAGGATGGTTTTTCAATTGGCAGAGATCGAGTATTAAAATATATGAGGATGATGGGAATAGAAGCCATTTATCCTCATAAGAGAAAGTCTACTTCTGTAAAGGATAATGAGCATAAAGTATACAGTTATTTACTTGATCAATATTGGACTAAATCTAGAACAACAAAAACAGTACATGTACCTAATGTCAATGAGGTTTGGAGTGGTGACATTACTTACATTAGAACTCATGATGGCTTTATGTATATGGCGGCTATTATAGACTGGCATAGCAAAGCTATATTAAGTTATAAATTATCCAATTCTATGGATGCAACTCTTGTTACTGATGTCTTGAAGGATGCCCTTAATAAATATAATGCTCCAAAGATATTTAATAGTGATCAGGGTAGTCAATATACTAGTCATGACCATATACAGATACTAAAAGATAATAATATTCAAATCTCAATGAATGGAAAAGGTCGAAGTATTGATAATATCGTAATAGAGAGATTTTTTAGGACTATAAAATATAACTGTATATTTATTAATGATTTTAAAAATATTAAAGAACTGAGGATAGGTATTGATAATTATCTGTATAAGTATAATTATCAAAGATTTCATTCGGGTATTGGTTACAAAAAACCTATGGATGTTTATCTGAATTATACGCAAAATTATTATCAATTAGCTGCTTAACAATATAATAAAAATAGGAAACGAATTTGATTATTTTTTGTCTTGATTTCTCAGTCCATTATATCATGCTTTTGAATTGTTCTTAAGCATTGAGGGTATTGAGCATACTACTACTAAAGCATATTCTCCTCAAACAAATGGTATGTGTGAACGTTTTAATAAAACTATGAAACAAGAATTCTTTGATACTGCTATGCGTAAAAAGATCTATACTGATCTTGATGATCTACAACTAGATCTTGATATTTGGCTAGAATATTATAATAATGAAAGACCGCATTCCGGTAAATATTGCTATGGAAAAACACCTATGCAGACTTTTATGGATAGTAAAAAGTTAGCTGTTGAAAAGAATAACGAAATCTTATATCTTGAATACTCATCTGACAGTCATAACTTATCAGACATTCAGATATAATTTTTATAATGTCTGTAAGATTAAATCTTGACTTCTACAGCGATCCAAAAGCAGGAGTTTTGCCGCTGCTGAGATAGTTTTCAATTAAAGGATCGGGTAATTGTGTTTCTGAGCCTTTATATAATCTAAAATTATATTAATCTAAATTTATTACCTTATCACCTGTCCATACTCTGTTAATCTCGGTAATTTCTTCCTCGCAAATACTAACTGCAAAAGAAAAGAAATAGCTATATTCAGTAAAATTAGTAACGGATTTTAAGTTATGAAAATAAGGGAAATATTCTTTATGACGGGTACTATTTGCTATTTCTTTTATTGTGTCTGCCCAAATTAATTTTCCGTTAACTCTTGCAGTACCGCAAATTAACGGTATAGCTTCGCCGTAATTAGCTGTTATATATTTAAAACTTTCTTTGAAATTTTTAATATTGTCATATTCTATCGGTTCGTGATTTAATTGATCTAAATACTCACCAAGCATTTTACCGGCAAATCTTCCCACGCTTGAAAATATGCCGCCTCCCAATGTATTTCCTATGCCGCTGCCAAGCGAGCTAAAAAAACTTCCAAACATATTTACCATATTATATTTTAATATGGATTGATATTAGCACTATGATGTGGTAACACTAATAGTATAACTTCTTGTCATTGCGAGGAAATTCCATAGCAATTGACGAAGCAATCTTGTGCCAAAGTCCCGAGATTGCCACGCTCACTAACGTTCGCTCGCAATGACAGAATTAAAAAAATGGAAATCACAAATGTTTAAAAGATCTTTATTCATCTTACTATTACTTGCTGGTTCCTTAGTTAAAGCAGAAATTATAGAAGTGGATAGTTTAAATAAAATAAAACAAGATTTTAAAGAAAATTATAATAAAAATTATGTACCTCAGGATTTATTAGTAGTAACGGTTTTAGATGAATTTTTGTTTAAGTCTTTAGTGCCTATAGGTGAACAAATTGACAAAGATATTTATCTTACACTAACTCCTCTTTTGCGTAATATTAATAAAAATTCAAAAGCTATTTATATAGATCAATTGATTTTAACTAATGATAGTTATAAGAAAGAATTACAAGAATCTGATTTTCCAAATTTTATAAATGAAATGAGTAATAGTAAAATCCCTATAATAGCCGTAAATGATGGATTTACCGGTAATTTTAATAATATTCCTAAATTTGAAATATGGTTTGCTGATTATTTAAAGAAAAATTTCAATATTGATTTTTCAAATAGTTTTCCAAACAATAATTATATTATTTTTAATAATTTAGACAGTTTTGCTAATACTTATCCGGTATTTTATAAAGGTATATTGACGAGTAATAATATATCGGAAGCGGAAATGATGCTCAATTTCCTTATTCAAGTGGGATTTATGCCTAAAGCTTTTATAATAATTAGCAGTAACATAGAATTATTAAAATCAATGGAGTTTCAACTTAATAGTTATAGTTCTAATATATTATTTATTGGTTATCATTATAATAATAAAAATACCCCGGAAAATAAAGATGCTGCATATTATACTAAAATCATTAATGATTTAATACCTCAAATAAATAAGATAAAAAGAAATAATCCGCCTCTAAAAACTAAAAAGATAAAAGATAAAAATCCTTATGATAAAAATCAATAAAATTTTATTGAGCTTATTTTGCTTAGTTATTTCGTGTGTAAGTTATGGTCAAATTATTCCTACTTACTCTGTAGATTCGGTAACAATGAAAAATTTATTACCGAAGATAGATGCAGATACGCTGGTACTTATAAATATAGATAATACTATTATAACACCGAAATCCAAATTATTTCGATACCGGGATAATTCTTATATAAATTTTACTAAATATTTATATAGTCTTGCAGCGGATAACGCATCAGTTAATAAAACTATTGCAAAATTGATAGTGCAGCGTCAAATGATGCTTGTTGAATCTAAATGGGTAGATTTAATTAATAAGATGAAACAGCAAGGTGCAACAGTTTTAGGTCTTCAAGAAATAACTGCTCCATGTAATTTAATTGAAAATTATGAAGGATGGTTATATACATTACTTTACGGACTCAATATTAATTTTACTAATAAAGTTAATGATCAAGATGTATTTAGATTTAATCCAAGCGATGCTGGAGCCCCTATTTTTTATTTAGGTATAATATTTACCGGTAATATAAATAGAGTAAAAACTCTTATAGAGTTCTTAAAAATTATACCGAAACAACCTACAAAAATAGTAATTTTTGCGAATAATAAAAAAGATTTAGAAAATATGGACTCTTATTTAAGCATGGTTGATATAGGATATTATGGAATTGAATATTTGGGGTGGCAAATGTTACCGGGATCACCTGATCATCAAATCGCTGAGTTGCAGCAATCTACGTTTTTAAATACCGGTCAGTGGTTAGAAGATGATGTAGCTAGCAAAATGTTAAATAAATAATTATGAATGACAATTTAATTAATACTTTAAAAGATTTAATTATTAATACCGGTAAGGTTGCACTAGATATAAAAAAGGCAGGAATATTGACTGATATTAAATTAGATGGGTCAGTAGTCACTAATGCAGATAAGGAAATTAGTAAAGTAATTTATCAGGCTCTACAAGTCTTAACCCCCAAAATAGCTATAGTATGTGAAGAGCGGCCGCTACCTATATTAAGCAATGATACTTTTTGGTTAATCGATCCTATTGACGGGACACGGAGCTATGTAAACGGTAAAAATACATATACGGTAAACATAGGGCTTATTGAAAACGGTCTTCCAACTATCGGCTTGATATATCACCCTGAAACAGCAAAGCTATATTATACCGATGTACAGGGGCGGTTAAAAATCGAACAGAATTCTAAAGAAATATTTGTTAATCATGAACCTAAACATGAAGAGCTTAATGCGGTAATAGGTTTTTATAATTCAAATAAAGCTACTAAAGAATTTTTAAGTAAATATTCATTCGGTCAGATAAATGCAATAGGCAGTTCAATTAAACTATGCTTAATTGCTGAAGGAGCAGCTGATATATATCCAAAATTCGGTCAAACTATGGAATGGGACCTAGCGGCAGGCCACGCTTTAATTAAAGCCGGCGGCGGTAATATTTTAGATACACATGGACAAGAAATTACTTACGGTAAAGAAAATTTCGCTAACCCCAATTTTTTCGCCTGTAGTAAATATTGGTTGGAAAGGGAGGTTGTGTTTCGTGGATACTAAGTCGTCATTGCGAGCAGGTATTGCCTGCGTGGATACCACCCCGTCATTGCGAGCAATCGTAGACTGCGTGGCAATCTCATGAAATAATACTCCTGAGATTGCTTCGTCGAATTACTACGTAATTCTTCTCGCAATGACGAAAAAATCGATCCATGCAACAATGCCAACCCACATCAAACCAACTTCTTTAACTCATAAAGCAATTCAAGTGCTTCTTTAGAGAATAGTTTATCAAGGGTCGATAGTTCTAAATTGTTCATCTAATTTGTTGCTTATAGTAGTTTTATTAGGCTCAAGATTAAACAAACTCAAATTATTTGATTCCGTCGATAAGATATTTTTCCTTTACCGGTAGCAGTTTTCTCAAATTTAAGCAGAATCTGCTCGGCTCTATTTATAACGCTGGCAGGGAGTCCTGCTAAAGCTGCAACATGAATACCATAAGACCTATCTGCTGCACCTGAGATAATATTATGTAAAAATAAAATATCTTTACCCGATTCCTCAATAGCAGTAGTATAATTTTGTAAAGCCGGCAGAAAATTACTCATAACAGTAAGTTCATGATAGTGCGTTGCGAATAAACAACGACATTTTAGCTTATCATGGATATATTCAAGCACCGACCACGCTATAGATACGCCGTCGTAAGTGGATGCACCTCTACCTACCTCATCAAGGATGATTAGTGAGTTTTTTGTAGATTGAGCAAGAATTGCCGAGGTTTCAAGCATCTCAGCCATAAAGGTTGATTGCCCCTTAATTAAGTCACCAGCAGCGCCTATTCGGCTAAATATTTTATCGACTACTCCTATTTTGGCACTTTTTGCCGGCACAAACGAACCTATTTGAGCGATGATTGCAATAATGGCGTTTTGACGCAGATAAGTACTTTTACCAGCCGGTCGTGCCTCCGTATTGCAGTTTAGAGTAAATAGTCTATAATCCTCAAACAGTAATAAGAGAGAATTATAGTTAAGGAGTTATGGCAAAAATAGATGTTAAGTGTAGATATTGTAACAACACAGAAGAAGTAATAAAGTCAGGATATTCAATTTCAAAACAACAGAGATATCAATGCAAGCGGTGTAATCGATATTTTTAATTGGAGTATATTAATAATGCATCTAAGCCTGGAGTTAAGGAGCAAATAGTAGAAATGTCAATCAACGGCTCTGGAGTTAGAGATACAGTAAGAGTATTAAAAGTGGGTATCAATACAGTTATCCGTGTTTTAAAAAAATCTAGTATTAAAAAACAATAAATCATTCTATCAGTACAACAGAAGTAATTATTGCTCCTGAGATAGATGAACAATGGTCTTATGTACAGAATAAATCCAGACAACGATGGCTTTGGTATGCTTTGGATAAGATTTCGTTAAAAGTAGTTGCTTATACGTTTGGTACAAGATGTGATAGCACATTAGAATCATTACTGAAAAAACTAGAGAATTTCAAGGTGACTTTTTACTATACAGATGGATGGGGGAGTTATGCTAGGTTATTAGACCCTAAAAAGCATATTATCAGTAAAAAATACACTCAACGGATAGAACGAAGTAACTTGAACCTTAGAACGAGATGCAAGAGGCTTGCACGTAAGACAATCTGCTTTTCCAAGTCATTGGATATTCATGATAAGGTTATTGGTACTCTTATTGAACGTATAGCTTTTTAATAGGCATAACTGCAATATGGAGGCATGACCAAGCAAGGTAGAGAAAGAACATTTAGCTTACAGAGATAAAGTAATAAAAGGAATTAGAGAATATAAAAATTTTGATGAAGGTTTAAAAGCATGGAAAATTAATAGCGGCTATCATCAAAGGTCAAGGGTTGAATCGTTTATGTTTGTAGAAGTCAAGATTTAATCTCACAGACATTATAAAAATTATATCTGAATGTCTGATAAGTTATGACTGTCAGATGAGTATTCAAGATATAAGATTTCGTTATTCTTTTCAACAGCTAACTTTTTACTATCCATAAAAGTCTGCATAGGTGTTTTTCCATAGCAATATTTACCGGAATGCGGTCTTTCATTATTATAATATTCTAGCCAAATATCAAGATCTAGTTGTAGATCATCAAGATCAGTATAGATCTTTTTACGCATAGCAGTATCAAAGAATTCTTGTTTCATAGTTTTATTAAAACGTTCACACATACCATTTGTTTGAGGAGAATATGCTTTAGTAGTAGTATGCTCAATACCCTCAATGCTTAAGAACAATTCAAAAGCATGATGTTCTATATTACCTTTATACTCACCACCTCTATCAGTTAAAATACGAAGTACTGGTATTTGCTGACTCTCATACCATGGTAACACTCTATCATTAAGCATGTCAGCAGCGGTAAGTGCTGTTTTATCAGTATATAGTTTAGCCTCTGCAACCCGAGTGTAACTATCAATAAACACTTGAGAATATACCTTGCCTATGCCTTTAAAATTACCTACATAATATGTGTCTTGGCATCCTAGATAACCTGGATGCTGTGTATCAATCTCACCATGAGCTTCTTTCTCGCTACGCCGTTTCTCTAATACTTGTAACTGAGCTTCGGTAAGAACAATACCATCCTGAGCCATTTTGGCTTCTAATGCTTTAAGTCTTTTATTGATATTATTTAAATCATTACGTAGCCAAATAGATCTAACTCCTCCAGGTGATACAAGAATACCAGTCTTTTTAAGCTCATTTGATACTCGCAGCTGACCATAAGCGGGGTATTCTATTGCCATATCTAATACTGCTCTCTCTACGGCAGGATCAACTCTATTCGCTATAATTGGCTTCTTCCGACTAATCTCATATAATGCTTCTTCTCCTCCTGTTTCATATAACTCTTTAAACCTATAATAACTGTCTCTACTGTAACCCATAGCTTTATATGCTGACGATATACTACCAAGACTCCTAGCTAATTCTAGTAATCCTATTTTTGGCTTTATTATTTTTTGATTTAGATTCATCTCTAATCCTCCATTTAATATTATCTTAATTTTACTAAATGTAAGATTAAATCTCAACTATTACACTTTATTTTTCGGTATTACAAGACTTGCTAAATAATTAGGCTCAGCTGAAGCAATCAAATTCTCTTCAATTATAGTGCCTGGGGTTATAATACGTGTAACGTCTCTTGTAACTACCGCTTTATAGCCTCCTCTATTTTTGCTTCTTCAGGAGTTTCAAGCTGATCTCAAATAGCAACTTTATAATTTTCTTCGATTAGCATAGTTAAATAATTCTCAAGAGCATGATAAGGCGCACCTCACATTGCAATTTCTTCTTCACCGTTTTTATCTCTTTCGGTTAAGGCAATACCAAGTACATTGCTGGCTCATATTGCATCCTCATAGAACATCTCGTAAAAATCACTCATTCTAAATAGTAGTAGACAATCTAAATGAGCAAATTTAATGTCTAGATATTGCTGCATCATTTTTGTTGCAACGTCATAATTATATTTTTGTTTAAACCCTTGAAGATTCATATTTTACTTAATAAGCTTATAACGTGTAGCTTTTCCTTGTCCAAGACGCTCTAAACGTTTTAAATTAGATAATTTTTTTATTATAGACTCAACTGTTCTCTCAGGAAAACCAAGTGCATTTACAGCATCTTTACGACTAAACTCGTTAATTTCCTTTGTATTAATCCAATTCCACATCATTAGTTGTTTTGCAGATAATAAATACTCTATATTGTCATTTTTAATTATTTGTAATGCCCTAGTACTTTGTGACTTAACCACATTTAGAAAAAAATCAACCAAGTGGTAATATCTTCTGATTTTGTCTTTCATGTAGCTTGAGTTTTATTAAGTGCCATATAATAATCAATTTTATTTGCTTCAATAATGTGTTCATGAGAAATAATCTGAACAAACAAATAACCATGTTTTAAAAGCAATAAATTAGTTAGTAATCTGCTTGTTCTACCATTTCCGTCCTGAAATGGGTGAATTGCTAAATACTCAAAAATAAAATTAGCAATAATGATTAAAGGGTGCTTAGTTTTACTATCAACCGTCCAATTGTACCAATCTATTAACTCCTGCATTTCTTTTTTACTAGATAAGGTGGAGTTGGATCAAATATTGTACCGACTACATTACCATTATGATCTTTTGCTTCTACTGCTTCTACACGATTTGATCCAAATTTATAATTTCCTTTATGTCTTGCGTCTTTTTCACTATGAACCAACATATCATTATGTAACTTTAATATAAATGATTCCGTAATACTAATTTCTTCATAATTATTAAAGATAAATTCAAGACACTTTAAATATCCAACTATTTCTTGCTCATCACGAGTCTTAAATTTTTTAACACTTAGATTTTTATATAAACTTTCGACTTGCTCATCAGTAAGTTTATTACCTTCAATACGATTGGAGGAGCCGGTTGAAGTGATAATTACTGAACGTGTAAGACGATCTAGTGTTTGAGGTAAGATTTGTCCCGTAATATACCAACTATTTTTTACTCCTTCAATTTCAGAAATTTTTGTATAAATTTCTTCAATTACTGAAGGATTAAGATTTAGTCTTTTATGTATACGAAAATCTTGTAGATTCATTTCACTATTTTTACATGAGTACTATGTGAAATAATGTTAGATAATGTGAGTAAAGTCAATATATTCTTATTTTATTTTTAATAATCTAACGTTATGTCTACCGCCTTCAAATTTAGTGGTTAAAAACTTATCTATAATATCAAACACTATTTTGTGATCTATGGTTTTTGCTCCGAGTATTAAGATATTAGCGTCATTATGAGCTTTAGCGTTTTCAGCGGTTAATATATTATGGCACAAAGCTGCTCTTATTTTCGAGCTACGATTAGCGGCTATAGACATACCAATTCCTGTATCACTAATTAAAATACCGATAGGAGCTGATTTTTCAATAATAATATCTACTACTTTCTTAGCATAATCAGGATAATCAACGGTTTGTGTATTATTTGTTCCGCAGTCATAAACCTTTAAAGATTTCTGCTCTAAATAATTGATAATTTCAGACTTAAGCTCATAACCTGAGTGATCACTAGCTATGACAATATTATAAGTTTTCATAGTTAATTTTTTGATGGAAAATAATGATAAAAATTATATACTATGTAAGATTTGTTTTCTAATGTAAATAATAGTTTTGTTAAATATATGAAATATCCTGTTGCACTTAGTATCGTTATATGTTTTTGTTTAGTTGCTTGTGTTGAACAGCCGCCTGCTCCAATTGAGTATAAAGTAGGAGATGTTACTGCAAATAATAATTCTACCGAATTAGAACACGATGAGGGGTTGATAGTTCAAAGAACTATGGAAGACGATTCCGTATCAGAAAAAGTTAGCGGTAGACTTGAAGAACCAAAGGCAAAAATTATAGAAGATGATAATGATGATATTGAGATTCCTATATCTCGGAATGAAGATGAAGAAGAGATAGAGCAGTCAAACTTTGTAAAACCGTTAAACGGGGTAATTATTACCGAGTTTAAAGCCGGTAAAAGTAAAGGGATAGATATTGCCGCTAAAGAATATAGCGAAGTTAAATCGATAGAGGCAGGAACGGTAATATATTCAGGTTTTAATAAACAATTCGGTAATTTAGTAATAGTTAAATTAGATAAAGACGATTTAGAAGTAGCATATGCGAGTTTAGACGATTTGTTACTTAAAAAAGGTGATAAAATTACTAAAAATAGTATTATCGGACATGTAGAACATAAGTTATATTTTGCGATGCGTAAAAACAAAATAGCAGTTGATCCGAGTAAATATATAGAATTTTAAATGGAAGATTCTATTACTCTTACTAAATACGGTGAACCTCAAAATGTTATAGTAAGGAGGAGTGGTAAAGCTAAAAATATAGCCATACGAATTACGCCTAAAGGTGCAGAGCTTGTATTACCTCTTAAGACAAAGCTAGAGAAAGGTCATAATTTTCTGTTAAGTAAAGAATATTGGGTTAGGCAAAAATTACGCCGTAATGTAACTGTGATACCAAAGGATGAAGATAAGATTTCTATTTTGGGAAAATCTTATGAAATAATACATCTTGATTCGTCTAAAAATCAGATAAAACTAAATGATTCTACGTTAGAAGTATATTGTAGTACGATACTAAAAACTTAGTATAGAAGTATTCCTTAAAAAGACATTATTAGCAGAAATAAAAATAATAGTAGAGAATATATCTAAAAAACATAATTTGACTTATTCCAATATTAGAATAATGGAAAATGTTACTCGCTGGGGAAGCTGTTGTAGCAAAGGGAATCTTGCTTTTAATTGGCGAGTAGTTTTTGCTCCCTTTGAAGTACTGAAATATTTAGTAGCTCATGAAATGGCACATTTAAAAGAAATGAATCATAGCGAAAATTTTTGGGAGCTAGTTGAGGATATATATCCTGAATACCAACCGGCAAAATTATGGCTAAAAAGAAACGGTAAAAATTTATATAATTATTTGCCATGAGATGTCATCCCGCGGCTTGTTCGATGTTGCCTGCATGGATACTTAATCGTCATTGCGAGGAAAAACTGTAAGTTTTGACGAAGCAATCTCAGGAATATTATTTCATGAGATTGCCACGCAGCCTATGGATGCTCGCAATGACGAGGTGGTATCCACGCAGACAACGCACTTCCGCGGGAATGACATCCTAATAAAAATAAAATACCTATTTATGAGGATAGAATGAATAACACCACAAAAAGAGCAACAGTTCCGGCACTTGAAGAAATCTTATACGAGCCTATAAAAGTGTTGGATCACGGTTTTATTAGAGTTATCGATTATATGGGAGATGATAGTGCTATAGTACAAGCAGCACGCGTATCTTACGGTAAGGGTACGAAGCAGCTAAATCAAGATAAAGGGCTGATAAACTACTTGCTTCGTCATTATCATACTACTCCTTTTGAGATGTGCGATATCAAGTTCCATATTAAATTACCGATATTTATTGCAAGACAATGGATTAGGCATAGAACAGCTAGTGTTAACGAATATTCGGCAAGATACTCTATTTTAGGCAACGAATTTTATTTACCAGAACCGGCAAATATTGCTTCCCAATCTGCCGTAAATAAACAATGTAGGGAAGGGGATAGCTTACCGAAAGAAGTGGCTGAAAAGGTTCTTGCAATTTTAGAAGAAGATGCTAAACAGTGTTACGGGCATTATAAAGAGCTAATGAATGCCGATGAAGATGGTAATATTATAGATGAGAATACCACAGGAATAGCAAGAGAGCTTGCCCGTATGAATTTAACTTTAAATTATTATACGGAATGGTATTGGAAAATTAATTTACATAATTTACTTCATTTTTTAAGGTTACGTGCCGACCCTCACGCACAATATGAAATTAGAGTTTATGCTGAAAAAATGCTTGAGATAGTCAAAGCTTGGGTTCCTTTTACTTACGAAGCTTTTGAGGAATATCGTTTGCAGGGAGCAAATATTTCACGTAAAGGTTTAGACGTAATCAAAAGAATGATAAAAGGTGAAAAAGTCACCCATGAAACTAGTGGTATGACTAAAAGAGAGTGGGAAGAACTAATGAAGATTTTTGGGTAATGGATACTCGATGAACTTGAAAAATTGGCTACGTCGTTCTACAAGTTCTGCGGTGCTCACGTATTAAGTATACGCTCCGCTCCTCGACTTGTGAACTCCTTGCTCTTTTCCAAGTTGATCTTCGTATCCCAACTCTTCATTTCGTAGGAATGACATAGAGTTACAACAACCATAACGGAATTTGATAAAAAGGAGTATTTTGAGTGAGAAATATTATATATTTTATACTATCACTATTGTTTAGCTTTACCAGCTATGCGCTTGAAACAATAAATATTGAGCATGGGCGAGCTGATCCGACGCCTATAGCGGTCAATAAATTTGATGCCGATAATTCTGCCGATGATGTATTAGGTGGTGATGTGGTTAGAGTTATCTCTAATGATTTAAAACTTTCGGGGTTATTCCGTTCTATTTCCTCTGCATCTTTTATAGAAGAGAAGACAGGAATAGAATATAAACCGCTTTTTTCTGCGTGGCGTCAAATTAATGCTAGCCTTTTAGTAAACGGTGAAGTTAAAAAACTAGAAAGCGGTAAGCTTAAAATTAGCTTTATATTATGGGATACGTTGCTTGAAAAACAGCTTGCCGGCGAAATTCTTGAAGTACCGGAAAATTTATGGCGAAGAGCAGCACATAAAATTGCCGATAAAATTTATGAAAAAATTACCGGTGATGCCGGTTATTTTGATACTAAAATAGTGTATGTATCAGAAAGCGCTTCTTTACCGAAAATAAAAAGAATTGCTTTGATGGATTATGACGGCGCTAATCATAAATACCTTACCAATGGAAAGTCCCTAGTATTAACCCCAAGATTTGCTCGTTCAGCGGATAAGATTTTTTATGTTTCATACGCAACTAAAAGAAGAGCCCTTGTTTATGAAAAGGATTTAAAAACAGGTAAAGAAAGCATAGTAGGTGACTTTTCCGGTATATCTTTTGCTCCTAGATTTTCACCAGATGGTAGAAAAGCTGTAATGTCGATAGCTAAAAACGGCTCGACGCATATTTATGAAATTGACCTTGCTACTAAACGGCTTCATAAATTAACTGACGGATTCGGTATTAATACCTCCCCTAGCTATTCACCGGACGGTAAAAAAATTGTGTATAATTCTGATAGAAACGGTGTGCCTCAATTATATATCATGAATTCGGACGGAAGTGACGTTCAGCGTATTAGTTTCGGTGGAGGTTCTTACACTGCTCCTAGTTGGTCGCCTAGAGGAGACTATATAGCATTCACTAAAATTACTAGAGGAGCTGAAGGAAAAACCTTTAATATCGGAATTATGAAAGCATGCCCCCAAGATGATGAGAACAGTGAAAGAATAATAACAAGCGGATATTTAGTCGAAAGCCCTTGTTGGTCGCCTAACGGACGAGTTATTATGTTTGCTAAAGGTTGGCCGTCGAGAGCTAAAGCTTCGGGGAAAAATAAAATTTTTGTAATTGACCTAACGGGTCATAATGAAAGAGAAATTATAACACCGGCGGATGCTTCTGATCCTGAATGGTCAGGCGTGCTGAATTGATTTTTTTGTCATTATTGTCATTGCGAGTGACTAAAGGCGTTGTTGCACGGCTCAAAAAATGCCCTCGGTGTCATTCCCGCATGGATATCTAATCGTCATCCCCTCGCAAGGCGTTGTTGCGTGGAGATTAAAAAAAGTCAATATAGCGCTTAGTGTATAAAAATAATTGGTCGTGCCTCCGTATTGCAGTTTAGAGTAAATAGTCTATAATCCTCAAACAGTAATAAGAGAGAATTATAGTTAAGGAGTTATGGCAAAAATAGATGTTAAGTGTAGATATTGTAACAACACAGAAGAAGTAATAAAGTCAGGATATTCAATTTCAAAACAACAGAGATATCAATGCAAGCGGTGTAATCGATATTTTTAATTGGAGTATATTAATAATGCATCTAAGCCTGGAGTTAAGGAGCAAATAGTAGAAATGTCAATCAACGGCTCTGGAGTTAGAGATACAGTAAGAGTATTAAAAGTGGGTATCAATACAGTTATCCGTGTTTTAAAAAAATCTAGTATTAAAAAACAATAAATCATTCTATCAGTACAACAGAAGTAATTATTGCTCCTGAGATAGATGAACAATGGTCTTATGTACAGAATAAATCCAGACAACGATGGCTTTGGTATGCCTTGGATAAGATTTCGTTAAAAGTAGTTGCTTATACGTTTGGTACAAGATGTGATAGCACATTAGAATCATTACTGAAAAAACTAGAGAATTTCAAGGTGACTTTTTACTATACAGATGGATGGGGGAGTTATGTGTAATAGTTGAGATTTAATCTTACATTTAGTAAAATTAAGATAATATTAAATGGAGGATTAGAGATGAATCTAAATCAAAAAATAATAAAGCCAAAAATAGGATTACTAGAATTAGCTAGGAGTCTTGGTAGTATATCGTCAGCATGTAAAGCTATGGGTTACAGTAGAGACAGTTATTATAGGTTTAAAGAGTTATATGAAACAGGAGGAGAAGAAGCATTATATGAGATTAGTCGGAAGAAGCCAATTATAGCGAATAGAGTTGATCCTGCCGTAGAGAGAGCAGTATTAGATATGGCAATAGAATACCCCGCTTATGGTCAGCTGCGAGTATCAAATGAGCTTAAAAAGACTGGTATTCTTGTATCACCTGGAGGAGTTAGACCTATTTGGCTACGTAATGATTTAAATAATATCAATAAAAGACTTAAAGCATTAGAAGCCAAAATGGCTCAGGATGGTATTGTTCTTACCGAAGCTCAGTTACAAGTATTAGAGAAACGGCGTAGCGAGAAAGAAGCTCATGGTGAGATTGATACACAGCATCCAGGTTATCTAGGATGCCAAGACACATATTATGTAGGTAATTTTAAAGGCATAGGCAAGGTATATTCTCAAGTGTTTATTGATAGTTACACTCGGGTTGCAGAGGCTAAACTATATACTGATAAAACAGCACTTACCGCTGCTGACATGCTTAATGATAGAGTGTTACCATGGTATGAGAGTCAGCAAATACCAGTACTTCGTATTTTAACTGATAGAGGTGGTGAGTATAAAGGTAATATAGAACATCATGCTTTTGAATTGTTCTTAAGCATTGAGGGTATTGAGCATACTACTACTAAAGCATATTCTCCTCAAACAAATGGTATGTGTGAACGTTTTAATAAAACTATGAAACAAGAATTCTTTGATACTGCTATGCGTAAAAAGATCTATACTGATCTTGATGATCTACAACTAGATCTTGATATTTGGCTAGAATATTATAATAATGAAAGACCGCATTCCGGTAAATATTGCTATGGAAAAACACCTATGCAGACTTTTATGGATAGTAAAAAGTTAGCTGTTGAAAAGAATAACGAAATCTTATATCTTGAATACTCATCTGACAGCCATAACTTATCAGACATTCAGATATAATTTTTATAATGTCTGTAAGATTAAATCTTGACTTCTACATATTTTTTACTCGTAACTTTAGCTTACTAGCGATTCTTGATGCATGGGCATAATCCGGTATTCTTAAATCCTTATATAATGGACTGAGAAAACTGGACAGAAAAAATAGTACTCAAGTTTCCGAAATAAGTTACAATAAATAGGTAAAACTTAGGAGGAAAGATGAAGAAAAATAAGGTTAGGATTTTCAGTAGTGAAGAAAAGACTAAGGTAGTATTAGAATTAATAAAAGAGGATGCTACCTTAAGTCAATTAGCATCAAAATATGAGATAAGCTCCAAGACAATTCAGAATTGGAAAAAGCAGTTTGTTGCTAATGCAGCTCTAGCTTTTGAGCCAGCTAAAGTTTTGAGTGAATATCAAGAACAAATTAGTGATCTCAAAGAACAAAATGATGAACTAGCTAAAGCTCTTGGGAAAGCTACGGTGGAGAGGGACTGGGCTGTGGGAAAGCTAAAAAGCTTGGACTTATCAAATAGAAAGAGTCTTGTCCAGTCCAAGCTAGATCAACTACCAAAGACAAGACAATGTGAGTTGCTAGATATTAGTCGCTCTACAACATATTATAAAGTTAAACCGCTTAGTGTAGATAAATTAAGTATCTTAAATAGAATAGATGAAATATATACAGATAATCCCGAATTTGGTTATCGTTATATTTATCATCAGTTATTAGAGGATGGTTTTTCAATTGGCAGAGATCGAGTATTAAAATATATGAGGATGATGGGAATAGAAGCCATTTATCCTCATAAGAGAAAGTCTACTTCTGTAAAGGATAATGAGCATAAAGTATACAGTTATTTACTTGATCAATATTGGACTAAATCTAGAACAACAAAAACAGTACATGTACCTAATGTCAATGAGGTTTGGAGTGGTGACATTACTTACATTAGAACTCATGATGGCTTTATGTATATGGCGGCTATTATAGACTGGCATAGCAAAGCTATATTAAGTTATAAATTATCCAATTCTATGGATGCAACTCTTGTTACTGATGTCTTGAAGGATGCCCTTAATAAATATAATGCTCCAAAGATATTTAATAGTGATCAGGGTAGTCAATATACTAGTCATGACCATATACAGATACTAAAAGATAATAATATTCAAATCTCAATGAATGGAAAAGGTCGAAGTATTGATAATATCGTAATAGAGAGATTTTTTAGGACTATAAAATATAACTGTATATTTATTAATGATTTTAAAAATATTAAAGAACTGAGGATAGGTATTGATAATTATCTGTATAAGTATAATTATCAAAGATTTCATTCGGGTATTGGTTACAAAAAACCTATGGATGTTTATCTGAATTATACGCAAAATTATTATCAATTAGCTGCTTAACAATATAATAAAAATAGGAAACGAATTTGATTATTTTTTGTCTTGATTTCTCAGTCCATTATACTTACCCGCAAATATTTTGCTAAACATTCCTTCTGCAAATCCGCTTGTTGCTCGCCATGGCAATCTTAATAACAGCTTAATTGTTAGCAAATATTCATACATCTTGCTATTATATCTTCTCGCTCCTCCTTGCCTCTGTTCCCCTCCATAATATAACTCTTTTAAATATTCTTCACAAAATGTGAAAATTATTGTTCCTCTTTTCTTTAAACTTCTGTTATATTCTTTCCAGTTGCAAACTTTTTGTAGCTTTGACATACACACTTGTGGTTAAGTTTTTTGTCGATTTACTACTTTTCTTAGTTCGCAGCTACTTTTTTTATATCTACGCAACAAGGTCTTGCAGGAATGACGGTTTTGGTATCTATGTAACAACACTCGCTTGCAATGACAAGTAAGAATGCTAAGCTACTTTTTTACTATGGTTTAAGATAAACTTTTTTATTTTTTCAAAAGCCGTATTCTCTATTTGTCTAATACGTTCCTTAGAAATATTATACTCATTGCTTAGAATATCTAGAGTTTTAGGAGTATCCGTTAATTTACGCTCTGTAAAAATACGAAGTTCTCTATCATTTAAAATCTTCATAGCATTTGATAGTAACTTCCTTTTACTGGTAGAGTCTTGCTTATTAATAGCTATAGTTTCGGGAGTAGGGCGTGTTTCCGGTAATAGTTCTATCAGTTCTCCTGATTCTGCATCGTCGCTATTTATAGGGTTGTTTAACGATAAATCAGAACCTGAAATTCTAGTATTCATCTCAGAAACTTCATTAACCGAAACGCCTAGCTCATTTGCTATTTGTACGAAATCGTCGGCAGTAATAGCCCTTGAGTATAAATTGGTAATTTTATGCTTAATTTTATTAAGGCTAAAAAATAATTTTTTTTGTGCAGCCGTTGTTCCCATCTTTACTAATGACCAAGATTTTAATATATATTCTTGAATAGCGGCTTTAATCCACCACATTGCATATGTTGATAGGCGGAAACCAAGTTCGGGATTGAATTTTTTTACTGCTTGCATTAAACCTATATTACCTTCTGAAACCAATTCGGTAATAGGAAGACCGTAAGTTCTATAGCCACTTGCAATTTTTGCAACAAGTTTAAGATGGCTCGTTACTAATTTATGTGCAGCTTGTAAATCATTCTCTTCTAAATAGGATTTCGCTAATAAAAATTCTTCTTCTTGCGTAAGTGACGGAATTTTATTGATTTTCTGTAAGTAGCTATAAAATCCTGATTCGCTAGAGATTGCTAATGCATTAATATTATTAGTCATACCAACCTTACTATTTTTCTGTATACTAACATATATATGATCTAAAATAAACTTTTTCTAGAGTATTTTTAAATAAAATCAAATAATGTCTAAAAAATCCAATAAAAATTTAGCCTTTTCCTTGTTGGGATTAATAATTAGTATGGTATTACTAAGTGTTGCTTCCGTACCTATCTATAATCTATTTTGTAAAGTTACGGGATATGGAGGTACTACTGCAAAAGAAACGATGAGTGTATATTCTAAGGTAAAAGGCACTAAACCTATAATTATCGAGTTTGATGCTAATGTTGATAAAGATTTACCTTGGCGGTTTATTCCCAGGCAACAAAGAGTGCAAATTGTTCCGGGGCAGAATACTCTAGTGTTCTATGAAACGGAAAATCTAAGCAATAACGATATAATAGGTACTTCCGTATATAATGTTACTCCAAATAAAGCAGGAAAATATTTCGTAAAAATTCATTGTTTTTGTTTTGAAGAACAATTATTAAAAGCCGGCGAAAAAGTCTTAATGCCGGTTACATTTTATATAGATAAAGATTTTGAGCTTGACCCTGAAATGCAAGACATTAAAGTACTTACTTTATCTTATAGCTTTTTTAAAGTACGAGAGATATCGTCATTGCGAGGAAATACGAAGTATTGACGAAGCAATCTCAGGAGTTTGTTGTTATTTCATGAGATTGCCACGCTCACTAACATTCGCCCGCAATGACGGCACGGTATCCATGCAGGCAAAGCTAATCATTGATGCTCAACAACCCATTTACGAAGCCTAACAATCAGTGGAGTGTTTATAAGAGCTGTGGAAGGTAAAACTTTGCCGTTAGTATTAAAATTAATTATAGGTTCTATACCGTATATGCTATACCATGGCTTTAACGGTGAGCTATTTGAATATTTACGGTGAAACCAAGATAAGAAAGGTGCTGTTTCTTCATACTCTATTACTTTAACTGATTGCGGATTTTGGTGATATATAAGACTAAGCACCGATTGGTCGGAATGATGCCATTTATATTCATCGTAATTAGGATGAATATTATAATCTTTGCCTGAAAGAATTCTAATATCTTCACAACTTCTTAGCCATTTTTCAATAAAAGAGCGAGAAAGTGCAGTATTACGCACAACAATAACGGCACTCCAAATATGATCGTTATTTCTACATTCTTCGTTCAGACAATCCATTAAAGCAAAAGTTTCGCCTTTAACAAAACTACCGTTTTTACGATCGCGATCATGTACCAGTAATATATCATTATCGCCTAAAAGATTTGTTAAATTACTGATATGTTTTTTAATAACAAAAGCTGAATCTAAATATACTATAATAGCTCCTTCCGGTGCATTTTTCATTGTTTCAAGTATAATATAAGGCTTCCATAGCCATAACCCCGCTCCTGCAGGTTCATTAAAAATTTCTTGATTTTTTTCTATAAATGCTTGATTTATATGCTTTTTCTTATAGTTAAATATGAAATCTATACCTTTATTAATCGCATAGTGAGTAGTAGCATTTTGATTACGATAAACATATTCCGGACCGTCGGCATAAGAAACTAAATAAATAGGCTCTTTTATAGAATTCTGAATAAATAAATCTACTTTTTGTAATGATAAATCATTAATAAAACCTTGACGTGCATATTCTAAGATAATCAGTACGAAATAAATTAGAGCTAATGTAATAATCGTTTTGTATAATATTTTAAATAACATATGATTTTTGTATCCTTTAGGCTACATTATTGTAAGTTTCTCGTCATTGCGAGGAAAATTACGAAGTAATTTGACGAAGCAATCTCGTACTAAACTCCTGAGATTGCCACGCTCCTTACAGTCGCACGCAATGACGGTATTATAGCATTTTAATATATTAAAAGATAGCGTTGTAATTTAATTATAAATTTAGTATAATTTGCTGTTTGTTTAAGGTTGATATGATTAATTTAGGGGATAAGCCGTCTACTATAGTTGTCGCGATGTCAGGCGGGGTTGATAGTTCGGCGGTTGCCGCAATGTTGCATGAACAGGGACATAATGTTATAGGTATTACCTTGCAGCTATATGATCACGGTATGGCAGTAGGAAAAAAAAATGCCTGTTGTGCCGGTCAGGATATTTACGATGCTAAAATGGTAGCAAATAAGCTAGGTATTCCCCATTACGTACTTGATTATGAGAGTAAGTTTAAAGAGTCGGTAATAGATAATTTTGTTGATAGCTATTTACAAGGTGAAACCCCGCTTCCATGTGTGCAATGTAATAAATCGGTGAAATTCAGGGATCTAATTAAAACGGCTAAAGAGCTTGGAGCAGACAAGCTCGCTACCGGTCATTATGTACGAAAAGTAAATGGCGATAACGGAGCGGAGTTACATACGGGACTTGATCCAGCAAAAGACCAAAGCTATTTTTTGTTTACTACTACTAAAGAGCAATTGGAATATTTGAGCTTTCCCCTTGGGGAGCTTACTAAGGATGAAACACGTAGGCTTGCTAGTAAATTTGGGCTTGAGGTAGCAGATAAGCCCGACAGCCAAGACATTTGCTTCGTACCTGATGGAAATTATAAGAGTGTAATAAATAAAATACGTCCGGGAGCAAGCGAAAGTGGCAAAATTGTTCACGTAAACGGGTTTGAGCTAGGAGAGCATAGCGGTATAATTAATTACACTATAGGGCAACGTCGTGGCCTTGGTATAGCTTATAACGAGCCTTTATATGTAGTAAAGATTGATCCTAAGGACAATATAGTATATGTAGGACCGGAGTCTGCATTACATGTGCAGGAGTTTATAATTAAAGACATAAACTGGCTTGCAGATGAGATTAAAGATAATGAAAAGCTAGAAGTAGAAGTTAAAATTCGTTCGACAAGACCGCCTCGTCTAGCTGAAATAAGCAAACTCGACGATGATAAAATGAAAGTAAAATTTTTATCCGAAGAAAAAGCCGTTGCCCCTGGGCAAGCATGCGTTATTTATGCTGGCGAAAGAGTACTCGGCGGCGGATGGATTACTAGAGATATAAGGTAATTATTTTTGCATAAATCCGTCATTGCAGGAAAAACTGTAAGTTTTGACGAAGCAATCTCAGGAGTTTTGTTATTACTTCATGGGATTGCCACGCAGCCTATAGCTGCTCGCAATGACGAAAAAATTATTACATTAAGGAATACAAAACAAGCTCACTAAAACAGGAGAAACTAATGAGTTTTTTAAGAAAGAAAAGTTTTGAATCAGTAAAAGAGATAGGTAGCTCAAGCGGTCTTAGCAAGACGCTTGGAGCATTCGATTTAATATTACTGGGTCTTGGTGCAATGATTGGTACTGGCGTATTTGTCGTTACCGGCATAATTGCAGCTAAATATTCAGGACCTGCAGTAATGTTATCTTATGCGATTGCAGGTATTACCTGTATCTTTGTAGCACTTGTTTATACTGAACTTGCTGCAATGCTTCCGACTTCAGGAAGTATTTATACTTACTCCTATGTTGCATTCGGTGAAGTATTTGCTTGGATGATTGGTAGCGTCATAATTTTAGAATTAGGTGTTGCTGCAGGAATAGTAGCTGCAGGCTGGTCGGGTTACGTACAAGGAATATTAGCAGCAGGCGGAATCAATTTACCGAAAGAATTAACTACCGTACCGACAAATGGCGGTATAATAAATTTACCGGCATTTTTAATCTCGGTATTTATCGGATTTATTTTATATTTAGGTACTAAAGATAGTAAGAGACTAAATGCAATTTTAGTTTTCATAAAAATGGCTGCAATATTTGTATTTGTACTCGCTGCTGCTCCTCATTTCGATGCTACTAACTGGGGCAATTTTATGCCTTTCGGTTTTAGTAATGTTTTAGTAGGTGCATCTATTTTATTCCTAGCTTTTACAGGTTTTGGAACGATTGCAACCGCAGCTGAGGAATGTAAAAATCCAAAACGTGATATAATGATCGGTATTATCGGCTCGCTTGTTCTAACTACTATAGTTTATGTGACAATGGCAGGGCTTGTGACCGGTATTACACCTTTTGATCAGTTAAATAACGATCAACCACTTGCTTATGCTTTAACTATCAATAATAGCAAGATTGGCTCTGCTATTGTTGCAACCGGTGCGGTTTGTGGTATGATGACGGTGTTGATGATGAATATTTACGGTACTTCTCGTATTTTTTATGCTATTGCACGTGACGGTTTACTACCGAAAAGTTTTGCAAAATTGCACCCAAAATATGATAGTCCGTATATTACGATTGTAATATTTGCCTCTTTAGCCGCTATTCTTGGAGGATTTTGTTCTACGGAATTATTAACGCAATTAACTTCAATGGGAGCATTAATTGATTATATAACCGTCACAATAATAGTGGTATTATTTAGGATAAGATTACCTGAAGCACAAAGACCTTTTAAATGTCCGTTAGTATTTATTATTGTACCGTTTATTTTGATTGCTTGTGCTTATTTGCTATTTATTCAAATATATGACGGTGAATTTAATCTATTAACGGCAGGTCGTGCGTTAATATATTGGTTTATTACAATATTTGTTTTATATATTGTAAGATCGTTTTTTATAAAAAGAGAAGTATAGCTAATTCCAATGTCATCCTGTGGCTTGTACCATAGTACTGGACATTTTTCTTCTATGTCATTCCTGCGGAAGCAGGAATCCATCATAAAGCGAGATCAATCGAGCTCTTAAAAAAATCTTGTATAACAAGATTTTTAGCCTGGATCCCTGCTTTCGCAGGAATGACATCGAGAGCTTTTTAAAAACTGTCCGGTACTATAGAACGAACCACAGGGTGACACAGTATGCTTTGCCACTCCTCACTAATAGCCACACAAAACCACAAAATTAAGCAAATGACTGAAAAGCTGCAACCACTTCGAGGAATGAAAGATCTATTGCTGGATGATTATAAAGTTCACGACTATATAATTAACAAAGCAAGGGATGTTGGAGTATTGTACGGTTATAAGCAAATGAGTACCCCAATACTTGAGTATACAAAAGTCTTTAACCGCTCTATGGGCGAAAGTTCTGACGTAATCAGTAAAGAAATCTACAGTTTTTTAGATAAAAGCAATGAATCCGTAGCATTACGACCTGAATTTACGGCAGGTATTATAAGAAGCTTCATTTCAAACGGTTTGCAGCATAAACTACCCCTTAAACTTTTCTCTACTGGTCCTGTTTTTCGTTATGATAGACCGCAAGCAGGGCGTCAAAGACAATTTCACCAACTAAATTACGAATATATTGGTTCTAAAGGTGCTATTACTGATGCCGAAACTTTGAAGTTAGCAGTAGACATACTTAAAGCACTCGAAATAGAGCAGGATACAATCTTAGAGCTGAATTCCCTTGGATGTAGTGAATCAAGAAGTGCTTATCAGCAAAAACTGGTAGAATATCTAAATGACTTTAAAGATCAATTATCAGCAGAAAGCAAAATAAGGCTGATCAAAAATCCAATGCGGATCCTTGATTCTAAAAGTGAAATCGATCAAAAAATAGTAGCTGATGCTCCGATTTTATCTGAATATTATACCGATGAATCCAAAGAATATTTTGATGAACTGCTAAAATACCTTGATATTTTAGGCGTGAAATATAGTATAAATCCACGTTTGGTTAGAGGGCTTGATTATTACTGTCATACTGCTTTTGAATTCACTACGAAAAAGCTAGGGAGTCAATCCACTATTCTTGCCGGCGGACGTTATGACGGGCTTGCTAAAATCATGGGTAATAATGATGATGTGTCGGCTATCGGTTTTGCTGCCGGTATCGAGCGAATTGCTTTAATTCGGGAATATAATATATTTGAAGTAAAGCCGGTATTTGTATTACCTATAGGCGAAAATAATATTTGCTATGCTTTAGAAATTGTAGATAAATTACGCTTACAAAATATTTCTACTATTATAGATCCCGTAGGTAAAATAGCTAAAAGAATACAACGCGTTCTTAATGAAAATGCTCAATTTATTATTTTCATCGGTGATGAAGAGCAGGCAAATAATAATCTCAAGCTTAAAGATTTAGAAAAGCAAGAAGAATATATAGTAGATTTTGCAAAAGCTTTTGAGTTAATGAAGAAATATTAAATATTTATAACTTTTCTAAAACCTTTTCAATTATTCCTAAATTTAACCACGACATCTAAAAATATGATTATTATAAACGATTTAGCCATGAGTTATGGTGCAAGAATACTATTTACCGATGTAAATTTGCATATTAAAAATAATAAAAGATATGGTTTAGTAGATGCTAACGGAGCAGGTAAAACAACTTTTTTCAAGGTCTTGACTAAGGAAGAAGAACCGGCTTTCGGTGATATCAACATACCTAAGAACTCTAAAGTAGGTTGTTTAAAACAAGATCAATTTCTTTATGAAAATACTAAAATTATAGATACGGTAATAGCAGGAAATAAGGAGCTATGGAAAGCTTTACAGGAAAAAGAAGAGATATTAAATAGATAAAATGTAATAGTTGAGATTTAATCTTACATTTAGTAAAATTAAGATAATATTAAATGGAGGATTAGAGATGAATCTAAATCAAAAAATAATAAAGCCAAAAATAGGATTACTAGAATTAGCTAGGAGTCTTGGTAGTATATCGTCAGCATATAAAGCTATGGGTTACAGTAGAGACAGTTATTATAGGTTTAAAGAGTTATATGAAACAGGAGGAGAAGAAGCATTATATGAGATTAGTCGGAAGAAGCCAATTATAGCGAATAGAGTTGATCCTGCCGTAGAGAGAGCAGTATTAGATATGGCAATAGAATACCCTGCTTATGGTCAGCTGCGAGTATCAAATGAGCTTAAAAAGACTGGTATTCTTGTATCACCTGGAGGAGTTAGATCTATTTGGCTACGTAATGATTTAAATAATATCAATAAAAGACTTAAAGCATTAGAAGCCAAAATGGCTCAGGATGGTATTGTTCTTACCGAAGCTCAGTTACAAGTATTAGAGAAACGGCGTAGCGAGAAAGAAGCTCATGGTGAGATTGATACACAGCATCCAGGTTATCTAGGATGCCAAGACACATATTATGTAGGTAATTTTAAAGGCATAGGCAAGGTATATTCTCAAGTGTTTATTGATAGTTACACTCGGGTTGCAGAGGCTAAACTATATACTGATAAAACAGCACTTACCGCTGCTGACATGCTTAATGATAGAGTGTTACCATGGTATGAGAGTCAGCAAATACCAGTACTTCGTATTTTAACTGATAGAGGTGGTGAGTATAAAGGTAATATAGAACATCATGCTTTTGAATTGTTCTTAAGCATTGAGGGTATTGAGCATACTACTACTAAAGCATATTCTCCTCAAACAAATGGTATGTGTGAACGTTTTAATAAAACTATGAAACAAGAATTCTTTGATACTGCTATGCGTAAAAAGATCTATACTGATCTTGATGATCTACAACTAGATCTTGATATTTGGCTAGAATATTATAATAATGAAAGACCGCATTCCGGTAAATATTGCTATGGAAAAACACCTATGCAGACTTTTATGGATAGTAAAAAGTTAGCTGTTGAAAAGAATAACGAAATCTTATATCTTGAATACTCATCTGACAGTCATAACTTATCAGACATTCAGATATAATTTTTATAATGTCTGTAAGATTAAATCTTGACTTCTACAAATGATTGCCCTTGGGAAAGCTCAATATAGCTTTTAGAATTATATAAAATTTAATTATTTTTATACTCTAAGCGCTATATTGACTTTTTTTAATCTCCACGCAACAACGCCTTGCGAGAAAGGCTTGCTTGCGTAGACTCCCAGTCGTCATTGCGAGGAGCGAAGCGACGTGGCAATCTCATGAAATAATAACAAACTCCTGAGATTGCTTCGTCAAAATTTTCAATTTTTTCTCGCAATGACGATTTTTATACTATCTTATTCTTAAATTCTTCTAACTTATTCTCTAATATTAAATCAAAATTATCAGTAATTTTATCTATAGCTTGCATTGCTGTTGCATATTCGGATTTCAGGAAATTATTAAGTACGTAATCTGCTACATCCTGATTATTTTGCGGTCTACCGACTCCAATCCTAATTCTGTTATAATTATTACCTATAACTCCGTCAATCGATTTTAAACCGCTATGCCCGCCGTTACCGCCGCCAAGCTTAAACTTTATTCTACCTGTTTCTAAATCAATATCATCATGAATAACAAAGATTTTTGCGGAGTGGATATTATAATATGTTTTCACCGATATCACTGACTTACCGGACAAGTTCATATAGGTAGTGGGCTTTATAAAAACTATCTTTTGTCCATCACTAATAGTTTCAGCGATCTCACAATTGAATTTTTTCTTTATACTAAATGATGAATTATATTGGTTTGCTATTTTCTCTATAGCAATAAATCCGATATTATGCCTCGTATATTGATACTCTTTTCCTGGATTACCAAGACCAATAACAAGAATCATAATAATATACCTAATAAATATTAATGGAAAATTTTTGAAGAAATATTAATTTGGAAGAAGTATAGAATAATGTCATCCTTAACTCAGTATTACCTGCATGGATTGGTTTTTCGTCATTGCGAGAAGAATTACGTAGTAATTCGACGAAGCAATCCAGTAAAAATGCTGATTTACAGAATTTTTTTAATCTTTTTCTGGATTGCCACGTTGCTTCGCTCCTCGCAAGGCGTTGTTGCGTGGAGATTAAAAAAAGTCAATATAGCGCTTAGAGTATAAAAATAATTAAATTTTATATAATTCTAAAAGCTATATTGAGCTTTCCCAAGGGCAATCATTTCATTTAATATATTTATCTTAGTAATTACTTCGTTTTTTCTTCCTTTCTCTGTTTTTTGTTGTAAGTTAAAGCCAAACGTTCGCTTCAACCTAAACATAAACGATTCAACCCTTAACCTTTGATGATAGCCGCTATTAATTTTCCATGCTTTTAAACCTTCATCAAAATTTTTATATTCTCTAATTCCTTTTATTACTTTATCTCTGTAAGCTAAATGTTCTTTCTCTACCTTGCTTTTATTCTTTAATTCATCTTGTGACTTAGATGTTCGTGCTGGGGGCATTAAATCTTGTGCTCCCCAATCATATATTATCTTTCTAAACTCCTGCGTATCATAAGCTCCATCTGCTATAACGGTTTTAGCTTTGCCTGTTATCTCTTTGCTCATATCACCAACAACTTCACAGTCGTTTGTGTTACTATCCGTATAGGCTACAGATAGTACTTCCATACTATCTAAATCGACTGCTACATGTATCTTCTTCCACTGTTCTCTCTTACGATATAATCCATCCTTACCGTTATAATCCATCCTTACCGTATTTCCTTTGATGCCACCCACTGGTGCTATATACATTTACTCCGGTACTATCAAATACTATCTCTTTCCCTGAACCTTTCTCTTGTACTCCAATATTTTTTACTCGTAACTTTAGCTTACTAGCGATTCTTGATGCATGGGCATAATCCGGTATTCTTAAATCCTTACCCGCAAATATTTTGCTAAACATTCCTTCTGCAAATCCGCTTGTTGCTCGCCATGGCAATCTTAATAACAGCTTAATTGTTAGCAAATATTCATACATCTTGCTATTATATCTTCTCGCTCCTCCTTGCCTCTGTCCCCTCCATAATATAACTCTTTTAAATATTCTTCACAAAATGTGAAAATTATTGTTCCTCTTTTCTTTAAACTTCTGTTATATTCTTTCCAGTTGCAAACTTTTTGTAGCTTTGACATACACACTTGTGGTTAAGTTTTTTGTCGATTTACTACTTTTCTTAGTTCGCAGCTACTTTTTTTATATCTACGCAACAAGGTCTTGCAGGAATGACGGTTTTGGTATCTTGCCCGCTCACAATGACGATTTAAGTATCTAAGCAAGTCCTTATCGTGAGAATTATCTTACTACCCTGCTTCAACGGCTTGTTGTTCACCTTCAGCTTCAGTTTTTGCTCCTCTACGTCCTATAATAGTTGCAAGAATAAATTCTTTTTTAGTAGTAAAACTACATCCTTTCGGTAATTCTATTTTTGAGGATTTTAGCGAAGTAGCAATAGGCATATTAGTAACGTCGATAGTTACGTTTCTTGGGATGTTATTAACATCACATAATAAAGTAACTCTTCTTTTTACTATATTAAAATATCCGCCTCTTTTAACGCCTAAAGCTCTTTCTTTCCCTTCATATACTACAGGTACTTCCATTTTTTGAGTTTTCTCTTCTAAAAAGACAAAATCAACATGGCGAACTATATCCGTAACGGGATGTAATTCCACCGCTTTCGGTAATACTTTATATTTTTTCTTATCGATCGTTAAATTAATTAACTGAGAGATAAATGCCGGCTTTCTATAATATTTAGTTATTTCCTTTTCTTCCAAAGCAATACTAACAGGGGTTTTACCCGCTCCGTAAACAATAGCCGGAACACACCCTTCTCTTCTTAATGCTCTTGCCGCTCCCGTACCGAATTCCGTGCGGGATTTCGCTTCGAGTTCTAATATTTCGCTCATTATTTCAACACTTTAAACTTAAAAAAGATTATAATAGCTTCAATTAATATAAAATTCAAGTACTTTTAGGATACTATATAACTTAACTAATAATTTTCAGAGAGACGAGGTTTAATTTGGAGGAGAGCAAGGCGTTTTATATTTTTTGACCGCAGCGTAGATAAGCTACGTGAGGAACAAAAAATATAAAACGACGATGCTAGTTTTTCAAATTAAACGAGTATCTCACTCAATACCTAAAAATTTATGAGTCTGCAACGATAACCTAGCACCGCTTTCTAGGACTAATTTTACTACTAACTCATTATTTTCGGCATTAAGTCTTTGGTCGTTTTGATCCATAGGCTGAATAAAAACCGGTATATTATAAGAGGTTTGCCCTATTTCCGGTATGATGCTATATTCTAAAATATTTTTAGCAACAATAAATTTCACTGCACTAATTTTAGGTAATAAATCTTCCCTTATTTTACTATAACCGTTTTTACCGGCTTTCGGCGAACAAATTATAGACACTTCATTCGGCAAAGAGCGATATAACGTACCGTTAGTCTCTATTTGAACCTTAAAATCTCGGTCTAATAACTTCTGACATAATAATTCTATAGGTTGACGCATCGGCTCGCCGCCGGTTATTACTACCAAATTAATTGATTTTTCATTTTTAGAATTTAATGCTAAACTTTCTATTTTATTTAAAATCTCGGCTATATCTACTAACTCAAAATCTTCAAACTCCGTATCGCAAAAATTACAAGCAAGATTACACCCTCCAAGCCTAATAAAGATGGCGGGGTAACCTACAAAAATACCCTCCCCTTGTATAGTCTTAAAAATGGACTGTACCTCTAGCTTAGTACCGTCACCGCTTAATATGTTTCTTTTAGGATTTTGTCCAAACATTTTTTAATAATTTATTTATTGGTTAAGCACATTATAATACATTTTTATAAAAAAATCTTGCAATAACTAATAAAAAAAACTATTATCTAGTTTTCTATCTGTACGTGGCTTTGGTATGCCTAATTACAGTTTAAATCTTAGTAAATACCAATTTAAAGGAATAATCATGCCTAAATTAAAAACAAAATCTGCTGTAAAAAAGCGTTTTAAACTTACTGCTACCGGTAAGGTTATCGCATCTCAAGCAGGTAAAAAACATTTTATGCGTCGTCGTACTAAAGCTCAAATTCGTAACCTTAGAGGAACTACAATACTGTGTCCTCAAGACGGATATAATATTAAAAAATATTTTCTACCATACGGTATAAATTAATTTAATTAGGAGCCACAGCAATGACACGTGCAAAATCAGGAAAAATTTCCAAAAATCGACATAAAAAAATCCTCAAATTAGCCAAAGGCTATAGAGGTAGAGCTAATAGCTGTTTTAGAGTAGCCATTGAAAAAGTAGAAAAAGCCCTTCAATATGCTTACAGAGACCGTAGAAATCGTAAGCGTGATTTCAGAGGGTTATGGATTCAAAGAATAAATGCGGCAGCAAGGAAGCATGGGCTTGTTTACTCTCAATTTATGGGAGCTCTTAAAAAAGCAGAAATCGATATAGATCGTAAAGTACTTGCAGAACTTGCCGTCAATAACAGTGATGGATTCGCAAGTATCGTAGAGCAAGCAAAAACACATATTTAAGTATAAATAGTAAACGTCATTGCGAGCGACTGAAAGAAGCGTGGCAATCTCATGAAATAGTATAAAACCCTGAGATTGCTTCGTCAAAACTTACAGTTTTTCCTCGCAATGACATTTATTTTGTTACAAGTAATTAATTTTCGTTCGGTATAAATATTATGAAACGTACATTTCAACCTAGCAATTTAGTTAGAAAAAGAAGACATGGCTTTAGATCTAGAATGGCTACTCCAACCGGAAGAGCAATTTTAAGAAAACGTCGTGCTAAAGGTAGACATAAATTATCTGTTTAAAATAATCTGACTTATCAAATTGTCTATTACCTCTTTAAAAAATCAAAAAGAATTTGATCTTATAAATAAGCTTGGAAAGAAGTTCCATGAGAGATATTTTATTTTGGTAATAGCCAAAAAACTTCCAAAAATCTTCCTTGAATCAAAATATAACACCTTTTTAGGAATCAAAGTTAGCAAAAAGCTAAATAAAAAAGCTGTGGTTCGCAACAAAATTAAAAGGCGTATAAGACATCTGATTAGAATTATTGTTAGCGATTCTAAGCTTAATGCTATAAAATTCGCAATGATTATTATTCCAAGAAAAGGGTTTGAAGAGATAAACTTCTCACACTTGAATTTTGAATTAAGTAAAATAATGCTAAGAAATATTTAGATTTTATTGAATGGCTTAACATCGCCCGACATGGAGCGGTTTTTCCGTCATTGCGAGGAGGTATCACCCGTGTGAACCGAAAAATCCGTTCGGTGTCATACCGTGACTTGACCATGGTATCCAAAACACAATAAAAATACTAATAATTTTAGTATTTTTAACTGGATCCCGCTACAAGTTCGCGGGATGGACAGAAACGAAATTGAGCCACGCAACAAAGCCGCGACTAAAGGCTTTGTTGCATGGCTCAATAATCGTTATTGCGAGTGGGCATTGTTGCGTGGACCTGCTTTTCCGTCATTACGAGAAGAATTACGTAGTAATTCGACGAAGCAAGGAAGAAAAAAAGGTCGTGCCTCCGTATTGCAGTTTAGAGTAAATAGTCTATAATCCTCAAACAGTAATAAGAGAGAATTATAGTTAAGGAGTTATGGCAAAAATAGATGTTAAGTGTAGATATTGTAACAACACAGAAGAAGTAATAAAGTCAGGATATTCAATTTCAAAACAACAGAGATATCAATGCAAGCGGTGTAATCGATATTTTCAATTGGAGTATATTAATAATGCATCTAAGCCTGGAGTTAAGGAGCAAATAGTAGAAATGTCAATCAACGGCTCTGGAGTTAGAGATACAGTAAGAGTATTAAAAGTGGGTATCAATACAGTTATCCGTGTTTTAAAAAAATCTAGTATTAAAAAACAATAAATCATTCTATCAGTACAACAGAAGTAATTATTGCTCCTGAGATAGATGAACAATGGTCTTATGTACAGAATAAATCCAGACAACGATGGCTTTGGTATGCTTTGGATAAGATTTCGTTAAAAGTAGTTGCTTATACGTTTGGTACAAGATGTGATAGCACATTAGAATCATTACTGAAAAAACTAGAGAATTTCAAGGTGACTTTTTACTATACAGATGGATGGGGGAGTTATGCTAGGTTATTAGACCCTAAAAAGCATATTATCAGTAAAAAATACACTCAACGGATAGAACGAAGTAACTTGAACCTTAGAACGAGATGCAAGAGGCTTGCACGTAAGACAATCTGCTTTTCCAAGTCATTGGATATTCATGATAAGGTTATTGGTACTCTTATTGAACGTATAGCTTTTTAATAGGTGTAACTGCAATATGGAGGCATGACCAAATTAAGGCAACTTGTTGCTTAATTAAATTATTAATATTTCTTTTTATAAGGTAGTAAATTTACTATTTAGAAGAAAGAGAAAAGTTGCTTAGTTTAGAGATTTAGTGAAAGACAATTAATAAAATTAGTTCTATCGAGCTTTCAATTAAATGGCAAAAAGCTTGATTTTATACGAGGTCGGTCGTTTGATATTTTTGTAGAAATACCGGAAAATGAAGAATGGCGCACCCGAGAGGAGTCGAACCCCTAACCTTATGATCCGTAGTCATATACTCTATCCAATTGAGCTACGGGTGCTGAGCTTGAAGTACTTATTCCTAAGCCTTATTTCTTGTTTGCTAACATACGAAGAAGCATATATAAAAGCATAGCATTTGTCAAGAAACATAGAGCGTTTTTATGTTTCTCTGAATAAATGAAATATAAAAAATTACAATTAGTAGTTGAATTATAATATTAGATATTGTATATAGAGGTGCATAAATTAACATGAGAAAAAAATGGATAAAATAAAAATTAATTAGGTAATCCTCCCATTTTTAATCGCAATAGAGAGTAGGTCATGCCTCCATATTGCAGTTACGCCTATTAAAAAGCTATACGTTCAATAAGAGTACCAATAACCTTATCATGAATATCCAATGACTTGGAAAAGCAGATTGTCTTACGTGCAAGCCTCTTGCATCTCGTTCTAAGGTTCAAGTTACTTCGTTCTATCCGTTGAGTGTATTTTTTACTGATAATATGCTTTTTAGGGTCTAATAACCTAGCATAACTCCCCCATCCATCTGTATAGTAAAAAGTCACCTTGAAATTCTCTAGTTTTTTCAGTAATGATTCTAATGTGTAATAGTTGAGATTTAATCTTACATTTAGTAAAATTAAGATAATATTAAATGGAGGATTAGAGATGAATCTAAATCAAAAAATAATAAAGCCAAAAATAGGATTACTAGAATTAGCTAGGAGTCTTGGTAGTATATCGTCAGCATATAAAGCTATGGGTTACAGTAGAGACAGTTATTATAGGTTTAAAGAGTTATATGAAACAGGAGGAGAAGAAGCATTATATGAGATTAGTCGGAAGAAGCCAATTATAGCGAATAGAGTTGATCCTGCCGTAGAGAGAGCAGTATTAGATATGGCAATAGAATACCCCGCTTATGGTCAGCTGCGAGTATCAAATGAGCTTAAAAAGACTGGTATTCTTGTATCACCTGGAGGAGTTAGATCTATTTGGCTACGTAATGATTTAAATAATATCAATAAAAGACTTAAAGCATTAGAAGCCAAAATGGCTCAGGATGGTATTGTTCTTACCGAAGCTCAGTTACAAGTATTAGAGAAACGGCGTAGCGAGAAAGAAGCTCATGGTGAGATTGATACACAGCATCCAGGTTATCTAGGATGCCAAGACACATATTATGTAGGTAATTTTAAAGGCATAGGCAAGGTATATTCTCAAGTGTTTATTGATAGTTACACTCGGGTTGCAGAGGCTAAACTATATACTGATAAAACAGCACTTACCGCTGCTGACATGCTTAATGATAGAGTGTTACCATGGTATGAGAGTCAGCAAATACCAGTACTTCGTATTTTAACTGATAGAGGTGGTGAGTATAAAGGTAATATAGAACATCATGCTTTTGAATTGTTCTTAAGCATTGAGGGTATTGAGCATACTACTACTAAAGCATATTCTCCTCAAACAAATGGTATGTGTGAACGTTTTAATAAAACTATGAAACAAGAATTCTTTGATACTGCTATGCGTAAAAAGATCTATACTGATCTTGATGATCTACAACTAGATCTTGATATTTGGCTAGAATATTATAATAATGAAAGACCGCATTCCGGTAAATATTGCTATGGAAAAACACCTATGCAGACTTTTATGGATAGTAAAAAGTTAGCTGTTGAAAAGAATAACGAAATCTTATATCTTGAATACTCATCTGACAGTCATAACTTATCAGACATTCAGATATAATTTTTATAATGTCTGTAAGATTAAATCTTGACTTCTACAAATGATTGCCCTTGGGAAAGCTCAATATAGCTTTTAGAATTATATAAAATTTAATTATTTTTATACTCTAAGCGCTATATTGACTTTTTTTAATCTCCACGCAACAACGCCTTGCGAGAAGGCTTGCTTGCGTAGACTCCCAGTCGTCATTGCGAGGAGCGAAGCGACGTGGCAATCTCATGAAATAATAACAAACTCCTGAGATTGCTTCGTCAAAATTTTCAATTTTTTCTCGCAATGACAAAATTTTTTCACATAATTTAATGACAAAAGTAAAATATGAATATATTATTTTATATACTCGTTTAATTTGAAAAATTGGCTACGTTATTTTTTGCTTTTAATCCTCACGTACTAAATAATGTACGCTGCGGTTAAAAGCTCCAAAATGCCTTGCTTTTTTCCAAATTAAACTTCGTCTATCATTTATCAAGGAAGTTATGAGTACGGATATTAATAATATTAGCGATAGCTTAGAAATTGTTACGCAAGATCATTTATCGATTTTTTCTTTAATAAGCTCCTCCGACATAATCGGTAAATCGGTTATGCTGATGTTGCTTATCGCTTCCATTTGGTCGTGGACTATTATTTTGGATAAAATATTTAAGCTAGCACAAGTGCAGCGAAGAATGAAAAATTTTGAAAATGTGTTTTGGTCCGGTGGAGTATTAGAGCAATTATATGAAAGCATAAAGAGGTCGGTTAATAATCCGCTAGCTTTGATATTTGTCTCGGCTATGGATGAGTGTAAGAGTTTAAATACTAAAGGGCTTTCTGATGCGTTAAAAAACAACCATAAAGAGCGTATAACGGGTGCAATGTACTTAGCTCAAAATAGGGAAGTCGAAAAACTTGAGAAGAATTTAAGCTTCCTGGCAACCGTTGGGTCAAGTGCTCCTTTCGTAGGGTTATTCGGTACGGTTTGGGGGATTATGCACAGTTTCCAGTCGATTGCTACTTCAAAAAATACTTCTCTTGCAGTAGTAGCCCCAGGGATTGCCGAAGCACTACTTGCAACTGCGATAGGCTTGTTTGCAGCTATTCCGGCAGTAATTTTTTATAACTATCTTATTTCCCGTATTACTCTTATAAATAATAAGATTGAAGATTTTAGTAGCGAGTTAAATTCTATACTTTCTAAGGCAATTGATCAGGAGAAAATGTAATGGCTATAAAGCTTGCCGGAAGTAATAGAAAAAGTAAAAGAGCGGTAGTTAGTGAAATTAATGTTACTCCGCTCGTTGATGTGATGCTTGTTCTATTAATTATTTTCATGATTACTTCTCCAATGCTTGTTTCAGGAGTAAATGTGGATTTACCTGAGACAAATTCAAGTCCGATTTCAGGGCAGGATGAACCGCTAGTCGTTACTATCAATAATAAAGGTGAAATTTTCCTGCTTGAATCTCTTATAGAGAGCACACATTTAACCGACAAGCTTGCAAATATCACTAAAGAAAAAAAGGATGCTAGAATTTTTGTAAGAGGTGATAGGAATGTCTCTTATGGGCGGGTGGTAGAGATAGTTGCCGAAATTCATGCTGCCGGCTTTTCTTGTGTAGCTCTTATTTCAAATATTAAAAATAATGAAAAGTAACCAAAATAGGGATAATTTTACGGTTTTCCTTAGCTTCTCTGTTGTTCTGCACTTACTTCTTTTATATTTTTTTCTATTCGGTATGCCGTCACTTTTTGAAAAATTACCGGAAGGGCAAACTATAACTTTTGAAATGCTACCTGTTAGCGATAAACCAAATATCATAACCCAAACAAAGCAAAAAGAAGCCCCTATAGAAAACGAAGATGCTAAAAAGTCGGAGCAAAGTAAGCCAAAAGAAGAAAAACCGCAAGACTCGCCTAAAGAAGAAAAAACAAAAGAGCTTGAGGCTAAAACAATAGAAGAAAAGCCAAAAATAGAAGAGAAAAAACCTATAGAAGAACCAAAGCCTGAAGAAGCAAAAGAAGCGTTACCTGAGAAGAAAGAAGAAGCAAAGGAAGAAAAGACTAAAGAAGAGGAAAAAAAACAAACAGAAGAAAAGAAGAAGCCCGAAGAGAAAAAAGAGGAAGTTGTAGTTAAAAAACCTGAAGAGAAACCAAAAGAGGTAAAGAAAAAAGAGCCTAAAACTGATAAGCTTGATTCTTTACTGAAGAATTTAGAGCAATCTTCGGAAGGGGATAATGTAAAATCCACTAAGCATCAAAGATCAAAAAAAGTTGATAATGCAAAAGAAGCTAAAGGGGTTTATACGGACGGGCTGCCTCTTTCCGATAGTGAAACATCTTTGATAAAAAGACAAATTGAAAGACATTGGAGCAATGTGCCTGCAGGGGTTAGAGGCAATAATAAGGTAAAAGTCATTATTAGCATTACGCTCGATAAAGCAGGTAATGTTGAGCAGGCAAAGGTAAAAGAAAGAATCTGCCCTAATATTCCGGCTAGTGTTTGTGAAGCTTTGGCGGATAATGCAATTAGAGCGGTATGGCAGGCAAGCCCTATCGAAAATCTTGACCTAGCACGCTTTAATCACTGGAAAGAGATTAATTTTAGCTTTGATCCGAGTAAGTTGTAGGCTAGGTATTGCCTGTGTGTACCAAATCGTCATTGCGAGGAGGTATTGTTACGTGGATCAGTTTCACCTCTGTCTCATCCCGTGGCTCGACCACGGGATCCAGTTAAAAATACTAAAATTATTAGTATTTTTTATTGTTTTTATGGACCTAGTTAGCAAGCCACGGGGTGACACAGTAGGTTTTACCGGTCTACGTAACAATGCTTTCCCGCGTAGGCAGGAATGACATAAAGTAAAAATCCAGCACTATAATTGCCTACGCAGGAATGACATTAAGAACCATGAAATAATTTAAAAATATTATTCATCATGTTCGTGGTGGTCACCGATTAATTCAAGCCCCATATCTTTTCGCTCATTATCAAAACAACAGTAGCAGCAATAACCTATCAAGAATAATAAAGTTGCTCCCATTAAAAGTAGAGTCAACGCAGTATTACTAGAGCTTGCTAACTCATATTCTGAAGGTAATAAATCCGTAGGGATGTCGTTGTTCATAAAACTTAGTTATTATGTTTACTATTTATAAATAAAAAAACTTTACGTGTTTGTCTACTGAAAATGTATTTCACAAAGTTTTAAGAGCAGGATAAGTAAATAACAATAAATGGCATAAATTTAGACCAAAATGGACTATCATATGTAATAGTTGAGATTTAATCTTACATTTAGTAAAATTAAGATAATATTAAATGGAGGATTAGAGATGAATCTAAATCAAAAAATAATAAAGCCAAAAATAGGATTAATAGAATTAGCTAGGAGTCTTGGTAGTATATCGTCAGCATATAAAGCTATGGGTTACAGTAGAGACAGTTATTATAGGTTTAAAGAGTTATATGAAACAGGAGGAGAAGAAGCATTATATGAGATTAGTCGGAAGAAGCCAATTATAGCGAATAGAGTTGATCCTGCCGTAGAGAGAGCAGTATTAGATATGGCAATAGAATACCCCGCTTATGGTCAGCTGCGAGTATCAAATGAGCTTAAAAAGACTGGTATTCTTGTATCACCTGGAGGAGTTAGATCTATTTGGCTACGTAATGATTTAAATAATATCAATAAAAGACTTAAAGCATTAGAAGCCAAAATGGCTCAGGATGGTATTGTTCTTACCGAAGCTCAGTTACAAGTATTAGAGAAACGGCGTAGCGAGAAAGAAGCTCATGGTGAGATTGATACACAGCATCCAGGTTATCTAGGATGCCAAGACACATATTATGTAGGTAATTTTAAAGGCATAGGCAAGGTATATTCTCAAGTGTTTATTGATAGTTACACTCGGGTTGCAGAGGCTAAACTATATACTGATAAAACAGCACTTACCGCTGCTGACATGCTTAATGATAGAGTGTTACCATGGTATGAGAGTCAGCAAATACCAGTACTTCGTATTTTAACTGATAGAGGTGGTGAGTATAAAGGTAATATAGAACATCATGCTTTTGAATTGTTCTTAAGCATTGAGGGTATTGAGCATACTACTACTAAAGCATATTCTCCTCAAACAAATGGTATGTGTGAACGTTTTAATAAAACTATGAAACAAGAATTCTTTGATACTGCTATGCGTAAAAAGATCTATACTGATCTTGATGATCTACAACTAGATCTTGATATTTGGCTAGAATATTATAATAATGAAAGACCGCATTCCGGTAAATATTGCTATGGAAAAACACCTATGCAGACTTTTATGGATAGTAAAAAGTTAGCTGTTGAAAAGAATAACGAAATCTTATATCTTGAATACTCATCTGACAGTCATAACTTATCAGACATTCAGATATAATTTTTATAATGTCTGTAAGATTAAATCTTGACTTCTACATATCATAGAGCATAATATTTTATTGGTCTTGTAATATGTATAACCATAGAAAAAACCGCATATAGTACTTAAGGCTATATATTAGCCCGCCTTGAAAATGTGCGACCCCAAACATTAAAGATGCTATAATAACAGCTAAAATTTGCTGGTTCGGTAAAAGATTTTGTAATATTCTTTGTAAAAATCCTCGACAGAATGTTTCCTCAGCTATACATACGAAAAAGAAATTATTAATTGCCCATATCGGTAATATACTTGGGATTTTAGGCTCAAATAAGACGTAACCGCTTATCAAAGACAGGGCTATCATTATTGTTATACACAGTAATAAAGGTAGTAATGTGTATTTTACAGTGCCGCTACTCGCTTGTTTTTCTAAAATATATAAATTACTGATAGAGAAAATTATTAAAGCCGGCATTACCTTATCAAAATTTAGATACATAGAAAACGGTATGGATAATTCCGATAACTGTACTTTATTAATAGCAAGTATATTAAAAAATCCTGACACTTTATGAAAAGCAAATAAAGTAAAACAAAGGGAGATTAATATAAATAATAAGGTTTTTAGTACTTTATTTAGCTGTAAATTAAAATAGGTATAAGTAATAGCAGCAAAAATAGATAAAGCCCCAACTCTTATAATATTTATTACGCCTTGATATAAAGCGGCTAAAATTGTAATGCCTATACCTAAATATGCAGGTCTTTTATCACGACAAAATAAAGATATCAAGATTGTTGTAATAAGAAAAATATAGATGATAGTTAAGGATGACGTATAAACCTTTGTAAAAAACTATTTTTAATATATAGTTATTTTTTAGCATTAAAAATAGAAAAATTATTAAATATTGGATTTTAAAAAGAAAATATAAAAAATACTCATAAGAAAAACCAATAAAATAATATATATGTAATTGGGAGATTTTATGCAAGATATAGAATATTGGGAAAAAAATTTTGAAAGCTGTAAATATTCACATAAATTAATCGAAAGGCTTTTATTTTTAAATACCCAAGTAAAACAACCTGTTGATATTAGGGAAGTTAAAAAAGGTATTTATTATGCTCGTAAATATCATGGTGAGCAAATGCGTCAATCGGGTGATCCTTATTATTCTCATCCAATCGCAGTAACAATTATGGTAGCAGAATTTGTAGCAAAAGAAGCACCTAAACTCTTTACTTTTAGAATGCTACAAGCCGCATTACTTCATGACACTATTGAAGATACTGAACTTACTGAAGAAATGATTAGTAACATTTTTGATGAAGAGGTAGCAAGGCATGTAGAAGGTCTAACTAGAATTAAACCTTGTGGAAAAATAAGTAGTGCGAAAAGTCTTATTTTATTAATTAAACAAAAAAGATACGATACTGCTCTTATAAAACTTTTTGATAGAATACATAATTTACAAACTTTAGAAGCAAAATCGCCTGAAAAAGCTCATAAAATAATTAAAGAGACATTAAAAAGCTTTTTAGTGTTAAGCGAAATACTTGAAATACCTTCAGTTTCAGAGCTTATATATGCTGAATGTTATAAAAATAATTTAAAGTTTAATATAAATTCTACTTTTAATAAAATTATAAATTTCGATTCTTTTCCATTCTCTCAAAATAAGTTACTCCCATAAAGAAAGTTATACCTACCGGAATGAAAATTAAAAATAATCCCCAATATCCTAGATAATTGGTAATATAAACTAAACCAAATGACGTTATAATATACGTAAATAATTTTGCTATTGCACTTAGCATACTAGTATATGTAAATCTCTTAAAAACCGGAAAATATTTATAAAATATAGGAGCTGCCGGTACGTGATCAAATACGAATAATGCAGCTAAACATTGAAAAATAAAAATATATAAAGGAGTAGGGTTATAATTTAGCATTATAGGAAAAAAAATGAGAGAGGTAAAAAATAGATATAATTTTACCTTTAAGATTTTTAAAGGATGGATTTTATAGCTAATAAATGCAAGACCGATAATACCGAGTAAATCTATTATAGATACCCAAAAATTTTGATTTATAATTTGATTCGGAGTAAAACCGCATTCTCTTTTTAATATATCAGCACAATATATATACACGAAATAAAAACACGGAGGTCTCGCACATTGGATAAAGAAATACCAAATAGAAGTGGCGTTTGGAACTTTTTGATCTAGAATATCTTTGTCAATTTCTTCAAGCGTAATATTATTTTCTTGAAGTCTTAGTTTTAATTTATTTTTTTTATTTGAAAATGCCTCTGCTTCTTTTAAACTAGTCCTCGCAATAGTACCTACAAAAGCAATAGTTGCGCCAACAAAAAAAGCTATACGCCAACTTGATTCATGTTGATAAATATTTTGATTAGTAAAAATTGATGCAATACCTAGTGCTACCGTCGTGCCTACGGCAGAAAATACAGTTATAATTGCTACTAACGGATATTGTATAGGAGGAGATGAATTTTCGGTTAAATACAGCTCTGCACCTCGTGCTTCTGCAGTTGCCGACATACCTTGAATTATACGACATATAGTAAGAACCCAAGAGGCTGTTATACCTATCTGTGCATATGTTGGCATACTGCCTATAATCACACAAGTAATAGCCATTAATAGAGTAGTTAAAACAACTACAATCTTACGTCCAAAATGATCTCCTATATATCCGAATATTAATGCTCCTATAGGTCTTAACAAGTAGGTAGAGCAGAAAGAAAAGGCAGTAAGCAGCGAAAAAGTGAAAGGATCATATTCCGGAAAAAATAAATTATTTAAAAGCACCGCCATATGCACATAAAGCATAAGGTCAAAATACTCTAGAAATGTACCTATAGAAAGTAATCCGACAGCTTGTTTTTGTTCTTTATTTAAACTTTTTTGTTCTTTTTCGTAGCCTAACATAACCTTTATATATAATTAGATTTCGAAATAAGCTATACTTTTTTGGTTAAAAGTCAATAAAAGATTAAGAATTTTTAATAAATATTATTACAAAATATTTAGGTTCTGCAAAGTTATCTAGCCTAAAATCTTCAAATTATCTATTTTTCTCTGAAAGCTTTAAATGCAGTATCAGTAACGGGATCAAGTAAATATCTAAGTAGTGTTCTAGTACCGGTTACGATTTGTACCTCAGCTTGCATACCTGGATGTAGCTCAAGATTTTTAACTTTAGCAACTTTGTTAAATTCATCCATATCAATTTCAACTCTTGCAACATAATAATTATCTTGTTGTTGTCCCGGATGCTGTCTTTCATCTTGTACGATATCGGGTGATATGCTTACTACTTTACCGGTAAATGTTGGGGTCGTTCTTGATTTAAATGCACTGAAACGTATTTTTGCAACTAGCCCCTCATGTACTGAGTCAATGTTTTTTTGAGATACCTTTGCTTCTATTATTAATGGATCATTAATTGGTGAAATTTCCATAATAGGTTGTCCGTGACTTATAACACCACCTATTGTATGATATTTTAAATTATTAATTATACCGTCAACAGGTGATCTTATTATCACACGATTAAGTGAATCCGTCAGGGAATTATATTTTTCTTTAAGAGAGGCTGTTTGTACTTGAGCTTCACGAAGCTCTGTTAAAGTCCGCTCAGTATATTTATTTTGTTGATTTATAATTTTAATTTGAGTTTCGGTAATAGCATGGCGTATCCCTGCTATTTCGGCTTCAGTTGTTGCAACATCGCTTTTTGAAGCGGCAACTTTTGCTTCTTGGTCTAATAAAGCTGCTTTTTGTACAAAGCCTTTTTCTTTTAACGTTCTTACAGCTTTTAAACGGTCTTGATAAACTTCAGCAGTTTTTGAAGCGGCAACTTTTTTTGCTTCTAAACCTTCAATTTTTTTCTCAAGTTGAGCAATATTTTGATTTAATGCATCTTTCTCTGAGTTATATACTTCTTTTCTAGATCTAAATAAATTTTCCTGTGTATGAATTATTTTAGCCACTTCCGGTAAATTTATATCCTGCATTAGAAAATCAGAGAATTCGATTTGTTCTAAATTATCACGTTCGGCAATTAAACGATTTTCAGTTGCTAAAAAATTACGGTACTGACCAAGAATATTTTCATATTCGCTTTTTATTCTAGTTGCTTCAAGCTCTATTAACTTATCGCCTTCTTTGACTTTGTCACCTTGCTTAACGTAAATAGCATTGATTATTCCACCTTCATTATGTTGAACCGTTTTTTTATTTGTGCTTGGCATTACGATACCGACAGCTACAGCACCGCTATCAAGAGGGGCAAGCGCTGCCCATAATCCGCCTATTAATACTAAAAAGATAATAACATAAATACCGAAAAGTATAGGTGACCTTGCAGCTTGGGCTACGTTATTACGATCTTTATCTGTTTTTTTGGTAGTAAAATTAACAAACCTGTCAAGCTTTACTAATAAGAACTCTATAACGTGAGAGGTTATCTTTAATGTAGTATTTATTAAAGCTTTACGCTTAGAACTTTGACCTTTAAGGTTTAATGAATCTTCGCGTAAGGACAATAATTGTTTCAATTGCTCCGGAGTAATTTGAGGTTTATTGTGTTTTAAGTCCTGCATAATATTTAATCATTAATTATTGGTGTTTTTCGTCATTGCGAGAAGAATTACGAAGTAATTCGACGAAGCAATCCAGTAAAAAAATCTGTAAATCAGATTTTTTTTAATTATTTTTTCTGGATTGTCGCGTCGCTTCGCTCCTCGCAATGACGATTTGGAAGCCATGCGGTAATACCATTAATTATTAATATGAATTGTGCCGCTTTTTAAAGTTTTAAAGTGTTTTTGAATCTCTTCTTCCGTTCCGTAAACTGCAACGGCTCCATCCTGTAATATTAGAATTTTATCAACAACGGATAATACGGAAGGTCTATGTGAAATTACAACGACTGCTATCCCTTTAAGCTTTGCTTGTTTTAAGGCACCTGCAAGGGCAACTTCACCTGCCTCATCTAAATTAGCATTAGGCTCATCTAAAATGATAAGTTTTGGATTGCCGTAAAAAGCTCTAGCAAGCCCGATACGTTGTCTTTGACCACCTGATAGATTAGAGCCTGCAGGACCGATATCAGAATCATAACCGTCAGGGAATCTTAATATCATTTCATGAGCTCCGGCTATTTTAGCTGCTTCAATAACTTTTTGCGGATCGGCATCTTCTTCCATTCTAGCTATATTTTGTTTAATACTACCGCTAAAAAGTTCTATTCCTTGGGGAAGATAGCCAACATGTCTACCGAAATCGTCTCTATTCCAACGGTAAACTTCTGCTTCATCTAAACGTACTGAACCTGATGATTCTTTCCATGCTCCGACTATGATTTTAGCTAAAGTTGATTTTCCTGTAGCCGAAGGACCGATAATTGCTAAAACTTCGCCCGGCTGTACTGTAAAACTAACGCCTTTTAAGATATATTTCGGTACGGGAGGTTGTGGTAAATGTTTCGGTATAGGATGAGCATAATAAATATTTTCAACAGTAAGATGACCATCAACGTTCGGAATTGGCATCGCTTCATCTCTAGAAGAATAAGTGTTAAATAAATTATTAATGTTTTTGTATGATTTAATAGCACCGCTCATACTTTTCCATAAATCAATAGCATTATCGAAAGGAGCAAGAGCTCTACCGACTATGATAGAGCTCATAATCATATTACCGGGCGTCATATCTGCACTGTGAGATTTTACAACAATGTAAGCACCGACTCCGGTAACAGCCATTTGCATTATGTTACGGATAAACCTTGAAAAGTTAGAAATAACACCGTTACGATAGCTAGCAACTGATTGTTTATCAAGTGCTAATATGTTAAATTTATGCCAATTTTTTGTAACATTTTTCATCATTCCCATTGCCTCAATTGCTTCTGCATTTCTGTTTGCAATATCGGCTTGTGTCATACCTTTTATCGAAAATTCGGTAGCTTCACCGAGCGTTTTATTAGTAGCGGCAGCGTTAAAGAAAGCGGTTGAAACTATGATAACTGCACCAAAAACGGTAATAAGACCGATATATGGATGAATTGAGAAAATAACGGCGATATAGATAAGGCTCCAAGGGGCATCGAATAAAGTATTAATTCCGGTACTTGTTAGGAATGTTTTGACAGCTTGAAAATCACGTAATAATTGGCTAGAACCCATATTTGCTCGTGTTACGGCTGCAGAAATTGAAGAAGCAAAAATTACGGGAGCTACTGTTCTATCAAGCCATTCTCCTACCTTTATAAGTGTAAAAGAACGAGCAATTTGTAATAATCCGTAAACAAAATAGATATATGCGATTATTATTGATAAAAATAATAATGTTTGTAGATTACCGCTTCCAAGGACTCTATCAAGAACTTGTAGTGAGTAAAGAGGAGTAATTAACATTAGTAAGTTGATTACAAAAGCAAACCAAAAGACTATCCAAAAAGCTGTTCTACATTCGCCTAATGCTATTACTAGCGGGTTTTTTTTATTTAGATTATTATTGTTATTATCCATATTAGTTATATTATAAATAATTATTAATTAGTTCTTCAGCAATTTGGACGCTATTTAAAGCTGCTCCTTTACGTAAATTATCACATGTGATCCATAGATTTATCGTATTAGGTTTACTTACGTCATTTCTAATGCGGGAGACATATACGGCATCTTCGCCTACCACTTCAACGGGCGAGAAATAAGCAAGGTCATTATTATTAGAAATTGTAACAATTCCATCTGCGTCTTGCAATATTTCCTCAGCAATGTTAGCATCCATTTTGTCGTTAAATTCTATGTTAACCGATATAGAATGACCGATAAATACCGGTACTCGCACCGAAGTAACACTAGCTTTAAAGTGATTGCCCATAATTTTGTTTAGTTCGAAAGCAATTTTTGCTTCTTCACTTGTATAGCCATCTTGATTTAAATCACCTATATGAGGAAAAAGATTAAATGCAATCTGTTTTGGAAATTTCTTAGGATTATTCTCTCCAAAAACATATTTAGATTTTGTTTGGTCGTAGAGTTCGTCCATTCCTGCTTTACCTGCTCCTGATACTGATTGATAAGTAGATATCACTACTCTTTTAATCTTTATTTCATTATCTAGCGGTTTTAATGCTACTGCAAGCGGAATTACTATACAGTTAGGGTTAGCTATGATATTTTTAGTATTAAACTCTGTAAGTGTTGATAAATTAACCTCAGGTACAATTAACGGTACTTGATTGTCAACTCTAAAAAGTGAGGATTTGTCGATAACTACACAACTACTAGCAGTAGCTTTAGGTACAAATTCTTTTGAAACTTCTGAACCGGCACAAAAAAAAGCAATATCGATATCATCAAAATTTAAATTAGTTAAACTACTGATTTTCAGTATTTTTTCCCCATAACTTATTTCTCGTCCGATAGAGTTATCTGAAGCTATAGCATAAATTTTATTAACGGGAAAATTACGCTCAGCTAGAATATTTAGAGTTTCACTCCCTACATTTCCTGTAGCTCCGATTACTGCAATATTGTATTTTTTAGTCATTTATTTATTAATCCGATGAGTTTTTCGCCTCCGATAATATGGAAGTGAAAATGAAAAATAGTTTGTCCCGATTTTTCACCTTTATTAGTTATTAAACGATAACCATCTTTGTCTAGCCCTGCTTCATTCGCTATATCGGAAATTTTAGCAAAAAAATGTTTTATTTCGTCTATTTGAGCTTTAGAGATAAAATCCGCATAATCTATATATTCGTTTTTAGGTATAACGATAATATGTACAGGTGCTACGGGTGCTATATCTTTGAATGCTAAAATTTGTTCGTCTTCATACATTATTTTTGCCGGAAGATTTTTATCTATAATTTTTGCAAAAACATTTTCTTTGTTATACATCATTTTATTCCTGTTAAAGGCTTTATTGAAGCGAAAATCGCCATTGCGAGGAGCCGTAGGCGACGCGGCAATCTCGTTCAAATATCCTGGGATTGCTTCACCCTGATTACTGCGTAATTCTTCTCGCAATGACATAAATTAAACAAGCATACTACGTGCTAAAAATTTCAATTCAGCTTCAATGCTAGAGTTGGCAATTATTATATCTTCTAGTCGGTAATTATTTCTTTTTAAATAATTTTCTCTAATATCTGAAGCAAAAAAGCCAAAGCCTAATATTAAGACTATCTTAAATATAAACTTTAACTCTTCGATATTAATCGCCGTAACGATTATATTCGCTATTACGACAATAGCAATAACTAACCACATTTTATGGTATAATGCCCAAAATACACTTAAAAGAGCAGCTGTCCATGAAAAGCCTTCTTCAATAACAATAAAATTATTATTTTTTTGTGTGGAGTTAATGTATATTGCGTATATATTCATTATTTAAGTTTAAGCCTTGAAAATTCAAGGGACAATAATTAATTAAACCTGATTAGTCAAGTATACTCTGCTGATTTCAAGGATTGCTCTTTGTTATCTTCATGGATTCACGTACTCACTTATTAAGTATAAGCTGCGTGCGTTCACCATTTGATAACAAATTCAATTCTTGAAATCATTTGAGTATATACTAAGATAGAACTTCAAAAATTGGTGACAATGTTCTACAAGAGCTGCGGTACGAACTATATTAAGTAACGGCTTCCGTTCCGAGGACTTTGAACTCCTAGCTCTTTTTGAAGTTGCGTCGAATAACTCTTTATTTTATTGAGGAGTAATTCAATACTATATAGTACCTAATTAACAACTTAATATCAATAAATTTTATATTATGTCAGATAATTTAGCCTTACACGGCACAACAATACTTTGTTTAAAAAAGAACGAAGAAATAATTATAGCAGCAGATGGACAAGTCTCGCATGGTAATACCATACTAAAATCTATAGCACGAAAACTTCGGACTATAGCAAATAATAAAATTATTGCCGGTTTTGCGGGTTCTACGGCTGATGGTCTTGCGTTATTTGAAAAACTTGAAGTAAAGATAGAGCAACATAAGCATAATCTACTTAGAAGTGCAGTTGAGCTTGCAAAAGATTGGCGTAACGATAAATATTTGAGACGTTTGGAAGCAATGATGATTGTTGCTGATCGTAGTCATATATTAATTTTAACCGGCAACGGTGATGTCGTAGAGCCTGAAAATAATGTTGCGGCAATAGGTTCAGGTGGTTTATTTGCACTATCTGCCGCTCGTGCTTTAATGTCTTACGAGAACAATTTAACTGCTGAAGAAATTGCTTTAAAATCTATGAATATAGCTGCAGATTTGTGTGTATTTTCTAATCATAATATTATAATGGAAAAAGTTGTATGAAAGCTACTAAAACTACTTATAAAAAAGACCCTATGGGGCTTACCCCTTCTCAAATAGTTAATGAACTTAATAGATTTATCGTAGGTCAAGAAAAGGCCAAAAAAGCTGTTGCTATTGCACTTAGAAACCGCTGTCGTCGTAAAAGAGTAGAAGGTAATTTACGTAACGAAATAGTACCGAAAAATATTTTAATGATCGGTTCAACCGGTGTCGGGAAAACGGAAATAGCAAGACGCCTTGCAAAGTTGACTAATTCTCCTTTCTATAAAATTGAAGCAACTAAATTTACCGAAGTCGGATATGTAGGGCGTGATGTAGAATCAATAATTCGTGATTTAGTCGAAATAGCCGTTAATACTGAAAAAACTTTAGCAAAAACGCAAGTAGATATTAATGCACGTGAAAAAGCGATAGAGAGAATATTAGATAGTTTAGTAGGTAAAACTTCTAGTAGTGAGACTAGAGAAAAGTTCAAAGAAAAAATTTTAAACGGCGAACTCGATGATACGGAGATCGAAATTAGCGTAGCTGATACTACACCTGTCGGTGGTGGAAGTTTTGAAATACCAGGCATGCCTGGAGCATCTATGGGCGTTCTTAACCTTGGCGATATGATTGGACGAGTCCTTGGTAGCAGTAAGACTAAAACAAAAAAAATGCTAGTTAAAGATGCTATAGCTATTATTATACCTGAGGAATCAGAAAAATTAATAGACCAAGAAAAAATTATTCAGCAAGCTATAAATTTAGCTGAAAATGATGGGATAGTTTTTATTGATGAAATTGATAAAATAGCTTCGACCGGTAGTTCCGGAGCAAAAAATGCTGAAATAAGTAGAGAGGGAGTGCAAAGAGATTTGCTACCTTTGATAGAAGGAACAACGGTTAATACTAAATATGGCCCTGTTAAAACCGATCATATATTATTTATTGCTTCAGGTGCTTTCCATATTGCTAAACCTTCTGATTTATTACCAGAGTTACAAGGAAGATTACCGATTAGAGTGGAATTAAATTCACTCACCAAAGATGATATGATTAAAATATTACTTGAACCTGAAACTAGTTTAATAAAGCAATATTCGGCGTTAATAGGTACTGAAGACGTGCATCTTGAATTTGCTGCTTCTGCTATTGAGAAGATAGCGGATTATGCGATCACCGTTAATTTAGAAGTCGAAGATATAGGGGCTAGAAGGCTGCATACTATACTTGAGAATTTGCTTGAGGATATAAGCTTTGAAGCTAGCGAAATGAAAGGCAAAAAAATAACTATCGATGATAAATTCGTAGAAAATCAATTATCAAAAATAATAACTAATCTTGACTTAGCTAAGTTTGTTCTATAGTATGCTTTTTCGATTGGCGGTTGTTGCTTTCCGTCATTCCTGCAAGACCTTGTTGCGTAGATATAAAAAAAGGGTCGTGCCTCCGTATTGCAGTTTAGAGTAAATAGTCTATAATCCTCAAACAGTAATAAGAGAGAATTATAGTTAAGGAGTTATGGCAAAAATAGATGTTAAGTGTAGATATTGTAACAACACAGAAGAAGTAATAAAGTCAGGATATTCAATTTCAAAACAACAGAGATATCAATGCAAGCGGTGTAATCGATATTTTCAATTGGAGTATATTAATAATGCATCTAAGCCTGGAGTTAAGGAGCAAATAGTAGAAATGTCAATCAACGGCTCTGGAGTTAGAGATACAGTAAGAGTATTAAAAGTGGGTATCAATACAGTTATCCGTGTTTTAAAAAAATCTAGTATTAAAAAACAATAAATCATTCTATCAGTACAACAGAAGTAATTATTGCTCCTGAGATAGATGAACAATGGTCTTATGTACAGAATAAATCCAGACAACGATGGCTTTGGTATGCCTTGGATAAGATTTCGTTAAAAGTAGTTGCTTATACGTTTGGTACAAGATGTGATAGCACATTAGAATCATTACTGAAAAAACTAGAGAATTTCAAGGTGACTTTTTACTATACAGATGGATGGGGGAGTTATGCTAGGTTATTAGACCCTAAAAAGTATATTATCAGTAAAAAATACACTCAACGGATAGAACGAAGTAACTTGAACCTTAGAACGAGATGCAAGAGGCTTGCACGTAAGACAATCTGCTTTTCCAAGTCATTGGATATTCATGATAAGGTTATTGGTACTCTTATTGAACGTATAGCTTTTTAATAGGCGTAACTGCAATATGGAGGCATGACCAAATTACGGTACTGTTTTAATAGAAAAAGCAGAAGAACTAGCAAAAGAAAAAAATGTTTATTTATAACTTTAACTACAATGGACTTCCAAGCAAAGCCGTTTTATGGAAGACAAGGGTACAAATTAGAATTTACGAGAGTCGGTTATCCTTATGACTCTATAATGTATTATTTACGGAAAAATTTATGACACTAAAACTCGGAATTGTTGGGTTACCGAATGTCGGTAAGTCAACGTTATTTAATGCCTTAACGGCAAGTCAGGCTGCGGATGTTGCTAATTATCCGTTTTGTACTATTGAGCCTAATAGCAGTAAAGTTTTAGTACCGGATGAGCGTTTGCAACGACTCGCAAATTTAGCAGGAAGCGGAAAAATCATTCCGTCTTATATTGAGTTTGTCGATATTGCAGGGCTTGTTAAAGATGCAAGTAAAGGGGAGGGGCTTGGTAATAAGTTCTTATCTCATATCAGGGAAGTTGATGCAATACTGCACGTACTGCGTTGTTTTGAGGATGAGGATATAACGCACGTACATAATAAAGTCGACCCAATTCACGACCTTGAGGTTATTGAAACAGAGTTAATACTTGCCGATATAGAATCGGTTGAAAAGCGTTTAGCAACAAGCGAAAAACGCTTGAAGTCAGGTGATAAAACAATGGCAGAGCAGATAGAATTGTTAAAAGAGGTTTATAAAGTGTTGGCAGACAGTAAACCTGCAAGAGCATTAAATGAAATTTTAGGAGCTGATAATTTAAAACAATTGCAGTTAATTACTTCTAAGCCCGTTTTATATATATGTAACGTACTTGAAAAAGATGCTGCTATGGGTAATGAATTTACGAAATTAGTAGCAGAAAGAGCAAAGAAAGAAAACGCTAAAAGTGTCGTAATTTCTTCAAAAATAGAAGCTGAGATTGCTTTACTTGAAAGCATGGAAGAAAAAAAAGAGTTTTTAAAATTTATAGGTTTAGAGGAAACGGGGCTTAGTAAAGTGATTAAAGAAGGGTATAATCTCTTAAACCTTAAAAGCTTTTTTACCATAGGTCATAAAGAAGCCCATAGTTGGACTTTTAAAGACGGCACGCTTGCACCGGCTGCTGCCGGCATTATTCATACCGATTTTGAAAAAGGTTTTATCAGAGTGGAAGTTATCGGCTATGAAGATTATATAAACCTTGGTAGTGAAGCAAAAGCCAAAGAGGTAGGCAAAATGCGTTTAGAGGGTAAAGAATACAAAATGCAAGACGGGGATATAGTACATTTTAGGTTTAACGTATAGCTACTATGGGCATTGCTAACTAAAAGCGGATATCGTCATTCCTGCAAGACCTTGTTGCGTAGATATAAAAAAAGTAGCTGCGAACTAAGAAAAGTAGTAAATCGACAAAAAACTTAACCACAAGTGTGTATGTCAAAGCTACAAAAAGTTTGCAACTGGAAAGAATATAACAGAAGTTTAAAGAAAAGAGGAACAATAATTTTCACATTTTGTGAAGAATATTTAAAAGAGTTATATTATGGAGGGGAACAGAGGCAAGGAGGAGCGAGAAGATATAATAGCAAGATGTATGAATATTTGCTAACAATTAAGCTGTTATTAAGATTGCCATGGCGAGCAACAAGCGGATTTGCAGAAGGAATGTTTAGCAAAATATTTGCGGGTAAGGATTTAAGAATACCGGATTATGCCCATGCATCAAGAATCGCTAGTAAGCTAAAGTTACGAGTAAAAAATATTGGAGTACAAGAGAAAGGTTCAGGGAAAGAGATAGTATTTGATAGTACCGGAGTAAATGTATATAGCACCAGTGGGTGGCATCAAAGGAAATACGGTAAGGATGGATTATAACGTGTAGAAGTCAAGATTTAATCTTACAGACATTATAAAAATTATATCTGAATGTCTGATAAGTTATGACTGTCAGATGAGTATTCAAGATATAAGATTTCGTTATTCTTTTCAACAGCTAACTTTTTACTATCCATAAAAGTCTGCATAGGTGTTTTTCCATAGCAATATTTACCGGAATGCGGTCTTTCATTATTATAATATTCTAGCCAAATATCAAGATCTAGTTGTAGATCATCAAGATCAGTATAGATCTTTTTACGCATAGCAGTATCAAAGAATTCTTGTTTCATAGTTTTATTAAAACGTTCACACATACCATTTGTTTGAGGAGAATATGCTTTAGTAGTAGTATGCTCAATACCCTCAATGCTTAAGAACAATTCAAAAGCATGATGTTCTATATTACCTTTATACTCACCACCTCTATCAGTTAAAATACGAAGTACTGGTATTTGCTGACTCTCATACCATGGTAACACTCTATCATTAAGCATGTCAGCAGCGGTAAGTGCTGTTTTATCAGTATATAGTTTAGCCTCTGCAACCCGAGTGTAACTATCAATAAACACTTGAGAATATACCTTGCCTATGCCTTTAAAATTACCTACATAATATGTGTCTTGGCATCCTAGATAACCTGGATGCTGTGTATCAATCTCACCATGAGCTTCTTTCTCGCTACGCCGTTTCTCTAATACTTGTAACTGAGCTTCGGTAAGAACAATACCATCCTGAGCCATTTTGGCTTCTAATGCTTTAAGTCTTTTATTGATATTATTTAAATCATTACGTAGCCAAATAGATCTAACTCCTCCAGGTGATACAAGAATACCAGTCTTTTTAAGCTCATTTGATACTCGCAGCTGACCATAAGCGGGGTATTCTATTGCCATATCTAATACTGCTCTCTCTACGGCAGGATCAACTCTATTCGCTATAATTGGCTTCTTCCGACTAATCTCATATAATGCTTCTTCTCCTCCTGTTTCATATAACTCTTTAAACCTATAATAACTGTCTCTACTGTAACCCATAGCTTTACATGCTGACGATATACTACCAAGACTCCTAGCTAATTCTAGTAATCCTATTTTTGGCTTTATTATTTTTTGATTTAGATTCATCTCTAATCCTCCATTTAATATTATCTTAATTTTACTAAATGTAAGATTAAATCTCAACTATTACAATATATTAAATGAAATGATTGCCCTTGGGAAAGCTCAATATAGCTTTTAGAATTATATAAAATTTAATTATTTTTATACTCTAAGCGCTATATTGACTTTTTTTTAATCTCCACGCAACAACGCCTTGCGAGAAAGGCTTGCTTGCGTAGACTCCCAGTCGTCATTGCGAGGAGCGAAGCGACGTGGCAATCTCAGGATTTTGGCATGAGATTGCCGCGTTAAGGCTTCGCCTTTCCTCGCAATGACGTTAGTTTCCTCACAATTTCAGCATCATCAAAAGGTAATTTCTTATCGCCTATAATTTGGTAATTTTCATGACCTTTGCCGGCAATTAATAAGATATCATCTTGCTTTAAATTATTTATAGCATATTTAATAGCTTCGTCTCTATTTGCTATTTCCGTATAATCCGCTTTCTCTATACCGCTTATGATTTCGGCTCTGATCAGTTTTGGATCTTCATGACGTGGGTTATCATCGGTAATTATGACGTTATCAGCGAGTCTTGCGGCTATCTGCCCCATAAGACTTCTTTTTGTCTTATCACGATTACCGCCACAACCAAAAACTACGTTTAGCCTACTATCACGTAATTTAACATTTTTCAGTTCCGTTAAAGCTTTTTCAAGAGCATCCGGAGTATGGGAATAATCAACAAAAATATTAGTGCCGTCTATTCGCTCCATTCTACCTTTTACCGGTTTAACTTTTGCTAAAGCGTCTATTATCTCATCAAAAGCAAATCCGGTGTAATGTACAGTAAGGGCAGCAATTAACAAATTGCTAGCCTGAAAACTACCGATTATAGAGGTATTAAAACTACATTCTCTATTATTGAATATAAAATTAATATTTTGTCCTTTTAAAGAACCATTGATTTTAGTTATTTGTACATCACCTTTTTTTCCAACAGTGATAAATTTAATATTATGATTATGTAAATAATCTTTAACGAACTCTATTTCTTCTATATCGGAATTTAATATTGCAATGCCACTTGGTAATAAATGCTCGGTAGACATCTTCCCAAACTTCGCTTCTAGCAGTAATTTAGACGTCGATCCGGTACTCGCATCCTCACGTACTAGTGTGTACGCTGTGGTGCTGTGTTCCGTGTCTCCTTTAAATTCCTCTCTATAAGCTGGTTTAAAAAGATGTCTAGTAAATAATTTCAGTTTGGCTAATAAATAATTTTCTTTTGTATGGTGATAATCTAGATGATCCTGACTAAAGCTTGTAAAACATGCGATATTTACTTTTGTTTCACCAAGTCTTGCTTGTTCAAGACCATGGCTAGAAGCTTCAAAAGCTAAATATTCTATATTGTTTTCAGCTAAATTATGAGCAATTTTTCTAAAGCTTAAATAATCCAAAGTTGTTAATTCAGGTACATCATTTATAAGATTATCACAGCCGAATATCTCTACCCCTATTGTACCTATAGATGCAGCTTTCTTCCCAAGCAGTGAGTATGTTTGAGCTATATAGGATACTACCGAACTTTTGCCGTTTGTACCTGTTACGGCTATTAGATTCTTTGGTTTTTTAGGATAGAAGATTTCTATAGCTTCATATAAAGCCGCTTGTACATCTTCTACGTAAATTACTTTATCATCTATAATAGTATTTTTTTTATTGTCTGTAATTACTAATATTGTACCTTTGTTTAAAGCATCCTTAATACAATCATTTCCATCGACATTTTGTCCTTTAATCGCAAAAAAGACGTCTTTATCCTTAACGGTTTTAGAATTAATCGACAAACCTTTTACTTTATGTTTTTGGAATAATTGTTTTAGGTTATAGGGCATGTTTGTTACGTTAAAAAAGTGTTATCGTCATTGCGAGAATCGGTTTTTCCGTCATTGCGAGGAAAAATTGAAAATTTTGACGAAGTAATCTCGGGAGTCCTACTTTATGAGATTGCCACGTCGCTTCGCTCCTCGCAATGACGGTTCTAGTATCCACGCAGGCAATGACGTATTAGGAATGACATCGAATCTACACCCCCCCTAATTTCCGAAGTAACTGATTCGCCTCAACAATTATATTTTTATCTACTAATTTCTTGATATATACTAATTTATTATCCGGTTTGATTTTTGCCTGATTAGAGTAAGTACTAACGAACTTCAAAATTTTATCGGTCATATCGGCATTTTTATAAAATTTAATCACAAATCCGTTATCTCCTGAATCCAAATTCTCAATATTTAACTTAAAGCATAATAGTTTTATTTTTACAATATCAAGTAAATTATTAAATTCAATCGGTAGTGAGCCGAATCTATCAATCATCTCGTCTTTAAATTTCTCTACTTCTATCTCATTACTTAAATTACCTATTCTTCTATATAGCCCAAGTTTAAGTGCTGAATCGGATATATAATTATCAGGAATAAAGACGGATAATCCCAAATTAATATTCGGAATAAAAGGTTGTTCCGAAACAATAGGTTCATCTTTAAAGAGAGCTATTTGCTCTTCCAGCATTTCTTGATAAAGCTCCGTACCTACTTCCCTAATTTGTCCTGATTGCTCTTCACCGATTAAATTACCGAAGCCTCGTAAATCCATATCATGGCTTGCAATAGTAAAACCTGAGCCTAAAGCACAACTATTTTGTATTATCTCTAAACGTCTTAAGGAGTGCGGCGTCATCTTTTTATGACTTGCTACTGTTAGATAGGCATAGCCCCGCACTTTACCTCGACCTATCCGACCACGCAATTGATATAGCTGGCTAAGCCCCAGCATATCGGCCTTATGTATGATCATGGTATTTGCTTCGGCTATATCAATTCCTGATTCTATAATAGTAGTTGAGACTAGTATATCGAATTTACCGGCATAAAACTCGCTCATAACCTCATCAATTTTACTCGGGGTCATTTTTCCGTGAGCTATTTTATAACTTAATTCCGGCACGATTTGTTTTAATTGTTTTTCGATATCCTCTATATCTTTAATTCTCGGAACCACATAAAAGCTTCTTCCACCTCTAAAATGTTCGCGTAATAATGCATCTCTGATAATAACGGGATCAAACGGCATAACCATCGTCCGCACTTCCAGCCTGTTTAGAGGCGGCGTTGCAATAATACTAAGTTCTTTTAAACCGGTCATTGACATTTGCAGGGTTCTAGGAATCGGTGTTGCCGACATTGCAAGTACATGGGAAGAGGATTTTAGCGATTTAAGAAATTCTTTTTGACCGACACCGAAATGCTGTTCTTCATCGATTATTAACAATTTTAAATTAAAGAATTTTGTATTTTTGTGTAATAAAGAATGAGTACCTATTATTATATTTATTTTACCGTTTTCAAGCTCTGATCTTATAATTTTTGCTTCTTTAGCACTAATAACGCTAGATAATTGCTTAATATTTAAACCAAATCCCTTAAACCTTTCTATGAATCTTGAAAAATGTTGACTACATAAAATAGTTGTCGGTACAACTACAGCTACTTGAGGTAAATGTTCATTTAGAGATTTTGCTACCATAAAGACGGCACGCATTGCTACCTCTGTTTTACCAAACCCGACATCACCGCATATTAACCTATCCATTAACATACCGTTCCTCAAGTCTTCTTTAATATCGTTTATAGCGGTTAACTGGTCTTCTGTTTCGCTGAAAGGGAAATTAGCACAAAATTTATCATATTCTTCAAGGTCAAATTCAACGGAAGCACTGCTATTAAGTTTCCTTTTAGCTGCTATTTGTATTAAATGCAGTGCTATCTCTTTTATACGGTTTTTAAGTTTCGCCTTACTTCTTTGCCATGAGACGCTGCCAAGCTTATCAAGCTCTGCATTATCATTACCGTATTTTTTTATTACCTCTATATTTTCAACCGGTATATATAATTTATCATTACCGGCATATAAAATCTTTAAAAAATCATGTAGTTTGCCTTTGATTTCTAAAGCTTCTAGCTTTAAAAACTGCCCTATTCCATGATCTTTGTGTACTACAAACTCACCTTCAGCTAAATTATCAAGCTCCAGCAAGATATTTTTAAGCTTTTTGTTAATGTTTGTAGAGCTAGATTTTTCTTCCAATAATTCGCTAGAGGTAATAAATAAATATTCTTTAGTACAAAAGCTTTGATTTAAAGGAATTATCCCGACATTTATTACTGAATCCTTAGCCTCATCTAATTTATTTATCTCATTATATTTATATTCATAATTTTGGGTGATGCTTTTAATTCGCTCAAGACCGCTTAAAGAAGCTGCACCTATTACGATTTTTTTAGAAGAATGAGTTTTAATAATCTCAAATAATTTATCAAAAACCGTTTTCTTTCCTATAAAGCTTGTGGCAGCTATATTTTCAATTAGAGTTGCTTGCTCAGAATTTTCATAACTAATCAATATATTATTTTTTTGTTCTAGTAATTCCGTTATTTCAGAAGCAGTAAAATATAAACTAGTCGGTGAAAGGGCGGGATAGAAACTATTAAATTTAAGTTTATTCGCCTCTGACCTTGCTGAATAAAAATCATTATAACTATGCTCAAACTCTAAAATGGCTTGTTTTGATAAATTATCGAATATGACAATAGGATCGTTTAGGTAATCTACTAAGTTAGAGTAGGAATTATAAAATAACGGAAGTAATTGTTCATACCCTGCGAATTTTCTTCCTGATATCACTGCCTCATATAAAGGATTATCGGTATGATTAACTCCAAAATTTCGTAAGTAATTATTCTTAAAATTACCGATTGTTTCAGAGTTTAAAACTATCTCATTTGCAGGACTAATAACGAGTTCGCTGCAAGATTTAGTTGAAATTTGTGTATCAATATCAAATTCTTTTATTGATTCAATATAATCCCAGCTAAAATTAATTCTATAAGCTTTAGGACTAGGCAATATTATATCAATGATTTCGCCTCTAACCGCAAATTCCCCGACATCGATGCTACTCGCATTTCTTGTAAAACTATTTTCTACTAGAAACATAGCAAGCTGATCCGTAGTAAATTTCATTTTAGGAGATAATTTTAAAAAATATTTAGAAAAAAAATCTTTCGGCGGTAATTTGTTTAATAAGTTCGCTGCATGAGTGATGAGTAATTTGCCGTTACTATTATTTGTTGTTAGCTTGGTTAATATTTCTGCACGTCTAGATAAGATATTTGCATTTGGTGACGTATGGTCGTAAGGGATAGTATCATAGCTTGGAAAGTAATAAATATTTTCATTAGAAGAAAAAAATAAAGCTTGCTTGTATAATTGCAACGCTTCATCTTCATTACTGCTACTCAAGATAAAATCTTGCTTAAGATTCTTGGTAAAATTATGGGTTGCAAAGAAAGATTTGGCAGTAGCCGGAAATTTTTGTTGTAACATTCTACAGGAATTTATATTTTTGCTATTTTGCGTAATTTATCAATTATTTCGGCATCTAGATAAGAAGGAGCAGAAGATTTATTATTAATCCAATTATAAAGTTCATTATCATTTTGATCAAGTATTAAAGAATAGCTTCTAAGTTTTTTTTCATCCATTAAGGATAGGTACTTTTCGGCAAAGCTACCGAGTATATAATCCATTTCTTTGCAACCGCGGTTTTGACTACGGTAAAAAAGTTTCTTTTGTAAAGAGTTTTTATTTAATTTATTCATCTATAACATCTTGCAAAATTTTTTTATAATAATATTATTAAATTTATCAGATACCAAGATCATTTTAAAATGCTTTAGGCATTGCCTCGAAGCAGTTAATGCCGTCATTACGAGCGACTAAAAGGGGCGTGGCAATCTCATAAAGCAGGACTCCTGAGATTGCGGATGTACAAATTACTACGTAATTTTCCTCGCAATGACGTAAACTTTTCAAATTATCAATAACAGCAAAAAGCGTAAATATGCCGGTTCAAAATATCTGTTCTACAAGAGCTTATGATATATTAATTTCAAATGATAATACTTTTCTTGTGGATGTTAGAACTAAAGAAGAGCGGCAACAAGTTGGAATACCTCATTTAGATAATAAAAATAAGTTGGTCTTTCTAAGTTGGCAATTGAATAAAGATTTTGAAGATAATTTTTTATCTATAATTAAAGATAAAATAGATGCAGCAATATTTTTCTGTGTCGTTCAGGATATAGGTCATTTATCGCAGCAAATTTTATAGCTAATATGGGTTATAAAAATTGTTATAATATTAGTGACGGCTTTGAAGGAAATAATCAAGACAAAGGCTGGAAACAAAATAACTTACCGTGGCAGTTTTAAGTGAGTACTAATCAAATAATTTTAACGGATCAAGGTGATAATTATGTAAATGTTTGGAGTTACGTGACTCAAGATCTTTACAATCATTACGGTGAAACTCTATATAATAGCTGGTTTAGTAAAGTCAATTTTATAGAGTCTTCATTAAATACCGTTATTCTTTGTGCCCCTACTAACTTTGTTAGAGATTGGATAAAATCCAAATACTCTATGGTCATATTGCAACTATTTCAACATTATAATAATACCATTAAGTCGATTGAAATAATTACTAAAGAGTTACCTGGAACAACCCAAACAGTTATAGAATTACCTACTAAGACTTTTGCTGATATCGGAAGCAGTGAGCTTAATTCGGAAAATATCTTTTCAACTCTTGACATACGTTTTACTTTCGATAATTTTGTGGTTGGAGCCCCAAATGAACTAGCTTATGCAGCAGCAAGAGCTGTTGCGGAATCATCAGGTGCGGTTTCTGAATCTAATCCGCTTTTTCTATATGGCGGGGTTGGACTCGGTAAGACGCATTTAATGCATGCAATCGGTTGGTATATCAAGCAGAATAACCCAAGCCGCAAAGTGATATATATGTCTGCAGAGAAGTTTATGTATCAGTTTGTTAAAGCTCTGCGTAATAAAGAAGTAATCTCGTTTAAAGAGAAATTCCGCTCGGTTGACGTGTTGATGATTGATGATATTCAATTTATTTGCGGTAAAGATAGTACGCAGGAAGAATTTTTCCATACTTTTAATACATTGATTGATAATAACCGTCAAATGGTTATTTCTTGTGATAGGTCACCTTCAGATTTAGATAATATTGAAGATCGGATAAAGTCTCGACTTGGGTGGGGCTTAGTGGCCGATGTTCATAGCACTACTTATGAGCTACGACTCGGTATTCTAGAATCTAAGATTGAACAGATGAACGTTAAAATACCGAAAGACGTAATTGATTTTTTAGCATCTAAAATCGTTTCAAACGTTAGAGAACTTGAAGGAGCTTTAAATAAAGTGATAGCTCATTCTAATTTTACTTTAAAAGAAATTACACTCGAAAATACACAAAATATTTTAAGAGATTTATTACGTTCTAATGAAAGAATAATTACCGTTGAAGATATTCAGAAAAAGGTAGCTAGTCGTTATAATATTAAATTATCTGATATGTCTTCGTCACGGAGATTACGAGAAGTTGCAAGACCACGTCAAATAGCTATGTATCTTAGTAAAGCATTAACACCGAAAAGCCTTGCAGATATCGGTAAAAAATTCGGTAAAAAAGACCACACGACGGTTATGCATGCTATTAAGAAAGTAGAAGAATTACTGGAAAACGATATAGAATTACGCGAAGAGATTAATTTGCTGATGAAAATATTGCAGAATTAGTAAAGTACTATGCCATTCCCGCGAAAGCGAGAATCTAGAAAAAAATGAAACTATTTAAATCTTTTATATTTATACTTATTGACTAATGGACTCCTGCTTTCGCAGGAATGACATAAACAGCAATGTAACAAAGCCAAAATGTCACAAAAATGACATAGATATATACAAAATACCCTCAAAAAATGATTCAGTAAAAGAAATTTTTTCAAAATTATCCGGAAAGTACCGAATTAACAGAATTATAGATAATTATGGTTATGGTGAGGAGATAGCATATTTTCTACAGCATAATTCAGAAAATTTAAATGAATTAATCTATAAAGAGAGGTTGAAAATTAATTATAGCAAATACGATCATCAAATCCCCGCTAATAAAGAATATAGATATATTTTAGAAAATAATAATATTGTAAAATATTTTGCCAAAGCAGAAAATAGCTTATTTCATCGTTTAGATTTTATAGATAACTTGTAATAGTTGAGATTTAATCTTACATTTAGTAAAATTAAGATAATATTAAATGGAGGATTAGAGATGAATCTAAATCAAAAAATAATAAAGCCAAAAATAGGATTACTAGAATTAGCTAGGAGTCTTGGTAGTATATCGTCAGCATATAAAGCTATGGGTTACAGTAGAGACAGTTATTATAGGTTTAAAGAGTTATATGAAACAGGAGGAGAAGAAGCATTATATGAGATTAGTCGGAAGAAGCTAATTATAGCGAATAGAGTTGATCCTGCCGTAGAGAGAGCAGTATTAGATATGGCAATAGAATACCCCGCTTATGGTCAGCTGCGAGTATCAAATGAGCTTAAAAAGACTGGTATTCTTGTATCACCTGGAGGAGTTAGATCTATTTGGCTACGTAATGATTTAAATAATATCAATAAAAGACTTAAAGCATTAGAAGCCAAAATGGCTCAGGATGGTATTGTTCTTACCGAAGCTCAGTTACAAGTATTAGAGAAACGGCGTAGCGAGAAAGAAGCTCATGGTGAGATTGATACACAGCATCCAGGTTATCTAGGATGCCAAGACACATATTATGTAGGTAATTTTAAAGGCATAGGCAAGGTATATTCTCAAGTGTTTATTGATAGTTACACTCGGGTTGCAGAGGCTAAACTATATACTGATAAAACAGCACTTACCGCTGCTGACATGCTTAATGATAGAGTGTTACCATGGTATGAGAGTCAGCAAATACCAGTACTTCGTATTTTAACTGATAGAGGTGGTGAGTATAAAGGTAATATAGAACATCATGCTTTTGAATTGTTCTTAAGCATTGAGGGTATTGAGCATACTACTACTAAAGCATATTCTCCTCAAACAAATGGTATGTGTGAACGTTTTAATAAAACTATGAAACAAGAATTCTTTGATACTGCTATGCGTAAAAAGATCTATACTGATCTTGATGATCTACAACTAGATCTTGATATTTGGCTAGAATATTATAATAATGAAAGACCGCATTCCGGTAAATATTGCTATGGAAAAACACCTATGCAGACTTTTATGGATAGTAAAAAGTTAGCTGTTGAAAAGAATAACGAAATCTTATATCTTGAATACTCATCTGACAGTCATAACTTATCAGACATTCAGATATAATTTTTATAATGTCTGTAAGATTAAATCTTGACTTCTACATAAGCAACTACTTTTAACGAAATCTTATCCAAGGCATACCAAAGCCATCGTTGTCTGGATTTATTCTGTACATAAGACCATTGTTCATCTATCTCAGGAGCAATAATTACTTCTGTTGTACTGATAGAATGATTTATTGTTTTTTAATACTAGATTTTTTTAAAACACGGATAACTGTATTGATACCCACTTTTAATACTCTTACTGTATCTCTAACTCCAGAGCCGTTGATTGACATTTCTACTATTTGCTCCTTAACTCCAGGCTTAGATGCATTATTAATATACTCCAATTAAAAATATCGATTACACCGCTTGCATTGATATCTCTGTTGTTTTGAAATTGAATATCCTGACTTTATTACTTCTTCTGTGTTGTTACAATATCTACACTTAACATCTATTTTTGCCATAACTCCTTAACTATAATTCTCTCTTATTGTAGAAGTCAAGATTTAATCTTACAGACATTATAAAAATTATATCTGAATGTCTGATAAGTTATGACTGTCAGATGAGTATTCAAGATATAAGATTTCGTTATTCTTTTCAACAGCTAACTTTTTACTATCCATAAAAGTCTGCATAGGTGTTTTTCCATAGCAATATTTACCGGAATGCGGTCTTTCATTATTATAATATTCTAGCCAAATATCAAGATCTAGTTGTAGATCATCAAGATCAGTATAGATCTTTTTACGCATAGCAGTATCAAAGAATTCTTGTTTCATAGTTTTATTAAAACGTTCACACATACCATTTGTTTGAGGAGAATATGCTTTAGTAGTAGTATGCTCAATACCCTCAATGCTTAAGAACAATTCAAAAGCATGATGTTCTATATTACCTTTATACTCACCACCTCTATCAGTTAAAATACGAAGTACTGGTATTTGCTGACTCTCATACCATGGTAACACTCTATCATTAAGCATGTCAGCAGCGGTAAGTGCTGTTTTATCAGTATATAGTTTAGCCTCTGCAACCCGAGTGTAACTATCAATAAACACTTGAGAATATACCTTGCCTATGCCTTTAAAATTACCTACATAATATGTGTCTTGGCATCCTAGATAACCTGGATGTGTAGAAGTCAAGATTTAATCTCACAGACATTATAAAAATTATATCTGAATGTCTGATAAGTTATGACTGTCAGATGAGTATTCAAGATATAAGATTTCGTTATTCTTTTCAACAGCTAACTTTTTACTATCCATAAAAGTCTGCATAGGTGTTTTTCCATAGCAATATTTACCGGAATGCGGTCTTTCATTATTATAATATTCTAGCCAAATATCAAGATCTAGTTGTAGATCATCAAGATCAGTATAGATCTTTTTACGCATAGCAGTATCAAAGAATTCTTGTTTCATAGTTTTATTAAAACGTTCACACATACCATTTGTTTGAGGAGAATATGCTTTAGTAGTAGTATGCTCAATACCCTCAATGCTTAAGAACAATTCAAAAGCATGATGTTCTATATTACCTTTATACTCACCACCTCTATCAGTTAAAATACGAAGTACTGGTATTTGCTGACTCTCATACCATGGTAACACTCTATCATTAAGCATGTCAGCAGCGGTAAGTGCTGTTTTATCAGTATATAGTTTAGCCTCTGCAACCCGAGTGTAACTATCAATAAACACTTGAGAATATACCTTGTCTATGCCTTTAAAATTACCTACATAATATGTGTCTTGGCATCCTAGATAACCTGGATGCTGTGTATCAATCTCACCATGAGCTTCTTTCTCGCTACGCCGTTTCTCTAATACTTGTAACTGAGCTTCGGTAAGAACAATACCATCCTGAGCCATTTTGGCTTCTAATGCTTTAAGTCTTTTATTGATATTATTTAAATCATTACGTAGCCAAATAGATCTAACTCCTCCAGGTGATACAAGAATACCAGTCTTTTTAAGCTCATTTGATACTCGCAGCTGACCATAAGCGGGGTATTCTATTGCCATATCTAATACTGCTCTCTCTACGGCAGGATCAACTCTATTCGCTATAATTGGCTTCTTCCGACTAATCTCATATAATGCTTCTTCTCCTCCTGTTTCATATAACTCTTTAAACCTATAATAACTGTCTCTACTGTAACCCATAGCTTTATATGCTGACGATATACTACCAAGACTCCTAGCTAATTCTAGTAATCCTATTTTTGGCTTTATTATTTTTTGATTTAGATTCATCTCTAATCCTCCATTTAATATTATCTTAATTTTACTAAATGTAAGATTAAATCTCAACTATTACAGCTTAGGTAGCTGGTCAGGACTTATGACGCAATCTCACCACAAATCCTCTCCTGATATTACTCCTACCGTGGGCGATTTAAAAACTGCTAATTTATTTGGTAAAAGAATAGTTGAAATAACTAAGAAGTTTAAGGGATAGAACCCGAATCATCATTACGAGTAGGCATTGTTGCGTGGTTCAATTTCACCTCTGTCATCCCGTGGCTTGACCACGGGATCCAGTTAAAATACTAAAATTATTAGTATTTTTAAGTTGTATTTATGGATACCGCGATCAAGTCGCGGTATGACAACGGTGGATTCCTGCTTTCACAGAAATGACAAAAACCGAGTCATGCAACAATGTCTACGGCTCCTCGCAATGACGGCTTAGGTATCCACGCAACAAAGCATAATTAAAGATTAACTTCTAACAAATGATGGTTTTTGTGAACTCCTATTACTTAGAATTTTTTGAGCATGCGTAGTCATTTTAGCATCTCGTTCTCCTCTAGTTTTTAGAGTCTTTGGTTTATTGCTATTAACACTAGCATCACTCCAGTTACCACTATCGCTTTCACTGCCACTACTGCTACTACTATCACTCATCTCCATAGCAACTCTTCGTGCTAAAATTGATGCAACTCCATTAGGTTTGCTAACATTCTGAGCAGGCTTACTATGCGAATGAGCAACCGGTTTTCCTGTATTAGGATCAAACTCAACTTTTCTTAGATTTTTTGGTCCTTCTATTTCTCTCATTAAATCAGAAGTATCTATAGAAGGACGTAGTTGATTTTCCGGTTTTTTAACCGTAGTAGTAACTCCTACAGGTTTAGATAATGTCTCAGTCTGGGCCGGAGCCATAGTAGGCATAGGCGGTGGCGGTGGCGGAATGTTATTTTTCGATAAAGGAGGTGGTGGTGGAATGTTATTTTCCGACAAAAGGGGTGGCGGCGGTGGCGATGGAATATTATTTTGTGATAAAGGAGGTGGCGGTGTTACATTATTTTCCGAAGGTTTAGCTAGGGATGAATTTTCTAATATTGGCTCCTTTTTTGAAGTTATATGATTTGCAAGATTACTTACTATCTTTTGTAACTCCTCATTGTCAGGTAACTTTGCAATTATATCATTAATATTTCTTTCCTTATTTTCAATTAATTCCTCAAATTTATGCTCCGTTTTATATAATTGTTCATCAATCTTTCTAATTGTTCTAGTATTACTTTCTTTGTTTTTTGCTAAAACCTGCTCACTATTATTTACAAAAATATTTTTAACATTTTGCCAAATATTATTTAATTTTTCAAAAAATGTATAAGGTATTTCTTCCCTAATTTCAGCAACCCGCTTTTGTATTTCCTTAAGTTCTTTGATATTAGAATTCTCAGATATTAAATTTTGGATGTTTTGTTTTGTAGCATTTAAAGAATTATATTGTTTCTCTAGTTCTTCAGCCTTAATAAATTGTAAGGGATTTGTCATATTTAGAGCTGAAAATCTTTCAGGTTTACTCTTATAACTAAAATATACTTCCGATAATCTTTCTCTTTGTTCTTTGGATAAATCTTTCTTTGTTAAATCCTTAAAATTTTTTTCGATTTCTTCTTGTAATTCTTGCTTTAAAGGTGCAGATTTTTTCGCTATATTATATATCTTATTATCAATATCTTTTAATATTTTGTTATTATACTTTATTGCTTCATTTGTTAACTGTTCTTCACTTGTTACAAAAATATACTTTACATTAGAAACTGTTTTTACAAGTCTTTTAAACCAAGGTAACGATCTATTATGTTCTTTTTCTAGTTTTTTAGTTTCATTTTGTATTTCGATTAAACCTTGCAACTTCTTATTTTGTTCGCATAATTCATTTACTTGGCTTAATATAGTATTTAAAGCATTATTTTCTTGCGCTAATAATTTATTTATATCTATTTCTTTAGCCACGCCATACACCTACTATAAATTAATGTCGGCATTATAGTAAATTTCTTGTACAAAAGCAAAGAGAAAGTTAATTTATGTTAATATATTCTCAATAAATGAGAAGTAGATAGACGAAGTTCAACGTGAAAAAGAGGGTCGTGCCTCCGTATTGCAGTTTAGAGTAAATAGTCTATAATCCTCAAACAGTAATAAGAGAGAATTATAGTTAAGGAGTTATGGCAAAAATAGATGTTAAGTGTAGATATTGTAACAACACAGAAGAAGTAATAAAGTCAGGATATTCAATTTCAAAACAACAGAGATATCAATGCAAGCGGTGTAATCGATATTTTCAATTGGGTCATGCCTCCATATTGCAGTTACGCCTATTAAAAAGCTATACGTTCAATAAGAGTACCAATAACCTTATCATGAATATCCAATGACTTGGAAAAGCAGATTGTCTTACGTGCAAGCCTCTTGCATCTCGTTCTAAGGTTCAAGTTACTTCGTTCTATCCGTTGAGTGTATTTTTTACTGATAATATGCTTTTTAGGGTCTAATAACCTAGCATAACTCCCCCATCCATCTGTATAGTAAAAAGTCACCTTGAAATTCTCTAGTTTTTCAGTAATGATTCTAATGTGCTATCACATCTTGTACCAAACGTATAAGCAACTACTTTTAACGAAATCTTATCCAAGGCATACCAAAGCCATCGTTGTCTGGATTTATTCTGTACATAAGACCATTGTTCATCTATCTCAGGAGCAATAATTACTTCTGTTGTACTGATAGAATGATTTATTGTTTTTTAATACTAGATTTTTTTAAAACACGGATAACTGTATTGATACCCACTTTTAATACTCTTACTGTATCTCTAACTCCAGAGCCGTTGATTGACATTTCTACTATTTGCTCCTTAACTCCAGGCTTAGATGCATTATTAATATACTCCAATTAAAAATATCGATTACACCGCTTGCATTGATATCTCTGTTGTTTTGAAATTGAATATCCTGACTTTATTACTTCTTCTGTGTTGTTACAATATCTACACTTAACATCTATTTTTGCCATAACTCCTTAACTATAATTCTCTCTTATTACTGTTTGAGGATTATAGACTATTTACTCTAAACTGCAATACGGAGGCACGACCAAGTCAGGATATTCAATTTCAAAACAACAGAGATATCAATGCAAGCGGTGTAATCGATATTTTCAATTGGAGTATATTAATAATGCATCTAAGCCTGGAGTTAAGGAGCAAATAGTAGAAATGTCAATCAACGGCTCTGGAGTTAGAGATACAGTAAGAGTATTAAAAGTGGGTATCAATACAGTTATCCGTGTTTTAAAAAAATCTAGTATTAAAAAACAATAAATCATTCTATCAGTACAACAGAAGTAATTATTGCTCCTGAGATAGATGAACAATGGTCTTATGTACAGAATAAATCCAGACAACGATGGCTTTGGTATGCCTTGGATAAGATTTCGTTAAAAGTAGTTGCTTATACGTTTGGTACAAGATGTGATAGCACATTAGAATCATTACTGAAAAAACTAGAGAATTTCAAGGTGACTTTTTACTATACAGATGGATGGGGGAGTTATGCTAGGTTATTAGACCCTAAAAAGCATATTATCAGTAAAAAATACACTCAACGGATAGAACGAAGTAACTTGAACCTTAGAACGAGATGCAAGAGGCTTGCACGTAAGACAATCTGCTTTTCCAAGTCATTGGATATTCATGATAAGGTTATTGGTACTCTTATTGAACGTATAGCTTTTTAATAGGCGTAACTGCAATATGGAGGCATGACCGAAAAGAGCAAGGAGTCCATAAGACGAGGAGCGGAGCGTATAATTAACGTAGCACATCCGAGGGCTTACAAAGGCGACACAGCCAATTTTGCAAGTGGGACGAGTATATCATTAACGTAATTTTAAGGATGATAAGCCTATAAGAGCAAATATAACTGAAATAATCCAAAATCTTATTACGACTTTTGATTCTGCCCAACCGTGTTTTTCAAAATGATGATGAAGCGGCGCCATTTTAAATATTCTTTTTCCTTTAGTAGCTTTAAAATAATATACCTGTAAAATTACGGATGCAGTTTCAATAACAAACAAGCCGCCGACAATAGCTAAAACTATTTCGTGCTTAGTAATGACACTAATAATGCCAAGTACACCACCAAGACTTAGACTACCGGTATCGCCCATAAAAACTTCTGCCGGTTGTGCATTAAACCACAAAAATCCAAGACAGCTACCGACTAACCCCGCACATAGAACCGTTAACTCTCCGGTATTCGGTATATAGGTTATTTGCAAATAATTTGAGTAAATTAGATTTCCTACTAAATAACTTATTAAAGCAAAAGAACCGGCAGTAAAAGCAATAGGAACGGTAGCAAGACCATCAAGCCCATCCGTTAGATTCACGGCATTAGAAGAGCCGACTATAACAAATATAGCAAAAACTATATAAAAATAACCAAGATCCAAACTTAAATTTTTAAAAAACGGTACGTGAAGTAAATGACTTGGATTTTTATCTAGATATTCTAGTAAAACATATATCATTAAGCTAATAATTCCTTGCAGTAAAAGCTTACTTTTTCCCCTTACCCCGTAATGATTATTCTTAGTTACCTTAGCATAATCATCCATAAATCCTATAATACCAAAGCTAATAAAACCAAATAACGTAATCCAAATATATTTATTAGTTAAATCAGCAAGTAATAAAGTAGAAAGACAACTAGACAAAATAATCATAATGCCTCCCATTGTCGGAGTACCTGCTTTTGTTTGATGCGATTCAGGTCCGTCTGAGCGTATAGGCTGACCGTTTTTTTGAAGAGAACGCAGAAATTTTATTAATATCGGACCCGTGATAAAGCTAAGGCTTAGAGTTATAATAATAGCAAGACCGCTACGAAAAGTAATATAGTGAAATAAATTAGCTATATGTGAATTATGAATGTGAGGAAGTAAAAGATTATATAACATTTGTAGATTTAAATTAAAAAGTATATTTTGATGTTGTTCTTATTGCATAAAATCGTCATGAGCTACGCAGCCATAGGCTGCGTGGCAATCCCATGAAGTAATAACAAACTCCTGAGATTGCCGCGTCGAAACTATGTTTCTCCTCGCAATGACGTTAAAACTAAGCCGCACAACATTAAAAATATCCTAATGTATTTATTTATAATAATCAACAATCTTATCAAGTTTTATACCTCTTGAACCTTTTATTAAGATACGCTCATTACCTTCAAATAAATCCGTGATATGCGTAATTAATTCATCAACATTTTCAAAGTATTTTTTAGCTATTTTGGGAGGTAGTAAATCATAAATATATTTAGTATTTACTCCTACTAAATAAACTTTAGAACAACCGGCATCTAATATATAAGGTACTAGCTCCTCATGTAACCGTTTAGAATTTTCCCCAAGCTCCAGCATATCGCCTATTATAGCAGTTTTATTTTCAGCAGGTACTTGTTTTAAATATTCTAATGCAGCTTTCATTGACTGCGGGCTTGCATTATAGTAATCACAAATTATACGAGAGTTTTGTATATTGATAATTTCCCCTCTTCCCTTGTTAGGAGGAATATTTGCCAAGTGATTTGCAGCTATCTCTATATCTTTACCTAATATATCGATAATTAAAAGTATAGCTGTATAATTTTCGGCAAAATGCCTAGGAATGAACGGTATAGTTACACTTAAAGACTTATTATTTATCTTATACTTTAAATAAACTTGCTCTCCTAGGTTCTCATATAAAACTAATTGTGCAGGCGTATTATGCGATATGCCGAAGTTATATACCCTATTAATAGAGAGATTTTTTAATATCGATAATATTTTGTTATAGCAATTAGTATCGGCATTAATAACAGCAATATCATTCTTGCTAAAATTTTCAAAAATCTCACATTTAGCTTCAGCTATTTCTTCGAGCGAGTTAAAAAATTCTAAATGAGTCTCCGAAATATTGGTAATCATAGCAATATTCGGCTTTAATATTTGAACTAGCTCCCTTATTTCGCCTTTATGATTCATGCCAAGCTCAAAAATGGCATATTCCATATCATCAGCCATTGATGCAAGATTAATGAGTAACCCCAAATGGTTATTAAAGTTACCTCGACTCGCAAAAACTAGAGAATCATGTTGCAATAATATCTTCAGTGCTTCTTTAGTAGAGGTTTTACCGACACTACCGGTGATAGCTATAAATTTAGCTTTTGAATTCTCTCGTTTATATAAAGCCATTTTTTGTAGAGTCTCAAAACCATCATCAACTAGGATAATTTTATCTTTATCATTTATCTCTACTTGCTTACTAACAATTACGGCTGCCGCTCCTTTATCTATTGCATCTAGAACATAATCGTGACCGTCTCTATTACCTTGAAGTGCTATAAATAAATCACCTTTTTTAACATCCTTGGAGTTAAATTGCACTTCATTACAATTGATAGAATTAGAGATTGTTATAGCTAGTGCTTTACTTAGCGTTTCAGAGTTCCAAATCATATGTTTTTGTTGTGTATTTTTATTATCATTACAAGAAAGGTTTGCTTGCATAGATACCAAAACCGTCATTGCGAGGAGACCTTGTTGCGTAGATATAAAAAAAGTAGCTGCGAACTAAGAAAAGTAGTAAATTGACAAAAAACTTAACCACAAGTGTGTATGTCAAAGCTACAAAAAGTTTGCAACTGGAAAGAATATAACAGAAGTTTAAAGAAAAGAGGAACAATAATTTTCACATTTTGTGAAGAATATTTAAAAGAGTTATATTATGGGTCGTGCCTCCGTATTGCAGTTTAGAGTAAATAGTCTATAATCTGTAATAGTTGAGATTTAATCTTACATTTAGTAAAATTAAGATAATATTAAATGGAGGATTAGAGATGAATCTAAATCAAAAAATAATAAAGCCAAAAATAGGATTACTAGAATTAGCTAGGAGTCTTGGTAGTATATCGTCAGCATATAAAGCTATGGGTTACAGTAGAGACAGTTATTATAGGTTTAAAGAGTTATATGAAACAGGAGGAGAAGAAGCATTATATGAGATTAGTCGGAAGAAGCCAATTATAGCGAATAGAGTTGATCCTGCCGTAGAGAGAGCAGTATTAGATATGGCAATAGAATACCCCGCTTATGGTCAGCTGCGAGTATCAAATGAGCTTAAAAAGACTGGTATTCTTGTATCACCTGGAGGAGTTAGATCTATTTGGCTACGTAATGATTTAAATAATATCAATAAAAGACTTAAAGCATTAGAAGCCAAAATGGCTCAGGATGGTATTGTTCTTACCGAAGCTCAGTTACAAGTATTAGAGAAACGGCGTAGCGAGAAAGAAGCTCATGGTGAGATTGATACACAGCATCCAGGTTATCTAGGATGCCAAGACACATATTATGTAGGTAATTTTAAAGGCATAGGCAAGGTATATTCTCAAGTGTTTATTGATAGTTACACTCGGGTTGCAGAGGCTAAACTATATACTGATAAAACAGCACTTACCGCTGCTGACATGCTTAATGATAGAGTGTTACCATGGTATGAGAGTCAGCAAATACCAGTACTTCGTATTTTAACTGATAGAGGTGGTGGGTATAAAGGTAATATAGAACATCATGCTTTTGAATTGTTCTTAAGCATTGAGGGTATTGAGCATACTACTACTAAAGCATATTCTCCTCAAACAAATGGTATGTGTGAACGTTTTAATAAAACTATGAAACAAGAATTCTTTGATACTGCTATGCGTAAAAAGATCTATACTGATCTTGATGATCTACAACTAGATCTTGATATTTGGCTAGAATATTATAATAATGAAAGACCGCATTCCGGTAAATATTGCTATGGAAAAACACCTATGCAGACTTTTATGGATAGTAAAAAGTTAGCTGTTGAAAAGAATAACGAAATCTTATATCTTGAATACTCATCTGACAGTCATAACTTATCAGACATTCAGATATAATTTTTATAATGTCTGTAAGATTAAATCTTGACTTCTACATTTAATACTCTTACTGTATCTCTAACTCCAGAGCCGTTGATTGACATTTCTACTATTTGCTCCTTAACTCCAGGCTTAGATGCATTATTAATATACTCCAATTAAAAATATCGATTACACCGCTTGCATTGATATCTCTGTTGTTTTGAAATTGAATATCCTGACTTTATTACTTCTTCTGTGTTGTTACAATATCTACACTTAACATCTATTTTTGCCATAACTCCTTAACTATAATTCTCTCTTATTACTGTTTGAGGATTATAGACTATTTACTCTAAACTGCAATACGGAGGCACGACCTCTTTGACATATAAAATCTTTAATTTCTCCCCCTTTCTCCATAGCTATATTAAATGCTTTTTGATCTAAATCAACGTAGCGTATAAGATTAGTTACTATTTCTATATTCCCTGTTTTCATCCCTTCATAAAGGTATTTATTGTCATCTTGAATGTTATTACCTGTTAAGCGGAATAATAATGATAATAAAGTGCCAACCCCTATTATTTTTTGAGATTTGATGCAATCTGTTAAAGCTTTGTCTATAATAGAGGAGTGCGATTGTTCTGAGGGTAAACATATCTTAGTAAGAAAAGTCAGAGAGATGATAGAATCAAGTTTAGCAATTTTTATAAGGTTTTTTCTTCTAATATCACGGAGTTCGGCTGTATACTGAACGTACTGATAAAATTAGTAATTTCAAGCATTAATTTTTTTTTAAATCTTCTACATTATCTTCATCCATTGCTTTTTGGAATTTACTTCTTAATTCTTTAGCTTTATCCTGTACTGTTTCTTGTTCATTAGTAAGCATATTAACCTTTTGTTTAATTTTGTCATAAAATAGCAAACAAATATAATCATGTAAACTAAAAATTCTTATTAATTTTCTCAGCAAAATAATTTAGAATATCTTGATTTATCAGAAGTGTGTATGCTAACCATTCTAGAAAAATTTTTATTTGCTCCTGTAAAAACGTTCATCAATATACGTGAAGATACCGTATCAGCTCTTAAGAGGCTCGGTATTAATAATATTCGGGATTTGTTATTTTATTTACCCACTTCTTATCAAAATAAAATATTATCGCCTAATTTAACCGAAATTAGAGACGGCGAAATAATCCAAACGGAAATTATAATTGAGAGCATTAATTTACCAAAGAAAAGTAATCAGCCTTTAAAGATTACGGCTAGCAATGATACCGGTTCGTTGTTATTAGTGTTTTTTCATAAGCCTCCACCGTTTATTTTTAATAAGCTGAAAGTAGGAACGAAGCATATTATTAGTGGTAAAGTACAATTTTCTGATCATTACTTACAGATTTCGCATCCTGAATTTATTACAAATCCTAAACTTACAAAGGAAATAGAACCTATTTATTCCCTGACATATTTACTTAGTAACAAGCAGCTATATTCATATATCATAAAAGCGATGGATATGTTTGAGGAGAAGTGCAAGGAGCTTGAAGATAAGGAGGTAAAGGATTATTTGGATGAGGTATTGCAGAGTTTGAAGATGTTGCACTCTTTATGTCATTCCCTCCCTCTATGTCATTCCTGCGAAAGCGGGAATCCGGAAAAAAAAGTAATAGATTCCCGCTTTCGCGGGAATGACATGATGGGGCTTCGCAATGACGATTTATATGCTAACGCCAAAAAACAACTAGCCGCCAAAGAACTTATCGCTAATCAAATATCTCTTTTTAATGTACGTATGCAAATTGCCGGAAAACAAGGTAATATTTATCCTAAAGCTGTAGCTATACAAGCAAATATATTAAATGAGCTGGGGTTTGAGCTAACTTCCTATCAAAAGCAAGTCATAGAAGAAATAGAGCTTGAGCAAAGCGATAAAGTAGAAATGATGAGATTATTGCAAGGTGACGTTGGCAGCGGTAAAACTCTGGTAGCTCTGCTGACGATGGTAAACACGGTGGAGGCAGGACTTCAAGCAACGCTTATGGCTCCAACCGATTTACTTGCCAATCAGCATTACGAGTTTTTTGTTAAAGCCTTAAAAAATACTAATATAAGAGTCTCATTACTTACAGGTAAGATACTCGGGGCAGCTCGTAAAAATATTATGATACAACTTGAAAACGGTGAGATTGATATATTAGTTGGTACTCATGCGTTATTTCAAGAGAAAGTAAGTTTTAAGAAGCTAGGTTATATAGTGATTGATGAGCAGCATAGATTTGGAGTGCAGCAGCGTTTGAATCTAATAAATAAAGGAGTAAATCCCGATGTTTTAGTTATGACTGCAACACCGATTCCTCGGAGTCTTGCGCTTACCATGTTTGGTGATATGACTATCTCAAAGCTAATGGGTAAGCCGAAAAATCGTTTGCCTATCGCTACGAACACCATGTCAGTTAATAAGATAGAACATATTATCGAAGCGATAAATAAGAAGCTTGTAGCAGGTGAGCGAGTATATTGGATATGTCCATTGATAGAGCAGAGTCCCTCCCATGATGTCATACCGCGGCTTGACCGCGGTATCCAGAAAAAAATTAAAAAAGACTGGATCCCGTGGTCAAGCCACGGGATGACAATGGAGGACCAAGAGGATAGTTTATTGATGGATGTGGGTAGTCGTTTTAATTCGATTGAAAATATTTACCAAGGTTATACCGGTATTATTCACGGTAAGATGAAGAATGAGCAGAAAGATGCTGTGATGAAGCAATTTAAGGAAGGCGAAATTAAGTTATTAGTTGCAACAACCGTTATTGAAGTCGGAATAGACGTACCTGAAGCAACTTTAATTGTTATCGAAAACGCCGAGCAGTTTGGTCTCGCTCAGCTTCATCAGCTTAGAGGTAGAGTAGGGCGAGGCTCTTTGCAGTCATATTGTATATTGCTCTATAATCCTAAAAGGCTTGGAAAAGTTGCACGAGGTAGGTTTGAGATAATGAAACAAACTAATGATGGGTTTTATATCGCTGAGCAGGATTTAAAACTTCGAGGTAGCGGTGAGATTTTAGGAGTAAAACAAAGTGGTGAAATGGAGTTTTTCTTTGCTGATTTGGCGAAAGATTATGATCTATTACTTAAAGCTCATAAATTTGCAGAAATAGGTTCAAAAGGTAATTTAAATTTTGTTAACTTTCAGATAAAGCTCTTCGCCAAAACGCAACTAAGCGAGCTGGTTTAGGTTTAGTGATTTTCGTCATTGCGAGGAAATTGCATAGCAATTGACTAAGTAATCCAGTAAAAAATTCTGATTTACAGAATTTTTTAATTATTTTTCTGGATTGCCGCAGCCACTTTGTGGTTTCGCAATGACGATTTGGCAACGTTCATACACTAGCGGCTGGACCAAATTATAGTACCGGACAATTTCTATTCTATGTCATTCTCGCGGAGGCGGGAATCCAGTCAAATAAAGCTTTTTAAAGCTTTATTTGAAAAAAACGATATAATAAAAATCTTTAAAATTAAGATTTTTTATTCTGGATCCCCGCTTTCGCGGGGATGACATCGAGGTCTTTTCAAAAACTGTCCAATACTATAGGACCAAATACTAATACTAAGACTATTAGTATTTTACTCTATCGGTGCCTTTGGCATTTCTCCATTGAGATTTACCTCATGTGAAGTATTTAGGCTATTAGGACAAAGGTCATAATAAGATGGTGGTGATTCGAGAAGGTTTGTTGTTGTATCGGATTGTAATTTTTGAACTTCTATTTTGCCAAGAGCTTGAAGTTTCGCTACATTCTTAAAAAGAATATTTGAAACTGTTGTGCTGTTATATGCAATGTTATAGATTGTATCGCCGCCGTTATTAGACATAAGAAGAGGTAATTTAAAACTACTATCTACTTTTGCCTTGCTAAAATAATTTTTTAGTAGAGGAGTATTTTGTGATTGAAGTATATTCATTAAAACTGAATTTCCTTCGGCGTCCTTATAATTAAGATTAAGTTGACCTGATGAAAGTAGTAGTTTTGCAGTTTTGTAAGAATTATTTTGTAATGAAGTTTTGAAAGCTTCATCTAGAGGTATATTTACAGCATTATAAGCCCGTATAGTAGTAGCTAAATCGTATTTATAAGTAAGTTTACTAAAAATGCTTTTTGGTGTTGCTGTTAGTACGCGGAGTATTGGCATAACTTAATCCATTAATATTGTTTAATATTCATATAGCTTACATATTAAAAATTTTTAATATGTAAATAAGCCTTAGTGATACACATATAATGGATTTAAATGTCAATATTTTTGTACGCTAATGGCGTACTATTACTTTTATGAACAAAAAATTTATTACAGTTACTGAGCTGTCTGAATTTCAAAAATTTGCTAAGGCTTTTTTGAATGAAAAAGAATGCACGGAAATAGTAAATTATATTGCTGCTAATCCTGAGAAGGGGGATATTGTGGGTCGGAATAAGAAAATTGAGGTTTGCTCTAGGTAGTAATAATAAAGGAAAAAGTGGCGGTATAAGGATAATTTAATAGAGGCAAAAATGAATAATAAAAAACTTAATCAAACAGAGGAAAGTATATTAATAGGAATGCAAGAAGCATTATCATATGCTAAAGGTAAACTAAAAGTAAAAAAAAGCATAGCATTTCATTACCTGATGTTGATGTTCATGAGGCAAGAGAAAAATTGCAATTAACCCAACAGCAATTTGCCATAACTTTCGGTATTAGCGTAGCAACTGTAAGAAACTGGGAACAAGGAAGAAGATTACCTACAAGATCTGTAAAATTACTTCTTAAAATTATTGAGAAAGAACCGAATATTGTAAAACGAGTTTTGCGAGGATAAAATCAGTCTTGAGTAATTTCAGCAAGTCTAGTAAACAGAGCATCAATCATATCCCAGCCTTTTTTTTGAATAGTGAGTAAAGAAGGATCATTAATATTTATTTGTTTTAATAAATCTATTCCCATTTGTTCATGTTCTGGATCAAGATGCATATGTGTTTTGAAATGTTTTGCTGACTTATGATTTAAAAATATTGATCCTAGTTTTTCATAGAATATAGTAGCACAAGACTCTATTACTAAATGGACAAGAACAGCTCGCTCACTATCTCCAAGAGTCATCATTTTTAGTGTAAACCAAGAACCTAAGGCTTCAAAAATAAAATCTGTAGTTTCTTCACTATTTTCTAGATTTTGGGATAATTCTATATTATGTCCAAATTCATCGGTAAGATGCTCCCATGCAAGTTGTTTAAATTCTTTTGTTTCAGAAAATACTACTCTTGCTAATACCATTTTTTGAAATTCGTCTGACCAAATCCTAAAATATTTAAGAAATTTATTTTTTCGTAGGGTACTATCTAACTTAATTTCAAATAGTTTGTTTTTTCTAAATTGCTCTTTATATTGTTCATTACCCGAAATTAGACGACCTATTAAATCCATATAAGTAACATCAATATTATCTAAATCATATTAATATTAATCTAAGACCACTGTCACTAATGATTAATATTTACTTACCAATTTTTAAAACCATATGTGTATTTATAGTTGAATATAAATTGTAAGATTATGATTTGTATGCAGTAAATATATAAAACATTTCGGCTTATCCGTTTTAAATTTATCGGTATTTTTTGTGAGTAATCTTTTAGTATCATTAATGTATAGGTAATCATTAAGAAGATGAGATCTAAAATTAATTCAGTATGTGAAAAATGAAAATCATTAAAGGAAATTGCAAGAGTAAAAAGAGTTGAATGCATGAAAGAAGCAAAAATTGCTATAAAGTAGCAAAGTTTTAGATTTGTCTGCTCATGTTTTGAAATAAATCCAAGTATCATTATAGCAATTACAAGAGTCCCGTAATCAATCAAAGCCCAGCTAATATACCATAATATTACCATTATAATTACATGACAATAACCGCTATAGAGAAAGTGAGTTAAAGAATTACGAAAATAATAAATATACCATTGCCCTAAATAGATAGAGATTAGAATATTTGTAGTAAGAAACTGTTTAAATAGTACAGTAGTATATATTTGTAATAAAACACCGAATATTATTATATGGGTTTTTGGCTTATCATGAAAATTATAACCGGCAAAAAAGCAAAATACCGGCATAGCCGTGCGACCTATAATTCGCATAATAGTTAATTCAGGGTATAGATATAAACCAACATGATCAATAATCATAGCTATAATAGCTAAGGTTTTTAGCAAATCCTGGTAATTTGATTGGTGCTTATTTCTTGTTATTATCATAATTGACCACTTTTAATAAATATGCCGTGCCGAAAAATGCTCCCATTCCAACTGCAATTGTACCCCCTAGCATGCAAACTTTAATCAATAAATATTCCGAATAAAAATATTCTAAATAATAATATTTTATTAAAGCAATGATGATAGACATTATTATGCAGCATAACAAAATTTTACCACAGAAAAGCTTTATACCTGCTTCTATATGTAGCTTATTTTGTTTTGTAGTATAGCTATATAATAAACCTAGATTATACCAAGCTGCAATAGATGTACCAACTGCAATACCAATATGCTTCAACGAATCCATTAATAATAGATTCATACCGGTATTAATTATTATTGAAAATAAGGTTATTTTGAGCGGTGTTTTAGTATCTCCGTTAGCATAAAAAATAGGAGTTAAAATTTTTGCCAAAATAAGAGCAGGAAGTCCGAGTGCAAATGCAGAAATAACCTCGGCTGTATTTGTAGTATCTTGGTGCGTGAATACTCCCCTTTCATAAATTATATTAATAATCGGATGAGATAGAATGATAATACCAAATGTTGCAGGCAATGATAACAATAGCCCCATTCTAATAGCGTTATCCTGTATTTTTTTTGCAGCTAATATATCATTTGATTTATAGATTTTTGACAGTTCAGGTAGCAATATAGTAGAGAAACTAGTACCTATTATCGATAAAGGAAATTGATATATCCGGTCGGCATAAGATAATATAGAAATAGCACCTTCAATAAAGCTAGCAATAGATTGGGATATGAAAAGATTTAATTGCTGTACGCCGGAGCTAATGGTTGCCGGTCCCATATTAATCAAAAGCTTTTTTACATCGGGATCGCTTGGGTTAAAAATTATCGGAAAGTTTAAATCCACTCTTTTCACGCAGACAAACATAAAAGAAACTTGCAATATTCCGGCAATTATTAAAGATAAGCTAATTGAGATAGTAGACTCTATATAATTATCAAATGTTAAAGTAAAAATTATTACGCATACACTTAAAATAACCGGTGAAAAAGCAAAGGCTGCAAATTTCTTTACAGAGTTTAATATTCCGCCAAGTAGAGCCGTTAATGAAACAAATATTAAATAAGGTATTGTAATTCGGCATAAAAATACCGTAAGCTCAAATTTTTCTTTTTTACCGTGAAATCCAGGAGCAATAAACAACATTAATTGCGGCATGAAGATTTGCATTAATGTTATTATTACTATTAATGTCAGAAGTAGAAGGGTAAATACCTCGCCTGAAAAATTATTAGCGGCTTTCTTAGAAATAAGCATTTTTTCATTATAAATAGGAATGAATACGCTTGATAATGCTCCTTCTGCGAAAATTCTTCTAAATAGATTCGGTAGTTTAAAAGCAACATTAATGCTATCCCCCATAGGCGTAGAGCCAAATAATGATGCGATAAATTGTTCACGCACAAGCCCGAATATGCGAGAAATTAATGTGAAAAAAGCTACTACGACCCCTGAACGAAATAATCGACTTCCTGCATAACTTGCTTCTAAAGGTAATTTGTGCGTCAATCCGGTACTCGCATCCTCACGTACTAAAGTGTACGCTGCGGTGGCATGCACATCCGCGTTTCCTTCAAATTCCTCTTTATTAGCTACGTTATGTAAGAAGTCGGTCACTGTTTATTTTTTATCTTAAATTTTCCTGATGTCATCCCTGCGAAAGCAGGGATCCATGCTAAAAAATCTTTAATTTTAAAAATTTTTTATTATATAGTGTTTTTAAAGTAAAGCTTTCAAAAAGCTTTACTTTAATGGATTCCCGCCGTTGTTAAGAATGACATAATCGGAAGAGCCATGCAGCAATGCCTCTAAATCCTGTTACAACTGGCTATTAGCTCTATCTATTCCTTCATTGATTAAAGCTTCTGCTTTTGCTTTATTTTCCCATCCGGTAACTTTAACCCACTTACCTTTTTCTAAATCTTTATAATGCTCAAAGAAATGCACGATACGTTTCTTTAGCATTTCACATAAATCATCTAATTCTTTAATATGATCGAAAGTAATATCGAGTTTAGAAGTCGGCACTGCGATTATTTTTTCATCAAGCCCCGATTCGTCTTCCATCATTAATACGCCGACTGCTCGGCATTTTATAACCGACCCAAGCACTACCGGATGATGAGCTACGACAAGTACGTCTACCGGATCACCATCATTTGAAAGAGTATGAGGAATAAAGCCGTAATTACACGGATAGCTCATGGTAGTTTGCATAAAGCGATCAACAAAAACCGCTCCTGATTCTTTGTCAAATTCGTATTTGATTGGACCGCTATTCATCGGAATTTCTATAATTACGTTTATTTCGTCATTATTTGCTTTTGCTTTGATTTTATCTATGAACATGTTTTTTATTTATTTGGTTGGTTGTTTTTCGTCATTGCGAGAAGAATTACGTAGTAATTTGTACGTCCGTAATCTCAGAATTTTTGACAAGATTGCCATGTCGGGACTATGTCCCTCCTCGCAAGGCGTTGTTGCGTGGAGATTAAAAAAAGTCAATATAGCGCTTAGAGTATAAAAATAATTAAATTTTATATAATTCTAAAAGCTATATTGAGCTTTCCCAAGGGCAATCATTTCATTTAATATATTTATCTTAGTAATTACTTCGTTTTTTCTTCCTTTCTCTGTTTTTTGTTGTAAGTTAAAGCCAAACGTTCGCTTCAACCTAAACATAAACGATTCAACCCTTAACCTTTGATGATAGCCGCTATTAATTTTCCATGCTTTTAAACCTTCATCAAAATTTTTATATTCTCTAATTCCTTTTATTACTTTATCTCTGTAAGCTAAATGTTCTTTCTCTACCTTGCTTTTATTCTTTAATTCATCTTGTGACTTAGATGTTCGTGCTGGGGGCATTAAATCTTGTGCTCCCCAATCATATATTATCTTTCTAAACTCCTGCGTATCATAAGCTCCATCTGCTATAACGGTTTTAGCTTTGCCTGTTATCTCTTTGCTCATATCACCAACAACTTCACAGTCGTTTGTGTTACTATCCGTATAGGCTACAGATAGTACTTCCATACTATCTAAATCGACTGCTACATGTATCTTCTTCCACTGTTCTCTCTTACGATATAATCCATCCTTACCGTTATAATCCATCCTTACCGTATTTCCTTTGATGCCACCCACTGGTGCTATATACATTTACTCCGGTACTATCAAATACTATCTCTTTCCCTGAACCTTTCTCTTGTACTCCAATATTTTTTACTCGTAACTTTAGCTTACTAGCGATTCTTGATGCATGGGCATAATCCGGTATTCTTAAATCCTTACCCGCAAATATTTTGCTAAACATTCCTTCTGCAAATCCGCTTGTTGCTCGCCATGGCAATCTTAATAACAGCTTAATTGTTAGCAAATATTCATACATCTTGCTATTATATCTTCTCGCTCCTCCTTGCCTCTGTTCCCCTCCATAATATAACTCTTTTAAATATTCTTCACAAAATGTGAAAATTATTGTTCCTCTTTTCTTTAAACTTCTGTTATATTCTTTCCAGTTGCAAACTTTTTGTAGCTTTGACATACACACTTGTGGTTAAGTTTTTTGTCGATTTACTACTTTTCTTAGTTCGCAGCTACTTTTTTTATATCTACGCAACAAGGTCTTGCGGGAATGACGTTGTTACTTCGGAGGTCTATAATTCTCATCATGCTTTGCAAGTAATTGTCTTGCTATAAATTTTCCGTCCGATAATTGCCCTATGGCAATAATTCCTTGTCCTTCACGAAATAGAGCAGGGAGTACACCTTGATATAATATTTCTAAATCCTTAATATTATCGGTAATAACAAAACTTATCTTATCAGCAGCAATTTTATTTATTGAGTCTATTTTAACAAGACCGCCTACTCTTAACTCTTTACCTTGTTCTATTTCATTAATTTTTGACGGTGGCAAAAAAAAACTATATTTTTCTCTAAATTGTAAAGTATTATACTAATTCCAAGAGCTGCAGAGCAGAAACAAATAATTATTGTTATTAATCTATTTCTTGCTCTCTTTTGCATTTTTCAATAATTTGTAATTTAAGAAGCTTAAACCTAGTAATATTGCTAAAACTAAAAAAGTAAATAAATATGTAGTTAATATATAGTTACTCATTAATTGCCTTTCAAAAACTCCATAATTTCCTTAGGTGAAGAATCTAAATAGAAATGTTTCAGATATTTTCCGTTTGCATCGATTAAATAAGTAAAAGATGAATGATCGAGCATATAGTTCGGGTCGTCATCATCACCATTTACACGAGCATAGAAAACTTTAAATTTATCGGTTACATCTTTTATTTGCTGCTCGTTACCGGTAAGACCTATAAATTTCGGATGAAAATGTTTGAGATATTCTTTAAGTACTATAGGAGTATCACGTTTTGGGTCAATAGTGATAAAAACAGGTAGAATATCTATTTTATGTTTATTTAAAATTTCTACAATTTCCGTCATTTTATTTAGAGAGGTTGGGCATATATCAGGACAACTAGTAAATCCAAAATAAATTAGGCTTAAATTGCCTTTCAACTCATCACTATTAAATATCTCTCCATTTTGGTCTATTAGTTCAAAATCACTGCCGATTTTTACGTTATCTTCATAGATATTAACTTGACCAGCAAGCGGTTTTTTAGGCGTTCTTAAAGATAATAACAAATATAATGCTCCTACTCCTATTAATAAGCTAATTACGATAATTATTTTTATAACATTTGATTGCATTTTCATAATATATACTCGTTGAACTTGAAAAATTGGCTACATCGTCTTTGTGAGTCCTTGGATGCTCACGTATTAAATATACGCTCCGCTCCTCGGCTTACAGACTCCTTGCTCTTTTTCAAGTTGAACTTCGTATATCAACTCTTTATTTCGCAGGAGTATAATTCTTTTTTTCAAGAAGTTTAAAATTACGACATTTTGGTTGTTTTTACACAAGCCCTAGTTTTTTAGGTTTAAAATATTTCACCCAAATATCTATTAACAATTTAGTAATGATAATCGCCGAAAACATTGAAGATATAATCCCGATTGTTAATGCAACGGCAAAACCTTTTATTGCCCCGACTCCGAATATATAAAGTAAAAAAGCAACGATTAAAGTAGTTAGGTTAGAATCAAGGATAGTAGCAAACGCAGATTCAAAACCGGTTCTAATAGCATAAAGATTAGAAACTCCTTTATGCAGCTCCTCTTTAATTCTTTCATAAATCAATACATTAGCATCAACAGCCATACCCATAGTCAGTATTATTCCTGCAATTCCCGGCAGAGTTAAAGTAGCCTGGAAAAGTGAAAGTAAAGCTAGAATATATAACAATGCAAGGCTTAGAACTATATTGGCAAATAAACCAAGTACACCGTAAGACCAAACCATAAATATACAAACTGCTATAAACCCTATAAGTCCTGCTTTTTTGCCCGACTCTATAGAATCAGCACCTAAATTTGGACCTATACTTCTCTCTTCAATAATTTTAAGTGGGGCAGGGAGCGAACCGGCTCGCAATAATAGCGCAAGCTCATTTGCCGACTCAACGGTAAAATTTCCTGTTATTATACCGCTTCCGCCCATAATTGCTCCGTTTATCGTTGGAGCACTTAGTAATTTATTATCTAAAACTATAGCAAGGCGTTTACCAGTATTATTTTTGGTTATTTCACCGAATATTTTACTACCTAAATTATTGAAAGAAAAAGCAACTACCGCCTGCGAATTTTGATCAAAAGAAGCTGAAGCGGTTGTAAGCTGATCGCCACCTAAAACGACTTTTTTCTTTATAACTACATAATACTCACCGTGATTTTCGTTATCACCTTTAACAAGCATTGAACCTACCGGAACATGTCCTTTTACCGCTTCTTCGATATTGGCATTTTCATCAACTAAATGAAAAGTTAGCTTTGCAGTTTTTCCTAATATATTCTTCAGGTAAGAGGGATTTTCTTCGCCTGGAACTTGCAGTAATATATGCTTATCGCCTTGCTTCTGTAGTGTTGGCTCTTTAGTGCCGGTACTATCAACTCTCATGCGAACGATTTCAATAGATTGGTCTACTACCTTATTAAGTAAGTTATTTAATCTAGATTCGCTGTAGCTAAGCTTTATTTTATTTTCATTTACTTCAGCGATAATTTCCGGATCGATTTTATTAATTATTTTCTTTAACGGCTTTAATTCCTCAGGCGACCTTATTTCTAATCGAATGCTATTTTGTTTAACTAACAGATTTTTATAGCCGATTTTATCCTCACGAAAATTTTTGCGTAAAGTGTCGGCAAGGTTTTCCATTGAATCATTTAAGTAGGTGTCAAAATCAACATCAAGTAATAAATGAGCTCCTCCTCTAAGGTCAAGCCCTAGATTTACTGAATCATGAGGCAGAAACTTAGAATTTACCTGCATAAAATTAGGTAAGGCACAAATAACCGCAAAAACCGTACATATAATTGAAAGAAAAATTTTCCATTTAGGAAGATCTTGCACCGCTTACCTTCTTATCTTTTTTTGTTATTTTCTTTTTTTTACTGCTACTTCTTTTGTACGACTTGTTATATCAACAATAGCACTTTTTAAAGCTTTAATACGTACATCTTTAGCTATTTCGATTTCAATATTATTGTCATTTTCACTTACTTTAGTCACAATACCGTAAATGCCGCTATTTGTTAGAACTTCTTCACCTTTTTTAACTTCACTTACTAATTTCTCTCTTTCTTTGCGTCGTTTTTCTTGCGGACGTAATAATAAGAAGTAAAATACGGCAAAAATTAAAACCATCGGTATTAAGCTTGTTAACCCTGATTGTAAAGAATTTGTTTCTACTGGCACTACCTCAGTTTCCTGTATCTCTATAGTGTCGTTATTATTTGCCTGATTATCTTGCGTATTTGCTGACATATGTAATTTCCTAATTGTTGCAATAGTCTTTCTATATAACCTCTTTCTAAAGGTATACGTCAATCCGGTACTCGTATCCTCACGTACTTTTTTGTACGTTGTGGTGCTGCGTGCCGTGTTTCCTACAAATTTATCCTTATTAGCTACATTATGCAAGAAGTCTAATAAAATAAAAATAGCTAGCTAAACGCTTTTATGCAAGGGTAAAATAAAAATATAAAGTTAATCAAAGGTAATGCATTATATTTAAATGTATTTTATATTATTATAAGTCATCACAAAACCGATAAATGGATATTTTTATGACAGTTATAACTACTAGAATTTCTAATGAACTAGATATTATACTTTCTAATGTTGCTAAGGAAATCGATAGACCAAAAGGATATATTATACGTAAAGCTATAGAAAGTTATATAGAAGCAAAAGCAGATTTGTTAATTGCTCTGTCTCGTATAGAAAAAGGGGAAGAAGTAATTTCATTAGAAGATATTAAGAAAAAATATGATTTGGAAGATTGAATTTATGATAAACTTACTGATGTCATGTGTGAAAGGGAGTTGTGTCCTGGACTGATTTTCCGTCATTGCGAGCGAACGTTAGTGAACGTGGCAATCTCAGGAATTTTGCCTGAGATTTCTTCATCGACGCCTATGACGTCTTCTCGCAATGACAAAAACGAATAATATTGAAAAATCACTGGAGCGGGTGAAGGGATTCGAACCCTCGACTTCGACCTTGGCAAGGTAGCGCTCTACCCCTGAGCTACACCCGCTTAAATATGAGGATATCAGAAAATAAATTTTAACCGATAATTTAATTCTTTTTTGCTGCAAATTATAAGATTTTTTTGAAATATTGATAATATTCCTTCAAACATCTTATGAATTTTCACTAAAAAAGCTCTTTAATTACTAATTAAAATTTATTTACCGATATCCTCTAACAACGGCGTTTTAATGTAAAAAGTTTAAGGGGATCAAAATTAATTACATATAAAACACCTTAGTGCTTTTTAATCTAAGCGAATCTGAATATAAGTAATTATAAGATAAATTGCAAGTATTAAATTAGAAATTTATTGGCATTGCTAAATAAAGATAGATTATTTAATAAATCAATACCATTGCAAGGAAATTACAAAGTAATTGACTAAGTAATCTAGTTAAAAACTCTGTAAACTAGTATTTTTTTATTATTTTCTTAAATTGATACGCTCCTTTCAGTCGCTCAGCTCATTACGACATTTATCTTTAGTTAGTAATGCTATAAAATCTAATTTTTTTAAATTGACTTTTATTTTTATATAAAACAAGATAGTGCTTTATTAATTTTAACTAATCTGTAAAAAGCATGTTAAGTTACCTAAAAGAGCAAAAGAGTTTAGCTCGTAATCAAAAAGAAGCAATAGGGCTACTATCGATAGGTACGTTTCTTGAATATTTTGATCTCATGCTTTATGTACACATGGCGGCACTACTTAACGAGCTATTTTTTCCTGAAGCTGATGCACGAGCTGCTTCTCTATATTCCGCCATCGCATTTTGTTCAACTTATGTGTTTAGACCTATCGGAGCTTTAATATTCGGTTGGATAGGAGATACTATAGGTCGTAAATCAACTGTTGTTATTACAACTTTTTTAATGTCGCTTTGTTGTCTTATAATGGCTAATTTAAAAACTTATGCCGAAATTGGTATTACGGCAACTTTTGTAGTAACTGCATGTCGGATTGTTCAGGGGATGTCTTCTATGGGGGAGGTAGTAGGTGCTGAGCTTTATCTAACCGAAATGACCAAAATTCCTCAACGTTATTGGGTGGTGGCTTCGCTTGTTATTTCTGTAGATTTAGGTATAACCATGGCATTGGCAGTAGGAACGCTTGTTACTTCTTTTGGGTCTGATTGGCGTATGGCATTTTGGTTTGGAGCAGTTATTGCTATAGTTGGTGCTGTTGCAAGGACAAATCTTAGAGAGACTCCGGATTTCATTGATGCAAAAAGACGAATAAAGAAAACTGTAGCACAAGCGGGGATAGATAGTAATAGGCTAAAATCAAGTCCTATTTGGAGTGAAAAAATTAATAAAACAACAGCAATAGCTTTCTTTTTTATACATTGTGGAGCACCATTATGGTTTTATATTTTGTATATTTATTGCGGTAATATACTAAAAAATTCATTTAATTACAGTGCTGCTCAAGTAATTCATCAAAATTTTATTGTTTCCATTGTAGAATTAATGAATACAATAATTCTTACTTATTTAGTTTGTAAAATACATCCTCTAAAAATCCTTAAAGTAAGATTAATAATATTTTCTATTGTAGCTATTATGTCTCCTATCTTACTAAATAATATCTCAGTTGCTACTGAATTATTTTTATTCCAATTATTTATTGCATTATTTGCACCTACTACTTTTCCGGCAGGGGCAGTGTTTTATGCAAGATTTCCGGTATTAAAACGTTTTACATGTGGTAGTTTTATATTTGCTTTATCAAGAGCTTTAATGTTTGCAGTTTCTTCTTTTGGAACAGTTTACTTGATAGATTATTTTAATCACTGGGGATTGTTATTCTTTATTATTCCAATTCTAATCGGTTATACATTTGGAGTAAATCATTTTATAAAGTTAGAGAAGGAAGCAGAAAGTTATTATTAGAAAAAGTTTTTTGTCTTTCAAGCTCACTATTAAAAACTTTTAGGCATAACTCAGCAAACTCTTGCTCTAGTTTATAATTTATATTAGCAGCGACCAAAAGAAAATTTATTAAAGTCTCTTCAATAATTTTTCTCGCTTTCTCAGATGATTTAACTCCCAAAGTTTGCACATTATGAATTCGATCAAATAATTTTATTAATGCCGTATTGTATCTTTTCTCTTTAATTAGTAAGTTTAGGCTTTCTCCGCTACTTATCTTCCCGTAAGATTTAATTCTAGTTAGACCTTCTACGTGTTTTGCTACTTCCGATCCAAAAATTTCGGTAATTGCTTCTTCAGTTAATTCGGTGTCTTCAATAGTATCATGAAGTAAAGCAGCTTGCAGCATAATAACGTTATAAAGCTTAGGTGCTTCTTCAGCTACAAATTCAGCAAGCATAATTGCTACCTCAATTGGGTGCGAATAATAAGGATCGCCTGATTGACGCATTTGAGAACCGTGATATTTACGTGCATAGTAGATACCTTTTTTGATTTCAAGGATATCTATAGGATTTTCTACTTTAGTATTTAAATATTCGAGTTTATCAAGTAGTTTTTTACTATAAACACAAATTTTAAACTTTTCTTTCCAAGAGCTTAGATCTTCCATAAAAGTTATTTCTTATTTCATTATAATTTATGAGCTATTAATTAAAAAATTTTAATAATAAATAGCTGCAGATTAAAAATTATTGTTATATAATTTTAAATATTAATCCTAAAGTCAAAATGTAACTATGTCAAACCGTAATAGTCTAGAAGTACAAGAGTATGCGCAATCTAGCTCCTTGAATAATACTAATCTAACTGCATCACAAGGTGAGTTAATACTAACTGTTGCAAATTTATTGTTCAAAGACTCGAATATCAATAATAATAATCAGAATATACCAAGAGATAATAATATATCTTATGAGAATAATATTAATAATATTACCGAGTCTGAAAATCAGGATATAAGTTGCGGTATATGTAAATGTCTTGGAGCTATAGCTACTGTTTGCTGTAATGTGTATGTATTTTTATCTGAATAGATATCACACTAAAAAAATATGAGCAAGGCTTAAGAAAGTTAGGAAACCTAGAGCATCGGTTATGGTTGTTAGAAATACGCCAGAGCCTGCAGCGGGGTCTATATCAAAATAATGCAGTATTATAGGAATAGCAGAACCGAATAATCCGGCTACTAAAAAATTTAAAATAACTGCAATAGCAAAAATAACGCTAAGATTTAAGTCAAGCAACATCACAAAGCTAAGTCCTGCTCCGATAATTGCAAGTACAAAACCGTTAAAAGCCGATACGGCTATTTCTTTTAATATAACTTTATTGACATTATTATAATGAATATCTTTATTAGCAAGAGCTCTAACCGTAACGGTCATAGCTTGTGTTCCGGCATTTCCGCCCATTGAAGCTACAATATGCATAGTGGCTGCAAGCGTTACAAGTTTTGCAATAGTGTCGTTAAAATGGTTAATGATAAGTGAGGTCATGCAGGCAGTGATTAGATTAACAAAGAGCCAAGGAAAACGATGTTTAACGGTATAAAATACATTGAAGAAAGTATCTTGAGTATGTACCCCGCTTAATGATAATATATCTTTTCCTGCTCGTTCTTCGATAATATAAATTATATTATCGATTGATACGCTACCTACTAACTTACCGCTTTTATTTACTACCGGTACGATAGTTAAGGCGTATTGTCTAAAAATAAAGCTTAGTTCATTTAAGTCGGTAAAAGCATCTGCGAGCTTAAAATCTTTGCTCATCAAATCTTTTATTAATTCATTTTTTTTGTGTTTAATTAGCGTGCTAAGAGAAATAATACCGATAGGGCGTAATTTATTATCTGTAACGATTGCCGCATAAAAGTCATTCTTTACGTTTTTGATAAAATTTAATGATTCTTCGACCGTCCATCCTTCTTGAAGATTAATAAAATCTCGCTCAATTACTCTGCCTACCGTATTTTCGGGATATGTACAACCTACGGTAATTTGGTGTTTTTTTTCTTTAGTAAGATTACCTAGAATAAGATCTTTTATATCATCGTCTAGATCGATTACTACTTCAATAGCATCTTCTATAACTAGCTTATTGATTAATTCCGCAGATTTTTTTATGCCTAAAGTTTCTATTATTAAAGGCTTACTATAAGCATTTAACGATACTAACGTTTCAGGCTTAATTACATCCTGTAATAAAGGAATAATTATTTTATATGTTTTATTGTTAAGATTATCTAAGAAATCAGCTAAATCGGCATAATGAAGCGTGGCCAGCCTGCTTGCAGCAGCATCATAATTATGATCTTCTATCAGATCATTAATTTGATCAAAAATCTCGACAAATTGATCATGATGATCCGGTAAGATGCTTTTAAATATGTTGAAATTAGGCATGACCTATTTACCTAATAGTTTATTATAGACTTATTATAATTAGTTAAAGCTGGTTAGCTAGGCTTGGCACAGAATTGTATACAATTTGATAATCAATATAAATCACAGAGTACAAATAAGCAATAGTTTTTTATTTATCAGAAGATCCACAGTGGATAATGTTGACAAGCTTAATATGTTAATTATATCCTTAAATTAGTATATTTTTATTAAGATATTAGAAGGGGGTTTATGAATAATCAGGAAGAATTATTGATTGGTGCAATTCTGGATGATGATCTAGAAAAGGTTCAAAAGTTATTACAAGCAGAGGTTAACCCTAACATATTAGATGAATATGATAATCCTTGCATTTATTCTGCTATAACAAATAAAAATTTAGATATAGTTACTACTTTATTAGATAAAGGGCTAATCCGAATGCAATTGACTATGATGGAAACCCTACAATTGTAAGGGTTATAGAAACAAAAAATTTAAGTATCCTTAATGCTTTTTTAGATAAAGGAGCCGACCCTAACTTTCAGCCTTCCGGCAAAAATCCTATTCTTCTAAAAGCTATAAATAGCAATAACTTAGATATCTTTAATGCTCTAATAAATAAAGGAGTGAGTCCAAATGCATTGGACTTAGAGGGAAATCCTATTATTTTAAGAGTTATAAAGTCAGAAAAAGTGAAGATGGTTAATGCTTTATTAGATCAAGGGGTCGACGTTAATCAATTGGATAAAGACGGCACTCCAATTTTATTTTCAGCTATAAATACTAAAAACTTAGACATAGTTAGATCTTTAATAAATAAAAATGCCGATATTAAGCTTACGGATAAAAACGGTAATACTGCTCTAGATATTCTATTAGAGCGTAAAGGAAATGTAGATATAGCTTTACTATTTGTAGAAAATGCTAAAGAACAGACCGTAGAAAAAATTCTTAATTTAAGGAACAATAACGGAGAAACTCTTTTGCATTTAGCCGCCCAACAAAGAAATAGAGAAATATTTGAGAAATGCCTAGATTATTATTTAAAATTTAATCACACAGTCAATATTACTGATAAAACCGGAAATACCCCGCTATATTGGAGCAAATTATTTGGACATACCGAAATCTCTGATATATTAACTAAGTGTGCAGAAGAACAAAATGAAACGACATATACAAAACTTACTAGAACAGAGCGTTTTGAAGATTTGCCACCAAGACCTAAAATTGTATTAAGCTATAATTCCCAAGTTGGAGGGGAAGTTGCAAATGAAGCAAAAGATATGCTTATTTATCAAGGGGGAGTTCTAGAATATATTGATTATAGAAAAATAGTACCTGAATCAGCTAACAAAGAGAAGAAGATTAATAAAGAGGTAATAAATGAAGCAAAGCAAAAAGCAAAAGAACTTTTAACTGATAAAGATGCTCTAGTAATTCTGGGTAATAATGCCTCAGTTGATCCGGAAGTAGCTAAGCAATTTGGAGGAGAAGTAACCTTAAATGATGGTAAATTTGATTTTGCACGTTCTCTTGCTGAAATGGTTATGGCGGAAGTTGCTATAGAAAAGGGATACCGATAATGGGAATTTGCGGAGGGCATAAATTATTAATACCTATCTTAGAGGGAAAATAGTTGATATGCCTGATCATAAACATGATTCTATAATTATTGAACCTACTTCAGAATTAGCATCAATAATAAGAAAGAAGTCTACTGTAAAAGAAATACCGAATCAAAGCTTTTGGGGTAGTCATAATAATGTAGTAACAGAAGTAGGTGGAAAAGATCGATTAATAGACAAAAAAGAGTTACTAAAAGTATCAGCTACCACCAAACATGGCGAAATAGAGGCAACGGAATCACAGTTCGGAGCTCCAATTCGTGCTTTTCAATTTCATCCTGAAGTGTCTAAACGAAAGCTTACATATTCAGTTGAAGAAATGATACGTGATAAAAAAATCTTCGCATCATTTGTACAATCGGCCCAAACATTTGCTAATAAGAAAAAGCTAGGAGTAGAAGTGTCAAAACAAAAAAGCTTTAGAGCCATGATCTCAGAACAAAGAGAAGAGAAACCTACAGCAAGAGGTCGTTAATTTGACTTTGTAAAAAACCGGTGAGTGGTGCGGTCGAGAAGACTTGAACTTCCAATCTTTTTACAGAACAGCACCCTCAATGCTGCGCGTCTACCAATTTCGCCACGACCGCTTAAGTTTTACTCTATAGCAGATTATGAGTAAAATATCAATAGAGTTGTTGTTTATCCGTCATTGCGAGCGACTAAAAGGAGCGTGGCAATCTCAGGACTTTAGCACGAGATTGCGTACGTACAAAACTTACAGTTTACCCTCGCAATGACGATAAAGCTATTTAAGACAAACTCACTACAAAACTAGGTATAATCGATTGTTTAATAGCAGCTTTTGTTAAATTATCCAGTTTTTCATCACTATTATCAAAATTACTATGATATTCTCTAGAATTTCCGGTTAACACTAGGCCAGAATCTATACCAAGGCGATTTGCTGCAAGTATATCGGTATAGAAAGTATCGCCTATCATTAACATACGTTCTTTAGGGGTATTATGACATTCTTTTAAAATCTTGCTATATATATCTTCATATGGCTTACCGCTATAAATTACTTTTCCGCCAAACTGCTCTATTTTTTCGGCATAATAACCGCTACAATATCTATAAATACCGTGTTGATTTATTCCAAGGTCAGGATTGGCACAAATATTAACCATTTTACGTTGTACAACAATTTTAAATAACTCATCGAATTCGTTTAAATCTAAATTTTCGTTCTCGTCTCTGTAAATAGTCATTAGGAAAATATTAGCTTTGTTAATATCATCAGTGATAGGACATTGAATTCCGTTTATTATATCATTTTCTAAATGTCCTAGGTGATATATTAACGGTTTTTCAATACCGAATCGTTCTTTGCTTTCTAGGATCATTTGCGCAGCTATTTCACCTGAGCTAATAATCATTTTAGGTAGCACGTTTACTCCCCAAGATTTAATTGTTTGGTGCAGCGAAAAAATATTTCGTGGAGCATTAGTAACAAAATATACTTTTTTCCGTTTAATAATTTCATTAATATTTTCTACGGCGCCCGGATAAGTATGTCCTCCTTCGATTATTACACCCCAAAGATCAAATAAAAACACGTCATAATCATCGATTACGTCGAAAATATTTTTTAACTTTAATGTATTCATTTATTGGTCATGCCTCCATATTGCAGTTACACCTATTAAAAAGCTATACGTTCAATAAGAGTACCAATAACCTTATCATGAATATCCAATGACTTGGAAAAGCAGATTGTCTTACGTGCAAGCCTCTTGCATCTCGTTCTAAGGTTCAAGTTACTTCGTTCTATCCGTTGAGTGTATTTTTTACTGATAATATACTTTTTAGGGTCTAATAACCTAGCATAACTCCCCCATCCATCTGTATAGTAAAAAGTCACCTTGAAATTCTCTAGTTTTTTCAGTAATGATTCTAATGTGCTATCACATCTTGTACCAAACGTATAAGCAACTACTTTTAACGAAATCTTATCCAAGGCATACCAAAGCCATCGTTGTCTGGATTTATTCTGTACATAAGACCATTGTTCATCTATCTCAGGAGCAATAATTACTTCTGTTGTACTGATAGAATGATTTATTGTTTTTTAATACTAGATTTTTTTAAAACACGGATAACTGTATTGATACCCACTTTTAATACTCTTACTGTATCTCTAACTCCAGAGCCGTTGATTGACATTTCTACTATTTGCTCCTTAACTCCAGGCTTAGATGCATTATTAATATACTCCAATTAAAAATATCGATTACACCGCTTGCATTGATATCTCTGTTGTTTTGAAATTGAATATCCTGACTTTATTACTTCTTCTGTGTTGTTACAATATCTACACTTAACATCTATTTTTGCCATAACTCCTTAACTATAATTCTCTCTTATTACTGTTTGAGGATTATAGACTATTTACTCTAAACTGCAATACGGAGGCACGACCCATTTATTATCTCATTATTTCGGTATTGTCATATCGTCATTGCGAGCGACCATAGGGAGTGCGGCAATCTCGTCGAATATCCTGAGATTGCTTCGTCAAAATTTTCAATTTTTCCTCGCAATGACGATATCAAACTGTTATTTTGCTATCTCGCTAATTTTAAATCAAGAAACTTTACTATTCTAATAAGTTACGTTATAGTTATTTTTATTGTTTCTAGCAACAAATAAATATTGTGTCGGATTATGTCGGAAATTGAAGAAAAATTTAATGAATCATCATATGGTGCTGATTCTATAAAGGTTTTAAAAGGTCTCGAAGCCGTAAGAAAAAGACCAGGAATGTATATCGGGGATGTTGGAGACGGATCGGGTCTACATCATATGATTTATGAGGTAGTCGACAATGCTATCGATGAATCGCTCGCCGGTTATTGTGATTTAGTCCGAGTAACGTTAAATAAAAACGGTTCGGTAACCGTGTCCGATAACGGGCGAGGTATACCTGTCGAAATTCATGAAGAGGAAGGGATATCAGCAGCTGAAGTTATTATGACGCAACTTCACGCCGGCGGTAAGTTTGATCAGAACTCTTACAAGGTTTCAGGCGGTCTGCACGGTGTAGGCGTATCGGTGGTAAATGCTCTTTCAGAGTGGCTTGAATTACGTATTTGGCGTAATAACAAGGAATATTTGATTAGATTTAATAATGGTATAACAGAAGCTCCGCTTGCGGTTGTCAAAGAAAATATTGATAAAAAAGGTACGGAAGTTACTTTTTTTCCGTCTGTAGAAACATTTACTAATATAGAATTTGATTCCGGCACTATAGAGTATCGTCTTCGAGAGCTTGCTTTTTTAAATTCAGGTGTAAAGATTTTACTCGTCGATAACCGCTTTGAAGAAGTTAAAGAAGTAGAGTTTTATTATACTGGCGGTATAGAAGCTTATGTAAAATATATAGACAGAGCAAAGCATGCTATCCATCCATGTATAGTAGTTAATACGGAGAATGCTGAATCCGGTATAAGTCTTGAGCTTGCGATGCACTGGAACGATTCTTATCACGAAAATATCTTATGCTTTACTAATAATATTAGGCAGCGTGACGGCGGAACTCACCTTAGTGCTTTTAAGTCGGCAATAACACGTGTTATTACCTCTTACCTTGATGCTACGGGTCTTAATAAAAAATCTAAAAATGATTTTAGCGGTGAGGATACTAGAGAAGGCTTATGTTGCGTACTTTCCGTTAAAGTTCCTGATCCTAAATTTTCCTCTCAAACAAAAGATAAATTAGTAAGCTCCGAAGTACGGCCGGTTGTTGAAAATGCCGTTTATACAAAAGTTCTTGAGTGGTTTGAAGAGCATCCGGCGGAATCAAAGGCAATTATAGCTAAGATTATGGAAGCAGCTAATGCTCGTGAAGCTGCTAGGAAAGCGAGGGAGCTAACTCGAAGAAAATCAGCCTTAGAAGTCTCGAACTTACCCGGTAAGCTTGCTGATTGCCATGCAAAAGATCCGGCAATTTCAGAATTGTTTATTGTTGAGGGAGACTCTGCGGGCGGTACTGCAAAGCAAGGTAGGGATAGTAAAATTCAGGCTATATTGCCTCTGCGTGGTAAAATTTTGAACGTTGAACGTGCAAGATTTGACAAAATGCTCGGTTCAGATCAAATCGGTACGTTAATTACAGCTCTTGGGATTAGTGTTGAACGAGAATTTTCCTTAGAAAAGCTCAGATACCATAAAGTTATTATTATGACTGATGCTGATGTTGACGGCTCGCATATTAGAACTTTATTGCTCACGTTTTTCTATCGTCATATGCCTGAGCTAATAAATAAAGGTTATCTATATATAGCCCAGCCACCACTTTATAAGGTAAAGAAAGGAGCAGCTGAGCTTTACTTAAAGAATGAGCAAGCTTTACAAGATTATTTGATAAAATCAACTATCAATGATGCAACTCTAACTCTAGACGGTAAAGAGCAGTTAGTAGGCGGTGATTTAGAAGAGCTAATTAATAAAGTAGTTAAGTTTAACGGTTTGCTTGATCATGCTAGCAAAAAATTTAATCGTTCAATTACCGAAATTCTTACGATTAATGACTTACTTAATAACAAAATATTTGAGCTAGAGAGTGATTCAAGGCTTCAAAAAGCTTTAGATGTTTTAAATAGCTTAGAAGAGTCGCCTGATAAAACTAATTGGGAAGTTTTAAAACATGAAAATAAAATAGAATTTTTCCGTTTTAGTAGGGGCTTAAAAGAAAGTAAAATATTGTTGAAAGAGCAGTTGGAATCATTTGAGTTTATACAAATATCAAAGCTTGCTTTAGCAATTTTTGATATATTGAGTAAGCAATTAAAGCTTATAGTAAAAAATCAGGAATTCAATATTTTAACACCGAGTCAGTTGCTAAACGCTATTATAGAATGCGGAAAAAGAGGTATAAATATTCAGCGTTTTAAAGGTCTTGGGGAGATGAATTCCGACCAACTTTGGGAAACTACTCTTGACCCTACCAAAAGAACGTTGCTTCAGGTAAGGGTTGCGGAAGTTGATGAAGCAGAGGGCGTTTTCTCAACACTAATGGGTGACGTTGTCGAACCTCGCAGATTATTTATCCAAGCTAATGCGTTAAATGTTGTGAATTTGGATGTGTAGTACAGTGTCATTATTCGTCATTGCGTGCAGCCATAGCCCGAACCGTCATTGCGAGGAGCGAAGCGACGCGGCAATCTCATGAAATAATACTCCTGAGATTGCTTCGTCGAATTACTACGTAATTCTTCTCGCAATGACGTTGCAATTTTATCAAAATAACTTATGCAAAAATTAATTATTCACGGCGGTAAACCTCTTAAAGGTAGTATTAATATTAGTGGTGCTAAAAATGCCGTGCTACCTATTATGGCGGCATCTATTCTTGCCGATAAACTGCATATTACTAATGTTCCAAAGTTAACGGATGTTAGTACTATGAAAGATTTGCTAAGAAGTCACGGAGCAGATATTGAAATATTAGAACATCAAGATGAATTTGGACTTATAATTAATACCGGAAATATAAATAACTTTACTGCAGATTATGAAATAGTCCGTAAAATGAGAGCATCGATTTGGGTGCTTGGTCCTTTGCTTACCAAATACGGTAAAGCAAAAGTATCGCTTCCGGGTGGTTGTGCTATTGGAGCAAGGCAAGTAGATTTGCATATTGCCGTATTAAAAGCTATGGGAGCTGCGATTGAAATAGAAGACGGTTATATTAACACCTCAAGTAAAGGACGTTTAAAAGGTACTCATTTTGCTTTTGATAAAGTTTCTGTAGGTGCTACAATTAATGCAATACTTGCAGCTGTTTTAGCAGAGGGGGAAACTGTACTTTTTAATTGTGGTCGAGAACCGGAGATAGTTGATTTATGTAATTGCCTTATCAAAATGGGAGCCGATATTGCAGGTGTCGGCACTAGTGAAATAACAATTAAAGGTAAGGATTCTTTAAATAAAGCGAGCTATAAAGTACTTTCTGATCGTATTGAAGCCGGTACTTATATGTTTGCGGCAGCTATTACTAAAGGTGATATAAAAATTTGTGGGATTGATTACCATATTATAGAAAATATAGCTTTAAAACTTATTGAAACGGGTATAAAAGTTGTGCCGATCAATAACGGAGTCCAAGTAACTTATGAAGGGAAGTTAAATTCAGTTGATTTAGAAACTAATCCCTATCCCGGCTTTGCTACTGATTTACAAGCACAATTTATGAGCCTTATGACGCTTAGTAACGGTGTTTCAATGGTCACCGAGAATATTTTTGAAAATCGCTTCATGCATGTTCCTGAATTATGTAGAATGGGAGCAGATATAGTAGTACGAGGTAATAAAGCGGTCGTTCGAGGTGTAGAAATGTTAAAAGGAGCAGAAGTTATGGCAAGCGACCTTAGAGCTTCGGTATCGCTAATACTCGCAGGGCTCAGTACTAATAGCAAAACCGTATTACATCGAATATATCACTTGGATCGTGGCTTTCAAGATTTAGAAAAAAAATTAAGTAATTGCGGTGCGGATATAAAAAGAGTATAATATACTCGATGAACTTCAAAAATTGGCTACGTCGTTCTACAAGAGCTTCGGTACTCACGTATTAAGTAACTGCTGCCGTTCCTCGTCTCGTGAGCTCCTTGCTCTTTTTGAAGTTGATCTTCGTATACTCAGTTCTTATTTATTTGTAGTGTACTATTTTTAACGGAGAAAATTATGGCAAGAATTACAGCAGAAGATTGTAATAAAATTATACCGGATAGGTTTCGGCTTGTTGTACTAGCAACAAGATATGCTAAATTATTAAATTATAAAGTAGAAACTAATCAAATCAAAAAAGAAAAGCGTGATAAACCTCCTGTTATCTCATTACGTAGAATTGCTGCCGGAAAAGTATCGGTAGAACAGTTAGAACAAGACCTAATAAATAGTCTGCGTACAAAAACTATGATAGAGCCAATTGTTAATCAGGATGAATCAGAAGATATAGAAGAAAAATTTGAGTATTTACCTGAGGTTTGTATAACGGAAGATTACTCTGATTTAGATGATCAAATTTTTATTGATGAGACCGGTGATGATTTTGAAGATAAGTAAATGTTTATCGGTGTCGGTACTGATATAGTACAAATTCCTAGAATCGAAAAAATATTACATTTATATCCAGAACTTTTTGCTCAAAAAATTCTAACTTCGAAGGAGTTAGCGCAGTTTAGTTTATTGGACAAAACAAGTCATGCTGTATTTTTAGCAAAGCGTTTTGCTGCTAAAGAAGCTGTAAGTAAAGCCTTTGGAATCGGTATAGGTCAAGGTATAAATTTAAAAGATATTACTATACTAAATGATAATTTGGGCAAGCCTATAGTAGAAGTGAGTTCAAACTATACAAAAAAACTCCCACCTTTTAATATTCACCTGTCTCTTTCTGATGATTACCCTATATGTGTAGCATTTGCTGTAGTCGAGGGGAAGTTATAGTGTCATTTCTGCGGTATTGTTGCGTGGATACCCAAACCGTCATTGCGAGGAGCGAAGCGATGTGGCAATCTCATGAAGTAATAACACAAACTCCTGAGATTGCTTCGTCAAAACTTACAGTTTTTCCTCGCAATGACGACTTGGTATGCGGGGAATGTCCGCTCTAGCGAAATATAAATCACGCTCCGGCTTTGTTGTCTGCTTTGGGTAACATAATTTTTAAATCGGCTTTAGCTTCTAAATCAGAAATATATTTCTTTAGTACTTCTGCAGCTAATATATTATCAATAGTTACTTTTGCTTCTTCCTTTGTTGGAATAGGCGCAGGTTTTTTTTCAAGCACTTTGATAATATGCCAACCGAAATCGGTTTTTACAGGAGTTGAAACTTCATTTACTTTTAAAGCAAAAGCTTTCTTCTCAAATTCCGGTACTAACTGTCCAGGTTGATTTAATAGAATGTAACCTATAACTCCGCCGTTTGAAGCTGAAGCTTTATCAAGAGATGATTCTTCTGCAAGCTTAGTGAAATTTCCACCTTTGCTTAATTTGGTCTTTATATCGTTAGCTTCTTTTTGGGATTTAACTAAAATATGAGCAACTTTTATTTGCTCTTTACCTTTAAGATTACCGACATATTTATTATATTCGTTATCAAACATCTTATCTGTAATATTAGATTTTATATAATTTGCCAATAATTCTTGTTGAGCTAATTGATTTTTTGCATTTTCAAGTTTTTCTTGGAATTCTTTAGAAGAAGTAATATTTGACTTAGCAACTTCTTCTTTTAACAACAGATTATTAACATAAATTTTTATTAATTTTTCCTGATCTTGCGGTGGAAAATCATTAAAATTTTTGATTGTTTCACCTGATTGAAGATTAAGCTGAGGCTTAAATTCTTTCATAATTTGCGATTCTTTTACTTCACCGCCTTTATAGGTAGCAACTACTTTGTCTTGATCGGCAAAAGTAATACCGGAAAGCATGCTAACTGATAAAAATATAACAGATAATTTTTTCATTTATGACTCATAATTGTGTTAAACATAAGCTTAAATTTTATAAAAATAATATATAACCGTCAACAGCTATTTGAGAATATTTTATTTATTAATAATAATTTACAAATATTTGTAGTAAAAAATGCCTTTCAATAAATAAATTATTCATTTAAATAAAATTATAACATTTGATAATTTTATAAAATATACCTATATTTAAGTACTAAAATACTAAAAATATCATAAGGACTTTAATGCTTTCTATTTTAAAAAAACTTTTCGGTACTGCAAATGATCGTACTGTAAAAAAACTATTTTCTGAAATTACAAAAATTAACTCACTTGAGCCTGCTATACAAAAATTATCAGATGAGGAGTTAAAGAATAAAACTGTAGAGTTTAAAGAAAAGCTTAAAAACGGAGCTACTTTAGACGATATAGTATATGAGGCGTTTGCGGTAGTTAGGGAAGCGGCTAGAAGAGTTTGCGGTATGCGTCATTTTGACGTTCAGCTTATAGGCGGTCTTATATTACATAGAGGCATGATTACCGAAATGCGTACCGGTGAGGGTAAGACCTTAGTTGCAACACTTCCTGCTTATTTAAATGCTTTAACCGGAAAAGGTGTACATGTTGTAACCGTCAATGATTATTTGGCAAGCCGCGATTCTACTTCCATGGGTAAAATTTACAATTTTTTAGGTTTATCGGTTGGATGTATTGTTGTCGGCATGCCTGATGAAGCAAAACGAGTCGCCTATAATGCCGATATTACTCATGCCACAAATAATGAACTCGGTTTCGATTATTTAAGAGATAATATGAAGTATAACTTGCAGGAGCGAGTACTTCGTCCTTTTAATTTTGCTATCATCGATGAGGTTGATTCGATTTTGATAGATGAAGCAAGAACTCCGCTCATTATATCGGGTCCGGTGAATGATAATTCGGAATTATACGGTAAAATTGATAAAATTGTACGCCTGCTTAATATAAGTGATTTTGAAAAAGATGAAAAATTAAAAACTATCAATTTAACGGAAACCGGTATTACACATATAGAATCACTTTTAAGTAAAGAACATCTTATAAAGCCTGATTCCGGTTTATATGATTTTGAGAATCTAACTTTAGTACATTATGTTAATCAAGCCTTAAGAGCTCATAATATGTTTACTATTGATGTAGATTATTTAGTGCGTGAAGGTAAGGTAATGATTATCGATGAATTTACCGGCCGTGTAATGGAGGGGCGGAGATATTCGGAAGGGTTACATCAAGCATTAGAAGCAAAAGAAAATGTAAAAATTCAAAATGAAAACCAAACTCTTGCATCTATTACTTTCCAAAATTATTTCCGTAATTATCCTAAATTATCGGGTATGACCGGTACGGCTATGACCGAAGCACCGGAACTAAAAGACATATATAATCTCGATGTGGTTGCAGTTCCAACCCATAATAAAGTTACAAGGCTTGACCTTGATGATGAGATTTACGGTAGTAAAAAAGAAAAATATGATGCTATCTTAAAGCTAATTAAGGATTGTTACGATCGTGGTCAGCCTGTACTTGTCGGTACGATAAGCATAGAAAAGTCAGAAGAGCTTTCAAGCGTTTTAAATAAAGAAAAAATTCCTCATAAAGTTTTAAATGCTAAGTTCCATGAGCAGGAAGCTTTTATTATTGCTCAAGCAGGTAGGTTTAAGGCAGTAACGATTGCAACCAATATGGCAGGGCGAGGTACTGATATTATGCTTGGCGGTAATCCTGAAATGCTAATAGAGCAGCTGGATAATGATCATAATTACGAAGCTAAAACAGCTGAAATAAAAACTCAAATTGCTGAAGAAAAGAAGCAAGTTATTGAAGCAGGCGGTTTATTTGTGATAGGTACGGAAAGGCATGAAAGTCGTAGGATAGATAATCAGCTAAGAGGAAGATCGGGTAGACAAGGCGATCCCGGTAAGACTAAGTTTTTCCTATCTCTTGATGATGATTTGATGCGTATTTTTGCATCAGATCGTATATCAGGAGTTCTTAGAACACTTGGATTGAAAGATGGAGAGGCGATCCACCATCCGATGATTAGTCGTTCACTTGAGAAAGCTCAGCAAAAAGTTGAAGGCCATAACTACGAGATGCGTAAAAATTTATTACGTTTTGATGATGTAATGAATGACCAACGTAAGATAATATACGAGCAACGTACTGAAATTATTAAATCTAAAGATAGTCACGGTTTCTTAAATAGTACTACTGAGGAACTCGCTAAAAAGATAGTATTAACTTTTATGCCGGTAGGCTCTTATAGAGAAGATTGGGATATAGAAAATTTAAGCGTAGAATTACATCGTGTCTTTTCTATGAAATTTGATCATAATTTAGTCAGTAAAAATGACGTAACGGAAGAAGAAATCACGAAAATCGTTATACAAACGGCTCATGATATATACAAGTCAAAAGAAGAAGCTTATAGTAGTGAGTTAATGCATAATGCCGTGAAGTATATTTTACTAACTATTCTCGATCAAGTTTGGAAAGACCATTTATATAGCTTAGATCATTTAAGACAAGGCATATCGCTTAGAGCTTATGCTCAAAAAGACCCTCTTAGCGAGTATAAAAGAGAGGCATTTAATTTATTCGAGCAGATGCTCAATAATTTAAAAGAATTATTTATTCAAACAGTATATCACTTCCATATCGACTTAAAACATATTCAAAAAGAAGATGTTTCGCTTGAGCATAAAAAACTTCAGAAAAATATGCGAGAAAGTCGGGAGGATCCGGCATTTAGTAAATACAATGCAGGAAGTAGCCTTGAGACTGACCTTAAACCAGTCGTATCACGTATTGACCCAAAAGATAGAAACCCTGATGATCCTACTAGCTGGGGGAGGGTATCTCGTAATGAGCTATGCCCGTGCGGTTCAGGCAAGAAATATAAATATTGTCATGGTGCAAATGAGTAGATGAAAACCACCTTACCTGAACGTTCTCTTAAGATCCAAGCTAGGCTTAATTTTATAATGCAGCAGATTTTAGATATTGCACAGGATAAAATTACTATGATTATTTTGTATGGCTCTTTTGCTAGAGGCGACTGGGTACGTGATTTACCTAACGGTTACCATAGCAATACTGATATCTTGATAATTTTAAAAAAGGTAAATATAAAGGGCATACTGCTTTAAGGTTAGAAGATAATATATATAAAAGATTAGAAAAAACAGGAGTAATAAAACCTCAGATTATCCCGTATGATTCAGAGATATCTATAATTCTAGAGTCAATAAACGAGGTAAATAAGCAGTTGGAGATAGGGCGTTATTTTTACACGGATATTAAGAAAAGAAGGTATTCTTTTATATGATAGCGGGGAATTTACGCTTAGTGAAGCTAAAGATTTACCTTGGAGCGAGATGAAAGAAATCGCTAAAGATTATTATGAAGAATGGTTTGATAAAGGTAAAAGTTTTTTAGATTGTAAAAATCGGTCGTGCCTCCGTATTGCAGTTTAGAGTAAATAGTCTATAATCCTCAAACAGTAATAAGAGAGAATTATAGTTAAGGAGTTATGGCAAAAATAGATGTTAAGTGTAGATATTGTAACAACACAGAAGAAGTAATAAAGTCAGGATATTCAATTTCAAAACAACAGAGATATCAATGCAAGCGGTGTAATCGATATTTTCAATTGGAGTATATTAATAATGCATCTAAGCCTGGAGTTAAGGAGCAAATAGTAGAAATGTCAATCAACGGCTCTGGAGTTAGAGATACAGTAAGAGTATTAAAAGTGGGTATCAATACAGTTATCCGTGTTTTAAAAAAATCTAGTATTAAAAAACAATAAATCATTCTATCAGTACAACAGAAGTAATTATTGCTCCTGAGATAGATGAACAATGGTCTTATGTACAGAATAAATCCAGACAACGATGGCTTTGGTATGCCTTGGATAAGATTTCGTTAAAAGTAGTTGCTTATACGTTTGGTACAAGATGTGATAGCACATTAGAATCATTACTGAAAAACTAGAGAATTTCAAGGTGACTTTTTACTATACAGATGGATGGGGGAGTTATGCTAGGTTATTAGACCCTAAAAAGCATATTATCAGTAAAAAATACACTCAACGGATAGAACGAAGTAACTTGAACCTTAGAACGAGATGCAAGAGGCTTGCACGTAAGACAATCTGCTTTTCCAAGTCATTGGATATTCATGATAAGGTTATTGGTACTCTTATTGAACGTATAGCTTTTTAATAGGCGTAACTGCAATATGGAGGCATGACCGAAAATCCGGAGAAACACCGTTACATACGGTTGCTAAAAACGTTAGATATGCTTCTAAAGATATTAAGGATGATGAAATATATAAACTGTTAGTATCATATGGTGCTGATACCAACGCAAAAGTAGAATTTAGAGGAGTAGGGTTTAGTATATATGACGGAAAAACGGTATCAGAAATAGCATAATTTAAAGTAGCATTAGTCGGTGAAAGTGAATAATAGCGGAAGAATAACAATTTTCTGCAGATACTAGACGGTAGTTATTGACAAGTTTAGGAAAAAGTTTTATATTCTTCACAAGTTTAAAAAAAAGTTAATAGTGTATGTCTAAAGCTAAAGCAAAAACAGCTTCCAAAAATAACCCGACTTCTAGGGAACAAGCTAAAGAATATTTTCATAACGGTCAGAAAATCAAACCGGTAAAGCTTATTGCTGCTCAAAATTCCTTTCTAGCTGCTGAATATGAATCTTCCGGGGATTTAGTCGTAGGAAGTAACGGTCAGCCATTGCCTTGGGGATTAGTTAAAAGCTTATCTTAATTACTTACAAACAATATACCTTCTCCACAATCGGGGGCATAGCTCAGGGGTAGAGCATCTGCTTTGCACGCAGAGGGTCAAGGGTTCGATTCCCTTTGTCTCCACCAGTTCCTACAAGGGTTTCAGAGCTTTTTGAAATTTAGCAAAAACTTTGAATGTTCCTTTTATGTTCCAAAATGTCTAATTTTTGTATTAAATCTCTTTTAAATTCCGAATTTTAAATATTATCAAAAAAAACTAACTTTGTATATTTCTTAAATCAACCTCAATTTATTTATTTACACCTTTAATTAAATTTCTATTGCATTCTTAAAACCCCTTATTATCTGTCTATAAGCTTATTTTTAACAAAATATTAAAATTTACAGAATTTAATAATAATAGAAATATGAAAGAATTAATAGAATTTTTAAAGCAAAAAGGATTTACCAAGGAAGCGACAAGTTTAACGAATGGTGCTACTAAACTTAAACTTGAATATTTATGGGATGAAGATGCAATAGAAATTGCTAAGTTTCTTAGGACAGATACTACCTTAACACATTTTGAACTTGAAGAGAGTTTAATAGAACATACCGGGATAGAAGCAATTACCCAAGCTATACAAACGAATTATACTATCACTAATTGTACAATTTTTTTAGCAGATAAGTATGTAGAAATAGTGGGAACTGAATACTGCTACGAAGAAATTTTATACGAAGAAACAAAGAAAATTAAACCACTAATTGATCGTAATAAAGAATATGTAAGGAAATTATCATTATTTATAAATAATCTTTTTTCTATTGATAATGAAAATATAACTTTTAACCTTAAAAATTTTATGGCTTTAAACTTTTATCGCATAGCTGATAAACAATTATTAAAAGAGTATTTAAGGGAGCAACAGGTTAGTGATATTGAAACCAAGTTAAAAAAAGTATGTGACTTTACAAAAGCTTACCCTTTTACTCTTTCTTATATATATAAAAATATTAATTCAATTAATGAAACAACTATATTGTGCTTACCTGATGAAAATTCAGAGGAAATAAATAAAATAGAAGAAGTTAAGACTACAGGTAATGATTATTGCACTTTATCGTAGATTAAAAAATTATTTAATTACAATTAAGCATAAAATAAGCATAAAAATTTTTAATAAGCAACTATGGAATTAATTAGGTAAATAGGCTTAAGCCTAGATTGAATCAAGGCTAATCTAAATTAGTTGACTTTCAAGGCGATAACAGAGTTTTAGATTCGGATGCAAGCAAGTAGCTTGAAAGTAAGTGCAAATATAAATGATAGTATTAGCTTGTTAGGTGGTGATAACTAACAGTTTTTAGTAGAATAAATTCTTATGCTGCTTGTAAATTTTGTTGCATAAAAAACTATCGTCGTTTAGGTGTAATAGTTGAGATTTAATCTTACATTTAGTAAAATTAAGATAATATTAAATGGAGGATTAGAGATGAATCTAAATCAAAAAATAATAAAGCCAAAAATAGGATTACTAGAATTAGCTAGGAGTCTTGGTAGTATATCGTCAGCATATAAAGCTATGGGTTACAGTAGAGACAGTTATTATAGGTTTAAAGAGTTATATGAAACAGGAGGAGAAGAAGCATTATATGAGATTAGTCGGAAGAAGCCAATTATAGCGAATAGAGTTGATCCTGCCGTAGAGAGAGCAGTATTAGATATGGCAATAGAATACCCCGCTTATGGTCAGCTGCGAGTATCAAATGAGCTTAAAAAGACTGGTATTCTTGTATCACCTGGAGGAGTTAGATCTATTTGGCTACGTAATGATTTAAATAATATCAATAAAAGACTTAAAGCATTAGAAGCCAAAATGGCTCAGGATGGTATTGTTCTTACCGAAGCTCAGTTACAAGTATTAGAGAAACGGCGTAGCGAGAAAGAAGCTCATGGTGAGATTGATACACAGCATCCAGGTTATCTAGGATGCCAAGACACATATTATGTAGGTAATTTTAAAGGCATAGGCAAGGTATATTCTCAAGTGTTTATTGATAGTTACACTCGGGTTGCAGAGGCTAAACTATATACTGATAAAACAGCACTTACCGCTGCTGACATGCTTAATGATAGAGTGTTACCATGGTATGAGAGTCAGCAAATACCAGTACTTCGTATTTTAACTGATAGAGGTGGTGAGTATAAAGGTAATATAGAACATCATGCTTTTGAATTGTTCTTAAGCATTGAGGGTATTGAGCATACTACTACTAAAGCATATTCTCCTCAAACAAATGGTATGTGTGAACGTTTTAATAAAACTATGAAACAAGAATTCTTTGATACTGCTATGCGTAAAAAGATCTATACTGATCTTGATGATCTACAACTAGATCTTGATATTTGGCTAGAATATTATAATAATGAAAGACCGCATTCCGGTAAATATTGCTATGGAAAAACACCTATGCAGACTTTTATGGATAGTAAAAAGTTAGCTGTTGAAAAGAATAACGAAATCTTATATCTTGAATACTCATCTGACAGTCATAACTTATCAGACATTCAGATATAATTTTTATAATGTCTGTAAGATTAAATCTTGACTTCTACACTGGCAAATCGTTTACTTGCCTCCACCAAATATCTTCAGATTTTCTAACCTTCCTTAAATTTCTTTAAAAATTCATATGCTACAAATAAACTAGTTTTTTATTCATAAATAAATATTTTATCATTAATTTTAAACTATAAACAAATATAATAGTTGAAAAAGTAATTGCTGCCATCTATTTTATGAAAACTAGATTGTTTGCTTTTCAGTTTTTAACCTACATAATCTATCACTAGATAAAATAAATCAAATCAAAGATATGACTGATCAAGTAAAACAAAATCAAATAAATAGTGCTGCTTGGGTTGCTTGTGATACTTTTCGAGGCGTGATAAGATGCAGCAAATTATAAAGATTACATATTAGTAATGCTATTCTTTAAATATATTTCAGATGTTTGGCTAGTACGTTCAAAAAAATATAAAGAAAAATATAAAAACGAGCCTTCAAGAATTGAACAGCAATTAGAACGAGAACAATTTGTAATACCGGAAAATGCAAATTTTTATGATATATTTATAAAACGAAATGAAAATAATATCGGTGAACTTATAAATAAAGCTTGAGATCAAATAGAAGAGAAGAATTTTACTAAATTAGAAGGAGCATTCCGTAATATCGATTTTAACTCGGAGTCTAATTTAGGTAAGACCAAAGAACGAATTCGTCGTTTAAAATTGCTATTAGAAGATTTTAATAGGCCGGAATTAGATTTAAGTCCTGACAGAGCCAGTGAAGATATTATAGGCGAATGTTATATTTATCTAATATCACGCTTTGCTTCAGATGCAGGCAAAAAAGCCGGTGAATTTTATACTCCTACTGCCGTATCAACTTTACTTGCAAAGCCTACTGCTCCAAAGCCCGGCAACATAATTTGTGATCCGGCTTGCGGTTCAGATTCGCTTTTAATTCGAGCAGCTAAAGAGGTAATGGAGGAAGCAAAAAAGAATAAACAGCTAAATAAACATAATTATGCACTTTATGGTCAAGAAATGAATAATGCAACATGGGCATTAGCACAGATGAATATGTTTTTACATGAGGAAGGTGGAGCGCAATTTACTTGATCAATATTGGACTAAATCTAGAACAACAAAAACAGTACATGTACCTAATGTCAATGAGGTTTGGAGTGGTGACATTACTTACATTAGAACTCATGATGGCTTTATGTATATGGCGGCTATTATAGACTGGCATAGCAAAGCTATATTAAGTTATAAATTATCCAATTCTATGGATGCAACTCTTGTTACTGATGTCTTGAAGGATGCCCTTAATAAATATAATGCTCCAAAGATATTTAATAGTGATCAGGGTAGTCAATATACTAGTCATGACCATATACAGATACTAAAAGATAATAATATTCAAATCTCAATGAATGGAAAAGGTCGAAGTATTGATAATATCGTAATAGAGAGATTTTTTAGGACTATAAAATATAACTGTATATTTATTAATGATTTTAAAAATATTAAAGAACTGAGGATAGGTATTGATAATTATCTGTATAAGTATAATTATCAAAGATTTCATTCGGGTATTGGTTACAAAAAACCTATGGATGTTTATCTGAATTATACGCAAAATTATTATCAATTAGCTGCTTAACAATATAATAAAAATAGGAAACGAATTTGATTATTTTTTGTCTTGATTTCTCAGTCCATTATATTTATAGCTATAGTTCCAACATTTTTGGGTTCTATAGAAGAGTGTTGGCTAAATTGAGTTATAGTTGCTATTCTATCCGTTTTAATTACCTGAGAATATTTAAAAACATGAGCTTTTTTCATAATAATTACCTATAAATTGTTGTATTAAAATATTAAAATTGTAAATAAAAAATCAATATTATAATACTAAGAAATTATATTTAGGTTAACAAATGAGTTTAAAATCCGCTTGGCTTGATACGCCTCTTGGTTCAATGCTGGTAATTAGTGATGAAGAGAGGCTTTATTTACTCGATTTTGCTGAAAGTAAAGGGTTAGAGCATAAAATTAAAAGACTTAAAGCTAAAACAAAATCAGCTATTACGGAAGATCGCACTAAACCTATTCTATCAATTGAAGAGGAGTTAAAATTGTACTTTAACGGTACTTTGCAAAAATTTAATACTTCTATATATCTTTTAGGAAGCGAATTTCAAAAATTAGTATGGCAAGAGCTAATGAATGTACCTTACGGTGAAACAAGAAGTTACTTTACTCAAGCTAAATTAATAGGTAGAGAAAGATCTTATAGAGCCGTTGCAAATGCTAACGGAGCAAATAAATTCGCTATAATTATTCCCTGCCACCGCATCATCAATAATAACGGCGAGCTTGGGGGCTACGGCTCAGGGCTAGATCGTAAAAAATGGCTTATTGAACATGAGAGACAGAATTATTAAATAAAAAATCAATGCCTGAATTTCGGTTACAGTGGTTTTAAGAAGTTCGTATAATATAATTATAAATTTATATTATAGGATAAATTAATATGTTTAATGAGCTTCAAATTAATGAGATTCAAAGGCAAGAATATTATCAGGCATTAATTAATAAAGATGATAGATATGAAAATATCTTTTTTTGTAGCGGTTAAAACCACAGGAGTATTTTGTAGACCGACTTGCTCTGCACGAAAGCCTAAATTTGAAAATTGTGAATTTTATAAAACTGCTAAGGAAACTTTGCATGCTTCATATAGACCTTGTCAGCGTTGCAAGCCTCTTTCTCATCCTTACGAAGCTTCAGATTTAGTTCGCACTCTTGTTGACGCTGTTGAGCTTGAGCCTGCTAAGAGGTGGAAAGATAGTGATTTTGATGAGCTATCAGTAGATGCTTCTACAGCACGTCGCAAATTTAAAAAACGTTTTGGTATGACGTTTGTAGAATATGCAAGAGCAAGGCGTATGGGTATTGCGATGAAGCAAATTCGCATGGGTGAATCAGTAATTAATACACAAATTGATATGGGTTATGAGTCAAGTAGCGGTTTTCGAGATGTTTTCTCTAAAATAATGGGCGGACCGCCGACAAAACTTAATAAGCATTTAAATATTTTAAAAGCTGCTTGGTTAGATACCACACTTGGGGCTATGATTGCAATTAGTGATGAAAAGCTACTTTACTTATTAGAATTTGTTGATAGAAGAGGTTTAGAGCTGGAAATTGAAAGGCTAAGAATTAAGACGAAATCTGCTATTATTCCTGGAAGTACTAAACCGATTTTAATGATTGAAGAGGAGCTTAAATTGTACTTTAACGGTACTTTGCAAAAATTTAATACACCTATATATCTTTTAGGGAGCCCATTTCAAAAAATGGTTTGGCAAGAGTTAATTAATATACCTTACAGCAAAACACGAAGTTATTTAAATCAGGCTTAAGTTTTGGGCAAACCTACTTCTTATAGAGCTATTGCAAATGCTAACGGCATGAATCAGTTAGCAATAATTGTTCTTTGCCATCGTATTATTAATAGCAATGGCGAACTTGGAGGATATGGCGGAGGATTACATCGTAAAAATGGCTTATTGAACATGAAAGAAAATTTACAACAAATTAGAAATATTTTACTTGAGAATTCTACTATTCCTTTAGAACGTAGGACGATGTTCTTTAAAACTAATGAAGGAGAGTATGGCGAGCATGATAAATTTATTGGTGTTACTGTGCCGACTTTACGTAAAATAGCTAAAAGTTATTATAATTTAGATGGGGGGGTTTAAGCAGACTTATTACTTCAGAATTTAATGAAGAAAGATTTTTAGCGTTAGCTATTTTGATTATGCAATATCAGAAAGCACAAGATAAAGAGTTTTTATAATTTTTATTTAAACAATATAAAATACGTAAATAATTGGAATTTAGTGGACGCATCAGCTCATCACGCTGTAGGAGCTTATTTATGGGATAAAGAAAAGGACTATCTTTTTACATTAACAAAATCGGAAATTCTTTGGGAGAGACGAATAGCTATGGTCGCTACTTGGTATTTTATCAAAAATAATCAATTAGATACAACTTTTGAAATAGCAAAATTACTCTTAAACGATAAACATGATTTAATGCATAAAGCAGTAGGTTGGATACTACGTGAAGCAGAAAAAAAGATGAAAAACAGTTAATAGATTTTTTTGGATCGTTATATATCACAAATGCCAAGAACCGCAGTTCGTTATGCAATAGAGAAATTTCCTGAAGAGGTACGTAAGAATATTTTGCAAAAAAAATAACTTATGCTAGTATACTCGTTTAATTTGAAAAATTGGCTACGTTATCTTTTGTTGATAATCCTCACGTACTAGTATGTGCGCAGCGTTTATCAGCTTCAAGATGCCTTGCTCTTTTCCAAATTAAACTTCGTTAACCAACTCTTCATTTATTAGATGTATATTCAATTTTAATTTAGCAAAGGTATTATTATGTTAAAAACTTTATTAGTCGGTTTTATAACTTTAATTTGTGCAGTAAGCTATGCTGATGACCAAACAACTCAAAATCCTAATTCTACAAATTCTTCTTCTGATCAGCCCAATGATATATTACCTGCAGAGGCAGCCGTTAACTTTGCCCAGCCTTGGGCAAGACCTACAACAAATGTGCAAGGTAAAGTTAGCAATTCTGCTATGTATTTTACATTAATAAATACTAGAAGTAAGAGTTATAATTTAGTGAATATATCTTCAGATAAGATAAGCGGAATAGAAATCCATCAAACAATTAATGATCAAGGAGTTAGTAAAATGGTAAAAGTCGATTATCCATTTTCAATTGCCGGTAATATTAACGTTGATTTTAAGCCCGGTGGCATGCATGTTATGCTTTATGACCCGAAAGTAGATTTAAACGCAGGAGATGAGTTTAAAATAACCTTTTTCTTCGATGATAACACGACAAAAACGGTTAATGTTAAAGTAGCAAATGATAATCCGTATAATAAAACAGGGAATTAAGAAAAACGTCATTGCGAGCAGCTATAAGCTGCGTGGCAATCTCATGAAATAATAACAAACCCCTACTCCTGAGATTGCTCCGCCAATTACTTCGTAATTTTCCTCGCAATGACGATAGGCTAAACAATATGACCCTAGAAATTACCGGAAGTGAGTTAATTAAATCTAAACTTATAGATGCTCCCGAACGCTGCGGGGTTTATCGGATGTTTGATGTTAACAAGCAGGTGATTTATGTCGGTAAAGCTAAAAATTTAAAGAAACGCCTTACTAATTACATTAAAAGCGATTTAGATAATAAGACGCTTCGGATGATTGCAAATACTTGTTTTTTAGAGTATAGCATCACTAATTCCGAAGTTGAGGCACTCCTTTTAGAAGCCCAACTAATCAAAAAATTTCAGCCGAAATTTAATATTCTTCTTAAGGATGATAAGTCTTTTCCTTTCATCAAGTTACGTTTAGATCATGATTTCCCGCAATTGCTAAAATATCGAGGTAAAACTCTAAGTGACGGGAAGTTTTTCGGTCCTTTTGCTTCGAGTGCGAAAGTTAATACTACTTTAACGAAATTGCAAAAAATCTTTAAATTACGTTCCTGCGCGGATAATTACTTTAATTCACGTACTCGTCCTTGTCTGCAATATGAAATAAAACGTTGTTATGCTCCTTGCGTCGGTAAAATAAATAAGGAGGACTATAAGGGCTTAGTATCTCAGGTTAAAGATTTCTTACGAGGTCGTACTAAAGAACTTCAAGAGAACTTATCTAAAAAGATGGAAGAACTAAGTAGTCAGATGCGTTTTGAAGAGGCGGCAGAAATTAGAGACCGTATTAAGGCACTTAGTTATGTGCAGCTTAAGGCAGGTGTTTCAGATATTGTTAAAGACGCAGATATAATCGCTATTGTAGAAAAGAACGGACATTATTGTGTGGAAGTGTTTTTATATAGGGCAGGGCAAGCATGCGGTAATATTCCTTATTTTCCTACTTCTACTGAAAATAGTACCAAAGAAGAAGTATTAGAATATTTTTTATTACAATTTTATCAAAAACAACAAGTTCCTGCGGAAATTATAATTAATCATGAAATTAATGATAAAGAGAATGTGATAGAGGCGATTAAAAAAATCAATAATATTACTAAACTCAATATTATAATACCTATTAGTGGCGGTAAAGCCAAGCTAGTTCAGAATGCCGCAATAAATGCTTTATTCTCTCTAGAGCAATATTTGAAGAAATTTGCAAAAAATCAAGAGATTATGCTTGAAATCAAAGAGCTATTTGGTCTTTCTGAAATTCCTGAAAGAATTGAGATTTATGATAATAGTCATATTCAAGGTAAGTTTGCAGTCGGCGTTATGGTAGTTGCCGGTAAAGCCGGTTTTGATAAAAAGGAATACCGGGTTTTTAATTTAAATATATATCATTCAAGTGCTCTATTATGTCATTCCCGCTCTCTCGTATGTCATCCCCGCGAAAGCGGGGATCCAGAAAGGTTAATGGATTCCTGCTTTCGCAGGAATGACATAAAAGATGACGGGTATGACATTGTAGGTGACGATTATGAAATGCTCAGGCAAGTTTTAACACGAAGATTAACTAGACTTAAGAATGAACCGCATAAATTGCCAAGTTTGATGATTATAGACGGCGGCAGGGGGCATTTAGGCGTAGTTAAAGAGGTAATGGATAAATTTGAAATGAATATTCCTTTTGTTTGTATGTCAAAAGGAGTAGATAGAAATGCCGGTCTTGAGCAGTTCCATATGACAGGTAAAGAAGTATTTACTCTGGATAAAAATTTGCCGATTATGAAATATTTACAAATCTTGCGGGATGAGGCGCATAATTTCGCCATAAAGAATCATAGACTCGGTAGATCGCGTGCCATAAAATTATCAAGCCTTGATGATATAGATGGTATAGGTGAAACTCGTAAAAAAGCATTGCTGTACTATTTCGGTTCTTATAAAGCAGTATGTGATGCAACAATAGATGAGCTTACTAAAGTAAACGGTATTAACAAGTCACTTGCCGAGATGATTTTTAGAACGTTGCATAAGAGCTTATGAATAATTACTCATAATGTCCCCACATGCTAAGTATTTTTATAATTTTTTTATCCTCTAATATTTCATAAACCAGTCTATGTTGTAAATTAATTCTTATAGAACGTTTACCAACTAAATCGCGATAAAGTTTTTTACTATTTAATGGCATTGAATTTATTGTTAAGGATTTACATAAATTTTCTGCTTTATCGGCTAATTTAGCTGCTTTTAAATTTTGTATATCTTCAATTGCTTTTTTTTGTGTACAGTATAGTATATATCATTTCCATGCTTCTTCATGGCTAATACATTCTTCTAACGGTTCTTTACTAGCTTCAATGATTCTTTTTACTAAGCCTGGTTTAGAGTACAAATATAAAGTTTCTTGTAATCCCTCGTAATCTTGTTCTGATATGATTACCGCATTATTACGTTTTCCCTTTATATAAATAGGCTCATGAGTTTTATTTGTTTCATCAATAAGAGTAAATAATTTAGCTCGTGCTTGCGAGCTTGTGTAAATAGCCACAATATTATCTCTACAATAAGTTTTATAATCAAGTGTACCACATTATGTACGTAATAGCAATAATTTGTTTTAAATATCAGTTTCATATAGAAAAAACTAATTTTATAACTCATAATTATATGGTAGTATGAGTTATAAAATAAATATTTATAGCTCATGATATGGAATTGGCAGCATAAAGATTGACCTAACTTTAAATATAATTAGAAACATATATTAAATTTAGGGTCATGCCTCCATATTGCAGTTATGCCTATTAAAAAGCTATACGTTCAATAAGAGTACCAATAACCTTATCATGAATATCCAATGACTTGGAAAAGCAGATTGTCTTACGTGCAAGCCTCTTGCATCTCGTTCTAAGGTTCAAGTTACTTCGTTCTATCCGTTGAGTGTATTTTTTACTGATAATATGCTTTTTAGGGTCTAATAACCTAGCATAACTCCCCCATCCATCTGTATAGTAAAAAGTCACCTTGAAATTCTCTAGTTTTTTCAGTAATGATTCTAATGTGCTATCACATCTTGTACCAAACGTATAAGCAACTACTTTTAACGAAATCTTATCCAAGGCATACCAAAGCCATCGTTGTATGGATTTATTCTGTACATAAGACCATTGTTCATCTATCTCAGGAGCAATAATTACTTCTGTTGTACTGATAGAATGATTTATTGTTTTTTAATACTAGATTTTTTTAAAACACGGATAACTGTATTGATACCCACTTTTAATACTCTTACTGTATCTCTAACTCCAGAGCCGTTGATTGACATTTCTACTATTTGCTCCTTAACTCCAGGCTTAGATGCATTATTAATATACTCCAATTAAAAATATCGATTACACCGCTTGCATTGATATCTCTGTTGTTTTGAAATTGAATATCCTGACTTTATTACTTCTTCTGTGTTGTTACAATATCTACACTTAACATCTATTTTTGCCATAACTCCTTAACTATAATTCTCTCTTATTACTGTTTGAGGATTATAGACTATTTACTCTAAACTGCAATACGGAGGCACGACCTGAAATGATTGCCCTTGGGAAAGCTCAATATAGCTTTTAGAATTATATAAAATTTAATTATTTTTATACTCTAAGCGCTATACTGACTTTTTTTAATCTCCACGCAACAACGCCTTGCGAGAAGAATTACAACGTAATTCGACGAAGCAATCTCAGGAGTATTATTTCATGAGATTGAGATTGCCGCGTCGCTTCGCTCCTCGTAATGACGGTTCGGGCATATGGCTGCTCGCAATGACGTTTCGACCAAAAATAAATATCATAAGACTCATCATCGTTCCTATAAACACCCCTCTAAGGTTGAAATATTGTAACGATAAAGAATAATATTCCCACGTTAAAAAAGTAGCTGCTCCGCCGAGTGATGATAAGACCATTACGGTTTTAGATGTTCTGATACCGAAAAGCGTTGTTATTAACGGTACTAATATTACTGGTCCCCAGAAACCGGTAAAGAACACTACTAAATCAATTACGTTACTAAATTTTAAGGCTACAATTATCGCAAAACTTCCTATTATAATGTTAATAATTCGAGCAATTAATAATAATTTTTGCTGATTTTTTACTTTAAGTATAGGGTTAATTATGTCCTTAACGAGAGCTATAGAAGTAACGTTTAAATCAGAATCGGCAGTAGACATAACGGCAGCTAAGAGTCCGCTCATTACTACCCCTTGAATTAAAGGCGGAATAATTTGGTTGATTAAATAAGGTAATACTAAATTTGACGGTTGGTTTGGATAAAGCTTATAAGCAATTAAACCGTTTAAAGTAATGCAAATCAAGAAGAAAAAATATATAGCGGATTTTGCATATATTGCTTTAGTTGTTTGCGTAGGATTGTTATTAATTAAAGCTCTTTGAATAAATGTAGGATATAGATTCATGACGCTAAAGCTTAAAGTTGCTGCAATCGTATAAGAAAGTAGGTTGCTCTGATCAAAATTTACATTTTCCGTAGGTAGGTTATCAATAAAATCTACAAAACCGATTTTATTTAAACTGATAAAAGTTATGGTCGGTATAGCGATTATCATTGCCAAAAATTGTAGTAAATTAGTAAAAACAATAGATTGTAAGCCGCCGATTGTAGTATATATAAGTACTATACTATAACTTAAAATTACTCCATTTACATAATTTATTTCTAAGATATATTGAAAAATATAGCCACTTACGCTTATTTGAGCAGCCAAAAACCCTACTGAAACAATGACTGAGCTAACACCGCCGGTAAAACGACCGATGTTACCGTAATATGTACTCAGGATATCGCCGATGCTTTCAGCTCCGTAATGTTTGGCAATTAAAGGCACTATATAGATCGCAATTAATATATCTATAGGTATTGTAAGCATCAAAGCATAGGCATAATATCCATGTCTTAAAAAAACCTTTTCCATAATACCGAAAGTGGTAGCACCTCCGACAGAGCTTGCAAATATTGTAGCTATTAATAACAGTTTACTATTTTTCGCTTTACTTTCGACATTTGCATAGTTCTTAAAACTACTATGTTTAGCTCGGTAATATATACCAATGAGTAGAATAGATATTAGATATATGAATACAATAACATTATCTATAGGTATTTTAAACATAAATTAGATTTTTGAAATTCAAAATTTAGTGTTAGTCCACAATAATATATATCTGGTTAAGAATACTAGATCTATAATTATGTATCATAATCTATTCCAAGAAGTTCAGTATCCGGTGTCCAAATATCTTGGTTGAGATCATATTTATATATTTTACCTTGAGGCTTAATTTTTGTTTCAGTAGTTTTTTCTTTGGTGGATAGTTAGAGTTTGATTGAGTTGTAGTTTTTATATTTTTACAATCTTTATGTGTTTTAAAAAAGCCTATTTTAAATTGTGGCATAATTAACTTTTATTTATATAAAAAGTAAGATAATTATTAACATTAATCAATAATTATTGCAAATAAAACATAATAAAAATTAATTTTTTGTATATCAAGCTTGAATTATATGTAGAAGTCAAGATTTAATCTTACAGACATTATAAAAATTATATCTGAATGTCTGATAAGTTATGACTGTCAGATGAGTATTCAAGATATAAGATTTCGTTATTCTTTTCAACAGCTAACTTTTTACTATCCATAAAAGTCTGCATAGGTGTTTTTCCATAGCAATATTTACCGGAATGCGGTCTTTCATTATTATAATATTCTAGCCAAATATCAAGATCTAGTTGTAGATCATCAAGATCAGTATAGATCTTTTTACGCATAGCAGTATCAAAGAATTCTTGTTTCATAGTTTTATTAAAACGTTCACACATACCATTTGTTTGAGGAGAATATGCTTTAGTAGTAGTATGCTCAATACCCTCAATGCTTAAGAACAATTCAAAAGCATGATGTTCTATATTACCTTTATACTCACCACCTCTATCAGTTAAAATACGAAGTACTGGTATTTGCTGACTCTCATACCATGGTAACACTCTATCATTAAGCATGTCAGCAGCGGTAAGTGCTGTTTTATCAGTATATAGTTTAGCCTCTGCAACCCGAGTGTAACTATCAATAAACACTTGAGAATATACCTTGCCTATGCCTTTAAAATTACCTACATAATATGTGTCTTGGCATCCTAGATAACCTGGATGCTGTGTATCAATCTCACCATGAGCTTCTTTCTCGCTACGCCGTTTCTCTAATACTTGTAACTGAGCTTCGGTAAGAACAATACCATCCTGAGCCATTTTGGCTTCTAATGCTTTAAGTCTTTTATTGATATTATTTAAATCATTACGTAGCCAAATAGATCTAACTCCTCCAGGTGATACAAGAATACCAGTCTTTTTAAGCTCATTTGATACTCGCAGCTGACCATAAGCGGGGTATTCTATTGCCATATCTAATACTGCTCTCTCTACGGCAGGATCAACTCTATTCGCTATAATTGGCTTCTTCCGACTAATCTCATATAATGCTTCTTCTCCTCCTGTTTCATATAACTCTTTAAACCTATAATAACTGTCTCTACTGTAACCCATAGCTTTACATGCTGACGATATACTACCAAGACTCCTAGCTAATTCTAGTAATCCTATTTTTGGCTTTATTATTTTTTGATTTAGATTCATCTCTAATCCTCCATTTAATATTATCTTAATTTTACTAAATGTAAGATTAAATCTCAACTATTACAAATTATATGCACTGAATATTTAGGAATTTGAGTATCACAAGTTAGTAGAGTTAACCCTTCTACTATTGCTTGTGCTATCAATAGTCTATCAAAGGGGTCTTTATGGTATAACGGTAAATTTGCAATATAGGTGCTATGTTCTATTGTAATCGGTAATTTTTGAAAATCATTAGCTTCAATGGCTTTTTCTATGTCATTTGGAGCTTCTAGCTTTCCTAAAGATTTTTTAATGGTAATCTCCCATGTGTTTACACTGCTTACGAAAATTATATTATCAGGATTAGCTATAATTTCTGATATTTTATGCGACAGAGTTCTATCATTATTTAACCACTGCAATGAAATATGTGTATCTAATAAATATTTCATCTGAGCCAATTACTTAAAAAACTCCATAAAATCATCAGGCAAATCATCAAAATCCTCTTTTATAACAACTTTACCTTTCCAATAGCCAGGTTTACGCATTTGCTTCTTAGGATTATATTACACAAGCTTAACAGTAGGCTTGCCTGATTTGCATATAATGACTTCTTTACCGTTTGCAGCTAATTTTATTAATTCGGATAAATGAGTTTTTGCATTATGAATGTTAACTATTTGCATTTCAAGCCTTCAAATTTTTAACCAGTTTAAACTAACTTAGTTTAGTTTGATTTAAAGCATATGTCAAGATTTTACGTCATTGCGAGTGACCTTTGCTTTTGGTGTATGGCTCGAGAAGCTTGCCTTATGTCATTCTCAGCTAAAAGCAGGAGTCCCTCATAAAGCGAGATAACCGCCACTTTTAATTTTAAAAACTTGCTGTATTTATAATTTTTTTTTGGATCCCTGCTTTTAGCTGAGAATGACATCGATTATTAATAATTTAACTCCTATCTGTTAAAAACGCTTGACTACGTTATATTCCTATAATATCCTATAAATTACCATAAAAACCCAAATTAACCCAAATTATACCAATGAATGTATTTTTATCTAAGTATGTAAATGGCGTTGATAAAAAGAGTAGGGTGTCAGTGCCGGCGAATTACCGTGCGGTACTAGGGAAAGAATTATTTAACGGTGTAATTGCTTATCCGTCAATTAGGAATAATTGTATAGAGGCGTGCGGTATTTCGCATATTGAGAAATTAAGACAGATGATTGAGAGTCTTGATCCATATTCCGAAGAGCGTGATGCCTTTGAGACTATGATATTCGGGGAAGCCGTGCAGCTTCCGTTTGATGGGGAGGGAAGAATTATATTGCCGCAATCTTTAATGCAGCATGCAGAGGTAGAAGAGCAAGCATGTTTTGTAGGTAAGGGAGTGATTTTTGAAATTTGGCAGCCGCAGAATTTTAAAGAATATTTAAATTCCGCTCAAAAAATTGCTCATGAAAAGCGTTTAACTCTAAGGAATGCGAATTGATGCAGCAGCCACATATACCGGTAATGCTAAATGAAATGCTAGCAAATTTAGCTCCAAAAGACGGTGAGTCTTATCTAGATTGTACGTTTGGAGCAGGAGGATATAGCAAAGCAATATTAGAAAGCTGTGACTGTTATATCACAGCTTTGGATCGTGATCCAAATGTGATTAAAAAAGCCGAAGAAATTAAGCAAAATTACGGTGAGAGATTTGATTTTATAGAAACGAATTTTGCGGATAGTTTTGCAAAGCTTAAGGAAAAAAAAATTGATGGGGTAGTGCTGGATTTAGGCGTTTCATCAATGCAGTTAGATATAGCAGATAGAGGATTTTCGTTTTTACATGATGGACCACTTGATATGCGTATGAGCGGGCAGGGGCTTAGTGCCGAGGAGTTTGTAAATATTGCAGAGGAAAAAGAGCTTGCCGATGTAATTTATAAATACGGTGATGAGAGCTTTTCACGAAGAATTGCTAAGAGAATTGTGGAATATAGAAAAACGGCGAGAATCGATAGCACAAGTAAACTAGCTCAGATTGTAAGGAGCAGTATAGGATTTAGAAAAGGCAAAATCGATCCTGCTACTAAAACCTTTCAAGCTATTAGGATTTATATCAATAATGAGCTTGGCGAGCTTGAGAGATTTTTAGCGAATGTGCAAGATATATTGAACAAAAACGGTAGGTTAGTTATTGTCTCTTTTCATTCTCTAGAAGATAGAATAGTTAAGAATTTCTTTAAAGAAAATTCAGAAAAGCCGGTAGCAAGGTCGAAATATGCTAAAGACGATATGGTAATTGATCCAAATAAATGGCTTAAGATTATTACTAATAAAGCTCTAGCACCGTCAGATAAGGAAGTAGGGCTAAATATTAGAGCAAGGTCGGCAAAACTTCGAGCGGCAAAAAAGATACTATAGTCGATGTTATTGTGGCATGGACCGATTTTTCCGTCATTGCGAGGAAATTACGAAGTAATTGACGAAGCAATCTCAGGAATTTGTTATTACTTCATGAGGTTGTCACGTCGCTTCGCTCCTCGCAATGACGGACCGGGAATCCACGCAGGTAACGCCTATGCGGGAATGATATCGAATGCTTTTAAAAAATTGTCTAAGTATTATAGGAAATACAAGAGTAATTTAGTTATGACTATAAGAAAGTTTCACTATTTAATATTATTGATAACAATTATAGCAATATGTAGTTTGTTTAGTATAAAAGAGCGAGTCTCAACTCTTGATTATCAATTAAGTAGCGTTGTAAAACAGATAAATAGTGAGAATAATAATATTCATATTTTAAAAGCAGAGCAAGCTTATCTACTTTTGCCGGCTAGATTAGAAAAACTTGCGGCAGCTTATTTAAAATTAGAAACAGTTAAATCTTATCAAATGATAAAAGATCCGTTAGGACCAAATATCGATCAAAATATTAAATTTAATCATAATATTAGTATTTCAAAGAGTAGTAAATGGCGTTACAAAAGAATTACGAATAATAAGTATATACAAACTGTTTCGAGTAGGACTAAGCCTTAGACCTCATTGCGAGCGACTGAAAGGAGCGTGGCAATCTCAGGTTTTGACACGAGATTGCTTCGTCAAAACTTATAGTTTCTCCTCGCAATGACGAGGCTACTACCTACTTAAAACACCATAAATAATATATGAAACAAATTTTGGAAAAATGGAAACCAGCAATTAAAAGTTTGATCATTTGGAATGTTTGTAGTAAAAATACAAAAATCCGATTATTAATGGTTATTTGTGGCTTTTCTTTTCTTTTTTGCACTTTATCTTACAGATTGATAATCGTTGCTACGAATGTTTACGATAAAAATATTAATTCCTTTAAAAAAAATCATCAATTTAGAAAAGAAATAGTTGACCGAAACGGTAATTTATTAGCAGTTAACCTACCTTCTGCGTCATTATTCGCTAATCCACAAATAGTTCTCGATCCTGAAACTTCCGTAAAAAAATTAGCAGAAATTCTACCTGATATTAATAAAGCCAAATTACTTGCGGAACTTAAGTCAAATAAAAGCTTTATATGGGTAAAAAGGGATTTATTACCTAGTCAGCAGGAAAAAATAACTAGCCTAGGGTTACTTGGTTTTGAATTTGAAGACGAGCAGAAACGAATTTATACTTTTTCTAATTTATTGTCGCATGTTGTCGGTTATGTAGGTAGAGATTCGGCAGGGCTTAGTGGTTTAGAACTCGCTTACGATAAATATTTAACTAATTCTGATTATGAATTAAACGAATCAAAGAATCGGAAAGAGCCACTTCAATTATCTATTGATATCAGATTACAAAGTATTTTAAGTGAAGAGATTGATAAAACTTTAAAGCAATTTAAGGCCATAGGAGCAGTAGGCATTATTGCCGATCCAAATAATGGTGAGATTTTAGCATTAGTAAATAAGCCTGATTTCGATCCTCATCATCCGAGTTTGGCCAAACCGGAAGAGCTGTTTAATATAGCAAGTCTCGGCATTTATGAAATGGGTTCGGTATTTAAGGCATTAACTATGGCAGTCGGTTTTGATACCGGTGCAATAAATATGAATGATGCTTATGATATAAGCTATATGAAAGTAGGGGGATTCCAGCTTAAGGATTATACACCAAGGCAAGGGTGGCATAGTGTACCTGAGATTTTTCTATATTCTTCAAATATTGGTACAAGTCAAATTATGCTTGAAATCGGTAAAAGCAATTTTAAAAAATACTTAAAGAAATTAGGTCTATTAGATCAGTTACAAATAGAATTACCTGAACGAGGTACCCCGTTATTTCCCTCCGAGAAAAGATGGAATGAGTTAACTAGTGTTACTATGTCGTACGGCTACGGCATTTCGATTAGCCCTTTGCATTTTGTTAGAGCAATGTTACCGGTCGTTAACGGAGGTACTTTATATGATCTTACTTTATTAAAAAGAAAGGATGAAAAAGTAATAGGTACAAAAGTTTTTAGTGAAAATACCTCTACCCAAATGAAGAAATTATTTAGATCGGTAGTAAAAGAAGGTAACGGTAAAAGAGCGGAGGTTAAAGGCTATCTTATCGGCGGTAAGACCGGTACGGCAGAAAAGCTTTCTCCAGGTGCAGGGGGGAAAAAGAAATATCTAAAAAATAGTAGAGCTTCATCGTTTTTAGGAGTGCTACCTGCATCTAACCCGCAATACGTTATTTTTATTAGATTTGATGAGCCGAAACCGACTAAAGAAAGCTTTGGCTTTGCAACGGCAAGCTGGACGGCTGCCCCTACTGCCGGTAGAGTTTTTGAGCGTATGATATCTTTATATGGTTTAGAGCCGATAGAACAAAGTGAGGAAGAGAGTTGAGATATAATAAGATAGAACTTCAAAAATTGGCGTTACCCGCATAGCTCACTTATGTCATTCCTGCGAAAGTAGGAATCTATAGGGAAAAAGTATAAATAAAGCAAATTTTTGAAATTAAAAGCTGAGGTTATCTCGCTTTACGCCGGATTCCTGCTTTCGCAGGAATGACATTTAGTAAGGAGGTTTTTATGTCAAAAAATAAAAAAACAAATAAACCTAATAGCACTAGATCTATCAGACGTCTTAAGTCTTTTGATCACCTAGCACTAAGAAATAATATTATAACAAAACAACCGTTTTTCTCCTTAAATTTCAATGAACAAGGAGAATTAGAGCTTAGCGGCGATGATAAAAGACCTAACCCTAATTATTAAAACTGTACAAAATAGAATATTAATTTATATTTTGTAGTGGATAACTGAGTCGTCATTCCTGCAAGACCTTGTTGCGTAGATATAAAAAAAGTAGCTGCGAACTAAGAAAAGTAGTAAATCGACAAAAAACTTAACCACAAGTGTGTATGTCAAAGCTACAAAAAGTTTGCAACTGGAAAGAATATAACAGAAGTTTAAAGAAAAGAGGAACAATAATTTTCACATTTTGTGAAGAATATTTAAAAGAGTTATATTATGGAGGGGAACAGAGGCAAGGAGGAGCGAGAAGATATAATAGCAAGATGTATGAATATTTGCTAACAATTAAGCTGTTATTAAGATTGCCATGGCGAGCAACAAGCGGATTTGCAGAAGGAATGTTTAGCAAAATATTTGCGGGTAAGGATTTAAGAATACCGGATTATGCCCATGCATCAAGAATCGCTAGTAAGCTAAAGTTACGAGTAAAAAATATTGGAGTACAAGAGAAAGGTTCAGGGAAAGAGATAGTATTTGATAGTACCGGAGTAAATGTATATAGCACCAGTGGGTGGCATCAAAGGAAATACGGTAAGGATGGATTATAACGGTAAGGATGGATTATATCGTAAGAGAGAACAGTGGAAGAAGATACATGTAGCAGTCGATTTAGATAGTATGGAAGTACTATCTGTAGCCTATACGGATAGTAACACAAACGACTGTGAAGTTGTTGGTGATATGAGCAAAGAGATAACAGGCAAAGCTAAAACCGTTATAGCAGATGGAGCTTATGATACGCAGGAGTTTAGAAAGATAATATATGATTGGGGAGCACAAGATTTAATGCCCCCAGCACGAACATCTAAGTCACAAGATGAATTAAAGAATAAAAGCAAGGTAGAGAAAGAACATTTAGCTTACAGAGATAAAGTAATAAAAGGAATTAGAGAATATAAAAATTTTGATGAAGGTTTAAAAGCATGGAAAATTAATAGCGGCTATCATCAAAGGTTAAGGGTTGAATCGTTTATGTTTAGGTTGAAGCGAACGTTTGGCTTTAACTTACAACAAAAAACAGAGAAAGGAAGAAAAAACGAAGTAATTACTAAGATAAATATATTAAATGAAATGATTGCCCTTGGGAAAGCTCAATATAGCTTTTAGAATTATATAAAATTTAATTATTTTTATACTCTAAGCGCTATATTGACTTTTTTTAATCTCCACGCAACAACGCCTTGCGAGAAAGGCTTGCTTGCGTGGACTCCCAGTCGTCATTGCGAGGAGCGAAGCGACGTGGCAATCCAGAAAAAGATTAAAAAAATTCTGTAAATCAGCATTTTTACTGGATTGCTTCGTCGAATTACTACGTAATTCTTCTCGCAGTGACGAAAAGCAGATCTATGCAACAATGCTTCACGGGAATGACAGAAAATAAGATAATTCATGTTAAAGATAAAACAGGACATATATAAAAATAGCTTACGGATAATATTAAAATTGCTGTTTGCTTTGCTATGTTTTTTTATAATATTATTTCCGTTAGTGAGCTATAAAATAGGCATTCAAAGTAGCATTTTCCCGGCGATAGAAATTATATTTATTTATTACTTTATGTCGTTATATTCCTTAAATGTTTTTGGAATATTTTTTCTCGGTTTATTGATAGATCAAATAAGCGGTATGCCCATCGGTACAAATTCGTTAGTTTTTTTGTCGGCATATATAATATATAAACTCTCTTCAAAATTTTTTATAGCTAAAAACTATTTGATAAATTTTGTTGTTTTTTGTGTTTATTTCTTATTTATATTGAATTTTAAATATTTACTAATAACAATCAAGAAGCTAGAAGTAGACGGATATTTAATAATTTTCTTTCAATTTTTAACAACTATATTTTCTTATAATATAGTTCGTCTTATAATTGACTCTCCTATGAATTACTTTAAAAAGTATGTTAAATAAAAAAATACTACATGGTGAGTTAATTTCACGAAGGGCCTTTATAATTGGACTCGGTAAACTCGGATTTTTATCACTGCTTGGAATAAGAATGTTTTATTTACAGCTTATTAAAAGTGAAGAATATAAGACTTTATCGGATAAGAATCGTATTAATTTCGTTGTACTTTCGCCGACTAGAGGAAGAATTTACGATTTAGACGGCAATATTTTAGCTACTAATAAACCATGTTATCAGCTAGTAATAGATAGGAGCATTAATAATAATTATCGGGATGAATTAGAAATAATTAGTAATATTTTAAATTTATCTCCGGAAAAATATAATTATATTAAGCAAAAAATTAAAAAATCTAGTCGCCACACTCCTTTAATAATATCTGATCAGCTTGATTGGCAGCAAGTATCAATGATTGAAGAACAAAAGCATAAACTGGCTTCAATATTTATCGATATAGGATATTTAAGGTTTTATCCTTTTTCAAGTGTTACTTCTCACTTAATAGGTTATCTAGGTCAAATAAATGAACAAGAGAAGAAAGAGTTAAATATACATAGCTTAAGCGATTTTAATATTGGTAAATCCGGTATCGAAAAATATTACGATAATAAATTACGAGGAGAATTCGGTTATAAAAAAGTTGAAGTAAATGCTTATGGTAAGCAGGTACGAGAAATAGCAGGAACCCCCACTAAATCGGGTGAAGATATGTATTTAAATATCGATGCTTCTCTTCAGCAAAATATCCAGCAATATTTAAATCCTAAAGGTTCTTCGGCAATAGTTATGGATACTAGAACCGGAAACATACTAATTTGTGCTTCCACACCGGGTTTTGAATCAAATAATTTCAGTAAATTATCGGAAAATTATTGGCAGAGTTTAACGAGTGATCCTTATAAACCTTTAATTAATAAGGTAATACAAAATTCTTATCCTCCCGGTTCGGTTTTTAAAATAATGACCGTACTTGCGGCTCTTGAAGTAGGTATTAATCCTAATAAAACCGTTTTTTGTGACGGTAGTTCTGTTCTTGGTACTAATAGCTTTAGATGCTGGAATCATAGCGGACACGGGACGGTAGATATGATGTCTGCTTTAAAGCATTCCTGCAATATTTATATGTATGAGTTAGCCAGAATAGTAGGTCCGGATAAAATTCTTGAAGTTGCAAGAGAATTTGGTCTCGGCTCAAAGACCGGTATTGATTTAGCTCCTGAAAGTAGCGGGTTTGTACCGTCAAAAGAGTGGAAAAAGAAAAAATTAAAGCTCCCTTGGTCAATAGGGGATAGTTTTAATTTAGCAATCGGGCAAGGATTTTTAGGAGTAACGCCGATGCAGCTTGCAAGATTTATTACGGCTATTGCAAGTAACGGTAAATTATATACACCTAGAATATTAAAAAACGATCCGGAATTTTATAATGTTAATATTAAGCCTGAAAATATCAAAATAATACAAGAAAGCTTGTATAATACCGTGAATGTTGCGGGAGGTACGGCGTATTATAATAGAATTCTAGGCGAAAATAGGCAACTTGCCGGTAAAACAGGTACTTCGCAGGTGCGAGGCAAACTAAATGCTAAAGACGATTTAAGCCGTGACTCTATTGCCTGGGAGAGGCGTAATCATGCTTTATTCTTAGGATTTGCTCCTTATCACGATCCTCGTTATTCCGTTACTGTTTTTGTTGACCATGGAGGAGGAGGTAGTAAAGCCGCCGCCCCAATAGCTCGTAAAATCATGTCTGACGTGATGGATAAGTATACTCGCTGAATTTAAAAAATTGGCTTCGTATACCAACTCTTCATATATTTATAATTTATTAAATATCAGTTTGTAGTTTGTGTCATAACGTGTTATTATGTGTCATGGTGTGTTATTAATTTAAATATAGGTCAAAAGATGGCAAGACCTAACTTAACTATTCCGGATGAACTAAATGATAGTTTAACATGCTCTGCAAAAAGCTTAGACAGGTCAAAAGGGTATATAGCACGTAAAGCAATTGAATATTATCTAAAGGAAATACAAGAAGTTTCGGAAGACGCTAAAATTGCCTTACAAAGAATTAATGCTCCTGATTTTAAAACTTACACTACTGATGAAGTTAGGGAGTGGTTAAAAAAGAAGAATGTATAAAGTTATATTCTGAAAATGTTATGTTTTTCTAGATTCTAAGCTGTTTGATATGTCATTTCCGCGAAAGCGGGAATCCAGAAAAAAGCGAAATAAATTGAGCTTTTAACATTGAAAATTCAATATATTTATACCTTTTTATTACTGAATCCCTGCTTTTGCTGGGATGACCTTGAGAGCTTTTTAAAAAAGTATTTATAACTCATTAAAAATTCAAGTTATTTTTTACTATAATTTACCATATAACATGGTTAAAATTAAATTAGGTTAAAATATGTCAGAAGAATTAAAAGCACTATTTTTTGAATTAGGTAAAAAAATAAATAGTTGGTCAGAAAAAGAAATATTAACAGCTCAAGAAGCGTGGGGAAATTGTACAGCAGAAGAAATAGTAAGTTTAGCTGCTAGAAATGATCTAGTCCCTATATTAGAAGAATTTGTTAAAAATGGAGGGGATTTACATTTTATAATAGACGAAGGTGGCGAAAAAGCAAATTTACTTAATATTGCTGCAGAAGAAGATTCTTTAAATATTATAAATTATTCACTTGATAATAATATTTTTACCGTAAATACAGAAGCTTCTGAAGGAACTCATACGGCTTTTCATTCGGCATTTGAAGGTAATAATATTGAAGCTGCCAAGCTTTTACTGAAAAAAAGGTGCAAATATTAATGCTGAATATTTGAGGCATAATATAAGCTATTCTACTGTGAAAAAACTTTTTGTAATTTATAAAGATGAAAATGGTGTAGAATTTGAACACTTGGAAATGACTAAGTTGCTTGTTAGGTTTGGCGTGCAAATACCTGATAATATAGATATATTATGTGATGATTCGTTAATACGACACCATCCTACTAAAGGGTCTATTAAAAATTTGCTGTTGTCTATAAAAGAACTTGAGAATTTACAAGGTGACGATTGTATTAATGCTTATAACGCTTCAACTCCGGAAGTTCAAGAAATTTGGGATGCTAGAGTATCGAGATATCATTTAAATAAACTTGCTAAATTTATTGAAAAGAAGTTTAGCAAAGAGAGTACTATAGAGAATACAGAATATGCCGCTCTTAGAGAATATAGCAGTTTATCGAAACATAAACAGGAAGTATTAGAAATACTATTAGCGCGAAAGAATTTTAATTCTGATGATTTTGTAAAAGTAGATAATCACATAAAAGATCATTTTTTTGAAATAGCTTGTACAGTTAAAGACCTTACCGGTACTGTTTTTGCAGCAATAGCTAAAGCAGGAATAATAAGTGAGGTCACCCAATATCTACATTTTGAAGATAGCAGCATTAAAATAGCAGGCATGAGTCTAGACAATAATACTGCCGGCGATTATTCTTAATATTTATATTACTTACATAACTTGGTTTTATGCAATTATACCTTAGTTCGTGTCAAAAAATACTTTATTTTAGTTAGTAATTTATGTTATTAATAATTGAGAATTATTACAGAGGTATATATGTCTAAGAAAAAGCAAGACGACCAAATAATAAAAGCATTAGAAGAAAGACTAGCAAAACTTAAGGGCACTCCTCCAACACTTGAAGAATTAGAAGAAAGATTTGCAAAGCTCCAAGATAGACCTTATACCCCCACAAAAAAATCCGGTTATGACTCTGGTTATGAATCCGATGATGAGGTAGATAAGCTAGTTGAGAAGATACAATCCGAGGTTAAATTAGAACAAAAAAGTAAAGCTCTAAATGCTCAAAAAGACCAAGAAATACGTGATAGGCTAGATAAATTAAGAGAAGATAGTCCTATAACGCAAAAAAAGACACATATAGACCTTTCTTTTAATGATACTAAATCAATAATTACCGATACTATAGATGCTCAGGCAGATATAGCTAGTTCATATGCTAATCGATCTACTGATTTAGAGGAGAAAAAAGCATTATTTAATTTAGCTAACAATCTAACTGAAGCTAGAGATATTATTAGGGATACCCCTCCTATATCTAAAGAATATGAGCTTAAAATATTAGATGTTATTGCTAGAGGACTCGGTAAAATTTATGAAGGAATAAAGAAAATAGCTTCGCCTGCAGTTAATATTATAAAAGCAATAGGCAGTAGTCTTGTTAATTCGATTAAATCACATCCTCAAAAATCTTCCAAACAACAAATAAAAGAATCTAAAATAAAATTAAAGAAGTTATATAAAACATATATTGATTTGAAAGGAGTAAAGTCAAAAATAAAAGAAGAGTTTCTTAAAAAACATTATGAGCAAATTGATCAGATACAAACTCCTCAGGAAATATTTGTAGAAACTGCCAAAATTACTAAATCTATAAGGATAGCCGGAAGACAAAAAATAAATAATCTTAAACAACAACGAATTATTAATAGAATGAAGAAGCAAAGTCCTGCTAGAAGAGGTAATAGTCCATTGGTACCTTCCAATACTCCTAAGGTTAATAAAGGAAAGCCTTCCAAGGGAAACCAACGGTAATTTCTATGTCATTTCTGCTTTTAGCAGTCTTGTTGCGTGGATCGATTTATGTCATTCCCACGGATGCGGGAATCCAGCATAAAGCGAGATAAATCGAGCTTTTAATTTGTAATAGTTGAGATTTAATCTTACATTTAGTAAAATTAAGATAATATTAAATGGAGGATTAGAGATGAATCTAAATCAAAAAATAATAAAGCCAAAAATAGGATTACTAGAATTAGCTAGGAGTCTTGGTAGTATATCGTCAGCATATAAAGCTATGGGTTACAGTAGAGACAGTTATTATAGGTTTAAAGAGTTATATGAAACAGGAGGAGAAGAAGCATTATATGAGATTAGTCGGAAGAAGCCAATTATAGCGAATAGAGTTGATCCTGCCGTAGAGAGAGCAGTATTAGATATGGCAATAGAATACCCCGCTTATGGTCAGCTGCGAGTATCAAATGAGCTTAAAAAGACTGGTATTCTTGTATCACCTGGAGGAGTTAGATCTATTTGGCTACGTAATGATTTAAATAATATCAATAAAAGACTTAAAGCATTAGAAGCCAAAATGGCTCAGGATGGTATTGTTCTTACCGAAGCTCAGTTACAAGTATTAGAGAAACGGCGTAGCGAGAAAGAAGCTCATGGTGAGATTGATACACAGCATCCAGGTTATCTAGGATGCCAAGACACATATTATGTAGGTAATTTTAAAGGCATAGGCAAGGTATATTCTCAAGTGTTTATTGATAGTTACACTCGGGTTGCAGAGGCTAAACTATATACTGATAAAACAGCACTTACCGCTGCTGACATGCTTAATGATAGAGTGTTACCATGGTATGAGAGTCAGCAAATACCAGTACTTCGTATTTTAACTGATAGAGGTGGTGAGTATAAAGGTAATATAGAACATCATGCTTTTGAATTGTTCTTAAGCATTGAGGGTATTGAGCATACTACTACTAAAGCATATTCTCCTCAAACAAATGGTATGTGTGAACGTTTTAATAAAACTATGAAACAAGAATTCTTTGATACTGCTATGCGTAAAAAGATCTATACTGATCTTGATGATCTACAACTAGATCTTGATATTTGGCTAGAATATTATAATAATGAAAGACCGCATTCCGGTAAATATTGCTATGGAAAAACACCTATGCAGACTTTTATGGATAGTAAAAAGTTAGCTGTTGAAAAGAATAACGAAATCTTATATCTTGAATACTCATCTGACAGTCATAACTTATCAGACATTCAGATATAATTTTTATAATGTCTGTAAGATTAAATCTTGACTTCTACATTTAATTTCAAAAATTTGCTGTATTTATACTTTTTTTCTGGATTCCTGCTTTCTCAGGAATGACATCTAATAAGTTTTTTTATCCACGCAGGAATGACATGAACAAAAACTACTCCACCCCCTTCATTTCGCCTGTTTTAGCTTTATCAAACGCAGTATCTTTAATTACCGCCTCGGTAAAATCGGTATTTGTGAGGTCGGAATTATTAAAATTAGCCTGATCAATTTTAGCTGATTTAAATATGCTATCTATTAATATTGAGTTTGAAAAATCTGTTTTAGTAAGTATTGCTGCAGAAAAATTAGCCTCTTTTAAAATAGAATTTTTTATTACCGTATTTGTTAAATTAGCGTTTTTAAAGATACTATTTGAAAAATCTACTCCATTAAATACTAAACTACTTAAGTCAAGATTTGTTAAATTTATATTTGTTAAGTTAGTTATTTTTTGCAAATCTTTTACCGAACTTATTACTATATTATTTGGTGGAATTTTGCTCGAATTATCGCTATTTAAAATAATATTATTAGAAACATTAGTATTAATAAAACCGGAATATGCTAGGTAGTTAATATTATTTATTTGTGAATTAGAAAGGACGGAGTTAATAACCGTAGTATTTGTTAGATTAGAATTTATTAGAGCCACTTGGTTTAAATTACCTAAAGTAATTTTAACATCTGAAAAATTTACGTTTTGTATTAAAGATTTAGAAAAATTTACATTATTAAATTGTCCGTTAGTTATATTTGAGTTTATTATTTCACTGTTGTTTAAGTCAGTATTAATCACTATAAATTGTTTAAAATCATTATTGCTAAAAATATTATTAGTATAGCTTATATTATCTAAAGTAATATTTGAGCCTTTAGTTTTATTAATCCTTACAAAATTAGCATTGCTATTTTTTATTGATAAATTATTAAATTTGTTATCGTTTAGACTCATATTATTTAATATAGCATTATCGATTTTAAAATGATTTAACACTGAACTACTAATTGTACTATTTTGTAAATCACATTTAGTAAGGCTAATATTCTGTAATGTTGAATCTTGAAAGGAAGCGTATGAAAAGAAAGAGTTATTACTTTGTACGTTATTAAAGTTTACTTCATTAAAAATACTTTGTGTGAAGTTAGAATCCTTAATTATTACTGCTGTTAATTTAGTTTGACTTAGGTCGCTAGATTCAAAATAATTATTAGTAAAATCGGTGTTATTTATTACACTTTTTTCTAAATCCGTACCGTAAAATATTGAATTTGTTATATTAGTATTTTTAAAGCTATTATTCTTTAGGTTAGTTTTTTGAAAATTAACACCGTCAATAGTATTATCACTCCATAATACATGACTAAACTTAGAATTCTCAAAGTTGACATTTATTATAGTAGTTTTATTAAAAGCAGTATCGCTAAAATTTGATTGAACAAAATTTGTATTTTGTAATGTTATTTTGTTAAAAATTGAACCTTGAAAGTCAGAATTATACCCAGAAATATTTTTTATTACCGAATCTGCAAAATTACTTTCTTGAATTATAGCATTTGTAAGTATAGCTTTTTCTAAATTACTACCTGCAAAATCAGCACGTAATATTTCGCAGGAAGTTAAATCTATTCCTGATAAATCTTCATTTATTAGCTTTACTCCTATTAATTTGACTCCTTTTAAATTTGAACCGAACTTCTCTTTAAGGTTCACTTTAAGGTTTTTAGAATTTTGCGATATTATATAATTCCGAATTACCGTGCTTTGGCTATCCGTAAGTAATCCATTCGCATCACGAGTAGATTCGGAGCAGCTGCTTAATAACAAATAAATAGTAATTATTGATATGACTTTAAGCATTTGCTTCCTCATATTCTTCTTCATTTATTCTATTTGTAGGAGGTATATGTAAGCTTAATAATTTTAATTTACGATGCAAAGCCGATCTTTCCATACCGACAAATGAAGATGTTTTTGAAATATTATTATTAAAACGACTCATTTGTGCCGATAGATATTGACGCTCGAAAACTTCTCTGGCTTCTCTAAGCGGCATAGATAACATATCAAAACTATCTTCAAGTTTTGTGAGATTAGCACTATTTGCTAATATTTCGGAAGGTATCATATAAGGTTTGATAATTTCATTATTACCTGTAGTTAGCGGATTCATAATTAAAGTCCATTCAACTACATTACGTAATTGTCTAATATTACCCGGCCATTCATAGGATTGAAGAGCAGCGATAGTTTCATCAGCAAAGTTACGTTCTTTTAAACCTGAAAATTTTGAAAGCTGCTTAACAAAATATTTAACAAGTAGTGGTATATCTTCTTTTCTCTCATATAATGAAGGTACTTTTAGAGAAGATACATTAAGGCGGTAATATAGATCTTCTAGGAATTTGCCGTTATTAACTTCATCTTGAATATTTTTAGAAGTACCGGTGATAATTTTTATATCAACTTTAATATTTTTTCCACAAGGCTTTGTAATAGTTTGATCTTTAAGGAATTTTAATAATTTTACTTGGATAGGAATAGGAACATTACTAACCTCATCTATATATAAAGTACCGTTATTGGCAAATTCTAAGATAGTAGGGCGTTTGGTATGATTTTCCTGCTTTTCTGATTCGCCGAATAATTCTTGGTTAATTTTTTCTGTAGTCATACAGGTAGGGCTGAAAATAATGAACGGATTATTAACCCTTTTAGATTGTTTATGAATTAACCTTGCTGCAAGTTCTTTACCGCTACCGACTTTACCATGAATCATTATACGACTGCTAGAGCTAGCTGCCTTTTCTATTTCCATTTTATATTTTAAAGTTACCGAACATCCACCTACTAATTCAGTTTTATCTATAACTTTTGATTTTAAATCTATATTTTCACGTTTTAACTTTGTTACTTCGCAAGCTCTTTTAAGTAAAATAACTAATTTATCATTATTAAAAGGTTTTTCTATATAATCGTAAGCACCCATTTTTATAGCATTTACTGCTGTTTCTATAGTACCGTGACCGCTAATAATTATTACCGGCATTAAAGGATAGCGTTTTTTAATTATCTCTAAAATCCCAAGCCCATCAATTTCACTTCCTTGAAGCCAAATATCAAGTATAACTGCAGAGACCGGTTTTTCGGAAAGTATTTTAAGAGCTTGCGTACTATTAGCGGCAACCTTAGGATTAAAGCCTTCATCTTTCAAATTTGCAGCAATGAGATTTCGTATACTCTCTTCATCGTCTACTATTAAAACTTCGAGTTGTGACATTACAATTTACCTTAAAAATATTAATCAAAGCCTAAATATATACGTTAATGCTGAATGTAAAAGAAAGCAACATTTTTTTATAACATTTTTGTCACAATAGCTATTTATAATGTAAAAGTTAGCTAAGATTACATAATATTAAAATTATTTAAGGAATTTTAATTAATTTTATTTGCAGTTTGTAGTGTTATAAATGATTATATATAATGAGGGTGTGTTAATACCGAATTGTCATTGCGAGAAAAATTACATAAGTAATTTGACGAAGCAATCTCGGGCAAAAATCCTGAGATTGCCACGCGAACTAATGTTCGCTCGCAATGACGATTTTAAACTGATTAAAAATTATGCTTAACATCTTTTTAATTATTATTTCATTATTTATTTGCTTAATAACCTACCTATTTATCAAAAAAACAGATATTTTTATAAATCTATTAATTCTAAACAGTTTTACGACTATTGTAAGTTTATTTATTTGTTGTTTAGGCTTATACTCAGGCAATAGTTCATATTTGGATATAGCAATTATTTATTTTCTTCTAAGTTTTATAGCAACAAACGGTTATTTAAAACATTTTATACATGAATCAAATAGAAACAAAACAGATTGATATTATCATTTTAGGATGTGGCTTGAGCGGTATGCTAACTGCACTTTCTTTTGCACAAAAGGGTATAAAAACTATTATATTCGAGAGTAAATCGGTAAAAAGCCCGGAGTTTTTTAAAGACATAAGAACAACTGCCTTAACGCCGCATTCTAAAAATTTCTTATCCTCTATTGATATATGGGAAGAGCTTGAGAAGTTTGTGGCAAAAATGCAAGATGTATATGTAGTAGATAATAAGGCTTCAGAAATATTAGACTTACAAAATGACGATGACGCTGTACTTGGATATGTGGCTAAGAATAGTGATTTTAAAAAAATACTATTGTCAAAAATAACTAATAATCCGTTGATAACATTAATTGATAATAATCAATATCAAGAGGTTATAAGCCATAATGACTACTCGATCATAAAATTTGATGATAAACAATTTAAGTGTAGTTTATTAATTATATGTGATGGAGTAAATTCAAAAGTGAGGCCTCATTACTTTGCTAATGAAATTGAAAAACCTTATCAGACTGCTCTTACATTTAATATTAAGCATGAAAAGCCGCATGAAAATTGTGCTATGGAGCACTTCCTGCCGCTTGGTCCTTTTGCTTTATTGCCTTTAAAAGATCAATACAGCTCTTCTGTAATATGGTCAACTTCTTCTGATCAGGCTGCTTTAATTGTTAATTTGCCTATAGAAGAAGTAAGATTTTTAACTCAAAGAAATGCCGGTAATTCTTTAGGTAAAATTACTATTGATAGTGAGATTAGTAGCTTCCCGTTAAAAGCTCGTATAGCCAATAGATATTTTCATAATAACATGGTGCTTATTGCCGATACTGCTCATACAGTACATCCACTAGCGGGGCAGGGGCTTAATCAGGGTATAAAGGATATAGAAACTTTGAGTATGATCGTTAGTAATAATGGTACATTACAAGAATATCAAAAGCTAAGGCAAGAGGATAATTTTATTATGTATAAGCTGACTGATGAGTTAAATAATATTTTTTCAAATTATTCCAAAAATTTAAGATGTTTAAGACAAATAGGGTTTAAGGCGATAAATAATTTTAAGCCTATTAAAAACTTGATTACTAGCTATGCGATGGGGAAGAGGTGAGTGTGTATATATATCATTCTTAGCTAGCTCCGATGTCATTCCTGCGAAAGCAGGAATCCATTACTTTAAAACTTTTTAAAAGCTCGATGTGTCTCGCTTTATGCTGGATTCCTGCTTCCGCAGGAATGACATAGGTATCCACGCAACAATGCCTACGCGGGAATGACATAAAAGAGCGAGAATGACATAGAATGTGAAATAACATAGAACATAATTTTATGAGATATGTATGAGTAAAGAAAAGCTAAACACTTCATCTATTAATACTCCTGAAGAAGGAATAAAAAATGCAGCAGAAGATAATAAGATTAAATCTTCAATAAATACCCCTGAAAGAGTAGAGTCTTTAGAAGCGGCACAAACAAATGCTTCTGAGCTTCCACAGGAACGGCAATCGCAAAATAAGCCGGCAGAAAAAGAACGCTGAAAGAGGATACGGCACTTTATGGTGCTAGAGTCGCTCGTGCCGGAATCGCTGCAAGTGGAGTAGCAATCGAAGTGGTAAAGGAGAGCAGTAAAGTGATTACCAATCCTACTCATATAGTAGAAGGAGTAATTAACGTTGGAGAAAAAGTAGCAAAAGCTTATGATCCGGTTGATAAACTTCAGCAAGGTGCAAAAATTAAAGAAAAAGGTCCCCCAAGCCCTGGCATTGTCGATAAGGTGCTTGATAAAATAAAAACTTTACCGGTGTAATAGTTGAGATTTAATCTTACATTTAGTAAAATTAAGATAATATTAAATGGAGGATTAGAGATGAATCTAAATCAAAAAATAATAAAGCCAAAAATAGGATTACTAGAATTAGCTAGGAGTCTTGGTAGTATATCGTCAGCATATAAAGCTATGGGTTACAGTAGAGACAGTTATTATAGGTTTAAAGAGTTATATGAAACAGGAGGAGAAGAAGCATTATATGAGATTAGTCGGAAGAAGCCAATTATAGCGAATAGAGTTGATCCTGCCGTAGAGAGAGCAGTATTAGATATGGCAATAGAATACCCTGCTTATGGTCAGCTGCGAGTATCAAATGAGCTTAAAAAGACTGGTATTCTTGTATCACCTGGAGGAGTTAGATCTATTTGGCTACGTAATGATTTAAATAATATCAATAAAAGACTTAAAGCATTAGAAGCCAAAATGGCTCAGGATGGTATTGTTCTTACCGAAGCTCAGTTACAAGTATTAGAGAAACGGCGTAGCGAGAAAGAAGCTCATGGTGAGATTGATACACAGCATCCAGGTTATCTAGGATGCCAAGACACATATTATGTAGGTAATTTTAAAGGCATAGGCAAGGTATATTCTCAAGTGTTTATTGATAGTTACACTCGGGTTGCAGAGGCTAAACTATATACTGATAAAACAGCACTTACCGCTGCTGACATGCTTAATGATAGAGTGTTACCATGGTATGAGAGTCAGCAAATACCAGTACTTCGTATTTTAACTGATAGAGGTGGTGAGTATAAAGGTAATATAGAACATCATGCTTTTGAATTGTTCTTAAGCATTGAGGGTATTGAGCATACTACTACTAAAGCATATTCTCCTCAAACAAATGGTATGTGTGAACGTTTTAATAAAACTATGAAACAAGAATTCTTTGATACTGCTATGCGTAAAAAGATCTATACTGATCTTGATGATCTACAACTAGATCTTGATATTTGGCTAGAATATTATAATAATGAAAGACCGCATTCCGGTAAATATTGCTATGGAAAAACACCTATGCAGACTTTTATGGATAGTAAAAAGTTAGCTGTTGAAAAGAATAACGAAATCTTATATCTTGAATACTCATCTGACAGTCATAACTTATCAGACATTCAGATATAATTTTTATAATGTCTGTAAGATTAAATCTTGACTTCTACAAATAAAGAATTCAGAATATCTTAATAATCCTTCACTTCACAATCACTTTCAGTTTCTCTATAGTTTTTGGGTCTTTTACAAGTTCTAAAAATATTTCCCGCTCATAGCCAAGCAACTCTTCTTCATTTGTGTCAGGATGCTTATCAATAATATTTTGGAATTTGCTAATTACCTTATTTTGTAGATCGTTATATTTTAATGTATCTATTTCTGTTGCTAAATTTATTTTAGGCAAAGTAATTTTATGCGGAATCGGTACTATCTTTTTAGATAGGTTTAATTTTAAAGCTTCATCTAAAATATAATGCTTATTCATATTTACGTGCATATTCTCTACATCATAATCTGATTTAAAGTAATCGGCTGAACTTGTTTTATTCTGCTCTATAATATTTCTGATATTTCTGATTAATTTAGTTTTATCTCCCTTGCTTCGTACAAACATTTCAGTAACACCGCCCCATCCCGGTATTAAACCAACTCCAAGTTCTACAAGTCCTACGCTCAGTTCCTGGTTTGCTACAATATAGCTTGAGTGCAATAGCAGCTCGCACCCGCCTCCAAGGGCTACTCCTTTGGCACAACTAACAATATGAGCCCTAGAATATTTTAAGTGCAGCATAGTTTGCTGTCCCAGCTTTAATAAATTCTCTAAATCATGAAAATTACCGTCTTCAATATAGGAAAGAAGCAGCTTTAAATCCGCACCGGCAGAAAAATTATTTCCTAGCGGATAAATATAAAGGTTTTTGCTGTCATTTTCAGCTTTACTTGCTGCTTCTTGCAGTAAATAAAACACATTATGGTTTAAACAATTCATTTTTGTAGTAATAACAAAAATGAAATTCTCACGATAATTTATTAGCTTTGCAGAATCGTTTTCTAATACTATCTGACTTTCATGTAAAATATCTTTGTGAGAATTAAATTTTTGTTTATCGATTTTTTGATATTCTTTATTGGCTAAATATTGCGGAAGTAAGATATGCCTTAAACCGGCATTTTTAATTACCGAATTCCAGCCGTCTTTAGCTGCTATGGTCAATAATTCAAATGGACCATATTTCCAGCTGTAACCAAGCTTCATAGCAGCATCGATATCATAGATATTATCGGTTACAGATGGTACTAAACTTGCTAAATAAACATAAAATTCCGTGATAATTTCAGTAAAAAATTTACCGTAAACCGAATTGCTAGCTAGTAACTCATCAAGACTATTAAACGAAATATCTACTTTTTGAACAGGGCTATATGATAAATCGTTTATATTGATAACTTCTTTAATCTTTTTACCGTTTGATACCGATAGGCGATAAAATCCCCCATAACCTTTACGTCCAATTAACTTCTTCTCTATCATCTTATCGAGAACGGGAGTATTTACATATATTTTATGATAAGCATCATTTGCAGGAAGGGCGGCAAGTAATGAGCTTGATATTAACTTCATTACGTCATGCCCGATTAGATCATATAAACCAAAAATTCCGGTACTCGGTAGCCCTAAACATGTAGTAAATATTTTATCTAAAGCTACAAAATCAAGCTTTTGACTTATCGCTTTGCGAGCTACTAATTCAAGTAAAAAACACCCTACTCTATTAGCAATAAAGCCAGGTGTATCGTTACATTTTACTATAGTCTTACCAAGCGTTTTTGTTAGGAATTCTGATACTCTTTCTATTACTTGCAGCTCTACTATAGGGTCTATAATTAACTCAAGCAGCTCCATATATCTTGGCGGGTTAAAGAAATGCGTAATAACGAATCTCGATTTGATATTATCCGGTAAATTCTCTTTGAGCCTTTTAAGCGGTAATGTAGAGGTATTAGAAGCAATAATTGCAGCTTCTTTAAGATAAGGAATAATTTTATTATATAATTGGTGTTTGATTTCTAGCTTCTCAACAATAACTTCAATTACTAAATCACAATCCCTAATTAATTCTAACTCATGTTCTAAATTGCCGATGGTAATGAAATTTGCTTTATTCGGAAAAGACAAAGGTGGAGGTTTTTGTTTATACAAATTCTCTACGGCATTTTTTACTATTTTATTTGGATCATCGGAATCTTTAGCGATAATATCAAGCAGCACTACTTTATGAGAGGAATTAGCAATTAACGCTGCAATCCCTGAACCCATCACCCCCGAACCGATAACACAAACTTTTTTTATTTCATTTTGCATAAGTTACTTCACTCTTGATGGTTTTGTAATCGTCGTTGCGAGGAGAGGCGAAGCCTCGACGTGGCAATCTCAGGACTTTGGCACGAGATTGCTTCGTCAATTACTACGTAATTTCCTCACAATGGCGTTCTATGTCATCGCAATACTCATGATCTTTACCGACTCTGCCCCCGCTTGTCGTACAGTTTTAGCACATTCATTTATAGTAACACCGATGGTAACGACATCATCGACTAATAAGATTTTTTTACTTACAATATTATATTTTGTGTTAAATTTGATACTACCCTTTATATTATTTTTGCGTTGTTAATGTCAATATCAAAGCACAGTGATAGCCAAATCATGTCTATCTTAAAGCAAGCGAGCGGTGGGATGCCTGTAGCGTCTATACTGAGAGAGCACAAAATACCATCAGCGACATTTTATAAATGGAGATCAAAGTATGGTGGTATGGCTTTACCGATGATTACTAAATTAAAGGAGTTAGAATCGGAAAATGCACGGCTTAAAAAGATGTATGCTGAGGAAAGGCTAAGAGCTGATATATTAAAGGAAGTACTTGAAAAAAAGTTAGGAAGCCATCTCAAAGGCGGGAGATGGCTAAAATAATATCTGGAGAAAAAGATATTTCTATAAGGAGTGCATGCAAGATCTTTGGTGTCAGCGAAACATGCTATAGATATAAAAGGAAGCTATCATCTGAGGATGATATTATAGCAGGCCAGCTAATGCGTTTAGTAGGTGATCAAAAGAACTGAGGCCTTGGCCTCTGCTTTTTATATTTACGTAATATCAAAGGTTTTGGTTGGAATCATAAACGTGTATACAGGATATATAAGGAGCTAGCCCTTAATATGAGAATAAAGCCTAAGAAGAGATTACTTAGAGCAAAGCCTAAAAAGCTTATAGTGTCTAAAACAATAAATGATTGCTGGTCCATGGATTTTATGCACGATAGTTTAGAGAATGGTAGGAAATATCGTTTATTTAATGTGATTGATGACTTTAATAGAGAGAGCCTTGGTACTGAGACTGATTTTTTATTGTCAGCAGGAAGAGTTATCAGGTCACTAGATCAAATTATAGAATGGCGAGGTAAGCCAAAATCTATACGTTGTGATAATGGACCTGAATATATCAGTAAATTATTGAGCAAGTGTGCAAAAGAAAAGAATATCAAGTTATTATTCATTCAGCCAGGCATGCCTCAGCAAAATGCATATATTGAAAGATATAATAGAACTGTAAGATATGTGTAGAAGTCAAGATTTAATCTTACAGACATTATAAAAATTATATCTGAATGTCTGATAAGTTATGACTGTCAGATGAGTATTCAAGATATAAGATTTCGTTATTCTTTTCAACAGCTAACTTTTTACTATCCATAAAAGTCTGCATAGGTGTTTTTCCATAGCAATATTTACCGGAATGCGGTCTTTCATTATTATAATATTCTAGCCAAATATCAAGATCTAGTTGTAGATCATCAAGATCAGTATAGATCTTTTTACGCATAGCAGTATCAAAGAATTCTTGTTTCATAGTTTTATTAAAACGTTCACACATACCATTTGTTTGAGGAGAATATGCTTTAGTAGTAGTATGCTCAATACCCTCAATGCTTAAGAACAATTCAAAAGCATGATGTTCTATATTACCTTTATACTCACCACCTCTATCAGTTAAAATACGAAGTACTGGTATTTGCTGACTCTCATACCATGGTAACACTCTATCATTAAGCATGTCAGCAGCGGTAAGTGCTGTTTTATCAGTATATAGTTTAGCCTCTGCAACCCGAGTGTAACTATCAATAAACACTTGAGAATATACCTTGCCTATGCCTTTAAAATTACCTACATAATATGTGTCTTGGCATCCTAGATAACCTGGATGCTGTGTATCAATCTCACCATGAGCTTCTTTCTCGCTACGCCGTTTCTCTAATACTTGTAACTGAGCTTCGGTAAGAACAATACCATCCTGAGCCATTTTGGCTTCTAATGCTTTAAGTCTTTTATTGATATTATTTAAATCATTACGTAGCCAAATAGATCTAACTCCTCCAGGTGATACAAGAATACCAGTCTTTTTAAGCTCATTTGATACTCGCAGCTGACCATAAGCGGGGTATTCTACTGCCATATCTAATACTGCTCTCTCTACGGCAGGATCAACTCTATTCGCTATAATTGGCTTCTTCCGACTAATCTCATATAATGCTTCTTCTCCTCCTGTTTCATATAACTCTTTAAACCTATAATAACTGTCTCTACTGTAACCCATAGCTTTATATGCTGACGATATACTACCAAGACTCCTAGCTAATTCTAGTAATCCTATTTTTGGCTTTATTATTTTTTGATTTAGATTCATCTCTAATCCTCCATTTAATATTATCTTAATTTTACTAAATGTAAGATTAAATCTCAACTATTACACTTTATTGTGGTTATGAGATCTTGAAATAATATAAAAAATGGATTAAAATTTGAAATATTAATATAAATAAAAAATTATTATGCCGGTAATTAGTCGTTTTTTTGAATTATGATGTACTATAGAGACCATAACTCTCCTCATTTTCATGCTAGATATGGTGATTATGAAGTAATAATTTCACTAAACGGTAAAATATTAGAAGGTAAATTTCCTAAAAGAGCTTTGCAATTAGGGCGTGCCATCAATTAATTTTTTGAAGTGAAAATGTGGATAATTGAGAAGCATTTTGTATTTGAATGAGGCGAATAGTGAGTCCTATTTAACGAATTCAAGTACAAAATGATGCCAATTAGCCGCATTTGCAGCCAAACAACTTAATTGATGACACGCCCTAGTTACAGAATGGTTAAATATCCATAAAGAAGAACTAATAGATAATTGGAATAAAACGCAAAATGGTGAACCATTAAATTCTATAGCCCCATTGGAGTAAAAATGTTGCATGTAATATCTGTAAGTTATATTGATGATTATCATTTAGAATTAGTTTTTGATGATGGAACAAAAGGTATTATAGATCTATATCTGTAATAGTTGAGATTTAATCTTACATTTAGTAAAATTAAGATAATATTAAATGGAGGATTAGAGATGAATCTAAATCAAAAAATAATAAAGCCAAAAATAGGATTACTAGAATTAGCTAGGAGTCTTGGTAGTATATCGTCAGCATATAAAGCTATGGGTTACAGTAGAGACAGTTATTATAGGTTTAAAGAGTTATAATGGACTGAGAAAACTGGACAGAAAAAATAGTACTCAAGTTTCCGAAATAAGTTACAATAAATAGGTAAAACTTAGGAGGAAAGATGAAGAAAAATAAGGTTAGGATTTTCAGTAGTGAAGAAAAGACTAAGGTAGTATTAGAATTAATAAAAGAGGATGCTACCTTAAGTCAATTAGCATCAAAATATGAGATAAGCTCCAAGACAATTCAGAATTGGAAAAAGCAGTTTGTTGCTAATGCAGCTCTAGCTTTTGAGCCAGCTAAAGTTTTGAGTGAATATCAAGAACAAATTAGTGATCTCAAAGAACAAAATGATGAACTAGCTAAAGCTCTTGGGAAAGCTACGGTGGAGAGGGACTGGGCTGTGGGAAAGCTAAAAAGCTTGGACTTATCAAATAGAAAGAGTCTTGTCCAGTCCAAGCTAGATCAACTACCAAAGACAAGACAATGTGAGTTGCTAGATATTAGTCGCTCTACAACATATTATAAAGTTAAACCGCTTAGTGTAGATAAATTAAGTATCTTAAATAGAATAGATGAAATATATACAGATAATCCCGAATTTGGTTATCGTTATATTTATCATCAGTTATTAGAGGATGGTTTTTCAATTGGCAGAGATCGAGTATTAAAATATATGAGGATGATGGGAATAGAAGCCATTTATCCTCATAAGAGAAAGTCTACTTCTGTAAAGGATAATGAGCATAAAGTATACAGTTATTTACTTGATCAATATTGGACTAAATCTAGAACAACAAAAACAGTACATGTACCTAATGTCAATGAGGTTTGGAGTGGTGACATTACTTACATTAGAACTCATGATGGCTTTATGTATATGGCGGCTATTATAGACTGGCATAGCAAAGCTATATTAAGTTATAAATTATCCAATTCTATGGATGCAACTCTTGTTACTGATGTCTTGAAGGATGCCCTTAATAAATATAATGCTCCAAAGATATTTAATAGTGATCAGGGTAGTCAATATACTAGTCATGACCATATACAGATACTAAAAGATAATAATATTCAAATCTCAATGAATGGAAAAGGTCGAAGTATTGATAATATCGTAATAGAGAGATTTTTTAGGACTATAAAATATAACTGTATATTTATTAATGATTTTAAAAATATTAAAGAACTGAGGATAGGTATTGATAATTATCTGTATAAGTATAATTATCAAAGATTTCATTCGGGTATTGGTTACAAAAAACCTATGGATGTTTATCTGAATTATACGCAAAATTATTATCAATTAGCTGCTTAACAATATAATAAAAATAGGAAACGAATTTGATTATTTTTTGTCTTGATTTCTCAGTCCATTATACTATACTGATCTTGATGATCTACAACTAGATCTTGATATTTGGCTAGAATATTATAATAATGAAAGACCGCATTCCGGTAAATATTGCTATGGAAAAACACCTATGCAGACTTTTATGGATAGTAAAAAGTTAGCTGTTGAAAAGAATAACGAAATCTTATATCTTGAATACTCATCTGACAGTCATAACTTATCAGACATTCAGATATAATTTTTATAATGTCTGTAAGATTAAATCTTGACTTCTACAATCAATTGTCTTAGATAACTCTGACGTCTTTACTGCGACCTGTAGGTTTTATGCTGCTAGGGCTACTTGAAGATTTGGAGCTTTGCTGTGCCTGTGTTCCAATTTGCTTCGCTTCTTTTGCTAAGTTTTCAAATTTGTCTTTTAAGCTTTTTGTATTACCTTCTTTTATATGTGTATCCTCACTAGCTTCTATATAACTCTTAGTTTGCCTTTTAGGTGCATTATCTTTAGATTGAGCATGCTTAGAATGTTCTATTAAAAATTTTGTACGAGGTCTTATTAGTTCATTCTCTTTCCCTGTACCTTTCTGTTTTTCTTCCTCCCATTTATCCCATGCCTCCGGTGATGTCCAGTATCTTGTTATTTTACTATCAAAGCCTTTTTCAAATTTGTTTATTAAATTTTTGGTGCTATTCTCTTTAATTTCTTTACCTCGATTTTCAAACTCAAAATTTTTCTTAGGAGTTATATAGTCAGATTGAGTATTTTCATGTTGTTTTTCTACAGTCTGTTTCTTTTCTTCTGTCCAGTATTTTTTGATTTTGCTGTCAGTGTCTGCTTCAAATTTTGCTATTCTATCTTTTATACCGGTAACTGCTCCTGTAGATATTTTAGGTTGTTCTTGGGTTGATTGCTTAGTATGTTTCGTAGATGTATTTTTAGATAATTCATAAGTAAAAGATTCTAAACGAGATAAGTTCTTTTGAACTTTTTCTATATTGGAATTTAAATATTCTATTTCGGGTCCTTTATATTCTATTATATTTTTTAATGTAGTATTAATTTCTACAAAAGATTCTTTAATCTCGTTATTAAACTTATCATCACTATTACTTATCTTACTACAATTAGTAGAAATTTTTTGGAGCTTATCTAATATATCATTAATTCTCTCATCTTTTTGAGAAGTCGATACCATACTTGCTAAAAATTCACTTCTTCCTAAATTTCTATTAACATTACTTAAATATAGAGGTATGGTAGAGGCTTTAGTGTAATCTTGTGGAAATTTATCTATCTCTTCTTTAAATCTCTTTAAGAACTTTATTGTATCACCGAATATAGGATGAGTATTCCAGGAAAGAGCAGGAGGAGCCGGTATTGCTTCCTGCATTGGAGATGTATCTTTAGCTAATTCATCATTAAATAAATTGCGTATTTTAGGTAATACATTGTCGATATTAACATGTCTTGGTGATGTATCTATAAATAGTTTTTCATTTTGTAGCTCAGATATATAATCATCTACTGCTTCTTTTAATTTATCTAAAATGGCACTATTTTGGGAAGGAGGTAGCATTCCGGTGTCATCCCACTCTAAATCAGTATCAGTAGTTAGCATTCCGGTATCATCCCACTCTAAAGCGATATTATCGCTTCTACGCTCCTCACGAGGATCAGTTAGCTTATAGTAGTTTTTATTTAACAAACGAGGATCACGTGAATTTTCGCTCTTTTCATATTCCTGAATTTCTTCAAATATACCTAGTGTTTTATAAATATTATCTATTTCTTCTTGAGTAAGTCTTTCATTGCTTACTTCTTTTTGTTGGATAGATTTTTGTAGTTCTTTTGTTGCCGTTAACTTATCTTTTGTTGTATTTGAATTTGATAAAATTTTCGCTTGTGCTAAATCAAGAGTTTCAATTAAATTAGTAGAGCTGCTTTTTCCAAATGTGGTAGATAATTCTTCTTGACTCGAACCGATTCCTGAATCAATAGAAGAAGATCTAGAAACATTATTAGATTTAGGCTTAATATTTGCTTGTTGTACATAAGATTTTCCGGCATCTATTAATATTTTATCAGTGTATTGTTCTAGTTCATTGAATAAGTTTTCTAGTTTTGCAAAAAGTTCTGTTGAGGAATGTACTATTGCCGGTGATAACTTAGGTATAGAATCTTCAGGTATAGTTTCTAAAGAAGGAGAATATTTACCTGTTTCTTTCTGTAGTACTGATTCATTTTGCCTTATTAAATTTGATATATTTTTAAATTTATTTGCTAATTCTTCAGATAATATATCAATCTGGTTATTGTTATTACTTCCGGCATATAAGACTAGAGCCTCCTTTATATTTTGCGAGATATTATCTGCATGATCTATTAATAACATCTTATATTGTAAATCTAATTCGCTTGAATTATTAGTATTACGGAAGTAATTTTTATTTACTGATATGCTTTTGCTGAGTATATTTTTAGATGCTTCTATAAGTTCTTTTTGCCCTCTCTCTTCTTTATTTTTTAATTCTTCAAATAAATTTTGTAAACCGTCTGAAAAATCCCCGGCATTATCAAGGTATAAAAATTTACTTCTTATAATCTCTTGTGCTTTTTGATTGGAAGCTTGTTGAGCTTTTTGTTTCCCTTGCATTGCTCTTAGAAGGATATTCTTATCTAATGAATTAATCACATCATAAAAATTTTTCATTTCGTCTAATTTTTCTCTAGGTTCTTTTATTTTTTGTAATCTTTCTCTTAATTCTTGAAATTTATCCCATTCATGTTGTTCAAGAAAAAATTTTTCTATTTTTGTATTTTTAGCATTAGGGCTTCCTCCGCTACTCAGGATTTTATTTCTAGCTGCCTGTAATCTAGATGGTTGATGAGAGTTGATATTATTAATCAAATCTAAAATTTCTTTTGATGTCTTATTAAATTCTTCATTATTAGTTGGATTTTTGATTGTTTCTTGAACTGTTTCCCTTAACTTTATTATCTCTTCTTTAAGGCTAAGCTCTACTTTTTGTTGACTGTGTGTTATAGCTTGTGCGTTTTTTTGTGAGGTAAGTATTTTTTTATCTTGCTGTATATTTAAGTTACTTTTCCCTACTTTCTGAACAACTTCTTCCATCAATTGCAATAGATTAATGTTGCTCTTTATTTCTAATCCTTGCTCATTAGTGATCGGTAATGAATTACTTAGTCTTAATAATTCTGAAAAATCTGAAGGGGATATTAGGACATCAAGTTGAGCCTTGGTTTTTCTACCTTTTCCATCTTCCTTAAAGCCTTCAACTTTACCAATACTAATAGGTAGATTTTTTAAATAAATTTCTTTACTAGCACCTTGTATATTTTTATCAGTTACCACTTTGTTTGCTACTTTGAAGTTAGCTTGTTGCTGAGAAACATACGGTCCAGGCTTTCTAGGGTCTATTTTGTTTATTAGAGCTTCTATAAAATTAGTTGTACGTGTTATAGCTAGTTTATCTGCTTCTAAAATATTATTTAAATTAGTATTTTTTATTAAATAAAGATTGCTTATTAGCCGGTCTAATTCATTCTTATGTTTCATAATTTCCTTCTATTAATAAAAATAAACCAAAATGTAATACCATTTATGTTAAATTAACAATACTAATAATTAGTATTAATTCAATATTTTAAATCTTGTTACATTTGTGCTTCAATAATATAATTTTATCATTTATTTTATCGTGTCAATGAGTTTTTTAACTCTCTCAACTGATTTGTCGAATAATGCCTTTTCTTCTTTAGTTAGCTGCAGTTCTACTACTTTTATGACGCCCTCTTTACCTATAATAATAGGTACTCCGGCATATAAATCATTAACCCCATATTCACCTTGTAGATAAGCGGCACAAGTTAGAATTTGACGTTTATCTTTTAAATATGCTTCAAGCATTTCTATTGCTGAGGCTGCAGGGGCATAATAAGCAGAACCTGTTTTAAGTAATGCAACAATCTCACCGCCGCCGCTTCTAGTGCGATCGATTATTTTTTCAATATTCTCATTACTTGATAAGCCCATTTTTATTAGGTCGGGTATCGGTACGCCCGATATTGTAGAATATCTTGCAAGAGGTACCATTGCATCACCATGACCGCCGAGAACTGTGCTATTAACATTGCTCACCGATACTTTAAACTCTTCGGCAAGAAAAAGATTAAATCTTGATGAGTCAAGTACGCCTGCCATACCTATTACTTTATTATGAGGTAGTCCGCTTTCTTTAAGCATGACATATACCATAACATCAAGCGGATTGGTAATTACTATTACAAAAGCATTCGGAGCATATTTTTTTATATTTTGTGCTACGTCTTTCATAATTTTGGTATTAACGCTAATTAAATCGTCTCTACTCATTCCTGGTTTTCTTGGTAAACCGGCAGTAATAATTATTGCATCAGACCCTTCAATATCTTTATAGTCGTTTGTACCTTTTATTTTGATGTCAGAACCGACTATTGTACCGGCTTGCATGAGATCAAGAGCCTTGCCTTGCGGTATTCCTTCAGTCACGTCAAATAACACGATATCACCGAGTTCTCTAAGGCTAATTAAGTGAGCAAGCGTACCACCTATGTTACCGCTACCTATTAATGAGATTTTTGGATTTTTTTTCATTATTCCCTCTACAAATATTAAATATGCCTATTACTATATTACAAATAGATTCAAGAAAAAAGAATTTTTAAATTATATTATTAATTGGTTAATTCATAAAAATTAACCATTCACATTGATTTTATTAAAATAGATTAATATAATGCCGAATCGAAAATACCATGAAACATGGAATTTTAATAAAATAACTAAAAAAAGAAGATAAATATGCCTAAAATTTCTAAGTTAATCAATATTTTTAAATCTTGTATAAGAAAGGGGAGTAATGCAAAAGAATATAAAACCGTTCCAGATGTGTTTCATGATTTACGCATTAGTATTAACAATAGTCTTAATAGTAAAGATGTAAGCTTTGATACGGTAGATAGCCCAGAAAACAAAGGTACCCTACATCATGTAACTGACCTAGTAGAACTTAAAGAGTTACTTCAAAAAAATATTGATCCTAATATACAAGATGAGAATGGTTATACTGCTTTAGAAGTTACAGGTAATTTTGAAAAAGCCAAAATGTTACTTGAATATGGTGCTACGGTGAATGACTATAAACAGAGGGGTGAAATATTATATTACTGTGGTCGTAACTCAGTAGAAAACAAAATTATTCTTCACTATTAATGTATAATAATGCTAATACTAACTTTACAAAAGCAAACTTAGTAAGACATTGTAAAGAACCACATGAAGAGGCAGAGCGGTTAATAAAACGAATTGAAAAAATAAAGGGCTTAATATATCAAAGTCAAGAAGTAGAAACGTTAAGAGTATATATTGATAGATTGCAGAACTTAAAAAATAAATATGACGAAGCAAACCAAGATATTTCAAAAATAATATTAGATTATATTGAAAATCAAGAGAGTGATAGTTTAAAAAGCTAAACTTGTTACTACTTGTCAAAATTTAGGGTTAATCGAAGATTATTCGGAAGTAGCTCAAGAAAATGCATTATATAAGTGTTTGGATGAGGCTTTTGATTTACTTGATCAAGGATTAATAGGAGAGGATGCTTAAAATACAGTAGTTTGAGCAACTATTACGTGGATCGATTTAGTGGTCAAACCGATCTTGTTGTATGGCTTGTTTTATGTCATTCCCGCGTGAATACCACCACACGTCATTGCGAACATTCGTAGAATGCGTGGCAATCTCATGAAATAATAACAAACTCCTGAGATTGCTTCGTCGAATTACTACGTAACTCTTCTCGCAATGACGGAAAAGCAGGTCCACGCAACAACACCAATGTCTTACAGGATGATACACAAAATTGTCAACGTTTTATCATCTTATTATAGTGTTCCGATAAAACTTTTACGCCGTATAGCCATAATAGACATACGATTACAAAGCTAAACATCAATAAACCGGCTATGTCGTTATGTACGGCGTTCGGGAAAATACTAAAGGATATGAATTGAATAATAGCGCCTATTGATTTACCGATTTTAGTGCCCATAACATCAACGGCAGCTTTACCTTTAGTCTTCATTTCACTATCGAGCGGAATATATACCATTTCTTTAGTAGCATCAAAAAGTGAATATTTTACGGATTTGGAAAGTACATGCCAAAGTCCGCCGATAAAAACTATAACGACAAGCGGCGCACTATAGCCTAGAGTATTTACAATATTTCCTAGGTGCATTTCAAAAACCGTGAATGAAAAGAACATAACGCCTGCTCCAAACATCATAATCGGTGTTATAATAGCCCCCCAAAACCAGCCGCATATTCTAATTAAACTACTTCCTAAAAACGCACTAACTAATGTGAGTACTCCCGTCCAAAAAAACACTTCACCGTGATAGGATATAAAATCCTTTGTAGCAGGATAGAGTTGTTTTACTTTTGACATCCATAATCCTTCTATTAGGCTAATACTCATAGAATAAGACATTACAAGAAGACAAATAAAACCGAGATATCTAGAAGTTAATATTACTTTTGCACTTTCGACTAAGCTTAATTTTAATATATCCGTTCTTTGATTTTTAAATTTAATATTTTTGTCTGCTTCTACGACTGATTTATCAATAAGTTTATGAAGAGCTAGACAAATTAATCCTGATATTAAAATAATCGTAATAAAGGATTTTAAAAGGATTTCATTTGTATCGTTTAGATGAGAAAATAAAGGTAATAAGAAATGCTCACTCTTAGCAAAATAAATAATCACGGTTCCTGAGATGAGTAAATTAGTTTGTCCAAATAAAGTAAAAAATGAGTAAAATCTCGGTGCTTCTTCGACTTTAGTAATTTTATTTGCAAGCTGCCAATATAAAAGAGTAAATACTATAACCGGCCATAATTCCCCCATAATATAAAATAATACTAAACTCCACTGTCCCCAAATTATTAAAAACCATTTTAAGTGAGGAAGAACAGTGATATAGTGCTTAATCAATTCGGGATCGGGATGAAAAAACTCTCTGTACGGAAATAAAATAAAACCAAAAATTGCAAAGAAAAATAAAAAAGTGCCGGTAATTATCCTAAAAACTTGCTCTGTTGTCATAATATTACAGAGTTTAGAATAAAGAATAACGAATAAAATTCCCATAGGCATTTCGCCCCAAAGTTTGATAAAACTCAATACTTCCGAGCTAATTAAGGTAACAACAAAACTATCTTTAATACTACGAACTAAGTTTTGATTAAGTAGAATAAAAAACATTAGTAAAGCCATCGGGATGAATTTGGTTAATTCATACGATCTAATCGGCCATACTATATGCCTAAATTTACTGTTTCTGGCTTTATTCCAAATTGCGAAGTTAGAATCCACGACATCCATTGATTTACTATGAGCTTATTTTTTTAGTACCGGAGTGGATGCTAGAGTTGTCATTGCGAGAAGAATTACGTAGTAATCGACGAAGCAATCTCAGGAGTATTATTTCATGAGATTGCCACGCAGCCTAAGGCTGCTCGCAATGACGGAAAAACCGTTCCACGCAACAAGACTTTTGCAGGGATGACCCCCAGCGTTTTTCAAAAACTGTCCGGCTATATTATTTTTTATGCAACCTAGACTATAATAAAAACTATGTCAAGATTTTTTAAAATAGTCTCATATTTTATTGTTAATTACATTTGTTATATACTCGATGAACTTGAAAAATTGGCTACGTCGTTCTACAAGATCTGTGATGCTCACGTATTAAGTAGCTGCTGCCGCTCCTTGTCTTGTGAACTCCTTACTCCTTTCCAAGTTGATCTTCGTATACCAACTATTCATTTACGCAGAGTATACTCAATCGCTGCTTTAATGAACTGAATAAATAACGGATGAGCTTCAAAAGGCTTAGATTTAAATTCCGGATGAAACTGTACTCCTACGAACCAACGAAGTTCCGGTAGTTCAATTATTTCTACAATCTCTTCATCCTTTGAAAAACCGCTAAATACTACTCCGTTTTTTTTTCAAAAATATTTTGAAATTCATTATTAAATTTATATCTATGACGATGTCTCTCATTTATTTCAAGGCTTTTATAAGCACTAGCTGCAATGGTACTTGCAACCAAACTACAAGGATAAGAGCCGAACCTCATAGTCTTTTTTACATTTTCAATTGTTATTTTTGAGTCTTCACAGTTTTTATTTATTTTCTCAATAATTTTTGTACCGTCTACTTTAAATTCTGCCGTTACTGCATCTCTAATACCGATTAAGTTCTGAGCTATTTCGATCGTTGCAAGTTGCATACCGAAACATATTCCAAAAAAAGGTATGTTGTTAGTACGGGCATATGTTATTGCTATAATTTTTCCTTTAGTTGCCCGTTCTCCAAATCCACCTGGTACTAAAATACCATCTATATTTAATAATTTTTTATTAATAATCTCTTCAGTTAGATTTTCAGCATTTATCCATACTAAATCAATTTTGTATTTGTAATAAATACCTGCATGATCAAGTGCCTCGATTACTGATTTATCAGCATCTTTTAATTTATGATATTTAGCTATTATAGCAATTCTTACTTTTGAATTAGAATCTTTTAGCCTACCAATTATATCATACCATTTATCTAATTTGGACGGTACGACATTAATATTAAAAAATTTTAGTACTTTATTGTCAAGACCTGAATTATGATACGCAATCGGTACTAAATATATATTTTTTTGATCTATTGCCGGAATAACATACTCAGATTCTATATTACAAAATAAAGCTATTTTATCTATTTCGCTTTTTGAAATGTTCCGTTCTGCACGACATACTAGTATATTAGGTGTAATACCTATAGTGCGTAATTCTTTAACTGAGTGTTGGGTAGGTTTTGTTTTTAATTCACGGGCGGTTTTAACATAAGGTAATAATGTTAAATGAATAAATAAACAATTTTCGTTTTTTAATTTGTTACCGATTTGTCTTATAGCTTCAAAAAACGGTAGACCTTCAATATCACCGACTGTACCACCTATTTCACAAATAATAAAATCAAAGCCCTTGGTGTTTGAAAGTATAAAATCTTTTATTATATTTGTAACATGCGGGATGATTTGAACGGTAACGCCGGTGTAATTTCCTAAACGCTCATCTTTAAGTAATTTTGAGTATATAGCTCCTGTTGTGATGCTGTCAAACTTGCACGAGGAAACTCCGGTAAAACATTCATAATGTCCAAGATCTAGATCGTTTCTGCTCCATCATCCGTTACATATACTTCCCCATGTTCGTGAGGATTCATAGTCCCAAGGTTGACGTTAAGATAAGGGGCTAGTTTTCGTACGCAGACTTTAAATCCTTTTGCTTGTAGTAGCATAGCAAGAGATGCTGCCGCTAGACCTTTACCGAGTGATGAAACAACGCCGCCGGTAACAAAAATGAAACGTACCATTATTTATTATAAACCTAGTTTACTAATATTTTCGTAAAATTTTACTGCTTTTTTTAAGTCTTCTTCCGTATCTACGGAAATAGGAACATTCTCAACTAAACATGTACCTATAGTCATGCCGTTTTCAAGAACACGTAATTGTTCTAAATGTTCTGTTTTTTCTAAAAAAGCTGGCTTAAGAGATACAAATTTTTCTAAAGCGTTTTTGCGAAAACCATACATGCCTACATGATATAAAAATTCTTCTGCACCGTTTGGAATAAGACTACGCGAAAAATACAATGCTTTCCCCGCCGAGTCAACCGCTACGGTAACATTACTACTAGCTTCTACTGATTCCCTATCTACCTTTACTACCGGTGTAACAATATCGTACTCGCTGTTTTTTAAATATTCTATAATTTTCAAAATAGAGCTAGGTTCAATGAAAGGTATATCTCCCTGTACATTAACTATGTAATTAATGTTTTGATTATTTGGAATTAATTTAAAAGCTTCATAAGTACGATCAGTACCGGTTGGGATAGCACTATCCGTGAATATTACTTTTCCTCCGACTTTTTTAATAATATTTGCTATCTCTTCCGAGTCGGTCGCAACATATGTATGCTCAAGGTTAGCATGATTTACTTGTTTGAATACCCGCTCGATTAAAGTTATAGAGCCGATAAGCTGCAGCGGTTTTTGTTTAAGCCTAGTTGAACTTAGCCTTGAGGGGATAATTATGGCCACATCCTGATGCTGCATAAACTTCCTATATATTAAATTAAAAAATAATTGTTGACAGATTAGCCTTTTTCGGCGATAAAGTAAAACATAATTTTTGAATATATTTTGTCATTGCGAGCGACTGCAAGGAGCGTGGCAATCTTAGGAAGTAGGGCTCCTGAGATTGCTTCGTCAATTATTTCATAATTTCTTCGCAATGACGTAGGTTTTAATATATTTCAGAGCTCGTAGCTCAGTCGGTAGAGCATTTGACTTTTAATCAAAGGGTCCCGGGTTCGAATCCCGGCGAGCTCACCATACTTCTACACTGTGGGTTTGTAGCTCAGCTGGTTAGAGCACACGCCTGATAAGCGTGAGGTCGGAAGTTCAAGTCTTCTCAAACCCACCATTCAATCCACTAAAATCTATATTACATATTTAAAGTAGAATAAGAAATATTAGATTAATCAATAATTTCTTTGTATATATAACATTTTTCTCGATGAGTCTTTTTAGAGGCAGGAAGAGGTTAGGGGGTAAATTATCAAGAGCAAACCACTGCCAGTTTTCTACTTTATGAGGTTCAAGGTTCTGTAATTCATGCTCATTTAAACAATGAGCTTTAAGGAAAATAGAGACGTAATGTTTCTGTTCTATTTCAAAGACGTCGTTAGTCACAGCTATAAATCGTGGGTTTTCAATAATCAGATTTGTTTCTTCTAAAACTTCACGAATAGCACATTCTTCAAATGTTTCTCTAAATTCTAAATGTCCACCGGCAGGAGTATAACTAGACTCACCATGGGAACTAATACGTTTACCTAATAAAATTTCATTTCTATTATTAAAGATTAAAATACTGATTCCAATGCGGGGGTGGTTAGTCATATCTAACTATTAACTCGTGATTGACTTATTAATAGCTTATGTTAGTTTCCAAATCAAATAAAAAATATTGCTTATTCAGATACCGTAAGCTATTTGTAGATTATATTTAATATTTACCTGTAGTTATGAATTCTACCAATCACTCACAAAATAATCGCTTAACTCTCTCATGGCTCAAACTCGGTATTTTATCTTTGGGGTTTGCAGGTTTATATTCGGTTATTTTGGTAGTGTTACGTACTCCTCAATTATCGAGCTTTTTTCCAAACCCACATATTTTCAAATCTGCTTTAATTATTCATGTTAATTTATCGGTATTGATTTGGTTATTGTCCGTTACAGCTAGTGTTTGGGGGTGTGAAACGTCATTGCGAGGCGAGGCAAAGTCTCGACGCGGCAATCTCAAGAATTTTGCACTGCTTCATGAGATTGCCACGCTCTCTACGTTCGCTCGCAATGACGTGTTTCGTCTTTACCCTAAACTCGCTTTTCTAGCTACTCTTCTAATCGCTATTTCTCCAATAGCGGGGCATAATCCGGTGATGAATAATTATATACCGATGCTTGAGAATATAGTGTTTATTTTGGGGTTAAGCTTATTTGGCGTTACGTTGCTGTTATACGCTATAAATATTTTATATTTCTTCGATTGGACGAACTTAAATAATCTAGTTAATTTTACAATATTATCGACCATTATAATGTTTATTTTAAGCTTTGTTTGTTTTGGATTGTCTTATAAAGGCTTACAAAATATCATTCAAATTATTCCAATCGAGATAGAATTTTATTATGAATTACTTTTTTGGAGCGGAGGTCATTTATTACAATTTATATATACTCAAATATTAATATTTATTTGGATTGTCTTATTTCAGAAGCTAATAGGCAGAGAATTAAAATTCCAAAAATTTTATCTGTTCTTACTTTATTTGAATTTTATTTTTGGCGTTCTTATAGTTTGCGGTCATATATCTTATGATATTATTGATGGTAGTTTTAAAGAGTTTTATACAAACCATATGAAATATTTAGGAGGTATTACCCCTGTTTTATGTTTGGCCGGTATGGGGGGTGAGGGGGTATGTCACTGTACCGTCATTGCGAGCGACTGTAAGGAGCGTGGCAATCTCAGGATGTTTGCTGAGATTGCTTCGTCAATTGCTATGCAATTTTCTCGCAATGACGATATCACTAAAACCACCCTCCTGTGCTCTATTACTTTATTCCTACTTGGGGGGCTTATTGCCATGAACATCACCGGTATAGATGTAGTAATCCCTGCACATTATCACGGCTCTATAGTAGGGATTAGCATTGCTTGTATGGGGTATAGTTATTTGGGTATCAATGTCATTTCTGTCCGCTATGTCATGCCCGCAGAAGCGGGAATCCAAAAAAAAATATTAGAAAAAATGGATTCCCGCCTCTGCGGGAATGACATAAGGGGCTACGGCACGACATTTGCCGTCTACCTCCTAACATTCGGGCAGATTCTGCACATACTCGGGCTAGCATTCGCCGGTGGTTACGGTGTTATGCGGAAAGATCCAAATAGTGTAATGCCAATGTCAGCTAAGCTATTAATGGGTATGATGGGCGGGGGAGGGCTCATTGCTATAGTAGGCGGCTTGATGTTTGTTTATATTTGTGGTAAAACAATGTTTTTAAAAAGTATAAAACTAGAACATGAGTAAACCAACTAGAGAAGAAGCTAAAGAAGCGGTAAGAACGTTACTAAAATTTATCGGTGAAGATCCAAATAGAGAAGGGTTACTTAAAACTCCTGAGAGAGTAATTAATAGCTATGAAGAGATATTTGCCGGTTATGAAAAAGATATAGCTGAGATATTAAGTACTAAATTTTACGATACTTGTAATTTTCAGGACTTTATCTCGTTGGAAGGCATAAAATTTACCTCTTTTTGCGAACATCATATGTTACCTTTTAACGGTACGGTACATATAGCTTATATTCCCGATAATTGTATTATCGGTATAAGTAAGCTAGCACGAATAGTAAATATTTTTGCTAGAAGGCTACAAATTCAAGAAAAAATGACGGTACAAATAGCAGAAAGCGTACAGGAGAATTTAAAACCGCTTGGCGTTGCCGTTAAGATTTCTGCTTTACATAGTTGTATGTCGATGCGCGGGGTGATGCAAGATAATAGCGTTATGAACACTATGCATTATACGGGTATATTTGCCGAGCAGCAGAAATATCGCCATGAGTTTTTGAATCTTACCGCTAAAAGGTAAGTGTATGTTCATCGTCATTGCGAGCGACTGAAAGGAGCGTGACAATCTCAGGTTTTTGGCATGAGATTGCTTCGTCAAAACTTACAGTCTTTCCTCGCAATGACGATTAGGCGCCCACGCAGGCAATGCCTTCTCGCAATAACGGAAAATACACTAAACTAAAAAAATTCTATGTTATTATCAAAATATTTTTTACCTGTTTTAAAGGAAGAGCCAAGTGAAGCTCAAGTAACTTCGCATAAATTAATGCTTAGAAGTGGAATGATTAGGCAGCAAGCGACAGGTATTTATACATGGCTTCCGCTTGGCTTAAAGGTACTTAAGAATATCGAGAATATAGTACGCTCGAATATGAACAAAGCAGGAGCTTTGGAAGTTCTAATGCCTTGTATTCAGCCGGCACATTTATGGATGGAATCGGGACGTTTTGATAACTACGGTAAAGAAATGCTGAAATTTCAAGATCGTCATGATAATACTTTACTATTTGGCCCGACTAATGAAGATATGATTACGGATATTTTCCGTCATAATATTAAGTCATATAAGGATTTGCCAAAAAATCTTTATCACATCCAATGGAAATTTCGTGATGAGATTAGACCCCGTTTTGGTGTTATGAGAGGACGAGAGTTTTTAATGAAAGATGCTTATTCTTTTGATATAAACGAAGAAAATGCCGTTAAGACCTATAACCAAATGTATCAGGCTTATATCAATACTTTCAGGGATTTAGGCGTGTTTGCTATCCCGGTTATTGCCGATAACGGTCCGATTGGCGGCAATTTAAGCCATGAGTTTCATATTATTGCCGAAACCGGTGAAAGTACTATTTATTACGATAAAAGATTTAAGACTTTAAAAGATAATCCTAATATGGAAGTAGAGGAAATTAAAAGCTGGTACGCAGCAGCCGAAGAAAAGCATGATTTGAATAAATTGCCTTCCTCTTCACAAGCAATAACTAGCAGTAAAGGAATAGAAGCCGGGCATATTTTTTATATCGGCTCAAAATACTCTGTTAATATGAACGCTCTTATTAATGATGAACACGGTAAATTAACCCCTGTAGAAATGAGTTCTTACGGCATAGGTATTTCAAGGTTAGTGGCAGCTATTATAGAAGCAAATTGCGATGAGAAAGGTATTATATGGCCTTTGAGCGTTGCTCCTTTTAAAGCTTCTCTAATTAATTTAAATATTCATGATAGTAAATGCGTAGAGCTGGCGGCAAAAGTTTATAAAGAGCTATCTGCTCAAAACATCGAGGTACTATATGACGATACTGATGCACGACCAGGCAGTAAATTCGCAACGCATGACCTTATCGGCTCACCTTATCAAATTATAATCGGTCCTAAAAAAGCAGCAGATGATATTGTTGAACTAAAAAACCGTAAAACCGGAGTGATTGAGGATATTGAGGTAGATGATTTATCTAAACAAAGCAAAGTTTTATTCATATAATTGTTATGTTCAGGTTGTCCTCGATGGCATGAGTATGGTACATAATGCGGACCATAAGCGATAGAAATCTTTAATAAATCAAGGGCTAATATAGTATTTTATAAAAAATTTTGAAAATATCTCTAAAATTGTAAAATTTTGTCGAACCTCTGAATAGTTGATTAAAATAAGGATTGCTCACCTAATATTTGACTAGATGTCCTATGTGGCTAGCCATATGGGATTCGAACCTCTAAACTATGTTATTAATTTTTGCAGGGTGAGCAAAATTAGCAGCTCATAGTACTTTAGCTTAGAATGATTAAAAAATTTTCTTCGTAGACAATGATAGTATCATATGATACTATCATATAATGAGTAACAGACCGCCTTTTCAGATAACTAATACAATCTTGGTATTACTACAAGATATTTCTTATGAGCTTGGTGTTTTAGCCGGTAGCAAGCTTTATTCTCAGCCTATAAAACTTCGCAAAAATAATCAAATTAAAACTATCCACTCTTCTTTAGCAATTGAAGGAAATAATTTAAGCATAAAACAGATAACAGATTTAATAGATGGAAAAAGGGTACTGGCACCGGAAAAGGATATTTTAGAAGTAAAAAATGCTATAAAATTATATAATGATCTGACTATATTTAATCCTTTTAAAGTTGAATCATTGCTAAAAGCACATGAGATATTAATGCAAGGATTAGTAGAAGATAATGAGGAGTGGCGTAAAGGTAATGCCGCTATATTTAAAGGCACAGAGATTATACATTTTGCACATCCGGCAAGCCCACATCTTTATTAATGCAGGATTTATCTGAGTTTATAACACAAGATAAGAACATTTCCGGAATAATTAAGGCTTGTATATTTCATTATGAGTTTGAATTTATCCATCCTTTTTCTGATGGTAACAGGCGAATCGGTAGATTATGGCAACAATTATTACTAATACAAACTAATGAAATTTTTGAATATATTTCCGTTGAAAGTTTGATAAGGAATAATCAAAGTGAATATTATAGTGTTTTAAGTAAGTGTGATACGCTTGGTGAATGACGTTATTTATCGAGTTTATGCTTGATAAAATAGTTGCAGCATTAAGATTATATAGTAATAATATAACATATGAGGCAAGTACTCCATTATATAGAATTGAATTTGCTAAGGTTAATTTAATAGATAAATGGTTTTCTAGAAAAGATTATACTAATATACATAAAAATATTCTACGGCAACGGCTAGTAGAGACTTGTTATACGGTTTAGAGCAGGGGATACTAGAGAGTAAAGGCAACAAGAATCAGAGTTATTATAGGTATACTAACATAGAACTTTAAAAATTTGTTATGTCGTTTTATAAGCTCAATGATGCTGAACGTTTAATATACGCTCCGCTCATTGACTTATAAGCAGCAACAAATATTACAAAACAGCCGGAATGGTTATCAACAAAAGAATCAGAAAAATTTCTTAAAAGTTAGACTGCGGTTTTTTTCATCGTTACCCCGTGGCTTGACTCTCTACTGTACGAATGTTGTAGTTAGCTTGATTATAAAGGCAATTAATGTCATTCTTAGCAACGGCGGGAATCCAGTACTTTAAAGCTTTTTTTAAAGCTCGATTTATCTCGCTTGACCCTAGATTCCCGCCTACGCTGGAATGACACCGAACACATTTTCCAAGCCATGCAACAATGTTGATATGGACACAGTTGATTCACAAGAGATTAACATGAAAAATTTTATAAAATATTTATTTTTTACCGTTTTATATATAGTAGTAACAATAATAGTTGCTTATATGGTTTTGGCTCAAACTATTCCTAATGATGGGCAGTGTCATATGATGGATAGACCGCTTGTTATTCATTACATTTTAGCAACAATTATTACCGCTTTACCGGCACTAATTTTAATATATAGTAGAAGTAAGAAAAAGAAGAAATAAATTATATGATCGGTAAATTAAGCGGTAAGATTGATTCCCAAGGCGATGATTACATTATAATTGACGTAAATGGGGTAGGGTATCTTGTTTATGCTTCAGGTAAAACTTTAGGTAAACTTGCTGAAGGTGAGTTTTATAAACTATTTATCGAAACCCATGTTAGAGAGGAGTATATTCATCTTTACGGTTTTCTGACTCTAGAAGAGAAAAATTTTTTTAATTTGTTACAATCAGTAAACGGTATAGGTACAAGAATGGCTTTATCTATCTTATCAAGCCTTACACCTTCAGATATTCAAATTGCTATAAATAATGAAGATAAAAATGTATTTAAAGCAATATCCGGCGTCGGGGCTAAGCTTGCCGAGCGTATAGTGTTAGAGCTGAAAGGTAAAGTAGTGAAAATATCCAGCGGTTCAGCTATTATTAAAGATAGCTTGAATATTAAGAATATCACGCCCGTCGCATGTAATGAAGTAATAAAAGCTCTAGTAAATCTAGGATTTTCTAGATTTGAAGCTCAACATGCCGTTCAAGGCATCATTATCCAAAACCCCGAAATTTCTATTGATAAGTTAATCAAAACAGCCTTAAAAAACCGAAATGCCGGTCTCTAAATTAAATATTAATTTATTAACATTCTCTTTACTTTTATTTAATTTTGATATATAATACATATTCAAAAAAAATATCATTAAAATTAATAGGTAAAATTATGTCAAAATTAAAAATATTTTTAGCAAGTATAAGTGCTAATAAGTTAATTGCGGAACTAGAAAAAGACCCAGCTACATTAAATATCAACGATGAGATATTACCCCATCATTTGGAAGATTTACTAAAAACTTTAAAAGGAGATGATACTGTAAAACGCTAAAGATTGAAAGTTCTGTATGGAATTCAGCATCATTGCTATCACACAACGGTATAACAGAAAAAAATAAAATAGCATTATTGAAAGCGATACCAAAAATGAATCTAAACGCTTTAGGTTTGACCGGTCTTACTCCAAACAATAGCGATATAGATATTTTTTGTGAAGCAATCAAACATAGCAAAATTAATGAACTTGAGTTTTTTTAGGTAGAGAAATACGTAATGAATCAAAAGCAAAATTATTAACTTCTATAGAAAATAATAAAGCTCTTCTTAATTGCTTGTTTACAGGTCCAAATGATATGTCACAGCAAGAGAAAGAAGAAAAAAAGCATGCACAAGTCAAATTAAGAAGAGAACCGATAAAAATCAGAGTATTTTAGAAGAAGTAGCACAAGTTTTAAAAGATTGGTCTGAAACGCCTAACGATTTGCATAAGGGTACAATTCATAGTTACTTAAAATTATATCAAAAGTTAAATAAAGATAGTGTTATAGAAGAGTTAGAAAAGTTAAAAGTAACTGATGCAAACTTTATTCTAGAAAACGCAGATAAATATATTAACGAGCATTTTTTTGAGATGGTGGGAATCGCAAAAGAGGTATATGCTGATGGTTTATTTGTGCCTACTGATATAACTAGTTACATCGTATCTTGTATTGGGGATTTATCTAATATAATAAATAAATCAAGTGATATAGAATCTTAAAATAATTTATAGCATAAAACTATTTTTTAGCTATTATTAATCATTATATTTATGTATCTTTTAATTAATGGATTCCCGCTTTTAGCTAGGAATGACATAAAATGACTAATATATTATCGCCTGAAAAAAGTGAAAATGATCAAGAATTGCCGATAAGACCGTCATATTTGCAAGAATTTGTCGGTCAACAGCAGATTAAAGAAAATCTCTCTGTATTTATTAAAGCTGCAAAATCTCGAAATGAGCATCTTGACCATACTTTATTTTACGGTCCGCCCGGTCTTGGTAAGACTACGCTTGCTAAGATTATCTCTAATGAAATCGGCGGTAATTTCAAATCCACCTCCGGTCCTGCTATACTTAAAGCAGCTGACCTTGCTGCTATCCTAACTAATCTTGAAAAAAACGACGTATTATTTATTGATGAAATTCACCGACTAAATACTTCTGTTGAAGAGGTTTTATATCCTGCTATGGAGGATTTTGAGCTTGATATAATTATCGGTGAAGGACCTGCCGCAAGGTCAGTGAAAATAACCTTGCCGAAATTTACCTTAATCGGGGCCACTACACGCCTTGGGCTGCTTAGTAATCCTTTGCGTGATAGGTTCGGTATTCCTATGCGGCTTAATTTTTATAATACTGAAGAATTGAAGAAAGTTCTAAATAGAGCGAGTAAATTATTTGATATTGATTTGACCGATTCAGGTTCGGAAGAGATAGCAAAAAGAAGTAGAGGAACGCCAAGAATTGCATTAAGATTGCTTCGTCGTATAAGAGATTTTGCAGCAGTTGACGGTAAATCAAGAGTAGATAAAGAAATCTCTGATTTTGGGTTAAATCGTTTGGAAGTTGATCGCATAGGACTTGATAGTAATGATTATCGTTATTTGAAATTCATAGCGGATCATTATAACGGTGGTCCTGTCGGAATTGAAACGATTGCAGCAGCCCTTTCTGAACAGCGTGACGCACTTGAAGAAACCATAGAGCCTTATCTAATACAGACAGGTTTATTACAAAGAACTCCTAGAGGTAGGGTAATCACGATTGCCGCTTTTGAGCATTTGAAAATGCCGATACCTAATCAATCACATCATCAATTTAATATTTTTAACGAGCATGAGTAATAATAATTTAAATGATAGTTATACAGCCGCAGATGTTATAAAAAGACTGATAAAAGATCATGTGAAACCTTACGCATATAAAATATATTTTTCGATATTTTGCATGGTTATTGCAGCGCTTTGTACGGCAGTGATTGTACATGCGGTTAGACCTATTATTGATAAGATTTTTTTAACGCATGATAAGAAAATGCTTATAATAATGCCTATAGTGCTTACTGTAACTTTTTTTATAAAAGGAATTTCAGAGTATTATCAGAATTATCTAATAAAATTTGTTGGGCAGAGGGTACTAAATGATTTGCAGATAAAAATGTATGAGCATTTGTTACTTGCTGATATTTCTTTTATTCAAAACCAATCTTCAGGACGTTTAATATCTCGTTTTACTAATGATATTTCTTTGATGCGTGGGGCTGTTTCTAATTTACTTGTCGGATGTGCTAAACATTTCCTAACTGTAGTATGTTTAATAATAACTATGTTTCATTTAGAACCGCTATTATCTTGCATAGTTTTTCTTGTGTTCCCTTTGGCTGTTTATCCGGTGCAAAGGATGGGTAGAAAGATAAGAAAAATATTTTCACAATCACAAGAGGAGTTTGGGCATTATACTTCTAGGCTTGATGAAACATTTCAGTCAATTAAGATTATTAAATCTTTTGTAGGCGAAAAAATAGAAAGTAATAGAGCATCGTTGATTATTAATAATATTTTAGAGTTCTACAAAAAAACATCTAAGCTAGATGCGATGGTTTCACCGATTATGGAGGGTTTAAGCGGTCTTGCAGTCGGAGGGATGGTTTGGTACGGAGGTAATCTAGTTCTTGAGGGTAAAACAACACCCGGTGCATTATTTGCTTTTTTAGCTGCTTTTGCTGCAGCTTATAGACCGTTTAAAAGTTTGGTATCGTTAAATATTAATTTGCAGGAAGGAATAGCCGCAGCTAAGAGGGTATTTAGTATTTTGGATACCGAACCCCTTATTAAAGATCATGAAGATGCTAAAGAAGTAGATTTATATAATCCACAAATTACTTTTGAAAAACTATCTTTAAGTTTTGAAAGTAAAGTAGCTATAAAATACATAGATTTAAAGCTAGAGCCTCATAAAATGATTGCGTTTGTTGGGCGTTCAGGTAGCGGTAAGACGTCCCTTAGTAATTTATTAGTGCGTTTTTATGATCCAAATGAAGGAAGAATTTTAATTAATAATCATGATATTAAAGATATTAAGCTGACGATGCTTAGAGGTCAGATTTCCTTAGTTACTCAAGATACTCATTTATTTGATACAAGCGTTGCCGAAAATATAGCATACGGTCAGGAAAACGCTACAAGAGAAGAAATAATTGAAGCAGCGAAATATGCAGATGCTCATGAGTTTATTATACATCTGCCGAACGGTTACGACACACAAATAGGAGTGCAGGGGACAACTCTTTCAGGCGGTCAGCGTCAGCGTTTATCTATTGCTAGAGCCTTCTTAAAAGATGTGCCTATTTTAATTTGGGATGAAGCAACAAGCAGCTTAGATCAAGCTTCCGAACAGAAAATTCTAGAATCTTTAAAGAAATTACGCCAAGGAAAAACCACTTTAATCATTACACATCGTTTAAGCAGTATTACCGACCTTGATAACACTATCGTCATGAAAAATGGTGAGATTTGTGAGCAGGGTACTCACACTCAATTGCTTAAGAATAAGGATGAATATTATAGATTGTATAATAAGGAGTTAAGGGAGAACGGTTGAATTATAAAATAAATAGTTTATATTTCTTAATTTTTGTTAACTATTATTGCAATACTAATATTTTCGTCATTGCGAGAAGAATTACGTAGTAATTCGACGAAGCAATCTCAGGAGTTTGTTATTATCTCATGAGATTGCCACGCAGCCTATGGCTCCTCGCAAGACCTTGTTGCGTAGATATAAAAAAAGGGTCATGCCTCCATATTGCAGTTATGCCTATTAAAAAGCTATACGTTCAATAAGAGTACCAATAACCTTATCATGAATATCCAATGACTTGGAAAAGCAGATTGTCTTACGTGCAAGCCTCTTGCATCTCGTTCTAAGGTTCAAGTTACTTCGTTCTATCCGTTGAGTGTATTTTTTACTGATAATATGCTTTTTAGGGTCTAATAACCTAGCATAACTCCCCCATCCATCTGTATAGTAAAAAGTCACCTTGAAATTCTCTAGTTTTTTCAGTAATGATTCTAATGTGCTATCACATCTTGTACCAAACGTATAAGCAACTACTTTTAACGAAATCTTATCCAAGGCATACCAAAGCCATCGTTGTCTGGATTTATTCTGTACATAAGACCATTGTTCATCTATCTCAGGAGCAATAATTACTTCTGTTGTACTGATAGAATGATTTATTGTTTTTTAATACTAGATTTTTTTAAAACACGGATAACTGTATTGATACCCACTTTTAATACTCTTACTGTATCTCTAACTCCAGAGCCGTTGATTGACATTTCTACTATTTGCTCCTTAACTCCAGGCTTAGATGCATTATTAATATACTCCAATTAAAAATATCGATTACACCGCTTGCATTGATATCTCTGTTGTTTTGAAATTGAATATCCTGACTTTATTACTTCTTCTGTGTTGTTACAATATCTACACTTAACATCTATTTTTGCCATAACTCCTTAACTATAATTCTCTCTTATTACTGTTTGAGGATTATAGACTATTTACTCTAAACTGCAATACGGAGGCACGACCAAAGTGGGTATCAATACAGTTATCCGTGTTTTAAAAAAATCTAGTATTAAAAAACAATAAATCATTCTATCAGTACAACAGAAGTAATTATTGCTCCTGAGATAGATGAACAATGGTCTTATGTACAGAATAAGGTCGTGCCTCCGTATTGCAGTTTAGAGTAAATAGTCTATAATCCTCAAACAGTAATAAGAGAGAATTATAGTTAAGGAGTTATGGCAAAAATAGATGTTAAGTGTAGATATTGTAACAACACAGAAGAAGTAATAAAGTCAGGATATTCAATTTCAAAACAACAGAGATATCAATGCAAGCGGTGTAATCGATATTTTCAATTGGAGTATATTAATAATGCATCTAAGCCTGGAGTTAAGGAGCAAATAGTAGAAATGTCAATCAACGGCTCTGGAGTTAGAGATACAGTAAGAGTATTAAAAGTGGGTATCAATACAGTTATCCGTGTTTTAAAAAAATCTAGTATTAAAAAACAATAAATCATTCTATCAGTACAACAGAAGTAATTATTGCTCCTGAGATAGATGAACAATGGTCTTATGTACAGAATAAATCCAGACAACGATGGCTTTGGTATGCTTTGGATAAGATTTCGTTAAAAGTAGTTGCTTATACGTTTGGTACAAGATGTGATAGCACATTAGAATCATTACTGAAAAAACTAGAGAATTTCAAGGTGACTTTTTACTATGTAGAAGTCAAGATTTAATCTTACAGACATTATAAAAATTATATCTGAATGTCTGATAAGTTATGACTGTCAGATGAGTATTCAAGATATAAGATTTCGTTATTCTTTTCAACAGCTAACTTTTTACTATCCATAAAAGTCTGCATAGGTGTTTTTCCATAGCAATATTTACCGGAATGCGGTCTTTCATTATTATAATATTCTAGCCAAATATCAAGATCTAGTTGTAGATCATCAAGATCAGTATAGATCTTTTTACGCATAGCAGTATCAAAGAATTCTTGTTTCATAGTTTTATTAAAACGTTCACACATACCATTTGTTTGAGGAGAATATGCTTTAGTAGTAGTATGCTCAATACCCTCAATGCTTAAGAACAATTCAAAAGCATGATGTTCTATATTACCTTTATACTCACCACCTCTATCAGTTAAAATACGAAGTACTGGTATTTGCTGACTCTCATACCATGGTAACACTCTATCATTAAGCATGTCAGCAGCGGTAAGTGCTGTTTTATCAGTATATAGTTTAGCCTCTGCAACCCGAGTGTAACTATCAATAAACACTTGAGAATATACCTTGCCTATGCCTTTAAAATTACCTACATAATATGTGTCTTGGCATCCTAGATAACCTGGATGCTGTGTATCAATCTCACCATGAGCTTCTTTCTCGCTACGCCGTTTCTCTAATACTTGTAACTGAGCTTCGGTAAGAACAATACCATCCTGAGCCATTTTGGCTTCTAATGCTTTAAGTCTTTTATTGATATTATTTAAATCATTACGTAGCCAAATAGATCTAACTCCTCCAGGTGATACAAGAATACCAGTCTTTTTAAGCTCATTTGATACTCGCAGCTGACCATAAGCGGGGTATTCTATTGCCATATCTAATACTGCTCTCTCTACGGCAGGATCAACTCTATTCGCTATAATTAGCTTCTTCCGACTAATCTCATATAATGCTTCTTCTCCTCCTGTTTCATATAACTCTTTAAACCTATAATAACTGTCTCTACTGTAACCCATAGCTTTATATGCTGACGATATACTACCAAGACTCCTAGCTAATTCTAGTAATCCTATTTTTGGCTTTATTATTTTTTGATTTAGATTCATCTCTAATCCTCCATTTAATATTATCTTAATTTTACTAAATGTAAGATTAAATCTCAACTATTACATATTATCAGTAAAAAATACACTCAACGGATAGAACGAAGTAACTTGAACCTTAGAACGAGATGCAAGAGGCTTGCACGTAAGACAATCTGCTTTTCCAAGTCATTGGATATTCATGATAAGGTTATTGGTACTCTTATTGAACGTATAGCTTTTTAATAGGCATAACTGCAATATGGAGGCATGACCATTTTATAAATGGAGATCAAAGTATGGTGGTATGGCTTTACCGATGATTACTAAATTAAAGGAGTTAGAATCGGAAAATGCACGGCTTAAAAAGATGTATGCTGAGGAAAGGCTAAGAGCTGATATATTAAAGGAAGTACTTGAAAAAAAGTTAGGAAGCCATCTCAAAGGCGGGAGATGGCTAAAATAATATCTGGAGAAAAAGATATTTCTATAAGGAGTGCATGCAAGATCTTTGGTGTCAGCGAAACATGCTATAGATATAAAAGGAAGCTATCATCTGAGGATGATATTATAGCAGGCCAGCTAATGCGTTTAGTAGGTGATCAAAAGAACTGAGGCCTTGGCCTCTGCTTTTTATATTTACGTAATATCAAAGGTTTTGGTTGGAATCATAAACGTGTATACAGGATATATAAGGAGCTAGCCCTTAATATGAGAATAAAGCCTAAGAAGAGATTACTTAGAGCAAAGCCTAAAAAGCTTATAGTGTCTAAAACAATAAATGATTGCTGGTCCATGGATTTTATGCACGATAGTTTAGAGAATGGTAGGAAATATCGTTTATTTAATGTGATTGATGACTTTAATAGAGAGAGCCTTGGTACTGAGACTGATTTTTTATTGTCAGCAGGAAGAGTTATCAGGTCACTAGATCAAATTATAGAATGGCGAGGTAAGCCAAAATCTATACGTTGTGATAATGGACCTGAATATATCAGTAAATTATTGAGCAAGTGGGCAAAAGAAAAGAATATCAAGTTATTATTCATTCAGCCAGGCATGCCTCAGCAAAATGCATATATTGAAAGATATAATAGAACTGTAAGATATGATTGGTTAAATCAGTATTTATTTGTTAATATACAAGAAGCACAGGATCTTGCAACTCAATGGCTTTGGTCTTATAATAACGAAAGACTTAATATGGCTATTGGCGGTATAACACCAATACAAAAATTAGCTCTCGCAACTTAACTCTCTACTCTCTATTGCGATTAAAAATGGGAGGATTACCGTATATTGTTGCATGGCTCAAAAAACGGCTTGATGTCATCCCTGCGAAAACAGGGATCCATCATAAAGCAAGATAAATCGAGCTTTTAATTTCAAAAATTTGCTGTATTTATAATTTTTTTTCTGGATTCCCGCTTTCGCGGGAATGACATAAGAGCCATGCAACAACACTTTCAGTCGCTCGTAATGACGAGTTATTTTAAGGATTCACTGCCAGCTTATATTTTAGATTTACAAGTTTTATATGACAATTAACACTACATTTAGTGTTTTTTGTAACTTTAGTAGATGAAGATTTTTTAGAGTTTTTAGCTAAAGTTTTACTTTGTGGTTTTTTTAGATTAATATTTTTTAGAAATTTCTCAGTTTCATTAGGTAAATATTCTATTTTTACTTTAGTTATACCTTGATTTTTAAATGCTAAAATTTCGGCTGCTTTTTGAGAAACATCTATTATACGATTTTTCTTAAAAGGGCCTCTATCATTAACCATTAAAATTACTGATTTATTATTGGCTTGGTTGGTAACTTTAACTAAGCAAGGAAGCGGAAGAGTTTTATGTGCGGCAGTTAATAAATTTTTATTAAATCTATCACCGTTAGCTGTTTTTTTACCGTGAAAACCGTCTTTACGTCCCCCGTACCATGAAGCATAACCTGTTTCGGTAAAAGATTTAGGACTGTGAGGTTTGTAAGTCTCTCCTTTTATTTTATAATTTTTTCCAACTTTATAATGTCCTTTATAAGTTAGATTATGAGGATCATCTTTTGATAATTCTTTGTAAGAATATTTATGAGAATAAGGTAATCTTTTTGAGGTATTGCAACCACTTAGACAAAAAATCAATAAAAAAATTAATACAATAAGTTTATGGTGTCGTATCATCATCATGCTTATTAAAATTATCCATTATTTTAGCGTAACACACAACTTTTTCAACACCTTTTATTTTTGATGCAATAGAAGCAAGCTTTTCTAGCTCTTCTTCTGATCTTGCAACTCCAAATAAATAAACAATATTATCTATAGTTAAAATAGTATAATTAGCAAATTTAATGTCTTTTTTGACTAAGTTTTTAGCTTTAATTTGCGTGGTTATCATACTATCTTTAGTATATTGGGCTAAGTCAAAATGATTACTATTTTTATTTACTTTCAACTCATTAATAACTTCTTTTACGCCTTTTTGATTCCAAGCAATTTCTACGGCTTTTAACACATCAGATTCTTTTTGAATATTTCCTGTTAATAATACTCTTCCTTGTGATACTTCAACCTTTATTTTAGCTCCTAAATCTCTAAAATTATTTTTTACTAAGTCAGCTTTAATACCGGCAGAAATCCTTGAATCATTTAATGTTTCAGACATTGGTTGATCTTTTGAAGCAACAATACCGGTAGTGGTTGCTGCGGTAAAAATAGCAGGTAAACAAGCAGATAGACTAAAAGAAAGAGCTATAAAAATTAGAACTCGTAACATCATAATAATAATACCCTACGATTTTTAAAAAGATTATATTTGTTTAAGAATTAACTGTTTGTTTATGTCATTCCCTATAGTACCGGACCTTGTTGCGTACATACCGAGTCGTCATTGCCCGCGTGGATATCTAATCGTCAGTGCGAGGAGCGAAGCGACGCGGCAATCCAGAAAAAATAATAAAAAAAATTCTGTAAATCAGAATTTTTAACTGGATTGCTTCGTCGAATTACTACGTAATTCTTCTCGTAATGACGAAAAGCAGGTTTACGCAATAATGCCACGCGGTAATGATATAGAGTAAAAATAGCAAGGTATTATATCTTGCTATCCGGTAATTTATTCTTTAATAAAAGAGGTAATTGCAGTAAAATGAATATAAAAGTAATAGGTATTACACCGAATACTTTAAATTTCACCCATGTTTCATCTGAGAAATTACGCCACACTATTTCATTAACTACAGCCATAAAAAAGAAAAAAGTCGCTGTTCTATAGCTTAAAGTTATCCAGCTTTCTTCTTTAAGGCGTACTATACTCTCTAAAGCATATTTGATAAAAGGATTTTTTCTTATACCGCTCATGAGAAATATTATTCCAAAAATAACATATAATATAGTAGGTTTGATTTTTATATACATTGAATCACCGCTAATTAAAGTAATGCTTCCCGAAACTAATAAAACAGTCGTAGAAATAATAGAAAGCTTGGATACTTTCTTATCGATAACATAACAAAGGGTAATACAAATAACAGAGGTAATAAGCATATAAAGAGTAGCGTTTTGTATACCGCCTCCATAAAAAAAGCCTGCAAAAAATGCTATTACCGGACCAATTTCTGATAAAAGTTTTAACATATTTAATTTAATTATTCTCTTTGATAAAATTAATTTGATTCATTTTTTTTGTACTGATATTAAGTTATTTTTGGAATATCTTAATTTTATTTGTATGAAAATATTTATCAGTAATATAGTAGTAAAATAGGCAAGTACTTGTAGCCCGTTAGGTCTTGCAATATAACCGGTAACAATATGTAAGATTTTACCTATCATACTTCTATCTGCCACTAACCATGAACTATCCCAAAGTTGATCGGATAAAAACATAACTAGACCGGAAGAGGTTAAAATACCTGCAGCACTTGCTGCAAATCCGCCTGCTATTAACATTAATAATACAGTAGAGATTTTAAAAATATATTTTTGATTAGTAATCTTAATTAAACCGAAATATATTACTAAACCAAGTAAGAAGCCACTTGTAGCACCTATTATCACTCCTTGCAAGTAAATACTGCTTGATATTGTTTCAACTGAAGATATACTATATACTAAAATAATAATTTCTGCACCTTCTCGTAATATGGTAGTGGCAACTAAAAAAACCAACATGAAATAACTGGCGTTGCCTTCATGAATTTTTACTGATAAGTCGTTTATATGTTGCTTTACTTTTATACCGTAACCTTGCATCCATATTATTGTCCAGCTAATCAGAATTGTTATTAGTATCATAATGCCGGAATCGAATAGCTCGTCGCCTATTCCGCCAAAAGATAAAGATAATTTACGGGTAAAAAATGCAAAAATTGAAGCAAATACTACTCCAAGCATCACTCCGGCAATTATATAAAGACGAGATTTTTCTATTTGTTTTGTTACGGCGAGTATTACACCAAGTAATAAGGATATTTCTAAACATTCACGAAACACTACTAAAGCAATTTTAAACATATTTTTTATCTAATCATTAACAATTATAATACCCTGAGCCGTATCTTGATGAAAATCCCCAAAAAATTCATATTTTCCGGGTTTAAGCGGTGCAAGTATAATATTTATTGACTCATTCGGCATCACTATTTTTTCACGATGTAAATCATGACTTTCAAACTCCTCTACTGTATCATCTTCATTATGAACAATTAACCTTATCTTAGTAGATTTCGGTACTTCAACTATATTCGGAACAAATTTATGATCTTTTATAGTTATCTTTACTTCTAATATATTATCATTTGTTTTATTATCGGAACTCTTATTTGTAGAGATATAAATAATTACTGCTAAAAATATCAAACCTACTAGTATAATAATATTTTTGTTTTTTTTAATAATTTCCATACTAAACTCCTAGCTTAATTAAAGTTTAAAGTAAGATTCTTATATACTCATTTAATTTGAGTTTTAAATTTTTAATAATTACAAAATTTATCCTGCAATTTTTATTAATGCTATAAGATATACAATTATTATCATTATGACAAGGATAGATAATAAAATATAATTTTTTTGTTTTTTATTATCCGATATTTTAGTTTGTTTCATATTTATTTAATTTTGTTTAAAATCATTAAGTTCAAGTAAAAGATATTCATTTATCGGTAATGATTCATGAGAAATAATTTTATTTATATTAGAACCTAAGGCTTTAAAAGTTTTGCTTTCGGCAATAACACTGCGTGTTCCAACCGTTACTTTACCTTGTAAGGCGTAAGAAAAAATTAAAGGATATGTAATATCGCCGATTTTCATATCTATTTGTTGTCCTTTTGCTTTAGAATCATATAGTATTTTACCGTTTGATAAACGAGTAATTTTAGCATTAAAGCTTACTTTTTCACCGCATAATAAAGGAACACGATAAGCTATCTCATCGTCATAAATTTTTACTGCATTATTTTTGACAAAATTTTGCGGTAATATGGATTTTAAAATTACATTTACTTTGTAATTATAAGCATCATCGAAGATAATATTATTACTATTATTAACGGCATATTTTGCCGGAATAATAGCTTCTCGTGCTTCTCCTACCATCATACCGATTATTACATTATCTAAGCCAAGCATTACAGGAGCAGAGCCTAAAGTAAAAGTTTTAGTATCTTCAGATATTAAAGTATTGTTCATATCTGATATTTGATAAAATACGGTAACTACATGTCCGCAAGAAGCGGGACCGATATTACCGCTACCGAGCGTATTAATTTTAAACAGTGTTTTTACTAAATCCTTACGTACTTCAATAGTGTAATCATTAGGATTAATAGGTCCATTTAACGGTTGTAAAATATTTTCAAAAAATGCTTTCCCTTCTTCGGTTTTAAGAGCATTTATTACTATTTTTGAAACCGTACGTTCAAATAAATTACCGTTTAATGAAATAGGGGGTTCATTATTTATACTAGTTTGGTTTTCATCGGTAGATGAATTATTTGAAGCCGTTTGCTCTATAGTTGTAGGATTATTGTTGTCGGGAGATATTGTGAACTTTACTATATTGTAAAGTATTAGGATTACAATTATTAAAGATAAAAATTTTTGCATATATATTCGTTTAATTTGAAAAATTCGCTACAGCTATTTCAGAAAGCTCAATACAAGCAAATTTTGCAGAACTCGCCTTTGCTCACGTATTACTATAACAATCAATTACTTAATAATCAAATGAGAATAAAAATAATTTGATTAATATCAATAATTGATTTAAGTTTAAATGCAGAATTTTATAAATATAGTGGTGAAAAGTGAAAAAATTTATATTTTGTTTTTTATGTTTATGGACATTAAACATATTTGCTGCTTCTAAAACTTACCCTAATAAGCTTAATCGTTGTAAAATTACTAGAAATATATTTAATGATTATGAACCGAAAGTTTTTGAGACTACTAATAATTTATTACGTAAAACAGGAAGATTATCAAAATTTTACGGTGAAAGGATATTAATTAAAGGAAAAATATTAGATCAAAATTGCGTACCGGTTGCAGATGCTAAAGTTTATTTATGGCAAGTAGGAAGCGGAGGTAAATACCCTTATGAACCTTTAAAAACTAGAGTGGATAAAAGAAGATTTACAAGTAAAAGCGATTCAAGCTTTACCGGTTCCGGTATTGCTACTACTAATAATAAAGGAGAATATTACTTTATTAGCATGTTGCCTTATAAATCTTCTCGTTATTTGAGAAGTGCGAACATAAGAATAGAGCATCCCAGTCTTACTACTCTTGAAACACGCTTAGACTTATCTGATAAAAATATGTGTGATAATGAGTGCGGTGAAGTAAATCCGATATTAATCGAACCGCAAGAAAATATACCGTCTTATTGTTTTGATTTAGTATTACAAGGTACGACACTGAAGAGGTATTGATGCAGTACGTCATTGCGAGCGACCGTAGGGAGCGTGGCAATCTCAGGATACTTGACGAGATTGCCGCGACGTTGCTAACGCAACTCCTCGCAATGACGTTTTGCCTCTTTTCCAGGTGCTTCTAAAGGTTTTTTTATACCACAACTACATAATGTAAGTGCTAATACGAATAAATAAAATATTTTCATTACTATAAATTATTATATGACCTTAAGAAGTTATAATAAATATCTTATATATATTATAGTGTTTTTATTATCTACAATAATTTTTATTTCTAAAATTTATGCTAAGCATCAGGATAAATTAGAATTTTTAAGAGGCTCAAGCGTTCCTGATAATATAATTTTTTTTGATGAAGAAAAAAATCAATATGCTCTTGATCAGTTTGAAGGAAAGACTATATTGTTAGTGTTTTGGGCTACTTGGAGTGCTCCTTGTGTCAAAGAAATGCCTGACCTTGATATGTTGCAAAAAGATTTTAGGAAATTACCTTTTTCAGTAATTCCGATTTCAGAAGATTATCAAGACATAAAAATTGTTAAAGAATATTTTAAAAGCTATCAAATAAGATATTTGCCGATTTATCATGATTATAGAAATGAATTATTTAAAGCCTTAGGGGTTGTTAGCTTACCGACTAGTATATTAATAGACCCAAACGGCAAAATAATAACTAGCTTTGTCGGCAATACAAATTGGTATGACGAAAAAGTTAGAGATACTATTTTATCTGCCATTCCTGGAAATTATCCTGAACCTAAAAATAGTTATAACGAGCAATCTCTGAATAAACCGGCTAAGCCTTTGCCGCCTGTAAAAAAAGATGCTATAGTAACTCCAAATAAATAGACGAAGCTCAATTTGGAAAAGAGCAAGGAGGCTGTAAGCCGAGGCGAGCTGCGTATACTTAATACGTGAGGACCGGAGGAATGATAAAGCGACGAAGCCAATTTTTTAAATTCAGCGAGTATATTAAATTAAAAATGAGCAAAATCAATGAATGAAGTAAATAAATCAACTATGGCGAATGCAGAATTTGATCAGATAATAACCAAACGGCAGATAAGTAAATTAGATCAGTTATTTTCTTCGGTTTTTGGTGATTCTAAAGAAGTGATTGCCGTTTTACGCCTTAGCGGTGTTATCGGTAAAGTAAGTACTATGCAATCGGGACTTACTTTAGAATCATTAAATGAACTAATAGAAAAAGCTTTTAAAATAAAGAAATTAAAAGCATTATGTTTAATTATTAATTCTCCTGGCGGTTCTCCGGTACAATCTGAACTTATTGCGAAACGTATTCGTGACCTTGCTAAAGAAAATAAAATAAAAATTTATAGTTTTATTGAAGATATGGCAGCTTCAGGCGGATATTGGCTTGCTTGCAGCGGTGACTGGATATATGCTTCTTATAGTTCGGTTATAGGTAGTATAGGAGTAGTATCAAGCGGATTCGGATTCCATGAAGCGATTAATAAACTTGGAATAGAGCGTAGAGTTTATACGGAAGGAAAAAATAAAGCAATTTTAGATCCTTTTAAACCTATTAATAAAGAGGATCTTAAAATTATCAAAGATTTGCAAAAGCAGGTTTACGAGCATTTTGTAGAATATGTAAAAACAAGAAGAGTAGGGAAGTTAACACAGCAAGACGAGATTTTATTTAACGGTGAATTTTGGGCAGGACAAACGGCTCTTGATTACGGTTTAATTGATGGCATAGGTGATATGTATAGCGTAATGAAAGAAAAATTCGGCGATAATATTAAGTTTCAATATCTGTGTGCTAAACAGCCTTGGCTTAAAAAAAAACTTGGCATGGGAAGTAAGATATTAACCGATAATCTTGCTAATTCTTTAATTGATGTAGTAGAAAATAAAATTGTTAACGATAAATTTGATATAAGGTAGTATGACTATAACGCAAGTTAAAATTAAGAAATTAGAAAATTTTTCAGGTAGTTTGCCGGAATATGCTACAGAGCATAGTGCGGGGATGGATTTAATAGCCGCAAATGAACAACCTATAACAATAAAAGCAGGTGAAATACAGCTAATTCCAACCGGCATTGCTATAGCACTGCCAGACTCTTTTGAAGCCCAGATACGACCTCGTTCGGGGCTTGCCGTTAAACACGGTATTACGGTTGCTAATTCACCAGGTACTATTGATGCAGATTATCGAGGTGAAATAAAGGTGATTCTTATTAATCTCGGTAAAGAAGATTTCGTTATAGAAAAAGGGATGCGAATTGCTCAGATGATAATCGCAAAGTACGAACGTATATTATGGGAAAAAAGTAGTAGCCTTACGGAAACGATGCGTGGTAGCGGTGGCTTTGGTTCTACAGGTGTTTAAGAGTTCTAAAAACGTCATTGCGAGCGGGTATTGCCCTAATCGTCATTGCGAGCGACCGTAGGGAGCGTGGCAATCTCATGAGGTAATATAAAATTCTTGAGATTGCTTCGTCAAAATTTTCATTTTTTTCCTCGCAATGACGACTCCAGTATCCATGCAACAAATCATAAAACTTATGGGTCGTGCCTCCGTATTGCAGTTTAGAGTAAATAGTCTATAATCCTCAAACAGTAATAAGAGAGAATTATAGTTAAGGAGTTATGGCAAAAATAGATGTTAAGTGTAGATATTGTAACAACACAGAAGAAGTAATAAAGTCAGGATATTCAATTTCAAAACAACAGAGATATCAATGCAAGCGGTGTAATCGATATTTTCAATTGGAGTATATTAATAATGCATCTAAGCCTGGAGTTAAGGAGCAAATAGTAGAAATGTCAATCAACGGCTCTGGAGTTAGAGATACAGTAAGAGTATTAAAAGTGGGTATCAATACAGTTATCCGTGTTTTAAAAAAATCTAGTATTAAAAAACAATAAATCATTCTATCAGTACAACAGAAGTAATTATTGCTCCTGAGATAGATGAACAATGGTCTTATGTACAGAATAAATCCAGACAACGATGGCTTTGGTATGCCTTGGATAAGATTTCGTTAAAAGTAGTTGCTTATACGTTTGGTACAAGATGTGATAGCACATTAGAATCATTACTGAAAAAACTAGAGAATTTCAAGGTGACTTTTTACTATACAGATGGATGGGGGAGTTATGCTAGGTTATTAGACCCTAAAAAGCATATTATCAGTAAAAAATACACTCAACGGATAGAACGAAGTAACTTGAACCTTAGAACGAGATGCAAGAGGCTTGCACGTAAGACAATCTGCTTTTCCAAGTCATTGGATATTCATGATAAGGTTATTGGTACTCTTATTGAACGTATAGCTTTTTAATAGGCATAACTGCAATATGGAGGCATGACCAACTTATGAAAATCACAATAAAATTATTAACTTCTATATTTTTATTAGCCTTGAACTGGATCCCGTGGTCAAGCCACGGGATGACAAATGCGGTAAATTCTGATTCTGTAGATAATGTTAAGCAAGTTTTTACCTATATCGATCAAAAAAACTGGTCTCAGGCTGAAGATTTAGCCTGCGCAGTAAATAATAAAGCCTTAACAAAAATTGTACTTTCTCAGAAATATTTAGATAATAAATATTCAGATAATAGTTTTGAACATGTAATAAGATTTTTACGCAATAACCCGAATTGGCCTCAAAATAAGCTGCTTGAAGAAAGAGCGGAAGAATATCTAAATAATAATACAAATAAAAAAGTAATTTTTGATTGGTTTAGTAAACATTCTCCTCTTACCGGCAAAGGTTATAAATTTTATGCGGCAGCTGCAAGTAGTTTAATCAAAGATCAGAATATATTACTACCTATTATTAAAGAGTCTTGGGTATATGCCAATTTCACTTCTGAAGAAGAAAATGTATATTACAATAAGTGGCATAAATATTTAACGGCGAATGATCATTTAGAGCGGATAGAAGAGCATTTATGGAAAAATGATATTAGGTCTGCCGAGCAATCCTTAAAATATGTTGATCAAGGCTATCGTAATTCTTTCAAAGCACAAATTGCAATTATTAATAAATCACAAAATGCTGAAAAGCTTTTTAGAAGCATTCCTGAAAAATACTATAGTTCCGGTTTGTTATATCGTTATTTAGATTCTAAAAAAATGCAAAAGCCAACAAAGGAAGTTATTACTTTGTTTAAGAAAGCTAAAAATAACCGTAAACATTTTGCTAAATGGTGTCGTATTCAATCCTATTATGCTCGTGAATTCATCGATTACAAGGATTTTGCTAATAGCTATAGAGTGGCAACGATACCCTTTGCCACCTGCCCTGAAACTATAAGAGAGCAGGAGTGGCTTGCGGGCTGGCTTGCTTTAAGCTTTTTAAAAAAGCCTGATCAAGCATTATTACATTTTAATAAGTTTATCAAAGTTGTTAAAACCCCGATTAGTTTGGCACGTGGATTTTATTGGCTCGGTCGTACTTATGAAGCAAAAGGCGATAAGCAAACGGCTAGAAAATTTTACGAGCAGGCAGTCAAATATTCTTTTACCTTTTACGGACAGGTAGCAAATATTGAATTAAATAGGACAAAATTAGTTTTACCTCATATTCCCGTAATAACTTCTGAAGAAAGGAAAACTATAGAAAATAAAGAGATTATTAAAGCAATAAGGTTACTGGTTAAATATAATAAGAATAATTTAGCCATGATATATTCCAAAGCAGCGATTAAAAACACTAAAAATCCTGCAGAAATTCAAATAATTGCGAATATTATTAAAGCAAATAATAATACTAACCATATGGTTGAGGTGGCAAAAATTGCTGCCCAAAATAACGCTTTTATTCCGGATTGTGCTTTTCCAACGCCTTATAATCTAGGAGGTTTGCCTATCCCACCTCATTTAACTTATGGAATAATTAGACAAGAGTCGGTCTTTGATCATAGGGCTGTGAGTTATGCAAATGCCATGGGGCTGATGCAGCTTATTAAGAGTACTGCTTGTGATACCGCAAAATCTATAAATATGAAATGTAATGTAGCAGATTTAACTAGGAATCCAGTATATAATATTAAACTTGGTTCGCATCATTTCAAAAAATTATTAGATGATCATAAAGGTTCTTATATTCTATCTATTGCTTCTTATAATGCCGGAAGTCATAACGTAGTAAAATGGATAGATAGGTTTGGTGATCCAAGGGATATAAAAGATACAAGAAAAGTTATTGACTGGATAGAACTTATACCATTTAGAGAAACAAGAGATTACGTTCAAAGAGTACTTGAAAATGTTCAGATTTATAGGGTAATCTTAAATAAGAATAGTAACTTGTACTTTAAGCGCGACTTACATGCTTGTGATATAGTGAAAAGTTAATTTTCCATTAGTGTTTTGTTTTGACATATAGTAATATATAAGTATGATAGAGATAGTATTTGATAGTACCGGAGTAAATGTATATAGCACCAGTGGGTGGCATCAAAGGAAATACGGTAAGGATGGATTATAACGGTAAGGATGGATTATATCGTAAGAGAGAACAGTGGAAGAAGATACATGTAGCAGTCGATTTAGATAGTATGGAAGTACTATCTGTAGCCTATACGGATAGTAACACAAACGACTGTGAAGTTGTTGGTGATATGAGCAAAGAGATAACAGGCAAAGCTAAAACCGTTATAGCAGATGGAGCTTATGATATGTAATAGTTGAGATTTAATCTTACATTTAGTAAAATTAAGATAATATTAAATGGAGGATTAGAGATGAATCTAAATCAAAAAATAATAAAGCCAAAAATAGGATTACTAGAATTAGCTAGGAGTCTTGGTAGTATATCGTCAGCATATAAAGCTATGGGTTACAGTAGAGACAGTTATTATAGGTTTAAAGAGTTATATGAAACAGGAGGAGAAGAAGCATTATATGAGATTAGTCGGAAGAAGCCAATTATAGCGAATAGAGTTGATCCTGCCGTAGAGAGAGCAGTATTAGATATGGCAATAGAATACCCCGCTTATGGTCAGCTGCGAGTATCAAATGAGCTTAAAAAGACTGGTATTCTTGTATCACCTGGAGGAGTTAGATCTATTTGGCTACGTAATGATTTAAATAATATCAATAAAAGACTTAAAGCATTAGAAGCCAAAATGGCTCAGGATGGTATTGTTCTTACCGAAGCTCAGTTACAAGTATTAGAGAAACGGCGTAGCGAGAAAGAAGCTCATGGTGAGATTGATACACAGCATCCAGGTTATCTAGGATGCCAAGACACATATTATGTAGGTAATTTTAAAGGCATAGGCAAGGTATATTCTCAAGTGTTTATTGATAGTTACACTCGGGTTGCAGAGGCTAAACTATATACTGATAAAACAGCACTTACCGCTGCTGACATGCTTAATGATAGAGTGTTACCATGGTATGAGAGTCAGCAAATACCAGTACTTCGTATTTTAACTGATAGAGGTGGTGAGTATAAAGGTAATATAGAACATCATGCTTTTGAATTGTTCTTAAGCATTGAGGGTATTGAGCATACTACTACTAAAGCATATTCTCCTCAAACAAATGGTATGTGTGAACGTTTTAATAAAACTATGAAACAAGAATTCTTTGATACTGCTATGCGTAAAAAGATCTATACTGATCTTGATGATCTACAACTAGATCTTGATATTTGGCTAGAATATTATAATAATGAAAGACCGCATTCCGGTAAATATTGCTATGGAAAAACACCTATGCAGACTTTTATGGATAGTAAAAAGTTAGCTGTTGAAAAGAATAACGAAATCTTATATCTTGAATACTCATCTGACAGTCATAACTTATCAGACATTCAGATATAATTTTTATAATGTCTGTAAGATTAAATCTTGACTTCTACATCATCAAAGGTCAAGGGTTGAATCGTTTATGTTTAGGTTGAAGCGAACGTTTGGCTTTAACTTACAACAAAAAACAGAGAAAGGAAGAAAAAACGAAGTAATTACTAAGATAAATATATTAAATGAAATGATTGCCCTTGGGAAAGCTCAATATAGCTTTTAGAATTATATAAAATTTAATTATTTTTATACTCTAAGCGCTATATTGACTTTTTTTAATCTCCACGCAACAACGCCTTGCGAGGAGGGACATAGTCCCGACATGGCAATCTTGTCAAACATTCTGAGATTGCGGACGTACAAAATTTTCAATTTTTCCTCGCAATGACGGAAACCGATTCATGCAGGCAACGCTTACCATAATATATAATTCCATGATTCTTAAAAACTTATCTTTACTAATAATATTATTCTTTTCAATATCAGCTTTTTCTGCTGCTACTAACCTAAAAAATATTCCTATTACTGTTGTTGCTCCGGCAACAGGTGCTGATAATAAGACTTTATCGGATTTAAAAAATATTAATGGATTAAATTTAAAAATTCCTTCTAAATGTTTTGCTAAAGGTAAGCTACCCTTTCTTGCAAGTAGCGATGAAGTAAGATTTAATTGCCTGCGGGATATATTATTTGATGAGTCTGATAATGTAGTATGGAGTTTACGAGGCGGTTATGGTTCTGCTAGAATAATTCCCGATTTACTAAAGCTATCAAAACCAAATAAAGAGAAATTCTTTATAGGATATAGCGATATAACGGTTTTACATCTTTTTCTATCACAAGAATGGGGATGGAAAACTATTCACGGCAGTAATATAGCCGACTTATTAAAAACTGATAAAGATCAAAGTAATTTTACCAAGCTTGCTGAAATATTAAAAGGTAAGGTAAAGCAGGTTACTATAAATAATTTGAGTCCGCTTAATGATATAGCAAAATCAAGTGATCTTGTTAACGGTAAACTAACAGGCGGTAACTTAACTATGGTGCAAACTAGTATAGGAACGAATTGGCAAATAAAGACTAAAGGCAAAATTCTTTTTTTAGAAGATGTGAATGTAGCTCCTTTTAGATTAGATCGTGAGCTTATACACTTAAAGCAAGCAGGGCTACTTAAGGATGTTAAGGCTATAATATTTGGTTCATTCGGTAAAGATCTTGACGCCACAATGTTGGTGCTTCGTAATTTTGCAGATAATTTAAATATCCCGGTATTTAAAACAAATAGATTCGGTCATGCCAAAATTAACGATCCGATTATTTATAATACGGATAGCAAGATTATCATGGGGAAGAATAAAGGATTTAAGTTAGTGATGGGGTTGTAAATGTTATGTTATCCCCGTGGCTTGACTACCACTACGTCATTGCGAGCGACCGTAGGGAGCGTGGCAATCTCAGGACTTCGGCCACGAGATTGCTTCGTCAATTGCTATGCAATTTCCTCGCAATGACGGCTGTTATAATTAACTCTGCCTAATCAAATGCAAATAATCATTATATTTTGATAAATTCAAATCATAAGCAAAAGACTTATTTGTAATGTAATATTCAAGTAATTTTACGAGTCCTGCTTTATATCTATTTAAAGTTTCAATTCTTAAAGCTATTTCTGTTGTTTGTATATAAGGTTCGGTACTGGTTATTTTCACATAAGCAATGGTATAGTCAATTGATTTAGGCTTGCTGACGATGTTACTCGTCGTCTCGCCTATTATTATAGGCTCTACCCTCGGTGCCTTGTATCCAAGCCCAACTGAATTGACTATAGTATTTTCATTTTTAATATTAAATCCGTTTTCTAGCAACATTAAACTTTCGATAATAAGTTGCGGAGAGAGTCCAAGCTCTATTTCTTTCTTAGTCGGAATAGTACCGGTTTTATAATCTAGTATAGTTATATGGTTTGATTTACTTATTTCAATTCGGTCAGCTATACCGATTATTTTTATATCTTGACCTGCAATATTTAGCCGTAATTCCCCTTTAGTCTCAAAATAGATTTCTTTGCAATTTTTTCGGCGTTCTATATCAAATAAAATAAAAGCTTTGCTGAAAGCCGTGAGTTTTATTTGCCAAGTTTTTTTTGTGTAGTTTGGTAAAATAGTGCCATATAAAATATGATTGCCGATATTTATTAAAGAATTTTGTTTATCAAGCAAGTTTAAATTAATAAATTGTTTGTCGTAATTTTTAGAATACTCCTCTAAAACTTTATGAATAAAATTACCGAAATCCGATATTTTAGGCTCTTCCCATATATTATCTTTTTTACGTAGTCCAAGGATTTTCTTAGCATAAAACCCGTATGGGTTTCTTATTAATGTTTCTATGTCGGTTACTGATAAGACGGATGGGAAAGAGTGGCTATGTGCTGTAGACTCGTCCCCTATGTCATCCTTCCTTATGTCATTCCAGCAACGGCGGGAATCCATGTCTGGGTGGATTCCTGCTTCCGCAGGAATGACATAAGGGACGACAGGAATGACATCCTGTAATTTCAAAAATAAATTACACGGCACTGACAACTTACCATCATATTTTTTAGCGTTTAGTATAATTACTTGTTTATTTTGTAGAAATAAATTGAAGTAATCTGAATATAGAGTAGAGGCGATTTCCTCATAATCTATATTTAGTATCTGCAAGGCTTTCTTGCTAAGCCATGGGTGAGATTTAGCGGTAGGTGTCCAGTTTTCACCATTAAAATGCGGTAATATAATTAAGTCGAATGTACATAATGCTAAATCTTCAGGTCGTCCTATAATAATACTAGCAGAGTCAGTATTATTATAATATTTGATATTAGAGAGTAAAAAAGAAAAAATTTTAGGAAAATCTTTTTTATCCATTGAATTTATATATTTGCTATATGCAGTTAAATTTGTTAAAAACTCAACTAGTTCTGCTGCTCCTTCTTTTTCCCAAATAGTAGGTAAAAGTTTTTCAGCTATTTCTTTAGTTAAGGTCAGAATATCTAGTATATTATGCGGGTTATCGGTAAATAAAATATCTATTAAGTTACGGCAATATTCTTTTGTATCCTCGTTATCAAATTGTAATTGCAATAAATATTTAGGCGAGGATATAAAGCGGTTTTTATTAGATAGTATCATCTCTAACTTTTGTACGGCAGAGCAGTTAATTAAAGGATTTTTAAGTAATAAAAATAGGAGTTTTAAATCAAAATTATTACATAATATTTTAATAATGGAAGTTAGTAATTCCCCTATATTAGTAAGCCTTAAGTCATTACCTAGTAGATCTTCGTATCTGTCTAAAAAATTACAATATACTCTTTTAAGCTTATCATTATCCGTAACGATTGCTATTCGTTTATCTTTATTACGGCTACATATATAAGCTATTGCTACCGCCTCTTCATAAATGTCATTAGGTTCATAATAAGATATACCATCGCTAATCTGCTTGGAGGCTGGATTATAGTGAATTATGCAATTCTTTAATTCTTCTTCAAATCTTTTAAAAAAAATATTAGGCTTGAACATTCCGGCAAGTATTACCTGCTTATTCCTATTCTTTATTCTGATTATTTCTTCTTGTAATAGCTTTAATTTATGGATTGCTTTGGTTTGTTTTTGAGTAAGCGATATTTCTTCTTGCCATCTTAAAAAGCAATATTCTAGAAATTTATAAATCTTTTGCCAATAGTTAGAATTGTGATAGACTTCAATTAATTTTATATCGATATTATTGATTATAAGATCATTAAACAATTTTCTTAGAATTTCTGCAGCTTTTAATGATTCATTATTATTAAATTGTAAGTCTTTATATTCTGTAATTATTTTTGATATAATAAAAAGTTCTTCTATTTTAGATATATAATCCGAATCGGTTTTTTTTGAAATAAGAGAATTAAAAGGAATAATTATAGGTAATTTAATTTTATATTTATCGGTTAAAATTTTCTTTAATTCTAGGCATGAGAAATTATTAGGCAATATTATGTGAACTTCTGTACCTTTCTCTAATTTATCAATGATACACTCAGCAAAACTTTTCAAAAAAGAATAATCAGCAGTCATAAATAATGTTTTTTACGATAATATAGCAGATCCAAGGTCTGAAACAAATCTTATTTAAAACGATAATATAGTACAATAAATAATATTTGCTTATTAGTTTCTTATTAAGTATCTTAAAATATATTAATTTAAATTTTATAAATAAGGTATCATATGAAAATTTTTATTATATTATTTACTATTATAGTCTCTATAACATCACGAGCTTATGCTAATAATTTAAACACACATATAGCTTATTGTGATAATATACAAGTAGAACAACAAGAAGATTTGATAATACAAAAATTGGTTAAACTATTTGCGACTGAAATGAATTGTATTATTAGCGGCTGTTTACAACAATGGGATGTGCAAGATAATCGAGTAAAATATTCAATTGCTTGGCAAGAACAATGTGGACCTGTAATTTATGGTCAGTATCAACTGGGAGACAATGGTAGAGGTTCTACTTTCGTATGTGAACGCTCTAAAAATTCCGTATGTTTTTGACCGCTTGGATATGAATATAATAAAGCGTTTGTAATATGTTCATCTAATTATGTTGAAAACTAATATTTACTTACTAACTTTTACGAGTTCTTTAAATAATTCTAAATCTACTCCATTATCGTTAAGATATTCAGGATGCCATTGAACGCCGATAACAAATTTATGTTTCGTTGATTCAATGGCTTCAATTATACCATCTTCTGCTTTTGCAGATACGATAAGGTCATTACCAAGTTGTTTAGCAGCTTGGTGATGAGTCGAATTAACCATAGTTTGTAGCTGATTATTAGCTATTTTAGCAAGTTTAGTATTTGCTTCTATATTAATTGCATGCGAAACTATGTTTTTAGGCGAAGGTTGTGTATGATTAATGACAGTTTCAATATAATCAGGAATATGTTTAATAAGCGTACCTTTAAAAATAACGTTTAATAGCTGCATACCTCGGCATATTCCTAAAATCGGAATCTCTCTCTCTAATGCTTTCTTTAAAACTAATATCTCAAAATTATCACGTTCTTCATTAGAAATTACTACATCTTCGGCGCATTCCGGCTCATAAAATTTAGGATGTATGTCCTCATCACCGCCTGGAATTACAACACCGTCCACAAGTTCCATAAGCTGATTTATTGTATCAGTTTGATAAGGTAATAATAGAGGTACACCACCGGCTGCAATAATAGCATCGGTATAGTTTCTTCGCAAGGCGTACCATGGAAAAGCAGCGTAAGTATATTTTTCACAATTTTGAGCTAAATCAGGTGTAACACCTATTATCGGTTTCTTTTTCATTTTGTTATCGTTTTATTATTTTTCTGTCAGCTATATTGTTTATAAAAGTCCCGTCATTGCGAGCCAGCATTCATGCTGGCGTGGTAATCTCAGGAGTTTTTTAAATTATCTTATGAGATTGCCGCGTCGTTGCTAACGCAACCCCTCGTAATGACGACTTGGCATCCGCACAGCAAAGCCACTATTACCCCTCAATATGTGGTGGTGTTTCAAAAGTATGGAATGGCGGTGGTGAGGTAAGCGTCCACTCAAGCGTATCAGCTCCAATACCCCAAGGATTATTTGGGCAATTGTTGCCGTATTTTAGCGTATAGAAAACGATAAATACAAAATAAAGAGCAGCAAACATAGAGACGCCTGCTCCTATCGATGAAACCATATTCCAACCTGCGAAAGCTTCAGGGTAGTCTGGTATTCTTCTTGGCATACCCGCAAGCCCTAAAAAGTGCTGTGGGAAGAAAGTTAAATTAACACCTATAAATGTAATCCAAAAATGGATTTTTCCTAAAATTTCCGGATATTGTTTACCGGATATTTTGCCGAGCCAGTAATAAAATCCTGCAAATGCCGTAAATAAAGCACCGAGCGACATCGTATAATGGAAATGTGCCACAACATAATATGTATCATGCAGTACCCTATCAAGTGCTGAATTTGATAGGATTATGCCGGTTACGCCGCCAATCGTGAATAATATGATAAACCCTATTGAAAATAGCATAGGAGTCGGGAATGTAATCGAGCCACCCCACATAGTCGCTATCCAACTAAATATTTTAATGCCCGTCGGAACTGCTATAATCATTGTTCCGGCAGTGAAATATATAAGTGCATTATAAGAAAGACCAACAGTAAACATATGGTGAGCCCATACGATAAACCCGACGAATCCGATTATTACCATAGCTCCGACCATACCTTGATAACCGAATATAGGTTTGCGTGAAAAAGTCGAGATAACCTGACTTACTATACCAAAGCCTGGAAGTATTACGATATATACTTCAGGATGACCGAAAAACCAAAATAGATGCTGAAATAATACAGGATCACCGCCGCCGTCCGGTTTAAAGAAATTAGTTCCAAAGTTACGGTCGGTAAGTAGCATAGTTATAGCTCCGCCAAGTACTGGCATGGCTAAGATTATAAGGAATGCAGTTACTAATATAGACCAAACAAATAATGGCATCTTGAAAAGCCCCATACCCGGAGCTCTCATATTAAAGATAGTAACAATTAAGTTAATTGATCCGAGGATTGACGATAGACCGGTTAAATGTAAGCTGAAAATAGCCATATCAACGGCTGCTCCCGGGTGACCGCTCAAATTACTTAAAGGAGGGTAGAGCGTCCAGCCCGTTCCAGGACCGCCGTCAACAAAAGCAGAGCCCATAAGTAGGATAAAAGCAGGAACTAACAGCCAAAAACTGATATTGTTAAGGCGTGGAAATGCCATATCGGGAGCCCCTATTAACAGAGGTACGAAATAGTTACCAAAACCACCGAACAAAGCCGGCATAATCATAAAGAATACCATAATAACCGCATGTGCCGTGATAAGCACATTATATAGCTGGAAATCATGATTTAAGAAAGTGCCGCCAGGCATTGCAAGCTCTAACCTAAAGAGAAGAGAAAATGACCCTCCGACAATTCCGGCAAAAACGGCAAATATGATATACATAATGCCGATATCTTTATGATTGGTAGAAAAAAGCCATCGCCTCCAGCCGTGCGTGGTATAGTGGTCATCGTGATTTATGTTGTTAGTAGTTATAGCCTGAGTCATAAATTATCCTGAATTTTGCTAGCTAATGCTATTCTGATTGTGTATTAGGTTTGAGGTACCTAGAATGACTTGTTTTATAAAAGTGATGTATCTTTTCAATATAATTACAAAAATCCTTATTTTCTTTAGCTAAACGGTTTGCCGTATTCCAATCTACTTCCGGTCGTTCTTTTGCTGGAATTCTAATATAGCTTTCTAAAGGTTTATCTATATTAAGTTCAATAACACCAACCCCATGTAAGTCACATAATATATTTAATTCTTTTTTTGTATTGTCACCACGAATTTCCGTGATAACTAAATATCCTAAATTAGCCCAAGAAGAATTACTAACAGTTTGAAAAAACATTTGACGAACATTGGCTTGGTTAATTACCGTTTTCACTTCATACGATGATAGCTTGGTTTTTTTGTCAAAATATTCTTTTACACAATCCTTGATTTCATCGTTCCAATCGGCACTTAAATCTTCTACTCCAACAATATCGGGATATAACCATTTATTACCGTCGGGTCCACGTCCATTGGTTGAACGTTTTTCATTAATTCGATAATTATATATGTTGAATTCCGAATGCAAAAATTCAGATAATTTACTATATAAATCTTTTTCTTTTAACTTGGGAGAAGAGCCGGAAGCATTAAATGTTGCGATCTGCTCAATTTCTTCTATATCGGTTTTTTCGGTATAGTAATATTTACGTGGTCGTCCCTCTATTGTTTTGATTTGAGGGTGTTTCTTCTGTAAGATTTGTCTAATTGATGCAATCTCAGCTGCAATTTGTTTAATCAAAGCCTTATCATCTGTTAATAATACTTTTTTTGCTTTACTTCTTTGTCGCTTTTCCTCGCATTGTTTAGGATAATCTTTAAAAATTCCTTTTGCAAGTTCGTCAGATGTAAATTTTTCATCAGAATGCTTTTGTAAAAACTCAGGAATAACTTTTGGTAGATTTAATGTCATAAATGTTTACTATTATTCATTTAGCTAACCTGTTTTAATTTTTCGATATCTGCTCCAACAATTGCCGGAATATCCCGAGTGATTTTATCATAATCCCAGTCCCTCCATTTAATTTCAAGTAATTGCTCAATTATCTCCTCAGGAAATCTATAGCGTACTATCTTTGCAGGATTACCGACAACAATACTATACGGCGGTACATCTTTAGCTACTACTGAGCAAGCACCGATAATTGCTCCGTCACCTACATTAACTCCGGGCAAAATAGTAGAGTTTGTACCAAACCATACATCATTTCCTATAATTGTGTCTCTGCTTTTGTCAGGTGAAGGCGTATAATTATTCCAATTTTCAAAAATAAAAAAAGAATAAGTAGAAAATCCACCCATAGGATGATTCATATCATCGGTTATAAAACTAGTACCCATAGCAATAGCACAAAATTTCCCTATAATCAATTTAACAAAATAAGCTCCTCTAACATTTTCATATTCAAATTTCTCAGGATGATTAGCGTCATTGTAATATGTAGAAGTCAAGATTTAATCTTACAGACATTATAAAAATTATATCTGAATGTCTGATAAGTTATGACTGTCAGATGAGTATTCAAGATATAAGATTTCGTTATTCTTTTCAACAGCTAACTTTTTACTATCCATAAAAGTCTGCATAGGTGTTTTTCCATAGCAATATTTACCGGAATGCGGTCTTTCATTATTATAATATTCTAGCCAAATATCAAGATCTAGTTGTAGATCATCAAGATCAGTATAGATCTTTTTACGCATAGCAGTATCAAAGAATTCTTGTTTCATAGTTTTATTAAAACGTTCACACATACCATTTGTTTGAGGAGAATATGCTTTAGTAGTAGTATGCTCAATACCCTCAATGCTTAAGAACAATTCAAAAGCATGATGTTCTATATTACCTTTATACTCACCACCTCTATCAGTTAAAATACGAAGTACTGGTATTTGCTGACTCTCATACCATGGTAACACTCTATCATTAAGCATGTCAGCAGCGGTAAGTGCTGTTTTATCAGTATATAGTTTAGCCTCTGCAACCCGAGTGTAACTATCAATAAACACTTGAGAATATACCTTGCCTATGCCTTTAAAATTACCTACATAATATGTGTCTTGGCATCCTAGATAACCTGGATGCTGTGTATCAATCTCACCATGAGCTTCTTTCTCGCTACGCCGTTTCTCTAATACTTGTAACTGAGCTTCGGTAAGAACAATACCATCCTGAGCCATTTTGGCTTCTAATGCTTTAAGTCTTTTATTGATATTATTTAAATCATTACGTAGCCAAATAGATCTAACTCCTCCAGGTGATACAAGAATACCAGTCTTTTTAAGCTCATTTGATACTCGCAGCTGACCATAAGCGGGGTATTCTATTGCCATATCTAATACTGCTCTCTCTACGGCAGGATCAACTCTATTCGCTATAATTGGCTTCTTCCGACTAATCTCATATAATGCTTCTTCTCCTCCTGTTTCATATAACTCTTTAAACCTATAATAACTGTCTCTACTGTAACCCATAGCTTTATATGCTGACGATATACTACCAAGACTCCTAGCTAATTCTAGTAATCCTATTTTTGGCTTTATTATTTTTTGATTTAGATTCATCTCTAATCCTCCATTTAATATTATCTTAATTTTACTAAATGTAAGATTAAATCTCAACTATTACATGGATAAAATGTTTTAAAAATATCGTTTCTTTTGCTTGTTTAGGAAAAAGATGTGGATAAGGGTTATTGTGGTTGGTCATATCTAAAAATGTCCGTAAAATTTCTAAATAATAATTAGTTAGCCGCTAATTTTGGATTCTCGCCATTCATGACCGTCTTGTTCTTGCTTGCAATCCAGTTATCAAAATCTTCTTTGTTTACTACTTCTATAGCAATCGGCATGAAGCCGTGATTGATGCCGCAAAGCTCCGAGCATTGTCCGTAATATACACCTTTCTTGGCAACTCTTGTCCATGTTTCATTGATTCTTCCAGGCACTGCATCTATTTTAAACCCAAGTGACGGAACGGCAAAACTATGTATTACGTCACCTGCGGTAATGAGAAACCTTACGGTAGCATTTTCAGGTATAACAATTCGATTATCAACGTCTAATAATCTTTTTTGGTCAGGTTTTAAATTCTCATCAGAGATCATTACGCTATCAAATTCTAAATTATCATGATCAGGATATATATAATGCCAATACCATTGATAACCTACTACTTTAATAGTTAAATCCGTTTCGGGTATTTTTTCGACATGACGCACTATTCTAAAAGACGGCACTGCAATAATAACTAAAATTATAATAGGGATTACAGTCCAAATTATTTCTATTAAAACATTATGTGAAAATTTTGCCGGTACTGGATTATTTTTTGCATTAAATCTGATACATACAAAGCCAAGTAATCCGGCAACGAATAAAACAATAGCTGTTGAGATATAAAGCAGAAAATTATGAAAATGATGTAATTCCTCCATAATCGGACTTGCCGGCGGCTGGAACGTTACCTGCCAAGGTAACGGCTCGGAGGCAAAGCAAATATTGCTAAAAATCAATAAACTAATAAAAGTAATAGACATTTTCCCAAACTTCGCTTCTAGAGGTAATTTAGATGTCGAGCCTAGACTCGCATCCTCACGTATGTTTATATACGCTGCGGTGGCAAGCGCTTCCGTGTCTCCTTTAAATTCCTCTTTATAAGCTGGTTTAAAAAGATGTCTAATAATATTTTTCATAGCACATATAAAGTTATTTCTATATATAATATAAATGTATATACAGTTTTATTAAAGTAAAAATCGATAAATTTTTGTAAAAACTACATATTTTTAATAATATTTGAGCTAGAAAGTGTTCCTATATTAGGATGTTGCAGTAAGTCAACAACTTCTATTACTTTCGCATTTATTAATTTTGCTTGAATTTGTTTATTTATTAACTGAGGATCGTGCTTTGTTACAGCGATTACAGCAGGACAAATATTTTGTACTAATCGGGCGTAATCATTAAAATCTTTTAGTTTAGGTAATATAAATACTTTATCAACAAACGTGAAAGAACTTAAAATTTTTGCTCGTTGTAATTGATTATGTATAGGTTGACGTTTTTTATATTTAATAATTGTTTCGTCAGGCTCTAAAGCGACTATTAAGTATTTACCTTGTTTTTTAGCTTTGCGTAGAAATTCTATATGACCGTAATGTAATAAATCAAAACAACCGCCTACTAGAACTATTTCACTATTTATAGGGCAGTTTTTATTTAAAGAAATATTCTCATAATATTCTATTTTGGACGGTTTGACAGCATTATAGTTAGATGAGCAGGACATAAGATTTATAACAATTAATAGAAATAGGAAAAGTCTAGGCATAATCTTTCTCTATATAAGTTAATGAAAATTAACTGTAGAAGTCAAGATTTAATCTTACAGACATTATAAAAATTATATCTGAATGTCTGATAAGTTATGACTGTCAGATGAGTATTCAAGATATAAGATTTCGTTATTCTTTTCAACAGCTAACTTTTTACTATCCATAAAAGTCTGCATAGGTGTTTTTCCATAGCAATATTTACCGGAATGCGGTCTTTCATTATTATAATATTCTAGCCAAATATCAAGATCTAGTTGTAGATCATCAAGATCAGTATAGATCTTTTTACGCATAGCAGTATCAAAGAATTCTTGTTTCATAGTTTTATTAAAACGTTCACACATACCATTTGTTTGAGGAGAATATGCTTTAGTAGTAGTATGCTCAATACCCTCAATGCTTAAGAACAATTCAAAAGCATGATGTTCTATATTACCTTTATACTCACCACCTCTATCAGTTAAAATACGAAGTACTGGTATTTGCTGACTCTCATACCATGGTAACACTCTATCATTAAGCATGTCAGCAGCGGTAAGTGCTGTTTTATCAGTATATAGTTTAGCCTCTGCAACCCGAGTGTAACTATCAATAAACACTTGAGAATATACCTTGCCTATGCCTTTAAAATTACCTACATAATATGTGTCTTGGCATCCTAGATAACCTGGATGCTGTGTATCAATCTCACCATGAGCTTCTTTCTCGCTACGCCGTTTCTCTAATACTTGTAACTGAGCTTCGGTAAGAACAATACCATCCTGAGCCATTTTGGCTTCTAATGCTTTAAGTCTTTTATTGATATTATTTAAATCATTACGTAGCCAAATAGATCTAACTCCTCCAGGTGATACAAGAATACCAGTCTTTTTAAGCTCATTTGATACTCGCAGCTGACCATAAGCAGGGTATTCTATTGCCATATCTAATACTGCTCTCTCTACGGCAGGATCAACTCTATTCGCTATAATTGGCTTCTTCCGACTAATCTCATATAATGCTTCTTCTCCTCCTGTTTCATATAACTCTTTAAACCTATAATAACTGTCTCTACTGTAACCCATAGCTTTACATGCTGACGATATACTACCAAGACTCCTAGCTAATTCTAGTAATCCTATTTTTGGCTTTATTATTTTTTGATTTAGATTCATCTCTAATCCTCCATTTAATATTATCTTAATTTTACTAAATGTAAGATTAAATCTCAACTATTACAAATTAACTTATATAAAAAATTTAATTTCAAACAATAAAAAACTAATAAAACAGAAATAAAACAAAATTTTATAATTTTCTATTGTAATTTGTTTATATATAGTTCATATTATTATTAGTAATGAAAAATTGATTCAAATAATCTTCAGAGCAATTTTAATGAATGATACCGCACTATCTTATGATTTTAATGACATATTACCATCATCTTTTATTAGTGCACGTCTCAGGAAAATTCTCACCTCTTTCTCCTTATTATTATTTATAGCATTAGTTGTTTTTGTCTCTTTTGCCGTTAATAATTATGTTAACGACACTTTATCCATAACTTTAGTACAACCTGATAGTAATGAAGAAGAAACAATTTCATTTAAAGAAGTAGTAGTAAAAAAAGGCGATACTATAAAGTCAATTTTGATAGAACAACATATCCCTAAAAATGAAATAGAAAAAATTGTAAGTTTAATAAAAGAAGGAAAATTATCTTCTGCTCTTAAAATTGGGCAGCAAATTACTTTTGAATATGAAACAAAAATTACCGAAAACGAAGATGAAGATTTAACTTCAGAGGTAACATTCTTAAATAAAATCGTTATAATTATCGATAAGTTAAAAACTATTGAAGTAATTAGAGAAGGTGATAATTTCAAAGTTGCAGAAATTATAGTACCTTTAACTAAGAAAGTTGCTAAATCATCAGTAAGTATTGAATCAAATTTTATGTCAGCCCTTAAAAAACTGGGTTTATCGAATAATAGTATAATAGAGCTGATTAATGCTTACGCTTATCAAATCGATTTTCAGCGTCAAATAAAAAGCGGCGATACTGCAACCGTAATAACGGAAAAATACGTAACGGAAGACGGTAAATTTTCCCATCACGGTAAAATCCTTTATGTTTCATTAAATCTTTCAGGAAAGGAATATAATATATATCGCTATTCGTATGATAATAAGGCAAATAATCAGGTGTTTTTTTCCGAAGACGGTAAGAGCGTAAAGAGAAGCTTACTTAAAACTCCGTTAAAGGTTATAAAAGTTTCTTCACATTACGGTAATAGAAAGCATCCAATACTAGGTTATACTAAACTTCATAAGGGAGTTGATTTTGCAGCTCCAACCGGTACGCCGATATATTCCGCAGGAAACGGAGTTATAACAGAGATAGGTTGGAAGTCGGGTTATGGAAAATTTATTCAGGTAAAACATAGTGGTACGCTATCTACTGCTTATGCCCATGCTTCAAATTTTGCAAAAAATTTAAAAGTGGGAAGCATAGTAAAACAGGGGCAGGTTATAGCATATGTCGGAAGTACCGGCAGAGCTACAGGCCCACATTTGCATTATGAAGTTAAAATTGACGGCAAACATGTTAATCCTATGTCGGTTAAAACAACACCGGGTGTAGAATTAAACGGAAAAAATTTAGAGAAGTTTAAACAATTTAAAAAAGAAATAAAAACTTTAAATATTAAGCTTGATAAGGAATTGCAAGATGATAAAGCAGTCGTGGTTTCTTTGTAAAGAAATCGTCATTGCAGAGAGCGAAGAGCGTTGCTGCATGGCCCAAAAAACCTGCTCGATGTCATTCCCGCGAAAGCGGGAATCCAGAGTAAAGCGAGATAAATCGAGCTTTAAAAAAGCCTTTTAAAAATCTTTAAAGTACTGGATTCCCGCCTATGCGGGAATGACATAAATGAGCCATGCAACAAAGCCGGAGCAAAGCATTGTTGCAATCTCGTGCCAAAATCCTGAGATTGCTTCGTCGAAACTTGCAGTTTCTTCGCACAATGACGATTTGCGTAACCAGTCCCATACATTTAATATTTCATAAACATCTATGTTCTTACTCCTAAAAAAACTATATATAACACTGGCTCGTAGTAGTCGTATAATAATAACATTAGTAATTATTGATCAGTTAAGTAAATGGTGGTTTATTGATAATTTAAGATGGAAGCCGGGCTTAATGCTTAAGGTTACTTCTTTCTTAAATATGGTTTATACTTGGAATTACGGTATTAGTTTTGGTTTAATGCGTGAATATTATCAATATAGCAATGCTATTTTTTTAATAACTAACACACTTATTGTCTGTTATTTATATTATCTGATGATACGTTCAAAAACAATAAGGAGTTTTGCAGGTTATAGCTTTGTAATCGGCGGAGCTGTTGGTAATCTAATTGATAGATTTTTTAGAGGAGCAGTTTTTGACTTCATCCATTTTCATTATCAGAATTATAGCTTCCCCGTATTTAATTTAGCTGATTGCTTTATTACAATAGGAGTAATTATCTTAATAGAAGATTATTATAGTACTAAAAAAGTTATTGAAGAAAAGGCTAAAGGGAATTATGATAATGCTCAAATTGAAGCTATGGCTGAAAAAATTCGTAATGCCGTTCATAACGGGGGCGATATAGTGAATTAACTTGGGCTAGGGACGGTTAATTTAAAAGCGAGACTGCACAGCGTATATATAATACGTGAGCACAGTCGAGGCTTGCAAAATTGATTGTTCCTAGTCCAAGTTAAAAACTATAAAATATAATTTTAATTAAAGGTGTATTAAGTGAAAAAGATTTTTTTATTAGTTACTGTCTTATTAATTACTTCTGCTTGTAGTAAAAAGTTAAAAGAAACTGTAGGTATATCAACAGCCGGACCTAATGAGTATCAAGTACAGCGTGCTAAAGCACTAGAAGTTCCGCCTCATTATTATTTGCCTGATCCCGGAAATAGTAAATCGACCTATAATAATATAAAAGGACAGGGTGAATTTAATGAAGGGGAACACGCTTTAATGCAGGATATGGATTAAGAATTGTTATTTTAACGTCATTGCGAGGAGAGACAAAGCCTCGACGTGGCAATCTCGAGAGTTTATATACTGTTTCATGAGATTGTCGCGCTCCTTTCAGTCGCTCGCAATGACGTTGTTCTTTCAAATTAACTCATGAATTCTCATACAAAACAAAAAATAGGTGTTTTTGGGCTTGGTAAAACCGGTATATCGGTTTATGAAGAGCTGCAAGGTAAATGTGACGTAATTGTTTATGATGATTTAAAAGTAAATAGAGATATATTTGAAGAATTATATACCAACAACTCAATTGCTGCTTTATCTGATTCAAGATGGCAAAATTTAGATAAAATTGTCTTAAGCCCTGGAATTCCTTTAACGCATAAGATAGTAGGTATTGCAAAAAATTTTAATATTCCAATCATTTCCGATATAGATTTATTATTTGAAAAATCAAAAAATTTAAACTTTATCGCCGTAACCGGTACAAACGGTAAAAGTACTACTACTTCTTTAATAAGTCATATCTTAAATAGTAATGGTTTAGACTATCCGGTTGCCGGTAATATTGGAGTTCCTGCTTTGCAAGCTAAAGCAAGTAAGGATGGATATATACTTGAATTGTCTTCTTTTCAGCTAGATCTAGTAAAAGCTTTTACAGCTAAAATAGCAGTACTTCTTAATATCACTCCCGACCATCTAGATAGACATCAAGACATGACCGGTTATATTGCAGCAAAATCTAAGATTTTTGATCGAATGGATAAAGATAGTTATGCAGTAATTAATATTGATAATGATTATTGTCGTGAAATGTTTATGCTATTACAGCAAGAGCAGCGTATAAAACTAATTCCTTTTTCTGTTACTAAAATCCTTAAAAAGGGTATATCAATAGTTGATGATACAATAGACTTCTTGCATAACGAAGCTAATAAGGAGGAATTCGTAGGAGACACGGAACGCAGAACCGCAGCGTATATAGACATACGTGAGGAATCGAGTACCGGATCGACGCACAAATTACCCTTAGAAGCAAGTTATGCAAGAAGTCTAATTAACGATAATGATATAAGTTATAAATTACCGTTCAATAAAAATTTGCAAGGAACTCATAATTGCGAGAATATAGCTGCAAGCTATGCAGTAGCCAAAATAATAGGGGTAGAGTCTAAAAAAATACTTGAGTCTATAAGTAGTTTTAAAAGTTTACCTCATAGAATGCAATATATCGGTAGTATAAATAATATAAGTTTTTATAATGATAGTAAAGCAACAAATGCCATATCTGCCGTGCAATCAATTAAAGCACTGGATAATATTTACTGGCTTGCGGGAGGAGTCCCTAAAGAGGGCGGTATTGAGGAAATAAAGCCTTATTTCAGTAAAATTAAGAAAGCTTATTTTTATGGTCAAGCTAAAGAAATATTTGCAAATACTGCTAAGAATATAGTATATTTTGTAATATGTGATAATCTTGAACAGGCTTTTGATCTTGCTTATAAGGATGCAGTAGGTGATAACGCGGAGGTGAAAAATATCTTGTTAGCACCTAGTTGTAGCTCATATGATCAGTTTAAAAATTTTGAAGAGCGTGGCGAGTTGTTTATGAAGTTATCCAAACGTCATTGCGAGGAAATTATATAATAATTGACAAAGCAATCTCAGGAGTTTGTTATTATTTTCATGAGATTGCCACGCAGTCTACGACTGCTCGCAATGACGAAAAGGACATATAATATGAATAACGAAATATCTAATAATTTTATAAAATTATGGTGGCGGAGTACCGATAGGCAAATAATAATTTCTTTAATTATCTTATTTGCTTTTAGTCTAATGCTTGTTACTACCTCAGGTTCGGCAGTAGCAAGTAGAATAGGGCTTGAAGAAAGTTATTTTGCATCTAGACAAATATTTTATTTAGCTGCCGCTTCAGGTCTTATATTATTATTTTCATGTCTTAATAAAAAATGGTTAAGGCGTTTTGCAATAGTTGGGTTTATTGCTAGTATAGTTTTATTAATAGCAGTTAAATTTTTTGGTTATGAAGTAAAAGGGGCAGTGCGATGGATTAATATTTTAGGTCTATCTATTCAACCTTCGGAATTTATCAAACCGTTTTTTGCGGTTGTTACAGGCTGGATATTATCGCTAAAATTTAATGATGATTTTCCAAGTTTTACGATTTGTGTAATACTTTATCCTATTGTTGCTATTCTCTTAATTATTCAGCCGGATTTTGGAATGCTTGTAATGATTACGGCAGTTTTCGGTATTCAGCTGTTTATTGCGGGTATGCCGATATTTTGGATTGTTCTAGCCGGTTTTTTAGGAATGATAGGAGTAACTATCGCTTATTTTTGGTTACCGCACGTCACGCAAAGAATTAATTCATTTTTAGATCCCGATAGTAGCGAGAATTATCAAGTTAGTAAGTCTCTTAAGGCTTTTGAGCATGGGGGGTTATATGGACGAGGTCCAGGGGAGGGAGCAGTAAAGCAGGTACTACCCGATTCGCATACGGATTTTATTTTTGCCGTAGCAGGTGAGGAATTTGGTGCTATTATTTGCCTTATTGTTATAGGTATATTTGCTTTTATAGTATTAAGAAGTCTTATTAAGTTATTAAATGAAACAGATAAATTTGTACAATTCGCTGCTAGCGGTATAATTGCACAATTAGGACTTCAGGCAATAATTAATATGGGCGTGACCTTGCATTTACTTCCTACTAAAGGTATGACATTACCGTTTATTAGTTACGGTGGTTCTTCAACGCTTGCAATAGCTATCGCTACCGGTATGCTTCTTGGCTTTACAAGACACCGAACTCCTTTAAATTCGTACAAAATTCGTAATATTGAAATATGAAAAAAATAATTTTAGTAGCAGGTGGCACGGGCGGGCATTTTTTTTCGGCTGTTGCTCTTGGAGAAGAATTAATCAAGCGTGGTTATGCAGTTCATTTTATTACTGATTTAAGATGCCAAAAATATATAAATCAGAATATGGGGTTAATTTTCCATATCTTAGATTTAAAACGCTCAGATAATATTTTTTTATTTTTACCAAACTTATCAATTGCGATCTTAAAAGCTATTAAATTATTATATAATACCAAATCTTCAGCTATTATAGGATTTGGTGGTTATCCTGTTATAGCTCCAATGTTTGCAGCATTTTTTTTAAGAGTACCGATTATAATTCATGAACAGAATTCTTACCTCGGAAAAGTTAATAAATTTTTTGCAAGCTTTGCTAAAAAGATAGCTATTTCTTATGAAGACGTAAAAAATTTAGCGGAATTTGCAAAAAGTAAAATAGTAGTTACCGGTGGGGTAGTTAGGGAGAATATTAGGGATATATGTCATTCCTGCGAAAGCAGGAATCTAGAAAAATTAAGCTTGGATTCCCGCTTTCGCGGGAATGACAAGCTTTTTACTATATTCATCTTTGGCGGTAGTCAAGGAGCTAAGCTATTTTCAGAGCTGATACCTGCAAGTATTCAAATTTTAATGCAAAAACAGCCAAATCTTAAATTAAATATAATCCAGCAAGCAGCATTAGATGATCAAGTAAAAATAAAAGATATATACTCGAAATTAAACATTAATTATGAATTTGCCAAATTCTTTGATAATATGGCATTAAAATATAAAGAAGCTGATTTAGTGATTTCAAGAGCAGGGGCATCTACTATAGAAGAATTGACCTATATAGGGTTGCCGGCAATTTTTATCCCACTGCCTAGTGCTGCGGATAATCATCAATATTACAATGCAAAATTGCTTGCAGATAAAAAAGCAGGATGGTGTTTAGAGCAGAATAGCATTTCTGCCGAGGAATTAGCAGATAAAATACTCGGTTTGATAAGTAATCCACAGATATTATATGATGCTTCACAAAATTTATTAAAAAGAAGAAAAGAAGGGCATAAGCTATTGAGTGATTTAATAGAAGAAGTGATTTAGGTTCTGTTTTTCCGTCATTGCGAGGAAAAACTGTAAGTTTTGACGAAGCAATCTCGTGCTAAAGTCCTGAGATTGCCACGCTCCTTTCAGTCGCTCGCAATGACGTGATGGGAAACATACAACAAGACCAAAAATACCTCAGAATAACAATAATTTAATTAAGCACATAGAGCTTTGGTGCTTTATCCTTGCAAAATTAGCTATTATTAGCTACGTTATAATAAAAGTTTTGGAATAATATAAATATATGTTAAAAAAAATTATAATATTATTTTTAGGAATGTTTTTACTTTCGGCTTGTACCGATAATTTTAGAAGCTATTTTCAAAGATCCGCAAATAATAGATTGGTTGATAGTAAAGGTGCTAAAGGCGGCAAAAGAAAACCTGTATATAATAATAAATATATTACTTTGGCTAAAAAGAATATAGTAGAAGATAATCTTGATGATGATAACGACGATGATGATGACTATGATAGCGATAATCCTTTAAGAGGAGAAAGAATCGATCCTGTAAAGAGAAATCGTGATATGTATCTTAAGATGATTAAAAGAGATATAGCAAGGCAAAAAGCAGAATCCGGCTTCACTGAATCCGATGATGATATGACTTTAAGTAGAGCAAATAAAAAGGTTAGAAAAGACGATAGCGATAAAGAAAAAAGGATGCAAGAGGAATTAAATCAGATAAAAGCAATGCTTAGAGAAACTAAGCGTGATATATCAAAATATACTTGTCCAAATGCTACGGTAAACCAAAATTATGCACCGCCCGTTACAAATTATGAACCTGTAAATTATCCACCGGCAAAAAATAGTAAGCCGTATAATAACAATTCTAAGGTAAAGCAAAAATTTATTCGTGAAGATGATGATAACGATAGTAATGCTTGTTCGATATAATATATGTTATTCCTGCTGTAATAGTTGAGATTTAATCTTACATTTAGTAAAATTAAGATAATATTAAATGGAGGATTAGAGATGAATCTAAATCAAAAAATAATAAAGCCAAAAATAGGATTACTAGAATTAGCTAGGAGTCTTGGTAGTATATCGTCAGCATATAAAGCTATGGGTTACAGTAGAGACAGTTATTATAGGTTTAAAGAGTTATATGAAACAGGAGGAGAAGAAGCATTATATGAGATTAGTCGGAAGAAGCCAATTATAGCGAATAGAGTTGATCCTGCCGTAGAGAGAGCAGTATTAGATATGGCAATAGAATACCCCGCTTATGGTCAGCTGCGAGTATCAAATGAGCTTAAAAAGACTGGTATTCTTGTATCACCTGGAGGAGTTAGACCTATTTGGCTACGTAATGATTTAAATAATATCAATAAAAGACTTAAAGCATTAGAAGCCAAAATGGCTCAGGATGGTATTGTTCTTACCGAAGCTCAGTTACAAGTATTAGAGAAACGGCGTAGCGAGAAAGAAGCTCATGGTGAGATTGATACACAGCATCCAGGTTATCTAGGATGCCAAGACACATATTATGTAGGTAATTTTAAAGGCATAGGCAAGGTATATTCTCAAGTGTTTATTGATAGTTACACTCGGGTTGCAGAGGCTAAACTATATACTGATAAAACAGCACTTACCGCTGCTGACATGCTTAATGATAGAGTGTTACCATGGTATGAGAGTCAGCAAATACCAGTACTTCGTATTTTAACTGATAGAGGTGGTGAGTATAAAGGTAATATAGAACATCATGCTTTTGAATTGTTCTTAAGCATTGAGGGTATTGAGCATACTACTACTAAAGCATATTCTCCTCAAACAAATGGTATGTGTGAACGTTTTAATAAAACTATGAAACAAGAATTCTTTGATACTGCTATGCGTAAAAAGATCTATACTGATCTTGATGATCTACAACTAGATCTTGATATTTGGCTAGAATATTATAATAATGAAAGACCGCATTCCGGTAAATATTGCTATGGAAAAACACCTATGCAGACTTTTATGGATAGTAAAAAGTTAGCTGTTGAAAAGAATAACGAAATCTTATATCTTGAATACTCATCTGACAGTCATAACTTATCAGACATTCAGATATAATTTTTATAATGTCTGTAAGATTAAATCTTGACTTCTACAACTTATAACCGATAAACGTACCACTTTCTTGCTATACCCGCTTGCAAGGAAAGTTTTTTTAGCTGACCCGCTAGCATTTGCGGCCGCTCCTCATAAGTCTAGTTCGTAATTAAGCACGCTTGCAAGTCCAAAATTATTAGAGAATTTCGGCTCATTCGGTGCTTTTGTTTCTTTGCTATTTTTTGTTCGATTTGCTCCGCCTTGTAAATTGATTTGCGGGAATCTATAAGAATTAACAAGATTAAGCTGTGCTTTTGCTGCTAGCACATTACTCATTGCCAGCTCAATATCAGAGTTACCAGTTAAAGATTCTTCGATTAGGTTATTTAACACCGGATCGTTAAACTGTAGCCACCATTTGGAGGGTGTATTATTGTTGTGTTCTAGAGAATAATTATTCCAACTAGTAGGTAATGAGAGACTCGGTATAGTATTATTTTGTTTAGCACTACAATTACATAGGAGGAATATAAAAATTAATGAAATTAGCTTGTTTGTGTGGAATGTTTTATTTGTCATTGCGAAGAAATTGCATAGCAATTGGCGAAGCAATCCAGTAAAAAATTCTGATTTACAGAATTTTTATTATTTTTCTAGATTGCCACGCCACCTTTGGTCGCTCGCAATGACGATTATTTAGTAGATTCATTAAAATAAATTAATATTACTTAATATTAATTATGAATCTTTAAACTGTTATGTCAATATACTCTATTATTTTTTCAACTAACTATTTTTATATTGTATAATAATGTTGCTAATTTTTTAGAAACAACCTTAATATCATAATTTTGTTTGAGGGTAAGGTGAGCGTTTTTAGAAAATTCTTCTGCTTTTAAGGGGTTATCTATTAGATAGGCAATTTTTTCTGCTAAATCTTCCACCGAGTCAGCTTTACAAATAAGCCCGTCTTGTAGATATGTTAGAATTTCTGCAGGTCCTTCAGTATCCGTACTAACTATAGGCACACTTGCTTCCATTGCTTCAAGTACTATGATGCCAAACGGTTCATGAAGAGATGGTAAACAAAAAATATCAATCTGTTTAAAGAATTTATCTCTATTGTTAACCCATCCCGTAAATAATATTTGATCTTGTAAATTAAGTTTATGTACTAAAGCAGTTAAATTATCTCGTTCTTCTCCACTTCCACCTATAACTACTTGAATATTATATTGTTTATCTTTCAAAATCTTTATAGCTTTAATAAAAACATCAACACCTTTCTTAGCTACAAATCTTGCGAGTACTCCGATTACAATAGGTTTTCTATATGTTTTATTTGAAACAACATCTTTAGTAATATTTATCATGTTCGGCAGAATAAATATCCTAGGCTCGGCAAAGTTATTTTTCATCAAGTATTCTTTCATATGATTTGTTAGAGCAATAACAAAATCACATTTACGTAGTCCTTTTAAACTATAATTATGAGCGATACCGATTAATTTTATATTTTGTGATTTAGCAAATTTACTAAAATTTATTGCTCTATTACCGTGTGCTATAATTATATCGGGTTTAATTTTGTAGATTATGTATTTAAGAATAAGAATTGAGATTAAGTCAAAAGGGCTTAAGTTAAGTAGTTTGAAGTTTCTACCGATGTCATTCCTGCTGTAGCTAGAATCCAAAAAAAATAATTTTAATTTAGTGAAAAAATTTATATGCTTTACTGGATTCCCGCCTTCGCGGGAATGACATCGTATGGGGAGTAGAAAGGAATTTATTTTTGCTTTGTAAGAAGTGATATTTATAACCTCAATTTTTTGCATTTCAAGAGCTGCATTATAATCTAAAAATGCTTGTTGAATTCCGCCAAGATCACGACTTAGCATAATATTAAGTATCTTCATTACTTTAACTTTTCGATTTCTTCTTCTGTTAAATCGGTAAATTCCATAATTTCATCTAAATGTCTATTTTTTGCTAACATTTTTTTTGGCCATAGAAATTTTTTGTCTAGCTTCTCCTTCGGCCTCTCCTCTTGCCTCTCCTTTAGCTTCAGCTTCCATAATTTTTTGTTCTTCTACGGCTGAATTATCCATTTCGGTTTTTATCATTTTTTCATAAGTATTTAACCCTTCTTCAGACCAGCTAGCTTGATCCAAAGCATAAAAAGCTTTTTTAATTATTGGGTCTTCACCTATCAAATGCTCCATTTCTTCTAAAGAGCTTTCATGTGCATGTTTAAAGAAATATGCCCATTTTTCTTGAAGACTCTCTAATTGATCTAATTCTTTATTAAATTTCTCAAGCTCTAAAAAAATAAAATAAAAATCTTGTAAGTCGTTCTCGTAAGTCTTGGTATCAAGAAGCCTATGATTTGATCTCCAATCTTTTTTATCGGGAAATAAAATAAAATCGGCAATAGCTAGGAATATTACTCCTCGAAGTTTTGCGTATACTGCCATTTTTTTATGATTCTCATCCTCTTTGAGTCTTTGCCTTGAATAGGCTTTTGCCGCATAAAGTTGATCTCTTTTCTCAAGGCCCGGATGTTTACTTACTTGCATCTCTACGATGAATTGAGTACCGTGTTTATCTTTGCGCAATACATCTACTATAGATTGTCTATAAGCTGCAATATCAGGATCTTGGTTAGTTTTTAAAAAAGTAACTTCGGTAATTACTTCTTTTTCCGCATAACCTAAAATATCATTTAGAAAATGAATAAGTATATCCTTGTTTTTTTCCGTGTCGAAAATTTTTAAAAATGCGTAGTTATTTTTAGGGTCTAAGAAACGTGAAATTAGCATAATAATCTATATTTTTATATATCATCACTTCATTATAGCAAATTCCAAGAAATTTGCTATAATACAATTTCCTAATATATAAAACATTATGATTAGTAAAATTAATTTTGTAAAAATGCATGGTCTCGGTAATGATTTTGTTGTTGTTAACAAACGAGATTTATTAAGTTCATACGGTTTATCGCAGTTAGCAAAAAATATGGCTGATCGTCATATTGGTATAGGTTGTGATCAGTTTATTATTTATGAAGAGCATGATGATTTTTATGAGATGATTATATATAATATAGATGGCTCTAGTGCTAAATTATGCGGTAATGCTACAAGATGTTTAGCCAAGTTAATTTATCTTGATACGGGAAAGAAAGATATTACTGTAATGGTAGGCAATAAAAAATTGCTATGTAATGTGGAGAATGAAAATAATATTAGCGTTAATGTAGGAAAGGTTAGTTTTAATGAAGCCTGGATGCCAAGCCGTGATAAAATTTGGGAACTCGCAGAGCGTTATATGATTGATTTAAAGGAAACTATTTGTGTTGATATAGGTAATCCGCATTTGGTTATTTTTAGTAAGTTAGAATCTCAAGATCAAAAAATTGTTGGTGAAAAATTACAGGCTAAGGAATTATTCGCAGATGGGGTAAACGTTAATTTTGCTGAAGTAAAAGATAATAAAATCTATTTATCTGTTTGGGAGCGAGGGGCAGGATTAACTCTTGCTTGCGGAAGCGGGGCTTGCGGTAGCTTTGCTGCCGGTTTAAAGCTTGGTTTTATCCATTCACCGAGTATGGTAGTATTTAAGCATGGCAGCCTTACTATGAAAGAAGAAAACGGTAATATAATAATGCAAGGAGCAGCTACGCTTGTAGCACGCGGGGAATATTATTGTGAGCAATAATTTAAGACAAGAAGTAGTAACATTCGGCTGTAGACTTAATATTTACGAAAGTGAGATAATACGAAAAAATTTGGAATTATCGGGTATCGATAATGTGACAATATTCAATACTTGTGCAGTAACTAAAACAGCTGAGAAACAAGCAAGACAAGCTATCCGCAAGGCTAAAAAAAATAAACCTGATTTAAAAATTATCGTTACCGGTTGTAGCGCTCAAACAAGTCCACAAATGTACGGTAATATGCCGGAAGTTGATAAGGTTATAGGTAATGAAGAGAAGTTATTGCCTAGCTATTACCAAATTACGGATGAAAAAATAGCAGTTAACGATATAATGTCGGTGAAAGAGACGGCAGGTCATTTAGTAAGTAGCTTTGACGGTAAATCTCGTGCTTTTATTCAGGTACAAAACGGTTGTGATCATTTTTGTACTTTCTGCATTATCCCTTACGGTAGAGGTAAAAGTAGATCAGTACCGATAGGAGCTATAGCAGAGCAGGTAAAACGTTTAGTACTAAACGGCTTTAAAGAAGTAGTTTTTACCGGTGTTGACGTTACGGCTTACGGTTCAGATTTACCCGGAAGTCCAACATTTGCACAAATGATTAAACGAGTTTTAAATTTAGTACCTGAACTAAAAAGGCTTCGTTTATCTTCAATAGATGTTGCAGAAATAGATGATGAACTGTTTGAGCTTATAGCTTATAGTGAGAGGATAATGCCGCATTTTCATATTAGCTTGCAAGCAGGCGATGATATGATATTAAAACGTATGAAAAGACGACATAATAGAGCAAACGTAATAGAGTTTTGTCGAAAGCTACGAGCAATAAGACCGGAAGTATCGTTTGGTGCGGATATTATAGCTGGTTTCCCGACTGAAACTCCTGAAATGTTTGAAAATACCAGGAAACTAATTACAGAAGCGGAGCTGCAATATCTGCATGTTTTTCCTTATTCGGAAAGAGAAGGAACGCCTGCAGCACGTATGCCGCAAGTACCGAAAGCTATAAGGAAAGAAAGAACCGAAATTCTAAGACAAGAGGGGCAGAATCAGCTATCTGAGTTCTTTAAAAAGCATATAGGTCAGAAAGTAGAGTTATTGGTAGAGAATAATAATATCGCCCATACCGAAAATTTTATTCCGGTAAAGCTAGACAAACCTTTAGAAATAGGGCAGATATTTAAAGCGAAGTTGGTGGGAATAGAGGGGAATAATATGAAGTGTATGTTGATTTAACCACCTCGTCCTTACGAGGAGCCGTAGGCGACGTGGCAATCTCATGAAATAATACTAATTCCTGAGATTGCCGCATCGATCAAAAAACGTCCTCTGTGTCATCCCGTGGCTTGTCCGCGGGATCCAGCATAACGCGAGATAAATCGAGCTTTTTATAGCTGTATTTTTTATTACTGGATCCCGTGGACAAGCCACGGGATGACAGTGTTAACATAAAACAAAAAAAACATCATGGAAAATATAGACGCAATATTAAGGCTTACTGAGGAAAAAATCTTATTAGTACAAAACTTAAAAGAACTACAAGAATATAAAGTAGAATTTTTAGGTAAAAACGGTATAGTGACAGGTGAGCTTAAAAAATTAGGTAGTTTAAATGAACAGGAACGTAAAGAATTTGGCTTAAAAATCAATAAATTAAAAGATAAAATACAGAATATAATAAAAGCAAAAGAAGAAATTTTAGAGGAGCAGGAACTAAATTTAAAACTTGCTGCCGATAAAATTGATTTAACAATCCCAGCAAGGAGATATAAGCAAGGTTCTATTCATCCAATAACACAATGTAGTGAGGAGTTAATACAAGTATTTTCGCAGTTCGGTTTTATTATAGAAAACGGACCGAATATCGAGAATGATTTCCATAATTTTACTGCTCTCAATTTTGAAGATGACCATCCCGCAAGGCAAATGCATGATACTTTTTATTTGAAAGGTCAAGAAAACAATAAACCGCTGTTATTACGTACTCATACCTCAACAGTGCAGATTAGAGCTATGCAAAACGGCAAACCACCTTTTAGGTTTATAGCGCCTGGTAGGACTTATAGATCAGATTCGGATATGACGCATACGCCGATGTTTCACCAAATAGAAGGACTTGTTATTGATAAAAATATCAATATGGGGCATTTACAATATGTTATCACGGAATTTATAAAAAGCTTTTTTGAAAATTCTAATATTGAATTACGTTTTAGACCCAGCTTTTTCCCATTTACCGAACCTTCTGCCGAAGTTGATATTCGGATGAATAAAAACGATAAATGGCTTGAGGTACTCGGTTGTGGGATGGTTCATCCAAACGTGCTTAAAAATGTCGGTATCGATAGTAGCGAGTATCAAGGTTTTGCTTTTGGGCTTGGGGTAGAGCGTTTTGCAATGCTAAAATATAATATCAAAGATTTAAGACAATTTTTTGAAGGAGATATGCGTTGGCTTAAACATTATAATTTTGGGAGCTTTGATATACCGAATTTAGCAGGAGGGCTTACGAAATGAAATTTACGTTATCATGGTTAAAACAATTTTTAGAGACTTCTAGCACAGTTATTGAAATTTCCGAAGCCCTAACAGCTATTGGTCTTGAAGTAGAAGAGGTAATAGATAAAGCGGCAGAGCTACAAAAGTTTGAAGTAGCATATATTACAAATACTAAACCTCACCCGTCAGCCGATAAGTTAAAACTTTGTGATGTTGAGACTAAAAGCGGTATACGACAAATAGTTTGCGGTGCGAGTAATGCAAGAGCAGGTATAAAAGTAGTACTTGCAAATATCGGAATAGAAATACCAAACGGTAAGTTTAAAATTAAGGAATCTATTATTAGAGGTGAAAAAAGCTGCGGTATGCTTTGCTCTGAAGAGGAATTACTGCTAGCTTCAGAGTCTGAAGGGATTATAGAGTTATCTGAAGATGCCGTAGTTGGAGAGAATTTTACTAAATATTACGGTTTAGATGATCCTATATTTGTTATTAACGTTACTCCTAATCGTGGTGATGCACTTGGAGTTTACGGTATTGCGAGAGATTTAGCAGCTAAAGGAATAGGAATACTTAGAGAGCTAGAAATCCCAGAAATAAAAAGTACATTTACTTCTAAAATGAAGCTTAACGTGCAAGACAAAGAAACCTGCCCTTTATTTACTTTTAGAGAAATAAGAAATTTAGAAAATAAACCAAGCCCTGATTGGTTACGGAAATTATTAAAAAATGTCGGGGTAAAAACTATTTCAAGCTTAGTGGATGTAACAAATTATATTTCTTATAGCTTTGGGCAGCCGATGCATTCTTATGATGCGGATAGGATAAAAGGGGGAATTAGTGTAGCACACCATTACGAGGAACGTAGTGACGAAGCAATCTCGTGCAAAAGTCCTGAGATTGCCGCAGCTGCTTTGCAGCCTCGCAATGACGGTTTGGTATCCACGCGGACCATGCCATCTCGCAATGATGTAGCCAAATTCCACGCTCTAAACGGCAAAGAATATTCACTTACCGAAAATGATTTAGCTATAAAAGATGAAAGCGGTATCCAAGGTCTTGCCGGTGTCATTGGCGGGGCTAAGAGTAGTTGTACTGATAGTACGACTAATATAATACTGGAAGCTGCATGTTTTAATGCTAAAATGGTTGCAGCGAGCGGGCGAAGATTTCAAATTGATACGGATGCTAGATATCGTAATGAGCGTAATATCGATAGAAATTTTACGGAAAAAGCTTTAGACATAGCGACTAATCTTATTTTGTCAGTATGCGGAAATGGTGAAGTATCGGAAGTAGTGAAATGCGGTGAGAAAGAGCCTCAAAAAAAACCTTTAGATTTTTCAGCATACTATTTAGAAAAAATTACGGGAATTAAATTAAGTATCAAAGAGATAGAAGATATATTAAATAGACTTGGATTTGTTACGGATGTTAAAGGTGAGATTATAAAGGTAATAGCTCCCTCTTGGCGTCATGATATAACTATTTTAGAAGATATAGCTGAAGAAATCGCTCGTATTTACGGCTATGATAAAATAGAGAGTATAAAACTACCCGAACTAGACCAAGATAATAATAAGCTAAGAGAGCATAAAAGAATATCTAGTTTTAAAAGGATATTAGCAAGCAAAGGCTATGATGAGGTAGTAACTAACTCTTTTATGAGTAGTGAAGATGCAAAGTTGTTTGCTGAATTAAAAGAAGAGTTATTTTTGCTTAATCCTATTAGCATAGGAGACAATTATATGCGTCCTACTATACTGCCAAATTTGTTAAGTATAGTAAGTAAAAATCTAGCACGCTCTATAAAAGATATGGCTTTTTTTGAAGTTGGACCGAGCTTTATAGATTTAAATACGGAAGCAACTTATTTAACGGCAATTATAAGCGGTTCATATAATAATAAAAATCCTCATTCGCTTGGACGAGGCTATGATATTTTTGATCTTAAAGGCGATTTAGAGCTGGTAGTGGATTATGCAGGACTATCTATAGATAAATGTATAGCAACAAATGAGACAGCATTGCCACAATATTATCATCCAACTAGAGCAGTAAATATAGGGCTTGGTAAAAATTTATTAGGTCATTTTGGGCAGATACACCCTAAAATCTTGAAATATTACGATATTAATCAGGAAATATTTGCATTCGAGCTAAATATTACAAATTTGCCGTTGATAAAAGCTAAATTCGGTAAAAGAGACGAATTTGCGGCATCGGATTTCCAAGCTAATTTTAGAGATTACGCATTCATTGTTGATCAAGATCATAGAGTCGGTGAAATAATATCATATATAAATAATTTTAATAAAAAGCTTGTCAAATCAGTTATATTATTTGATATTTATAGCGGTGATAAATTACCTGTAGGTAAAAAATCTATAGCGGTTAAAATAGAGCTACAAGCAGATGATCGTACTTTAACTGAAGCTGACTTAAATTTATTTAGCCAAGATTTAATTGCAGCTATTGAACAAAAATTTCAAGGAACATTAAGAGAATAACAATATGTTAAAATTAATAGTTGAAACAAAAACGTTAGTTCAGTCCCTAGGGTTTGCAAGTTCCGTTGTTGAAAAACGTAATGTAATACCTGAATATACAAACATTAAATTATCGGCAAAAGACGGCAATCTAGAGCTTAGTTCTACTAATATGGATTTGTACTTAAGTCAAAAAATAGCAGCGCAGGTAGTCAGTGAAGGTGAGCTTACCGTTTCTACGAAAACTCTAAATGATATAGTCCGAAAACTTCCGGATTCCGAGCTTACATTAACAGATCTCGGTACAACGGGACTTGAAATCAAAGGACAAAATTGTAAATTTAATTTATTTACTTTGCCGGTTAGTTCTTTTCCTCCAATGGATAGTATTAATCCTGAAGCAAGCTTTAAAATTTCCTGCACGGATTTTGCTAAAATAATCGAATCGACAAAATTTTCGATTTCTTTAGATGAAACTCGTTATAATTTAAACGGTGTTTATTTACACATAAAAGACAAAGAGTTTTGTTCGGCAAGTACCGATGGGCATAGGCTTTCAATTTCATGGGTAACCTTAGAAAAACAAATAAAGAATTTTGGAGTTATATTACCACAAAAAAGCGCAGAGGAAATTTTAAAAATAGTTAAAGATCCTAAAAATATAAATGAAGATATAGAAATTTTATTAAGTAGCAATAAGATCAAATTTATATGTAACGAAAATACTATTATGCTATCAAAGCTTATAGACGGTACTTTCCCTGATTATAGTGCTTTTATTCCGGAAAGCAACAGTTTAAAATTAGTAATTAATCGAAAAATATTTGTAGATAGTATAGAAAGGATAGCGATAATAACCGTTGAAAAATTTAGAGCGGTAAAATTATCTTTATCTCGTGAAACCTTAGAGATTAGTGCCATCGGTGAAGCAAGAGGTAACGCAAAAGAGGTTATTAATTCTTCACAAGATAAGGAAAGTTTTTATGAATATAATAGTGATGAGTCTTTAGCTATAGGCTTTAATCCGCAATATTTGGAAGATGTCTTAAAAGTCGTGAAGTCGGATTTAGTAGAACTATATTTTTCAGATGTTTCAGCACCGGTACTTATTAAATTTCCTGAGAATCCTAAAGATATTTTTGTCGTCATGCCTGTTAAGGTGTAAGTTTTATGAAAACCGGAATATATAAGCATTGCAAAGGAAAATTATACCAAGTTATAGATACCGCGAAACATACCGAAACTTTGGAAGAATTAGTAGTTTATAAAGCATTATATGACGATTTTCAGCTTTGGGTAAGACCGCTTGAAATGTTTAACGGAAAGGTTTTATTAAATGGAAAAAATATTCCACGTTTTGAATTTATTTCTGAGAAATAATTAAATCTGTACTCTGTCATCCCGTGGCTCGGCCTATAGTACCGGACAATTTTCACTTTATGTCATCCCTGCGAAAGCAGGAGTCCAAAATAAAGCGAGATAAATCGAGCTTTAAAAAGCTTTATTTGAAAAAAAATTATCTAATAAAAAAAATCTTTGAAATCAAGGTTTTTTAGCATGGATCCCTGCTTTCGCAGGGATGACATAAAGTGAAAATTGTCCGGTACTATAGGCTTGACCACGGGATCCAAAAAGACGCTTAAAGTATTAATAATTTTAGTATTTTTAGCTGGATCTAGCTCACAAGTCGCAGTATGACAACGAAAGATTCCCACTTCTAGCTATGAATGACATAGAGAGGTATAGGAATGACATAAAAGGCGGTGAGAATGACATATAATTAGTTCAAATAATTTTTGACTAATAGCCAAAGCTTCTCTATTATTTCCCTCAAGCACCCTAATTAAATATTGGTTATGAAAAAAATTATCGGATTATTTTTTGTAATTATACTTAGTACAATAAGTACTAGTATCTTAGCGGATGATTATCCAAAAACAGAACGAGAGCAGAAATGGGACGAAGTAGGTTCTATAGCAGGTGAAGAAGGATTAGTTTTTAGACCGGGCAGGGTAAAAAACGAATCTACTAAAGCTGTAGGAGGTTCAGTTAATAAATATCTTTGGCAAGCAGCATTAGAGACTATAAGTTTTGCTCCTCTTGCATCAGCTGACTCAAACGGCGGTGTGATTATTACGGAATGGTATAGCCCACGCTCTAATTCTAATTTTCGATTTAAAATTAATATATTTATCAAAGACGATGTAATAAGCCCTGATTCAATTGAAGTGAAAGTATTTGAAGAAATGCTTAAAAATAAACAATGGGTACTTAATGAAAACTCCTCAAATCTTGCTATCACGCTTGAAGATAAAATTTTAAGAAAAGCTAGGGATTTGTACATTAACAGTGCTAGGTAATGACTCTGTCATTGCGAAGAGGTATTACCAAACCCGTCATTGCGAGGAGTGAAGCGACGTGGCAATCTCGTGAAGTAGCATAAAACTCCTGAGATTGCCACACCAGCATAAATGCTAGCTCGCAATAACGAGACAACTGATCCATGCAACAAATCCTATGACGACGCAGTATATAAATTATAAAAAAATATGAATCAAATAGATCAAAAATGGCAACAAATTTGGCATGATGAGAAAGCTTTTGAGGTATCAAACGAGAGTAGCAAGCCGAAATATTACGTACTTGAAATGTTGCCTTATCCTTCTGGCAAAATCCATGTAGGTCACGTACGCAACTATTCTATAGGTGATGTTATTGCAAGGTTTATGACTATGCAAGGTTTTAACGTGCTTCATCCGATGGGCTGGGATGCTTTTGGGCTACCTGCCGAAAATGCCGCAATAAACAATAATTCTCATCCGAAAGATTGGACTTATTCTAATATCGAAAATATGAAAAAGCAGCTAAAATCCATGGGCTTTTCTTATGATTGGACTAGAGAGATAAATAGCTGTGATCCAGAGTATTATAAACATGAGCAGAAATTCTTTTTAGAGCTTTATGAGAGAAATCTTGCTTATCAAAAAGAATCGCTTGTTAACTGGGATCTGGTTGATAATACCGTTCTTGCAAATGAGCAAGTTGTAGACGGGCGTGGTTGGCGTTCAGGTGCAATTGTTGAGAAGCGTTATTTAAAGCAATGGTTCTTAAAAATCACCGATTATGCTGAAGAGTTATTAAATGAAATTCAGAATTTAAAAGAATGGCCTGAAGCCGTTCGCTCTATGCAAGAGAAATGGATAGGTAAATCGATAGGTGCTAACTTTCATTTCAAAATTAAGGATAATGAAGATAATACTATAGAAGCATTCTCAACCAAACCTGAAACTATTTTCGGCGCTGGTTTTATAGGAATTGCCTTTAATCATCCGATAATAGAGAAATTAATTTCCAAGACACCTGAAATATTGAGTTTTATAACTAAATGTTCGCACATTACAGGAAGTAGCGAACTAGAAAAGGCTGAAAAAGAGGGAGTCTTTACCGGTCTTTATGTCATTCATCCTTTCGATTCAAATATAGTTTTACCGGTTATTATTACGAATTTTGTGTTAATGGATTACGGTACTGGTGCTGTTTTCGGTTGTCCTGCTCATGACGAACGTGACCATGAATTAGCTGTTAAAATGAATTTGCCTATTAAGCAGGTAATTGAAACGGATATTGATGTACAAAAGACCGCTTATACGGAAGATGGAATTTTGGTTAACTCAGATTTTCTAAACGGCTTAACTAGTAATGAAGCAAAACAAAAAGTAATCGATGAATTTGAGAAACTAGGCATAGGTAAACGCAGTGTAAATTATCGTCTAAAAGATTGGGGAATTTCTCGTCAACGCTTTTGGGGTTGTCCTATTCCTATGATTCACTGTGAAGCTTGCGGCATAGTTCCCGTACCGTGCAGTAACTTACCCGTTACGTTACCTGATGATGTTAGTTTTGACGGTCACGGTAATCCGCTTGATCATCATCCTAGTTGGAAACATGTTAATTGTCCGAAATGCGATAAGTCGGCTATTCGTGAAACCGATACTTTTGATACATTTTTCGAGTCATCTTGGTATTTTACGAGATATTGCAATAGCAATGCTACAGAGATGACCGATAAAAAAGCTTGTGATTATTGGCTACCGGTGGATAAATATATAGGCGGTATAGAACATGCAGTAATGCATCTATTATATGCGAGGTTTTTCACAAAAGTAATGAATGAACAGAATTACGTAAGCGTTCGTGAGCCTTTTAAAGGGCTATTTACTCAAGGAATGGTGCTGCATGCTACTTATAAAGATGAACATAATAATTGGTTATACCCTGAAGAAGTAGTTAAAAAAGGTAATGAATTTTTTCATAAAGAAAGCAATAATAGAGTAGTGCAGGGACGCATTGAAAAGATGAGTAAGTCTAAAAAGAATCTCATCGATCTTGAGACGATGCAAGAGCAATATGGAGCTGATGCTATTAGGTTTTTTGTACTGTCCGATAGTCCGCCTGAGAAAGATCTAGAATGGTCGGCAAGCGGTATTGAAGGCTGCTCACGTTTTATTAATAAGCTTAAGCATATGTTTGAGGCGATAGCTTCTTTAACAGATGATGTGAATAGTGAGTTTAATAAAGAACTTAATAGATTAGTGCATTTTACCATAAAGCACGTCGCAGACGGTATAAAGCATTTTGCCCTAAATAGAGCAATAGCACGTATGCGTGAGCTTTCTAATGCTATATCTGCTGAGCTTAATAAAGAAGTGGTTGATGTTAAAACCGTAAGATACGGCTTTAATGTTTTAGTTCAGCTGCTAAACCCTTTTATCCCGCATATTACGGAAGAAATTTGGCAAAAGCTTGGGAATAAAGAGCGGTTATATAATTCAGCCTTTCCAGCATTTGATGAATCAATGTTAGAATTAGATACATATGTTATGGCAGTGCAGGTTAATGGCAAACTCCGTGATACTTATGAGTTTAAAACTTCTGCAAGCGAAGATGAAATAAAGCAAATTACCGTCAATTTGCCAAAAGTACAAAAATTCTTAGAAGGGAAAGAGTCGAAGAAGATTATTCTCGTGCCTCGTAAAATTGTGAATATTATAGTTTGATATTTTTTCTGTCTGAGCTACGGAAATTGCATAGCAATTGACGAAGCAATCTCAGGAGCTTGTTATTATTTCATGAGATTGCCGCGTCGCTTCGCTCCTCGCAATGACGATTTGGTATCCACGCAGATAATACCTACGCTCATTCACAATTACGAATGTCAGTAGAGTATGCTTAGTTGCATCACTTTTTAGTGTGCCTCAATCGTCCCCATCGCTCCAATCGCAACCATCCCTGTGTCTCCTCCCATTTGCATATGCTTGAAATAACAGGGTCATTGAACCACAGTTTTGCAATATCAAACGGCTCTTCTTGTTGTTGCTGTGACGGACTCTCGCGGTAATTACAAATATTTGCAACTGATGCTATTATATAATTTACTGCCCACCAACAAAATGCTACAACAACATTAATACTTAAAGCATTTTCATTATTATCAACACTTAAAGCATTTTCGTTTTTTGGTTCTGTGAGGGCTGTAGAATCTGCATCACTTGGAGAAATTAAAGCACTTTCTTCTGCTGATATTACCTCGTCATCTATACCGCTTAGAGTCATAGATAGGATTATTTCTGCATCTAAAGCATTTTCATTATTATCAACATTCAAAGTATTTTTTTCTTTTGATGTTAGTTCTAATGGGGAGTTTACAATATTTGTTTCTGGTTGTGATCTTATTTCTCCAAATATACCGCTTAGAGTCATGGATAGGATTGTGTCCGGATCTAAAGCATATTTTTCTTCTGATGTTATAAAATCTGCATCACCTAAATTATTTTTCCTTAGTTATATCACTAAGATAACCACCCTCTAGACTTAGATTTAGTGCTTCATTTGAATCTAAGAGTGTTGTTATTTTATCAGTCATAAAGATCCCCTATTTTAGTTGTTAATTAGGACTGTTAACAAAATAATTTGAAAGCTATCTTGTTAGTAGTCCTATAAATAGTGTGCCTGATTTTATACCTAGAGTGTAATCCTCCCATTTTTAATCGCAACAGAGAGTAGAGAGTTAAGTTGCGAGAGCTAATTTTTGTATTGGTGTTATACCGCCAATGTAGAAGTCAAGATTTAATCTTACAGACATTATAAAAATTATATCTGAATGTCTGATAAGTTATGACTGTCAGATGAGTATTCAAGATATAAGATTTCGTTATTCTTTTCAACAGCTAACTTTTTACTATCCATAAAAGTCTGCATAGGTGTTTTTCCATAGCAATATTTACCGGAATGCGGTCTTTCATTATTATAATATTCTAGCCAAATATCAAGATCTAGTTGTAGATCATCAAGATCAGTATAGATCTTTTTACGCATAGCAGTATCAAAGAATTCTTGTTTCATAGTTTTATTAAAACGTTCACACATACCATTTGTTTGAGGAGAATATGCTTTAGTAGTAGTATGCTCAATACCCTCAATGCTTAAGAACAATTCAAAAGCATGATGTTCTATATTACCTTTATACTCACCACCTCTATCAGTTAAAATACGAAGTACTGGTATTTGCTGACTCTCATACCATGGTAACACTCTATCATTAAGCATGTCAGCAGCGGTAAGTGCTGTTTTATCAGTATATAGTTTAGCCTCTGCAACCCGAGTGTAACTATCAATAAACACTTGAGAATATACCTTGCCTATGCCTTTAAAATTACCTACATAATATGTGTCTTGGCATCCTAGATAACCTGGATGCTGTGTATCAATCTCACCATGAGCTTCTTTCTCGCTACGCCGTTTCTCTAATACTTGTAACTGAGCTTCGGTAAGAACAATACCATCCTGAGCCATTTTGGCTTCTAATGCTTTAAGTCTTTTATTGATATTATTTAAATCATTACGTAGCCAAATAGATCTAACTCCTCCAGGTGATACAAGAATACCAGTCTTTTTAAGCTCATTTGATACTCGCAGCTGACCATAAGCGGGGTATTCTATTGCCATATCTAATACTGCTCTCTCTACGGCAGGATCAACTCTATTCGCTATAATTGGCTTCTTCCGACTAATCTCATATAATGCTTCTTCTCCTCCTGTTTCATATAACTCTTTAAACCTATAATAACTGTCTCTACTGTAACCCATAGCTTTATATGCTGACGATATACTACCAAGACTCCTAGCTAATTCTAGTAATCCTATTTTTGGCTTTATTATTTTTTGATTTAGATTCATCTCTAATCCTCCATTTAATATTATCTTAATTTTACTAAATGTAAGATTAAATCTCAACTATTACAAACCAAATAAATACTGATTTAACCAATCATATCTTACAGTTCTATTATATCTTTCAATATATGCATTTTGCTGAGGCATGCCTGGCTGAATGAATAATAACTTGATATTCTTTTCTTTTGCCCACTTGCTCAATAATTTACTGATATATTCAGGTCCATTATCACAACGTATAGATTTTGGCTTACCTCGCCATTCTATAATTTGATCTAGTGACCTGATAACTCTTCCTGCTGACAATAAAAAATCAGTCTCAGTACCAAGGCTCTCTCTATTAAAGTCATCAATCACATTAAATAAACGATATTTCCTACCATTCTCTAAACTATCGTGCATAAAATCCATGGACCAGCAATCATTTATTGTTTTAGACACTATAAGCTTTTTAGGCTTTGCTCTAAGTAATCTCTTCTTAGGCTTTATTCTCATATTAAGGGCTAGCTCCTTATATATCCTGTATACACGTTTATGATTCCAACCAAAACCTTTGATATTACGTAAATATAAAAAGCAGAGGCCAAGGCCTCAGTTCTTTTGATCACCTACTAAACGCATTAGCTGGCCTGCTATAATATCATCCTCAGATGATAGCTTCCTTTTATATCTATAGCATGTTTCGCTGACACCAAAGATCTTGCATGCACTCCTTATAGAAATATCTTTTTCTCCAGATATTATTTTAGCCATCTCCCGCCTTTGAGATGGCTTCCTAACTTTTTTTCAAGTACTTCCTTTAATATATCAGCTCTTAGCCTTTCCTCAGCATACATCTTTTTAAGCCGTGCATTTTCCGATTCTAACTCCTTTAATTTAGTAATCATCGGTAAAGCTATACCACCATACTTTGATCTCCATTTATAAAATGTCGCTGATGGTATTTTGTGCTCTCTCAGTATAGACGCTACAGGCATCCCACCGCTCGCTTGCTTTAAGATAGACATGATTTGGCTATCACTGTGCTTTGATATTGTCATTTATAGAATCTCCTCCTTTGTTTCTAGAAAATTCTACTCCTTTTGTCGATTGTTTTTGGGGGGGTTGCCGAGTCAATTTATTAAGTTAATAATTTAATCTTTTTGTTAATTTGTATTAATTTAAATTAATGCATGAAAATGTCGATTTCATTCCAACCTATAAGGTCTAAATTAGCTCTTGTCGGTAAAAAGTGGAAAATATCTTGGGCAAGTTCAAGCCTATTTTCTCTAAGTAGCATTTTTTGTAAAGTATCTTTTAACTGATGCAAATAAAGCACATCTTTTGCTGCATATTCTTTTTGTTCTGAAGATAAATTGTCAGTACCCCAATAGGAAGATTGTTGTTGTTTAGAAATATTTATGGACAGTAGCTCCCGACATAAATCCTTAAGACCGTGGCTATCAGTATAGGTTCTAACGAGCTTTGAAGATATTTTAGTACAAAAGATATTTTCTAAATCTATACTCAAATATTTTTTTATAGCTGCTAAATCAAATCTAGCAAAATGAAATATCTTGCATCTAGTTTTATCTAACAATAATGCTTTTAAATTAGGAGCAGTATAATCTTGATTTACAAAATGAACAAGATGGGCTTCACCGTTGCCGTTACTAAATTGTAGCAAACAGAGTTTATCTCTATGTAGATTTAACCCCATTGTCTCGGTATCTATGGCAATATCCCCTTCAAGTTCAAAATTATTAGGTAGGTCGTCTTGATAAATGTTAATGTTCATAAATTATGTTCAATTCCTTTTAATCAATAATGTTGTTACGTGATTCGTTCTCCCGTCATTCCCGCAAGACCTTGTTGCGTAGATATAAAAAAAGTAGCTGCGAACTAAGAAAAGTAGTAAATTGACAAAAAACTTAACCACAAGTGTGTATGTCAAAGCTACAAAAAGTTTGCAACTGGAAAGAATATAACAGAAGTTTAAAGAAAAGAGGAACAATAATTTTCACATTTTGTGAAGAATATTTAAAAGAGTTATATTATGGAGGGGAACAGAGGCAAGGAGGAGCGAGAAGATATAATAGCAAGATGTATGAATATTTGCTAACAATTAAGCTGTTATTAAGATTGCCATGGCGAGCAACGGTCGTGCCTCCGTATTGCAGTTTAGAGTAAATAGTCTATAATCCTCAAACAGTAATAAGAGAGAATTATAGTTAAGGAGTTATGGCAAAAATAGATGTTAAGTGTAGATATTGTAACAACACAGAAGAAGTAATAAAGTCAGGATATTCAATTTCAAAACAACAGAGATATCAATGCAAGCGGTGTAATCGATATTTTCAATTGGAGTATATTAATAATGCATCTAAGCCTGGAGTTAAGGAGCAAATAGTAGAAATGTCAATCAACGGCTCTGGAGTTAGAGATACAGTAAGAGTATTAAAAGTGGGTATCAATACAGTTATCCGTGTTTTAAAAAAATCTAGTATTAAAAAACAATAAATCATTCTATCAGTACAACAGAAGTAATTATTGCTCCTGAGATAGATGAACAATGGTCTTATGTACAGAATAAATCCATACAACGATGGCTTTGGTATGCCTTGGATAAGATTTCGTTAAAAGTAGTTGCTTATACGTTTGGTACAAGATGTGATAGCACATTAGAATCATTACTGAAAAAACTAGAGAATTTCAAGGTGACTTTTTACTATACAGATGGATGGGGGAGTTATGCTAGGTTATTAGACCCTAAAAAGCATATTATCAGTAAAAAATACACTCAACGGATAGAACGAAGTAACTTGAACCTTAGAACGAGATGCAAGAGGCTTGCACGTAAGACAATCTGCTTTTCCAAGTCATTGGATATTCATGATAAGGTTATTGGTACTCTTATTGAACGTATAGCTTTTTAATAGGCATAACTGCAATATGGAGGCATGACCAAGCAAGGTAGAGAAAGAACATTTAGCTTACAGAGATAAAGTAATAAAAGGAATTAGAGAATATAAAAATTTTGATGAAGGTTTAAAAGCATGGAAAATTAATAGCGGCTATCATCAAAGGTCAAGGGTTGAATCGTTTATGTTTAGGTTGAAGCGAACGTTTGGCTTTAACTTACAACAAAAAACAGAGAAAGGAAGAAAAAACGAAGTAATTACTAAGATAAATATATTAAATGAAATGATTGCCCTTGGGAAAGCTCAATATAGCTTTTAGAATTATATAAAATTTAATTATTTTTATATGTAGAAGTCAAGATTTAATCTTACAGACATTATAAAAATTATATCTGAATGTCTGATAAGTTATGACTGTCAGATGAGTATTCAAGATATAAGATTTCGTTATTCTTTTCAACAGCTAACTTTTTACTATCCATAAAAGTCTGCATAGGTGTTTTTCCATAGCAATATTTACCGGAATGCGGTCTTTCATTATTATAATATTCTAGCCAAATATCAAGATCTAGTTGTAGATCATCAAGATCAGTATAGATCTTTTTACGCATAGCAGTATCAAAGAATTCTTGTTTCATAGTTTTATTAAAACGTTCACACATACCATTTGTTTGAGGAGAATATGCTTTAGTAGTAGTATGCTCAATACCCTCAATGCTTAAGAACAATTCAAAAGCATGATGTTCTATATTACCTTTATACTCACCACCTCTATCAGTTAAAATACGAAGTACTGGTATTTGCTGACTCTCATACCATGGTAACACTCTATCATTAAGCATGTCAGCAGCGGTAAGTGCTGTTTTATCAGTATATAGTTTAGCCTCTGCAACCCGAGTGTAACTATCAATAAACACTTGAGAATATACCTTGCCTATGCCTTTAAAATTACCTACATAATATGTGTCTTGGCATCCTAGATAACCTGGATGCTGTGTATCAATCTCACCATGAGCTTCTTTCTCGCTACGCCGTTTCTCTAATACTTGTAACTGAGCTTCGGTAAGAACAATACCATCCTGAGCCATTTTGGCTTCTAATGCTTTAAGTCTTTTATTGATATTATTTAAATCATTACGTAGCCAAATAGATCTAACTCCTCCAGGTGATACAAGAATACCAGTCTTTTTAAGCTCATTTGATACTCGCAGCTGACCATAAGCAGGGTATTCTATTGCCATATCTAATACTGCTCTCTCTACGGCAGGATCAACTCTATTCGCTATAATTGGCTTCTTCCGACTAATCTCATATAACGCTTCTTCTCCTCCTGTTTCATATAACTCTTTAAACCTATAATAACTGTCTCTACTGTAACCCATAGCTTTATATGCTGACGATATACTACCAAGACTCCTAGCTAATTCTAGTAATCCTATTTTTGGCTTTATTATTTTTTGATTTAGATTCATCTCTAATCCTCCATTTAATATTATCTTAATTTTACTAAATGTAAGATTAAATCTCAACTATTACAGTTGTTTAATGTCAATAGGAAACCCAACGTTAAGAGCTTTTTTGAGCATACAATTTCTCCTTATATTAATTTAATGTGAGAAGAATATATAAAATAATATTTAAAAAATCAACAGCTTAATTAATTTTTTAAATCTTAATTAATAACCTATATTTTTCAAGATATTTATTAATTATAGCTATTATTTCCTCTAACCCTTCTTTACTAGCTGATTCGACTCTTGCAACTATAATAGATTCAGTATTAGAGCTACGTAGTAACCACCAACCATGTTCAGTATTTACACGCACACCATCTATATCGCTAAACTCTATTTTCTCTTCTAATAATTTTTCTTTAATCTCTTTAATAATTTGTAATTTTAACCTAGACGGAACAAAAATTTTAATTTCCGGTGTACTATAGCTTTTCGGTAAATCTTCTATTATCTCATCTAGCGTTTTATCCGATTTGCTAAGTAAATCTAAAAATCTAAGGGCTGCATAGATTGCATCATCAAAGCCAAAATATTTATCGGCAAAGAATATATGCCCGCTCATTTCACCGGCAAGTAAAGCTTTTGTCTCAAGCATTTTGCTTTTAATAAAAGGATGACCTGTTCGCCATATTATAGGATTCCCGCCAAATGACTTAATTCTATCAACTATTAACTGACTGGCTTTTACATCGACTATTATGGTTGCGTTTGGATTTTCTTTTAAAATATCCTCAGCAAATATACATAAAATTTGATCACCGAATAATATCTTGCCGTTCCCGCTTACAATACCGATTCTATCACCGTCACCGTCAAAAGCTATACCAAGGTTACAATTTTGTTCTTTAACTAATTTAATTAACTCTTGTAAATTAGCAGGGTTGGTAGGGTCAGGGTGATGGCTTGGAAAATTCCCGTCAATTTTACTATTTATGATTATATTCTTGTTTGAGAGATACTTTTTAAGTTCTTCAACAATATCGCCGGTTGCTCCGTTACCGCAGTCCCAAGCTACTTTTAATTTAGGATTAATATTTATTCCTTCTAAAATACGCTTTAGGTATTTAGATTGTATATTATGTCCATACTCTATGTCATTCCCGCGAAAGCGGGAATCCATGTCTCCATTTGTATTAATCTGGATTTCTGCTTTCGCAGGAATGATGCACGAGGGCGCAGGAATGACATGATTATCTAAAACCCTCGCCAGTAAATCCTGTATCTGATCACCGAAAAAAGATTTACCGTTTTGTAGTATTTTAAAGCCGTTATCGTCACGAGGGTTATGCGATCCCGTAACCATAATACTACCGGCAGACATAAATTGTTTATCGGCAAAATATAGTACGGGAGTTGGAACTACGCCAATATTTATGATTTCAGCACCTGCCTCAGTTAATCCTAATTCTAAGGCTTTACAAAGGGTAGGGGAGCTGAGCCGACCGTCTAAGCCAACACAGATTTTGTTGTTATCTTCCGTTATAGTCATCTCGGCAAAACAAAAGCCGATTTTATAATCTACTTCTTCTGTTAAATCCTTAAGGCTATTGCCTCTTATATCATAAGCTCTAAAAATTTCTTTGTTAATTTGCATAAAAACTGTCTTGAGTGTTACTGTATGGATCAAATTTTCCGTCATTGCGAGAAAAAATTGAAAATTTTGACGAAGCAATCTCAGGAGTTTGTTATTATTTCATGAGATTGCCACGTCGCTTCGCTCCTCGCAATGACGACTGGGAGTCCACGCAAGCAAGCCTTTCTCGCAAGGCGTTGTTGCGTGGAGATTAAAAAAAGTCAATATAGCGCTTAGAGTATAAAAATAATTAAATTTTATATAATTCTAAAAGCTATATTGAGCTTTCCCAAGGGCAATCATTTCATTTAATATATTTATCTTAGTAATTACTTCGTTTTTTCTTCCTTTCTCTGTTTTTTGTTGTAAGTTAAAGCCAAACGTTCGCTTCAACCTAAACATAAACGATTCAACCCTTGACCTTTGATGATAGCCGCTATTAATTTTCCATGCTTTTAAACCTTCATCAAAATTTTTATATTCTCTAATTCCTTTTATTACTTTATCTCTGTAAGCTAAATGTTCTTTCTCTACCTTGCTTTTATTCTTTAATTCATCTTGTGACTTAGATGTTCGTGCTGGGGGCATTAAATCTTGTACTCCCCAATCATATATTATCTTTCTAAACTCCTGCGTATCATAAGCTCCATCTGCTATAACGGTTTTAGCTTTGCCTGTTATCTCTTTGCTCATATCACCAACAACTTCACAGTCGTTTGTGTTACTATCCGTATAGGCTACAGATAGTACTTCCATACTATCTAAATCGACTGCTACATGTATCTTCTTCCACTGTTCTCTCTTACGATATAATCCATCCTTACCGTTATAATCCATCCTTACCGTATTTCCTTTGATGCCACCCACTGGTGCTATATACATTTACTCCGGTACTATCAAATACTATCTCTTTCCCTGAACCTTTCTCTTGTACTCCAATATTTTTTACTCGTAACTTTAGCTTACTAGCGATTCTTGATGCATGGGCATAATCCGGTATTCTTAAATCCTTACCCGCAAATATTTTGCTAAACATTCCTTCTGCAAATCCGCTTGTTGCTCGCCATGGCAATCTTAATAACAGCTTAATTGTTAGCAAATATTCATACATCTTGCTATTATATCTTCTCGCTCCTCCTTGCCTCTGTTCCCCTCCATAATATAACTCTTTTAAATATTCTTCACAAAATGTGAAAATTATTGTTCCTCTTTTCTTTAAACTTCTGTTATATTCTTTCCAGTTGCAAACTTTTTGTAGCTTTGACATACACACTTGTGGTTAAGTTTTTTGTCGATTTACTACTTTTCTTAGTTCGCAGCTACTTTTTTTATATCTACGCAACAAGGTCTTGCAGGAATGACGGTTTTGGTATCTATGTAACGTTGCCATAGGAAGGACATCGGAATCTAAAAACTAAAGCTTTCACCCAAATACACTTCTTTGACTTTCTTGCTGTTTGCTATTTCCTTAGGTTTTCCTTCTAGCAATACTTTACCTTCAAAAATAACATAAGCACGGTCGACTATATCTAGAGTATCACGCACGTTATGGTCGGTAATTAATATGCCTATATTAAACGCACGTAAATAAGTAATTAGATTTTTAATATCGGAAATAGCAAGCGGGTCAATACCGGCAAGCGGTTCATCAAGCATGATAAATTTAGGCTCTATTGCAAGTGAACGTGCAATCTCAAGCCTACGCCTTTCACCGCCTGATAAGCTAGCAGCGGATAAATCTTTTAAATGAACTATCGAAAATTTCTCTAGTAAATTATGGGTTTTTTGTTCAATTACTTCCTTATCATTTTCAGATATCTCAACTACAGCCTTAATATTATCCTCAACCGATAATCCTCGAAATATTGAAGGTTCTTGAAGAAGATAGCCGATTCCAAGCTTTGCTCGTAAATAAATAGGTAGGTTGGTAATATTTATATCGTTTAAAAGTAATTGTCCTGAGTCCGGTTTCATTAAACCGATAATAATGTTAAAACAAGTTGTTTTACCGGCTCCGTTCGGACCGAACAAACCAACTATCTCTCCTTGTTTTATATTCAGAGATATATCAGTTAATATATTCCTTTTTTTATAGGATTTTGATATATTTTTAACTTGTAAGCTGACCATCTTTTTTATTTGTGTTTTTTGTGTGGATTAATTCTCAACGTCATTGCGGGCAGCCGTAGGCTGCGTGGCAATCTTGTCAAATATCCTGAGATTGCTTCGTCGAAACTTTCAGTTTCTTCTCGCAATGACGTACTAAAGAACACTATTTCTTAACAATATCTACATAATAGATTAGTTTATTAGTTCTTAAGACATTATCATCACGCTGTAATATTACATTACCGAGTAAAATAAGTTGTTTGTCATCAAAAAAATATTTAGCATTATCTGCAAGTAATAATTCATTATTTATTTTTCTTTCTACAGTCAATATGGTGGGAATAACTATATAATCAATAGTTTGTTTATCATCTATTGTTTTATAAAAAATATATAATTCTTTTGTTCTAAGTATTGCGTTATCGAAGTAAACAACAACATTTCCAAGATATTCTGCTTTTTGTTTGGTCCTATCAATAATTAAAGTATCAGATGTTATATGTAAATTTGAAATATTTTTATCATTAGCATATATAGATATACTAACAGTAAGAAATACTATAAGTTTAATAATCCGATAAATCGATGATTGTAGAGACATTGCCTTTAAAAATTATAATATTATTTTCATCCTTCGTATTAAAACTATCTGAAGTAATTGAAGAGTTTTTATAAAGTAATTTAGCAGAGGAGTTGCCGGTTATATTCTTATTTACTAAATCAATCCTTGCATCGTTAGTGTTAAATATGATCTCATCAAAAAAAAGTTTTACATCATTTTTTAAATCTAATATGTTTGATTCTTCATCTAAAAAGCCTTCTTTCGCATTGATAATAAGAGTTTGGTCTTGATTTACGTTATAAATAGCATTTATTATATCTAGTTTATATTTGTTATCCGACTCTTTTATAGCTCGCTCAGTTTTAATTTTATACGCATTTAAATTTTTATTTACTCCTTCAAAAATTGAATCTTTCAATATAATATTATATTTTAAATCAAAATTTTTAGTATCTTTTAAACTTTTCTTTGTAACGTTAATATCATTTTCTTCATTAATATAACCGCTTTTAATTAATATATATCCTATATACAAAATTCCAGCTATTATTAAAAGATATACAGATTTCCAAATTTTTTTTCGCCGTTTATAAGAAGAGGGCATAGATTTTAGCTAACTCCGATGCGTAGTAAATCATGAATATGAATAATACCCGTAATAACATTATCATCAACAATCGGTATATTAGTGATATTCTTGGCTTTCATTAAATTTAAAGCCTCTTTTGCAAATATTTCCGATGAGATATGAATAGGGTTTTTGGTCATAATGCTTGATGCTGTTTTTAAGTGAATTTGATCGTTAATATGACGACGTAAATCCCCGTCGGTTATAATCCCTATCAAATTTTGGTTTTTATCTGTGACAAGTGTACAACCTAAACGTTTTTTATTCATAATAATTATAGTTTCGGCAAAGGCAGTATCTTCATATACTAAAGGTATTTCATTCCCCTCACGCATTAGGTTTTTAATTTTTGTTAAATTAGCACCTATTGTACCTCCCGGATGATAAATTTTAAAATCATCTTTAGTAAAGCCTCGTTTTTCATGTATAACAGTCATTAAGGCATCACCTAGTGATAACATTATTAAAGATGATATAGTAGGAGCTCCAATTACAGAAGCTTCCGGATATTCAGGTACTATTAATAAAAAATCGCTTCTTTTAGCTAAAGTGGAATTTTTATTCATTGTCATTGCAGCAATTTTTATGGAAGAGTTCTTACAATATTCAATTATATTAAATAGCTCTTTAGTTTCACCGGAATTAGATAGCATAATTACTAGATCATTTCTCGTCACCATACCTAAATCGCCGTGACTTGCCTCTGCCGGATGTAAATAAAAAGCAGGCATACCGGTTGAAGAAAAGCTAGCAGCTATTTTTCTTGCAATATAACCGCTTTTGCCTATGCCGGTTAAAATTACCCGTCCTTTGAAAGATAGTAAAAATTCTATAATTTTGTTAAAGTCGTCAGGGATATTTTCGGATAATTTTTCTAAAGCACTTGCTTCACTAGAAATAACCCTCTTTGCGATGATTTGGTAATTATTTGTGTGGTTCATTTATTTACTGTCATACCGCGACTTGATCGCGGTATCCATTTAAAAATATTATTAGATACCGCGATCAAGTCGCGGTATGACACCGGATATACTATGACAACATCAATTAAAATACTTACGTTCCGTAATTGTTTCTTCTTTATCATTGTTAGAATCTTCATTCCAAGCTCGTTTTTTACTAGAATCACGTCGCTCAGGTTCTGAATTTTCCTTAGCATTATTAGCATTATTTTTTGGCTTTGGATTATTTGAAGATTTATCCTTATCGGTATTTTTAATAGTTAGTTTTGCTTTGCCTTTATTATCAAAGCCTATCAGCTTAACTTTTACTATATCGCCTTGTTTTAAAACACTGCTAACCGTTTCTATTCTTTCTTCTGAAATTTCACTAATATGAACAAAGCCGTCTTTATTACCTAAATAATTAATAAAAGCACCGGAATCTAACACTTTCATTACCGTACCGTTAAATATTTCTCCGATTTCAGGTTCAACGGCAATAACTTTAATTTTATCTAAAGCGACTTTTAGCTTATCTCTATCTGAAGCATAAACAGAAACCGTACCGTCATCGCTTATATCTATTTTAGCACCGCTAGTCTCACAAATTTCCTTTATTACTTTACCGCCAGGTCCTATAATATCTCTAATTTTATCCTTATCTATTTTTATAGTAGTAGTAGAAGGAGCATTTTTACTTAGTTCGCTATTTGGTTTATTAATAACTTTGTTCATTTGCTCAAGTATATGCAAACGACCGAGTCGTGCTTGCTCTAAAGCTACTTTCATTATTTTAAAATCTACTCCGGATATTTTGATATCCATTTGTAATGCGGTAATCCCTTCGCTAGTTCCTGCGACCTTAAAGTCCATATCACCGAAATAATCTTCATCTCCAAGAATGTCGGATAATACCGCAAATTTTTTGCCTTCCTTAACAAGCCCCATAGCAATACCCGCAACCGGTGCTTTTATCGGTACGCCGGCATACATTAAAGCAAGAGAACTACCGCAAACGGTTGCCATTGAAGAAGAACCGTTAGACTCCGTAGTTTCAGCAACTACTCTAATAGAATAAGGAAATTGTACTTTATTAGGTAATATTGGATTAATAGCGCGCCATGCGAGTTTACCGTGTCCGACTTCACGACGACTAGGTGCTTTCATCGGCATTGCTTCATTTACAGAGTAGGGCGGAAAGATATAATTAAGCATAAAACGCTCTTTATGCTCACCCTCTAAACTGTCAACTATCTGCTCATCTAAACTAGTACCGAATGTAGTACTAACTAAGCTTTGCGTTTCGCCTCTAGTAAATAAAGCTGAACCGTGTGCGGAAGGTAATAAACCTATTTCACAAGCAATTTGTCTTATATCCGTGGCACTTCTACCATCGATACGTCTATTTTTTTCTAAAATCTCGTTACGTAATATATCTGATTCAATAGATTTTAAAGCCGATTCGATTTGATAATTACTATATTTTTTATTCTCTATGTCGCTTACAAAATGTGTAAGAACTTTTTCAGGTATTAAATCTAAATTAGTACTACGTTCATGTTTAGATTTAATCGCAAAAGCTTGTTCGATTTCTTTTACAAATAACTTCTCAATTTCTTTCTTTAATGAGGCAGGATATAAATCTTGCATTTCAAGCTTTGGTTTTTTAGCTTCTTCTGCTAGTTCTTTAATTATCTTTATTACCGACTGGAAGCTTTCAAATCCAAATTTTACGGCTTCTAACATTTGTTCTTCAGCGAGTAAATGAGCTTCCGATTCAACCATCATTACTGAATCTGAAGTTCCTGCAACTACTAAATCAAGCTGACTTGTTTTTAATAATTCAAGTGTCGGATTTAAAACAAATTCACCATTGATTAAACCTACTTTACTTGCAGCAACTATTTCTAGATAAGGAGCAGGGGATAGGCTAAGGGCAGCCGATGCACCAATAATTGCAAGTATATCTACCGGAGTTTCAGGGTCATATGAAAGAACAGTACAAGTTACATGAGTTTCATTAACAAAAGCCGGATGAAATAACGGTCTAATCGGTCTATCTATTAAACGAGATACTAAAACTTCTCTATCTGATGCTTTTCCCTCACGTTTAAAAAATCCTCCGGGGATTTTACCGGCAGCATATGCCATTTCTCTATAATTAATAGTTAGAGGAAAAAAGCCAATACCTTCTTTTGCTTTTTTAGCTACTACTGCTGTACATAATAAAACGGAATTACCCATTTTTATCGTAACTGCTCCGTCAGCTTGCCTTGCTATCTTACCTGTACTAAGCTCAAGAACTTTCCCGTTCCATGTAACACTCTTAGTTATTTCGTTAAACATCTATTTATCTCATTTCATAATTTATATTTTTTGTATTCTATCCCGTCATTGCGAGAAGAATTACGTAGTAATTCGACGAAGCAATCTCAGGATATTTGACGAGATTGCCACGCAGCTTACGGCTGTTCGCAATGATGGGCTTTAGTATCCATGCGAGCAATGCCTGCTCGCAATGACGGTTATTTAGCTACTTAATCTTTCTAATTCCTAGCTTACTTATTAAATCTAAATATTCGCTAATATTATTCTTTTTAATATAGTTAAGTAATCTACGACGGCGTCCGACTAAAATTAATAATCCACGTCTTGAAGTATGATCTTTATGGTTAGATTTAAAATGCTCGGTTAAATTGTTGATTCTTTCAGTTAAGATAGCACATTGCACCGCACATGAACCGGTATCATTTTCCGTTATAGCATATTCTTTAATTAATTGTTGTTTACGTTCTGTAGTAATCGACATCGATAATTTCTCCTTAAATTGTTATAATAAATTAAATACTCGTAAAGAATTAAAGCAACCCTTATTTAAGCTACCTATTGCAAGCAGATTTCCCTTATAGCGAACCCATAAAAGACTAACAGACATCTTCCCAAACTCTACTTCTAGAGGTAATTTGGAAAGATGCCTAAAATCTTCTTCATAATCAAATTGGCATTTCTGCCCATATCTGATTTTTTGTGCTTGGCTGTCAGTTGCATCAAGAACCAGGATGTCGTCCAGTATTGCTTCTATCTTTATACTTTTTTCCTCTAGGAAATTTTTGGTAATTTCGTCAGGTGATTTAATTCGGAGAGCATTTTCTTCTTTAAATATTCCAACCTGAGTACGGCGTAATTCTATCACAAATCCTAAACTTTGCAAGGACAATGCCAAATCTTCTGCTAAAGTCCTTATATAAGTACCTCTTGAGCATTCCGTATAGTATGTAGCGGTAGCATTTTTCTCATCAAAATTTAAACATTTTAAATTATAAATAGTTATATTTCTTGGCTTTAATTCTACTTCTTTCCCCTCTCTAGCCAATTTATAAGCCCTTACACCGTTAACTTTAAGAGCAGCAAAAGCCGGCGGTATTTGTATTACGTTACCGATAAATTTAGAACATACGTTATAAGCCTCTTCTTGAGAAGGGATATAATCTTTCGTTGCTATTACGGTGCCGGCATAATCGCCACTATCGGTTTTCATTCCGAATTTTACAGTAAAAATATAGGTTTTTCTAGCATCAATTAGCAGTTGTATTAGCTTTGTAGCTTCACCTACGGCAAGTGGTAGTATCCCTTCTGCTTCAACATCTAAAGTACCGGCATGTCCTATCTTAGCTTCTTTACCGAGTATTTTTTTTACCATGCTAACCAGTTTAGCAGAACTTATACCTCTTGGTTTATAAATATTTAACCAATAACTATTCATTAATATATTACCATAAAATGAAGGGTTGATAAGTTGAAACTTTTCGTCATTGCGAGAAGAGATTGTCGCGTGGATCAATTTCACCACTGTCATCCCGTAGCTTGACCACGGGATCCAGTTAAAATACTAAAATTATTAGTATTTGTTTATTATTTTTTGGACCTCGTGGTCAAGCCACGGGGTGACACAGTGGATTTTACCAGTCCACGCAACAATGCCTTGCGAGAAGAATTACGAAGTAATTGACGAAGCAATCCAGTAAAAAAATGCTAATTTTAGCATTTTTTATTAATTTTTCTGGATTGCCACATGAACTAAAGTTCGCTCGCAATGACGATATCAACTCTTTTTAGTTAATACCTCAAATTAAACGAGTATATCCTTGACTTAAGTTTAGAAAATCTTTAATATGTAATTCTAGCCAATAGCAAGATATAGGTTAGACCAAATAATGACGATTAACTCCAGTAATATAGAAAATCCTCCCTCTAAAATCAATAGCCGTTTTTCCAAACTTACCGATTATATCTGGCCTATAAAACGCCACGAAGTTTCTAAATTTTTATTCATCACCTTATTAATGTTCTGTATTTTATTTATCCAAAATCTAATCAGAGCTTTAAAAGATAGTATTGTTACTACTATGATAGGTGCCGAGACTATCTCATTTTTGAAGTTTTGGGGAGTGATGCCGTCGGCTTTCTTAATGACTGCTATCTATGTAAAACTCGTTAATAGGATGAAAGCAGAGAATATATTTTATCTTATTATATCAATTTTTTTGGCATTCTTTGCACTATTTGCTTATGTTATTTTTCCAAATCATGAAATACTGCATTTAAGCTCTGTAACCGTTCAAAATTTAACTGCAAATTTACCTAATTTAAAATGGTTTATATTGCTTTTATCAAAATGGAGTTTTTCGCTATTTTATATAATTGCTGAATTATGGCCAAACGTAGTTTTTGCATTACTTTTTTGGCAGTTTGTTAATAACATTACTATAGTGGAAGAATCTAAAAGATTTTATCCGTTATTCGGTCTACTTAGTCAAACAGGTATTTATTTAGCAGGGCAGTTTTTAGAGAATCTAAGTAATATTAATGATTACGTAACTAATAAATTTGCATTGCAATCGTCTTTTCATACACTTTCTATACAAATTATTCTAACTATAGTACTAATTTTAGGCATAATAGCTATTAAAACTTTTTGGCTGCTTAATCATAAAGTACTAGATAAAGAGCATATGGCGTTACTCAAATTTAAAGCAAAGAAAAAATCTATGACTATTGCCGAAAGTTTTCAGATGATTCTATCGTCAAGACATATTAGATTAATTGCAACTTTACTTATCTGCTATGGCATTGCCATTAATTTAGTAGAAGGTCCTTGGAAAGCAGCAGCTACTAAAATTTATAAAACTCCAACCGAATATGCAGCTTTTATAGGAAGTTATTTGAGCTACACCGGAGTATTTACTATTTTATTTGTCGTACTTGGTTCAAATATAGTTAGAAGACTTGGCTGGTTTACGGCGGCTGTTATCACACCTTTAATAGTGTTTATTACCGGTATATTATTTTTTGCTGTTAATAACTTTGAAGGATTTGCCGGCTTAATAATAGCAAATTTTATTCTAACCGATCCGGCTTTAATTGCTATAACAATAGGTGCTATTCAAAATGTGCTTAGTAAATCAAGTAAATATACCTTATTTGATTCAACAAAAGAAATGGCTTATGTTCCTTTAGATCCGGAAATAAAAATAAAAGGTAAAGCTGCTGCCGACGTGATAGGTACAAAACTCGGTAAATCCGGTAGTGCATTTTTACAATCATTAGTATTTATAATATTACCTTCCGCTAGTTATCAATCTATTTCCATCTGTTTAATGATTATATTTATAATTACTTGCTTAACTTGGCTTTGGGCAACTAAAGAACTCAATAAAGAATATAAAAATTCTATTAAATTTTCTCAATAATAATATCAGTTTTTTCTTGATATTACTAAAATCTCTATATACTATCTTTGACAGTATAACACAAACTGCTATTTATGTCATTCCTGCGAAAGCAGAAATCCATCATAAAGCAAGATAAATCGAGCTTTTAATTTTAAAATCTAATGTGTTAAGATCTTTTAGTGTCTGGATTCTCGCTTTCGCGGGAATGACATAAAGGGCAAAGCTCAACGTAACAACATAGGCTTGACTACGCATTACTTACAGTTTGTGCTAATTAATTTTTGGTTAAATTGGAGGTTTTATGAGTAAAGATAGTGATAATCCTGGATATGAAAGTGGATATGAGTCAGGCACCGAAGAAAAAAAACAAGAGCAAGCTATTCCTGCTCAACCCATTAGTAGTACTGCAAATAAAGACGGTAACCCCGATACAAGTGCGTTTGATCCTTTAAATAGAGAATTTACAGAAGAAGAAAAACAGCAACAAATGAAACAAGGACAAGAATTTTTTTCTCAACCTACACTAGATACAGCTGATGATGGTTTTAGCTTTACTCCTGCATCTTCTACTCAATCTACTCCTTCAATCAGCGGCTTATCGGGCAGTATTTCCTCTGACGGTCAGACATCAGACCCAATAACCGAGGCTATCAGAAAAGAAATTCTAGAGAAGCAGCGTGATATATTAAGAGAATATTTTGCCAATGCAAATCCGGAATTAGCTGAACAAATAGCAAAAGAAGAAGAAGATAGAAAATTCCGTGCTTTTTTGAGTAACCAAGATAATCAAGGATTAATTAATAATGCTTTTGAAGATTCAGATACGAAAAAGAAGCTAGAAGCAGTAGAAATAGCCGGTTATAAAAATGTTCACTCAACATATAGTGCCGCTAATGGATATCAGGGTGGATTTAAGCCGGTACAGTGGGAAAACCAAATAAGTGCAAGCGATCTTAGAGCCACGGTAGTTAGAAATGATGCAGGCGATGAACTCTGTACCTTAAATGAAGAAACTGTTAAAACTAAGCCTTTTACTGTAGCTAAACAAGACGGTACTCAAGTTCAAATTAGTTCATATAGAGAAATAGATTTTCCTATAAAACTTGATAAAGCCGATGGGTCAATGCACTTATCGATGGTAGCATTAAAAGCTGATGGCACAAAACCCTCTAAAGATAAAGCAGTATATTTCACTGCTCACTACGAAGAAGGACCAAACGGTAAACCTCAACTTAAAGAAATAAGCTCACCGAAACCTTTAAAATTTGCCGGAGACGGACCGGATGCGGTAGCTTATATTGAGCATGGCGGAGAAATTTATACACTTGCGGTAACACGCGGTAAATATAAAGAAATGATGAGAGAGGTAGAACTAAACCAAGGGCAGAGCGTTGATTTATCACAAACTATAGCTGAAGATTTAACAAAGGTACAAGGTCGATCTCAGGAAACACCGCAACCAATAATAACTCCGAATCAAGAATTAAAATCATCTATTGAAACGCCCACTACTACACAAGTACCGCCAATTACTCCTGCTAACCAACCACTGCAACCTGAGACTTCACAAATGCCACAGCCGCAACAAGTGAATCCAAACCTCCTTAATGCAGCTACGGCTTTATCAACCAGTATGCAAGATTTATTAAATTATGTAAATGCAGGTTTAACAAAAGAAAAAGATGGTAATAAACAAATTGATTTAATTAACGAAGCAGCCACGGCAATTCTTAATAATGAGAAAAGTGATATTGCTGAAAAGCAGGCTAATATCATTGCTTTAACTGAAAATACGGTCAATAATCACGACCTCACACCGGATACAAAAGTAGCTGGAGTAAATTCGGTATTAGAAACCATAAAAAATGATCAGAATACTTCAGACCTAGAAAAATCAAAAATGCTTGAAGCTACAGTAGCTATAGCTTTAAATTCAGAGAATCTTGAACCGAAGCAAAAACAGCAGATGTTAGAAAAGGCAGTAGATGTCGGTTTAAGTCTTAAAGATGATGCAAGTAGAGCTACGGCAATTGACGGTATTACGCATGCTGTAATAAAAAGTAACCTTTCTACTGAAGATAAAGGTACAATGCTTATAGCAGTAGGTGATAAGGTTAATGCCTCTGAATTAAGCAATGCGGCAAAACAAAAATTATTAGGTTCTGTATTAAAGCAAGGTGTAGAAGCCCAAATTCTCAGTCCGGAACAACAACAATTGATGCAGCAGAATTTAGATAAGATTACAGCAGAACAAACTAAAAATGCTCAAATAACAGAGGTACAAGGTATTTTAGCTAACCCTGCATTTAATACTATCGCTAAAACTGAGGCAATACAAAATGTTACTACAAAGGTTTTAGATAGTCCGATTAAAGCAGAAATAAAAGGCGAAACGCTCGAAAGTATTACTAAGGTAGTTGCTGAGAGTCCTTTGAACGGTCAAGATAAAGCAGACATTGTTAAAGGTATGGGAGAAGCTATAGTTAGTCATAAAACTATGGCACCTACAGCAAAAATTTCTGCTATAGAATCCGTAGAAAAAGGGGTAGCCGAAAGTATAACAGATTTGGAAGATAAAAAGTTCATGACTAAAGGGTTAGTAGAGGGTATTTATGAAGGCAAAGCAAATCCTGAAATAACTTCTGAAATGACTAAAGCTGTTTCTAGAGGGATTGATAAGAGTACTGCTATACCGGAAGATAAACAAGCTCTTAAAGATGCAGCGAGTGAGGCAGCTTTAGATAGAGAAACTCAAGATTTAACTGAAGGGTTAAAAGGACAGAATTTAGAAGAACCTAAGCCTCGTGATGATATATATAACAAAGCCCAAGATGTAGCGGATGCATTAAAAAATGTTATTAAGCCTGTTTTAGATGCTCATCCTGAAAAACGTGAAGTCTCAGAAGAAGTTGTGAAAAAAACTTCCAGTATATTAAATGATATCTCTAAGCTTGCAATTGAGAAAGTCAATCATTTTCGTGCTATGCTCTCTCCGGATGGTAATCTTAAAACTCTTGAAGAAAAAAAAGCTGAATCAACAAAAAAAGTAGATGAGTTGGTAAAGGAATTTGGTACTAAATCTTCTACTGAAGAACAGCAAAGTTTTATTAAAGCTAATTTAATTGATGGTAAAACTTTATCTAAAGAGATACGTTTACAAACTATAGATAAGTTATTACAAGAACAAGCGCAAAAACGAGCAGAAGCAATTGAAAACCCTAATGTTAAAACGGAAGATGTAAGGGTAGTATCAGGACAGTCTGAATTAAAACCTATAAGTAAAGATGAGCCGGATATTGAAAAAGCTAAAATGGTAGTAGGAAGAGATAAAGTTAATATCAAAGATAATATAAAAATTATGGGAGCATTAATGAATGCAAGAGATAGCATTATTCAGTCGGAAAATTTAAATAAATCAACACCTATTAAAAGAGAGTCTTCCTTTCCGCCACGCTAATCAAGATTTGTATGCTGTATGTTATAAAGGCAAGCAATGTCATTCCTAGCTAAAAGCGGGAATCTAGTAAAACATATAAAAACTAAGTTTTTATATGTTTATGTTATCAAATATGTAAATTCTGTATCTATATTAAAGTTATTTTCGGATTCCCGCTTCCGCGGGAATGACATAAATGATATCAAAACATAATCAGGAGATCAGCGTGCCTTTATGCGTTAGTTTTTAGCTTATCTTTTCCGGCTAAACATTTTACTAGATTATTAACAGCTTGTTGTTCTTCCGTGCTATTAATTTTCATAAAATTTCTTGAAACTTCAATGCACATACGTTGATGTTGAGTATGTATAGGCTGCGGTTTATTAGCTTCTTCTAAACCTTCAAAGAAATAATCAATATTCCTATCTAAAGCTTCTGCGATTAGCACTAGCCTTCCTACAGAAATTCTATTAATCGCTTTTTCGTATTTTTGTAATTGTTGATGAGTAACATCAATTACTTCAGCAAGTTGTTGACGAGACAACCCCTTAGCTAATCTTAAAGAATAAATTTTCTTACCGATAAAACTATCGATTTTTTGTATAATATCGTTTTTTCTACCCATTATCTTCTCCTTAGTTACTAATTATGTCTATATTTAAAAATTTTCTTTGAACAAAAATGATATTATCCTATATTATTATAAAACATGTGGTTATTAATAATTTTATACCATTAAACTTATCCAATTGTAAGTAGAAATAATACCATAAATTAATATTATAAGCAACTATAAAATAACATTTTTTAAGTTTTTTGTAATCATTTGTTAAATAATTATTAAAGAATCGTGCAATATTATTTCTTATCAAATAAAAATATCATAAGAGCTTTAAAATTATTTTAAAGATAAAATATGAATATCTTATGTTTTAAAAACTTATTTACTGAGGTATAAATTACAATTTATAAAAAAATAAAATTTTGGTGTATTATAGAAAAATATAAAACTAATGCAAGGGAAAATTTCATTTCTATATCAATATTTCAAATCAAAGATAAAATATAGTTTCATTTAAATTATAAATTAATTATTTACAGCGAACTTATTTAAGGTTAAATATAAATTAATAATAACAACTAAAGCTTATAATGAGAAAAATTTTTAATTGTCTTTACGTAGCCTTATTTAGAACAATAGAAGATGATGGCGTTGAACATTCGGGATATATGTCATTCATGATACTTTTATCTATTTTCCCTTTCCTAGTATTCTTATTAGCTTTAACAAGCTTTTTAGGAGCTTCAGAACTTGGTCAAAATTTTATACAAATTTTTCTAGAGAGTCTTCCGGAACAAGCAACGGAATCAATAGAAAAGAGAATACGAGAATTACTAAGTTCTCCTCCTCAAAGTTTAATGAATCTTGCCATAGTAGGCAGTATTTGGACTGCTTCTTCTTTTGTAGAATGTTTAAGGACTATTTTAAATCGTGTATATCAAATAAAATCTCCCCCCCCTTATATAAGAAGAAGATTACTTAGTATTATACAGTTTCTTATAATTAGTGCCTTGATTACCTTTACTATGTTTCTTTTAGTGGTAATTCCAATATTATTTACAAAAATTCCGATAATATTAGAGACTATTGAAAAATATAAGATCGTTTTAAATTTTATAAGATATTCTTTAATTTTAATTTTATTATTTTTAGGTGCCTCATCTTTGTATTATATATTACCTAATGTAAAACTAAATTTTATTGATGTATTTCCAGGGGCTTTATTAACTGTAATATTATGGGTAATAAGCGGCTATTTGCTTTCAACATATATAGTCTATTATAATCAACTAAATCTAATGTATGGTTCCCTTGGTAGTATAATAGTTACATTAATATTCTTCTATATTATAAATATGATATTTATCTATGGTGCGGAATTTAATTATCTAATGAAAAATTATGAAAATATAGAGTGAAGTGCGACTTAAAGTGCTTCATAAGTATTTAGTTTTACAAAAATAAAATAATTAATTGAAACAATTTCGGTAGTTTTGTATTTAAAACTTTATATCAATCTTTATTTTAGTTGTAAAAAACAATTATTTTTTAGTTTTTAGGTTTTATGAACAAAATACAATTTATTTAAAAAAGTCCGATTTAAATAACATAAAGCTCTCCTGAGATGATGTCGGTAATGGAGTTAAATTATATTGTGGATCGAAAGCGTTCCCGTAAATCTTTTCTATTTTTTGGAGCGAACTTGGAGATTTTAAAGCCAACAATATTGACTTTAAAATAGTAAAAATTGCTATATATGGATCGGTTTCGGGAGAAGATAAGCGATGTTCTAAACGTTTTGGAAAAGAATTTGGAGTTCGTACGGCTACGCTTCTATTATTTCCACCGTATGATATATGCGTAGGAGCCATAAATTTTTTATTTATCCGTGAATAATCTAGAGTAGTCGGCATAAAAGCAAGCAGGGTGTCTAACATATAGTGACATAACCCTTGTGCTGCTAAAATTATATAATAATCGTTGAACTCGGAATTAAAATTAATATGAAAATGCATACTATTACCATAATCATCCAAAAACGGCTTAGGAGAAAAATCTATATAACCGTTTAACTGCTGTGCCATTTTTTTTAAAATAGTTTTAACCTCTAATATATTTTTTATATATTGTATTAGGTTTGTAGAAGGAGGGAGATCTATTTCAAATTGGTTATTGCCTTTTTCTTTTTTTATTTTAGAAATTTTAAATCTAGTTAAGTATTTTCTTGAAAGTATTTCAAATTTAGCTATATCAATATTGCGACTTAAATAAAACTCTAGTTCTACGCCGATAATAGGAATTAGGTTATAGTCTTGGTGAAATTGTGCTATTATTTTTTCCAGTTGTTTATTTTTTTGTAAACGATTGGATAAAGTATTAATAAAACTATTATAATTAATATGGGGTATTTTCATGGAAGGATTAATAAACGAATCAGTTTATTATAAAATTTTTGATAAAACATTCAATAATTCTAGTCATAGATATATAAAAAAAAATAACTCTATAAATGAAACAGAAATAGTTGAAAACAAAAAATCTATTACTACTTATTTTAAAGCACAAGATATTTTAATTTTAAACCAAGTACATAGCAATCAAATTATTAATGCTGATGAGTCCATAATAGCAGTACCTGAAGCAGATGGAGGCATTACAACTAAGAAAAATTTAGTATTAGCGGTACAATCGGCAGATTGTGTACCGGTATTACTTGCAAGCGGCGATGGTAAAATAATCGGAGCGGCACATGCAGGTTGGAAAGGAAGTATAAATAATATTATTAGTAATATAGTTACTAAAATGACAGAAAAAGGAGCAAAGAATTTAATAGCAGTGATAGGTCCTGCTATAGCTCAAAGTTCATATGAAGTTGATGATGAATATTATAAAGCTTTCTTAAGTAAGGATATTAACAATAAACAGTTTTTTATAAACTCAATAAAAGAAAATCATTATATGTTTGATTTACCTGCTTTTGTAGAGTTAAAACTTAAAGAATCAGGCGTTAAAGATATAAAAAATATTACTGAAGATACTTATACAAATCCGTTAAAATACCCAAGTAAAAGACGCTCATATCATTTGCAAGAACCTTATAATCAGAATATATTATCAGCTATAGTCATTAAATAACAGTATTGTTAAATAAGGCTACGTCATTGCGAGCGACTAAAAGGAGCATGGCAATCTCAGGACTTTGGCACGAGATTGCTTAGTCAAAACTTGCAGCTTTTCCTCGCAATGACGATATCTATCTTTATTTAACAATGCAAAAATAACTCTTCATTTATCCGGAGTATATTAATGAATCAAGAGAAACATTACTATCAAATAGTTTATGCACCAAACGATATTTTTAAAAAACAAGCAGAATATATAGACATTATTGATGATAATATTCGTACTATTGTCGATAAAATGCTTCAGACTTTAAATATAGAAAGGGCAGTGGGCCTCGGTGCTAATATGGTAGGAATATTAAAACGTATAGCAGTAGTTGACCTACATGAAAATAATAAATCATCGCCTATAGTTTTTATTAATCCGGAAATAACTTATTTTTCGGAAGAAAAACAAACTTTTATTGAAGGTTCTTTATCATTTCCAGGCATTGAAGCATCTATTACACGATCAAAAGCAATCAAGGTAAAATATCTTGATTATAACGGTAATAAGCAAGAGCTAGAAGCAGAAGGCTTTTTAGCAACTGTAATTCAGCATGAAATAGATTATTTAAACGGCAAAACTTTCCTAGATTATGTATCAAAACTTAAGCGTGATACACTCCTTAAAAAGATGCTAAAGCATATCAAACTCCATCCTCCACATATTCACGGTAGCGGTTGTCGGCATTAGGCTGTAATATCTAAAAATATCAATAATTTAATTTTCCGCACGCAGAGCCTAAAGTTTTTGACATTTGAATTTAAAATATGTTATAATTAACTAGTTAATTATATGAAAAACGCAATTACAGCCTTTGATGCTAAAACACATTTTGCTAAGTTATTAGACCGTGCTAGTAAAGGCGAAGGGTCATGCCCCCATATTGCAGTTATGCCTATTAAAAAGCTATACGTTCAATAAGAGTACCAATAACCTTATCATGAATATCCAATGACTTGGAAAAGCAGATTGTCTTACGTGCAAGCCTCTTGCATCTCGTTCTAAGGTTCAAGTTACTTCGTTCTATCCGTTGAGTGTATTTTTTACTGATAATATGCTTTTTAGGGTCTAATAACCTAGCATAACTCCCCCATCCATCTGTATAGTAAAAAGTCACCTTGAAATTCTCTAGTTTTTTCAGTAATGATTCTAATGTGCTATCACATCTTGTACCAAACGTATAAGCAACTACTTTTAACGAAATCTTATCCAAGGCATACCAAAGCCATCGTTGTATGGATTTATTCTGTACATAAGACCATTGTTCATCTATCTCAGGAGCAATAATTACTTCTGTTGTACTGATAGAATGATTTATTGTTTTTTAATACTAGATTTTTTTAAAACACGGATAACTGTATTGATACCCACTTTTAATACTCTTACTGTATCTCTAACTCCAGAGCCGTTGATTGACATTTCTACTATTTGCTCCTTAACTCCAGGCTTAGATGCATTATTAATATACTCCAATTGAAAATATCGATTACACCGCTTGCATTGATATCTCTGTTGTTTTGAAATTGAATATCCTGACTTTATTACTTCTTCTGTGTTGTTACAATATCTACACTTAACATCTATTTTTGCCATAACTCCTTAACTATAATTCTCTCTTATTACTGTTTGAGGATTATAGACTATTTACTCTAAACTGCAATACGGAGGCACGACCCAACGCCACCAGGCAATTTATACTTTAAAAGATATTTACATCAAAGTTGATCAAATAACTCTAGAGCACACATGGTTTGAAACAATGGATTTAGCGTTGCAGTATGGATTAACACTTTATGATGCTAGCTATTTAGAGTTAGCATTACGCTGTGGGTTACCAATAGCAACCCTTGATAAATCCTTAAAACAAGCAAGTAAAGCTGCCGGGATAGTAGTGTTGTGATTACATCTTTACAAGTCGTAGCCAAGCATCCCAATCACGTTTACCTAAATCTTCTTCAAATGATAATAAGTCTTTTACTGTCTGAGTACATATTTCTATGGAAGGAATTATAAGTTCTTGTTCTTTTGTAGAATTTAGCAAACATTGCGTTTTACAAGCTTGTTCTAAATGGTAAGTATAAAACATAGCTTCATGAATAGTTTTGCCGCAGGTAATAGCACCGTGATTACGAAGTAACATCACGTAATTTTGCTTAAGGTCATTAACGAGCCTACTACTTTGCTTGTCAGCATCTAGCACTAGAGAATTATAATCGTGATATGATATTCTGTCGTAAAAGTGTAATGCCCATTGACTGAGAGGTAAAAGCCTGCATTTTAAAGCAGAAACTGCTATGCTTGCGGGAGTATGATAATGAAAAACGGCAGAAATATCAGGGCGTGCTTTATAAATACTACCATGAATAAAGTAACCGGTTTTATTATATTGATATTCTTCCCCTTCTAAAATTTTTCCATCTAAACTAACTTTTAAAAGATTCTCTGTAGTTACTTCTTCAAACCTTAGTCCAAAAGGATAAATATAGTAAAAATCGGCATTTTTAGGTCTTGCGGATAGATGCGTGTAAGTATGATCATCCAGCGATAAATACGCCATTATTCGGTAAGCGGCAGCTAAATTATATTTTATATTCATTATTATTAAAATCTATATTGAAAAGTTGTCATTGCGAGGAGTTTCGTTAGCAACGACGCGGCAATCTCATGAAATAATGATAAGCTTCTGAGATTGCTTCGTCGAATTACTTTGTAATTCTTCTCGCAATGACGGTGTTCGGGTATCCACGCAATTCGGCTCTATTTAAAAGGAGCATATACCGACTCTCCTTCTGTTTCTATAATCGCTTCTTTAGGAGTTTTTATACATTCTTGTAAGGATTTCTTACCTAAATACGGTGCTAGATTATAATTTAATATATAACATTGTAAATTACCTTTCTTACCACTAAAATTAAATTCAATTTTATTGCCTTGCTCTAATAGCTTTTTAATCTCTATCGTTTGCCGAATAAAATTCTTTTGTTCTAAGCTTAAGTGTTTGATTCTTAATATATTTTTTACTACGGAAAACGCAGAAACAGCAAGAAGCAGAAAGAATATAAATAATTCTTTATTACTTTGCTTATTTAAGAAAATACTATTTTTAACATATGAAGCTGCAATCATTCCGATAGCTATAATATAACATCCAAGATATCTCAGTAACGATGCTCCTCTAATTGCCTCTTCATAACTAAAGTTAAAGAAATATAAATATAACCGCCACAAAGCAAAAATTATAAAACATACAAAAATACTTATCAGGAAAAATTTATATTCTTTCAGCAAATCTGGTTTATATTTACGAATTCCGTACCATGCAGCTATACAAATAGTATATACAACTAAACTTCCTTCTTTTACTAAGAATAACAAGAGAAATTTACCGTAATTTAGTAATAACGCTCTATGCTGTTCATTAAAATTCTCAACAATATATATTAAATTGCTAAAACTATGTTCGCCTCTGTCAAAAAAATCATGAGTATTTTTAAAATAACTCATCCAAATAAAATTACACAAAATTGGTGAGGTAAGTAGTATCAGATATACAATATAATCACTTGATTTTTTAGGTTTCTTATAGAAAATTGTATAATGAGCTATAAGAATTATCGAAGCAAAACTTGCAAACCATGTTCCAATTTCTCGGAAAAGTGCAAGTAATATCGTGATAGGTAAAATAAGCAATAATGCCTTTTTCTTGTCTTCCTCAAGTATATAAATCGTAAAAATAGCTCCGAACATCAAGCCGATAGTACTATCGTTATATATTGAGCGAATTCCGGTTGTGTATAATACTACACTGCAAAATAAAAGTGAAAACAACATTCCGGTTTGCCAGAGCTTCTTATTTGCGACTAAGGGAGCTAGAAATGCTAAATGTAATAAGAAATGAGCAAATAATACGTTACCGTCCGAATAACCTGAAAGTGAAAGCATAAAGTAGTGATAAACGGCAGCACCTCTTGGATAATGTGCATGAGTAGTAATAATTGAAGTTAACGAGTTTTGGCTTTCAAAAACACCGAAATATAGCAATTCCTTAGTAAATATCCCCCAGTGTGAAAAATCATCATAAGCATGCAGCGATGCTTCTCTTGTATAAAGAAAAAATAAAAGAATCAATAAAGTAAATACGATGATTTCAATTATATTTTTTTTTGATTCCTGCTTCCGCAGGAATGACATAAAGGGCGAAGATGATATGAAAGCTAAAAATATACCGACGAAATAACTTACATAGGTTGCAGCCGGTAATAGCTTTAACATAGCAAAGCAATATAAAATCGATACTAATATGCTGATTGTTATAGGAATAGCAAAGGTCAATCTTGTTTTGAAATATTCGGCAAAAAAAGACGAAAAGCCAAAAAGGCTTAATATCGGTATTATGATCATATATTTTTAAAAATTAGCTAGGTTATTCACGAGGTCTATTCTACCCAACAAATATAAAAATGTAAATTATAATGGACTGAGAAATCAAGACAAAAAATAATCAAATTCGTTTCCTATTTTTATTATATTGTTAAGCAGCTAATTGATAATAATTTTGCGTATAATTCAGATAAACATCCATAGGTTTTTTGTAACCAATACCCGAATGAAATCTTTGATAATTATACTTATACAGATAATTATCAATACCTATCCTCAGTTCTTTAATATTTTTAAAATCATTAATAAATATACAGTTATATTTTATAGTCCTAAAAAATCTCTCTATTACGATATTATCAATACTTCGACCTTTTCCATTCATTGAGATTTGAATATTATTATCTTTTAGTATCTGTATATGGTCATGACTAGTATATTGACTACCCTGATCACTATTAAATATCTTTGGAGCATTATATTTATTAAGGGCATCCTTCAAGACATCAGTAACAAGAGTTGCATCCATAGAATTGGATAATTTATAACTTAATATAGCTTTGCTATGCCAGTCTATAATAGCCGCCATATACATAAAGCCATCATGAGTTCTAATGTAAGTAATGTCACCACTCCAAACCTCATTGACATTAGGTACATGTACTGTTTTTGTTGTTCTAGATTTAGTCCAATATTGATCAAGTAAATAACTGTATACTTTATGCTCATTATCCTTTACAGAAGTAGACTTTCTCTTATGAGGATAAATGGCTTCTATTCCCATCATCCTCATATATTTTAATACTCGATCTCTGCCAATTGAAAAACCATCCTCTAATAACTGATGATAAATATAACGATAACCAAATTCGGGATTATCTGTATATATTTCATCTATTCTATTTAAGATACTTAATTTATCTACACTAAGCGGTTTAACTTTATAATATGTTGTAGAGCGACTAATATCTAGCAACTCACATTGTCTTGTCTTTGGTAGTTGATCTAGCTTGGACTGGACAAGACTCTTTCTATTTGATAAGTCCAAGCTTTTTAGCTTTCCCACAGCCCAGTCCCTCTCCACCGTAGCTTTCCCAAGAGCTTTAGCTAGTTCATCATTTTGTTCTTTGAGATCACTAATTTGTTCTTGATATTCACTCAAAACTTTAGCTGGCTCAAAAGCTAGAGCTGCATTAGCAACAAACTGCTTTTTCCAATTCTGAATTGTCTTGGAGCTTATCTCATATTTTGATGCTAATTGACTTAAGGTAGCATCCTCTTTTATTAATTCTAATACTACCTTAGTCTTTTCTTCACTACTGAAAATCCTAACCTTATTTTTCTTCATCTTTCCTCCTAAGTTTTACCTATTTATTGTAACTTATTTCGGAAACTTGAGTACTATTTTTTCTGTCCTGTTTTCTCAGTCCATTATATTGCATGCACTCCTTATAGAAATATCTTTTTCTCCAGATATTATTTTAGCCATCTCCCGCCTTTGAGATGGCTTCCTAACTTTTTTTTCAAGTACTTCCTTTAATATATCAGCTCTTAGCCTTTCCTCAGCATACATCTTTTTAAGCCGTGCATTTTCCGATTCTAACTCCTTTAATTTAGTAATCATCGGTAAAGCCATACCACCATACTTTGATCTCCATTTATAAAATGTCGCTGATGGTATTTTGTGCTCTCTCAGTATAGACGCTACAGGCATCCCACCGCTCGCTTGCTTTAAGATAGACATGATTTGGCTATCACTGTGCTTTGATATTGTCATTTATAGAATCTCCTCCTTTGTTTCTAGAAAATTCTACTCCTTTTGTCGATTGTTTTTGGGGGGGTTACCTATGCAGTAATTGATTCTAAGCTAAAGCTTGAAAAAACAACATTCGATATATTTACTAACGCTTTAAAAAAAGGTGTTGTTTATAGAAGCGAAGGTGAAAACGGAATAAAACTCCTTGATGATAAAATAGAATTAAAAATTGATCAAGATACCAGGTTATATCCTAGTAAAGGATATCGAAACGGTGATAAACATCTAATCATATTTGATAACGAGGGTAATCATAATGCTGTTAAAGACGCTGATGGGTATACACTAATAGAGGTAGGCGATGCTAGCGATCTTATAGGTGAGTCATCAACATTTGAAATGCCGGTTTAGGGATTGAGGGACGTTGTTCTTGCAGGATTCAGTTTTTTCGTCATTGCGAGGAAGATTACGAAGTAACTAACGAAGCAATCGCAGCAGGATATCTGACGAGATTGCCGCACGTTCGAAGACCGCACGCAATGACGATGTAGAAGTCAAGATTTAATCTTACAGACATTATAAAAATTATATCTGAATGTCTGATAAGTTATGACTGTCAGATGAGTATTCAAGATATAAGATTTCGTTATTCTTTTCAACAGCTAACTTTTTACTATCCATAAAAGTCTGCATAGGTGTTTTTCCATAGCAATATTTACCGGAATGCGGTCTTTCATTATTATAATATTCTAGCCAAATATCAAGATCTAGTTGTAGATCATCAAGATCAGTATAGATCTTTTTACGCATAGCAGTATCAAAGAATTCTTGTTTCATAGTTTTATTAAAACGTTCACACATACCATTTGTTTGAGGAGAATATGCTTTAGTAGTAGTATGCTCAATACCCTCAATGCTTAAGAACAATTCAAAAGCATGATGTTCTATATTACCTTTATACTCACCACCTCTATCAGTTAAAATACGAAGTACTGGTATTTGCTGACTCTCATACCATGGTAACACTCTATCATTAAGCATGTCAGCAGCGGTAAGTGCTGTTTTATCAGTATATAGTTTAGCCTCTGCAACCCGAGTGTAACTATCAATAAACACTTGAGAATATACCTTGCCTATGCCTTTAAAATTACCTACATAATATGTGTCTTGGCATCCTAGATAACCTGGATGCTGTGTATCAATCTCACCATGAGCTTCTTTCTCGCTACGCCGTTTCTCTAATACTTGTAACTGAGCTTCGGTAAGAACAATACCATCCTGAGCCATTTTGGCTTCTAATGCTTTAAGTCTTTTATTGATATTATTTAAATCATTACGTAGCCAAATAGATCTAACTCCTCCAGGTGATACAAGAATACCAGTCTTTTTAAGCTCATTTGATACTCGCAGCTGACCATAAGCGGGGTATTCTATTGCCATATCTAATACTGCTCTCTCTACGGCAGGATCAACTCTATTCGCTATAATTGGCTTCTTCCGACTAATCTCATATAATGCTTCTTCTCCTCCTGTTTCATATAACTCTTTAAACCTATAATAACTGTCTCTACTGTAACCCATAGCTTTATATGCTGACGATATACTACCAAGACTCCTAGCTAATTCTAGTAATCCTATTTTTGGCTTTATTATTTTTTGATTTAGATTCATCTCTAATCCTCCATTTAATATTATCTTAATTTTACTAAATGTGAGATTAAATCTCAACTATTACAAGTTATATATTATCACCCGTGTTTAATCTTAGCTTGTGCTGCGGCGATTCTTGCTATAGGAATGCGGTATGGAGAGCAAGAAACATAGTTTAAATTCATTTTATGAAAAAACTCTATAGATGCAGGGTTTCCTGCATGCTCTCCACAAGCACCTAACTTTAAATTAGGATTACTACTTTTTCCTCGTTTTATAGCAAGTTCAATTAATTCTCCCACTCCTTCTTCATCGAGAGTAGTAAACGGATCAGATTCAAAAATCTTTTCTTCTAAGTAATATGGGAGGAAAGATGCAATATCATCTCTAGAAATTCCATATGTAGTTTGGGTTAAATCATTAGTCCCAAAACTAAAATAGTCAACTTCCTTAGCTATTTTCTTACTGCTGAGTGCTGCCCTTGGTAGTTCTATCATAGTACCAAGTGTAAAAGAAAATTTATATCTATAACGTTGCTCTAATTCCTCTATTACCTCATAAATATCCATTTTAAGCTTTTTTATTTCACCTACATTGCTAATTAAAGGAATCATTAGTTCTAAATTACATTCTATATGTTCTTTTTTATGTAGCTCAAAAATAGCCGTAAAAATTGCTTCAATTTGCATTTGGTAAATTTCCGGTGAACATATACCAAGTCTACATCCACGGTGACCAAGCATAGGATTTACTTCGTGCATAGCATGAAGACGTTGATTAATCATGGATAACGGTAGATTTAAGCTATTTGCCAAATTCTTTTTATCTTCTTCAGTAGTAGGTAAAAACTCATGTAACGGCGGATCAAGTAATCTAATATTTACCGGTTTGTCTTTCATTACTCTAAATAAAGCTTTAAAATCCTCAGTTTGCAAAGGTAATAATTTCTGCACGGCAAGCTTTCTACGTTCTATATCAGGAGCAATAATCATTTCCCTTACTAAAGGAATTTTATTTTTATCAAAAAACATATGTTCGCTACGACACAAACCTATACCTTGAGCCCCAAATTTTATAGATACTAAAGCATCGTTAACTGTTTCGGCATTTGCACGAACTTTTAAGCTACTAATCTCGTCTGCCCAATCTAAAATTAATTTTGATTCCTCACTGAAAGTAGGTTGAATTAACGGCATTTCACCTAAGAAGATTTTGCCGCTACCTCCGTCAATCGTTATAATATCACCTTGTTTAATAACTATGTCCCCTGCTGTTAATATTTGCTTTTTCTCATCTATAGATAAATTATTTGTACCGCAAACACAAGGCTTCCCCATACCTCTTGCCACAACTGCGGCATGTGAAGTCATTCCCCCTCTAATAGTTAAAATACCTGAAGAAACATGCATTCCATTAATATCCTCAGGACTAGTATCATGGCGTACTAAAATTACTTTATGATGATGAGATAATTTTTCGGCATCATAAGGTGAGAATGCCGCAATACCTGTTGCAGCCCCAGGAGAAGCAGGTAGCCCCTCAGCAATAGAAGTAAGCCCCTTACTGTAATCAATTCTTGTATGTAATAATTGATTTAATGATTCCGGATCGATTCGCATTAAGGCTTGTTCTTTAGAAATAAGATTCTCTTCTACCATTTGTACGGCAATATTAATAGCAGCGATGGCTGTTCTTTTTGCAGTACGTGTTTGTAAGATATATAGCTTATTATTTTCTATAGTGAATTCTATATCCTGCATATCTAAGTAATGTTCTTCAAGCTTTTTCGCAATTTGTGATAATTCCTTAAACACTTTCGGCATCATTGCTTGCATAGAATTTGAATCATTTGCAATAATAGGCATAGGTGTCCTAGTTCCCGATACTATGTCTTCACCTTGAGCATTTATTAAAAACTCTCCAAAGAGCTTTTTTTCTCCTGTAGAAGGTGATCTAGTAAAAGCAACTCCCGTAGCTGAAGTTTTACCTAAATTACCGAAAACCATTGCTTGGATATTAATAGCCGTACCGAAACCTTTCGAAATATTATTGATTTTTCTATATATAACCGCTCTATTACTCATCCAAGAATGTAGCACCGCTTTAATTGCAGATTCTAACTGTTCATAAGGATCATTAATTAGTTGCTTAATATACTTAATATGCAACCGTTTGAAATCATCAATAATTTTTTCTAATAATTCTACGGTAATATCGCTATCTTTATGAATATCGGCTTGAATCTTGTGCTTTTCGTAAATTTGTTCAAATAGATCACTAGGTATAGATAATACCGTTGAACCATACATTTCTAGAAATCTTTTGTAACTATCAAGAGCAAATCGTTTATCACCACAGGAATCCGCAAGAGCATTGCACACTTCGTTATTCATTCCAAGATTAAGGATAGTATCCATCATTCCAGGCATTGAAACCGTAGAACCCGAACGCACAGATAATAATAGGGGCTTGCTTGTACTACCGAAAATTTTACCGGTAGTTATTTCAAGTTCGGTGATAGCTTTTTTTAAGTCGTTTTGAAAATTTTTAGGAAAGTTATTATTGTGGGTATAAAAGTAATTACATAGCTCCGTAGTTATTGTAAAACCATCAGGAATAGGTAGTTTTAGATTAGACATTTCAGCAAGACCGGCACCTTTATTACCAAGTACATTCTTCATGCTAGCGTTTCCATCACTACCATTACTGCCAAAATAATAAATTAATTTTTTCATATCATATATCAAAATTTGCTAACAATTTATGTGTTTAGAAGCATTAAATACATATTTATACAGTATGAAAAAAATAGTAGCAATGTTAAATTAAGAATATCTTTAATAAAATAGTTGAAATTTTAAATTTGTTAATAAATTTGTTATTATACTTATTAATTTAATTATATTCTGTGTACAAAAGTCAAATTTTCAAAAAAATCTTATTAATTTTTGCTAAAAAATATCTCAAGATAGTAAATCAATTAGAAACTTTCACAGAACTTAATAAGTTAATTGAACTTTTTCTAAATGTTATTGACTAATTTAAGAAAATTGACCATAATTCTAAACGGTCGTGCAGTTGCGTGATGATATAATCACGAGGAAAGTCCGGACTCTATAGAGGTATGGTGCCGGTTAACATCCGGCAGAGTATTATTACTTTAGGGAAAGTACCACAGAAAATATACCGCCGAATATGAATACGAAAATCAACTTCAAAAAGAGCAAGGAGTTCACAAGACGAGGAACGGAGCGTATACTTAATACGTGAGTACCGTAGTACTTGTAGAACGACGTAGCCAATTTTTGAAGTTCTATCTTAGTATATTCGGTAAGGGTGAAAAGGTACGGTAAGAGCGTACCGGTAAGTTGGTAACAAATTACGCATGGTAAACCCCACCAAGAGCAAGATCAAATAGGCGTTACAGAACTTATCAAGTTCCCGGGTTATCTCTAGCCGGCTTGTAATGCGGGTAGATCGCTTGAGGTAAACGGTAACGTTTATCCTAGATAAATAACTGCAATGAATTTATATTCATACAGAATCCGGCTTATAGACCTTATTGTTATCCCGTGGCTTGGCTGCTGTTGCCCGTATGGCTCAAAAAGCATTCTATGTCATTTCCGCGTGGGATTGTCTGCGTGGATACCGATGTCATTCCTGCGAAAGCAGGAATCCAGCATAAAGCGAGATAAATCGAGCTTTTAATTTTAAAAATTTGCTGTATTTATACTTTTTTCTGGATTTCCGTTTTTAGCTAGGAATGACAAAAGAGCATTTACCGATCCACGCAACAATGCTACCTGGGAATGACATAAATGTGTGATGCAACAACCTCTGTCAAACCATTAGATGACCTAGAACTTACTATGACACAAATTTAATGAAAAAGTTATATCATTATCCTATTTGTCCTCTTTCAAGACAAGCCCGTGTCTTCTTAAAAGAATTAGATATAGAATTTACTACGATTAAAGAAGATTATTGGCAATTTAATAAAGATTTCTTAAAAATAAATCCTGCCGGAACATTGCCTATTTTAGAAGAATCATACGGCTTATTTGTGGTAGGTATTTATCCTTTTGTTGAATATCTTAATAGCAAATATCCGAATTTTAATTTTTTAGATGAAGATATTGATATTTGTTGCGAAATTAGACGATTATTCTTTTGGTTTAACGATAAATTTTATCGTGAAGTTACTAAGATTATTATCGATGAAAAAGTTATAAGATCAATTGCTAAAATGAGCAGCCCAAGAACCGAATTTTTACGTGCTGCAAAAAATAATTTGAATTATCATTTAGAATATATAACTTCTTTATTAGAAAAAAGAAGTTATCTTGTATTGGATTCGCTAACTATTGCCGATATTGCCGCAAGCTGTCACTTATCGGTACTCGATTATTTCGGCGAGATTTATTGGGATAAATGGACGCTTATCAAACATTGGTATTCACTAATTAAATCAAGACCGGCTTTTAGGTTACTATTACAAGATAGAATCCCTGGCTTTACCCCTCCTAGCTATTATGCGGATTTAGATTTTTGAATATGTAGAAGTCAAGATTTAATCTTACAGACATTATAAAAATTATATCTGAATGTCTGATAAGTTATGACTGTCAGATGAGTATTCAAGATATAAGATTTCGTTATTCTTTTCAACAGCTAACTTTTTACTATCCATAAAAGTCTGCATAGGTGTTTTTCCATAGCAATATTTACCGGAATGCGGTCTTTCATTATTATAATATTCTAGCCAAATATCAAGATCTAGTTGTAGATCATCAAGATCAGTATAGATCTTTTTACGCATAGCAGTATCAAAGAATTCTTGTTTCATAGTTTTATTAAAACGTTCACACATACCATTTGTTTGAGGAGAATATGCTTTAGTAGTAGTATGCTCAATACCCTCAATGCTTAAGAACAATTCAAAAGCATGATGTTCTATATTACCTTTATACTCACCACCTCTATCAGTTAAAATACGAAGTACTGGTATTTGCTGACTCTCATACCATGGTAACACTCTATCATTAAGCATGTCAGCAGCGGTAAGTGCTGTTTTATCAGTATATAGTTTAGCCTCTGCAACCCGAGTGTAACTATCAATAAACACTTGAGAATATACCTTGCCTATGCCTTTAAAATTACCTACATAATATGTGTCTTGGCATCCTAGATAACCTGGATGCTGTGTATCAATCTCACCATGAGCTTCTTTCTCGCTACGCCGTTTCTCTAATACTTGTAACTGAGCTTCGGTAAGAACAATACCATCCTGAGCCATTTTGGCTTCTAATGCTTTAAGTCTTTTATTGATATTATTTAAATCATTACGTAGCCAAATAGGTCTAACTCCTCCAGGTGATACAAGAATACCAGTCTTTTTAAGCTCATTTGATACTCGCAGCTGACCATAAGCGGGGTATTCTATTGCCATATCTAATACTGCTCTCTCTACGGCAGGATCAACTCTATTCGCTATAATTGGCTTCTTCCGACTAATCTCATATAATGCTTCTTCTCCTCCTGTTTCATATAACTCTTTAAACCTATAATAACTGTCTCTACTGTAACCCATAGCTTTATATGCTGACGATATACTACCAAGACTCCTAGCTAATTCTAGTAATCCTATTTTTGGCTTTATTATTTTTTGATTTAGATTCATCTCTAATCCTCCATTTAATATTATCTTAATTTTACTAAATGTAAGATTAAATCTCAACTATTACACTTCATAAACTCTACTTCTAGAGGTAATTTGTGCGTCAATCCGCTGCTCGCATCCTCACGTACTTCTATGTACGCTGCGGTGCTGTGCTGCGTGTTTCCTACAAATTCCTCTCTATAAGCGAGTTTATGAAGAAGTCTAATATATAATTTAATAATTTGATTCTTTCCGTATCATGAGCTTTTAGTATTTTACGAATATTATCAAGAGATTGATTTTTTATGAGTGCAGGCTCATATTCAAGATGAACTCCACTTAAAATAGCTGTCCCGTCACCGCAAACACATTTTATTATTGCAGGTTTATTATCTTCATAACTTGCTATTATTTCAGTGTAATAGTTGAGATTTAATCTTACATTTAGTAAAATTAAGATAATATTAAATGGAGGATTAGAGATGAATCTAAATCAAAAAATAATAAAGCCAAAAATAGGATTACTAGAATTAGCTAGGAGTCTTGGTAGTATATCGTCAGCATATAAAGCTATGGGTTACAGTAGAGACAGTTATTATAGGTTTAAAGAGTTATATGAAACAGGAGGAGAAGAAGCATTATATGAGATTAGTCGGAAGAAGCCAATTATAGCGAATAGAGTTGATCCTGCCGTAGAGAGAGCAGTATTAGATATGGCAATAGAATACCCCGCTTATGGTCAGCTGCGAGTATCAAATGAGCTTAAAAAGACTGGTATTCTTGTATCACCTGGAGGAGTTAGATCTATTTGGCTACGTAATGATTTAAATAATATCAATAAAAGACTTAAAGCATTAGAAGCCAAAATGGCTCAGGATGGTATTGTTCTTACCGAAGCTCAGTTACAAGTATTAGAGAAACGGCGTAGCGAGAAAGAAGCTCATGGTGAGATTGATACACAGCATCCAGGTTATCTAGGATGCCAAGACACATATTATGTAGGTAATTTTAAAGGCATAGGCAAGGTATATTCTCAAGTGTTTATTGATAGTTACACTCGGGTTGCAGAGGCTAAACTATATACTGATAAAACAGCACTTACCGCTGCTGACATGCTTAATGATAGAGTGTTACCATGGTATGAGAGTCAGCAAATACCAGTACTTCGTATTTTAACTGATAGAGGTGGTGAGTATAAAGGTAATATAGAACATCATGCTTTTGAATTGTTCTTAAGCATTGAGGGTATTGAGCATACTACTACTAAAGCATATTCTCCTCAAACAAATGGTATGTGTGAACGTTTTAATAAAACTATGAAACAAGAATTCTTTGATACTGCTATGCGTAAAAAGATCTATACTGATCTTGATGATCTACAACTAGATCTTGATATTTGGCTAGAATATTATAATAATGAAAGACCGCATTCCGGTAAATATTGCTATGGAAAAACACCTATGCAGACTTTTATGGATAGTAAAAAGTTAGCTGTTGAAAAGAATAACGAAATCTTATATCTTGAATACTCATCTGACAGTCATAACTTATCAGACATTCAGATATAATTTTTATAATGTCTGTAAGATTAAATCTTGACTTCTACAATTTTCAGTATCTTTAGTATTTTCTGCATCAACAAAATATCCACCACCATTATAAAAAGCATAACTATCCTTAATATTTAAATTAAGTGTTGGATTTATTTTTAGGTAAGCGGCTCTTGCTCCTTTATTTGAATTATAGTAGTAAGGAGCAAGCAATGGTCCTCTAACCGTTCCATTGAAAATCTTTAATTCTCTTTCACCTATAACTTCTATATTTGTTCCTTTAGCAAATTCTAAATAATTGCCGCTATAATAACTACCGGCACATATTCCAAGAAAATTACCGCCATTTTTTAAATAATTTTTTATATTATTATTTCCTTTGCCTTGCAATTTGTGTACATAGTATAAATCTCTTCCACCGAGTAAAATAAGTAATAAGGTGTTTTGAACCCACTTTCCGCCTATAATGTCTTGTGCAGTAATATAATCTACCTCATACTTTGGAGCATAAAGTTTTAAGTTATGCACGCAATGCTTAATACTTTCTTTTGAAACTCCTAAATCATTATAAATTTTTATTTTCATTTTTATATTATTGACAAGAACATTATATAATTCTATTTAGTGTAATTACTTAAAAATAAATTATGAGGTAATTTTATGCAACTTAATTCAGTCTCGCTACCGTTAACCAAAAGGCAAGCAATAGAAATAGTTTTAGGAGTGGCATTACTTACTATTTGTTCACAAATATTAATACCTATGAAGCCTATATTTATTTCATTGCAAACCGTTGCAGTGATGTTCATCGGACTTACATATAATAAGACTACAGCACCTTTAACTATACTCTCTTACATAACTCTTGGAGCAATGGGAATCCCTGTGTTTGGAGAGTTTTCGAGCGGGTTACGAATATTATTCGGTCCTACCGCAGGATATCTAGCGGGTTTCATAGTTGCCGTATATATTATGGCTAGCTTAAAAGATAAAATTTTTATTTCTAATAAATTGTTAAATCAGATATCTTTATGTTTGATCGGTAATATAATTATTATGAGTTTAGGCTGGTTATGGTTATCCAAATTTTTAGGATTAAAAGAAGCATTTCATAGCGGAGTACTCTTTTTCATTATACCGGGTATAATTAAATCGGTATTATTAGTAGGGCTAGTTAACATAGTAAAACCACAAACTCGATGAACTTCAAAATTTGACTGTAGTGAAATACAAGTATAGTGTAGATTATAATATAATATGTTATAATCTATATTATCAATATTGTTGTGCAGGTATAAAATGACAAAAAACACTCCAACTAGTATATACTTAGAAACCAATTTAAGTGAAAAAATTACATTGATGGCTGCAGAATTACATTGTCGTCCAAACGATTTAATTAATGAAGCTGTACGTTTATTTGTCGAGGGACAGGAACGTATTAAACAATTAAAAGCAGAAGATGTTAAACGGCAATCTTTGTTATCTAGGGAACAAAAAAAATTAGAAGAGGAATGGGAAAATCAAGATTACACAGATTGGATTTAATAAATGGACAAAATAGAAATTAAGATGTAATAGTTGAGATTTAATCTTACATTTAGTAAAATTAAGATAATATTAAATGGAGGATTAGAGATGAATCTAAATCAAAAAATAATAAAGCCAAAAATAGGATTACTAGAATTAGCTAGGAGTCTTGGTAGTATATCGTCAGCATATAAAGCTATGGGTTACAGTAGAGACAGTTATTATAGGTTTAAAGAGTTATATGAAACAGGAGGAGAAGAAGCATTATATGAGATTAGTCGGAAGAAGCCAATTATAGCGAATAGAGTTGATCCTGCCGTAGAGAGAGCAGTATTAGATATGGCAGTAGAATACCCCGCTTATGGTCAGCTGCGAGTATCAAATGAGCTTAAAAAGACTGGTATTCTTGTATCACCTGGAGGAGTTAGATCTATTTGGCTACGTAATGATTTAAATAATATCAATAAAAGACTTAAAGCATTAGAAGCCAAAATGGCTCAGGATGGTATTGTTCTTACCGAAGCTCAGTTACAAGTATTAGAGAAACGGCGTAGCGAGAAAGAAGCTCATGGTGAGATTGATACACAGCATCCAGGTTATCTAGGATGCCAAGACACATATTATGTAGGTAATTTTAAAGGCATAGGCAAGGTATATTCTCAAGTGTTTATTGATAGTTACACTCGGGTTGCAGAGGCTAAACTATATACTGATAAAACAGCACTTACCGCTGCTGACATGCTTAATGATAGAGTGTTACCATGGTATGAGAGTCAGCAAATACCAGTACTTCGTATTTTAACTGATAGAGGTGGTGAGTATAAAGGTAATATAGAACATCATGCTTTTGAATTGTTCTTAAGCATTGAGGGTATTGAGCATACTACTACTAAAGCATATTCTCCTCAAACAAATGGTATGTGTGAACGTTTTAATAAAACTATGAAACAAGAATTCTTTGATACTGCTATGCGTAAAAAGATCTATACTGATCTTGATGATCTACAACTAGATCTTGATATTTGGCTAGAATATTATAATAATGAAAGACCGCATTCCGGTAAATATTGCTATGGAAAAACACCTATGCAGACTTTTATGGATAGTAAAAAGTTAGCTGTTGAAAAGAATAACGAAATCTTATATCTTGAATACTCATCTGACAGTCATAACTTATCAGACATTCAGATATAATTTTTATAATGTCTGTAAGATTAAATCTTGACTTCTACAGATGCTGTGTATCAATCTCACCATGAGCTTCTTTCTCGCTACGCCGTTTCTCTAATACTTGTAACTGAGCTTCGGTAAGAACAATACCATCCTGAGCCATTTTGGCTTCTAATGCTTTAAGTCTTTTATTGATATTATTTAAATCATTACGTAGCCAAATAGATCTAACTCCTCCAGGTGATACAAGAATACCAGTCTTTTTAAGCTCATTTGATACTCGCAGCTGACCATAAGCGGGGTATTCTATTGCCATATCTAATACTGCTCTCTCTACGGCAGGATCAACTCTATTCGCTATAATTGGCTTCTTCCGACTAATCTCATATAATGCTTCTTCTCCTCCTGTTTCATATAACTCTTTAAACCTATAATAACTGTCTCTACTGTAACCCATAGCTTTATATGCTGACGATATACTACCAAGACTCCTAGCTAATTCTAGTAATCCTATTTTTGGCTTTATTATTTTTTGATTTAGATTCATCTCTAATCCTCCATTTAATATTATCTTAATTTTACTAAATGTAAGATTAAATCTCAACTATTACAAATAAATAGATAGGCTATACTCGCTGAATTTGAAAAACCCTCGATGTCATTCCTGCAACAACGTCAATGCCACGCTGGAATGACATTTAATATTTGCGCAAACTCTTCTTGGTTAGAATATTCTAATGTGGTTTTATCTTGTATCTGATTTTTAAACCAAGTAACTTGTCTTTTAGCATAATGGCGGGTTCGTATTTGAGCTGCATTTAAAGCCTCATCTAAAGTAAGATTACCGTCTAAATAAGCCAAAATTTCTTTTATCCCTACAGCTTTTAAATTCGCATAATCTTTAGGAGTAAATTGCTTTTTTATTAAAGCTATTTCATCAATTGCTCCTTCTTTAAATATCTTATCTAAACGCTCATCGCATGTCTTATACACAAATTTTCGCTCAGGATTTAAGAAGATAATTTTGAAATTAAAATCAGATAAGATCTGTTCTTTTGGTAAAGTTTGAAAGGAAAAAATAGATTTACCGGTTTGCATAAATACTTCATAAGCTCTAATTAAACGCTGAGTATCATGTTGGTTTATTTTAGAAGCAGCAAGCGAGTCAAGTTCCTCTAATTTATTCCATAGTTCTATATTGCCTATTTCAGCATGTAAGTTTCTTGCTTGTTTTCGTAAATCTTCTGATATATCGGGGATATTATTATAGCCAAAAACTAAGGAATTGATATATAATCCCGTTCCTCCTATTAATATAGGTAGCTTACCTCGAGCGGTTATTTCTTTTATTTTTTCTGTTACAAGTTTTAGATATTTTATTACTGAGAAATCTTCCGTAATTGATAGAAAATTATATAAATGGTAAGTAACTTCAGCTATATAGCTTTTCGGAGGGGAGGCGGTAATAATAGGGATTTCTTTATAAACCTGCATTGAGTCGATATTAATAATTTCGCCATTATAAGCTTTAGCCAGTTCATGCCCTAAATAAGACTTTCCGCTAGCAGTCGGCCCGCATAATATAATTATTTCTTTCTTTGTCACTGATATATAGTTAGCCTATAATTATTGGGATGTTGCATGGCTCGGTTTTCCGCTATTAGCGAGAAAGCATTACCCACAAAACCGTCATTCCTGCAAGACCTTGTTGCGTAGATATAAAAAAAGTAGCTGCGAACTAAGAAAAGTAGTAAATCGACAAAAAACTTAACCACAAGTGTGTATGTCAAAGCTACAAAAAGTTTGCAACTGGAAAGAATATAACAGAAGTTTAAAGAAAAGAGGAACAATAATTTTCACATTTTGTGAAGAATATTTAAAAGAGTTATATTATGGAGGGGAACAGAGGCAAGGAGGAGCGAGAAGATATAATAGCAAGATGTATGAATATTTGCTAACAATTAAGCTGTTATTAAGATTGCCATGGCGAGCAACAAGCGGATTTGCAGAAGGAATGTTTAGCAAAATATTTGCGGGTAAGGATTTAAGAATACCGGATTATGCCCATGCATCAAGAATCGCTAGTAAGCTAAAGTTACGAGTAAAAAATATTGGAGTACAAGAGAAAGGTTCAGGGAAAGAGATAGTATTTGATAGTACCGGAGTAAATGTATATAGCACCAGTGGGTGGCATCAAAGGAAATACGGTAAGGATGGATTATAACGTGTAGAAGTCAAGATTTAATCTTACAGACATTATAAAAATTATATCTGAATGTCTGATAAGTTATGACTGTCAGATGAGTATTCAAGATATAAGATTTCGTTATTCTTTTCAACAGCTAACTTTTTACTATCCATAAAAGTCTGCATAGGTGTTTTTCCATAGCAATATTTACCGGAATGCGGTCTTTCATTATTATAATATTCTAGCCAAATATCAAGATCTAGTTGTAGATCATCAAGATCAGTATAGATCTTTTTACGCATAGCAGTATCAAAGAATTCTTGTTTCATAGTTTTATTAAAACGTTCACACATACCATTTGTTTGAGGAGAATATGCTTTAGTAGTAGTATGCTCAATACCCTCAATGCTTAAGAACAATTCAAAAGCATGATGTTCTATATTACCTTTATACTCACCACCTCTATCAGTTAAAATACGAAGTACTGGTATTTGCTGACTCTCATACCATGGTAACACTCTATCATTAAGCATGTCAGCAGCGGTAAGTGCTGTTTTATCAGTATATAGTTTAGCCTCTGCAACCCGAGTGTAACTATCAATAAACACTTGAGAATATACCTTGCCTATGCCTTTAAAATTACCTACATAATATGTGTCTTGGCATCCTAGATAACCTGGATGCTGTGTATCAATCTCACCATGAGCTTCTTTCTCGCTACGCCGTTTCTCTAATACTTGTAACTGAGCTTCGGTAAGAACAATACCATCCTGAGCCATTTTGGCTTCTAATGCTTTAAGTCTTTTATTGATATTATTTAAATCATTACGTAGCCAAATAGATCTAACTCCTCCAGGTGATACAAGAATACCAGTCTTTTTAAGCTCATTTGATACTCGCAGCTGACCATAAGCGGGGTATTCTATTGCCATATCTAATACTGCTCTCTCTACGGCAGGATCAACTCTATTCGCTATAATTGGCTTCTTCCGACTAATCTCATATAATGCTTCTTCTCCTCCTGTTTCATATAACTCTTTAAACCTATAATAACTGTCTCTACTGTAACCCATAGCTTTACATGCTGACGATATACTACCAAGACTCCTAGCTAATTCTAGTAATCCTATTTTTGGCTTTATTATTTTTTGATTTAGATTCATCTCTAATCCTCCATTTAATATTATCTTAATTTTACTAAATGTAAGATTAAATCTCAACTATTACAATTTAATTATTTTTATACTCTAAGCGCTATATTGACTTTTTTTAATCTCCACGCAACAACGCCTTGCGAGGAGGGACATAGTCCCGACATGGCAATCTTGTCAAACATTCTGAGATTGCGGACGTACAAAATTTTCAATTTTTCCTCGCAATGACGGATAAATAGGTCTACGCAAGCAAGCCTTCCTCGCAATGACGTTGTTTACCTTTGATTAGGTTTATCTTTTATTGTAAACACCTGTTCTTTAGGATCTGCTACTCCTAAAACTTTCTTTGCTTGTTCTTCTAACATATCCTTATTTAACGATTCCGTTCGGAGTAATTTGACGTTATGTTCAAGTTCTACTCTTTCTGCGCGTAAGCCTTTTAGTTCATCATAAGCTTTTTCAAGCTGCCTATTTACTTTTAAATACGCAATAATCCCTTTGTTACCATATATGCAATGAAAAACAAAATATCCAAGCAGTAAGGCTAAAAAGATATTTAGAATTATTTTTTTAGAATGATTGTTTAAATGTATTATCATGGTAATCCTCCCATTTTTAATCGCAATAGAGAGTAGAGAGTTAAGTTGCGAGAGCTAATTTTTGTATTGGTGTTATACCGCCAATAGCAATATTAGGTCTTTCGTTATTATAAGACCAAAGCCATTGAGTTGCAAGATCCTGTGCTTCTTGTATATTAACAAATAAATACTGATTTAACCAATCATATCTTACAGTTCTATTATATCTTTCAATATATGCATTTTGCTGAGGCATGCCTGGCTGAATGAATAATAACTTGATATTCTTTTCTTTTGCCCACTTGCTCAATAATTTACTGATATATTCAGGTCCATTATCACAACGTATAGATTTTGGCTTACCTCGCCATTCTATAATTTGATCTAGTGACCTGATAACTCTTCCTGCTGACAATAAAAAATCAGTCTCAGTACCAAGGCTCTCTCTATTAAAGTCATCAATCACATTAAATAAACGATATTTCCTACCATTCTCTGGTCATGCCTCCATATTGCAGTTACGCCTATTAAAAAGCTATACGTTCAATAAGAGTACCAATAACCTTATCATGAATATCCAATGACCTGGAAAAGCAGATTGTCTTACGTGCAAGCCTCTTGCATCTCGTTCTAAGGTTCAAGTTACTTCGTTCTATCCGTTGAGTGTATTTTTTACTGATAATATACTTTTTAGGGTCTAATAACCTAGCATAACTCCCCCATCCATCTGTATAGTAAAAAGTCACCTTGAAATTCTCTAGTTTTTTCAGTAATGATTCTAATGTGCTATCACATCTTGTACCAAACGTATAAGCAACTACTTTTAACGAAATCTTATCCAAGGCATACCAAAGCCATCGTTGTCTGGATTTATTCTGTACATAAGACCATTGTTCATCTATCTCAGGAGCAATAATTACTTCTGTTGTACTGATAGAATGATTTATTGTTTTTTAATACTAGATTTTTTTAAAACACGGATAACTGTATTGATACCCACTTTTAATACTCTTACTGTATCTCTAACTCCAGAGCCGTTGATTGACATTTCTACTATTTGCTCCTTAACTCCAGGCTTAGATGCATTATTAATATACTCCAATTGAAAATATCGATTACACCGCTTGCATTGATATCTCTGTTGTTTTGAAATTGAATATCCTGACTTTATTACTTCTTCTGTGTTGTTACAATATCTACACTTAACATCTATTTTTGCCATAACTCCTTAACTATAATTCTCTCTTATTACTGTTTGAGGATTATAGACTATTTACTCTAAACTGCAATACGGAGGCACGACCGTTGCTCGCCATGGCAATCTTAATAACAGCTTAATTGTTAGCAAATATTCATACATCTTGCTATTATATCTTCTCGCTCCTCCTTGCCTCTGTTCCCCTCCATAATATAACTCTTTTAAATATTCTTCACAAAATGTGAAAATTATTGTTCCTCTTTTCTTTAAACTTCTGTTATATTCTTTCCAGTTGCAAACTTTTTGTAGCTTTGACATACACACTTGTGGTTAAGTTTTTTGTCAATTTACTACTTTTCTTAGTTCGCAGCTACTTTTTTTATATCTACGCAACAAGGTCTCCTCGCAATGACGGTTTTGGTATCTATGCAAGCAAACCTTTCTTGTAATGATAACTACTAAAAAATGAATATAGGTAAATTTAAACTAATTGTTTTTGATGAACTAGACAGTACGAACTCTGAGGCTATAAGAATTGCTAAGAGTAATAAGGTTGATTCAAACTATGCAATACTTGCCAAATCTCAAACTAAAGGACGTGGTAGAAGCGGTAAAAACTGGCAGTCTAGGGTAGGTAACTTACATGCAAGTTTACTAATAAAGCCTGATAAAGAGCTAGAATTATTACCGCAATTATCTTTTGTTACAGCACTTGCCGTTTATGAGAGTATAGCCTCTTTATGTCACTCCTATAGTTCTCTATGTCATCCTCACCTCTTATGTCATTCCCGCGAAAGCGGGAATCCAGAAAAATTTTTAAAAGAAATGGATTCCCGCCTACGCAGGAATGACATAAGAGGTGAGGATGACATTATACAACTAAAATGGCCTAACGATGTTCTCGTGAACGGTCGGAAAATTGCCGGTATACTTCTTGAATCCGTTAAAGTAGAAAAGAATTATTACCTTATTATCGGTATCGGTATTAATATCACCTATCACCCTGATAATATCGACCAGCCTACTACTAGCTTAATAAGCGAAAATCTACCGCCTATAGAACCGCAAGCTTTACTTGAAAAATTAATAGAGAATTTTGAAAAATATTATCAAATTTGGCATAATAACAGCTTTTCTTTTATTAGAGAAAGCTGGTTAAAACATGCTTATAAGTTACATGAAAATATTAGCGTTAAATATCAAAATGATATAGTAACCGGTCGTTTTAAAGATATAGATAGTACCGGCAGAATAATATTGCAACTACCTTCCAAAAAAATAATCTCTTTTTCCACTGCCGAACTTTTCTTTTAGCAAAAATATTACTAAATTTAAATTGTAGATTTAATTTCTGTTAACTTCTACTTAAGCTCCAATTTAACAAGGTAATATGGTAATCCTCCCATTTTTAATCGCAATAGAGAGTAGAGAGTTAAGTTGCGAGAGCTAATTTTTGTATGTAGAAGTCAAGATTTAATCTTACAGACATTATAAAAATTATATCTGAATGTCTGATAAGTTATGACTGTCAGATGAGTATTCAAGATATAAGATTTCGTTATTCTTTTCAACAGCTAACTTTTTACTATCCATAAAAGTCTGCATAGGTGTTTTTCCATAGCAATATTTACCGGAATGCGGTCTTTCATTATTATAATATTCTAGCCAAATATCAAGATCTAGTTGTAGATCATCAAGATCAGTATAGATCTTTTTACGCATAGCAGTATCAAAGAATTCTTGTTTCATAGTTTTATTAAAACGTTCACACATACCATTTGTTTGAGGAGAATATGCTTTAGTAGTAGTATGCTCAATACCCTCAATGCTTAAGAACAATTCAAAAGCATGATGTTCTATATTACCTTTATACTCACCACCTCTATCAGTTAAAATACGAAGTACTGGTATTTGCTGACTCTCATACCATGGTAACACTCTATCATTAAGCATGTCAGCAGCGGTAAGTGCTGTTTTATCAGTATATAGTTTAGCCTCTGCAACCCGAGTGTAACTATCAATAAACACTTGAGAATATACCTTGCCTATGCCTTTAAAATTACCTACATAATATGTGTCTTGGCATCCTAGATAACCTGGATGCTGTGTATCAATCTCACCATGAGCTTCTTTCTCGCTACGCCGTTTCTCTAATACTTGTAACTGAGCTTCGGTAAGAACAATACCATCCTGAGCCATTTTGGCTTCTAATGCTTTAAGTCTTTTATTGATATTATTTAAATCATTACGTAGCCAAATAGATCTAACTCCTCCAGGTGATACAAGAATACCAGTCTTTTTAAGCTCATTTGATACTCGCAGCTGACCATAAGCGGGGTATTCTACTGCCATATCTAATACTGCTCTCTCTACGGCAGGATCAACTCTATTCGCTATAATTGGCTTCTTCCGACTAATCTCATATAATGCTTCTTCTCCTCCTGTTTCATATAACTCTTTAAACCTATAATAACTGTCTCTACTGTAACCCATAGCTTTATATGCTGACGATATACTACCAAGACTCCTAGCTAATTCTAGTAATCCTATTTTTGGCTTTATTATTTTTTGATTTAGATTCATCTCTAATCCTCCATTTAATATTATCTTAATTTTACTAAATGTAAGATTAAATCTCAACTATTACATCTCTCTTATTCATGCCTGTACCATACATAATAATGCTTTTATCGGCATGAGTACTACGATAATGGATTATGCAGTAATAGAAGAATATGCTTTTATTGCTGCAGGAAGTCTTGTCACACCAAAGAAGATAATTAAATCTAAAGAATTATGGATGGGTATCCCTGCAAAATTTGTTAGATATTTAACTGATCAAGATTTAGAATATATGCAAGATAACGCAAGAAATTATGTAGAACTTGCAAATGTTTATAAGATTTAGTGTCATTCCAGCAACGGCGGGAATCCAGCATAAAGCAAGATAAATCGAGCTTTTAATTTTAAAAACTTGCCGTATTTATACTTTTTTTTGGATTCCTGCTTTCGCAGGAATGACATAAGAACCATGCAACAAAGTCGCTAAAGGCAGGAATGACATACTGTACTATAAGAATTCTTAAACGCCTTAACCGTATTTTTAAGTAAAAAAGCAATAGTCATAGGTCCAATGCCACCGGGGGCGGGAGTAATATATTTTACTTTAGACTTCACATTTTCAAAATCAACATCACCGATAATCTTATTGCCGCTAATTCTATTAATTCCTACATCAATTACTATAGATTCAGGATTAAAATATTCGGCAGTGAATTTTAAAGGTGAGCCTATTGCCGCAACAACTATATCAGCTTTAGAAGTGATGGAGCTTAGATTTTGCGATTTGGAATGACAAATAGTAACGCTGCAATCTTCTTGCAATAGTAAGGCACTTAGAGGTTTACCTACTATATTTGATCGTCCGACAATTACGGCGTTTTTACCGCTTAAATTCGGTTCATATTTTTTTATAACTGCAAGGCATCCAAGGGCAGTGCAGGGTACAAAGCCTTGACTATAGTCAAATGATTTGAATTCACTTCCATCGTCACTCGTCGCTCTCCTATTATCTATAGGCTTCGTCCCTTGCTCCTTGTAATTAAATCCAACTGATTTGACTATAATCCCGCTATGTAAGTAACCGACATTTAAAGGATGAAAACCATCTATATCTTTATAGGGTGATACTGCTGATAAAATTTTATTTTTATCTATGGAGCTTGGCAAAGGAAGCTGAACTATAATTCCTGAAATCTCGTTATCAAGATTTAACTCGTTGATTTTCGCTATTAAATCATCAGTATGAATAGTAGTAGATAGATTTACTAATAAAGTATCAATTCCTATTTTATGAGCATTTTTTATTTTGTTTTTTACATAAATAATGCTTGCTGGATTATCGCCTACTAGTACTATAGCAAGCTTTGGTGAAGCGTTGGTTTGACTTTTAAGTTCTTGAATTTCTAGCTTTAAATCTGCTAGTATCTCATTTGCTAACGCTTTACCGTCAATTATATTATTCACTATATTTTTATCCATAATTATAGTATAGGACAGTTTTTCACAAAGCTCTCGATGTCATTCCTACGAAAACAGGAATCCAGCATAAAGCGAGATAACCTCCGCTTTAATTTTTAAAATTTAGCATATGTATGCTTTTTAACTACTGGATTTCCGCCTACGCGGGAATGACATCGAGTACTATGATTTTTATCTTACTTCCTTTCCCCATATTTAGTAGTGGAATACTCAAAATGTAGAGCCTTGCCGTCAAATACTCTACTATAAGCGTGATGGAGGCTGCTTGCAGCTTCAGCAAAGCCCGTAAGAATCAGCTTAAGCTTACCTGTATAATGAGCAATATCTCCAATGGCGTAAATACCTTCTATATTAGTTTGATAATAGGAGTGATCTACTTCAATATGGTGAAGCTTAACATTTAAACCCCAATTTGCTAAGCTACCTAAATCTTGTTTTAAACCAAAAAACGGTAGTAATATATTTGCATCTAATTTGCGAGTGTTATTTTGTAGATCTCTAACTATAACTTCTTGAAGTTCATCGTTATTACCCTCTAAAGCATTTAGCTGATAACCGATTACTAACTCGATTTTACCGGTTTCTGCAATATGCCTTAATTGCCTTACGCTTTCAGGAGCTGCTGTAAATTTATCCCGTCTATGTACTAAATATATTTTATTTGCAATTTCCGAAAGAGAAATAGCCCAGTCAACAGCCGAATCCCCGCCGCCTGCTATAACTATATTTTTACCTGCAAATTTGCTTTTATCATTAATGAAATAAAAAACCGATTTGCCTTCAAAATCTTCAATATTTGCAAGGGGCGGTTTATTTGGACCGAATGAACCTGCTCCTGCTGCAATAATAATAACTTTGCTTTTAATAAGAGTATTTTTTGAGGTTTTAATTTCAAAAAAATCATCTTGTTTATTTAGCTCTATAGCTTGCTGATTTAAGTGATATACAGGCTTAAAAGGAGTTGCTTGAAGCTCTAACTGTTTTATTAGCTCTTCTGCTGCAATTTTAGGATAAGCCGGTATATCGTAAATAGGCTTTTCAGGGTATAGAGTAATACACTGACCTCCTATGATTTCTTGAGCATCGATAATGTGGCACTTCATCCCAAGCATTCCGGCCTGAAAAATCGTAAATAGTCCTACGGGACCTGCACCTATTATTACAACATCCGTAGTATGTGTCATATATAATATCCTGAATTTTAAAAAGGATTTTATTAGATATTGAGGAAATAATCAAATAGATATTGATTTAATATGTCCTAACTTAGCCCAACTAAGAATTTTTTGATCTCTAGTAAGTAGGGTAGCTCCAAGGCATTTTGCTGTTGCTACAATAATTCTGTCAGCCGGATCACCATGAAAATCATCCATAAGAGAAACGCTCTCAGCAGCGACCTCCGGAGAAATATCTTTAATAGATAACCCGTTGATATTTGTTATAGAATTCAGAAAATCTTTTATAGGTTCGTAAACATTAATACGCTTTTTAAAGTTAAGCATAGCTATTTCCCATAATGAAATAGAACTAAGAAATAATTTCGAATTTTCTTGAGCCAAATTGATTTTGTGTTTTATTTGTTGGTCATGCCCCCATATTGCAGTTATGCCTATTAAAAAGCTATACGTTCAATAAGAGTACCAATAACCTTATCATGAATATCCAATGACCTGGAAAAGCAGATTGTCTTACGTGCAAGCCTCTTGCATCTCGTTCTAAGGTTCAAGTTACTTCGTTCTATCCGTTGAGTGTATTTTTTACTGATAATATACTTTTTAGGGTCTAATAACCTAGCATAACTCCCCCATCCATCTGTATAGTAAAAAGTCACCTTGAAATTCTCTAGTTTTTTCAGTAATGATTCTAATGTGCTATCACATCTTGTACCAAACGTATAAGCAACTACTTTTAACGAAATCTTATCCAAGGCATACCAAAGCCATCGTTGTCTGGATTTATTCTGTACATAAGACCATTGTTCATCTATCTCAGGAGCAATAATTACTTCTGTTGTACTGATAGAATGATTTATTGTTTTTTAATACTAGATTTTTTTAAAACACGGATAACTGTATTGATACCCACTTTTAATACTCTTACTGTATCTCTAACTCCAGAGCCGTTGATTGACATTTCTACTATTTGCTCCTTAACTCCAGGCTTAGATGCATTATTAATATACTCCAATTAAAAATATCGATTACACCGCTTGCATTGATATCTCTGTTGTTTTGAAATTGAATATCCTGACTTTATTACTTCTTCTGTGTTGTTACAATATCTACACTTAACATCTATTTTTGCCATAACTCCTTAACTATAATTCTCTCTTATTACTGTTTGAGGATTATAGACTATTTACTCTAAACTGCAATACGGAGGCACGACCGATTTGTTCTGATAATTCTTCAGGTTGTAATATTGACCACAATAAAACATTGGTGTCTAGTACTAAGCCACTATTAATGTTCTGCATTCCATTTTTCTTCTATTGAATCTAATATATCTGCTTTTATCTCAGCTTTATTTTTTAACATACCGAATATTGAGGTCTTTTTAGTATTGATAGGCAATATTTGTGCTACTTCCCTATCTCTTTTAGTAATTATAATGGATTCTTTATCGGTTTGTAATTTTTCTATTATCTCAAGACAATGAGATTTAAATTGACTTATTGCTATTTTAGTAGTCATTTTATATACCAGAAAGTAAAAGTATTATCATGTTATAATACTCAAATAGAATAGTCAATTACATTTTTAATTTATTTGTAAATATATTCTGTAGGAAAAATATCATAAATTCATATTTAAATATAACTATTTCTTAAACTCACCTTCTAAAATCGTTAAAATTTGTCAAAGATTAATAATGAACATTAATTATTTTTATTAAAAAATATGAATAATAACTTTAAAATTCTACGAAATATTATCGGTTTTATTATCTTAACTATAAGTACAGGAAATAGCCTCACCTCGTCTGCTAATGCTTTTTTCCTTGTTAGTGCAACGGTTTTACCGTCTTGTATAGTTACTGCTACTCCTTTAGCTTTTGGTACGTATGTTCCGACTGCTGATTCTCTGCAAACAAACACACTTGTAGAAGTCAAGATTTAATCTTACAGACATTATAAAAATTATATCTGAATGTCTGATAAGTTATAACTGTCAGATGAGTATTCAAGATATAAGATTTCGTTATTCTTTTCAACAGCTAACTTTTTACTATCCATAAAAGTCTGCATAGGTGTTTTTCCATAGCAATATTTACCGGAATGCGGTCTTTCATTATTATAATATTCTAGCCAAATATCAAGATCTAGTTGTAGATCATCAAGATCAGTATAGATCTTTTTACGCATAGCAGTATCAAAGAATTCTTGTTTCATAGTTTTATTAAAACGTTCACACATACCATTTGTTTGAGGAGAATATGCTTTAGTAGTAGTATGCTCAATACCCTCAATGCTTAAGAACAATTCAAAAGCATGATGTTCTATATTACCTTTATACTCACCACCTCTATCAGTTAAAATACGAAGTACTGGTATTTGCTGACTCTCATACCATGGTAACACTCTATCATTAAGCATGTCAGCAGCGGTAAGTGCTGTTTTATCAGTATATAGTTTAGCCTCTGCAACCCGAGTGTAACTATCAATAAACACTTGAGAATATACCTTGCCTATGCCTTTAAAATTACCTACATAATATGTGTCTTGGCTGTAATAGTTGAGATTTAATCTTACATTTAGTAAAATTAAGATAATATTAAATGGAGGATTAGAGATGAATCTAAATCAAAAAATAATAAAGCCAAAAATAGGATTACTAGAATTAGCTAGGAGTCTTGGTAGTATATCGTCAGCATATAAAGCTATGGGTTACAGTAGAGACAGTTATTATAGGTTTAAAGAGTTATATGAAACAGGAGGAGAAGAAGCATTATATGAGATTAGTCGGAAGAAGCCAATTATAGCGAATAGAGTTGATCCTGCCGTAGAGAGAGCAGTATTAGATATGGCAATAGAATACCCCGCTTATGGTCAGCTGCGAGTATCAAATGAGCTTAAAAAGACTGGTATTCTTGTATCACCTGGAGGAGTTAGATCTATTTGGCTACGTAATGATTTAAATAATATCAATAAAAGACTTAAAGCATTAGAAGCCAAAATGGCTCAGGATGGTATTGTTCTTACCGAAGCTCAGTTACAAGTATTAGAGAAACGGCGTAGCGAGAAAGAAGCTCATGGTGAGATTGATACACAGCATCCAGGTTATCTAGGATGCCAAGACACATATTATGTAGGTAATTTTAAAGGCATAGGCAAGGTATATTCTCAAGTGTTTATTGATAGTTACACTCGGGTTGCAGAGGCTAAACTATATACTGATAAAACAGCACTTACCGCTGCTGACATGCTTAATGATAGAGTGTTACCATGGTATGAGAGTCAGCAAATACCAGTACTTCGTATTTTAACTGATAGAGGTGGTGAGTATAAAGGTAATATAGAACATCATGCTTTTGAATTGTTCTTAAGCATTGAGGGTATTGAGCATACTACTACTAAAGCATATTCTCCTCAAACAAATGGTATGTGTGAACGTTTTAATAAAACTATGAAACAAGAATTCTTTGATACTGCTATGCGTAAAAAGATCTATACTGATCTTGATGATCTACAACTAGATCTTGATATTTGGCTAGAATATTATAATAATGAAAGACCGCATTCCGGTAAATATTGCTATGGAAAAACACCTATGCAGACTTTTATGGATAGTAAAAAGTTAGCTGTTGAAAAGAATAACGAAATCTTATATCTTGAATACTCATCTGACAGTCATAACTTATCAGACATTCAGATATAATTTTTATAATGTCTGTAAGATTAAATCTTGACTTCTACAGCTATGGAAAAACACCTATGCAGACTTTTATGGATAGTAAAAAGTTAGCTGTTGAAAAGAATAACGAAATCTTATATCTTGAATACTCATCTGACAGTCATAACTTATCAGACATTCAGATATAATTTTTATAATGTCTGTAAGATTAAATCTTGACTTCTACATTTCATTTAATATATTTATCTTAGTAATTACTTCGTTTTTTCTTCCTTTCTCTGTTTTTTGTTGTAAGTTAAAGCCAAACGTTCGCTTCAACCTAAACATAAACGATTCAACCCTTAACCTTTGATGATAGCCGCTATTAATTTTCCATGCTTTTAAACCTTCATCAAAATTTTTATATTCTCTAATTCCTTTTATTACTTTATCTCTGTAAGCTAAATGTTCTTTCTCTACCTTGCTTTTATTCTTTAATTCATCTTGTGACTTAGATGTTCGTGCTGGGGGCATTAAATCTTGTGCTCCCCAATCATATATTATCTTTCTAAACTCCTGCGTATCATAAGCTCCATCTGCTATAACGGTTTTAGCTTTGCCTGTTATCTCTTTGCTCATATCACCAACAACTTCACAGTCGTTTGTGTTACTATCCGTATAGGCTACAGATAGTACTTCCATACTATCTAAATCGACTGCTACATGTATCTTCTTCCACTGTTCTCTCTTACGATATAATCCATCCTTACCGTTATAATCCATCCTTACCGTATTTCCTTTGATGCCACCCACTGGTGCTATATACATTTACTCCGGTACTATCAAATACTATCTCTTTCCCTGAACCTTTCTCTTGTACTCCAATATTTTTTACTCGTAACTTTAGCTTACTAGCGATTCTTGATGCATGGGCATAATCCGGTATTCTTAAATCCTTACCCGCAAATATTTTGCTAAACATTCCTTCTGCAAATCCGCTTGTTGCTCGCCATGGCAATCTTAATAACAGCTTAATTGTTAGCAAATATTCATACATCTTGCTATTATATCTTCTCGCTCCTCCTTGCCTCTGTTCCCCTCCATAATATAACTCTTTTAAATATTCTTCACAAAATGTGAAAATTATTGTTCCTCTTTTCTTTAAACTTCTGTTATATTCTTTCCAGTTGCAAACTTTTTGTAGCTTTGACATACACACTTGTGGTTAAGTTTTTTGTCGATTTACTACTTTTCTTAGTTCGCAGCTACTTTTTTTATATCTACGCAACAAGGTCTTGCAGGAATGACGGTTTTGGTATCTATGTAACAATGCCACGCGGGAATGACAACTACGGTCTAACAATATGCAAATTGTATAATAATGTTAAATAATCAAGATTTCATACATACATTAAATCCACAACAGCAAAAAGCAGTTCTTCATACTGAAGGACCGCTTTTATTGCTTGCAGGTGCCGGAACAGGTAAAACAAAGGTACTTACCTCACGAATAGCTAATATTGTTCACCAAAATTTAGCCTCACCTCAAAATATTCTAGCCGTTACTTTTACTAATAAAGCTGCTAAAGAAATGACTGAAAGAGTTAACGGTCTCATTAATTGCTACGGTCTTAATATAGGCACTTTCCACTCAATGGCAGCTAGGATATTACGTGACCAAATTGAGCATTTAAATCTTGGTTTAAATAATAGATTTACTATTATTAGTCATGATGATCAATTAAAACTAGTTAAAGATATAGTAAAACTAAAAGATATCGATACTAAAAAATATGCTCCTAAATTAATACATATCATAATTTCGAGATGGAAAGATCAAGGATTATTACCAAGTACACTATCAGCATCAGATACTAATTTACCGTTGCAGAGGGTGGCAAAACTTGTATACGAAGAATATCAGAAAAATTTACTTATTTCTAATGTTTTAGATTTTGGAGATTTGCTACTTTATAATAATGAGCTTTTTATTAAAAATCCTGAAATATTAAGATATTACCAGGAAAAATATCGTTATATTTTAATCGATGAATATCAAGACACTAACGTTGTCCAGTATTTATGGGCAAGAATGCTCGCAAGTTTATATAAAAATATTTGCTGTGTAGGGGATGATGATCAATCTATCTATGGTTGGCGAGGAGCGGAAGTCGGTAATATATTACGCTTTGAAAAAGATTTTGCAGGTGCAACGATTATTAAGTTAGAGCAGAATTATAGATCAACTTTGCCGATACTTGCTGCTGCTTCCAATGTTATTAATAATAATAAAAACCGTCACAGTAAAACGTTATGGACGGATAGGGAAAGCGGTGAAAAGATAAAAATTATCTCTTGTTGGAGTGATAAAGAAGAAGCAAGATATATAGCCGGCGAAATAGATAAATTAGTGAGAGAAGACCGATATAATGCCGGCAATATTGCAATATTAGTACGAGCCGGATTTCAAACAAGAAGTTTTGAGGAAGCGTTTATAAATAGTGCTATACCTTATAAAATTATAGGAGGTTTGAGGTTCTATGAACGTATGGAAATAAGAGACGTGCTTGCTTATATCCGTATATCTTTGAATCAAAATGACAATCTAGCACTTGAGCGTATTATAAATGTGCCGAAAAGGGCAATAGGTGCAGCTAGCTTAAATAAAATTAGAGTCTATGCACTTGAGCGAAATATTTCTAATTTCGCAGCCATTAAAGAAATGTTGGAAATGGGCGAGATTAAAGCAAAACCATATGAAACTCTAAAAGATTTGGTGACTAAAATAGATAATTGGCACGAAAGATTTAGTATAGATGCTCCAATAAACGTGGTTAAAGCAATACTTGATGATTCCGGTTATCTTAAAATGCTTCAAGAAGAAAAAACCGAAGAAGCATTCGGTAGAATCGAAAATGTTAACGAAATGCTTAGAGCTATTGCCGAATTTAACGATGTTCATGATTTTATCGAACATTCAAGTTTAGTTATGGAAAATGAAGTGCTTGAAACTAATTACGGTGGTTCTGTTACTATAATGACCCTGCACGCAGCTAAAGGGCTTGAGTTTGACGTGGTGTTTTTACCGGGCTGGGAAGAGGGGGTATTTCCATCTCAAAGATCCCTAGACGAAGACGGCGAAAAAGGCTTAGAAGAAGAACGCCGCATTGCTTATGTCGGTATTACGAGAGCCAAAAAAGATCTCTACATTACCCACGCCGAAAGCAGAAAAATATTTTATGAAATAGTCCGCTCTTACCCTTCAAGGTTCATAACCGAAATCCCTGATGAAATTACGATTAGGACCTCTTCTATGAAAAAATACAATTCTTTTTATAAGTTTAATTAATTTTCATTTATAAATTTTAAATTGGTTTACATTCTTTAACTAATTATTATCTAATTTAATTAATAATAATTAATAGAGGAAATGATATGGCCGAGGAGCTAATACCTGATAGACCACAAGAGAAACTTAAAACTGCTTTTGAATATCAAGTTGATAGTGCAGCAGGGATAATAAGAAAACTAGAGGAAAAAGTAACGCTGGCTTTAAAAGAGCCTTCTCTAATCAAAAGGCAAGACCTACATTTACAAGCTGTAGGAGCAGCTATAACTTTGTACTCTCCTGAAGTAGCAAATCAATATCTTAATGATACTGAAATACAAAAATTAGCTGATTTATTGAAAGAAAATAAAAATATACTATAAATTTATTGCCTAAAGAAAAAGATATATATGAAAAATTAGTAGCTAAAAATGAAGTTATAATTAAAGACTTTCCAATATCATTTGATGGAGTAGCAGATCATATAACTGTTAAAGTACAAGCAAAAGCTTATAAAAACGCTGTTGAAAGTGCTTTAATAGAAATGAGTGTAGATGATGAACAAATACCTCGTAAAAAATATGGAGAAGAACTCTTAAAAAGAGTTAAAGAAAAATTAGATAAACCTTTTTATGATGAAGTAACAAAAGAAACAGTTGAAATTTCTGAAGAAACAATATCAGAGGCTGAAAAATTAATTAAGAAAGCTCATAAGAATATAGATTTACAACAAACTACATTAACTTCGGACCAGGTTGAGGTTCAAAATGCTTTTAAAAGTACAATAGATAAATTATGCAAGTTTCTTGAAAAAAATATTGAAACAAATAAAAACATAAAGCAAGGAATAGATATAATTCAAGGAGCAGGAGTAAATGAAAGTGAAATAATAAATTCATTACTACCGGCAATAAGTAAACTACCTCCTGAAAAAATGACAGAGCAAGGTAGAGAAATTATCAAAAATTTTGCCCCATTACTTGAGAGCAATAATCCTGCACTTGTTAACGGTACTAAAAAAGTACTATCAGAGCTAGAACTTGGATATTTAACTGTACACGGAAAAGGAGAAGGTATAGCATTAGAATTACAAAGGGTAGCCAAACCTAAGCTATGGCAAAGAATAGTAGCAGTTTTTACCGGTACGGATTATGCTCAAAAAATATAGATAAAGCAGTCGCTAACTTTGAAAAAAGTAATAGTTTATATATAGATATGAAAAATTTATCGGAAGAACTGCAACGAGAAAAACAAGCACCAAATAAAGAAATCAATATCGTAACAGCAAAAAAAGAGCAAGGTAAGGAGCAAAATAAAACAATATCCCAAAGCTATAAGTCTTCTATATCAACCCCTATATCTCATGTTGATAAACTTAATAAAAGTAAAGAGAGTGGGCAACAGTCAGGGCATAGTAAATAATGATTTATATGATAATATAGTTGCGAATTTTTAAGAAGTTTGATAACTTGGTTACATTATATCAAATAACTTAATAATGAGTATTATATGGCAGAGATTATAACTAATATAAATGATACTATTGAAAAAATTAAAAAAACGATGAAGTAACTGAGATACCGGCGGCAGTAAAAGGTAAAATAGTTGATATAAAAAACGTAGATAGTAGATTAGATACTTTGAATAAAAATATTGTTACTCTAGACCCTATTCAACAATATTTACAATCTGAAGAATATATCACTAGTACGCTTGAAGTACTTGCCAGTAAAATTATTAGTGAAGTCGTAGAAAATAAAGATATACAAAAATTAGCTGTAATAGTTGAGATTTAATCTTACATTTAGTAAAATTAAGATAATATTAAATGGAGGATTAGAGATGAATCTAAATCAAAAAATAATAAAGCCAAAAATAGGATTACTAGAATTAGCTAGGAGTCTTGGTAGTATATCGTCAGCATGTAAAGCTATGGGTTACAGTAGAGACAGTTATTATAGGTTTAAAGAGTTATATGAAACAGGAGGAGAAGAAGCATTATATGAGATTAGTCGGAAGAAGCCAATTATAGCGAATAGAGTTGATCCTGCCGTAGAGAGAGCAGTATTAGATATGGCAATAGAATACCCCGCTTATGGTCAGCTGCGAGTATCAAATGAGCTTAAAAAGACTGGTATTCTTGTATCACCTGGAGGAGTTAGATCTATTTGGCTACGTAATGATTTAAATAATATCAATAAAAGACTTAAAGCATTAGAAGCCAAAATGGCTCAGGATGGTATTGTTCTTACCGAAGCTCAGTTACAAGTATTAGAGAAACGGCGTAGCGAGAAAGAAGCTCATGGTGAGATTGATACACAGCATCCAGGTTATCTAGGATGCCAAGACACATATTATGTAGGTAATTTTAAAGGCATAGGCAAGGTATATTCTCAAGTGTTTATTGATAGTTACACTCGGGTTGCAGAGGCTAAACTATATACTGATAAAACAGCACTTACCGCTGCTGACATGCTTAATGATAGAGTGTTACCATGGTATGAGAGTCAGCAAATACCAGTACTTCGTATTTTAACTGATAGAGGTGGTGAGTATAAAGGTAATATAGAACATCATGCTTTTGAATTGTTCTTAAGCATTGAGGGTATTGAGCATACTACTACTAAAGCATATTCTCCTCAAACAAATGGTATGTGTGAACGTTTTAATAAAACTATGAAACAAGAATTCTTTGATACTGCTATGCGTAAAAAGATCTATACTGATCTTGATGATCTACAACTAGATCTTGATATTTGGCTAGAATATTATAATAATGAAAGACCGCATTCCGGTAAATATTGCTATGGAAAAACACCTATGCAGACTTTTATGGATAGTAAAAAGTTAGCTGTTGAAAAGAATAACGAAATCTTATATCTTGAATACTCATCTGACAGTCATAACTTATCAGACATTCAGATATAATTTTTATAATGTCTGTAAGATTAAATCTTGACTTCTATACTATCCGTTGAGTGTATTTTTTACTGATAATATGCTTTTTAGGGTCTAATAACCTAGCATAACTCCCCCATCCATCTGTATAGTAAAAAGTCACCTTGAAATTCTCTAGTTTTTTCAGTAATGATTCTAATGTGCTATCACATCTTGTACCAAACGTATAAGCAACTACTTTTAACGAAATCTTATCCAAGGCATACCAAAGCCATCGTTGTCTGGATTTATTCTGTACATAAGACCATTGTTCATCTATCTCAGGAGCAATAATTACTTCTGTTGTACTGATAGAATGATTTATTGTTTTTTAATACTAGATTTTTTTAAAACACGGATAACTGTATTGATACCCACTTTTAATACTCTTACTGTATCTCTAACTCCAGAGCCGTTGATTGACATTTCTACTATTTGCTCCTTAACTCCAGGCTTAGATGCATTATTAATATACTCCAATTAAAAATATCGATTACACCGCTTGCATTGATATCTCTGTTGTTTTGAAATTGAATATCCTGACTTTATTACTTCTTCTGTGTTGTTACAATATCTACACCTAACATCTATTTTTGCCATAACTCCTTAACTATAATTCTCTCTTATTACTGTTTGAGGATTATAGACTATTTACTCTAAACTGCAATACGGAGGCACGATCCAAAACTAATACCTAGTGCAGCAGATAAGTTAAAGTTTGATGTCGCAAGGGCCGAGGCAGCACTTAAAGGTTTTGTACTTCCTCTAAATAAAGGGGGGCCTTTTGATGAATTATCATTTATGGGTATAGAGGATGAAGAAGAAATCTTTGCTGATCCTATAAGAGCAACTAAAGAAGCATTAATAGCGTAAGTGGAAATTCTATACCTAAAGAGCAATATGCACAGGCTGTAAAAGATAAAGCTATAGAAATCTTAAAACAAGATCCTAAAAACACTCCGGAAAAACTTGAAAAATATGAAAAATTTATTATTCAAGAAGATAAAAATCAGAAATTTAATGAAGATAGTAAGCAGTTCGTCCCAAGAGTAAATCAATTATCTTCAAATATCCGAGATTGCTTCGTCGAAACTTACAGTTTCTTCTCGCAATGACGATATTTACCTTTAGTTAGTAATGCTTGGTGGGACGGTTAAACACTCCTCTTTCCATAGCTCGTTATAAAGAATAGGGTCAATATTACCCCCTGAGATTAGTACTAGTAATTTTTGAGGTTTGGATTGTGTTTTTAACCAATTTACCACTGAAACCATATTTATACTACTTGACGGCTCGCATATAACTTTAAGTAAATGAGTAAGCCACGCTGTCCAATAATATATTTCATATTCTTCTGCTAAATAAAAATGATCAAGTTTTTTCAGATATTCAAATGTACGAGCTGATACACTCAAGGTTTTAAGACCGTCTGCGATGGTAGTCGGTGCATTATCAAATCTATATATTGAGCCGTTTTTAACCGATAAATAAGCATCATTTGCCTTAAGCGGTTCTGAACCTATTAACAAGCTTGTCGGTGATATTAATTCCTTGGCAAGATATGAGCCGGAAATTAAACCGCCGCCGCCGCAAGAGGCAAAAATAGCATCAGGACTAAAGCCTAGTTGTTGTAATGCTTCATAGCATAATGTGCCGGCACCTGCTATTGTAGAATCACTATCGGAAGGATGTATATAGTAAAATCCTTGCTTTTCATCTTCTTTTGCTCTTTCTTCTGCTTCTTGTCGAGTATCTGTATATATCACTTCACCGCCGTAATAAAGAGCCGCTTGCCGTTTTACTTTTGAAGTATTTAACGGTAAATAAATCCTTATTTTAATACCGAATAATTTACTTGCATAAGCAAGCCCAATCCCATGGTTACCCGTACTATAACCGACTATTTTATCAGGTAATTTTCCTTGCTCTTTTAATTCTAATAAATGATTTAATACTCCTCTAACTTTGAATGCACCGGTTTTTTGTAATGATTCAACCTTAAAAAAAATCTCATGACCGAGCATCTCATTTAAGCTTTCAGAGTGAACGATTGGAGTTAAATGTAGATATTGTTTTATTCTATTATGTGCAGTAGCTACATTTTGAGAAGATTGTAGTAATAAATTCATAAATATAATTAATAAAGATGGCTTGAAATCGCATTTATACTATATTATATAGTTAATAATTAGACATTTTAAAAGGTTTTAATTGATGAATAAAAAATCCCTGCCGCTTATGGCATTAAGAGATATGGTAGTATTCCCGGGAGTAATTGCTCCTATTTTCGTGGGTAGACAAAAATCGCTGCAAGCGTTATCTCATACTACCGTTTCTGAGGAAGATAATAGTAAATATATTTTAGTAACTTTACAGAAAAAATTTGATCAAGAAAACCCTAGTAAACATGAACTTTATAACACAGCTATACTTGCCAAGATTATCCAAATAGTGAAGTTGCCTAATAATACGGCAAAAATCTTAATAGAAGCAGTAGCAAGAGTAAAGCTAAGCAATATCAAAGGCAACGATGCTTTTGAAGCAAATTATGAAATTATTCCGGATGAAGAAATATTTGACGTTAATAACATGCGTTCATTAGTGGATAATGCAGTACAATTATTTAGTAAATATGCGATTAATGATAAAAAAGTTAATGCGGAAATTATTGAAACTATCAATAAAGAAATAAGTAATAGCACTAATTTTATAAATATTATAAATATATTAGCTTCACATCTTATAACTTCACTTGAGGCAAAGCAGCATTTATTAGAAGAAACTAGTCCTTTTAAGCGTATCACTACGGTTATTAGTACGCTTACTTCTAATATAGTAAATTCAGAAACCGAGCAGGCATTACAGCAAAGAGTAAGAAAGCAAATCGAAAAAACGCAGCGTGATTATTATCTGCACGAACAAATGAAAGCTATTCAAAAGGAGCTTGATGAAGATAAATCGGAACTTGCCGATATCGAGAAAAAAATTAAAAGGTTAAAATTATCTAAAGAAGCTAAAGAGAAAGCAGAATCAGAGCTTAAAAAACTCCGCAGTATGAATCAAATGTCGGCAGAGTCGGGAGTGACGCGTAATTATCTTGAGACTTTGCTAAGTTTGCCTTGGGGTAAATATGATAATAGCAAAATAGATATTAACCAAGCGGAGAAAATTTTAAATCGTGACCATTTTGGACTCGAAAAAGTTAAAGAGCGAATTATAGAATATTTAGCGGTATTACAGCGTTCAAGTAAAATTAGAGGACCTATATTATGTTTGATAGGTCCGCCAGGGGTCGGTAAAACTTCACTTGTAAAATCTATTGCCGAAGGAATGGGCAGAAAATACACTAAATTTGCTCTTGGCGGTGTTAGAGACGAAGCAGAAATCAGAGGGCATAGAAAAACTTACCTTGGATCAATGCCCGGTAAAATTTTAGGTCAACTTAAGAAAGTTAAGACTAGTAATCCTGTAATGCTGCTTGATGAAATCGATAAAATGAGTTCTGATTTTAGAGGTGATCCGGCATCCGCTTTGCTTGAGGTATTAGACCCTGAGCAGAATAGTCACTTTGTTGATCATTATTTAGAAGTAGAATATGATCTATCAAATATAATATTTATTGCTACTGCTAACTCTCATGATTTACCTAGAGCTTTAAGTGATAGGATGGAAAAAATATATATTTCCGGTTATGTAGAGGAAGAAAAGCTCCAAATCACCAAAAATTATTTAGTTCCAAAACAATTTAAAGTACATAAAATTAAGAAAGATGAAATTACTATATCCGAAGCGGCAATTTTGGATTTAATTAGATATTATACCAAGGAATCAGGTGTAAGAGCTTTAGAGCGTGAAATAGGAGCATTAACTAGAAAAGCATTAAAGCAAATTTTAGCAGATAAAAATGTTAAGCATATTACCATAGATAGTAATAATCTTGAAGAATTTTTAGGAGCTAAAAAATATAATTTCGGGCTTGCCGAGAAAGAAGACCAAATAGGTAGTACTACAGGACTTGCTTATACTGAAGTAGGAGGAGAGCTTTTAACTATAGAAGCTTTAGCATTTCTAGGGAAAGGTGAAATAAAGACCACCGGAAAACTCGGTGATGTTATGAAAGAATCGGCAATGGCTGCCTATAGTTGTTTTAGAAGCAGAGCAACAAATTTTGGATTAAAATACGATAATTATAAAGATTTTGATATCCACATTCACGTACCGGCCGGAGCTATTCCAAAAGATGGACCGTCTGCCGGCTGTGCTTTGTTTACTACTATTGTTTCGTTAATGACTAAAATACCCGTACACCGCACTGTAGCAATGACCGGTGAAATTACTTTAAGAGGAAATGTTTTACCTATCGGTGGTCTTAAAGAGAAGTTACTTGCTGCGAGTAGGGGAGGGATTAAAACCGTATTAATTCCTGAGGAGAATGTTAAAGACTTAAAAGATATACCGCCGAATATAAAAGAAAGCCTAGAAATTATATCCGTATCAAATATCGACCAAGTACTTAAGCATGCTTTGGTAGAAACCCCGATAAATAAATAGAAATCGGTCATACGATAGTACTGGATAATTTTTAAAGAACCCTCGATGTCATTCCTGCGAAAGCAGGAAGCCAGAAAAAAAATATAAATACAGCAAATTTTTGAAATTAAAAGCTCGATTTATCTCGCTTTATGCTGGGTTCCTGCTTTCGCAGGAATGACATTGGTATCCACACGGGCAGTGCCTTCTCGCAATTACGGAAAAACCGAACCATGCAATAGCGCCGCAATCTTTCGGTTGTGGTTCAATCCATAAAATTTATTACTATCCTATAAATAATCCCAAAAATCTATTGTTGTAAAAAAGTTGCTACAAATTATTAATCATTACTAATTATTAATTAAAATTAACTTTATCTATATAAAATATATTAATATTTTTTAACTAATTACTAATATTTATTAAAAAATAATTAATGTATTGGGGTTAATATTAATGAAAAAATCAAAAATATTAAGAAAATTTCTAACAACGGCATCATTATGCGGAACATTATTCACTAGCTCTAATGCTGCAGGAGCAACAATTCCTAATCTCGGTAGCGTAAGCTTGAGTACCGGTGCCGGTCTTGTAGGAGGAGTATTTAATAACGGCGATATTATTCAAATAGCGGTTGGAGGACTTGGAATTAAAATATCGGCCGATAAAGCAAATGCTGTTGGGTCATGCCTCCATATTGCAGTTACGCCTATTAAAAAGCTATACGTTCAATAAGTGTAATAGTTGAGATTTAATCTTACATTTAGTAAAATTAAGATAATATTAAATGGAGGATTAGAGATGAATCTAAATCAAAAAATAATAAAGCCAAAAATAGGATTACTAGAATTAGCTAGGAGTCTTGGTAGTATATCGTCAGCATGTAAAGCTATGGGTTACAGTAGAGACAGTTATTATAGGTTTAAAGAGTTATATGAAACAGGAGGAGAAGAAGCATTATATGAGATTAGTCGGAAGAAGCCAATTATAGCGAATAGAGTTGATCCTGCCGTAGAGAGAGCAGTATTAGATATGGCAATAGAATACCCCGCTTATGGTCAGCTGCGAGTATCAAATGAGCTTAAAAAGACTGGTATTCTTGTATCACCTGGAGGAGTTAGACCTATTTGGCTACGTAATGATTTAAATAATATCAATAAAAGACTTAAAGCATTAGAAGCCAAAATGGCTCAGGATGGTATTGTTCTTACCGAAGCTCAGTTACAAGTATTAGAGAAACGGCGTAGCGAGAAAGAAGCTCATGGTGAGATTGATACACAGCATCCAGGTTATCTAGGATGCCAAGACACATATTATGTAGGTAATTTTAAAGGCATAGGCAAGGTATATTCTCAAGTGTTTATTGATAGTTACACTCGGGTTGCAGAGGCTAAACTATATACTGATAAAACAGCACTTACCGCTGCTGACATGCTTAATGATAGAGTGTTACCATGGTATGAGAGTCAGCAAATACCAGTACTTCGTATTTTAACTGATAGAGGTGGTGAGTATAAAGGTAATATAGAACATCATGCTTTTGAATTGTTCTTAAGCATTGAGGGTATTGAGCATACTACTACTAAAGCATATTCTCCTCAAACAAATGGTATGTGTGAACGTTTTAATAAAACTATGAAACAAGAATTCTTTGATACTGCTATGCGTAAAAAGATCTATACTGATCTTGATGATCTACAACTAGATCTTGATATTTGGCTAGAATATTATAATAATGAAAGACCGCATTCCGGTAAATATTGCTATGGAAAAACACCTATGCAGACTTTTATGGATAGTAAAAAGTTAGCTGTTGAAAAGAATAATGAAATCTTATATCTTGAATACTCATCTGACAGTCATAACTTATCAGACATTCAGATATAATTTTTATAATGTCTGTGAGATTAAATCTTGACTTCTACACTTTTAACGAAATCTTATCCAAGGCATACCAAAGCCATCGTTGTCTGGATTTATTCTGTACATAAGACCATTGTTCATCTATCTCAGGAGCAATAATTACTTCTGTTGTACTGATAGAATGATTTATTGTTTTTTAATACTAGATTTTTTTAAAACACGGATAACTGTATTGATACCCACTTTTAATACTCTTACTGTATCTCTAACTCCAGAGCCGTTGATTGACATTTCTACTATTTGCTCCTTAACTCCAGGCTTAGATGCATTATTAATATACTCCAATTAAAAATATCGATTACACCGCTTGCATTGATATCTCTGTTGTTTTGAAATTGAATATCCTGACTTTATTACTTCTTCTGTGTTGTTACAATATCTACACTTAACATCTATTTTTGCCATAACTCCTTAACTATAATTCTCTCTTATTACTGTTTGAGGATTATAGACTATTTACTCTAAACTGCAATACGGAGGCGCGACCCTGCTACTGATATCTCAGGTGAAAATGCTAATGACGGTACTTTAAAACTAAATAATCCTGCACCTATTAATATAACCGGTACACCTGGCAATAATAATACTATAGGTACGATAGAAGTTGCAAATAATGATGCTACCGTTACGGGCGGGCTAAAAGCACAAAATATCAATTTCTCAAATGCAGCTCAGGCAGCTACCTTAACTTTAGGTGCAGCAGCACAAGTTACTAATATTACTACGGCAGGAAATAATATCCACACTTTAGCGGTAACGGATTTTGATACCGGTAACGGCAATGTAGGAACCGCAAATAACAGATTAAAAGCAATAGAGTTAACAGGTAACGGCACAGTTATGGTTAACTCTAAGAATTTCTATTCAGGAATTACCACCGCAAATAATGAACAAGGTAACGTAAAGCTAAATATAGATGGCGAGATTGCTTATGATTTAGGTAGTAAGCTAGGCAGTTTAGCAAGCGTACAAGTTAGTGGAAATAGTACGGTTAAAGGTGATGTATATTCTAAAGATATTAATATAGACGCAGGTAAAACTATAGATTTTGATAGAGGTAATAATAACGCAAATCCAAAAAATTTAGCTATACTTGGGGCTATAGTAGATTTAGACGTGTTACCTCGTTCACTCTCTCTATTTAATTATTTAACCGATATTAAAGCAGATAATTTAAATTTTGCAGATGCTACGACCACGGCAAATTTCAAAGATGCAGTTTTAATAGATGCACCGATTAATAACGGCGGTACTTTAAAGTTCAATGAAAATGTTTGGTTAAAACAAGAAATTACAAATGCAAAAAGCATAGAAATTGCCTCTAATAAATTCATGTTACTTGAGAAAAATATTAAAGCTGGCACTTTAATTGCCGATGAGGCAAATTTAGTATTGTTAAATAATTTAGAAATGAACACTAATTTAAATGTTAGAGACGTTGTATTAGATGTCGCTACTTATGAACTAAAATATACAGGAAATGTTACACATAACGGGCTGCTTACTATTATTACTCATTTTGATACGGCATTACAAAAAGGTGGTCATATATTAGTCGGTAACGGTGCTAATGTTGATATGTCCGGTTTAGATAATTTAATAGTTAAAATTAAATCCCGATCCGATATTACTAAAATCACTTCAAATACTAAACACCAAGTAGTAGCACTTGAAGTGGGCGCAACATTTACTCCTGCACCTCAAGCTAAAGTCACTATTGATGCAAGCGGTGAACAAAACAGATTTGTAAAATGGGTCAGTGATGCAAATGGTCTTGTATTACTTGCAAATACCGATAACGGAGGCGGAGACGGTGGCAGCGGAGGTGATAATGGCGGTGGTGACGGAGGCAATGGCGGCGGTAATGGAGGAGGTGGCTCCGGTGGAGGCGGCAATTCCGGCGGAGGCGGTGCCGTCCCTATTTTTGATCCATCTCCTATCCTAGATGATACTAAAAACAACCAAGTAGCTTCCGGTATAGCAAATCAGCTCATTAATAATGTTAAAGGTTTTGGTAATAATACTGATGCAGGTAAATTATTAAATGATTTAGGTTTGATGTCGCCGAGTAGAGTTTCTGAGGCTTTAGATAGACTTGGTCACAGGACAAATACTAATGGAATTAACGAAGGAGTGGGAGAGTTTAACGGTATAGAGATTGAGGATTTATTAACCGATATAGCAATAAATATAGATAACCTTACTTCTGAAAGAATTGGCAATAGGTTAGAAGAATTAGGTGATGAAAATACTTTAAGCGGTCTAAATGAGCCGAATTCTAATCAGAATCGAAGTGTAGAAGTCAAGATTTAATCTTACAGACATTATAAAAATTATATCTGAATGTCTGATAAGTTATGACTGTCAGATGAGTATTCAAGATATAAGATTTCGTTATTCTTTTCAACAGCTAACTTTTTACTATCCATAAAAGTCTGCATAGGTGTTTTTCCATAGCAATATTTACCGGAATGCGGTCTTTCATTATTATAATATTCTAGCCAAATATCAAGATCTAGTTGTAGATCATCAAGATCAGTATAGATCTTTTTACGCATAGCAGTATCAAAGAATTCTTGTTTCATAGTTTTATTAAAACGTTCACACATACCATTTGTTTGAGGAGAATATGCTTTAGTAGTAGTATGCTCAATACCCTCAATGCTTAAGAACAATTCAAAAGCATGATGTTCTATATTACCTTTATACTCACCACCTCTATCAGTTAAAATACGAAGTACTGGTATTTGCTGACTCTCATACCATGGTAACACTCTATCATTAAGCATGTCAGCAGCGGTAAGTGCTGTTTTATCAGTATATAATGGACTGAGAAAACAGGACAGAAAAAATAGTACTCAAGTTTCCGAAATAAGTTACAATAAATAGGTAAAACTTAGGAGGAAAGATGAAGAAAAATAAGGTTAGGATTTTCAGTAGTGAAGAAAAGACTAAGGTAGTATTAGAATTAATAAAAGAGGATGCTACCTTAAGTCAATTAGCATCAAAATATGAGATAAGCTCCAAGACAATTCAGAATTGGAAAAAGCAGTTTGTTGCTAATGCAGCTCTAGCTTTTGAGCCAGCTAAAGTTTTGAGTGAATATCAAGAACAAATTAGTGATCTCAAAGAACAAAATGATGAACTAGCTAAAGCTCTTGGGAAAGCTACGGTGGAGAGGGACTGGGCTGTGGGAAAGCTAAAAAGCTTGGACTTATCAAATAGAAAGAGTCTTGTCCAGTCCAAGCTAGATCAACTACCAAAGACAAGACAATGTGAGTTGCTAGATATTAGTCGCTCTACAACATATTATAAAGTTAAACCGCTTAGTGTAGATAAATTAAGTATCTTAAATAGAATAGATGAAATATATACAGATAATCCCGAATTTGGTTATCGTTATATTTATCATCAGTTATTAGAGGATGGTTTTTCAATTGGCAGAGATCGAGTATTAAAATATATGAGGATGATGGGAATAGAAGCCATTTATCCTCATAAGAGAAAGTCTACTTCTGTAAAGGATAATGAGCATAAAGTATACAGTTATTTACTTGATCAATATTGGACTAAATCTAGAACAACAAAAACAGTACATGTACCTAATGTCAATGAGGTTTGGAGTGGTGACATTACTTACATTAGAACTCATGATGGCTTTATGTATATGGCGGCTATTATAGACTGGCATAGCAAAGCTATATTAAGTTATAAATTATCCAATTCTATGGATGCAACTCTTGTTACTGATGTCTTGAAGGATGCCCTTAATAAATATAATGCTCCAAAGATATTTAATAGTGATCAGGGTAGTCAATATACTAGTCATGACCATATACAGATACTAAAAGATAATAATATTCAAATCTCAATGAATGGAAAAGGTCGAAGTATTGATAATATCGTAATAGAGAGATTTTTTAGGACTATAAAATATAACTGTATATTTATTAATGATTTTAAAAATATTAAAGAACTGAGGATAGGTATTGATAATTATCTGTATAAGTATAATTATCAAAGATTTCATTCGGGTATTGGTTACAAAAAACCTATGGATGTTTATCTGAATTATACGCAAAATTATTATCAATTAGCTGCTTAACAATATAATAAAAATAGGAAACGAATTTGATTATTTTTTGTCTTGATTTCTCAGTCCATTATATACTGCTCTCTCTACGGCAGGATCAACTCTATTCGCTATAATTGGCTTCTTCCGACTAATCTCATATAACGCTTCTTCTCCTCCTGTTTCATATAACTCTTTAAACCTATAATAACTGTCTCTACTGTAACCCATAGCTTTATATGCTGACGATATACTACCAAGACTCCTAGCTAATTCTAGTAATCCTATTTTTGGCTTTATTATTTTTTGATTTAGATTCATCTCTAATCCTCCATTTAATATTATCTTAATTTTACTAAATGTAAGATTAAATCTCAACTATTACATATTATAATAATGAAAGACCGCATTCCGGTAAATATTGCTATGGAAAAACACCTATGCAGACTTTTATGGATAGTAAAAAGTTAGCTGTTGAAAAGAATAACGAAATCTTATATCTTGAATACTCATCTGACAGTCATAACTTATCAGACATTCAGATATAATTTTTATAATGTCTGTAAGATTAAATCTTGACTTCTACATTATTTAGCAATCATCACCTAACATACTAATATCATTGTTTGTATTTTGATTATCAATTATTTCTTCTACTTTATTCACAATGATATTATGGCTTGGCTTGCTTTGTTGTTCTATTAATTGATTAAGATCCTTTTCTACAACTCCAAGCCTTGCCTTAGTAATTTTGCTGTTTACTATCTCTTTCGTGGTTTCGGTTATTGTTTCTATATCAACTTTATTAACTAATTTCTGTACCTTATCTATTATCCTATTTATATTATTTTGCATTATATATTTATCTTTTGGATTAACAGTTGTATTACTCTCTAATTTAACCGTTATATCTGCTACTACTTTCTGAAATATAGCTAGTTTTTCTGCACGTATATGCTCATCTAATTTAACTTGTTCTTCTATTATTTCGATTAAATCCTCTTCTACAACTGCAACTTTTGCTTTAGTAATTTTGCCATTTGCAAAAACTTCCATACTTTTGATTATTCTATCCACATCGGTTTTATTTAGGAAAGTCTTTACCGTTCTTGCTATCTCACTTATCCTATCTTGCAATACTACTGTATTTTCTTTACTAATAGTTATATTACTTTCTATTTCAGCGGTTGCTTCTATTACTATTTTTTGAAATGTCACTAACTTTTCTTCAAGATTTTCTTGAGTTGTATCTTGTTTTTCTGCTGCTTTAGGTAAATCTTTTATATCTAGCTGCTTATTCTCATCATTTGTTACTGAAGCTTCTTGCTTCAATTTTAAACTCTATTGTTTTTCTTGCTTCTCTTCTGTATCAGCTTTATTAGCTAAATTATTTTTTTATTCGTCAATAAATCATATATATTTTTAAAACCATGTTTTGTAGCTAAGCTTAGTGCTGTTTCACCATTATTAGTAACCTGACTAATAGCCTGCTCTGACATTTTAGGTATAAGCATTTCACAAACTTTACTTAATGCCTTACTAGTAGCCAAAATTAAAGCTGTATCGCCGTTATTATTAACGTGATTAAATAGCCTGCTCTGACATTTTAGGTATAAGCATTTCACAAACTGTGCTTAATCTCTTACCCACAACCAAAGTTAAAGCTGTTTCGCCGTTATCAACTGTGTTTAATTCAGTAATATCCATTTTGGCAATTAAGTTCTGTGCTTCTATTTCACTTTCTGCTTTTATTGCTTCTATTAATTTATCGTATGAAGTCTGAAACCACCCTGTAAACATAATTATATCCTTATTAAATTCTATAAATTTTAATATTTTGTTAAAAATGAGCTTATAGATAGAATCATAGTAAAGAGTTTTAAGAATGCAATAGAAATTTAACTAAAAGTACGAATAAATGAGTTGAGGTTGCTTTAAGAAATATACAAAGTTAGTTTTTTGAGGATATTTAAAATTCGGTATTTAAAAGAGACTTAATACAAAAATTAGAACAAAAGGCGAATAAAAGGAGCATATGGATTTTTTAGAAAACGAAAAGAAACGCTGAAACCCAGAAAGGGCTTGGCGAGAGTGACGGGACTCGAACCCGCGACCTTCTGCGTGACAGGCAGACGCTCTAACCAACTGAGCTACACCCCCTTATATATAAGAGATAACAATATATAACAATTCTTCTATTTCTGCAAGAGTAAAATATCTTATTTTATCAAAAAATATATAACACCTAAGCCTCTAAACATTCCTGCTTATTATTATTAATCCAAATTAGTTACTATTAGTTGAAGCCTTGAAAATTATTATACTTTTTAAGGACTTTGTTAAAAAGAAAAACCTATTGGTTATATTTACATTAACAAAATCTTATTTTATTAATAATTATTAGAGGTTTTATATGACTAAACCATATGTCATTAAATTAACTACTCCTCTTGAGCGTATTAAACTTTATAATCCTATACCCGATATTGCTCTTAGAAGTGCTATTATTATGCAGGCAATAATAGAAGCAACAAAAGCAGAATATAATGCTAAAAAGTGGCTTTTTGAAAATAATGAAAATTTTAATGCTACCTGCTTAGAAATGGACATTGAGCCTAATTATGTAAGAAAGACTGCTAAAAAACTAATTAAATCGCAACAAAATAAAGATAAGCGTCCTAAACTCTACGGCTAAAGTTTAAATTAAATTAATTTGTAATAAAACTCGAAATTACTCTAAATATAAATTAATTGTATAGGTGTTACTTAGTAACGCCTATACAATTAATTATTTCAGATTATAAAGGTTATTTATGATTATTTCAGTTTCAGCTCAACATATTTCGATCGGTAATAGCTTACAAGAATATTCCAAAGAGAGGGCTACGCAAGTCGTTAAAAAATATTTTACCGATATAATAAATATAGATATACATTTTTCAAAAGAGGGAATTAACTTTAAATGTGATATTATAGTAAAATATGGATCAGGTAAACATAGTGTAGTCAAAAGTAATGATAGTTGTAGCGATATATATGTAGCTTTTGATAAAGCTATGTCAAAACTAGAAAAACAGCTTAGAAAATATAAATCAAAATTCAAAAATCATCATGCGGGTAAAATAAAAATATCAGAAATTGCTTATGAAGGTACCAAATATATTATTAATCCGCAATCTGATAGTGACACCTCTAACTCCGAAGATAATGATAATCCGGCAATTATTGCTGAAAAGCCTGTAGAAATATTAAAATTATCAGTAAAAGAAGCGGTAATGAAAATGGATTTAGAAGATTTACCTACGGTAGTATTTAAAAATATCAATAATGATCGTATCAATATAGTTTATTATCGTAAAGACGGTAATATTTCTTGGGTAGATTATAATTAATGATTATTATCCCTTATAAAGGAGTTACGCCAAGAATCGATAAAACTGCATATATTGCCGAAAGCAGCTCTTTAATAGGAGATGTTGAAATAGGCAGTAATTCAAGTATTTGGTTTAATACGGTTCTTAGAGGCGACGTTGAATCAATAACAATAGGAAATAATACTAACGTGCAAGACGGTAGTGTAATTCATACTTCAAGATTTAACGGACCGGTAGAAATAGGCGATAATATGTAGAAGTCAAGATTTAATCTTACAGACATTATAAAAATTATATCTGAATGTCTGATAAGTTATGACTGTCAGATGAGTATTCAAGATATAAGATTTCGTTATTCTTTTCAACAGCTAACTTTTTACTATCCATAAAAGTCTGCATAGGTGTTTTTCCATAGCAATATTTACCGGAATGCGGTCTTTCATTATTATAATATTCTAGCCAAATATCAAGATCTAGTTGTAGATCATCAAGATCAGTATAGATCTTTTTACGCATAGCAGTATCAAAGAATTCTTGTTTCATAGTTTTATTAAAACGTTCACACATACCATTTGTTTGAGGAGAATATGCTTTAGTAGTAGTATGCTCAATACCCTCAATGCTTAAGAACAATTCAAAAGCATGATGTTCTATATTACCTTTATACTCACCACCTCTATCAGTTAAAATACGAAGTACTGGTATTTGCTGACTCTCATACCATGGTAACACTCTATCATTAAGCATGTCAGCAGCGGTAAGTGCTGTTTTATCAGTATATAGTTTAGCCTCTGCAACCCGAGTGTAACTATCAATAAACACTTGAGAATATACCTTGCCTATGCCTTTAAAATTACCTACATAATATGTGTCTTGGCATCCTAGATAACCTGGATGCTGTGTATCAATTGTAATAGTTGAGATTTAATCTCACATTTAGTAAAATTAAGATAATATTAAATGGAGGATTAGAGATGAATCTAAATCAAAAAATAATAAAGCCAAAAATAGGATTACTAGAATTAGCTAGGAGTCTTGGTAGTATATCGTCAGCATATAAAGCTATGGGTTACAGTAGAGACAGTTATTATAGGTTTAAAGAGTTATATGAAACAGGAGGAGAAGAAGCATTATATGAGATTAGTCGGAAGAAGCCAATTATAGCGAATAGAGTTGATCCTGCCGTAGAGAGAGCAGTATTAGATATGGCAATAGAATACCCCGCTTATGGTCAGCTGCGAGTATCAAATGAGCTTAAAAAGACTGGTATTCTTGTATCACCTGGAGGAGTTAGATCTATTTGGCTACGTAATGATTTAAATAATATCAATAAAAGACTTAAAGCATTAGAAGCCAAAATGGCTCAGGATGGTATTGTTCTTACCGAAGCTCAGTTACAAGTATTAGAGAAACGGCGTAGCGAGAAAGAAGCTCATGGTGAGATTGATACACAGCATCCAGGTTATCTAGGATGCCAAGACACATATTATGTAGGTAATTTTAAAGGCATAGGCAAGGTATATTCTCAAGTGTTTATTGATAGTTACACTCGGGTTGCAGAGGCTAAACTATATACTGATAAAACAGCACTTACCGCTGCTGACATGCTTAATGATAGAGTGTTACCATGGTATGAGAGTCAGCAAATACCAGTACTTCGTATTTTAACTGATAGAGGTGGTGAGTATAAAGGTAATATAGAACATCATGCTTTTGAATTGTTCTTAAGCATTGAGGGTATTGAGCATACTACTACTAAAGCATATTCTCCTCAAACAAATGGTATGTGTGAACGTTTTAATAAAACTATGAAACAAGAATTCTTTGATACTGCTATGCGTAAAAAGATCTATACTGATCTTGATGATCTACAACTAGATCTTGATATTTGGCTAGAATATTATAATAATGAAAGACCGCATTCCGGTAAATATTGCTATGGAAAAACACCTATGCAGACTTTTATGGATAGTAAAAAGTTAGCTGTTGAAAAGAATAACGAAATCTTATATCTTGAATACTCATCTGACAGTCATAACTTATCAGACATTCAGATATAATTTTTATAATGTCTGTAAGATTAAATCTTGACTTCTACATGTGTATTAAGTGGAGATTACGGCAAACCTCGTCCTGCTGTTGTTATTCAATCTAACTCGTTAAATAAAACTCTTGCCAGTATATTAGTTTGTCCTATAACAACCTATTTAATAAATACTGCAATTTATCGTCTGCTATTGACTCCTACAGAGTTAAATGGTCTTAAATCACAATCTTGTATTATGGTTGATAAAATTAATGCTATATCAATTGATAAAATCGATACAAAAATTGACAAACTATCCTTTGACGAAATAATAGAATTGAATAAGCCTTAAAATATTTCCAAGATTTGGATTAATCGCTAAAAAATATTTCTTTAAAATCTTTTTCTATCCTAAGCGTTTATAGTTTTGTATAACTCTATATATTCATGAAAAAAATCAATAACAATGCTAATGCCGCATTTTCCGGTGCCGACCTGGAAAAATAATATTAAATATGATCTTGAAAATATAGCAAGACTTTTAAAAGCCTTAGGTAACCCTCATTTAAGGCTTCCTCCCGTCATACATATAGCAGGTACAAACGGTAAAGGTTCAAGCAGCGCTATACTTAAAAGCATCTTTACGCTTGCCAGTTATAAGGTACATTGCTATACATCTCCTCATTTATTAGAATTTAATGAACGAATCGTAGTAGCAGGTGAGAAAATCTCGGATAATGAATTATGGCAGGTTTGTGAGGAGGTTCGAGTAGCAAGCGAGAAATTTAATATTGAACCTAGCTTTTTTGAAGGTACTACAGCTGCTGCGTTTCTAGCATTTGCAGAAACGAAAGCCGATATATTAATTTTAGAGACGGGACTAGGCGGTCGGTTAGACGCAACAAATATAATCAAGCAGCCTCTAATTACCTTAATTACACCTATTTCATATGATCATATGAATATGCTGGGTAATACACTCCCCTTAATAGCAGCTGAGAAAGCCGGTATTATGAAGCCTTGCGTACCTTGCATTATAAGTATGCAGACTTTAGAAGTTTATGAAACATTATTTGCAAAAGCCGAAGAGCTAGATGTACCCACATTTTGCTACGAATATGATTTCGGTATTAAAAAGACGGACAACGGATTTATTTATTCATCACGAAATTTTAGTTATGAGTTTCCGACTCCTTCGCTACTCGGTGATCATCAATTAATAAATGCTGCAAGCGTTATTGCTTTAATAAGTTTGATAAATAAACAATTTAATATTAGCAACGAAATTATCTCTAAAGGACTGCAAAATACTATTTGGCGGGCTAGAATCGAAAAAATAGAGCCGAAAAAATATTCTAAATTAATAGGTGATAATGTTCAAATTTGGGTAGACGCAGCTCATAATAATAGCGGAGCTCAAGTTTTGGCAAATTGGATTCGTGATAATTTACAATCACCGATATATTTAATACTGGGTATGACTAAAAATAGGAATATCGGGGAGTTTTGCTCCTGCTTTAAGGGTTTGACAATTAAAGGTTACGGTGTTAAAGTTTTATCCGAACCATTAAGCCATAGTGCAGAAACAATAAATTCGGAAGGCAAAAAGAGTGGAATTGATTTTAGCGAAAGTGACTCCCTCAAAGAAGCGATTAGTAATATAAAGAAGATAAACGGCGATAATAAAGCAAATATTATAATAACCGGATCGCTTCATTTAGCTTCCGATTTTTATAAGTTGCTGCGTTAAACGTCATTGCGAGGAAATTTACAATAGTAAATTGATGAAGCAATCTCGGGAGAATTCCTGAGATTGCCACGCTCCCTAACGTTCGCTCGCAATGACGATAAATACCAAAACAAACCTAGGAGAAAATAACATGACTTATTGCAACAAATCTAATCAAACCTCATATCCTTTTATCTTACCTGATTTGCCTTATGACAAAGAGAGCTTTAAACCACATTTTACTCCCGAGACTTTTGATTATCATCATGGTAAACATCATAATACTTATGTACAAAATCTAAACAATTTACTCAAAGATAAAGAAGAATTACAAAAAAAAGATTTAGAAGAAATAATAGAATGGTCATCTCAAAACTCAAATGCGGCTATTTTTAATAACGCAGCCCAAATATGGAATCATACCTTTTTTTGGCTTTCAATAAAGCCGCAGGGCGGAGGTAAGCCAAGCGGTAAAATATTAGAACAAATTAATAAAGATTTCGGTAGTTTTGAAGGATTTTGTGAACAGTTTAAGCAAGAGGCAGTAGGACATTTCGGTAGCGGCTGGGCATGGCTTGTATATCACGATAATAGGTTACAAATTATAAAAACCGCTAATGCCGGTACACCTATAGCAAACGGTATGAAGCCGCTTCTTGCATGTGATGTATGGGAACATGCTTATTATATTGATTATCGTAACAAACGACCTGATTATGTTGACATATTTATTAAGCATATGATTAACTGGAAGTTTGTAGAAGATAACTTAATAAAATAAAACGGTCGTGCCTCCGTATTGCAGTTTAGAGTAAATAGTCTATAATCCTCAAACAGTAATAAGAGAGAATTATAGTTAAGGAGTTATGGCAAAAATAGATGTTAAGTGTAGATATTGTAACAACACAGAAGAAGTAATAAAGTCAGGATATTCAATTTCAAAACAACAGAGATATCAATGCAAGCGGTGTAATCGATATTTTCAATTGGAGTATATTAATAATGCATCTAAGCCTGGAGTTAAGGAGCAAATAGTAGAAATGTCAATCAACGGCTCTGGAGTTAGAGATACAGTAAGAGTATTAAAAGTGGGTATCAATACAGTTATCCGTGTTTTAAAAAAATCTAGTATTAAAAAACAATAAATCATTCTATCAGTACAACAGAAGTAATTATTGCTCCTGAGATAGATGAACAATGGTCTTATGTACAGAATAAATCCATACAACGATGGCTTTGGTATGCCTTGGATAAGATTTCGTTAAAAGTAGTTGCTTATACGTTTGGTACAAGATGTGATAGCACATTAGAATCATTACTGAAAAAACTAGAGAATTTCAAGGTGACTTTTTACTATACAGATGGATGGGGGAGTTATGCTAGGTTATTAGACCCTAAAAAGCATATTATCAGTAAAAAATACACTCAACGGATAGAACGAAGTAACTTGAACCTTAGAACGAGATGCAAGAGGCTTGCACGTAAGACAATCTGCTTTTCCAAGTCATTGGATATTCATGATAAGGTTATTGGTACTCTTATTGAACGTATAGCTTTTTAATAGGCGTAACTGCAATATGGAGGCATGACCCTTCATTTTAATGGTCCTGAAATTCTAAATGATCCAGTTAAAAAAACGGCTTGGGATAATTTATGGATAGATTCTAATAATAATGAAGCAAGAAATTTGTTAAGTCAATTAACTGAGAATGATGTAAAATGTTTAGCAGATATTTTAGATCAGTTTTAAAAGGAAAATTTTTGATATTAAAATTTGCTTTATTTTTGTAATACCTTACTTATATAAATCAAGCTGGCGGAGAGAGGGGGATTCGAACCCCCGACACGTTGCCGTGAACACGCTTTCCAGGCATGCGCCTTAAACCGCTCGGTCCATCTCTCCAAAATTTTTAGCATTGCCTGTATGGCTTTCTATGTTATTCTCACAAGGTATTTGCGTGGATCAATTTCACCTATGTCGTCATACCGTGGCTTGACCACAGGATCCAGTTAAAAATATTAGTATTTTTTATTGTTTTTTGGATATCGTAGTCAAGCCACGGTATAACACCGAATGCGTTTTTCGCTCCACGCAACAATACCACTCGCAATGACAACTCGGTATTCATGCTGGTAATGCTAAGACTTATTCTTAGAAAAAATATTATTAGCTTCTTCTAGCTCATTTTTAGTATTAACACCAACAATTAAATCATGATCAGTAGACAATAAATATGAAACTTTTTCACCATGATTTTTGCATATTTTTACTATTTCAGTTAAATAAACTTCCTTATTACCGTTAGTATTAGTAGCAAATAAAGGTAAGTATTTATTTAAAATTCCGCTACTGAAAGCCATAATACCTGAATTACAGAGTTTTATATTTTTCTCTTCTTCACTTGCGTTTTTATGTTCGATTATCTCTAAGAATTCACCATTTTTATCAGTAGCTATTCTTCCATATTGAGCCGGATTTGCTCTCTCAAAGCTTAAAGTCACTAATGCAGAATTAGTAAGGCTTAAATAATCTATTAATTCATGTATAAGTTTTGGAGTAATAAGAGGATGATCACCGTATAAAACTAATATTGTTTTATTTTTATCAATTAAATCTATTGCTGCATGAGTAGCATGAGCTGTGCCTTTAGGTTCCTCTTGCAGTACAAAGCGACACATATTTTCATAGGACGTTAAATGTTTTTTAAGTTCTTCTGAATAAACTATAATTACATCATTTGTGATGTTAAGCGAATTCTTTAATACTGTTTCAAGCATTGGAACTCCGCCGACTTTATGCATTACTTTCGGTAAATCGGATTCCATTCTAGTACCTTTACCGGCTGCTAAAATAATTATTTGATAATTTGCATCGTTATAAGTCATTCTTCTCCTTGTATTATTTCGTAAACATCATCAGATAATTCATAATTCCCGAAAACTCTTTGCACATCATCGCTGTCTTCTAAAATTTCCACAAGCTTTAGTAATTTTTCAGCTTTTTCCTTATCATCTATAATTATTGTATTTAATGGAATCCAGCCTATATAAGAGTCTTCAGGTATACCGTATTTGCCGGTTAAAAATTCTAGAACTTTAGAAAAATTTTCAATATCCGTATAGATTGTATGGAATATTTCATCAGATACGATATCATCCCCTCCAGCTTCTATGGCTGCCTCAAAAATATCTTCATTCGATGCTATGTTTGTTGGATACTGGATAACCCCGCAATGTTTGAATAAATAATTAACGCTACCTGTTTCACCTAAGCTGCCACCGTATTTGGTAAAACCGGAACGCACTTCGGCAGCAGTACGGTTTTTATTATCAGTTAAAGCTTCAACTATTATAGCAATACCATTCGGTGCATAACCTTCATATCTAATTTCCGTATAATTTTCGGTATTAGCATCGTCAGCACTATTAATAGCTTTGTCTATTCTTTCTTTTGGGAGATTTTGACTGCGTGCGGCGGTTAAAGCATGTCTAAGACGCGGATTATTTTCAGGGATATTAGAAGAACCGGTTTTAACTGCAGTAACTATTTCACGAATTAATTTAGTGAAAACTTTTGCTCTTTTTTTATCTTGAGCCCCTTTACGATGCTGAATATTTTTAAACTTTGAGTGACCGGCCATATTCTATCTAGAAACAATTAACCTTGTTTTGCTTTAAATCTTTTGTTTTTTTTATTTATTACAAAAATTTTGCCTCTTCTTTTAACAATTTGACAATCTTTATCACGTTTTTTTAGTGATTTTAATGAGCTAACGACTTTCATAGAATATACTTAATTACATTTAATTTGGACTAATAATAAACATTTTCATTTAATCAGTCAATTACCAATTTAAAGCATTTTAAAACAAAATACCATGTTTCATGGTTTTATTGACATATATTAATAAAATAATGTGTTATGTATTTATAAAAATTAAGAGATACCATATTTTATGGTTTTTTGAGTATAAATTTAACCCATAATTATAAAAAGGTCAAATTATGAAAAAATATTCGCCATATGATTTTAATCAAGCAACTATAAATGAAATCAAACAAAATGGAAGAAAATGGAGTTTAGACAAACCATATTATGATGAATTTCTTGTTGAATTACCGAAATTAGTTCAAAAATTTGATCTATCTGAAATAATTACAAAAGTAGATTATCCAGGTAAACATGTATCCATATTTAATGCAGTAGGGAAGCTAGCATCCTATGCTCAGCTTGCTAAATGGGCTGAGAATGCTATTAAAGATGTGCAGCAAGGTGAAAATGAAAAAGCTAATAATCAATGGAAAGCTATAAAAGCAGTGTTAGAGTATGCTAAAACATCAGGTATAGATTATTGTAGTTTAATAAGAGGTTGGGAAAATAATAAAGGAGCAGCACAAGGCGATCAGATACTAAAACTACTAGAGCACAATTTACAAGAAACAAAAAACCATAAAATTAAATCAAAAATATTTAGTCTTATATTAGAAGAAGCAAATAAAGGAGAATACGGTTTATACACTATTCCTAGTAATTATAAAAATAATGAAAATGTAAAACATGCAGTTGCAAAACATCAAGTATTTGTTAATGATGAGCTTGCAACATTAGCAGTATGTTGGGCTACTATAGAACCTACAGAAGAGTTATTTGAAGATGAATCTCTTGAAGAAGAATCAAATATTTCTCGTAACGATTTTACTCCACCGCCGGAAATGCCGCAATATATAGACCTTGGTAATTCTGAGCAACTTGCAGCATTATTTAGTCAAGCAATAGCTCTCGCTAATAAAGCAACTTCAACACCTGGAAATTATCAAGCATGGCAAAATCATGCCGGTTCAATATTAAATAATGCAGAATTAGGTGAACAACCTTCTACTAGTTCAAATACCGCTAGCTCTAATACAGTAGTGTTTAATGTTAAAGAAAGTATTAATGAAATCAATAAGTTAATAAAAAATTACAAAATAGTAATCAGTGAAGAATATATAAATAGAGTCTTAGAAACCGAAGATGCAGAGATAATAGATCAAGCTTTAAATAAGCCTCACTTTATTAAACAAGGACTTCTCATAATAGTAGAAAATCTTACGAAATCATTAGGTAATCATTACGCTTCTCTGAATTTTGTAAGTAAATCTTTATTTGTAGAGTCAGATGAGTTTCAAAATTTAGCAGAATTTATAGAAGATTTACTACCTATATTAGATAAAGAAAGTAAAACTCTAAAATATGAATATTGTAAAGTAATAACAGAAGGAACAAGTAATCCATTACAAGTATTAGGTGCTATGTTTGGTGGAGAACCATTAAATCCATTAAAAATAGCAGCAGAAACATATATAAAATGGTATGAAGAACATTTTTCTAGAAGTGAAAATTTTGACACTACCGGAAGTAATTTAAACAACCATGAAGTCGATTCTTTAGGCGATACTTTACAGGCTGATCTTGATTTAGGTTAAGTTTTCAAATCTTAAATATCATAACTATCTTTGCTTCATAAGGGAAGTTATGATACTTGTCTTTTTTATTAAAAATAATTAATAATTTCTATACACAAATCTTATATTTTATTGACAAAATTTTACAAATTCTATATATTGCCGTTTTCAAAAATTCAGAATCCATATTCCATGGTTTTTTAAGATTTGAATTTAATTTAAATAAAGATATATTTTTGTGAAAGAGTCATTAGTTGAAAAATTAAAAAAAGATACAGTAAGACCACTAGAGACGACAGATTATTTGAGTATACTTATCGAAATTAAAAAGTTTATTGAAGCTAGTAATATTGATAATATAGCGTTAAGGCAAAGCTTGTTGTCCTTAGAGCAGGTTTCAAAAGAAGCAAAAAATAATAATGAAGCTATTATAAAAGGTAAGGACATATTAGAGTTACTTGCTCAAATTTACCGGTAACTAAAAGCGATCCATTAAATGTAGAAGTCAAGATTTAATCTTACAGACATTATAAAAATTATATCTGAATGTCTGATAAGTTATGACTGTCAGATGAGTATTCAAGATATAAGATTTCGTTATTCTTTTCAACAGCTAACTTTTTACTATCCATAAAAGTCTGCATAGGTGTTTTTCCATAGCAATATTTACCGGAATGCGGTCTTTCATTATTATAATATTCTAGCCAAATATCAAGATCTAGTTGTAGATCATCAAGATCAGTATAGATCTTTTTACGCATAGCAGTATCAAAGAATTCTTGTTTCATAGTTTTATTAAAACGTTCACACATACCATTTGTTTGAGGAGAATATGCTTTAGTAGTAGTATGCTCAATACCCTCAATGCTTAAGAACAATTCAAAAGCATGATGTTCTATATTACCTTTATACTCACCACCTCTATCAGTTAAAATACGAAGTACTGGTATTTGCTGACTCTCATACCATGGTAACACTCTATCATTAAGCATGTCAGCAGCGGTAAGTGCTGTTTTATCAGTATATAGTTTAGCCTCTGCAACCCGAGTGTAACTATCAATAAACACTTGAGAATATACCTTGCCTATGCCTTTAAAATTACCTACATAATATGTGTCTTGGCATCCTAGATAACCTGGATGCTGTGTATCAATCTCACCATGAGCTTCTTTCTCGCTACGCCGTTTCTCTAATACTTGTAACTGAGCTTCGGTAAGAACAATACCATCCTGAGCCATTTTGGCTTCTAATGCTTTAAGTCTTTTATTGATATTATTTAAATCATTACGTAGCCAAATAGATCTAACTCCTCCAGGTGATACAAGAATACCAGTCTTTTTAAGCTCATTTGATACTCGCAGCTGACCATAAGCGGGGTATTCTATTGCCATATCTAATACTGCTCTCTCTACGGCAGGATCAACTCTATTCGCTATAATTGGCTTCTTCCGACTAATCTCATATAATGCTTCTTCTCCTCCTGTTTCATATAACTCTTTAAACCTATAATAACTGTCTCTACTGTAACCCATAGCTTTATATGCTGACGATATACTACCAAGACTCCTAGCTAATTCTAGTAATCCTATTTTTGGCTTTATTATTTTTTGATTTAGATTCATCTCTAATCCTCCATTTAATATTATCTTAATTTTACTAAATGTAAGATTAAATCTCAACTATTACACATTAAAAGCAGAAATATTTCACATACTACTAAATGATTGTAGTGATTATTATAGAAATAATGAAGATGTTAATAATGCATATCAATGGCTTAAAGAAGTTGGCGTAAGATTTAGTGTAGTTAGAACTGCAAGTTTAAACGAAGCAACATTAACCTCAGAAAATTTTAACTTTAACAAAAAGTCAGCTGAGTTAGGGTCTGTAGTAATAGAACTTGAACAAATATTAGAAACATTAGGTATTGCTAAAGATAATTTTGACACTAATGATTTATAAGTAATCTTGTTTGTTTCTTATCTCATAACTTCCCTTGCTTCATAAGATAAGTTATGGTAGGCTAGTTTATCTTAATTAGTAACTCAAGTTTATTTTAGCGTTGCCGGTATGGCTCGAAAGAACATTATATCATTCCCTCATATTATTGCGTGGATACCAAGTCGTCATTGCGAGCGACTGAAAGGAGCGTGGCAATCTCATAAAATAATACTCCTGAGATTGCTTTGTCAATTACTTCGTAATTTTCCTCACAATGACGCTAAAATCCTACTATGCTCCTTTTTCTTCTTTTCAAATCCGGCTATTGCCGATCCTGAAATCACTGAATCCTTTAAATGTTCAAAACTTTTTCCTTACTTTGAAAAAAAATTTAACATCCCATCTAATACATTACATTCAATAGCCTTAAAAGAATCGGGAAAAAAACATACAACCCGTAAAATTAGAGTAGTATGGCCTTGGACGGTAAACGTTGAAGGAAAAGGCTATTATTTTAATACAAAAAGAGAAGCTGTAAGTTTTGTTAGAATAGAGCTTATAAGAGGGCGAGAGAGTATTGATGTCGGATGTATGCAGATTAACTTAAGACATCATTTAGGAGCTTTTAATTCCCTTGACCAAGCATTCGATCCAAATAATAACGTTCGTTACGGGGCAGAGTTTTTGCGCTCAAAATATGATCAGTTAGGGAGTTGGCACAAAGCTATAGCACATTACCACTCAGCCACTCATTCCTTAGGGTTTAAATATAAGCAAGATGTAGTTAAAATAGCAAGTAATATGGCTCTTTATAAAGCATCCTTACATAGTTATCTAAATAATAATGAAGGGGCTTTAGAAGATACAATTCCAGTAAATAATAACAAAATTCAAAAAAAATCACTTTTTAGTGGCAATAAAAGATACAGAAGTAGTATTATGGTACCGATTCCTGCTAAAATTAATTAAATTTTATGAGTATACTCGTTGAACTTAAAAAATTGGCTACGTCATCCTACAATTACTGCGATACTGAACGTTTAAGTATACGCTGTGTTCCTCGTCTTGTGGATTCCTTGCTCTTTTTCAAGTTGAACTTCGTATACCAGCTTTTCATTTACTTTTTAATATTAGTAAGTGCGGTAAAAGTAAATGCCGATTTTAACAATATTCAAGATAATTTTGAATATCAGGAAGAGCAGCTAACAATAGAATTACCTTGGAGCGACTGTACCGAAATTCATAAATTATTAGAGGAAAAATTATCTTTTTCAGAACAACAAATAAAAAAAGAAAATAAAATTCATGAGAAGTATAAGCAATTTTATTTAAAACATAATAATCTTACTAATTTTTCTATGCAATTTCTTGAGAAAAAATCTGAGACTAATGGGGTAGAAACTTTAATATCAGGTTTTTTAAAATTTTGTGAAGATAATTTCCAAACTAGTAAAAGTAAATCTAATTCCCTAAATTATTACATTAAAAAACAACAAGATCAATGGTTTAATGATATAAGAAACGAGAATTACAAAATACATTATAGAAAAAAATACGAAGATAATATCTTTAGAAATAATTAATTTATTTCAGCACTTGATTCATATATTATTTAATTTATATTAACTATAATAATATACAAGGTTATTTATGTTAAAGAAATTTATATTAGTATTGTTGTGTATAAGTAGTGATAAATCTCTAGGAGAATCTAATAAGACCGCGAACAATATTTCAGGGATAGAAAGAAAAAAGTTTCTAGTAATGATAAACAACTAAAACCTGTCTACTTAGAGCATTTGGATCTAATTTTGGATTTAAATCCTTCAGAAAAAAGCCTGTTGAGTTTAGAACCTTTATCACCTAACAATAAAAATACAAAACCTATAGTTGTAGGTATTCAAGAGAATTTTGAAAGGCTAGATAGAGTTAAAGGGGATGATATTCGCGCTGCAAGACAGAGAGAACTTATTCAAAATAGTTGGTTAAGAGGAGATCTTATTTCTCGATTCCCGACTAACACTTTAGGTCAAAAGATAGAAGATAAATGGAAGGGATTATATATTCAACAGATTAAAGCTAAAAAATCACCGAAATAATGCAGTAGAGGGAATAAGTGACAGCTTATTTATCAAGCATGCAGCTGACGATATAATAAGCCGATTAGGGATGATTGATAAGGATTTTTCGGATATTCTAGAAATATCGGCTAAATGCGGTTACCTTACAAAACTGTTAAAAACTACCTACCGAAATGCCGATATTACTGCAACGGATATGTCGCCTTTATTGCTTGATTCATTTAGGCATGATCGTAAATTATTAATTAGACATCTTTCCAAACCAGCTTATAGAGAGGAATTTAAAGGAGACACGGAACACAGCGCCACAGCGTACACACTAGTACGTGAGGATTCGAGTACCGGATCGACGTCTAAATTACCTCTAGAAGTAGAGTTTGGGAAGATGTCTATTGATGATGAAGATTTAGAATTTCCAAAAGACTCTTTTGATTTAATTATTTATTCATTAGGGTTACACTGGATAAATGATGTGCAGAGTTTTCTATCTAATATAAGAACATTTTTAAAGCCTGACGGTATTTTTATCGGTAATTTTGTCGGCGGAAATAGTTTAAAGAATTTACGTAAATCTTTAATAGATGCCGAAACAGCAAGTGGTTTTAAACACTCTCCTCATATTTCTTCTTTTATTCATTTTGACCATGTCCCAATGCTATTATCACAAGCAGGATTTGCCGAAGTAATTGTTGATTATGAAAATATAGAGTTAAAATTTGATAATCCTTTAGCGTTAATGAAAGAAATAAAAAATATCGGTGAGTCAAATTCACTAAATGCTAGTCACAATTACGCTATTTCTAAAAAGATGTTCTCTTTACTACAAAATTATACAAACGGCTTTGAAGATAATATTAATTTAATTAGTTTTATTGCTTCGTCAAATAAGAATAGTATAAGATTAAAGTTGTTATAAAGGTGATAGTGGTGTATTTTTAGCAGTATTACGTCATTGCGAGCGACTGAAAGGAGCGTGGCAATCTCAGGAATCTTACTTGAGATTGCTTCGTCAATTATTACATAATTTCCTCGCAATGACGATTCAACAATTTATTAAGGTCAAACAAATATGCAAGAATTTGATTTAGTGGTAATAGGTAGCGGTCCGGCCGGTTATACAGGTAGTATTAGAGCTGCTCAGCTTGGTATGAAAGTAGCGTGTGTTGAGAAAAACGATACTCTCGGCGGCACTTGTTTAAATATAGGGTGCATACCGTCAAAAGCTTTACTTAATTCCTCCGAAAAATATGAAGAAGCTCTAAAGCATTTTGAGAGTATAGGTATTACTGCAGATGTAAAATTAGACTTACAAAAAATGCTAGCTAATAAAGATCAAGTAGTTTCTGACCTTACAAAAGGGATAGAAAGCCTATTTGCCAAAAATAAGATTACTAGGATAAAAGGTGAAGCTAAAATTATCTCTAGCAATATCGTTGAGGTAAATAAAGAGCAAATTAAAGCTAAAAATATCCTAATTACTACAGGTTCCAGCGTCATAGAAATACCGAATATCAAAATAGATGAAGAGTTTATTGTTTCATCTACCGGAGCTTTAAAGCTTTCTAAAGTACCTGAGAACTTAATAGTAGTCGGGGGAGGGTATATAGGTTTAGAACTTGGTTCAGTTTGGCGTCGTTTAGGTGCTAAAGTAACGGTTATTGAGTATGCACCGAGCATTGTGTCGATGCTTGATAAGGAAATTGCCACGCAATTTATGAAGCTACAGCAAAAACAAGGTATAGAGTTTAAACTAAATACTAAAGTGCTGTCTGCTGAAGTAAAGTCAGGAAAAGTAAATCTGACAATAGAGGAGGGTGGTAAGAGTTCGGCAGTAACTAGCGATGTGGTATTAATGGCAGTAGGTAGAAAAGCCTATACCCAAAATCTAGGGCTTGAGTCTGTAGGTATTATTACAGATAAACAAGGTAGAATTGAGATTAATGACCATTTCCAAACAGCTGTTTCAAATATTTACGCAGTCGGTGATGTGGTAAAAGGAGCTATGCTTGCTCATAAAGCCGAAGAAGAGGCTGTAGCTGCCGTGGAAATTATGGCAGGGCAAACAGGACATGTTAACTATAATCTAATTCCAAGCGTAATATATACTTATCCCGAAGTAGCAAGCGTCGGTGAAACGGAAGAACAGCTAAGAGGAAAAGGCATTAATTATAAAGTAGGTAAGTTTCCGTTTTTAGCAAATAGTAGAGCAAGAGCAATCGGTAGTACGGAAGGGATGGTTAAAATTCTTGCCGATAGTAAAACCGATAGGGTTTTAGGAGCTCATATTATAGGAGTTGATGCAGGTACGCTTATTGCCGAGCTTATCGCTTATATGGAATTCGGAGCAGCTTCGGAAGATATAGCAAGAACCTGCCACGCCCATCCAACATTAAGCGAGGCTATAAAAGAAGCAGCTCTTAGTGTAGATAAAAGAACGATTAATATGTAATATACCCCTACGTCATTGCGAGAAGAATTACGCAGTAATTCGACGAAGCAATCTCAGGAGTTATGCTTTATGAGATTGCCACGTCGCTTCGCTCCTCGCAATGACGAATTTAAGGATATTTATGACCAAACAAGAGCTGCGGCTTTATTTCAAAGAATTTTTAATAAAAAACCAAGATAAGATTAATTCCGACTTAGTCAAAAACTCTCTAATAAATAAAATTAGCCGGTTATTAAAGGAGTTAAAAGTAAAGATAGTAGGACTTTACTATCCTCTAAAATACGAGATTAACTTACTTGAGATAACAAACTTACATCCTAAAATAAGATTCTTCCTACCGAAAGTTATAAAAAATGAGATAAAATATTGTCCTTATCATTATAACGATCAGTTGGCTTTAGGTGCTTTTAAAACCTATGAACCTATAAATAATGATTGTGTTATCCCTGAATTAGTCATTATTCCGGGGCTTGCGTTTAGTCGGGACGGTTATAGACTTGGATACGGCAAAGGACATTTTGACCGATATCTTAATAATAACCGAAATATATTGGCTGTCGGAGTTTGTTTAAAAGAGCAGTTAATAGATAATTTTCCGGTTGAACCTCATGATCGTAAACTTGATTTTATTCTATGTCATTCCTGCGAAAGCAGGAATCCAGGGAAATAACTTCAATATTGATACAGAGGTCACATAATTTGATAAAATAAATATATAAAAAACTTGTTTTTATATATTTATTACTGGATTCTCGCCTCCGCGGGAACGACATACAACGAGCCACGCAACAAATACCACGCGAGAATGACATAGAATAAAATGGTTGATATAATAAAAAAAATTGTTGTATTGCTCGGTGTACCTTTTGCTTTTTTTGCACAAGCAGTTGGAGATTGGCTAGAAACAGGACAAGTATCCGGCGATACTCAGACTGGAGATATTTGCTTTCAATTAGCATTGATAGGAGTAGGGACACTTATCATCGATCAGGCATTTAGTAACTTGCCTGATGATGTATACAATGAATATGTCAAAATAGTACAAGATAGTGAGATACAAGTTACATTAATTGGCTAATTTTTTTCTATTCATTATGTAATAGTTGAGATTTAATCTTACATTTAGTAAAATTAAGATAATATTAAATGGAGGATTAGAGATGAATCTAAATCAAAAAATAATAAAGCCAAAAATAGGATTACTAGAATTAGCTAGGAGTCTTGGTAGTATATCGTCAGCATATAAAGCTATGGGTTACAGTAGAGACAGTTATTATAGGTTTAAAGAGTTATATGAAACAGGAGGAGAAGAAGCATTATATGAGATTAGTCGGAAGAAGCCAATTATAGCGAATAGAGTTGATCCTGCCGTAGAGAGAGCAGTATTAGATATGGCAGTAGAATACCCCGCTTATGGTCAGCTGCGAGTATCAAATGAGCTTAAAAAGACTGGTATTCTTGTATCACCTGGAGGAGTTAGATCTATTTGGCTACGTAATGATTTAAATAATATCAATAAAAGACTTAAAGCATTAGAAGCCAAAATGGCTCAGGATGGTATTGTTCTTACCGAAGCTCAGTTACAAGTATTAGAGAAACGGCGTAGCGAGAAAGAAGCTCATGGTGAGATTGATACACAGCATCCAGGTTATCTAGGATGCCAAGACACATATTATGTAGGTAATTTTAAAGGCATAGGCAAGGTATATTCTCAAGTGTTTATTGATAGTTACACTCGGGTTGCAGAGGCTAAACTATATACTGATAAAACAGCACTTACCGCTGCTGACATGCTTAATGATAGAGTGTTACCATGGTATGAGAGTCAGCAAATACCAGTACTTCGTATTTTAACTGATAGAGGTGGTGAGTATAAAGGTAATATAGAACATCATGCTTTTGAATTGTTCTTAAGCATTGAGGGTATTGAGCATACTACTACTAAAGCATATTCTCCTCAAACAAATGGTATGTGTGAACGTTTTAATAAAACTATGAAACAAGAATTCTTTGATACTGCTATGCGTAAAAAGATCTATACTGATCTTGATGATCTACAACTAGATCTTGATATTTGGCTAGAATATTATAATAATGAAAGACCGCATTCCGGTAAATATTGCTATGGAAAAACACCTATGCAGACTTTTATGGATAGTAAAAAGTTAGCTGTTGAAAAGAATAACGAAATCTTATATCTTGAATACTCATCTGACAGTCATAACTTATCAGACATTCAGATATAATTTTTATAATGTCTGTAAGATTAAATCTTGACTTCTACATCATATATAGGCTACAAATTATTTGATTTGTAGCTTTTTTCTTATAAGTTATTACACAAACTTATTATTTCATCTTTATATTTTTGTTTATGTAAATATTTGCTTTTTAAATTTAGATTTTTAAAATCCTTGTGATGCAATGGCGGGCATTTACTAAGCTTTATTAAATCTTCATTTAAAATAAAATGCTTACGAGGAATATTTATAGTTTGTGCATTCTCTTCACGATAAGCTGCAAGCGCTTGAATTTTACGGTTAAAACTCTCATCATCACTTCTATATTTTATTTTTTTCCACGCATTTTTCGGCTCAACCTTATAATTTCTAACGTCTAATAAAGAACTAAGAGTAGTTTGGTATTTATTAGTTAAATTATTTCTAATAATTATATTATTTAGCTCTTTATATATCTTATACAAATACTCCACATCTAACATTGCATAATTTAACATATCACTAGTGATAGGGCGTTTTAGCCAGTTAGATTTTTGGTGGGTTTTATCGATAGTAATACCAATTAACTTATAACAAAGGTCATCATAGCTTAGCTGTTTACCGAATCCGCAAATATTTGCTGCAATTTGTATATCAAAAACATTAGAAGGTAGGGTTTTAAATAAATTATAGAAAATCTCTAAATCTTCCCGAGGAGCATGAAATATTTTAGTAATATTATTATCTGCAAGTAACTTATTAAAAATATTCAGATCTAAGTTGCTTAATGCATCAATTATTCCGCAATATTCTTCTGCTTTAACTTGAATTATACTAAGCTGAGCATAATAGGTATAGCGACGCTCAAATTCCGTATCTATGCTTAAGCACGTCTTATTTGCTAACCTGTTACAAAATTCTTCTAATGTTTTTTGATTATCGATAATTTGCATAGAAGCTATTTATAAAGCTCCGATAATTTTTAAGAAAAGATTAGTATGAGATAACGACAAGACAACTTCAAGACCGATTAAAATAATAATAATCCACTCAAGTTTGGTAGAATGTTTATAATTAAGGTCATTTGAAAGAATGTCTAAAAGCTCGTGAATCATATTAAGCCGATGATTCATTATATTTTGCCGTATTTCTATGTCTTGAAACTCTGCCGTCATCAGATATAGAGGCTCATAGCTCGGACGACGCCAAAAGAATTCCGGAGTATCGAATATGTCGCTATGCAAACTGATTGAATAACGCTCGTTAAATAATATACCTATTTGCTGTAATATCTCCTTTTTTGAAAGCGATACGCTGCCGGTTCTAGCTAGTTCCTGCTGAATAGGAGTGGTCTGAACAATCAAGTTACTAACGGATTGCTCAAGAACGCTAAGTTTAACCGATTGTGCAAGAGCATGAGAAATAGAAAGTTTAACAAAAACTGATTTATCTGCTAAGATTATTTTATTTTTTTCTTCGTCAATAAATGTTTTCGGGGCTTCTGTATTATATTCAAAATAAATATAATCAGATACCGGCTCTTTAAGCTTATTAACTGTTACTAAATCAGTATCGTTTAAAACTATTTTTTCTTGAATTTCATCGCCGCCCCAAATAGTTACACAGCCAAACGGAAAGAAAAATATCTCTATAAAATCAGAGTCTTTATTTATCTCTTTCCGAATATATAAAACATCGTCAAAATGCTGAGGCTCAAGACCAATCTTTTTTAAATTAGTAACTAGATCACTCATCTTATATTCGGAAGAAGTGCAGTAAGATGAACATCTCATGATTATTAAGTTTAATTTATATAAATTTAGAGTATAGTAGTTAGGCACCTATAAAGTCAATAATATTATAATTATGTATGAAATATTAAGTAATAGAGAGATTATCAAAATAATAGGTTTAGATTCGGTAAAGTTCCTACAAAATCTCATTACTAACGATATTTGTAAGAGCAGCTACTGTTATACCTATTTGCTTAATAATCAAGGAAGATATTTATTTGATTTTTTCGTGTATGTTCATAACCTTGAGGAAATTTACCTTGATATTGATAAAAGTAATAAAGCTGCTTTGATAGAGCATTTAAACTTCTATAAATTTCGCTCAAAAATACAAATAATAAATTTTAGCGAAGAGTATAAAATTGTCTATTCACATCAAAAATTAGATATAGACACGCTAGTTACGTTTCGTGATCCGAGATATCCTATGCTCGGTTTTCGCTCAATCGTGTCATCTTTTTTGTCATTGCGAGAAGACGCCATAGGCGTCGACGAAGCAATCTCGGACAAAATTCCTGAGATTGTCACATTCCCTATGGTCACTCGCAATGACGGTTTGGAGAACTGCGCAACAACATCTCTCTGCGGAAGCGAGAATCCAGCTTCCTTATACCTCGAAGATAAATATAATTTCGCAATAATAGACGGTGTGGAAGATTTAATCACAGATAAATCCATTCCAAATATGTACGGTGCTGAGAAGTTAAAGGCAATTAGTTTTGACAAAGGCTGTTATGTCGGTCAGGAAGTCATTTCAAGAGCTAAATATCAAGGGGTTATAAGAAGAAAGATATATAAAATTACAGCAGATGACGATTTATCTTTATTAGTTAAAGATGAAGATATACTAGCAAGTAATGAAAAAATCGGTGTAATATGTTCAAGTTACCGTAATAAAGCTATCGCCTTAATTAGAGAAGAAAAATATCTTGCCTGTAAAAAATCTGATATCACAGTTAAAGGAATTAAAATAAACTTATCTCTCGCACCTTGGTATTAAATAATAATTAATTTTTTAATAATTACTTGAGACCCATTAAGTTTTCACGTATTATATATATTACAACTAGATGCGAACCATATTTCATGGTATTTTTTATAAAAAATAATATAAATTGGATACTTTTATGACTACAACTTTCCAATTGTTAACTTCAGGAAATATACAATATATACCGCAGTTTTTAAATGGAACTAATGTTAATGAGCTTAACAACAGCCTTAATATTTTTGAAACTCTTTGCAATTTAATACCTCAACAGCAAGATAAGAATGTTAAGAATATTTTAGAAAATACTGCAATACAAACATTAGGAAAAATGATCTCCATCCCTGAAACTAATTGGGGTAAGAAAGATGGAGCCGGTAATACTATACTTGAATGGGGTATTTGGAGCGGTTCTGCATATACAACAACGAAGTTTATAGCAATTGAAAAAGCACAAATGCAAAATTTTACACGTGTTTTAAAATCAAACCATCTTGCCTCTACGTTCCAAAACGAGCAAATCGAAAAATTTAAACAAATAAGTCTTGATATTAATATTCCTGATACACGTACACCTTGTGAATTACTTAATACCGGACGTATACAAGATATAATGTCTGTACCAACGGCTTTAAATAAAGATAATGTCAATAATGTTAACAACAATCTTAATATTTTTGAAACTCTTTGTAATTTAATACCTCAACAACAAGATCAGAACGTTAAAAATGCTTTAGAAAATACTGCTGTACAGATATTAAGCAAAATGATCTCCATCCCTGAAACTAAAATTGGGGTAAGAAAGACAGAGCTGGTAATACTATACTTGAGTGGGGAATTTGGAGTAATAGCTCTAAGGTAATGGATGTATTTCATAATAATTCTCAAATAATGGATAAATTTGTTGCAGCTGAAAAAGCAAAAATTCATAATTTTTTCCGTGTTGCTATGGAGCCGCATATTTCGGATGATTTCCGTAAAGACCAAACCGAAAAATTAAAGTCGTTAGGTTTAGATATTAACGATCTTGGTCAAGATAATCATACCGCTTTATATTCTGCAATAAATATTTATGTAAATACATATTGAAATAAATATCAGCTTATTACTAATAATCCGAGTAATCAAAATATAAGTTTATTTCAAACTCAAATGGATAAATATTATAAAATAGTTGAAAATTTGCTAAAATTTGGAGCTAACCCTTCGCTTGTAACAAATAATATATTAAATTTATTAGCTAACGGTACTTTACAAATACAAAATACAATATCTAAAATACCCGATAACGGTCATAAATATTTAGCTCAAGCAGGTTTAAAACTTTAATAAAAAATGTAAAGGAATTAGCAGAAAAAACATTAGAAAATTGTAATCTTGTAAATTCTACCGGCGGTAATAATATGATTGCTACGCTTGGTAATATAATATGGTCTATTAAACAAGATATTTCAAAAGCATCCGGTCAAGAAAAAACATTGTTAATCAACAATTTTAAAGAGCTAAAATCTTTAGCGGAGCCTATAATAGAAAAAATAGTAAAACAACAAGGATTTAATCCTAACATTATGGATCAATTGAATTCTAATACCATAGCATGGCTTGGTGAATTTGGAGCCGAATTCTTAGAAAAATGTATAAACAATATGTATACAAAACCTGATGTAAATTTCTCTGATAAGAGTGGTAGAACACCACTTGATTGGTATAGTGACTATAACGCTACTAAAATCGTAGAAACTTTAATAAAAATCGGTGGTAATGTAAATAGTCAATGTACTCAAGATGCAGCGACGCCTAGCCATAGATTATTTTTAAATAATTCAAAAGTGAATGCTAATACTCCAAAACTTCTAACTTTAAAAGCATTATTAAATAAAGAAAATAAGCCGCCGTTTGATCCAAGTATCCAGATGGTTGGTAATAAAACCGTAGCAGATGTATTAGAAGAGAAAAAACAGCTATAGTTGATTACGATGCCTGTTATAATGTGTAGAAGTCAAGATTTAATCTTACAGACATTATAAAAATTATATCTGAATGTCTGATAAGTTATGACTGTCAGATGAGTATTCAAGATATAAGATTTCGTTATTCTTTTCAACAGCTAACTTTTTACTATCCATAAAAGTCTGCATAGGTGTTTTTCCATAGCAATATTTACCGGAATGCGGTCTTTCATTATTATAATATTCTAGCCAAATATCAAGATCTAGTTGTAGATCATCAAGATCAGTATAGATCTTTTTACGCATAGCAGTATCAAAGAATTCTTGTTTCATAGTTTTATTAAAACGTTCACACATACCATTTGTTTGAGGAGAATATGCTTTAGTAGTAGTATGCTCAATACCCTCAATGCTTAAGAACAATTCAAAAGCATGATGTTCTATATTACCTTTATACTCACCACCTCTATCAGTTAAAATACGAAGTACTGGTATTTGCTGACTCTCATACCATGGTAACACTCTATCATTAAGCATGTCAGCAGCGGTAAGTGCTGTTTTATCAGTATATAGTTTAGCCTCTGCAACCCGAGTGTAACTATCAATAAACACTTGAGAATATACCTTGTCTATGCCTTTAAAATTACCTACATAATATGTGTCTTGGCATCCTAGATAACCTGGATGCTGTGTATCAATCTCACCATGAGCTTCTTTCTCGCTACGCCGTTTCTCTAATACTTGTAACTGAGCTTCGGTAAGAACAATACCATCCTGAGCCATTTTGGCTTCTAATGCTTTAAGTCTTTTATTGATATTATTTAAATCATTACGTAGCCAAATAGATCTAACTCCTCCAGGTGATACAAGAATACCAGTCTTTTTAAGCTCATTTGATACTCGCAGCTGACCATAAGCGGGGTATTCTATTGCCATATCTAATACTGCTCTCTCTACGGCAGGATCAACTCTATTCGCTATAATTGGCTTCTTCCGACTAATCTCATATAATGCTTCTTCTCCTCCTGTTTCATATAACTCTTTAAACCTATAATAACTGTCTCTACTGTAACCCATAGCTTTATATGCTGACGATATACTACCAAGACTCCTAGCTAATTCTAGTAATCCTATTTTTGGCTTTATTATTTTTTGATTTAGATTCATCTCTAATCCTCCATTTAATATTATCTTAATTTTACTAAATGTAAGATTAAATCTCAACTATTACATACCAAAGCCATCGTTGTCTGGATTTATTCTGTACATAAGACCATTGTTCATCTATCTCAGGAGCAATAATTACTTCTGTTGTACTGATAGAATGATTTATTGTTTTTTAATACTAGATTTTTTTAAAACACGGATAACTGTATTGATACCCACTTTTAATACTCTTACTGTATCTCTAACTCCAGAGCCGTTGATTGACATTTCTACTATTTGCTCCTTAACTCCAGGCTTAGATGCATTATTAATATACTCCAATTGAAAATATCGATTACACCGCTTGCATTGATATCTCTGTTGTTTTGAAATTGAATATCCTGACTTTATTACTTCTTCTGTGTTGTTACAATATCTACACTTAACATCTATTTTTGCCATAACTCCTTAACTATAATTCTCTCTTATTACTGTTTGAGGATTATAGACTATTTACTCTAAACTGCAATACGGAGGCACGACCCTTGTCTTGTTATAGCCTTACTGCAATGGCTTGTTTTGAACGTCATTGCGAGCCGGCATGTATGCCTGCGTGGCAATCTCGCCAAACCTCCTGAGATTGCTTCGTCAATTACTTACGTCATTTCCTCGCAATGACGGATTCACGCGGGAATGACATATATCTACAAAAATATTGTTTGTTTCTTTTTTTATTTTTATTATTATTTGCATAGAAAATCCCTATAACTTAACTCTATGCCAAATATAGAAAATCCCTATAACTTAACTCTATGCCAAATATAGATCTCCTCATTTTTACTAGCTTTTTAGCAATTAATTTGCTAGTTGGACTTCTAAATATCAAAAATATAAAAAACATTCGCGAATATGCGATAGGAAAAAGGAATTTTTCTACAGGTACGATAGTCGCAACTCTTATTGCTACTTGTTTTATTTTTATTATTATTTGCATAGAAAATCCCTATAACTTAACTCTATGCCAAATATAGAAAATCCCTATAACTTAACTCTATGCCAAATATAGATCTCCTCATTTTTACTAGCTTTTTAGCAATTAATTTGCTAGTTGGACTTCTAAATATCAAAAATATAAAAAACATTCGCGAATATGCGATAGGAAAAAGGAATTTTTCTACAGGTACGATAGTCGCAACTCTTATTGCTACTTGGATCGGTACTAGTACTTTTTTAATCGATAATTCAAGAATATATACGGACGGGCTATTTTACTTATTACCTAGTATATTCGGGAGCGTCGTTAGTTGGTTATTAATTAGTTACTTTATAGCTCCTCGTTTTGAGAATTTTTTGGGTAGTTTATCAGCAGCGGAAATAATAGGGGAGGCTTACGGTAACAAAGTTCGTATTCTTACGTCGATAGTTAGTATATTAATGTCTATAGGTAGGATTGCCATGCAATTCCACGTAGCAAGTTTAATATTACAGCTATTCTTTAATATTTCAAATTTTTACATAGATTTATGTATTGCCACCGTAATAATAAGCTATTCTGCTTTTGGCGGTGTAAAATCGGTTACTTTTACCGAAGCCGTACAGTTTTTTACCTATAGTGCAATTATTCCGGTAATAGGAATTGTCGTATGGAACGTTTTTAGCGATCCGCATATAGTTATAGACTCAAACGTACAGACTCGTCTAGCTGATTTACAAGGTTTGTTTCACTATACTAGTCCTAAATTTTGGATTTCTTTAAATATTTTTATATATTTTGCGATTCCGTCGCTTGGTCCTTCAATTTTTCAAAGAATATTGATGGCAAAAGACACAAAGCAAATATCAAAAACATTTTTTATTTCGTCAATTATTTGTCTTTGTTTATCCGCCTTATTTATTTGGATTGTAATATTATTACTATCTCAAGATCCAAGTGTTAACACTAATGAATTGTTTTTACGGATTATTAAAAGTTATATAGGATTTAAGGGGTTAATTGTCGGTGTTATTATGGCAATGATAATCTCAAGTACCAACACTTATATTAACGTTGTAGCGGTAACTTTTACTAATGACATAATTAAAAAGGCTTCTCTAAATAGTAATTATGTAACGGCAATCACTATAGGATTAATAGGTTTTATTATATCACTCTATACGAAAGATTTAATAAATCTATTTCTATTATTGACTAGTATCTATTTGCCGCTAATCACTTTGCCGTTAATTTTGTTAATATACGGTTTTAAATCAAGTGCCAAAAGTTTTTTTATCGGTATGATTGCTGCAATATTAACTATTATATTGTGGCAAGTATTTTCTTTAAGAGCGGTTTTAGGTATTTATCCGATATTGCCCGCAACTATAGTAAATTTACTCTTTTTCCTTGGAAGCCATTATATTTTAAAACAACCAGGAGGGTTTAATTCTTTAAAAGAGCCGCTAGCCGTTAAAATAATCAAGCAAGAGAGAAAAAGAAAATTTTTGACTTTATTTCGTGATCTTAAGAATTTTAACATCTTTAAATATTGGGAAAGCACTCTACCAAATCAAGAAATTACTTATAGTTATGTCGGTATATTTATTTTAATATCGATGTTCTCATCTTTATATACCACATCGGGTAGTAAAATAATGAACCATTTGGAGATATATAATATTATTTACCATACCACCCTTATCACTGCTGCAATATTAATCACTTATCCTTTATGGTCTTTAAAATTTAAAAAGAATTATATTATATCTTTATCTTGGTTTGTTGCTACTTTCGTTATATTAATATTTTTCGGTAGTTTACTTGTTATATCAAATAGTTTTGATCAGTTGCAATTAATGTGTTCGATAATTAACTTACTTATAATTGCAACTATATTCAGGTGGCAAGCTACTTTACTTATGACCGTTACAGGCGTGTGTGCTAGTATAGAGTTTTATAAATATTTTATGGATGAGCAGTTATTAATTAGCATAGATAGTTTTCAATTCAAAGTAATATATTTCCTAACCTTATTTAGTAGCCTTTTAATAGTATTCTTAAAACCAAGGCAGGAGCAAGAAAGATTAGTTAATCTAAAAAATACTCATTTAGGTAATAGAGTTAATTATAGAGAGCAGGAATTGGAGAAGTTACTTGATTTGAAACATGAGTTCTTACGTAATATAAACCATGAAATCAATACACCGCTAACCGGTATTATTAGCCTTGGTGAAACCTTATGGGCTAATTATGATAAATTTAATGAAGATCAGCGTCGTAGTGCTGTAGAGATTATAGCTAAAAGCTCCATTAGATTAAATAGCTTGATAAATAATATTCTAGATTTTTCAAAATTATCCAGTCTTAATTATGAATTAAATAAAGAAGATATAAACTTAAGCGAAGTACTGCACGAAAGAATTCAAGTATGTAAAAAACTATATCTAAATGGCAAAACCTTAAATTTTGTATCTGATATTGAAGAGAATATAATATTTAACTGTGATCCTCATTATATTAAACACACATTCGATAATCTAATAATTAACGCTATTAGCTATTGTAGTGAGGGAATAATAAAAATTGATTTGCAAAAGCAGAAAGACAGCATTGTATTCAGTATAAAAGACGATGGAGTAGGAGTGCTGAAAGAGGAATTGCAGAGTATATTCGGCGTATTTGTCGTAAGCTCTAAAACACGTACACCGGCAGGAGGTAGAGGAGTAGGGCTTGCTCTCTGTAGGAAAGTAATAGAACTGCACGCCGGAAAAATTTGGGCAGAAAACGATAAACAGGATAAGACTCAGTTTATTGTTACGATGCCTTTGTGATTTACGATGCCTGTAGAAGTCAAGATTTAATCTTACAGACATTATAAAAATTATATCTGTATGTCTGATAAGTTATGACTGTCAGATGAGTATTCAAGATATAAGATGCGGTCTTTCATGATTATAATATTCTAGCCAAATATCAAGATCTAGTTGTAGATCATCAAGATCAGTATAGATCTTTTTACGCATAGCAGTATCAAAGAATTCTTGTTTCATAGTTTTATTAAAACGTTCACACATACCATTTGTTTGAGGAGAATATGCTTTAGTAGTAGTATGCTCAATACCCTCAATGCTTAAGAACAATTCAAAAGCATGATGTTCTATATTACCTTTATACCCACCACCTCTATCAGTTAAAATACGAAGTACTGGTATTTGCTGACTCTCATACCATGGTAACACTCTATCATTAAGCATGTCAGCAGCGGTAAGTGCTGTTTTATCAGTATATAGTTTAGCCTCTGCAACCCGAGTGTAACTATCAATAAACACTTGAGAATATACCTTGCCTATGCCTTTAAAATTACCTACATAATATGTGTCTTGGCATCCTAGATAACCTGGATGCTGTGTATCAATCTCACCATGAGCTTCTTTCTCGCTACGCCGTTTCTCTAATACTTGTAACTGAGCTTCGGTAAGAACAATACCATCCTGAGCCATTTTGGCTTCTAATGCTTTAAGTCTTTTATTGATATTATTTAAATCATTACGTAGCCAAATAGATCTAACTCCTCCAGGTGATACAAGAATACCAGTCTTTTTAAGCTCATTTGATACTCGCAGCTGACCATAAGCGGGGTATTCTATTGCCATATCTAATACTGCTCTCTCTACGGCAGGATCAACTCTATTCGCTATAATTGGCTTCTTCCGACTAATCTCATATAATGCTTCTTCTCCTCCTGTTTCATATAACTCTTTAAACCTATAATAACTGTCTCTACTGTAACCCATAGCTTTACATGCTGACGATATACTACCAAGACTCCTAGCTAATTCTAGTAATCCTATTTTTGGCTTTATTATTTTTTGATTTAGATTCATCTCTAATCCTCCATTTAATATTATCTTAATTTTACTAAATGTAAGATTAAATCTCAACTATTACACAATTTACTAACTCGTCATTCCCGCGTAGGCGTTCGTCATTTGCGTGGAGATTAAAATTTTATATTCAATTCCATGGTGCTATATACATATTCTCTAAATTCTCTAATTCCATGGTGCTATATACATTTACTCCGGTACTATCAAATACTATCTCTTTCCCTGAACCTTTCTCTTGTACTCCAATATTTTTTACTCGTAACTTTAGCTTACTAGCGATTCTTGATGCATGGGCATAATCCGGTATTCTTAAATCCTTACCCGCAAATATTTTGCTAAACATTCCTTCTGCAAATCCGCTTGTTGCTCGCCATGGCAATCTTAATAACAGCTTAATTGTTAGCAAATATTCATACATCTTGCTATTATATCTTCTCGCTCCTCCTTGCCTCTGTTCCCCTCCATAATATAACTCTTTTAAATATTCTTCACAAAATGTGAAAATTATTGTTCCTCTTTTCTTTAAACTTCTGTTATATTCTTTCCAGTTGCAAACTTTTTGTAGCTTTGACATACATACTTGTGGTTAAGTTTTTTGTCGATTTACTACTTTTCTTAGTTCGCAGCTACTTTTTTTTATATCTACGCAACAAGGTCTTGCAGGAATGACGGTTTTGTGGGTAATGCTTTCTCGCTAATAGCGGAAAACCGAGCCATGCAACAAGGCTTCTAGTCGCTTGCAATGACGAAATGACAACATTTGCATTCGTAGCTCAGCTGGATAGAGCATTGCCCTCCGAAGGCAAAGGTCGTTGGTTCAAATCCAATCGAATGCACCACCACTAAATCAACTCAATATAACGGTCATTTAGAGGTATATCTTCTTCGTTTATTAAAGGTAAAACTACGTTAGCTCTTGAAATAGCTAAAGAATTTCAAGCATTATATTTGGACCCTGATTGGACCCTGAATTGTAATAGTTGAGATTTAATCTTACATTTAGTAAAATTAAGATAATATTAAATGGAGGATTAGAGATGAATCTAAATCAAAAAATAATAAAGCCAAAAATAGGATTACTAGAATTAGCTAGGAGTCTTGGTAGTATATCGTCAGCATATAAAGCTATGGGTTACAGTAGAGACAGTTATTATAGGTTTAAAGAGTTATATGAAACAGGAGGAGAAGAAGCATTATATGAGATTAGTCGGAAGAAGCCAATTATAGCGAATAGAGTTGATCCTGCCGTAGAGAGAGCAGTATTAGATATGGCAATAGAATACCCCGCTTATGGTCAGCTGCGAGTATCAAATGAGCTTAAAAAGACTGGTATTCTTGTATCACCTGGAGGAGTTAGATCTATTTGGCTACGTAATGATTTAAATAATATCAATAAAAGACTTAAAGCATTAGAAGCCAAAATGGCTCAGGATGGTATTGTTCTTACCGAAGCTCAGTTACAAGTATTAGAGAAACGGCGTAGCGAGAAAGAAGCTCATGGTGAGATTGATACACAGCATCCAGGTTATCTAGGATGCCAAGACACATATTATGTAGGTAATTTTAAAGGCATAGGCAAGGTATATTCTCAAGTGTTTATTGATAGTTACACTCGGGTTGCAGAGGCTAAACTCTACTAAAGCATATTCTCCTCAAACAAATGGTATGTGTGAACGTTTTAATAAAACTATGAAACAAGAATTCTTTGATACTGCTATGCGTAAAAAGATCTATACTGATCTTGATGATCTACAACTAGATCTTGATATTTGGCTAGAATATTATAATAATGAAAGACCGCATTCCGGTAAATATTGCTATGGAAAAACACCTATGCAGACTTTTATGGATAGTAAAAAGTTAGCTGTTGAAAAGAATAACGAAATCTTATATCTTGAATACTCATCTGACAGTCATAACTTATCAGACATTCAGATATAATTTTTATAATGTCTGTGAGATTAAATCTTGACTTCTACACCTGAATCGTGACAAGCGAAAGTTTAGCAGAGCGGATAATTTTCCATAATATAGATTATAGAACAATTATAAGAGTTAACCAAGCCCATTTTAAATTTAAATATTTCCCCTACCTTTTGGCAAACTAAGGATAAAATATTATTGCTTTTAGTAATAATTAAAGAGTATTCTTGACGTTGGGTTAAATACCTCGGAAAGAGTACTTTCATATGGCTGGGACGGGAGGATTCGAACCTCCGAATGACGATACCAAAAACCGTTGCCTTACCACTTGGCGACGTCCCAATGTAGAAAATAATGAAGAATTAGTACGTGAGGATTATCAGCAAAAGATAACATGGTCAATTTTTCAAATTAAACGAGTATATGGACTTTATACCAATAAATAGCAGAAACGTCAATTACAATAATTAAATTACAATAATTATTTGTAGAAGTCAAGATTTAATCTTACAGACATTATAAAAATTATATCTGAATGTCTGATAAGTTATGACTGTCAGATGAGTATTCAAGATATAAGATTTCGTTATTCTTTTCAACAGCTAACTTTTTACTATCCATAAAAGTCTGCATAGGTGTTTTTCCATAGCAATATTTACCGGAATGCGGTCTTTCATTATTATAATATTCTAGCCAAATATCAAGATCTAGTTGTAGATCATCAAGATCAGTATAGATCTTTTTACGCATAGCAGTATCAAAGAATTCTTGTTTCATAGTTTTATTAAAACGTTCACACATACCATTTGTTTGAGGAGAATATGCTTTAGTAGTAGTATGCTCAATACCCTCAATGCTTAAGAACAATTCAAAAGCATGATGTTCTATATTACCTTTATACTCACCACCTCTATCAGTTAAAATACGAAGTACTGGTATTTGCTGACTCTCATACCATGGTAACACTCTATCATTAAGCATGTCAGCAGCGGTAAGTGCTGTTTTATCAGTATATAGTTTAGCCTCTGCAACCCGAGTGTAACTATCAATAAACACTTGAGAATATACCTTGTCTATGCCTTTAAAATTACCTACATAATATGTGTCTTGGCATCCTAGATAACCTGGATGCTGTGTATCAATCTCACCATGAGCTTCTTTCTCGCTACGCCGTTTCTCTAATACTTGTAACTGAGCTTCGGTAAGAACAATACCATCCTGAGCCATTTTGGCTTCTAATGCTTTAAGTCTTTTATTGATATTATTTAAATCATTACGTAGCCAAATAGATCTAACTCCTCCAGGTGATACAAGAATACCAGTCTTTTTAAGCTCATTTGATACTCGCAGCTGACCATAAGCGGGGTATTCTATTGCCATATCTAATACTGCTCTCTCTACGGCAGGATCAACTCTATTCGCTATAATTGGCTTCTTCCGACTAATCTCATATAATGCTTCTTCTCCTCCTGTTTCATATAACTCTTTAAACCTATAATAACTGTCTCTACTGTAACCCATAGCTTTATATGCTGACGATATACTACCAAGACTCCTAGCTAATTCTAGTAATCCTATTTTTGGCTTTATTATTTTTTGATTTAGATTCATCTCTAATCCTCCATTTAATATTATCTTAATTTTACTAAATGTAAGATTAAATCTCAACTATTACAAAAATAAATTTATTTCGTTATTAAGCCAATTCCTTGCTTGCGTGGATAATAAATCATAAATTTTAGCTCTAATTTTGTTATAATATTCCTTAATATAATTTATTTCATCAATATTAAGTAGTTTCGTATCAATCAATTTACTAGCATAAGGTACTAGGCTTAAGGTTTCAAATTCAAGCCATCCGCTATTTTCTTTTACATACATTAAATTTTCTATTCTAATTCCGTATTTTCCAGAAATATAAAAACCCGGTTCATTAGATAAGATCATACCTGCTTTAAGTATTGTTTTATTACGAAGATTTATGCTTTGTGGTCCTTCATGAACGCTTAAGAAACTCCCTACTCCATGCCCTGTACCGTGCGGATAATCTAACATTTCTTGCCATAAATATTGCCGAGCTAGTATATCAAGATTAGCTCCTGCGATGATATTTTTTGGGAATTTGGCGTTAGCTAAAGCAATATGTCCTTTAAGTACTTGCGTATAACGCTTTTTCTGCTCCTCAGTCGGCGTACCTATCACGATTGTCCTTGTTATATCGGTAGTAGCACCTTGGTACTGACCACCGGAATCAATCAGTAATATCCCCTGCCCTATAATTTTTTTAGCATTTTCAGGAGCAGCTCTATAATGAATAATGGCACTATTTTCCTGAAATCCGCAAATAGCAGGAAAACTATCAGAAACATAGTCTTCTTGTTTGGCTCGTTGCTCCGTAAGCTTTAAACCTATAGAATGTTCGTCATTGCGAGCAGTCGAAGACTGCGTGGCAATCTCATCATATTCTCCTGAGATTGTTTCGTCGGCGCTTTGCGTCTTCTCGCAATGACGAGTACTTTCCTCTAACTCAGCAAAAAACTCACATAAAGCTACTGCATCTTTAATATGAAAATCGATTGCATGCTTAATTTCTACATCGTTCTTACACGCTTTAAGCGTTAAGCATGGATCGGTAATTTTTTGTACTTTTTTATCAGCTATTAAGTCCATTATATGCAGAGAGGCTATAATATCATCAATCAAAATATCGTCATGACTCTTTAAAATATTTTCAAATTCTTCTTCCGGTAAAATTGTTATTTCAGGACGTGCATTAATAATTTCGGCATCGATTCTTGTAGTATCGATAAATAGATATAATTTTGTAGACGTAATGATTACTTTTGCAAACATTAAAGGTGTATAAGCAACGTCACTAGCCCGCAAATTTAGTAACCAACATATGGAAGAGCTATCGAGAATAACTAAGGCACATTGCTCATTATAATTACTAGACCCCGAGGTCAAGCCGCGGGATGACAATGCAACTTCTCGACATTTACTTATTTTATCAATATGACTAACGCCTGCAAATTTAATATCATGTAAATAAACTTTAGAGTTTGGCTCTGATGGCTGATTATGCCAAATTTTATCAATTAAATTTCCGTTAATCTTCTGAAAATTGAAGTTTAAATTTGATATGGCGGGATAAGTAAATAATTCAGGATCGTAACCTATTTTTATATCTTTACCAAACTTAGATATCTCTTTTAAGTCAAAAATCTGAAATATTGTAGGATCAAGTTCTCTTGCTGCCTGCTCTAAATAACGTCCGTCGGTAAAAAACAATGCTGTATCTTTACATATAATAGCCATACCGTTTGAACCGGTAAAACCTGTTATATATTCAAGCCTTTTAGCATACGCAGGTACATATTCGCTCATATATTTATCGTTAGACGGAATTATATAACCGTCTATATCACATTCTGTGAATAAGCTTCTAAGTAGATTAATGCGGGTTTTTGTCATGTTTATAGCCCTTATGTCATTCCTAGTTCGATGTCATTCCCGCGGAAGCGGGAATCCAGTAATTAAAATGCGCATATACAACAAGTTTTTAAAATTAAAAGCTCGATTTATCTCGCTTTTTTCTAGATTCCCGCTTTTGCGGGAATGACATAAACAAGCTATGCAATGTTGCTGCTCATAGACTGGAATGACGTTTATACCATCCATAATATAAAGGAATACCGAGCATAGTAAAGGAGCTAGCTATAATCAGAGTTTTAATAGGTGTTTCATAGATAACCCATACACAAAAGATAATCGATATTATGGCTATAAGTAAATAATAATAAGAAAATTTTTCTTTTGAGTTAAAAATTACCTTTAGGAAAGCTAAGCTACAAATTAGATAGACGAATAAGAATGTTGTCGCCGAGAAATCTATTATTTGCGTAATCTGTGTGGCAAAATTATCATTTGCCGTAAAGATTAATAACGGCACAATTCCAAGGCAGCTTACAATAATTCCGTTAGTTGGAGCGTTGTTGCTATTTTTCTTAGCAAAGAATTTCGGTAATAATCCGTCTTCTGCAAGCCCAAGAGCTATCTGTCCGCTAGTTAGCACCCAAGCATTGAGCGTACCTATACATATAATCGAGGCTATAATCGTGATTACGCTTGACCATTTACCCCCGAATAATAATGTAGCGGCATCGGCATAAGGAGCTTTAGAGCTAATAAGTTCAGAAGCAGTGATTAATCCCATTATACCTATGCTATTGATAATATATAACACCGCCACGCAGAAAGTTCCAACTATTATGGCTTTTGGAATGGTTTGTGCTGGATCTTTTACCGCTCCTGCCGTGGTAGTGGCACACTCAACACCGATAAATCCCCAAAAAGTAAGAAGTGCAGCTCTTCCCATAATGGTTGGAATGCTTAAACTCTCTACTTCTTCAGCTATAGTTATATTATCTATATTAAAATGAGATAATGCACATAAGCCCACTACAAGCAACGGAACGAATTTTAAGAGAGTCAAATAAAACTCTGCTTTTCCTGCTACTTCAGGACCTTTTAAATTTAAAACCGTAATAACACCTAATAATATTATCTGTAATATTAAATCTAAAACCGCTTGTGATTGAAAAAAAGGCGTTAGATAACCTATTGCCGAAATGACAACTATACTTGTACTGACAAAGGATATAACCCAGTAAGTGAAGCCGGTGAAGAAGGCTATTTTATCCCCGAAACTCTCTCGTACATAAACGTGCGGACCGCCTGTTTTAGGAAATTTTGCACATAAGGATGAGAATACAAGGGCTATACTCATAGCACCGAATAATGAAAGTACCCAACCCCAAATGCTATATATACCGAACGGTGCTAAACTTAGCGGTAATATAAAAACGCTAGTACCGATTTGACTGCCGGTTACTAAGGCAAAAACCGCCCAGAAACCTAATTTTTGCGACATAATTTTGTTATTGATTTAATTATAGAAACGGCTTTTAATATAGCTATAAAAACGATTTTATGCAACTTATTAAAAACACAATTTCCTTTTTAATTATTTTTATATTATGAAAGTAAAAAAATAATAAAATATATAATATTTTTGGGCAGTATTATTTTAGCTATTTATCTTAATATTGAACCTCTGTATACACCTACCGCTTTAGTTACTTCGCCTACCATTACTTATTTTCCTAAATATATTGCTCATAAATCCTTAACTTCTGAAAAATTTCAAGGTAATAGCGTAGAAGCAGTACAAAATGCTTTAATGAGCTACGTAGAAGGAATAGAAGTAGATGTGAGATTATCAAAAGATAGTGTTCCTTTTTTATATCAGGCTGATACCTTAGAAGAAGCTACAAATGGATATGGTAAACCGGAAAAGTATAAATGGGAGCAACTTAAACAGGGTCGTGCCTCCGTATTGCAGTTTAGAGTAAATAGTCTATAATCCTCAAACAGTAATAAGAGAGAATTATAGTTAAGGAGTTATGGCAAAAATAGATGTTAAGTGTAGATATTGTAACAACACAGAAGAAGTAATAAAGTCAGGATATTCAATTTCAAAACAACAGAGATATCAATGCAAGCGGTGTAATCGATATTTTCAATTGGAGTATATTAATAATGCATCTAAGCCTGGAGTTAAGGAGCAAATAGTAGAAATGTCAATCAACGGCTCTGGAGTTAGAGATACAGTAAGAGTATTAAAAGTGGGTATCAATACAGTTATCCGTGTTTTAAAAAAATCTAGTATTAAAAAACAATAAATCATTCTATCAGTACAACAGAAGTAATTATTGCTCCTGAGATAGATGAACAATGGTCTTATGTACAGAATAAATCCAGACAACGATGGCTTTGGTATGCCTTGGATAAGATTTCGTTAAAAGTAGTTGCTTATACGTTTGGTACAAGATGTGATAGCACATTAGAATCATTACTGAAAAAACTAGAGAATTTCAAGGTGACTTTTTACTATACAGATGGATGGGGGAGTTATGCTAGGTTATTAGACCCTAAAAAGCATATTATCAGTAAAAAATACACTCAACGGATAGTGTAATAGTTGAGATTTAATCTTACATTTAGTAAAATTAAGATAATATTAAATGGAGGATTAGAGATGAATCTAAATCAAAAAATAATAAAGCCAAAAATAGGATTACTAGAATTAGCTAGGAGTCTTGGTAGTATATCGTCAGCATATAAAGCTATGGGTTACAGTAGAGACAGTTATTATAGGTTTAAAGAGTTATATGAAACAGGAGGAGAAGAAGCATTATATGAGATTAGTCGGAAGAAGCCAATTATAGCGAATAGAGTTGATCCTGCCGTAGAGAGAGCAGTATTAGATATGGCAATAGAATACCCTGCTTATGGTCAGCTGCGAGTATCAAATGAGCTTAAAAAGACTGGTATTCTTGTATCACCTGGAGGAGTTAGATCTATTTGGCTACGTAATGATTTAAATAATATCAATAAAAGACTTAAAGCATTAGAAGCCAAAATGGCTCAGGATGGTATTGTTCTTACCGAAGCTCAGTTACAAGTATTAGAGAAACGGCGTAGCGAGAAAGAAGCTCATGGTGAGATTGATACACAGCATCCAGGTTATCTAGGATGCCAAGACACATATTATGTAGGTAATTTTAAAGGCATAGGCAAGGTATATTCTCAAGTGTTTATTGATAGTTACACTCGGGTTGCAGAGGCTAAACTATATACTGATAAAACAGCACTTACCGCTGCTGACATGCTTAATGATAGAGTGTTACCATGGTATGAGAGTCAGCAAATACCAGTACTTCGTATTTTAACTGATAGAGGTGGTGAGTATAAAGGTAATATAGAACATCATGCTTTTGAATTGTTCTTAAGCATTGAGGGTATTGAGCATACTACTACTAAAGCATATTCTCCTCAAACAAATGGTATGTGTGAACGTTTTAATAAAACTATGAAACAAGAATTCTTTGATACTGCTATGCGTAAAAAGATCTATACTGATCTTGATGATCTACAACTAGATCTTGATATTTGGCTAGAATATTATAATAATGAAAGACCGCATTCCGGTAAATATTGCTATGGAAAAACACCTATGCAGACTTTTATGGATAGTAAAAAGTTAGCTGTTGAAAAGAATAACGAAATCTTATATCTTGAATACTCATCTGACAGTCATAACTTATCAGACATTCAGATATAATTTTTATAATGTCTGTAAGATTAAATCTTGACTTCTACAATTAAATAGCCAACTTTCTTTTAAAGGTATTTCTGTATATGGCTCTAGAATAATTTGTCCTTTTTTACTATTCACAATGACGTGAAAACTACTTACCCCTTTAGCTAATTTACCAAGTGTTATTCTTCCTTTCGTATCTGGTTTTAATATACATGCTTGTGTCATACAAATTACTTTTTATATTATAACTTATAGAATAATATATAGTGGGTAATTAATCAAGTGGGATTAACATTATTACACGTTAAAAGATTTGCCGCAGCCGCAATTAGCTTTTTCGTTAGGATTGGTGAAAGTGAATTGGGATTTGAATTTCGTCTCTACATAGTCCATTTCAGAACCGAGAATATACATTAATGCCTTTGGATCGATTAGTATCCGTACGCCCTTTTCTTCAACTACTTCATCGAATTGATTTTTACTATCGGCATACTCAACATAGTAAGTTTGACCGGCGCAACCGCCGGCCTTAACCCCTACTCTAATACCAAAAGTAGGTTTTGCTCGTTTTCCTATTAGCAATTTTACTTGCTTTGCCGCAGCATCGGTTAATGAAATAACATTTTTCATGTTTTAAGAGTCTTTTTTGATTTCTTTTTTCTGTTTGTAATCGGCAATAGCTGCTTTTATTGCATCTTCAGCAAGTAGTGAGCAATGAAGTTTTACAGGCGGGAGCGATAATTCTTTTGCTATTTCAGTATTTTTAATCTCTTCGGCATCGTTTATTGATCTGCCTTTAACCCACTCTGTTACTAAAGAACTTGAAGCAATAGCTGAACCGCAGCCGAATGTTTTAAATTTAGCATCTGTAATAATCCCGTCATCATCAACTTCGATTTGTAACTTCATCACGTCACCGCAAGCGGGAGCCCCAACTAGTCCTGTTCCAACGTTTTTTTTCTCTTTATTAAGCGATCCGACATTACGAGGATTCTCATAATGATCTATCACTTTTTTGCTATAAGCCATTGTTATTCTCTAAAATTTGGTTTTATTTGTTTCAACGTCATCGCGAGGAGCTAGGCGACGCGGCAATCTCAGGAATTTTATACTACTTAATGAGATCGCCGCATCGGCACTATGCGCCTCCTCGCAATGACGATTTTTAGTGAGTAGCCCATTTAATCTTCTTCAAATCAATCCCCTCTTGCATCATTTCCCAAAGAGGACTTAATTCCCTTAATTTATCGATTTTTGAACATATTAAATCTACTGCGTAATCAACTTCCTGCTCGGTAGTAAATCTACCTATGCCGAACCTAATCGAAGTATGGGCAAGCTCTTCACCTATTCCCATAGAACGTAAAACATATGACGGCTCTAAAGAGGCGGAAGTACAAGCAGACCCGGAAGAAACCGCTAAATCTTTAATGGCAAGGATAATTGATTCTCCCTCTACTCCGGCAAAGCTTAGATTTAGATTGCCTTTATATCTTTGATTTTTATCACCGTTTAAATAAACTTCCGAAATTCGGCTATGTATATTATTTAAAAATCTGTCGAATAAGTAATTTACGTGCTTAGTATCTTTTTCCATCTCATTATACGCTATTTCAGCAGCCATGCCAAGCCCTACGATTAAAGGAGTCGGTAGCGTACCCGAACGCATACCTCTCTCCTGTCCGCCACCGTTTATGAGTGGCGTAACACGCACACGAGGTTTTTTCCTTACATATAACGCCCCTATTCCTTTCGGACCGTAAATTTTATGCCCTGAGATACTAGCAAGATCAATATTAAACTCGTTAACATCAATTGGAATTTTACCGAATCCTTGAGCAATATCAGAATGAAAAAAAACGCCTCTTTCACGGCAAATTTTTCCTATTTCCTTTAAAGGCTGAACAACACCTATTTCATTATTAACCGCCATAACTGAAACTAACATAGTCTGATCAGTAATAGCATTTTTTAGAGTTTCTAAATCGATTATTCCATTTGGTTTAATTGGTAAGTATGTGATTTTTATACCTTCCTGCTCTAAATGCCTGCAAGCATCAAGTACGCATTTATGTTCACTGACTATAGTAATAATATGATTTTTCTTATTGCCGTAAAATTTTGCTATTCCCTTTATTGCAAGGTTATTAGATTCGGTTGCACCGGAGGTAAAAATAATTTCTTTAGTATCTGCTCCTATTAACCTTGCTACTCTACTCCTTGCCTCTTCAACGGCGTTTTCTGCTTCCCAGCCGAAAGAATGGCTACGTGAATGAGGATTCCCGAATTTGGTAGTAAAATATGGCAACATTGCCCCCATTACTCTTGGATCAAGCGGCGTTGTTGCCTGATAATCCATGTATATAGGCAAGGTTAAATTGTTTAATTGTTGGTTCATATGGTTTTTAAATTAATTTTTTGTATATAAAGCTTAAAAATAGACGAAGTTTAATTTGGAAAAGAGCAAGGTGTTTCATATTTTTTGACTGCAGCGTACAACTAGCACGTGAGGATCAAAAAATATGGGTCATGCCTCCATATTGCAGTTACGCCTATTAAAAAGCTATACGTTCAATAAGAGTACCAATAACCTTATCATGAATATCCAATGACTTGGAAAAGCAGATTGTCTTACGTGCAAGCCTCTTGCATCTCGTTCTAAGGTTCAAGTTACTTCGTTCTATCCGTTGAGTGTATTTTTTACTGATAATATGCTTTTTAGGGTCTAATAACCTAGCATAACTCCCCCATCCATCTGTATAGTAAAAAGTCACCTTGAAATTCTCTAGTTTTTTCAGTAATGATTCTAATGTGCTATCACATCTTGTACCAAACGTATAAGCAACTACTTTTAACGAAATCTTATCCAAGGCATACCAAAGCCATCGTTGTCTGGATTTATTCTGTACATAAGACCATTGTTCATCTATCTCAGGAGCAATAATTACTTCTGTTGTACTGATAGAATGATTTATTGTTTTTTAATACTAGATTTTTTTAAAACACGGATAACTGTATTGATACCCACTTTTAATACTCTTACTGTATCTCTAACTCCAGAGCCGTTGATTGACATTTCTACTATTTGCTCCTTAACTCCAGGCTTAGATGCATTATTAATATACTCCAATTGAAAATATCGATTACACCGCTTGCATTGATATCTCTGTTGTTTTGAAATTGAATATCCTGACTTTATTACTTCTTCTGTGTTGTTACAATATCTACACTTAACATCTATTTTTGCCATAACTCCTTAACTATAATTCTCTCTTATTACTGTTTGAGGATTATAGACTATTTACTCTAAACTGCAATACGGAGGCACGACCAAAATATGAAACAACGACGCCAATCTTTCAAATTAAACGAGTATATTATAAACCTCCTCAAAAGCCTCTATAAAAACCTTTATATCACTTACCGTATTAGTATGGCTTAAAGATACCCTAATCGAAGATTTGGCCTCTTTTTCACTCATACCCATATTGGTTAATACATGCGATTTAGATATTTTTCCTGATGAGCAAGCAGAACCAGAGCTTACGCAAATATTACGTAAATCAAAACCTATTAATTTCACTTGTGCATCTGTATTTTGTACAGTAAATAAAGTAGTATTAGGTAACCTAGCTACGTTATTACTAACAATATTTACGTTTGGATATTCTTTTAATTTTTTCTCTAATATTTCTTGTAAACTTTTGATTTTTATATAATTCTCTATTATATTTTTTCTCATTAATTCAGCCGCTAAACCAAAACCTGCAATTGCTATAATATTCTCTGTACCTGAACGCGCATTTTTTTCTTGTCCACCACCTATAATTATCGGAGTAAGCTGAAAGCGAGAAGTAGAAATTAAAGCAGCTCCTCCCTGCCCACCTCCTATTTTATGTCCTGAGATTGTAGCAAAATCTAATCCTAACTCTTTGATATTTATAGATATTCTGCCAAAACCTTGCACTAAATCACTATGAAATTTTGCATCATATTTTTTAGCTATTTCACTTATTTTGGTTATATCTTGCAGCACCCCGCTTTCATTATTAGCCATAATTATAGATACTAATTTTTTTGTAGCACTACTTTGTGACAATAATTCTTCTAGATGCTCTAGATCAAGCAAACCTTGGTTATCAACTTTTATAACTTTAATATTTGGAGCGTAGTTTATATGGTTATAGATCGATAAATGTTCAATAGCCGATATGAAAATATCACCGTCATAAAAATTTTTCATTATTAAATTATTACTTTCAGTTCCGGAAGAAGTAAAAGTAATATCATATTTTCCCGCAAATAATGATATACCAAGAGCTGCAGCTAATTGAAAACGCGCTTCTTCTACAATATTCTTAGCAAATACACCTGATCTATGTATTGATGAAGGGTTAAGCTCCTTGTCCATCAAACTTATTATGAATTCCTTAACTCTAGGATTGATAGAAGTAGTAGCATTATGGTCTAAATATATCATATATTTAAATAATACTTAGCTCTAAAGCATCTTTAATTGAGATATTTTCAAAATAATCTCTAATATGGGTCATGCCTCCATATTGCAGTTATGCCTATTAAAAAACTATACGCTCAATAAGAGTACCAATAACCTTATCATGAATATCCAATGACTTGGAAAAGCAGATTGTCTTACGTGCAAGCCTCTTGCATCTCGTTCTAAGGTTCAAGTTACTTCGTTCTATCCGTTGAGTGTATTTTTTACTGATAATATGCTTTTTAGGGTCTAATAACCTAGCATAACTCCCCCATCCATCTGTATAGTAAAAAGTCACCTTGAAATTCTCTAGTTTTTTCAGTAATGATTCTAATGTGCTATCACATCTTGTACCAAACGTATAAGCAACTACTTTTAACGAAATCTTATCCAAGGCATACCAAAGCCATCGTTGTATGGATTTATTCTGTACATAAGACCATTGTTCATCTATCTCAGGAGCAATAATTACTTCTGTTGTACTGATAGAATGATTTATTGTTTTTTAATACTAGATTTTTTTAAAACACGGATAACTGTATTGATACCCACTTTTAATACTCTTACTGTATCTCTAACTCCAGAGCCGTTGATTGACATTTCTACTATTTGCTCCTTAACTCCAGGCTTAGATGCATTATTAATATACTCCAATTGAAAATATCGATTACACCGCTTGCATTGATATCTCTGTTGTTTTGAAATTGAATATCCTGACTTTATTACTTCTTCTGTGTTGTTACAATATCTACACTTAACATCTATTTTTGCCATAACTCCTTAACTATAATTCTCTCTTATTACTGTTTGAGGATTATAGACTATTTACTCTAAACTGCAATACGGAGGCACGACCCAAGTATTGCCATTACGGCATATCTTCCTTTCGTCGTCAGCATCATATAACCAGCCTATTAAAACTTAAAATTGTTTTATATCTACAATACCCAAGTAATTTAGTCAAGTATATAATTATATTATTTAATAAAAAATTAGCTTGTTAATATAAACTAAAATTTAATTGCGTAGAATCTGTTAGAAGTGAGAAAGAGAGAATATTATAAATAAGCGATTAATACAGCATTAACTAGGGATATTGTTGCATGGTTCGGTTTTCATTCCGCGAGCTTGTAGCGGGATCCAGTTAAAAATACTAAAATTATTAGTATTTTTTATTGTTTTTATGGACCTAGTTAGCAAGCGAACTAGGTGACGCAGTAGGTTTTACCGGTCTACGCAACAATGCCTCCTCGCAATGACGACCTGGGTATCCACGCAACAATGCCTCTCGGGAATGACATCATTATTTACCCACGCCCTCTATTTGTTATTCTATTTCTAGCTTTAGGTTTTGAAGAAGCAGCAATATTTTTTAAATTAGCTTGATAATTTTTATTTTTTTCCATTCTATTTTCTCTTAGTTTTTCATGCTTGGTTTTAACGCTTTTTCCAAAACCTACTTTGGTTTCCATATCTTTTATAAAATCAGTAACAAATATTCGTGGATGTCCTTGAATATCGATTTGACAATTTTTATCTAAAGCACTGGGCATAGTTTCTTGTATTTTTTTACAGCACGGTACATATCTAAAGCTTCAGGTTGATAATGACCGCTATTATTACTAAGATAATCAATTTTTCCTCTATCATTTATACTTATAACTCCTGCTGCTTCCGCAGGCTTTCCGCTTAAAAATGAACCATGAACAAGATTTTTAGTATTTGGCAAATATTGATTTTTATGAGTACCCATATAAATTACTCCACCCTTTCCCATTATAAATGCTTGAACATTATTCATGCTTTTACTTTCTTTACCAATAGTAGAAGCTACTTTACCGTTAGAATCAAGTAATTTCTGAGAGGGGGTATCATAGAATAGTCGATGATTTTTTTGTTCCTCAGGTCCCATACGCAATATTTCAAATTCATGCCCATCCCATATTTGTTTACCTTGGGCTATTTCTTGAAGATGATGTTCCGCAAGTTTTGGATTCGGATGAACTACTTTAACTCTTACAGAATCTACCATCGCATCGTTTAATTTTCTTAACTCATGTTCCGGTATTAAAGCAACCCTAAATTTATTTATTAATCTATTCCAATTATCTCGAGTTCTAGTTTTTGGATCTCTAAAAGGTGTATTAATATTTCTTCCGGCGTCTCCAACTAAATAAACTTTATTATCTTTTTGGACTAAGTTGTCTTTGTATAAAGGCTCTCCTTCTTGATTTATAAGTTGACCTTTTCTTTCAATAGCAGCTAATTGACCATCCTTATAAAGGATAATTTTTTCATTATTTAATCCAAGCTTTGAATTAATTTGTATTTTACCTTGATGATTTAAATTACCAATACCGATACCATCAATATCCGCAATTTGAATATCTCTATTTTTATCAACAAATTTTCTAATTTCTTCGGGATTATTAATAAATTGACCGTTATCCTTTAATATTCCTTGTATATCGCCGGTAGTATAAGTAAATTCTTCTTTGATTGTTTTTGTATCCTTTATAAGACCTACTGCAACGAAAATTTGTTGAAAGAAATTTAGATTTCTCTTTACTTCAACATTTTTCCTCCAGTAGCTTCTCTTGCATGAATTACCAATTGATCCGGCTTTAAGTAGCCGCTTTTATCATAAATATTAATTACTCTTCCTCTTATAAGATCTACTTCTGTTGCTTCTTTTTCTTGCGAAAATTCCTTAACTTGCGGCTCTTCTGCAAACCTTACTTTCTTTTTTTCTTTACCCATTTAAATTACCTAAATTTATAAGCAAATAATTTTAGGTTTCATTTTAACAATAAAAACTTTTATTTTTTAATAATAGGATATTTTTTTAGTAAATTGAGGATTTAAAATCACATATTATATAATAACCGATTTTTCTTATATATAACTCGACAGGCTCTTGTTAATTTGCCAAATAGCAACAAATACTAAGCAAGTTGTGAACATTTGTAGTAGCTGTAATAATATACTTAATTCCGGTATTAATATAATAATAACCGGTTGTAATATTATCGGGACTCCGTTTGAAAACATTACTAACCTTATAGAAGTTTGTATTGAAGTTTTAGTAGTAAGTAAATTAGCTAAGCTATATACTAACAACACTATAATACTTCTCTCTAATAAGAATGTTACAAACCAAAATAATATAATAGCCGGCATACCGAAATAAATAAATAAATTTGGTGCATATAATAAATTATCAGCAAAATATTTTTTTATTATTTCAGGAGTTAAAATTACTTCATTTTGTTTAAATATCTCAGAATAGTTAACGGTACTTGGGAAATTTTTCTTAGTATTGGCTACAATTAAATTTATCTTCAGCTTATTCTCTTCAAGTACAAACGGTATTTTGCTTTTTTCTTTATTAGAAACTTGATTTTTTGTATCAATGACAACTATTTTATTGTTATTCTTGCTATATAAATATATAGGCTCTACTTCTTCAACTGAAATTTTTGAATTATTATATTTAATTTCCGGTAATTGATTGATAATATATTCAATATTGTCTGTAACTTTTGATGATTGTATTCCGTTAAAATAATCTTTTAAAGTTATTATGTAATTTAATATAAAAATACAATAAATTATTGATGGGATAAAAGATAAGGTAAATAAATATCTTATTCCGTACCCTTGATAGTTTTTATATACGTCTTTATAAAACTCTATAGAGCTAATTGATAAACGTAATTGACGGAGTAAGGCATTTAATCCTCCTAATATAAATGATAATAAATACATGTATAAGTAATTTATTTAAATTTCTCACTCTCTTCCTTCTTTAATCCGGTTGAGGTTAGCTATTAAGTCAGTTCTTGCACAGGCTTTGATTAAATTTTTGGCTATATTAATTATGATTTAAGTATTTTTTCTATTTCTATTATATCATTTTGACCAAATTTGGTCAAAGTGTAGAATAAAATTAACTCTATTTTGTATGCCATTATAAAACACTAAAGGATATATGAAAGGAAATTTTTTGTTTTTTATTACTTTTATATGATATTCATAAATATTTAACATATACCTAAATAACCGAAAAGCCATATAATAGTGTGTGACACGAGGTTGTATCAAAGAGATGAATCTAAGGGTACGAAAAAGAGCTACCCTGACAATATGATGAAATACCGTTAAGCATAGGGAAAATCTCGTGAGAGTAATTCCTTTCTGATAATCATGATAAAGATATCTGATCCTTATGCACGATTCTTAGGAGATGAGCAATTGCTGCTTACCTGATTTTGCATTTATTGGGTATCAGAAGAGATTAACATTAGATAATATTACTGTTTTCACCCTTTTCGTCCTGCACGTAAAGATCATTTTTTTATTCAATATATCATCACGGTTTGTATATAAAGATTCGATAAATAAAATAGAATCTTTTAAAGCTAGCTGCACCGCTAAATTATCCTTATCATATCTTTCTATAGCTTTAGGAAACACAAATTCTTTAAATTCTTTAAACACATTGGTAATCCTCCCATTTTTAATCGCAATAGAGAGTAGAGAGTTAAGTTGCGAGAGCTAATTTTTGTATTGGTGTTATACCGCCAATAGCCATATTAGGTCTTTCGTTATTATAAGACCAAAGCCATTGAGTTGCAAGATCCTGTGCTTCTTGTATATTAACTGTAATAGTTGAGATTTAATCTTACATTTAGTAAAATTAAGATAATATTAAATGGAGGATTAGAGATGAATCTAAATCAAAAAATAATAAAGCCAAAAATAGGATTACTAGAATTAGCTAGGAGTCTTGGTAGTATATCGTCAGCATATAAAGCTATGGGTTACAGTAGAGACAGTTATTATAGGTTTAAAGAGTTATATGAAACAGGAGGAGAAGAAGCATTATATGAGATTAGTCGGAAGAAGCCAATTATAGCGAATAGAGTTGATCCTGCCGTAGAGAGAGCAGTATTAGATATGGCAATAGAATACCCCGCTTATGGTCAGCTGCGAGTATCAAATGAGCTTAAAAAGACTGGTATTCTTGTATCACCTGGAGGAGTTAGATCTATTTGGCTACGTAATGATTTAAATAATATCAATAAAAGACTTAAAGCATTAGAAGCCAAAATGGCTCAGGATGGTATTGTTCTTACCGAAGCTCAGTTACAAGTATTAGAGAAACGGCGTAGCGAGAAAGAAGCTCATGGTGAGATTGATACACAGCATCCAGGTTATCTAGGATGCCAAGACACATATTATGTAGGTAATTTTAAAGGCATAGGCAAGGTATATTCTCAAGTGTTTATTGATAGTTACACTCGGGTTGCAGAGGCTAAACTATATACTGATAAAACAGCACTTACCGCTGCTGACATGCTTAATGATAGAGTGTTACCATGGTATGAGAGTCAGCAAATACCAGTACTTCGTATTTTAACTGATAGAGGTGGTGAGTATAAAGGTAATATAGAACATCATGCTTTTGAATTGTTCTTAAGCATTGAGGGTATTGAGCATACTACTACTAAAGCATATTCTCCTCAAACAAATGGTATGTGTGAACGTTTTAATAAAACTATGAAACAAGAATTCTTTGATACTGCTATGCGTAAAAAGATCTATACTGATCTTGATGATCTACAACTAGATCTTGATATTTGGCTAGAATATTATAATAATGAAAGACCGCATTCCGGTAAATATTGCTATGGAAAAACACCTATGCAGACTTTTATGGATAGTAAAAAGTTAGCTGTTGAAAAGAATAACGAAATCTTATATCTTGAATACTCATCTGACAGTCATAACTTATCAGACATTCAGATATAATTTTTATAATGTCTGTAAGATTAAATCTTGACTTCTACACTCATCTGACAGTCATAACTTATCAGACATTCAGATATAATTTTTATAATGTCTGTAAGATTAAATCTTGACTTCTACAAATTATTTTTATACTCTAAGCGCTATATTGACTTTTTTTTAATCTCTACGCAACAATGCTTACGCGGGAATGACGATTCGGGTATCGCCATCTACTCTTTAAGAACTATATCTTTTATAATTAATTGAATAGTATAATTATCTTGCCAATTATTCGTTTTTAACGTTCCTATTGCGGCAATATTCTTTGCTTTAGGGCTTAATAGAACCTCTTCAAATGAAGTGCCTACCGAATTAAAAGCAATAGCAGATAAGGCTTTATTACCAAAGCCTCGCTTATTTGGAGCAAGCATACATTTAATATGTTTACTTCCAACGATATCCGCTTTTAATACAAATAAATCATCGAATTTAAATATAGGCTCATGATTTCCTTGACCGAAAGGCTCTAAAGTATTTAATTCCTCCATTAAAGGGAAATTCACACCATTAACCGTTAAATCAATATCATATTCCGCATGCTTATAATTTTCTAGTTTATTTATACTAATTCTAAAAGCATTATTAAAAAAATTCTGCAATTCTTGTAATTTTTCAGCAGTTACGGTAAAACCTGCCGCCATAGCATGACCTCCGCCTGCTATTAGCAAATCTTTGCTTTTAGCATTGATAATCTCAGTACCGAAATCAATACCTAAAATAGAACGGCATGAAGCTTTACCAATCCCGTCATTTAAAGCCACAACCGCTACCGGCTTATCAAACTTTTCTTTTAATCTGCCGGCAACGATTCCTATAACGCCTGGATGCCATCCTTCTTTTACGATAAATAATAAACTACTATCTTGTTGAGTTAAAGCAATTTCTGTTGCCTCTTCTATCATTAATAACTCCATTACTTTACGCTCATTATTATGTTTTTCAAGTTCTTCAGCTAATTTACTTGCTTCATTAGGACAACTAGTAGATAGGATATTAGCTCCTAAACTTGCCTTTCCTACTCTACCGCCTGCATTGATACGTGGACCTAGAATAAAACTTAAATGATAACATTTCGGTATTTCATTAAGCCCTGCCATATCATATAATGTTTTAATACCGATGTTTTGTCTTTGTTGCATTACTTTCAAACCGCCAGCTACAAATGCGCGATTTAAGCCTGTTAATTTCATCATATCACAAACAGTGCCAAGAGCCACTAAATCTAGATACTTCATTAGGTTAGGCTGAAGCATTGTTTGCGTGAAATAATTTTGCTTCTTTAAATTCGATAATATTGCAGTTGCAAATAAGAAAGCAACTCCTACGGCTGCCAAATGTTTACATTCGCTTTTTTCATCAATACGATTTGGATTTACTATAGCTACTGCATCCGGTAATATTTCCGTAGCTATATGATGATCGATTACTATAACATCAAGGTTAAGGTCTTTTGCGTATTTTAAGGCTTCATGTGCCATAGCACCGCAATCAACCGTAATTAATAATTCTGTGCCGTTATCTTTAATTTTTTGCATAGCAAAAGGAGTCGGACCGTATCCTTCAGCTATACGATCAGGAACATAAATATCACATAGTATATTTAAATCTCTAAAGACGTTTTTAAGTAAAGCAGCTGAAGTAGCACCGTCTACATCATAATCGGCAAAGATACATATTTTTTGGTTATTTAAAATAGCTTTAACGGTTCTATCTACAGCCTTTTCCATATCGAGTAGATGAAAAGGATTAGGTAATAAATTTTTGATTTTCGGTATCAAAAAATTTTCTACTTCCTCTATATTATTTACTCTTAATGATACTATCCTAGCCAGTAAATCACTAATTTTGAAACTACGACATAACTCGGTGACTATATCTTCGTTAATCAGTTTCTGCTGCCAGATTTTACCGTTTATAGATGCTTGTGGTTTCATGTGTTTATTAGACCGTATTTTTGCTGTATATCGTCATTTCGAGCAGTCGTAGTACTTGTGTGGCAATCTCATGAAATAATAACAAACTCCTGAGATTGCTTCGTCAATTGCTACGCAATTTCCTTGCAATGACGACTTAGGTATCCACGCAACAATGCCTACTCACAATAACGTATACACTTATATCTCCGAAAGTTTCTTAGCCTCGTCATCTGCAATTAAAGCTTCAACAAACTCATCTAATTGTCCGTTTTTAACCACTTCGTCTATCTTATAAAGTGTTAAGTTTATTCTATGGTCGGATACTCTTCCCTGTGGGAAATTATAAGTACGTATCCGTTCCGAACGATCTCCCGAACCTACCTGCCCTCGTCTACTGTCGGCCCTTTCTTGTTCTTTTTTGCGGCGTTCTTCTTCATAAATTCTAGCACGTAGAATTTTTAACGCCTTTGCTTTATTTTTATGCTGTGACTTCTCATCTTGCAAGGCTACGGTAATACCGGTAGGGATATGAGTTATACGTACGGCAGAATCGGTAGTATTAACGTGCTGTCCACCAGCCCCTGAAGCTCTATAAGTATCAATTCTTAAGTCTTTATCTTCAATTTTAATATCTACCTCTTCAGCTTCAGGAAGTACTGCAACCGTTGCTGCCGAAGTGTGAATACGTCCTTGTGATTCCGTTTCTGGTACTCTCTGCACTCTATGAACGCCTGACTCAAATTTGAGCTTAGAGAATACATCTTTGCCTTTTATCGATGCCGATGCTTCTTTATAACCACCTATTCCCGTATCGGAAATTGCTAATATCTCGAAACGCCATCCTTTTAACTCGGCGTATCGTTGGTACATATTGAAAAGTACGGCAGCAAAAAGCGCGGCTTCTTCTCCGCCGCTTCCTGCTCTAACTTCAATAATAGCACTTTTACTATCCGCATCATCTTTCGGTAATAAAGCAATTTTTACGACTCTTTCAAGTTTTGGTAACGAATTTTCAAGGGTGTGTATTTCGTCTTCAATCATTTCTAAAGTTGCATTATCAAGTCCCACTTCTAGCTTAAAATTATTTGCTTCTTCAAGCTCAGATTTAGCTTTATTATATTCTTTAATTTTTGCTACAACATCTTCAAGTTCGGCATATTCTTTAGATGCCTTAACAAACTCGTCTCCCATAATGCCGGAAGATAGTTTTTTGCTTAAATTTTCATATTTATCTAAAATTTTTGCTAAATTATCTGAAAAACTCATGTTATTTTTGATTTATTTGGGGATGAGGTTAGTTTTAACGTCATTGCGAGGAAAGGCGGAGCCTTGACGCGGCAATCTCAGGAATTTTATACTGCTTCATGAGATTGCCACGCAGCCTATGGCTGCTCGCAATGATGGTTTGGGTATGCCTCCTCGCAATGACGACTTATATCAACATCAAAGCGGGGCTTTCTATAAACTTCTTAAATGCTGCCAAAAACTCAGCGCCGACTGCTCCGTCTACTACTCGGTGATCGGCAGAAAGAGTTACATCCATAATTGTTGCTATGGTTACTTGATCATTCTTGACTATAGCACGTTTTGCACTAGCTCCGACGCCCATTATACAACTTTGCGGTGGGTTAATTATAGCATTGAAATTCTTAATACCGTACATACCGAGGTTAGAAATGGTAAACCCTCCGCCCTGAAATTCTTCAGGGGTTAATTTATTATCTTTTGCTTTCTTTATTAATTCTTTCATTTCATGAGATAGCTCTATAATGTTTTTTTGATTAGCATTTTTAACTATCGGTGTAACAAGCCCGTTCTCAATCGCTACTGCTACCGAAATATCAACATTATTATAGTATCTAATAGCATCTTCTTGCCAGCTTGCATTTACACTTGGCACTTCTTGCAAAGCCTTTGCTACTGCTAAAATAATAAAATCATTGACCGAGATTCTTGATGATTTGTCTTCTGCAAAAGATTTGTTGATATCTTCTCTTATCTCTAACAATTTATCAACATTACATTCTATAGATAAATAAAAATGCGGGATAGTTTGCTTTGATTCAAGTAGACGCTTAGCTATAATCTTGCGAATATTATTATTTGGTACTAAACGATATTCTTCAGGATTTCTAGCAACTATCTTATTATAAACAGTGCTAGGAGTATATGATAAGATATCTTGTTTAACTATTCTACCATGAGGACCACTACCTTTTATATTCTCAAGTCTAACATTTCTCATTTTTGCAAATCTTTTTGCTAGTGGTGAGGCGAATATTTTACTATTTACAGCGTCATTCACCGCGCTTGACACAAGCGAATTTTGTGGAACTCGTCTGTGCTCACATACTAATGCGCGCTGTGCAGACTCGTCCTTAAATTCATCTTGTCTGAAGCTTTGTGAATTTAGCTGCCCCTGTTCTTCTACATTTATAGACAGTGATACAATATTATTTTTTGCAATAAACGCATCAATATCTGCTATGTCTTCCCCCTCTTCGCTTAACACCGCAATTAAAGAGTTAACAGGTACATTTTGACTACCTTGCGGAATAGTTATTTTAGAGAGTATCCCCCCATCTACTGCCTCTACTTCCATCGTTGCTTTATCAGTTTCAATTTCGGCAATTACTTCTCCGGGATTAACTTTATCCCCTTCTTTTTTTAACCACCTAGCTAGATTTCCTTCCGTCATAGTCGGAGATAAAGCAGGCATTAAAATTTTAATCGGCATAATCTGTTTAGATTTGATTTTTTTATTGTTGTTATTTAACGTCATTGCTCGCGCGTGGACCAATTTTTCCGTCATTCCCTCGCAAGGCGTTGTTGCGTGGAGATTAAAAAAAGTCAATATAGCGCTTAGAGTATAAAAATAATTAAATTTTATATAATTCTAAAAGCTATATTGAGCTTTCCCAAGGGCAATCATTTCATTTAATATATTTATCTTAGTAATTACTTCGTTTTTTCTTCCTTTCTCTGTTTTTTGTTGTAAGTTAAAGCCAAACGTTCGCTTCAACCTAAACATAAACGATTCAACCCTTGACCTTTGATGATAGCCGCTATTAATTTTCCATGCTTTTAAACCTTCATCAAAATTTTTATATTCTCTAATTCCTTTTATTACTTTATCTCTGTAAGCTAAATGTTCTTTCTCTACCTTGCTTTTATTCTTTAATTCATCTTGTGACTTAGATGTTCGTGCTGGGGGCATTAAATCTTGTACTCCCCAATCATATATTATCTTTCTAAACTCCTGCGTATCATAAGCTCCATCTGCTATAACGGTTTTAGCTTTGCCTGTTATCTCTTTGCTCATATCACCAACAACTTCACAGTCGTTTGTGTTACTATCCGTATAGGCTACAGATAGTACTTCCATACTATCTAAATCGACTGCTACATGTATCTTCTTCCACTGTTCTCTCTTACGATATAATCCATCCTTACCGTTATAATCCATCCTTACCGTATTTCCTTTGATGCCACCCACTGGTGCTATATACATTTACTCCGGTACTATCAAATACTATCTCTTTCCCTGAACCTTTCTCTTGTACTCCAATATTTTTTACTCGTAACTTTAGCTTACTAGCGATTCTTGATGCATGGGCATAATCCGGTATTCTTAAATCCTTACCCGCAAATATTTTGCTAAACATTCCTTCTGCAAATCCGCTTGTTGCTCGCCATGGCAATCTTAATAACAGCTTAATTGTTAGCAAATATTCATACATCTTGCTATTATATCTTCTCGCTCCTCCTTGCCTCTGTTCCCCTCCATAATATAACTCTTTTAAATATTCTTCACAAAATGTGAAAATTATTGTTCCTCTTTTCTTTAAACTTCTGTTATATTCTTTCCAGTTGCAAACTTTTTGTAGCTTTGACATACACACTTGTGGTTAAGTTTTTTGTCGATTTACTACTTTTCTTAGTTCGCAGCTACTTTTTTTATATCTACGCAACAAGGTCTTGCGAGGAGCCATAGGCGGCTGCGTGGCAATCCAGTTAAAAATTCTGTAAATCAAAATTTTTTATTGTTTTTTGATTGTCACGTCGCTTCGCTCCTCGTAATGACGACCTACGCAGACAACGCTCACTCGTAATATATTTTATTGTACCTTAATGTCAGGACTAACTATCATTATCATCTGCTTACCTTCCATTTTAGCATGCTGATCAATCTTAACGAGTCCTTCCAGTGCTACTTCTATACGTTTAAATAGTTCTTGACCAACTTCTTTGTGAAGAATCTCTCTACCTTTAAACCATAAAGAAATTTTTACTTTATCGCCGTCTTTTAAAAACTCTTTTATTTTTCTTAGTTTAGTTTCAAAATCACCTATACTAATATTAGGTTTAAATTTCATTTCTTTAAGTACGACAATTTTTTGCTTTTTGCGTGCTTCATGTAAACGCTTTTTGCTTTCATACTTAAACTTACCAAAATCTAGAATTTTACAGACAGGGGGTACAGCATTCGGTGATATCTCGACTAAGTCAAGGCTGGCTCTTTCCGCCATATCTAATGCTTCTCTAATATTTACGACGCCGTGCATCTCGCCGTTTTCGCCTACTAGACGAACTTCTCTAGCTCTGATTTCTCTATTAGCCTTAGGAAAATTATTTTTAGAAATAAAATCTCTCCGTATTATGTTTATAAATAAATATATATTGCATTTAACTTATTTTATTTAAAATTACAAGTAAATAAAATATTTTATCTTTAATTTTATTTAGAAAGTTTTAAAAAAAATTGAAACTACAAGACAAATTCCAAATATTAATAAACAGATTCGTGTTAATTTAGCGACTCTTTCCTGTATTTTCAAGTTGTTTAGGTCTATAGCATGCTTATGAGCTTGTTCTTTTTGTGCCATATGTATTAATTCCTGTAAAGTACCGGGATAAATACTCTCATACTCACTGATTAAATCAATTGGCGGTAATATATGTTCAAATTTTTTACGGTAAAAATTATTATCAGGCTCATTGACGCTAAAAGTCTTAGCATAACCTTTATTTAATCTATTATTTTTGTTAAAAAAACGTTTAGTCTCTTTCATATTCCTTTTTTATTTTTTGAAATGTATATAATATATTACTTTCAACTATTTTAAAATAATCAATTAATTGCGTTTCTTTTTTTTGCTGTTGTTTGGAGCTTTTCATATTTATTATATTCTTTAGCTCTGCATATACTAGTTTTATAAAACTTTGTTTCATTGATTATACTAAATTTATAAAATCTTTTTTTGGTATTAGCGGTTCGCCCCTAAAATTTATAGCATTATTAAATTTATTGCAACAGCTTATAAAATTTTTATCACATCCGGCAATAATTTTTACTTCCTCGGTATCTTTAGCATAATCCGGTATAATATCCTCTAATATAATCAAATCACAGAAATTACTTAGAACTTTACTGTTAAAATGATTTTCGCCGAATATAATTTAACCGCCGTTATAATAGCCGTTTTCTTTATCTAAATCTAGTATTCTTAAACTTTCCTTGAGCATTTCTTTAACCTTATATATGCCGCTATATAAAGCTTTATCTATTTTGCATTTACTATCTCCAAAAACTGCTCTACATGTTTTGCTATATCGATTAATTACAGTCTGATTATATTTTACTGTTTCGGGTTTTAAATATATTTAAAAGTTTAAATCGTATTTTGTATATAAAGTGCAATAATATGTCACGAAATGTTCAAAAAGCTTGTCAGTATATATTATTATTTTAACAATAGCATTATTTAAATCCATTACCGTCGTAATGCCGTTTTCTTCAAAAATACCTTCAATGACTAGGTCATGCCTCCATATTGCAGTTATGCCTATTAAAAAACTATACGCTCAATAAGAGTACCAATAACCTTATCATGAATATCCAATGACTTGGAAAAGCAGATTGTCTTACGTGCAAGCCTCTTGCATCTCGTTCTAAGGTTCAAGTTACTTCGTTCTATCCGTTGAGTGTATTTTTTACTGATAATATGCTTTTTAGGGTCTAATAACCTAGCATAACTCCCCCATCCATCTGTATAGTAAAAAGTCACCTTGAAATTCTCTAGTTTTTCAGTAATGATTCTAATGTGCTATCACATCTTGTACCAAACGTATAAGCAACTACTTTTAACGAAATCTTATCCAAGGCATACCAAAGCCATCGTTGTATGGATTTATTCTGTACATAAGACCATTGTTCATCTATCTCAGGAGCAATAATTACTTCTGTTGTACTGATAGAATGATTTATTGTTTTTTAATACTAGATTTTTTTAAAACACGGATAACTGTATTGATACCCACTTTTAATACTCTTACTGTATCTCTAACTCCAGAGCCGTTGATTGACATTTCTACTATTTGCTCCTTAACTCCAGGCTTAGATGCATTATTAATATACTCCAATTAAAAATATCGATTACACCGCTTGCATTGATATCTCTGTTGTTTTGAAATTGAATATCCTGACTTTATTACTTCTTCTGTGTTGTTACAATATCTACACTTAACATCTATTTTTGCCATAACTCCTTAACTATAATTCTCTCTTATTACTGTTTGAGGATTATAGACTATTTACTCTAAACTGCAATACGGAGGCACGACCGCTTTACCGATGATTACTAAATTAAAGGAGTTAGAATCGGAAAATGCACGGCTTAAAAAGATGTATGCTGAGGAAAGGCTAAGAGCTGATATATTAAAGGAAGTACTTGAAAAAAAGTTAGGAAGCCATCTCAAAGGCGGGAGATGGCTAAAATAATATCTGGAGAAAAAGATATTTCTATAAGGAGTGCATGCAAGATCTTTGGTGTCAGCGAAACATGCTATAGATATAAAAGGAAGCTATCATCTGAGGATGATATTATAGCAGGCCAGCTAATGCGTTTAGTAGGTGATCAAAAGAACTGAGGCCTTGGCCTCTGCTTTTTATATTTACGTAATATCAAAGGTTTTGGTTGGAATCATAAACGTGTATACAGGATATATAAGGAGCTAGCCCTTAATATGAGAATAAAGCCTAAGAAGAGATTACTTAGAGCAAAGCCTAAAAAGCTTATAGTGTCTAAAACAATAAATGATTGCTGGTCCATGGATTTTATGCACGATAGTTTAGAGAATGGTAGGAAATATCGTTTATTTAATGTGATTGATGACTTTAATAGAGAGAGCCTTGGTACTGAGACTGATTTTTTATTGTCAGCAGGAAGAGTTATCAGGTCACTAGATCAAATTATAGAATGGCGAGGTAAGCCAAAATCTATACGTTGTGATAATGGACCTGAATATATCAGTAAATTATTGAGCAAGTGGGCAAAAGAAAAGAATATCAAGTTATTATTCATTCAGCCAGGCATGCCTCAGCAAAATGCATATATTGAAAGATATAATAGAACTGTAAGATATGATTGGTTAAATCAGTATTTATTTGGTTTGTAATAGTTGAGATTTAATCTTACATTTAGTAAAATTAAGATAATATTAAATGGAGGATTAGAGATGAATCTAAATCAAAAAATAATAAAGCCAAAAATAGGATTACTAGAATTAGCTAGGAGTCTTGGTAGTATATCGTCAGCATATAAAGCTATGGGTTACAGTAGAGACAGTTATTATAGGTTTAAAGAGTTATATGAAACAGGAGGAGAAGAAGCATTATATGAGATTAGTCGGAAGAAGCCAATTATAGCGAATAGAGTTGATCCTGCCGTAGAGAGAGCAGTATTAGATATGGCAATAGAATACCCTGCTTATGGTCAGCTGCGAGTATCAAATGAGCTTAAAAAGACTGGTATTCTTGTATCACCTGGAGGAGTTAGATCTATTTGGCTACGTAATGATTTAAATAATATCAATAAAAGACTTAAAGCATTAGAAGCCAAAATGGCTCAGGATGGTATTGTTCTTACCGAAGCTCAGTTACAAGTATTAGAGAAACGGCGTAGCGAGAAAGAAGCTCATGGTGAGATTGATACACAGCATCCAGGTTATCTAGGATGCCAAGACACATATTATGTAGGTAATTTTAAAGGCATAGACAAGGTATATTCTCAAGTGTTTATTGATAGTTACACTCGGGTTGCAGAGGCTAAACTATATACTGATAAAACAGCACTTACCGCTGCTGACATGCTTAATGATAGAGTGTTACCATGGTATGAGAGTCAGCAAATACCAGTACTTCGTATTTTAACTGATAGAGGTGGTGAGTATAAAGGTAATATAGAACATCATGCTTTTGAATTGTTCTTAAGCATTGAGGGTATTGAGCATACTACTACTAAAGCATATTCTCCTCAAACAAATGGTATGTGTGAACGTTTTAATAAAACTATGAAACAAGAATTCTTTGATACTGCTATGCGTAAAAAGATCTATACTGATCTTGATGATCTACAACTAGATCTTGATATTTGGCTAGAATATTATAATAATGAAAGACCGCATTCCGGTAAATATTGCTATGGAAAAACACCTATGCAGACTTTTATGGATAGTAAAAAGTTAGCTGTTGAAAAGAATAACGAAATCTTATATCTTGAATACTCATCTGACAGTCATAACTTATCAGACATTCAGATATAATTTTTATAATGTCTGTAAGATTAAATCTTGACTTCTACATATAATCTGCTATATCTTTCCCTTTTTCATTAAAAAATTTCAAGAAATTTTTATCGGTAGATAACATTTCTAATGTTTTAGAAGTCACTTTATTATAGTCTGGTACGTCTTGCTTTAGCTCAATTGCAATTTCTTTAATGCTTTTAAGTACATTATCATTTTTAAAACATTCTTTTAATGTTGTAAGGCCCTTTTGATCTAGAAAATTACCTTCTTGAAATTCTCTAAACCCTGCTTTTGCTAAGATTTGCCCTATTTTTGGTAAATCATCTGCATGTTTTTTTAGAAAATCCCATATTTCAGATTTTTCAAGAACGGATTTTTGAAAGTTTGAATCAAGATATATAGCAGATGAGCTTGCAATTTTAACAAGATTATAACTATTTACGGGATTAGTTAAAGCAAACTTCGCGCCTTTTAATAATGCTCCTATGCTAACGGGTAATATTTTTTTCTTTGGAGATGCGAGGTCATAAATAAAGCTTGTAAATGCCTTATCTGCATCAGGAGAAGATAATGTCCTTTTAACAGTTTTATTAAAATTCTTTAATTTAATATCTTTAATGGAATTTGTAACTGCCATAAAAATAATGAAATGTATTTAATTACATAAACATTAAATTATCTTAAAATTGATTCAAAGAAATAAATTAAGAAATACTTAAATATTTTAATTTTTATTGCATAATATGATAATTAAATCAATTTGATCTAAGATTTATGGAGTTATCTGGGTATTTTTTTTATTTTTTGTAGGTAATGATTCATAAGTATGTGATTTATCGGGATTATTTACTATATGCACTTTACTATCTAAATTTGAAACTATATTTTTTGCTTCTTTTAAAACATTTAGTTTATTAATATTTTCAAACTCATTCTTAAAATTATCTTTTAACTGTTCATTGAAGATTTCTTTTGGTAAGTAAATTCCACCGGTAATAGTGCCTGCCCAAGTATATGCAGATTTAGAATTTAAAGTAGAGGCAATATTACTTGCTAACTTTTCTAGATTTTTTGGCTCTAAAAAATTATTTATATTATCAGGATTCTCTTTAGAATATTCAGAAACGATAGGTTTTAGCATCTGATTAATCATGTAAAAATCTTCACCTCTATTATCACCTTTATCAAAAAGTTTTTGTGATATTTTCTCGGTTAAAATATTTGCAAATAAATTACTCTTAATATCTTGTTTATTTGCAATATTTTCATATAAAGGGTTCAATATTTGTAATGGAGAATTTACATGATTTGTAATATGTTTATATTGATTTGTTTTAGGAGTAGCAAGGCTCTTAACCATATTCATAGGTAGCGAGTTTAGTTTTTCTATAATATAGTCTTTAACAACTTGATTTTCTTCGCATAATATATTTACCTGTTGAGCAAATTCTTTTTTACTAAGTAAATTTCTTTTTTCTTCGGCTTGTATTTGTAAAAATACTTTATCAATTGCCTTATCAATTAATTTTGCTTGTTGTTCTTTAATTAGTTCAGGTGCTAAAGGAGGAATGGCCTTATCAAGATTGTAAGTATCAGTCAGTAGCATTAAATTGTCAGGTAATTTAGTCTCTGCTAAATTAGTATTTTTAAAATTACAATCTTTTAAAGAAGTTACTTTAGTTAAATCTGCATTTTTTAATGATACGCTTGAGAAGTCAATATTAGATAAATTACCTACTAATATAGCTCCCTCTAAGCTGAATTTTCCATTTTGTATTTTATTTAAATTATTTCTAAGAGTAATTTCATCTATAGTTTTGTCTTTAAAATCTTGTGATGGACTAAATACATCTTTTACTTTTTCAGTAGCATAGCTAAAACCTGCTTTTATAATATTCGGCAATTGACCTTCAAAATAATTGGTTTTTTGAGCTAGATTATATATAGCACTAGCGGCTCCACGATAATTACTTTGTTCAACCTCTTCTATAATTTTAACTAATTCATTAGGATGGTTTAACATTGATGGAAGTACATTATATAATTCTTTCTTATCAAGGTTATTTATGCCCGGTATATCTTTTAAAGTTTTATCTAAAATACTTGCAAATATTTCTTTATTATCGTTTAAATATCTCTTAATCTCAGGATTATCTTTAGTTAAAGCTATTAACTCTTTTGCCATTCCCATATAATCACCTTTAATAAAATCTCGAAAAACCTTTGTTAATGACTCAGGTTTATCAAGTAATATAGGCATTATGCTCATTAGCTTTGTAATATCACTCGCTTCCAGACCGTAATTTATGAGTTGTTGTTTTATAGTTTGGCTATTTTTTTCATCTTGTTCTAAAACTCCTGTAATTAAATTATCAAATAGCCCTTCTTTACTTTGCTCTACTAATATATCTTTTAATTTAAATGAATGATCATTAAGTGCAGAGATTATATTACCGGTTAAACTCATATAATCACCTTTATTTAAGTCTGCAATAATCTCATGAGCAATTTCCGGTTTTGACATAACTTCGCCCACTATACTAAGCATTTGTTTATCAAAATTATATTCTTTGGTTATACTTTGTACGCTAGGAGTATTTTCAATAATACCTAAAGCAATATTTGGTAAGATTGTTTTATTATTAGCAAAAAAACTTTTTAATTTATCATCACCCACTACCATTTCTAAGGATTTTTCAAGAGATATCATTACACCTTGATTTGGAGCGTTAAGAGTATCAAAAATCTCTTTTGTCTCAGGAATTTTATTTAATAAAGTAGGAATAATATCTAAAATTTTAAGATCGATTTTGTAGCTTTCAAAATGTTCTTTTAAGAAAGGTTTAGCTTGTTCTTTTACTTCTGCTAAGAAACTTTCAATAATGAGTTGTTTTTCAGGAGATAACTTATTAAACCTTTTTAGAGTATTAGGATTGTTTATATTTTCAGCCAGTTCCTGCTTAAAATCAGGATGTTCATTAAATATTTTTAATAAATTTTTCTTTTCGGGTTTTTGTAATATATCATCAAAAGTTTTTATATAATCGCTTGGAAGTATTTCAGTTGCTCCGGTGCGTATATAATGCGTAATATCTTCGCTCTTTTCATTAAAGAATTTTTTAAAATTTGTATCGGTAACCAGCATATCTAAAGTTCTAGAAGTCACTTTATTCCAGTCCGGTAGCTCTTGCTTTACTTCAACTGCAATTTCTTGAAGTTTTTTAAGTACTTCTTCATTTTTAAAACATTCTTTTAGTATTTCGAGTCCCTTTTTATCTAAAGCACTCTTATCTTGAAATTCTCTAAAGCCCGCATTTGCTAAGATTTGACCTATTTTAGGCAAGTCATCTGAATGTTTTTTTAAAAATTCCCATATTGGAGATTTTTCAAGAAGTGATTTTTGAAATTCCGGATCAAGATATATATTAGAGGATTTAGCAAGCTTAACAAGATTATAACTATTTACAGGATTAGTTAAAACAAACCTTGCTCCGAGTAACATCGTTCTTAAGCTTATACTCTTTGAAGACGATAAGTCCTTAATTGCACTCTTTAGTGCTTTATTAGCTTTAGAAGAAGATAAAACTTTTTCTACAACTTTTTGATAGTTTTTATTATTCGTAATAGCCATAAAATTACTCGAAATTTTTAAATATTCTAAATCTATTTTAAAAAATTTTTAAAAATAAAGATTAGGTATTTTTAATTTTTTTATTCTTGTTGTTAATATGTATACTTCGACACAACATGTTCAGCATCCGAGGACTTACGAAGACATGGCTACCAATTTTTTAAGTTCTATCCGAGTATATTATTTAGCCTCCGCTTCTGGTATCCATCTCAGTGAATACTTCTTCCCATGAACCGGTAGTCGCTGCTTTTGAATATTCAGTCGCTCTATTTTCAAAAAAGTTTGTATGCTCGACTCCGTTTAGCATTTCATCAAGCCAAGGAAGCGGGTTATGATTTACCAAATATACATCTTTGAGTCCTAGCTGCATTAAACGACGATCGGCAATATAACGAATATATTGTCTTACTTCATATGCCGTTAACCCCTCAATACCGCCGACTTCAAAAGCAAGTTCAATAAAGGCATCTTCAAAATGCACAATAGTCGTACAAGCTTCATAAATACGTTTACGTAAAGTTTCCGTCCAAACTTCAGGATTTTCTCTTACAAAAGTCTTGAACAGAGTAATAATTGAATTAGTATGAAGTGTTTCGTCACGCACTGACCAAGCAATAATCTGTCCCATACCTTTCATTTTATTAAAACGAGGGAAATTAAGCATAATCGCAAAAGAGGCAAATAGCTGTAATCCTTCAGTAAAAGCTCCAAATACTGCGAGTGTAGTTGCTATATCTTCTTTGGTATCCACTCCAAATTGCTGCATATAATCATACTTGTCTTTCATTTCCTTATATTTAAGAAATGCTGAATATTCTACTTCCGGCATACCTACCGTATCAAGTAAATGAGAATACGCTGCAATATGCACGGTTTCCATATTAGAAAACGCCGATAACATCATTAATACTTCAGTAGGTTTAAATACTCGTGAATAATGCTTCATATAGCAGTTATTCACTTCAATATCTGCTTGTGTAAAAAAACGAAATATTTGGGTTAATAGATGTTTTTCCCCTGGAGTTAAGTTATATTTCCAATCTTTAACATCGTCGGCAAGCGGTACTTCTTCCGGTAGCCAATGAATTTTCTGTTGAGTGTGCCAAGCTTCATATGCCCATGGATATGAAAACGGTTTATAAATTGGACTTGCATCAAGTAATGACATAATTATTCTTTTATATTTATGGCTTTGGTTTTTCGTCATTGCGAGGAAATTATGAAATAATTAACGAAGCAATCTCAGGATATTTGACGAGATTGCCACGCTCTTTACAGTCGCTCGCAATGACGATTTAGTATCAATACAACAACACTTATACTTACTGACAAGCTAAGCATTCTTCGTAATTACCGGCTTCTGCTAACTTATCGTTTTGTTTCTCTAAATCTTTAAAATCTGCTTTTAGTACATCATGCGACACTTTATCGGCTCGCTGTATTGATGTCGATCTACAGTAATATAAACTTTTTACTCCTTTTTTCCAAGCTTTAAAATGAATATTATTTAAATATTTCTTACTAACATTCCCCGGTAAAAAGATGTTTAAAGATTGTGCTTGCGTAATGTAAGGAGTACGATCGCTTGCCAGTTCAATTAGCCAATTCTGATCAATTTCGTAAGCGGTTTTGAAAACCTGTTTTTCTTCTTCGGATAAAAATGTTAAATGTTGTACTGATCCTTCATGTGTTGCAATCGAAGACCAAACTTGGTCATTATTAAATCCTTTCTCTTCTAATAACTTTTCTAAATGTTTGTTACGCACGTTAAAAGAACCGGTTAAAGTCTTTTGTACAAAGCTATTAGCGGCAAACGGCTCTATTCCGGGTGAGGCATTACCTGCTATTACCGAAATTGAGGCGGTAGGTGCTATTGCGGTTTTATTGCTAAATCGTTCATTACTTCCTGCATCTAGAGCATCAGGACATGCTCCTTTTTCTTTACCGATTTCTATTGATGCTTTATCAGCTTCAGCAGATATATATTCAAATATTTTTTTATTCCAAACTTTTGCCATAACCGATTCTATCGGTACTTTTTTCATTTGCAAAAATGAGTGGAATCCCATTACGCCAAGTCCAACGCTTCGCTCACGCATAGCCGAATATTTAGCTCTTGTCATAGTATCCGGTGCTTTATTAATAAAGTTTTCTAAAACATTATCAAGGAACAACATAATAGAATGGATAAATTCTTTATCATCTTTCCACTCTTCATAATACTCTAAATTTAAAGAAGAAAGGCAGCAAACGGCAGTTCTTGACTTGCCTAAATGGTCAATTCCCGTCGGCAATGTAATTTCGCTACAAAGATTGGACATTTTAACTTGAAGCCCTAATTTTTTATGATGCTCAGGGATAGATTTATTAACACTATCGATAAATAACAAGTAAGGCTCACCCGTTTCTATTCTAGTAGTTAATAATTTAACCCATAAATCTCTTGCTCTAACTTTATTTACAACTTTTTTGGTAGCAGGACTAACAAGGTCAAAATCCGTATTGTTTTCAACGGCTTTCATAAATTCATCGGTTATAGCTATACCGTGATGAATATTAAGAGCTTTTCGGTTAACATCCCCACCTGTCGGACGTCTTATATCAATAAATTCTTCAATTTCAGGGTGATTAATAGGCAAATATACAGCTGATGAACCTCGTCTAATAGAACCTTGCGAAATAGCAAGAGTCATAGAATCCATTACTTTAATAAACGGTATAATACCGGATGAATGACCTTTATCACGAATCCCTTCATTAATAGAACGAACATTACCCCAATAACTTCCAATTCCGCCGCCGCGTGCAGCAAGCCAAACATTTTCCGTCCATAAATTTACTATATCGTCTAAGCTGTCATCGGTCTCATTCAAGAAGCATGAAATAGGAAGCCCCCTATCCGTTCCACCGTTACTTAAGATTGGTGTTGCCGGCATAAACCACATTTTACTCATATATTCATATAGCTTCTGAGCATGCTGTTTATTTTCGGCATAATAACTAGAAACTCTTGCAAATAAATCTTGAAAATCCTCACCTTTCATAAGATATCGATCTCGCAGAATAGCTTTACCGAAAGGAGTAAGTAAATTATTATGGTTATTGTTTATAGTTATTTGAAATTTATTTTTTTTAAGCGTGTTCATTATAGGTACTAATGGGGTTGTAGGCGTTATTTATAATGCTTATTTTGAAAAATGACACCATATTCAGTGTATAGAATCTTCACCTAAGTAGACACGAGAATAATAATTTATTCAATATAAATATTTATTTTTTTTTAGATTTTTGACTTGACACAAATCACTCTTGATTACTATTTATGCTTTCTTAAGGCACAGGCAAGCTTATCATGCGGAAGTAAGGCATTGTTACATAGATACCAAAACCGTCATTCCTGCAAGACCTTGTTGCGTAGATATAAAAAAAGTAGCTGCGAACTAAGAAAAGTAGTAAATCGACAAAAAACTTAACCACAAGTGTGTATGTCAAAGCTACAAAAAGTTTGCAACTGGAAAGAATATAACAGAAGTTTAAAGAAAAGAGGAACAATAATTTTCACATTTTGTGAAGAATATTTAAAAGAGTTATATTATGGAGGGGAACAGAGGCAAGGAGGAGCGAGAAGATATAATAGCAAGATGTATGAATATTTGCTAACAATTAAGCTGTTATTAAGATTGCCATGGCGAGCAACAAGCGGATTTGCAGAAGGAATGTTTAGCAAAATATTTGCGGGTAAGGATTTAAGAATACCGGATTATGCCCATGCATCAAGAATCGCTAGTAAGCTAAAGTTACGAGTAAAAAATATTGGAGTACAAGAGAAAGGTTCAGGGAAAGAGATAGTATTTGATAGTACCGGAGTAAATGTATATAGCACCAGTGGGTGGCATCAAAGGAAATACGGTAAGGATGGATTATAACGGTAAGGATGGATTATATCGTAAGAGAGAACAGTGGAAGAAGATACATGTAGCAGTCGATTTAGATAGTATGGAAGTACTATCTGTAGCCTATACGGATAGTAACACAAACGACTGTGAAGTTGTTGGTGATATGAGCAAAGAGATAACAGGCAAAGCTAAAACCGTTATAGCAGATGGAGCTTATGATACGCAGGAGTTTAGAAAGATAATATATGATTGGGGAGTACAAGATTTAATGCCCCCAGCACGAACATCTAAGTCACAAGATGAATTAAAGAATAAAAGCAAGGTAGAGAAAGAACATTTAGCTTACAGAGATAAAGTAATAAAAGGAATTAGAGAATATAAAAATTTTGATGAAGGTTTAAAAGCATGGAAAATTAATAGCGGCTATCATCAAAGGTCAAGGGTTGAATCGTTTATGTTTAGGTTGAAGCGAACGTTTGGCTTTAACTTACAACAAAAAACAGAGAAAGGAAGAAAAAACGAAGTAATTACTAAGATAAATATATTAAATGAAATGTAGAAGTCAAGATTTAATCTTACAGACATTATAAAAATTATATCTGAATGTCTGATAAGTTATGACTGTCAGATGAGTATTCAAGATATAAGATTTCGTTATTCTTTTCAACAGCTAACTTTTTACTATCCATAAAAGTCTGCATAGGTGTTTTTCCATAGCAATATTTACCGGAATGCGGTCTTTCATTATTATAATATTCTAGCCAAATATCAAGATCTAGTTGTAGATCATCAAGATCAGTATAGATCTTTTTACGCATAGCAGTATCAAAGAATTCTTGTTTCATAGTTTTATTAAAACGTTCACACATACCATTTGTTTGAGGAGAATATGCTTTAGTAGTAGTATGCTCAATACCCTCAATGCTTAAGAACAATTCAAAAGCATGATGTTCTATATTACCTTTATACTCACCACCTCTATCAGTTAAAATACGAAGTACTGGTATTTGCTGACTCTCATACCATGGTAACACTCTATCATTAAGCATGTCAGCAGCGGTAAGTGCTGTTTTATCAGTATATAGTTTAGCCTCTGCAACCCGAGTGTAACTATCAATAAACACTTGAGAATATACCTTGCCTATGCCTTTAAAATTACCTACATAATATGTGTCTTGGCATCCTAGATAACCTGGATGCTGTGTATCAATCTCACCATGAGCTTCTTTCTCGCTACGCCGTTTCTCTAATACTTGTAACTGAGCTTCGGTAAGAACAATACCATCCTGAGCCATTTTGGCTTCTAATGCTTTAAGTCTTTTATTGATATTATTTAAATCATTACGTAGCCAAATAGATCTAACTCCTCCAGGTGATACAAGAATACCAGTCTTTTTAAGCTCATTTGATACTCGCAGCTGACCATAAGCGGGGTATTCTATTGCCATATCTAATACTGCTCTCTCTACGGCAGGATCAACTCTATTCGCTATAATTGGCTTCTTCCGACTAATCTCATATAATGCTTCTTCTCCTCCTGTTTCATATAACTCTTTAAACCTATAATAACTGTCTCTACTGTAACCCATAGCTTTACATGCTGACGATATACTACCAAGACTCCTAGCTAATTCTAGTAATCCTATTTTTGGCTTTATTATTTTTTGATTTAGATTCATCTCTAATCCTCCATTTAATATTATCTTAATTTTACTAAATGTAAGATTAAATCTCAACTATTACAAATGAAATGATTGCCCTTGGGAAAGCTCAATATAGCTTTAGAATTATATAAAATTTAATTATTTTTATACTCTAAGCGCTATATTGACTTTTTTTAATCTTCACGCAACAACGCCTTGCGAGAAAGGCTCGCTTGCGTAGACTCCCAGTCGTCATTGCGAGGAGCGAAGCGACGTGGCAATCTCATGAAATAATAACAAACTCCTGAGATTGCTTCGTCAAAATTTTCAATTTTTTCTCGCAATGACAGAAACAAGAATAACATAAGCATCACCTAATTCTTTTCAGATTTTTAATAATATAAGAAATAGTAATTATCGGACTACAAATAATTATTTTAAATAACCTAAAATAAGAGCTTAAATTTCTATCTTCAATAAACCAATTATATAAATCATTTATAGGTTTAATCTCAGCAGGAATAATATATTTATCTTTAAATAATTCTTTTAAAGCTCTTTTGGCCTGTTTTGCTTCTATTTTACGCTCTATTGTTAAGCTTTGATCATGTACTCGGTAGAAATATAAAGATTCCGGTATATGAGCAAATTTTGTAACAAGTCCAAAACGAAGCCAATATTCATAATCATCAACTAACTGCATATTTTCATTATACTCGCCTACTTTCCTTGCTAAATCAGCTCTATACAAAAAACATGCACCGACGCAATCTCTAATCGGTAAAAACTCAGGCGATTCTTGATAAAGTCTTGCGCCTATACTACCTTGCTCATCGATTAAAGTATAATCAGTATATACAAGCCCTATCTCAGGTGAATTATCAAGTGTCTTAACCATTTTTTCTAAAGCATTTTCATGGAAAAGATTATCATCTGAAGTCCAAGTAAAATACTCCCCCTTGGCCTCTTTAAAAGCAACATTCAAGCTTGCCGGTAATTTTTTATTGGTCTCGTTTACTATTACCTTAATACGTGAATCCTGCTCTGCATATTTCCTAGCTACTATAACGCTACTATCTTTTGAGCAATCATCAATAATAATAAGCTCAAAGTCTTTAAAGCTTTGATTAAGGCAGCTCTCAATAGCAAAAGGTAATAGCTTCTCTCTATTATAAACCGGTAAAACTATTGAGATTTTTAGAGTGTTAGTGCGCATTCACCCCTAGAATATCAAGTTTTTCTATATATTGAATTACGGTTTCTTGTAATTCGTCGGAATAATAATTATGCTCAAAGTTTAATAATGTATTACATAAAGCATTATTAAGCTCTTGAGGTATTATAATTTCAATCTTATTAAATTGTTCAATTAGTCGTACTATAGGATCAAAATATTCAATTGAAAGCGACATCTCTTTATCTAACAATTCAGCAAGATTATTAGATGTTATGTGTAAGTGGTGATTAACTTTTTCTTTACCTATTATTAAACAAAGCGGTTCATAATTATCAAGTATAAGGCTAATTTTTTCAATTTTTCTTTCAATATCATTTATAGGAACAGGCATAATTTTTATTTCATTATCATATAGGTGTTGTTGCATGGATCAATTCTCCCGTCATTGCGAGGAAATGAAGAAGTAATTGACGAAGCAATCTCAGGATATTTGATAAGATTGCCACGCAGCCTACGGCTGCTCGCAATGACGATTTGGTATCTACACTTGTAAATTTATATATTTCGTATTTAGATATTCAAATATCCCTTCAAATGAGCCTTCAACTCCAAAGCCTGAAGCTTTACGCCCTGCAAAAGGCGCTTTTGCATTTCCGGGCAATGGGTTATTAATTGAAACCATACCGAAATCAAGTCTAGTTGCTATCATTTGTGCCACAGATATATTATTTGAATATACATATCCTTGCAAGCCGTATTCGGTATGGTCGTGCCTCCGTATTGCAGTTTAGAGTAAATAGTCTATAATCCTCAAACAGTAATAAGAGAGAATTATAGTTAAGGAGTTATGGCAAAAATAGATGTTAAGTGTAGATATTGTAACAACACAGAAGAAGTAATAAAGTCAGGATATTCAATTTCAAAACAACAGAGATATCAATGCAAGCGGTGTAATCGATATTTTTAATTGGAGTATATTAATAATGCATCTAAGCCTGGAGTTAAGGAGCAAATAGTAGAAATGTCAATCAACGGCTCTGGAGTTAGAGATACAGTAAGAGTATTAAAAGTGGGTATCAATACAGTTATCCGTGTTTTAAAAAAATCTAGTATTAAAAAACAATAAATCATTCTATCAGTACAACAGAAGTAATTATTGCTCCTGAGATAGATGAACAATGGTCTTATGTACAGAATAAATCCAGACAACGATGGCTTTGGTATGCCTTGGATAAGATTTCGTTAAAAGTAGTTGCTTATACGTTTGGTACAAGATGTGATAGCACATTAGAATCATATAATGGACTGAGAAAACTGGACAGAAAAAATAGTACTCAAGTTTCCGAAATAAGTTACAATAAATAGGTAAAACTTAGGAGGAAAGATGAAGAAAAATAAGGTTAGGATTTTCAGTAGTGAAGAAAAGACTAAGGTAGTATTAGAATTAATAAAAGAGGATGCTACCTTAAGTCAATTAGCATCAAAATATGAGATAAGCTCCAAGACAATTCAGAATTGGAAAAAGCAGTTTGTTGCTAATGCAGCTCTAGCTTTTGAGCCAGCTAAAGTTTTGAGTGAATATCAAGAACAAATTAGTGATCTCAAAGAACAAAATGATGAACTAGCTAAAGCTCTTGGGAAAGCTACGGTGGAGAGGGACTGGGCTGTGGGAAAGCTAAAAAGCTTGGACTTATCAAATAGAAAGAGTCTTGTCCAGTCCAAGCTAGATCAACTACCAAAGACAAGACAATGTGAGTTGCTAGATATTAGTCGCTCTACAACATATTATAAAGTTAAACCGCTTAGTGTAGATAAATTAAGTATCTTAAATAGAATAGATGAAATATATACAGATAATCCCGAATTTGGTTATCGTTATATTTATCATCAGTTATTAGAGGATGGTTTTTCAATTGGCAGAGATCGAGTATTAAAATATATGAGGATGATGGGAATAGAAGCCATTTATCCTCATAAGAGAAAGTCTACTTCTGTAAAGGATAATGAGCATAAAGTATACAGTTATTTACTTGATCAATATTGGACTAAATCTAGAACAACAAAAACAGTACATGTACCTAATGTCAATGAGGTTTGGAGTGGTGACATTACTTACATTAGAACTCATGATGGCTTTATGTATATGGCGGCTATTATAGACTGGCATAGCAAAGCTATATTAAGTTATAAATTATCCAATTCTATGGATGCAACTCTTGTTACTGATGTCTTGAAGGATGCCCTTAATAAATATAATGCTCCAAAGATATTTAATAGTGATCAGGGTAGTCAATATACTAGTCATGACCATATACAGATACTAAAAGATAATAATATTCAAATCTCAATGAATGGAAAAGGTCGAAGTATTGATAATATCGTAATAGAGAGATTTTTTAGGACTATAAAATATAACTGTATATTTATTAATGATTTTAAAAATATTAAAGAACTGAGGATAGGTATTGATAATTATCTGTATAAGTATAATTATCAAAGATTTCATTCGGGTATTGGTTACAAAAAACCTATGGATGTTTATCTGAATTATACGCAAAATTATTATCAATTAGCTGCTTAACAATATAATAAAAATAGGAAACGAATTTGATTATTTTTTGTCTTGATTTCTCAGTCCATTATATCATTACTGAAAAAACTAGAGAATTTCAAGGTGACTTTTTACTATACAGATGGATGGGGGAGTTATGCTAGGTTATTAGACCCTAAAAAGCATATTATCAGTAAAAAATACACTCAACGGATAGAACGAAGTAACTTGAACCTTAGAACGAGATGCAAGAGGCTTGCACGTAAGACAATCTGCTTTTCCAAGTCATTGGATATTCATGATAAGGTTATTGGTACTCTTATTGTGTAATAGTTGAGATTTAATCTCACATTTAGTAAAATTAAGATAATATTAAATGGAGGATTAGAGATGAATCTAAATCAAAAAATAATAAAGCCAAAAATAGGATTACTAGAATTAGCTAGGAGTCTTGGTAGTATATCGTCAGCATATAAAGCTATGGGTTACAGTAGAGACAGTTATTATAGGTTTAAAGAGTTATATGAAACAGGAGGAGAAGAAGCGTTATATGAGATTAGTCGGAAGAAGCCAATTATAGCGAATAGAGTTGATCCTGCCGTAGAGAGAGCAGTATTAGATATGGCAATAGAATACCCCGCTTATGGTCAGCTGCGAGTATCAAATGAGCTTAAAAAGACTGGTATTCTTGTATCACCTGGAGGAGTTAGATCTATTTGGCTACGTAATGATTTAAATAATATCAATAAAAGACTTAAAGCATTAGAAGCCAAAATGGCTCAGGATGGTATTGTTCTTACCGAAGCTCAGTTACAAGTATTAGAGAAACGGCGTAGCGAGAAAGAAGCTCATGGTGAGATTGATACACAGCATCCAGGTTATCTAGGATGCCAAGACACATATTATGTAGGTAATTTTAAAGGCATAGGCAAGGTATATTCTCAAGTGTTTATTGATAGTTACACTCGGGTTGCAGAGGCTAAACTATATACTGATAAAACAGCACTTACCGCTGCTGACATGCTTAATGATAGAGTGTTACCATGGTATGAGAGTCAGCAAATACCAGTACTTCGTATTTTAACTGATAGAGGTGGTGAGTATAAAGGTAATATAGAACATCATGCTTTTGAATTGTTCTTAAGCATTGAGGGTATTGAGCATACTACTACTAAAGCATATTCTCCTCAAACAAATGGTATGTGTGAACGTTTTAATAAAACTATGAAACAAGAATTCTTTGATACTGCTATGCGTAAAAAGATCTATACTGATCTTGATGATCTACAACTAGATCTTGATATTTGGCTAGAATATTATAATAATGAAAGACCGCATTCCGGTAAATATTGCTATGGAAAAACACCTATGCAGACTTTTATGGATAGTAAAAAGTTAGCTGTTGAAAAGAATAACGAAATCTTATATCTTGAATACTCATCTGACAGTCATAACTTATCAGACATTCAGATATAATTTTTATAATGTCTGTAAGATTAAATCTTGACTTCTACATTTAAGTAAGTTCATAAATCCCTCATGGCATTATTGCGTGGATACTAAAATCGTCATTGCAAGCGAACATTGGTATTGCTCGCATGGCTCTTATGTCATTCCCGCGTAGGCGGGAATCCAGTACTTTAAAACTCTTTAAAAGCTCGCTTTATGCTGGATTCCCGCCTACGCGGGAATGACATTGAGGTGACATATAGTATTTTTCTAATCTTAAAATTATCCGCTAATACTAGCAAGAGAAATATAATAATTAAGCTACTTCATCGTAACAACTTCTTACTACGCCGGCAATATTTGTATCAAACTCTTCTACTCCAATCGTGAATTGTTGACCGTCTTTAGAGAACGTAATTTCTTTATCGGTATCTACTTTATCTCCAATAAAAACATCACCTTCTTGTACTCGTGTTATTAAATTTAATTGTTCTCCTAATATTTGCCAAATAACCACCTTTTGCTCAATATTGTCAATATATTGTTCAAGCCGTTTCATACCGCTCGGATCTCTTAAACTAATATGAGTAAATCCTCCACGCATTGCAATTTCTTCAAAAAATTCTTTATTGTAGTTCTCACCAAATCTTACCGCATACATATTAAACTGAGGGTTTTGTATTACAGAGATTGCAGACTCTATAACCTCTTGTTGTGTTGTATTACAGTCAGTTCCTTCGTTCTTTCCATCAGTAAATACTATAATAGTAGAATGTATATCTATTTCTTCTTTCAATAATTCTAAAGCATCTTTGACGGTACCGTATAATCTTGTATATCCTTCAGCATTTAAATTTTCTACATATTTCTTAATATCTTCAAGAGAGTTTTTCTTATCAGAAAAAGATTTCATGCTAGATTGATCATTAAATGAAACTATATTAATTTTCCAATTAGGGATCTCAACTAATTTAGCTAGTATCTTTTGTATATTACTTTTTTAATCACTAAAAGTATATTTCATACTACCGCTAATATCTATTAATAAAGTAATTTCATGATTATTATTAGTATTTAGATATTCTGGGTCTTTAGAAGAAAACATAATAAGAACTTTACCGTCTTCTTGCCAGACAAAACCGTTAAATATCGGAAATAAATATTTTAATAAATACTGCTTATCAAGGATAAATCCGCATTCTAAATTAGAGGCGATAATAGGTGGTTTACCGTCAACTTTATAAGCTTGAACGACTTGCATTGCTGCACCGTTATTTAGAGTAAAAGTTAAGCTATTATTTTCTCTATGAGAAATAATTTGGGATATTAATTTAGAAAATTCAGTAGGTGGATGGGTATAATCTGTAGCCGGTGTTGCTTCACCTGTTAAAATTTTTGATAATTTATTTTCATCACTTATAACGGCTTGTAATGTCTCGAGTTTGGATTCATCCATTTTATGTTTTATTGGATTTCCACAAGAGAGTTGAATCTCAGCAGTTAATAATTCTTTATTAAATTCAGCTTCTAATCTTATTGTTTCTAAAATTTTAGATAAACCATACTCTGTTATAAGATCACCGTCTACTAGCTTATAAAATAACTCTCCTATTTCTATATCTGAAGTATCCGCATTATATAATTCAGATTCTACTATATTCTCCTTATTATCCTTAAATACAGCATGTATCACATTCTTCTTTAATTCATCAAGGGAAGCTAATAATGTACGAAAATGTTCTAAGTCATTAGAAGTTGTTTTAAAAATAACTTTATTATCAGTTACCTTTGTAACTCCTATTGCTGCTCCTATAGCTTTTAAAAAAATTTCCCATTTTTTCTCTAAAGTTAAGTGCTGTGTAGGCATAATTCCTCTCTATTTTATAAAATTAGAAAGAAAGATTATATTGCTATAATTTTTAATACAAGAATTCATTAAAAAAAATTAATAAATTCTTGTATGATTATGTCTTTTTTTAGGAATTTTATTATTTATTCAAAAATTTCTCTACCTCAAGAGCAGCCATACAGCCACTACCTGCAGCAGTTACTGCTTGTCTATAAATTTTATCCTGAACGTCACCGGCAGCAAAAACCCCTTCTACGCTAGTTTTAGTTGTACCTAACTTCGTGATGATATAATTATCGTCATCCATTGCAATTTGTCCGGTAAATAGCCCCGTATTCGGTGCATGCCCGATAGCTATAAATACACCGCTACAATTCACTAAACTAATTTCTTTGGTGTGGACATTTTGAATTTTAACTCCGGTAACGGATTTTGGTTTATCGCTACCTACAATTTCATCTACTACATGATCCCAAATTACCGATATTTTAGGATTTTTAAATAATCGATCCTGTAATATTTTCTCAGCTCTAAAACTATCTCTTCTATGTATTATAGTAACTTTGCTAGCATGATTGGTTAAGTATAAAGCTTCTTCTACTGCGCTATTTCCTCCCCCTACTACAACTATTTCTTGATTCTTAAAAAAGAAACCATCGCAAGTAGCGCATGCCGAAACACCAAAACCACGAAATTCCTGCTCTGAAGCTATACCAAGCCATTTTGCTTCTGCACCGGTACAGATGATTATACTTTCTGCTTCATATTCATTTCCTGATCCTGTAAATACTCTAAAAGGCCTCTTTGATAAATCCACTTTTTCTGCATAATCACTAATAATATCTGTACCGACATTTTTAGCTTGCATAGACATTTGTTCCATAAGCCAAGGTCCTTGCACCGTTTCCGCAAATCCGGGATAATTCTCAACATCGGTGGTAATTGTAAGCTGCCCGCCTGGCTGCATACCATTAATTAATATTGGTTTTAGAGCGGCTCTAGCCGTATAAATAGCGGCACTTAGACCCGCAGGGCCTGAACCTATTATTAGTACTTTAGTAGTAATTTTCATAATTATTATTTGTTATTAATTTAAATGATTCCGATGTCATTCCCGCGGAAGCGAGAATCCAAATTTTTTGCTGTCATCCCGTGATTTATTCACGGGATCCAGTTAAAAATATCAATATTATTGATATTTTTAGTTGTTCTTCTGGATACCGCGGTTAAGCCACGGTATGGCACCGAGGGCGTTTTTTGATCCATGCGACAAAGCCCTTCGCTCCTCGCAATGACGATTTGATGTCCACGCAGAAATGACATCAAGACTTCTTCTCTAACCAAGATTTGATATAGTTAATTTCTTCAGGATTCATTAGGGAAGGAGCATGACCAGCATATTTTATTTCATAAAGATCAAAAGTTTTTGTTTCTTTCATCTTTTTAACAGTAGATTTTGTTAAAATTTGAGATTTCATCCCATGAATTACTAATATTCTACATTTTATTTTATTCCATACGGACCATAGTTTAACATCTTCTTGGTTACTAGCATTTTTCATTCCTTTTGTTATAGCAGGATCATAATTCATTTTATATTTTCCGCCAAATGTAGAAATTACGCTATATTTTGTTAAATAATCCCAATCTTCTTCATCTTTAATACCTATTTGGGCGTAAATAAGTTTTAAATGTTCTTTTGCACTAGCCAAATCATCTAAGAGTACCGTTTTTTTAGCATAACCTTCAATTTTAATTAAAGGAGCAGCATCAATAAATGCCCCTATATCATTTAATATTAAGGCTTTAAAAATATTTTTATATTTACTGGCAAGTACCATACCTATAATACCGCCCATTGAAGTACCGAGCCAAATAGGTTTTTCAATATTTAGTCTTTTAAAAAAGAATAACGTGTCTTTAATATAGGTAGTATAATTATAATGATTAGCTTTTTTAAAATTTTCGCTATCACTACGACCAGGATAATTTATTGAAATTACTCTATAATTTTTACTTAACTCTTTAGCTATTTTATCAAAATCATGAGCATTTCTAGTTAATCCGTGAGCACATACTATTATATTTTTATTTTTAGGATCACCGAATTCCACATAAGAAATTTTATGTTTCGGTATATATTGAAGAGGTAATAAATTAATATAGGGACCAATTTTTATTGAATTAATTTTCATATGAACCTATTAATACCAATTTAGAATAAATTTTAAAAAAATCATTGTCATCATGTTATTAATTTAAGTCACTTAAAAATATACTGACCATTGTCGGCATATATATAACTACAAAAAGCAAAGATAAAAACACGGTAGCTGCAACTTTCTCAGGATAAAATTTCTGTAAATTCGCTATAACTATAGTATTTGCTGCGAGCGGTGCCGTAGAAAGTAGTTTTAGAGCATTATAGTAATCATTGTTATACCATTTTGTTACAAAATGATCAAACATGATAAATAACCCTACTCCCAAAGGATAGAATAAAAATTTAGCAGCAAACGTAGCAAGAGTAAATTTTATATCGACTTCAAATTTTTGTAGAGATGAAAGAGCAAGGCCCACCATTACCATACCGAGTATCGAAAAAGAACCTTTCATATTATATATAAAATCATCTAAAAAATCCGGTAAAGTAAAACCGCAAAAACTAAATAAACATCCCAAGAAAAAAGCATTTAAAATCGGTAATTTTACTACTTTTAATATACTATCGGTGGTATTTGCAAAACTTCGCATACAAATATAAAAGCCGACAGAACATTCATAAATATTAACTCCTATAACAGCCATCATGTAAATACTTAATGTATAATCATCGAAAAGTGCTGCAGCTATAGGCAACATAAAATATCCGCCATTTGCCGTACCTGCAGACAAAGCTATAATATTACGTGTATGATCTTGCCAAAATTTACCAAAAAAATAATAAGAAAAAAGCGATAAGAGTGTTGCAATTACAAATGTTACGATCGTAACGCTTAATGCCGAAAGTGTTAAGGTTGTACTAGCAGGTATCGTAAAAAATACTATAGGTGATATAAAATAAAATAGTAACGAAGAGATACTATCTCTTTCAACATTTGAATATTTACCTGCTAAGAATCCTATTACTACACTTAATAATACCGAAACGGTTTTAAAAAAAACTATACTAAAGATTATCATGTAATGAGCTAAAGATATAATTACTTATAATATATGAGGTTTTATTTTTTTCACTAAATTTTGTAAAGATTTTTATTGTATTAACTTTTAATTGAAATAATATAAATATTATAGTATTTAAGATTTGTTGTTTAATATTATATATTTATGCAAAATCTATTACCCTTATTAATTATATTTTTTTGTTTAAATACCTATTCTAATCCTATGTCGCTTGGTCTTGAATTAAATAAAACTACCAATATAGATTTAACAAAAAAATACAGAATCATCAATAAAGAACCTAATTATTGGCAAGGATATAATTATTATATAGAACCAAATGAAAAAGCTATATCTAAAGCTTTAGTAATATGTAATGATTTTAATGTAATAGAAGCCGTTATCTTAACTATAGATAAAAATAAGTTTGAAGAGTTTTATAACATTTTAAAAGATAAATATAGTTTAGAAGAAGAAAATGATAAAGTGGTTACTTTCAAGGATGGTGAATGTTTAATCATACTTGAATCTTCGGAATTAAATACCGAAATGGAACTTGTATATATAACAAACGGTTTTTATAAAGAATTTTTAAATAAACTAGATAAAGAAGAAAAATTAGAGCAAGAACAGATGAAGAGAATGTTGTAGTATACTCGATGAACTTCAAAATTGGCTACGTCGTCTTATAAGATGTAATAGTTGAGATTTAATCTTACATTTAGTAAAATTAAGATAATATTAAATGGAGGATTAGAGATGAATCTAAATCAAAAAATAATAAAGCCAAAAATAGGATTACTAGAATTAGCTAGGAGTCTTGGTAGTATATCGTCAGCATGTAAAGCTATGGGCTACAGTAGAGACAGTTATTATAGGTTTAAAGAGTTATATGAAACAGGAGGAGAAGAAGCATTATATGAGATTAGTCGGAAGAAGCCAATTATAGCGAATAGAGTTGATCCTGCCGTAGAGAGAGCAGTATTAGATATGGCAATAGAATACCCCGCTTATGGTCAGCTGCGAGTATCAAATGAGCTTAAAAAGACTGGTATTCTTGTATCACCTGGAGGAGTTAGATCTATTTGGCTACGTAATGATTTAAATAATATCAATAAAAGACTTAAAGCATTAGAAGCCAAAATGGCTCAGGATGGTATTGTTCTTACCGAAGCTCAGTTACAAGTATTAGAGAAACGGCGTAGCGAGAAAGAAGCTCATGGTGAGATTGATACACAGCATCCAGGTTATCTAGGATGCCAAGACACATATTATGTAGGTAATTTTAAAGGCATAGGCAAGGTATATTCTCAAGTGTTTATTGATAGTTACACTCGGGTTGCAGAGGCTAAACTATATACTGATAAAACAGCACTTACCGCTGCTGACATGCTTAATGATAGAGTGTTACCATGGTATGAGAGTCAGCAAATACCAGTACTTCGTATTTTAACTGATAGAGGTGGTGAGTATAAAGGTAATATAGAACATCATGCTTTTGAATTGTTCTTAAGCATTGAGGGTATTGAGCATACTACTACTAAAGCATATTCTCCTCAAACAAATGGTATGTGTGAACGTTTTAATAAAACTATGAAACAAGAATTCTTTGATACTGCTATGCGTAAAAAGATCTATACTGATCTTGATGATCTACAACTAGATCTTGATATTTGGCTAGAATATTATAATAATGAAAGACCGCATTCCGGTAAATATTGCTATGGAAAAACACCTATGCAGACTTTTATGGATAGTAAAAAGTTAGCTGTTGAAAAGAATAACGAAATCTTATATCTTGAATACTCATCTGACAGTCATAACTTATCAGACATTCAGATATAATTTTTATAATGTCTGTAAGATTAAATCTTGACTTCTACATATAAGATCTGTGGTGCTCACGTATTAGTATACGCTTCGCTCCTCGACTTATAGACTCCTTGCTCTTTTTGAAGTTGATCTTCGTCTATCTATTTTTCAAATTAAACGAGTATACACGAAGCCACTTCGGAAATTATAGGCATATGTAAATTATATTTTTTTATCAAATCCAAAACTAATTTTAATGCTTCTCTTCCCTCTACTAACTCTTTATATTCCTGTAAAAATTTCTTTTTATCGCTACTAATCCCAAGCTCATAACCGAATTTTGTATTACGTGAGCCTAAAGAGTAACAGGTAAGCACTAAATCACCTACTACCCCAGCTTCTAGTAAAATATCCGTCCTTTTACTACCCAAAGCCTTAGATAAAGTAGCAATTTCTTTTAAGGCGGATACTATAAGCGTTGCTCTTGCATTCTCACCCTGCTTCTTTGCTAAATCAATTCCGCTTTTAATAGCAAAAATATTTTTTAAAGCTCCTGCTACTTGTAAGGTCACAATATCGCTTGTCACATTAGTAGTAAAATTTTTTGAACCTAGATTATAAGCTATCTTATTTGCTATATCTATATCTACACCTGCAATACTTGCTGAAGCCGGTAAATTTTTAGCTAGTTCTTTCGCTAGATTCGGACCCGCAAAAAACACTGTAGTGCTATGCGGTAATAGAGTTTTTAACCTATCTGAAAATAATTCGGTAGGGTTACGAGCAAAGCCTTTTGTTGCGATTAGAAGAGTATTGTCTTGAGAAATGCCGTGAGTTTTTAATAATTTTATTGAGTCATCAAAAGTATAAGACGGCACTGCAATAATAATTAGTTCAAAATCCTTAATTACACTTAAGTTTGTAGTAACCTGTAAATGAGCGGGTAATTTAATATCCCCTAAATATTTTACATTAGTTTTGTTATGTAAAATTTCTTTTGCTATTTCCTCATCTCGTAAAAATAAAGTAACGTTATTACAGTTTTGTGCTGCTAAAGAAGCAAGACTAGTACCATAACTCCCTCCTCCATAAACCGCAATATTTTTAAATTTATTCATGTGCTTATTTCTTTGTCACCCCGCAATACACAAATCGTCATTGCGAGGAGTTGCTTTAGCAACGACGCGGCAATCTCGTCAAATATCCTGAGATTGCTTCGTCAAAATTTTCAATTTTTCTTCGCAATGACGGAAAAAACGATCTACAACTCCTCTACTCCACAGCTTTCTCAAGATTTACTATTATTACAGGTGACTTATTTATTTCCTGTTTCAAGGTTTTACGGATTGTTCCTTTTATTGCTTCGATTACTTGTTCATCCGACAATGCTTTTTTAGCCTGTTTATTTTGAATAGTAACAAGTTCTTTAATATCATTTTTAATGAGGTTAACTAATGCCATATCCTCTTTCGGATCAAGCAGACCAGGCATAGACAGCATTGGGTTTGCAGCAAGCAGCCCTTTTTTATTAATTACTACTGACGCTACCACGATACCCGACTCACGCATACGTCTTCTAGCTTTGAAAATCGGAGATTCGACGGACAGTAAATAATTACCATCTACAGCTAAATAGCCGTTTTCTACCTTTGAAATTACTTTCGCATTATTAGGTTCAAGCAATACTACACTACCGTTTTCAACCTCTACTGCCTGTTTTATGCCGTTTTTCTTAGCAAGCTTAACATGTTCATGAATATGTACCGGCTCGCCGTGAACGGGAATACAAATATTCGGTCTAATGAGAGAGTACATTTTCTGTAGCTCATCAATAGATGGATGACCTGATACATGGACAAAATGATCTCGCTCGGTAATAACTTCTACACCGGCTTTAACAAATATATTAAATAACCTAAATATTTTCTTTTCATTGCCGGGAATAATTTTTGAAGAAAAAATCATTGTATCCTTAGGAGCAAGTCTTATTGACTGATGAGCATTACTAGCCAATTTTGCAGTTGCAGCGAGCGGTTCACCTTGACAACCGGTAGCAATTACTAATAATTCTTCTCTTCTAAATCTACTAACATCACGTTCACTAATTAGAGGAGCAATATCTTTGAAATAGCCGCTTTCTTGAGCAGCAAGCATCATACGATGCAAACTTCTACCTGTTAAAATTACTTTTCTACCTGCAAGCCCTGCTGCATGAATTATCGTATCAAGCCGTGCTAAATTAGAGGCAAAGGTTGAAACTACAACCATTTGAGGGCAGCCGGCTATGATATCTACTAAACTTTTTCTAACATCTCCTTCAGAACCTGAGCTTCCTTTATTAAATACGTTAGTTGAATCACAAACAAGTGCAAGAACCCCTTCATCTCCATAAGACTTTAAAAGCTCCTCATCGGCTTTTTTACCAAGTACCGGGTCATTATCAAATTTCCAATCTCCCGTATGTAAAATATTACCTGCATCCGTACGAATCATAATTGCTTGCATTTCAGGAGCCGAGTGAGTGAGCGGCACCATTTCTAAAGAAAAAGGCTCTAGATTTATTTTACTACCCGGTTTTACTTCGTGAATTTTTATATTTTTAGCAAAATCATATTCATTTAAACGAATTTTTAAAAAATTTGCTGTGAAAGTAGTAGTATAAATAGGACATTTAAGGCTATTCCATAAATATTGGACACCGCCTAAATGATCCTCATGAGCATGAGTTAAAATCAGACCTACTATATCTTTTTTATATTTCTCTATAAAGCTACTATCGGCAATTATCATATCAACACCAGGTAAGTAGTCATCGGCAAAACCGCTACCGCAATCAATCATTAACCATTTACCTTTATAATGGTAAAGATTAAGATTCATACCTATTTCATTAGATCCTCCTAGCGGTACAAATAGCAGATCATTTTTATGATTTTTGATGTTGAATGATGACATAATTTAACTTAATATTTATTTTATTACTTTATTCTTATAACTTATTATTAGTTAAGCGTCTATACATTAAAAAAGAAATTCATATAATGAATATAAATAAAATAACATTAATTTATAACCAAAATTCCAAACATCTAGCTATTATAGAGGAAATAAAAAAACTCTATAATTATTGTAAAATAGAGGAAGCAGAAGCAATTATCGTAATAGGCGGCGATGGAGAATTACTACATAATATTCACCGCTATATGAATCTTAATATCCCTTTTTATGGAGTTAATTTAGGAAGTCTCGGCTTTTTAATGAATCCTTTAGATACCAAGCATTTATTACAAAATATACATGAAAGCACAGTTTCTATTCTAAATCCTCTTCTTATGCAAGCTGAAGATATAAGCGGTCAAATATATACCGCACTTGCTATTAACGAAGTATCGATATTTCGTAAAACTAATCAAGCTGCTAAATTTAGAATAGACGTAAACGGAATAGAGAGAATGAGCGAATTAGTAGCAGACGGAGCTTTAGTTGCAACGCCTGCCGGAAGTAGTGCTTACAATTTATCTGCCGGCGGTCCTATTTTACCGCTTGATTCAAACATGTTATGCCTAACCCCTATCTGCTCTTTTAGACCTCGTAGATGGCACGGTGCTTTACTGCTTTCATCTGCTACAATTAAATTTGAAATACTTAATACAAATAAACGACCGGTAAATGCTACTGCCGACTTTCAGGAGTTTAATAATATCACGAATGTTACCATTAAATCTACTAAGGATAAACCTATCAAACTACTCTTTAATAAAAACCATACGCTGGAAGATAGAATTATTAAAGAGCAATTCGGTGGATAGGCATTGCTAACTAAAGAGAGATAATAATAAAAAGCTCGATGTCATCTCGTAATTTATTCACGGGATGACAGAAGGAAAATCGAGCCATGCAACAACGCCACTCAAGTCACGGTATGACATAAAATGCGTTTTCTGATCCATGCAACAAAATTAATATTAAAAAACAATTTACTAAATAATTAAGAAATATTAATAATTACTTTACTAAAAAGTAAAATAATATATAATGCCTTGTCAAAATAACTAGGTTTTGGTCATGCCTCCATATTGCAGTTATGCCTATTAAAAAGCTATACGTTCAATAAGAGTACCAATAACCTTATCATGAATATCCAATGACTTGGAAAAGCAGATTGTCTTACGTGCAAGCCTCTTGCATCTCGTTCTAAGGTTCAAGTTACTTCGTTCTATCCGTTGAGTGTATTTTTTACTGATAATATGCTTTTTAGGGTCTAATAACCTAGCATAACTCCCCCATCCATCTGTATAGTAAAAAGTCACCTTGAAATTCTCTAGTTTTTTCAGTAATGATTCTAATGTGCTATCACATCTTGTACCAAACGTATAAGCAACTACTTTTAACGAAATCTTATCCAAGGCATACCAAAGCCATCGTTGTCTGGATTTATTCTGTACATAAGACCATTGTTCATCTATCTCAGGAGCAATAATTACTTCTGTTGTACTGATAGAATGATTTATTGTTTTTTAATACTAGATTTTTTTAAAACACGGATAACTGTATTGATACCCACTTTTAATACTCTTACTGTATCTCTAACTCCAGAGCCGTTGATTGACATTTCTACTATTTGCTCCTTAACTCCAGGCTTAGATGCATTATTAATATACTCCAATTGAAAATATCGATTACACCGCTTGCATTGATATCTCTGTTGTTTTGAAATTGAATATCCTGACTTTATTACTTCTTCTGTGTTGTTACAATATCTACACTTAACATCTATTTTTGCCATAACTCCTTAACTATAATTCTCTCTTATTACTGTTTGAGGATTATAGACTATTTACTCTAAACTGCAATACGGAGGCACGACCTGGATTTGATTGCTATGTTTTTCAGGGTTTAGTAAAAATTCTAATTCCTTAAAAGTATTATTTACTTGTGTATCTAGATAGAGAGTTATTTGAGGTACTTTTTCTAAAAACTGCTGTGCTAGTTCGTATTGTTTAGTCTTTAATGCAATTTGAGCTAATGTATACGGTTCATTAACACTCTTACTAATTTTAATTAGCTCATCTCGTAGGTTTTCTTTATTTAAAATTTTCTCAGAAGTAGAATATTTATTATATTTAGCCATATATTGAAAGATGCGTAACATGCCTTTACAATTATCAGGTAAATTATTTGGATTAATTGAATTTAAGTTAGATTGAGAAATTTCGTTAGAATTCAAAATCATTTTTGCTAAAGTTTTTATATCATTAGAAGCATTTTGTATTAAATTCTCTACTTCTGTAAATTTTCCATTGAGCCTATAAATCGTAAACAAATTATAGAAGTTACTATTATTTGGTTTGTCTTTTAACATGAGCAATAATTGCTCTTCAGCTGATGCTAAATTTCTTGTATTAACATATGCTGACCACAGATTAGTCCAACAACAATATAAAGCTTCTTTTTCTTCACCGTCACTTACTAAAGTTGGTAACTGAGGATTAAGTAGTGTAGACTCAAGTATTATTATTACTGCTTCATATTCTTTAGCATTACTTAATATTCCTGAAAAATGAGCTAAGCGCATAAGATTTATAGTTATTGTATTTATTAAATTTTTTATAACTTTAAGTTGCTTTTCAGGTTTTATAAATGTTACAATATGTTCTAAGAATTGAAGATATTGTGGATAATCTATTGTAGTTTTTAGTAATTTTGAAACTACGGGGGCAGTATTAAGTAGATCTTTGGCTATTTTTTCCATAATTTGAATATTTTTTTCTACTACTGCTATAAAGAAAATATTTTGTTGTGCATTATACTTATAAGTAATACGATCTAAAGGATTTTGAAATGATATAGGTTCAAATTTAAACTTAATTTCTGATACATAGCTTTTGTGAATTATAGCCGTTTTATCTTGATTTATGGTATAATCTTCAAATAATTTATGGCTTTTAAGGTCTTCATAATTATAATTTTTTAATAAACATTTTAGTAATAATTTTTTATGTCTATTACTTAGTCTATTACTTGCTATATTTGCTGTTTCTAAAGCTAATTTTAAATCCTTTACGTTCTCTAAGTTTCTAAATAATTTTCTATTTTACACTTTCTAACTTTATCTTCGATATATGTTGTTGTCCCTTGTAACATAATATCACCAACAAGCGGTAACCATAAAATATGGTTATTTTCAGAAAGATTAATAGAAACTTTTTTGATTTCATATAATACCTAGGTCGTGCCTCCGTATTGCAGTTTAGAGTAAATAGTCTATAATCCTCAAACAGTAATAAGAGAGAATTATAGTTAAGGAGTTATGGCAAAAATAGATGTTAAGTGTAGATATTGTAACAACACAGAAGAAGTAATAAAGTCAGGATATTCAATTTCAAAACAACAGAGATATCAATGCAAGCGGTGTAATCGATATTTTTAATTGGAGTATATTAATAATGCATCTAAGCCTGGAGTTAAGGAGCAAATAGTAGAAATGTCAATCAACGGCTCTGGAGTTAGAGATACAGTAAGAGTATTAAAAGTGGGTATCAATACAGTTATCCGTGTTTTAAAAAAATCTAGTATTAAAAAACAATAAATCATTCTATCAGTACAACAGAAGTAATTATTGCTCCTGAGATAGATGAACAATGGTCTTATGTACAGAATAAATCCATACAACGATGGCTTTGGTATGCCTTGGATAAGATTTCGTTAAAAGTAGTTGCTTATACGTTTGGTACAAGATGTGATAGCACATTAGAATCATTACTGAAAAAACTAGAGAATTTCAAGGTGACTTTTTACTATACAGATGGATGGGGGAGTTATGCTAGGTTATTAGACCCTAAAAAGCATATTATCAGTAAAAAATACACTCAACGGATAGAACGAAGTAACTTGAACCTTAGAACGAGATGCAAGAGGCTTGCACGTAAGACAATCTGCTTTTCCAAGTCATTGGATATTCATGATAAGGTTATTGGTACTCTTATTGAACGTATAGCTTTTTAATAGGCGTAACTGCAATATGGAGGCATGACCTACTAATTATTAGTATTAATTAATAATTAGGTCAAGAAATAATTAATTTTTATTAAGTAATTAGATAGATAAAAGCAATAACATTTTACTCAAAAGGTTGGCGTAGGTTAATAGCAGCAGATAAGGTACCTTCATCTAAATAATCAAGTTCACCTCCGATAGGTATACCGCTAGCTAGGCGAGAAATTTTAGCAGGATGTTCTCTTAGATATTCAGTAATAAAATAGGCAGTAGTTTGACCTTCTAAAGTAGAATTAGTAGCAATAATAACTTCTTTAATATTTTCTGCAAAACATCTTTTAAGTAATTCAGGTAACCGAAGTATGCTAGGATTTTGCCTACTAGCTGCCGATAAATTATGACCTAGTACGTGATATAAACCTTTAAAATTACCGCTACGCTCCATTGCCCATAATTCAGCTACGGTTTCAACAACGGCAACAACCGATTTATCTCTATATTCAGAAGAGCAAATACAGCAAATATTTTCCGTATCCATATTACCGCAAATCTCACATTTTACTATTTTCTTATCTATCTCTACAAGGTTATTAATCAGGCTTTTTAACCTAACATCTTTATCTTGCAATAGATAAAGCGCTATACGTCTTGCCGACCTACTGCCAAGCCCAGGCAATTTAGAAAAAAGATAAATTAGCTGGTCTATGTCATTTGTGTTGTTGTTCATATATTAAGATTTGATTACGACGGTTCCGGCTATCTTATCATGCAATGCTTGTTTTTTAGAAGAAAAAAGTATGAAAAAAATACCTATAGGAAAAGTCATATACCCTAAAAATCTTTTAATTAACTGCTTTAAAGTCGGACGATTTAATGTTACGGCATCTACGATTTTCATATGTAAAAACATTTTACTAAGCGTTGCACCTTTATAATACCAAAGCGTTACGAAATATGAGCCTATTACTAATATATTAGTAGCAAAAATTGAAATATTAAACAAAATATATTTATTAAAATTCCCTGCTTTAAGATATTCATAAAATTCCTGACTCATAACAGAGTTAAACATTTCATTGGAATTATGAAGATTAATGTTATTACTAAGGAAATAATCATTAAAGAACAACCATAATAAATTAAAAGAACAAAATTGTGATATTGGGATTGCTATAAAGGCAAATAATGATAAATCAAGTGCCGTAGAAAAAATTCGTGCTATAAAATCAGGATAAATAATTTGCTTTTTCATTGCCGGTTACTTTATTTTGGTGTTAGATGGTAGGGGTTACCGAAATCGTCATTGCGAGGAGATGCGTAGCGTCGACGCGGCAATCTCATAAAGTAATAGCAATTCCTGAGATTGCCACGCTCCCTATGGTCGCTCGCAATGACGATTAGTACCCCTAATCAAAATTCAATATATTACATTTATGAACCAATTTGAAGCATATAGTTTATTATTTGTTGATAGTTTTGTCTCAAATCTTGTTATCGGTTTTCAGAATGAATTAATATTTCATTCTATGAAAATGTTTGGGGGCTATAATAGTGTAATAATGCTGCTGGTGGCTATTTGCACTTCTCTTAGCGGTAATGCAGTCAATTATATTTTTGGAAGAATTGTTTTAAATATCTTTTATGCTTCCAAAAATGAACAAAATATCTTAAGACATAAAAATTTAACAAAATTATATTATAAATATGAGATATTTATAATTTTCTTAATGGCTTTTCCTTTTTGGGGATGCTTTATTTCCTTATTTTCCGGTTTTTTTAAAACAAAATTTCTAAAATTTTTAGGTATTGGTTGTTTGGCAAAAGCATGCTATTATGCTCTAACATTATATATTTTATAATTTATGAAAAAATTAACCAAAACTAATTCTCATAGACAACAAAAATTAGCAAGTATTATAAATGAAGCATTAATCGAAATTCTAAGACGTGGTAAAATGCTGGATAGCAGACTTTTTGATTATCCTCTCACTATTACAAAAGTTATAGTTACTGCTGATCTAAAAATAGCTAATTGTTATTTCTTGCCTTTTAATACTAAACTAACAATAGATGAAATTATGGATGCCTTAAGTAATTCTAAAAATGCTATCAGAAATTTTATTACTAATAAAATAAATATGAACTTCTCGCCTGATATAAGATTTCATTACGATCACGGATTTGATAATGCTATAAAAGTGGAAGAGTTGCTAAAAAATATATAGGTGCTAGGGGATAAACTCAATCATTGAAAACAATAATTATCCGTTATACTAAAAACGCTTAAAAATTAAGCCTTTAGTACAACAGCTCCCTAGCATAAATAAACTAAAGGCTATAAATGTTTTGCAATGATGGAGTTTAAACATCATTTACAAAACAATAATATCATAATAATTGAAGTAATCAAGATATTTTAGTTATCGTTTAATATTTTTTTAAACTTTAAGTATAACTCAAATAAAAATAAATCCTTATTTTTATTAAATAACTTTAAAAGATTATTTTTTTATATTAAGATATAAGAATAATCTTTTAATAAAAATAAATAGAAAATGTCTCCTCAAATAATAGAGTTATTAATTTTTGCCGTTATTGCTTTTTACATTATCAACAAATTAATTACGACTCTCGGTTCTACTTCAGAAGAGGAACAAACAAAGCAAAAATCTTATTTTGGCGAACCGGTTATTAAGGACGTAACTTACAGTACAGTTAAATCTAATAAAGAAGAAAAAAATATTCCAACAGCCCAAGATATTAAAGCTTTTAAAGATATAATAGTGGAACATAATATAACTGCGGTCGTAGATGGAATGGAACAAGTCCATAAACGTCTTTACTCCTTTGATCCGGTTAAATTTATAAATAATGCTAAAACTGCTTTTCAAATGATTATAGAGGCGGCTTATAAAAAAGATGCTCAAGAATTATCTGAGCTGATAGATAAAAGATACTTGGAAGAATTTGAAAAAATAACACCGTCCTATGGTGATTTTTTTGACTCATCAGCTTTAAGTGCCAAATATTCAGAAATTTACATGTTCGGTAATAACATATTTATTAAATTACTATTTCAAGGTAAAAATGTAGTTGACAAAATTGAAGATTTAAAAGAAGAATGGACATTTACACGTAATGCTAATACTAAAGAAGTTGATTGGTTTTTAAGCAATATTGAGAAGGTGTAAATAAAATTCTACGTCATTGCGAGGAATACCCTAACCCGTCATTGCGAGCGGTCGAAGACCGCGCGGCAATCTCATGAAATAACAACAAACTCCTGAGATTGCTTCGTCGAAACTTGCAGTTTCTTTTCGCAATGATGGCTAAATAACCTAACAAACCATTAGTAATGAGTAAAATTTTCTATATTATAGGCACTATATTAATAATAAGTGTCGGTATTTTTATGTTTCAAAAACAAACAGCAACAGATAACAATCAAATAATCCCAAGAAAAGTTTTATTCGGTAACCCTGATAAAGCAAGGGTTTCTCTAACCCACGACGGCAAATATATTCTATATATTGCACCGAAAGACGGTGTATTAAATATCTGGCTAGCCCCCTCAGATGATATTAGTAAAGCAGAAGCCATAACCCATGACAAAGGACGTGGTATTTGGTCTTATGCTAAAGCTTATAATAATAAAAATATTTTATATACTCAAGATTTTAACGGTGATGAAAATGACCGAATCTACAGTTATAATATAGAAACGAAAGAGTCAAAGCTACTTACTCCTGAAAAAGGAGTTAAAGCCGGAATAGCAGGAGCAAGTCATAAGAAACCAAATGAGATATTAATATATTTAAATGAGCGTAATCCTGAATATTTTGATATTTACAAATTAAATCTAGATACTCTAGAAAAAGAATTAATTTATAAAAATGATAGATTTACTGATTACGTAGTCGATGAAAATTTAAATTTAAGATTCGGTAGTTTACTAGATAAAGACGGAGCCGTTGAATATTATGAATTAAGAGACGGCGAACCTAAATTATATACTAAAATCTCAATGGAAGATTCTTTCAATACTTCTATACTCGGTTTTGATGCTAGCGGCGAAATTCTTTATATGCTTGAGGGGCGTAACCGCAATACTTCAGCTCTTAAGGCGATAACACTTGCTACAGGCAGCGAAGAAATATTAGCCGAAGATGCAAAAGCCGATATCGGCTTATTTACAGTTCATCCCACAAAGCAAACTCCGCAAGCAGTATCTATAGATTATGATAGAGTCTCATATAAAATATTAGATAAAGATATTGAAGATGATATTAAATATTTGCAATCTCTCGATCGCGGTGATTTAATTATTAATAGTAGGACGTTAGACGATAAAATTTGGATCGTTGCTTATATGGCTGATAATGCACCGGTGAAATATTATAAATATGATAGGGCAAATAAAAAAGCCGAATTTTTATTTACTAATCGCAAAGAACTTGAGCAATATAATCTTGCTAAGATGATACCGGTAATTATCAAGTCACGTGATGGGCTTGATTTAGTTAGCTATATCACTTTTCCAAATGACATAAAGCTTGATGAAAATAATATTCCTGATAAAAAAGTACCGCTAATAATTAATGTTCATGGCGGACCGTGGGTTCGTGATAGCTGGGGATACAATCCTGAGCATCAATGGCTTGCAAATCGTGGTTACGCAGTTTTAAGTATAAATTACCGTGGTTCTACCGGTTTTGGGAAAGATTTCTTAAACACCGGTAATTTAGAATATGCCGGTAAAATGCACACCGATTTAATTGACGGTGTTAACTGGGCTATTAAAAATAATATAGTTGATCCTGATAAAGTTTGTATTATGGGCGGAAGTTATGGTGGTTATGCTACACTTGTCGGTCTTACCATGACTCCTGACATATTTGCTTGCGGTGTTGACGTTGTCGGTATGTCTAATTTATTAACTCATGTGCAATCTAAAGCTCCTTATATGACACCATTGTTAAGTATATATAAAACACGTATAGGACCTTGGGATACTGAAGAAGAAAAAGAGTTTTTAAGACAAAAATCACCGATTAATTTTGTTGATAATATCAAAAAGCCTTTATTTATAGCACAAGGTGCTCACGATGTGAGGGTCGTACAGACAGAATCAGAACAGATTGTAAATAGCATGAAAGCAAAGCGTATACCGGTAGTTTATGCACTTTACAAAGATGAAGGACACGGCTTTGCAAAGCCCGGTAACAGAATCTCATATTATGCTCTTGCCGAGCAGTTTTTAGCTAAGATTTTAAAAGGAAGAGCGGAGTATATAGGAGACGATTTAAAGAATGCTAATCTCATTCTGAATGATAAAGAAAAAATTAGCGGTACAGAGGCGGAAAAGATTATAGATACAGCAGTTGGGAATTAGAACCTTCACATCATTGCGAAGAATAACCCGTCATTACGAGCAGGCATTGTTGCGTGGATACCAAAGCCGTCAGCCGTCATTGCGAGGAAAAACTGCAAGTTTTGACGAAGCAATCTCAGGAATTATACTACACTACTTTATGAGATTGCCACGTCGCTACGCTCCTCGCAATGACGTTATCATAGCAATGAGGAGTACCACTATGCTACTGACAAATACTGAAAATTCTTATGGCTTAATTGCAAAACTTTTTCACTGGATAATGAGTATTATAGTTATAGTAATGCTCGTTGTCGGTTTCTTAATGGATAATTATATAGAACCGCCTCTAAAATGGCAATTATACGGGATACATGAAGCAACCGGTATAGTTGTTTTATCTTTAGTAATAATAAGGCTTTTATGGAAGTTCTATAATACTAATGTTTTATTACCAGCTGATTTACCGAATTGGCAGAAAAAAGCCGCTAATATTAATATAAATTTGCTATATCTTTTAATGTTATTAATGCCGATAAGCGGCTTTTTTATGACTATCCTATCAAATCATCATATTGATTTTTACGGTTTGTTTACTATAAATTCTTTTGCTCAAGATTTACAATTTGCCAAAATCTTTAAGAAAATCCATAAAAAAGCTGCTTTGTTATTTACTGCCTTAATTATTTTGCATATACTAGCTGCATTATATCATCACTTTATTAGGAAAGATAACGTACTTAAGAGGATGTGGAATGAGTAGCATATGTCATTCCTGCGGAAACAGGAATCCAGCTCTTTCCCGTGTTATACCGTGGCTTGACCACGGTATCCATAAAAAAGTAAAAACTAGATTCCGCTACAAGCTCGCGGGATGACGTTGAGTACTACTGGATTCCTGCTTCCGCAGGAATGACAAGCGACAAAAAACTCTCTACTTTACAGTTTAAAGATTAATTATTATACTGTGCTTTAATTATTTAAATAAATTATTTAAAATGAATATTCATGAATATCAAGCAAAAGAGATTTTAAGAAAATACGGCGTACCTACTTCCACCGGACTCGTTGTCACGAAAACCGAAAAGATTAATGAAACAATGGATAAGTTAAATACGGAAGTATATGTGGTTAAAGCACAAATACACGCCGGAGGCAGAGGTAAAGCCGGCGGCGTTAAGGTTGTTAAGAGTAAAGAAGAAGCTAAGAAAGTGGCTCATGACATGTTTGGTATTAATTTAGTAACACATCAAACAGGACCTCAAGGACAAAAAGTAAACCGTCTTTATATTGAATCAGGTTGTGATATTTTAAAAGAATATTATTTCAGTATCGTATTTGATAGATCAGCTAGCTGTATTACTTTCATAGCTTCTACCGAAGGAGGAGTTGATATTGAAGAAGTAGCAGAAAAAACTCCGGAAAAAATTGTTAAATTTTCCGTTGATCCTGCAACCGGTTTACAAGATTTTCATATGCGAGGCATAGCTTATGAGTTAGGCTTTAAGGATAACCAAGCAAAACAGATGAAAGAAATAGTAAAATCAGTTTATAATGCTTTTGTTGAAACTGATGCAGCACAAATTGAAATCAACCCGTTAATTGTACAAACGGACGGAAATTTACTCGCTTTAGACGCAAAAATCACTTTTGATGATAACGGCTTATTCAAACATCCGAATATTACGGCAATGCGTGATCACGATGAGGAAGATCCTTTAGAAACTAGAGCGGCAAATGCAGGACTTAGCTATGTAAAAATGGACGGTAATATCGGCTGTATGGTTAACGGAGCCGGTCTTGCTATGGCTACTATGGATATTATTAAACTTTACGGTGCGTCACCTGCAAATTTCTTAGATGTTGGCGGTGGGGCTGATCGTGAGCGTGTAAAAGAAGCTTTAAAAATAATTTTATCCGATAAAGAAGTACAAGGGATTCTAGTTAATATTTTCGGCGGTATTATGCGTTGTGATATTATAGCGGAAGGGATTATTGCAGCAGCAAAAGACATAGGTATAAAAGTACCGTTAGTGGTTCGTTTAGCCGGTACAAACGTTGAAAAAGGGAAAGAAATTTTATCAAATTCCGGTTTAGAAATAATACCAGCACATGATTTAGCAGATGCTGCAAGCAAGATAGTTGAAGCGATACGGTAAAGTTGTAGGTGTCATTCCTGCGAAAGCAGGAATCCAGGGTAAAACGAGATAAATCGAGTTTTTAATTTTAAAAACCTATTGTGTATAACCTTTAAATTACTGGATTCCCACCTACGCGGGAATGACATAATAACAATCCATGCAACAACGCTTTCAGTTGCTCGCAATGACGATGACGACACAAAAAAATAAAAACAATAAAAATTATTTAACATGGCAATATTAATAAATAAAAAAACAAAAGTTATCTGTCAGGGCTTTACTGGTTCACAAGGAACTTTTCACTCTGAACAAGCGATAGCTTACGGCACTAACATGGTTGGCGGCGTTACACCCGGCAAAGGCGGTCATACTCACCTTGATTTACCTGTATATAATACCGTACATGAAGCAAAAGCAAAAACCGGTGCAAATGCAAGCGTTATATATGTTCCGCCCGGCTTTGCTGCTGATTCGATATTAGAAGCAATCGATGCCGAAATCGAAGTAGTAGTATGTATAACGGAAGGAATTCCGGTACTTGATATGGTGAAAGTAAAACGTGCTTTAATCGGTTCTAAAACTAGATTAATCGGTCCTAACTGTCCTGGAGTTATCACACCTGGTGAATGTAAAATCGGTATTATGCCTGGACATATTCATAAAAGAGGAACGATGGGTATTGTTTCAAGATCAGGTACTCTAACTTATGAAGCAGTAGCACAGACAACAGCCGTAGGGCTTGGCCAATCTACATGTGTCGGTATAGGCGGCGATCCTGTTAACGGCACTAATTTTGTTGATTGTATTGATATGTTTTTGAAAGATGATGAAACAAAAGCAATTATTATGATTGGTGAAATCGGCGGTAATGCAGAAGAAGATGCAGCCGAGTTTATCAAGCAATCGAAAATCAAGAAGCCTATTGTTAGCTTTATTGCAGGTATTACAGCACCTCCAGGTAAAAGAATGGGGCATGCCGGTGCTATTATTGCCGGAGGAAAAGGAAGTGCCGAAGATAAGCTTGAAGCTCTACAAAGTGCCGGCGTAACTATCACTAGATCCCCTGCCGATATCGGTAAAACTATGTTAGATTTGTTAAATAAAAGTTAGAAATACGATATTATTCAATTTAACGTTATTACACACAACTATAAGCATTGTTGTTAGGTTGCTGATTTCATTCCTGCAAAAACAGAAATCTAAGATAATTTAACTTATGAGGCACCCCCCAAAAACAATCGACAAAAGAAGTAGAATTTTCTAGAAACAAAGGAGGAGATTCTATAAATGACAATATCAAAGCACAGTGATAGCCAAATCATGTCTATCTTAAAGCAAGCGAGCGGTGGGATGCCTGTAGCGTCTATACTGAGAGAGCACAAAATACCATCAGCGACATTTTATAAATGGAGATCAAAGTATGGTGGTATAGCTTTACCGATGATTACTAAATTAAAGGAGTTAGAATCGGAAAATGCACGGCTTAAAAAGATGTATGCTGAGGAAAGGCTAAGAGCTGATATATTAAAGGAAGTACTTGAAAAAAAAGTTAGGAAGCCATCTCAAAGGCGGGAGATGGCTAAAATAATATCTGGAGAAAAAGATATTTCTATAAGGAGTGCATGCAAGATCTTTGGTGTCAGCGAAACATGCTATAGATATAAAAGGAAGCTATCATCTGAGGATGATATTATAGCAGGCCAGCTAATGCGTTTAGTAGGTGATCAAAAGAACTGAGGCCTTGGCCTCTGCTTTTTATATTTACGTAATATCAAAGGTTTTGGTTGGAATCATAAACGTGTATACAGGATATATAAGGAGCTAGCCCTTAATATGAGAATAAAGCCTAAGAAGAGATTACTTAGAGCAAAGCCTAAAAAGCTTATAGTGTCTAAAACAATAAATGATTGCTGGTCCATGGATTTTATGCACGATAGTTTAGAGAATGGTAGGAAATATCGTTTATTTAATGTGATTGATGACTTTAATAGAGAGAGCCTTGGTACTGAGACTGATTTTTTATTGTCAGCAGGAAGAGTTATCAGGTCACTAGATCAAATTATAGAATGGCGAGGTAAGCCAAAATCTATACGTTGTGATAATGGACCTGAATATATCAGTAAATTATTGAGCAAGTGGGCAAAAGAAAAGAATATCAAGTTATTATTCATTCAGCCAGGCATGCCTCAGCAAAATGCATATATTGAAAGATATAATAGAACTGTAAGATATGATTGGTTAAATCAGTATTTATTTGTTAATATACAAGAAGCACAGGATCTTGCAACTCAATGGCTTTGGTCTTATAATAACGAAAGACTTAATATGGCTATTGGCGGTATAACACCAATACAAAAATTAGCTCTCGCAACTTAACTCTCTACTCTCTATTGCGATTAAAAATGGGAGGATTACCATAGTTGTAATTTTTCATTAATTAATTTTTCTATAGCAGGAGTGATATTATTAATCTTTCGTAAATCTTCCTATGTAAATTTTTCTTGATTAATAAGGTTTATAGAGTAAATTACCTCAATATCAAAATAATTAAGCAGCGCTTCCACTTTAGCAATATCATTGCACGTTTCGCAACACTTTGCCATACTACTAAATTCTCTTTTTTTATTCCTCAAGATCACCATCTTCCGGTTCTTTTAATATCTTTAAAGTTCCTCAAAATTATATGCTAAAAATGATATATCTTCTCCCTCATTATAGCCAATAATCCAATAAACTACTGGCGGATTATCAGTATTCGGATCAGCTCGATAATCAAAGCATATCTTATTGCCTCCTCCATCTATACCAAATGCTACTAAATTTTTAGGAAAAAATTCAGCAGGATTATTATAAATATCTATTATATTATTATGAGTTATAAAATATTCTTTTTTATCAAAACCAAATCCATCAGGATCATAATTTCTATTAAGCATTTTAGAATCTTTTGTACAAATCACGTATATTTGTCCTATACCGCTTCCGCCTCAATAATTCTTGAAAATATTCATCATAATAATCAAAAACGTAATCTACTCTTCCTCCGTCGCTTATTTTAAGTAAATCGATAAATATTTTTGGTAATTTAAATGGAAAATCTTTTAATAAAATTAAATTTTTTCTTCTAATGGAGAATTTTTGACATACCATTTAATATCTTTAATATTTTTTATTTGTACCATAAATCTATTCCTCCTATGTGACCTGTTTGTTTATGAATATCACGAGGAATTAAAATTATTTAAACTAATTTTGTTATTTTGATATTCGGCAGTAATTTGTTTAACCAATAATAATTGCCTTAATTCATAGCAGTTTATTATTTACTATTAAGATAATAAAGTTATTAGTATTTTAAACTGTTTTTCTGGATACCGTGGACAAGCCACGGTATGACACCGAGCGGGTTTTCCGAGCCATGCAATAACACCAAACCCCTCCAAGTTTCTTAAGAATTTTTACTATCCCTAATTTCTTTAACTATATTTAGTAACTGTAGGAAATCTATTAACCCGGGTATTAATTTTGAATCAATTATATACGCAGGTACTCCTTGGATTCTAAGGCTTCTAGCTATTTTCATATTTTGAGTAATTAAATCTTTAATCTCATTGCTATCGGCCATTTCTTCAATTTCCGTAGCATTTAAGCCATTCTCGGTTAATAATTCTTTTATAGATTCCTTAGAAACATCTCTTATTTTTATTAGTTCATCATGAACAGCTTTAAATTTACTTGGATTAACCTTATAAACGGCTAAAACTATTCTTGCCAGATATTCGGAAGCATCTCCAAGGAAAGGTAGCGGTCGTAATATAACTTTAACTTTTGGATCGTTTTGCAATAATTCATTTATAGAAACATCGCCTTTTTTACAATAAGAACAATTGTAATCATAAAAAGCAATTATTGTTATATCACCGTCTTTATTTCCTATAATAGGAAAGCTTGTGCTATCTTCAATACCTAACTTATTATCTTTTAGATAGTTATTAACTTTAGTCTCATTTTCCTGTACTTTACGTTTTTGCAAACCTTCTATTGATTCTATTATTATTTCCGGAGTTTTAAGCAAATAATCTTTGATTATTTCTTGGACTCTCTCCTCTTCACATTTCCTTGCATCCTCGCTTTGTTTAACCACAACGGAAACCGGATTTGTAGAATAAGTTTTCATTGTTTTGAAAACAAATAAAACTCCTATCACAACTACAAATATAACCAATATTTTACCTATAATATGCTGCATAAATTCCTATATTTAATTTTTATATTGTTTTTACTTTTTTTGAAAATGTTATGTCTTGCTAAGGTCAAAGTAGTTCTATATGTCATTCCCGCAAAAGCGGGAATCCAGAAAATAATCTTAATATTGATACAAAAATTCGTTAAACTAAACATATAAAAACTTATTTTTTATATGTTTTACTAGATTCCCGCTTTTGCGGGAATGACATAAAACGAGCCATGTAACGTCGGCTTGACACCCAGTGTAGCAAAACCCATTACTTTTGTCTTATTAATCTGCTTTGATCTCTTTTCCAATCTTTTTCTTTAATTGATTCTCTTTTATCATGTAATTTCTTACCTTTAGCAATACCAAGTTCAACTTTTACTTTATTTTTTTTATTAAAATACATAGAAAGAGCTACTAGCGTATAGCCTTTTATTCTAATTCTACCGATAATTTTCTTTATCTCTTTAGTATGCAACAATAATTTACGAGGTCTACGAGTAGAATGATTAAATCTATTCGCTTTCTCATATTCCGCAATATGGCAGTTATACAAAAATACCTCATGTCCGGTATCTGCCGCATGGCTTTCCTCTATAGAAGCTTTGCCTTGACGCAGAGACTGTACTTCACTACCCTTTAATACAATACCTGCTTCTAATCTTTCTTCAATCAAATAATTAAAAAGGACCTTCTTATTTTGTGCAATAACTTTCTTATATTCGGTCATATTTTTATAGATAGTGATGTTATAATGTATTCAATTTGTTTTTTAGCACTATAGCTTGCTTCAGTTAATGGGAGTCTAATTTCATTTTCACATAAACCTAAATAATATGCAGCATATTTTATCGGAATCGGATTAGACTCTACAAATAATGCTTTATATAAAGGCAGTAATTTCTGATGGATTTCTAATGCTCCTTTAGTATCATTCTTATTCCACTTCTCTAGTAGCTCTTTACATATATTAGGAGCAATATTAGAGGCTACGGAAGTCCACCCTACCCCACCTTGTGCGTTAAAAGCTAAGACTACTTCATCGTTACCGGTTAAAATGTTGAAATCCTTTTTAACTATTGCTCTAATCCGCAATGGGCGTTCTAAATCTACGCCGCAGTCTTTTAATGCTAAGATACGCGGTAGCTTGCTAAGTTTTAATATCGTCTCATCAGAAAAATCTACTCCGCTTCTAGTTGGAGCTGAATATAACATAATAGGTAGATTACACGCTTCATGTAATGCTTCAAAATGCTTATAAATGCCGTGTTGGGTAGGTTTTACATAAGATGGCGGGCTAGCCATAAAACCATCAACCTTGATTTTTGTAGATTCCGCTGCAAGCTCTCTTGCATAAGCAGTATTATTTGATGAACATCCGCTTATTATAGGAATACGCTTATTAACGATTTCTACGCTAGTTTGCAGTAATAATTTATATTCTTCAAAGCTGAGATTACTACCTTCTCCGGTTGAGCCTGCAATTAATACTGCATCGACTTCATGCTTTATTTGATGTTTTAAAATTCTCTCTAAAGCATATAAGTCTAACTTATTATCTTTAAAAGGTGTTATAGCTGCGGTAATTAAACCTTTAAATATGTTATTCATTGTTTTTTATTTTTTTATTAATTTGTCATTGCGAGGAGAAACGTAGTTTCGACGTGGCAATCTTGTCAAACATCCTGAGATTGCTTCGTCAAATTACTTCATAATTTTCCTCGCAATGACGGCTCGCGTGTCCCACATAGCTCTTCCTACTCCCTAACAATACGCCCATACTCTTTTTTCAAATGCTCTGCAATTTGATGATCATCGAAAGTAATCTTTGTATTGCCTAAATCTATAGAATCAATATTTTGTACCTCAATTGCCGTGCCTGTAACAAAACATCCGGTAAAATTCTCTATTTGCTCTAATTTCAAACGCTCTTCTTTTACTTCTAGACCTAAATCTTTTGCAATTTCAATAATAGTCTGTCTTGTTATACCGTTTAAAAATCTATCGGCAATTGGAGTATATAATGTTTTATCTTTAACAAAGAAAATATTTGTTGTAGTGCATTCAGCAATATATCCTTCATAATCAAGTAATAAGGCATCATCATAGCCAAGAGCTTTAGCTTCTTTTTTACTCGTTATTGCCATATTATATTGAGCGGCAGATTTAGATTGTACCGGAGTGCTATCAGGTATTGCTTTACGCCAGCGGCTTACATGCAAATTTATACCTTTCTCAAAAGACCTGGGCATTGATGGAATACCGGCAATCAAAAGATTAGTAGACAAATCAGGGTTAGTAATATTTAGCGACTCGTCTCCGCACCAAATAAGCGGTCTTATATACGCATCCATAATATTATTCTGTTTTATTACAAGTTCATGAGCTTTTATTATCTCGTCTACACTATAAGGTACTTTCAAACCTAATGCTTCTGCTGATTTTATTAATCTTTCCGTATGTTCTTTTAACTTAAAAACTTTGCCGTTATAAGCTCTCTCACCCTCAAACACCGATCCTGAATAATGCAGGCTATGAGTTAAAACATGAATCCTTGCGAATTGATAAGGAACTAAAGCACTATTAATCCAAACATGCCAAAAAATTTGCTCTAGTTTTATCATTGTCATTAACCTATATTTATATTAAAGTATTGTCATTGCGAGAGGTTGGCTACCCGTCATTGCGAGAAGAATTACGTAGTAATTCGACGAAGCAATCCAGTAAAAATGCTGATTTACAGAATTTTTTTAATCTTTTTCTGGATTGCCACGTTGCTTCGCTCCTCGCAAGGCGTTGTTGCGTGGAGATTAAAAAAAGTCAATATAGCGCTTAGAGTATAAAAATAATTAAATTTTATATAATTCTAAAAGCTATATTGAGCTTTCCCAAGGGCAATCATTTCATTTAATATATTTATCTTAGTAATTACTTCGTTTTTTCTTCCTTTCTCTGTTTTTTGTTGTAAGTTAAAGCCAAACGTTCGCTTCAACCTAAACATAAACGATTCAACCCTTGACCTTTGATGATAGCCGCTATTAATTTTCCATGCTTTTAAACCTTCATCAAAATTTTTATATTCTCTAATTCCTTTTATTACTTTATCTCTGTAAGCTAAATGTTCTTTCTCTACCTTGCTTTTATTCTTTAATTCATCTTGTGACTTAGATGTTCGTGCTGGGGGCATTAAATCTTGTACTCCCCAATCATATATTATCTTTCTAAACTCCTGCGTATCATAAGCTCCATCTGCTATAACGGTTTTAGCTTTGCCTGTTATCTCTTTGCTCATATCACCAACAACTTCACAGTCGTTTGTGTTACTATCCGTATAGGCTACAGATAGTACTTCCATACTATCTAAATCGACTGCTACATGTATCTTCTTCCACTGTTCTCTCTTACGATATAATCCATCCTTACCGTTATAATCCATCCTTACCGTATTTCCTTTGATGCCACCCACTGGTGCTATATACATTTACTCCGGTACTATCAAATACTATCTCTTTCCCTGAACCTTTCTCTTGTACTCCAATATTTTTTACTCGTAACTTTAGCTTACTAGCGATTCTTGATGCATGGGCATAATCCGGTATTCTTAAATCCTTACCCGCAAATATTTTGCTAAACATTCCTTCTGCAAATCCGCTTGTTGCTCGCCATGGCAATCTTAATAACAGCTTAATTGTTAGCAAATATTCATACATCTTGCTATTATATCTTCTCGCTCCTCCTTGCCTCTGTTCCCCTCCATAATATAACTCTTTTAAATATTCTTCACAAAATGTGAAAATTATTGTTCCTCTTTTCTTTAAACTTCTGTTATATTCTTTCCAGTTGCAAACTTTTTGTAGCTTTGACATACACACTTGTGGTTAAGTTTTTTGTCGATTTACTACTTTTCTTAGTTCGCAGCTACTTTTTTTATATCTACGCAACAAGGCCAGCCTACGGCTGCTCGCAATGACGACTCGTTATTCATGCAAGCAACGACACCAATTTTCAAATTAAATGAGTATACATGCAACCATATAAAGCACATATTTTAATCGTAGATGATGATAGCAGAATATTAGCACTTTTAAAGCAGTTTTTAAATAAAAATGAGTTTTTAGTATCAACGGCAAGCTCAGTCATAGAAGCTAAAAATCTATTAAAAACTTCTAATTATGATTTAATTATTTTAGATGTTATGTTACCTGAAATAACAGGGCTTGATTTTGCTACTACTATAAGGGATGCCGGTAATAATATTCCTATAGTTATGCTTACTGCTTTATCGGAAGTCGATGACCGTGTTAAAGGACTTGAAGCCGGTGCCTCTGATTATATAACTAAACCTTTTGAACCACGAGAATTATTACTTCGGATAAATAATTTAATTAATAATTATAATAACTTTAAAAAAGAAATGAATATAATTAAATTCGGCAATAATTTCTATAATTTTGATACAAAGGAATTCACTAAGAACGATCAAATCATATCTCTTAGCTCTACCGAACAAAAATTACTTGAGATATTAATAAAAAATTCCGGTAAATCTACTAGTCGTTTTGAACTTTCAAAAATTATGGGTGGGCTTAGTATGCGTTCTATCGACGTACAAATTACAAGAATAAGAAGTAAACTAGAAGATAATCCAAAAGAGCCGAAATATTTAAAAACCGTGCGTAATGAGGGCTATGCACTTTATATCTAAATTATTACCGAGAACATTATTTGTACGATTTATGTTCATAATAATCATTCCGATTTTAATAGGACAAATTGTTGCTATATTTTTGTTTTACGATCGTCATTGGTATAATGTTTCATACTATACTAGTACTATTATTATTAATGAAATAGAATCACTGATTAAAGAACATAAAAATAATTCAAGAGAGATAACCCATTTATCGGAAAATTATCTTAATTTATCTTATCAATTTCAGCTTAATAAAAAGTTATCTATAAGACAACCTAAATTAAGTGAGCCTCTAACTATATTTAAAAATATTTTAGCTACAAAAATCCATGAAAAAAATATAGTTAAACTAAATAAAGAAAATAAAATCGAAGTATTTTTAGAATTAAAAGATGGAATATTATATATTACTTTTCCTGCAAAATTACTACTTAATCCTACAGTATATATATTTGTTTTATGGATTATATCTTTAACTGTTATATTACTTTCTATTTCTATTATTTTCTCCAAAAATCAAATTAAATCAATAATCACTCTTGCGGATAGCATGGATAAATTTGGTCGAGGTGTTTTAAAAGACAAAAATTTCAAACCTTCAGGAGCTTTAGAAATAAGAAAAGCAGGGCTTGCTTTTTTAAAAATGAAAGCCCGTATTGAAAAACAAATTACTAAAAGAACCACTATGCTTGCTATGATTTCGCATGACCTTAGAACTCCTTTAACAAGAATGAAGCTACAACTTGAATTGATGGAAGAAAGTGAAGAAATTACAGGATTAAAACAAGATATATTAACTATGCAGCAAATGATAAGTGCTTATTTAGATTTTGCTAAAGGTGAAAGTACAGAAGAATTTGAAGAAATTTTATTATTACCTTGGATAGAACATTTTTTAAATAAATGGTCACATGTAGATATTGAATTTATAAAACTTAATAATATAGTTAATTCAAAAGTACGAATTAAACCGAATTCTTTTGAAAGAGCTTTGTCTAATTTAATCGGTAACGCTATAAAATATGGAAATAAAATTAAAATATCTTTGACAGATAATTCATCTACGGTAGCTATAATTATTGAGGATAACGGTCCCGGTATAGATGATACGGAAAAACACCTTGTATTTAAACCGTTTTATAGATCGGATAAAGCAAGACAGCTTGATAATGCAAGCAATGTAGGACTTGGGCTTGCTATTACTCAAGAAATAATAAACGATCATAAAAGCTCTATTTATTTAGAAGATAGCAAGGATTTAGGCGGGTTATCGGTAAGAATCGAAATACCTAGAATATGACGCCGATGTCATTGCGAGGAGAGGCAAAGCCTAGGGCGTAGCAATCTCATAAAGTAGGACTCCTGAGATTGCCGCGCTCCTTGCAGTCGCTCGCAATGACAGGAAAATCTATTCATGCAGCAAAATTTAAAATATAAAATAATGACTAACATAAAACATTTAGCAATAATAATGGATGGTAATGCTCGTTGGGCAGATCGGCATAACTTAACAAAATCTGAAGGACATAAGCTAGGCGCCGATAAAATTCGTGAATTACTGCCTGAGTTTATTAATCTTAATATACCTTATATAACTTTATATACTTTCTCTTCCGAAAATTGGCAACGTTCAAGCACGGAGGTAGATTTCTTAATAAAATTATTAAGTATTTATTTAAAAAATGAATTAAACAGTTTACATAAAAACGGCGTTAAAATAAAAGTAATAGGTAGGCTTAATTTATTAAGTAGCTCATTGCAAAAACAAATAAATAATGCTATAGAATTAACAAAAAATAATAATAAAATAACGCTTTGTATAGCTTTTAGTTATGGAAGTCGTCAAGAAATAGTTGATGCCTGCACAAAAATTATTGCAAGCGGTAAAAAAGAAATAAGTGAAAGCGATATAGGACGCGCTTTATATGATCCTGAAATGCCGGATGTAGATTTATTAATAAGACCGGGTGGGGTTTATCGCATCAGTAATTTCTTGCTTTGGCAAGCAGCTTATGCTGAATTATATTTCTCACCCAAATATTGGCCCGATTTTAATAAAGATGATATAATAGAAGCTATAAATGATTACTCAAAAAGGAACAGAACATTTGGCAAAAGATAAACAAAATATATATTTAAGAATCCTGTCCGGTATAGTTTTAGTGCCGTTATTTGTTATAGCTATATTATGGTTTAAGCCTTTATTCTATATTCTAATGATATTAGTGGGTATGGGAATGTTAAGTGAATGGTATAATATGACCTATTCTTCTATTCCTTATCTATTAATCGGGCTAATGATTATTCCGATTCCTATAAGCCTATTAATATTTTTAAGTATGGAAGATACCAATAGATGGCTTATTATGCTTTATTTTTGCATAATTTGGTCGGTAGATAGTTTTGCAATGATTGGCGGCAAAACTTTTAAAGGAGCAACACTTGCTCCAAAAATCAGTCCTAAAAAAACTTGGAGCGGTTTAGTTACCGGAGTATTATCAGCAGGTTTGGTTGCGGTATTAGCTAGTTTTATACCAAACTTTCATATTGAAAATTACTATTTTTCAAATAAAGTTTATTTGTGTATAATTAGTTGTATATTAGCATTAATAGCTCAATCAAGTGATTTATTTATTTCATATTTTAAGCGAAAATTTAATATTAAAGATAGCGGTCATATAATACCTGGTCATGGAGGAGTATTAGACAGATTTGATAGTATTATTTTAACCGCTCCAGTATTATTTTTTATAAGTATACTCTAATCGTAATGAGCTAAGAGTCGTAGGTTGCTTGGCAATCTCGTCAAATATCCTGAGATTGCTTCGTCACTACGTTCCTCGCAATGACGGAAAATTTGGTCCATTATAACTTATGAGGTAACCCCCCCAAAAAACAATCGACAAAAGGAGTAGAATTTTCTAGAAACAAAGGAGGAGATTCTATAAATGACAATATCAAAGCACAGTGATAGCCAAATCATGTCTATCTTAAAGCAAGCGAGCGGTGGGATGCCTGTAGCGTCTATACTGAGAGAGCACAAAATACCATCAGCGACATTTTATAAATGGAGATCAAAGTATGGTGGTATGGCTTTACCGATGATTACTAAATTAGGTCGTGCCTCCGTATTGCAGTTTAGAGTAAATAGTCTATAATCCTCAAACAGTAATAAGAGAGAATTATAGTTAAGGAGTTATGGCAAAAATAGATGTTAAGTGTAGATATTGTAACAACACAGAAGAAGTAATAAAGTCAGGATATTCAATTTCAAAACAACAGAGATATCAATGCAAGCGGTGTAATCGATATTTTCAATTGGAGTATATTAATAATGCATCTAAGCCTGGAGTTAAGGAGCAAATAGTAGAAATGTCAATCAACGGCTCTGGAGTTAGAGATACAGTAAGAGTATTAAAAGTGGGTATCAATACAGTTATCCGTGTTTTAAAAAAATCTAGTATTAAAAAACAATAAATCATTCTATCAGTACAACAGAAGTAATTATTGCTCCTGAGATAGATGAACAATGGTCTTATGTACAGAATAAATCCAGACAACGATGGCTTTGGTATGCCTTGGATAAGATTTCGTTAAAAGTAGTTGCTTATACGTTTGGTACAAGATGTGATAGCACATTAGAATCATTACTGAAAAAACTAGAGAATTTCAAGGTGACTTTTTACTATACAGATGGATGGGGGAGTTATGCTAGGTTATTAGACCCTAAAAAGCATATTATCAGTAAAAAATACACTCAACGGATAGAACGAAGTAACTTGAACCTTAGAACGAGATGCAAGAGGCTTGCACGTAAGACAATCTGCTTTTCCAAGTCATTGGATATTCATGATAAGGTTATTGGTACTCTTATTGAACGTATAGCTTTTTAATAGGCATAACTGCAATATGGAGGCATGGCCGGAAGAAGATACATGTAGCAGTCGATTTAGATAGTATGGAAGTACTATCTGTAGCCTATACGGATAGTAACACAAACGACTGTGAAGTTGTTGGTGATATGAGCAAAGAGATAACAGGCAAAGCTAAAACCGTTATAGCAGATGGAGCTTATGATACGCAGGAGTTTAGAAAGATAATATATGATTGGGGAGCACAAGATTTAATGCCCCCAGCACGAACATCTAAGTCACAAGATGAATTAAAGAATAAAAGCAAGGTAGAGAAAGAACATTTAGCTTACAGAGATAAAGTAATAAAAGGAATTAGAGAATATAAAAATTTTGATGAAGGTTTAAAAGCATGGAAAATTAATAGCGGCTATCATCAAAGGTCAAGGGTTGAATCGTTTATGTTTAGGTTGAAGCGAACGTTTGGCTTTAACTTACAACAAAAAACAGAGAAAGGAAGAAAAAACGAAGTAATTACTAAGATAAATATATTAAATGAAATGATTGCCCTTGGGAAAGCTCAATATAGCTTTTAGAATTATATAAAATTTAATTATTTTTATACTCTAAGCGCTATATTGACTTTTTTTAATCTCCACGCAACAACGCCTTGCGAGGAAATGACGATAAAATTACCTTTTTAAGGCAATACCAAATATATTTTGCAAAGCTAGAAATATTAATATAGATTAAGTACAAAAAGGAATTAGTGAGTAAAATGCCGAAAAACCAGAATTTAGATATAGAAAGAAAACAAGATCATATTGAAATTAATCTTACGAAAAACGTTGCATCTACGCTTACAAGCGGTTTTGAATCTATGCAATTTATTCACAACGCATTACCGGAAATTAACTACGATAGCATAGATACTACTAGTACTTTCCTTGGAACATCTTTGCAAGCACCTATTCTAATTTCTAGTATGACCGGAGGCACGACTAGAGCTAGCGATATCAATTATCGACTTGCACAAGCCGCCCAAAAAGCCGGAATTGCTATGGGGCTTGGTTCTATGCGGGTTTTGTTAACGAAGCTGGATACGATCGAGACATTTGCGGTAAGGGATGTTGCCCCTGATATTCCATTACTTGCTAATATCGGTGCAGTGCAGCTTAATTACGGGGTAACACCTAAAGAATGTCAGTATTTAGTTGATACTACTAAAGCTGATGCCTTAATCTTACATCTAAACGTATTGCAGGAACTGACTCAGCCGGAAGGTAATAGAAACTGGGAAAATCTTTTGCCTAAGATAAAAGAGCTAGTTAATTACCTCTCTGTGCCTGTAATTGTTAAAGAAGTAGGATACGGTTTATCTAAAAAAGTTGCTGAAAGCCTTATAGGGGTAGGGGTTAAGGTTCTTGATATTGCAGGGAGCGGCGGAACATCTTGGAGTCAAGTAGAGGCTTATCGTGCTACAAATTCACTGCAAAACCGTATAGCTAGTAGCTTTATTAACTGGGGAATCCCGACTTTAGATTCTCTAAAAATGGTGAGAGAAGTATCGAGGGACATTCCGATTATTGCTAGCGGCGGGTTAAAATCCGGCATTGACGGGGCGAAAGCAATCCGGATGGGAGCTAATATTTTTGGACTCGCCGGTCAATTCTTAAAAGCGGCAGATACATCAGAAAGCTTACTTTCCGAAGAGATACAATTAATAATCGAGCAGCTTAAAATTACCATGCTATGCACCGGATCACGCACTTTAAAAGATTTAGCAAAAGCAGAGATAAAACTTTAGGTCATGCCTCCATATTGCAGTTACGCCTATTAAAAAGCTATACGTTCAATAAGAGTACCAATAACCTTATCATGAATATCCAATGACCTGGAAAAGCAGATTGTCTTACGTGCAAGCCTCTTGCATCTCGTTCTAAGGTTCAAGTTACTTCGTTCTATCCGTTGAGTGTATTTTTTACTGATAATATGCTTTTTAGGGTCTAATAACCTAGCATAACTCCCCCATCCATCTGTATAGTAAAAAGTCACCTTGAAATTCTCTAGTTTTTTCAGTAATGATTCTAATGTGCTATCACATCTTGTACCAAACGTATAAGCAACTACTTTTAACGAAATCTTATCCAAGGCATACCAAAGCCATCGTTGTCTGGATTTATTCTGTACATAAGACCATTGTTCATCTATCTCAGGAGCAATAATTACTTGTAGAAGTCAAGATTTAATCTTACAGACATTATAAAAATTATATCTGAATGTCTGATAAGTTATGACTGTCAGATGAGTATTCAAGATATAAGATTTCGTTATTCTTTTCAACAGCTAACTTTTTACTATCCATAAAAGTCTGCATAGGTGTTTTTCCATAGCAATATTTACCGGAATGCGGTCTTTCATTATTATAATATTCTAGCCAAATATCAAGATCTAGTTGTAGATCATCAAGATCAGTATAGATCTTTTTACGCATAGCAGTATCAAAGAATTCTTGTTTCATAGTTTTATTAAAACGTTCACACATACCATTTGTTTGAGGAGAATATGCTTTAGTAGTAGTATGCTCAATACCCTCAATGCTTAAGAACAATTCAAAAGCATGATGTTCTATATTACCTTTATACTCACCACCTCTATCAGTTAAAATACGAAGTACTGGTATTTGCTGACTCTCATACCATGGTAACACTCTATCATTAAGCATGTCAGCAGCGGTAAGTGCTGTTTTATCAGTATATAGTTTAGCCTCTGCAACCCGAGTGTAACTATCAATAAACACTTGAGAATATACCTTGCCTATGCCTTTAAAATTACCTACATAATATGTGTCTTGGCATCCTAGATAACCTGGATGCTGTGTATCAATCTCACCATGAGCTTCTTTCTCGCTACGCCGTTTCTCTAATACTTGTAACTGAGCTTCGGTAAGAACAATACCATCCTGAGCCATTTTGGCTTCTAATGCTTTAAGTCTTTTATTGATATTATTTAAATCATTACGTAGCCAAATAGATCTAACTCCTCCAGGTGATACAAGAATACCAGTCTTTTTAAGCTCATTTGATACTCGCAGCTGACCATAAGCGGGGTATTCTATTGCCATATCTAATACTGCTCTCTCTACGGCAGGATCAACTCTATTCGCTATAATTGGCTTCTTCCGACTAATCTCATATAATGCTTCTTCTCCTCCTGTTTCATATAACTCTTTAAACCTATAATAACTGTCTCTACTGTAACCCATAGCTTTATATGCTGACGATATACTACCAAGACTCCTAGCTAATTCTATTAATCCTATTTTTGGCTTTATTATTTTTTGATTTAGATTCATCTCTAATCCTCCATTTAATATTATCTTAATTTTACTAAATGTAAGATTAAATCTCAACTATTACAAATTACTTCTGTTGTACTGATAGAATGATTTATTGATACGGAGGCACGACCCTTCTTCCACTGTTCTCTCTTACGATATAATCCATCCTTACCGTTATAATCCATCCTTACCGTATTTCCTTTGATGCCACCCACTGGTGCTATATACATTTACTCCGGTACTATCAAATACTATCTCTTTCCCTGAACCTTTCTCTTGTACTCCAATATTTTTTACTCGTAACTTTAGCTTACTAGCGATTCTTGATGCATGGGCATAATCCGGTATTCTTAAATCCTTACCCGCATATATTTGGTAACCCCCCAAAAACAATCGACAAAAGGAGTAGAATTTTCTAGAAACAAAGGAGGAGATTCTATAAATGACAATATCAAAGCACAGTGATAGCCAAATCATGTCTATCTTAAAGCAAGCGAGCGGTGGGATGCCTGTAGCGTCTATACTGAGAGAGCACAAAATACCATCAGCGACATTTTATAAATGGAGATCAAAGTATGGTGGTATAGCTTTACCGATGATTACTAAATTAAAGGAGTTAGAATCGGAAAATGCACGGCTTAAAAAGATGTATGCTGAGGAAAGGCTAAGAGCTGATATATTAAAGGAAGTACTTGAAAAAAAAGTTAGGAAGCCATCTCAAAGGCGGGAGATGGCTAAAATAATATCTGGAGAAAAAGATATTTCTATAAGGAGTGCATGCAAGATCTTTGGTGTCAGCGAAACATGCTATAGATATAAAAGGAAGCTATCATCTGAGGATGATATTATAGCAGGCCAGCTAATGCGTTTAGTAGGTGATCAAAAGAACTGAGGCCTTGGCCTCTGCTTTTTATATTTACGTAATATCAAAGGTTTTGGTTGGAATCATAAACGTGTATACAGGATATATAAGGAGCTAGCCCTTAATATGAGAATAAAGCCTAAGAAGAGATTACTTAGAGCAAAGCCTAAAAAGCTTATAGTGTCTAAAACAATAAATGATTGCTGGTCCATGGATTTTATGCACGATAGTTTAGAGAATGGTAGGAAATATCGTTTATTTAATGTGATTGATGACTTTAATAGAGAGAGCCTTGGTACTGAGACTGATTTTTTATTGTCAGCAGGAAGAGTTATCAGGTCACTAGATCAAATTATAGAATGGCGAGGTAAGCCAAAATCTATACGTTGTGATAATGGACCTGAATATATCAGTAAATTATTTGTAATAGTTGAGATTTAATCTTACATTTAGTAAAATTAAGATAATATTAAATGGAGGATTAGAGATGAATCTAAATCAAAAAATAATAAAGCCAAAAATAGGATTACTAGAATTAGCTAGGAGTCTTGGTAGTATATCGTCAGCATATAAAGCTATGGGTTACAGTAGAGACAGTTATTATAGGTTTAAAGAGTTATATGAAACAGGAGGAGAAGAAGCATTATATGAGATTAGTCGGAAGAAGCCAATTATAGCGAATAGAGTTGATCCTGCCGTAGAGAGAGCAGTATTAGATATGGCAATAGAATACCCCGCTTATGGTCAGCTGCGAGTATCAAATGAGCTTAAAAAGACTGGTATTCTTGTATCACCTGGAGGAGTTAGATCTATTTGGCTACGTAATGATTTAAATAATATCAATAAAAGACTTAAAGCATTAGAAGCCAAAATGGCTCAGGATGGTATTGTTCTTACCGAAGCTCAGTTACAAGTATTAGAGAAACGGCGTAGCGAGAAAGAAGCTCATGGTGAGATTGATACACAGCATCCAGGTTATCTAGGATGCCAAGACACATATTATGTAGGTAATTTTAAAGGCATAGGCAAGGTATATTCTCAAGTGTTTATTGATAGTTACACTCGGGTTGCAGAGGCTAAACTATATACTGATAAAACAGCACTTACCGCTGCTGACATGCTTAATGATAGAGTGTTACCATGGTATGAGAGTCAGCAAATACCAGTACTTCGTATTTTAACTGATAGAGGTGGTGAGTATAAAGGTAATATAGAACATCATGCTTTTGAATTGTTCTTAAGCATTGAGGGTATTGAGCATACTACTACTAAAGCATATTCTCCTCAAACAAATGGTATGTGTGAACGTTTTAATAAAACTATGAAACAAGAATTCTTTGATACTGCTATGCGTAAAAAGATCTATACTGATCTTGATGATCTACAACTAGATCTTGATATTTGGCTAGAATATTATAATAATGAAAGACCGCATTCCGGTAAATATTGCTATGGAAAAACACCTATGCAGACTTTTATGGATAGTAAAAAGTTAGCTGTTGAAAAGAATAACGAAATCTTATATCTTGAATACTCATCTGACAGTCATAACTTATCAGACATTCAGATATAATTTTTATAATGTCTGTAAGATTAAATCTTGACTTCTACATACAAAGACGACGTAGCCAATTTTTCAAGTTCATCGAGTATACCAATATAAATATCAACTACAGCATTATTTAAATCACTACTTCTTTCATCATATATTTCAAAATCAGCTATGTAAGCTCTTTCACCTTCTAACATTGCCGTATTCATATTCCATATTTTTCGCCACATATCAATAACGACTTTAGGCATTTGATCGGGACCTGATGTAAATTTTGCATAAGTTTGCATTGGAATAGTAAGAGTTGAAAATCCTTTATCTATATTCTCAAAAGAAGTAACTTCTTCTCCAAGAAAGTAAGTATATTCCCCGGTAGCGTCACTCTCATAATTTGTATAAACTGCAAAAATTTTTTCCGGAGTTTTTCTATTTAGGATTTTATCTTGTAATTTGTCTGCAAAAAATCGCTGCATTGTTGTCTCTATTTTTACAGTATCAGCGTTCATTTCTGCGGCGTTTGAGGTGCAGGCTGTAATACCGACTAATTTAATTTCTGATAATTGTGTAATTACTTTATTCATTTTATAGTCTCTTAATTAATTCACTAAGTAAGTTAAAACTAATCTAAAAAGGAATAAAGTTCTTAGTGTATAATATGTTTACTGTTTGAAGTATTTATAAATTGAAATAGAAATAAGACATGGTGGAGCCAGAGGGAATCGAACCCTCGACCTCTTGAATGCCATTCAAGCACTCTACCAACTGAGCTATGACCCCAATAACAAATTAATTCTCTTATACTATAATAATAAAACTAAATCTATAAGATTTTTTTATAAAATTCTTTAAGCATTGCTAACTAAGTATAGATTAATTAGAAATTAACGTCTGAGCTACGAAAAAATTAAAAATTTTGACTAAGCAATCCAGTAAGAAAATATTAGAATTAGCACTTTTATTATTTTTCTGGATTAACCCAGCCACCTCATGGCTGGCTTTGTTGCATGACTTAAAAACCCGCTCGGTGTCATACCGTGGCTTGTCCACGGTATCCAGTAAAACAACTAAAAATACTAAAATTATTAGTATTTTTAACTAGATCCCGTGAATAAATTGTAGAAGTCAAGATTTAATCTTACAGACATTATAAAAATTATATCTGAATGTCTGATAAGTTATGACTGTCAGATGAGTATTCAAGATATAAGATTTCGTTATTCTTTTCAACAGCTAACTTTTTACTATCCATAAAAGTCTGCATAGGTGTTTTTCCATAGCAATATTTACCGGAATGCGGTCTTTCATTATTATAATATTCTAGCCAAATATCAAGATCTAGTTGTAGATCATCAAGATCAGTATAGATCTTTTTACGCATAGCAGTATCAAAGAATTCTTGTTTCATAGTTTTATTAAAACGTTCACACATACCATTTGTTTGAGGAGAATATGCTTTAGTAGTAGTATGCTCAATACCCTCAATGCTTAAGAACAATTCAAAAGCATGATGTTCTATATTACCTTTATACTCACCACCTCTATCAGTTAAAATACGAAGTACTGGTATTTGCTGACTCTCATACCATGGTAACACTCTATCATTAAGCATGTCAGCAGCGGTAAGTGCTGTTTTATCAGTATATAGTTTAGCCTCTGCAACCCGAGTGTAACTATCAATAAACACTTGAGAATATACCTTGCCTATGCCTTTAAAATTACCTACATAATATGTGTCTTGGCATCCTAGATAACCTGGATGCTGTGTATCAATCTCACCATGAGCTTCTTTCTCGCTACGCCGTTTCTCTAATACTTGTAACTGAGCTTCGGTAAGAACAATACCATCCTGAGCCATTTTGGCTTCTAATGCTTTAAGTCTTTTATTGATATTATTTAAATCATTACGTAGCCAAATAGATCTAACTCCTCCAGGTGATACAAGAATACCAGTCTTTTTAAGCTCATTTGATACTCGCAGCTGACCATAAGCGGGGTATTCTATTGCCATATCTAATACTGCTCTCTCTACGGCAGGATCAACTCTATTCGCTATAATTGGCTTCTTCCGACTAATCTCATATAATGCTTCTTCTCCTCCTGTTTCATATAACTCTTTAAACCTATAATAACTGTCTCTACTGTAACCCATAGCTTTACATGCTGACGATATACTACCAAGACTCCTAGCTAATTCTAGTAATCCTATTTTTGGCTTTATTATTTTTTGATTTAGATTCATCTCTAATCCTCCATTTAATATTATCTTAATTTTACTAAATGTAAGATTAAATCTCAACTATTACAAATAAATCACGGGATGACAAAGGATAAGCCGAGCCATGCAACAACGCTTTCATGGCTTCGCAATGACGCATCTATATTTAGTTAGCAATACCAATTCTTTATTTTGCTGACATTGTCATAGCATCTCTAGAAGAAATTATATTATCGATTATTCCAAATTTCTTTGCTTCCTCCGGCGACATGAAATTATCACGTTCCATACTTTTTTCGATATGTTTTAACTCTTGTCCAGTGTGTTTACTATACAATTCGTTAAGTAATCTTTTGATTTTTAGGGTTTCTTGAGCGTGAATTTCTATATCGGTAGCTTGTCCTCTATAACCTCCTGACGGTTGATGGATCATAATACGGCTATGAGGTAAACTATAACGCATTCCTTTCTCGCCTCCGCAAAGTAAAAGTGAACCCATAGAACAAGCTTGACCTATACATAATGTAGCTACTTTAGGCTTTATATATTGCATTGTATCATAAATAGCAAGTCCTGCGGTTACAACTCCTCCGGGGGAATTGATATACATATATATATCTTTTTTAGGATTTTCTGCTTCAAGAAACAATAATTGTGCAACGACTAAGTTTGCCATATGATCTTCAACAGTACTACATACGAAGATTATACGTTCTTTTAACAATCTTGAATATATATCATAAGCACGCTCCCCACGTGAGGTTTGTTCAATTACTATCGGTACATACGACATTAATATTTTCTCCTGAAATTATATTAAAATGTTATACCGTGGTCAAGCCACGGTATAACAAATTGAAAAAAAGCTTCTACTTCTTATCTTCTAAAGCATTAGCAAGTATATCTCCCATATTAGTGGTATTATCACTAGAACCATATTCTTTGAGAGCTTTTTGACGTTCTGCTATTTTATGAGCTTTGACCGATAATAAAATTCTACCGGTTGATTTCTCGATAGAAACAACTTTTGCTTCTATTTCTTCGTCTATTTTAAACATTTCAGGCTTCCGCTCGTCTTTTTCATCCGATAATTCAGTTCTTTTAATAAAACCTGCTACTTTATTGTTTAATAGTACTTCGAGTCCATCATCTTGAACTTCTGTTATAAGGGCTTTAACTATTGTACCTTTTTTATATTCGTCACTGATTTCTTGATATGGATTAGGTGACAATTGTTTTATACCTAAGCTAACTTGTTCTTTTTCAATATTAATGGCTAGAACTTTGCATTCTATTTCGTCACCTTTCTTGTATGATTTTAATAGATCTGTTCCCTTATCTTCCCAGCTAATATCACCTTCATGAATCATGCCGTCCATATTATTACCTAGTGCAACAAAAATACCGAAATCCGTAATATTTCTAATCGGTGCTTTAATTATAGTACCGACAGGATTATTTTCAGCAAACTTTATTAAAGGATTCTCTTGGCATTGTTTAATACTTAAAGAAACACGATGTTTTTCAGTATCGACCTCTAAAACTACGAATCCCACTTCTTGTCCTATAGTTAATGTTTTTCTAGGGTTTTGATTAGATTTTAACCAACTAATTTCGCTTGAATGAACAAGCCCTTCAAGTCCGTCTCTTAATTCTATAAATACGCCGTAATCAGCAAAATTTGTAACTTTACCGGTCATTTTTTTACCGACGGGGAATTCTTCTTTAATTGCTTCCCATGGGTTAGAATCAAGTTGTTTTATACCAAGTGATATTCTTTTGGTTTTTTCATCAAACTTAATAACCATTACTTTAACCTTTTGGTTAAATTCTAATACTTCTGAAGGGTGGTTAACTCTTCCCCAAGAAATATCGGTTAAATGTAATAAACCGTCAACACTTCCAAGATCGATAAACGCACCGTAATCAGTAATGTTTTTTACGGTTCCTTCTAATACCATACCCTCTTTAATTTTAGATAGCATCTCCTCTCTAGATTCGGAACGTAATTCTTCTAAAATAGCTCTTCTTGAAACTACTATATTACCAAGCTTTTTATCCATGCTTAAAATTTTAAACGGTTGTTTAATATTCATTATAGAAGTAGGATCTTTAATAGGTCTAACGTCAACTTGGCTTCCTGGCAGGAATGCTACTACACCGGATAAATCCACGGTAAAGCCACCTTTTACACGACCAAAAATTGTACCGTCGACAAATTCACCCTTGGAACACATGATTTCTAGTTGTCCCCATAATTCTTCTTTGACTGCTTTTTCACGACTCAATATCGTTCTGCCGTTACGTCCCTCAATTTTCTCGATGAAAACTTCAACTACGTCCCCAACTTCAGGTAGAGCTAAAAATTCAGATTTAGGTATTCTACCTTCATTTTTTAATCCAACATCAACAATAACCATATCGTTTTTTATTTCGATTACTTGGCCTTTAACTACCGTTTTTTCTTTTATATGACTTGTATCAACGGTTTCAAGCATTTTAGAAAAATCTTCTTCAAATTCGTGATTAATTGCTGCAAGTTGTGGAACAAATCGTTGTTTTAGTTTTATTGACATATTTTTCTCGTAATATTAGCTAAAGTGCTAGAGGCTAATAAGATTTTTTAAAGGGTTAATAAAATTGGATGTTATTGCATGGCTCGGTTTTCCGTCATTGCGAGAAGAATTACGTAGTAATGCGACGAAGCAATCCAGTAAAAAGGCTAAAAATTAGCATTTTTTTAATTATTTTCTGGTTTGCCGCGTTCCTTTCAGTCACTCGCAATGACGGTTCTGGTATCCATGCAACAACACCACAAAATCGAATAAAATAACTAGCACTTTTTCAAGTTATTTTATTTTTCATGTAATTCGTTATTTCTTCTACGACTTCTATAGCTGAAAGCTCTGAAGTATCGATAATTAAAGCATCTGAAGCCGGTAATAACGGTGCGGCTTTTCGCTCTTTATCTCTTTTATCTCGCAAAATTATTTGCCGTAAAATCTCATCGAGTATACATGTTGTTCCTTTTGCTTGCAACTGCTTATATCGTCTTTCAGCCCTAATTTGAGGATTTGCAGTGATAAAAACCTTTAAATCGGCGTCAGGTGCAATAACGGTACCTATATCCCTACCCTCCATAATGATTCTTGGTGTTGTTTTTACTAGATTAATCAGATATTTATTTAGATTATTTCTAACTTCGCTTATTACGGCAATTTGCGAGGCTATATTCCCTATATCCTCATTTTCTAAGTCAAAATTATTACCGAGTTTTAATTCTTTAGATAAAGCAATTACTGCATCTATATCAGTGACATCTATTTTTTGATTAATACAGTCAAAAGCAAGCTGCCTATAAACAATACTTGACTGAAAATATTTAAGAGAAAATTTTTTTGCCAATATTAAACCGATAGTCCCTTTACCTGAAGCAGCAGGGCCGTCAAGGGAAATAGTAAAATTTTGAGAAAAATCGAAGGTTTTAGTTTTTAAATCCACCATAAAATTATAGACTAAGTAATAAAATATTATAAATAATAGAAATAAAGCTTGAAATCTAGTACATTATGCAATAAATATAGAATTTAAAATTATAAGCTAACTATGTATAAGGCTTTGCTTGCAAAAGCTTATACATATAATTGGCGTTATAAGGGTGATTAGCTCAGTTGGTTAGAGCATTACGTTGACATCGTAAAGGTCGGTGGTTCGAGTCCACTATCACCCACCATCTCACTCCTTAATAAAAACCAATTCACTATCGGATGAGTGTTTTGTGCTAAATTCATAACCTAAATATGAAAAATCTTTAAGTAGTTCAGGGGAATCAATTGAGTTACTAGCGATAACATTCACCATATTCCCACGAGCCTTTTTAGCATTTATTCCAATTGTTGATAATTTTCCGTCTCTATTTTCTTTAAAATGAATGTTAACTAATTGATATTTAAGCTTATTTAGATTTACTACAGATGAATATTCTTGTGATGCTAGATTGAGTAAATATTTATTTTCATGCTTAGCAAGGGCTTTATTAATATAATCCGTGATTTCATCTTGCCAAAAGCTCGTTAAATTTATTTCATTTAGTTTTGTTGTCATTTCTAATCTATACGGCTTAATAGCATCTAGTGGTTTTAAGGCTCCGTAGAGACCTGATATAATAAGCAAATGTGATTGTAGGAAATTTAGTTCATGATTAGTTAGTTTTTCTACATGTATATTATTAAAAACATCTCCTGCATAAGCAAAAATAGCTGCTTTACTCTTTTGATTATCAAAATCCTTAAATCTTTCTTTATTTATATGTGCAAGCTTTGCGCTTATATTCATTATTTCCGATAATTGATTCTCAGAATAGCTTTGGAGTGTAGAAAGTAACTGATTAGTTAAATTAGGGAATATAGGAGTCGTTAGCTCTGTCTTAAGAGCTAACTTCTCAAAATTAAGAGTTTTAGCGGAAGAAATAATAACAAGCATTCCTATCTAACCGGAGTACTCGGAAGAGATGAGGTAGTATTAGCGATATTTCTGTTAGTATTATCAATTGTTTTCATAATTGCATAACTTGGATCACCGTCAAGTTCTACTACTTCTTTTGATTTCGTAGTTTTTTGACCTGTACAACCAATTAAAGCTATAGAAGCAAATAAAATTATTAAATATCTTATCATAAATACCCTATTTTAATTTTACACTTAAGATAGTTGCCTATTATTATAATGTCAAGTGAGAGGAAAATTTTATTACCCTACCCTATAACATTTAAGTAATAATCTAAAGATTCTTCATAATATTTTAAATCTAATTCTGCATAATCTAAATTAGGTTCCTCTTCGCTTTTTTCTATTTCAGGTTCAGGTTTAGGCTCATCATAATTTTTTCTAGTTTCTAAATAATATGCTAAAGTTTCTTCATATTCCCATCTAGGGTGATCATCCGATTCTTTTTCTAAATATGTCATTATTGATGATATTTTTCCTTTAAAGATTCGGTCATGCCTCCATATTGCAGTTATGCCTATTAAAAAGCTATACGTTCAATAAGAGTACCAATAACCTTATCATGAATATCCAATGACTTGGAAAAGCAGATTGTCTTACGTGCAAGCCTCTTGCATCTCGTTCTAAGGTTCAAGTTACTTCGTTCTATCCGTTGAGTGTATTTTTTACTGATAATATGCTTTTTAGGGTCTAATAACCTAGCATAACTCCCCCATCCATCTGTATAGTAAAAAGTCACCTTGAAATTCTCTAGTTTTTTCAGTAATGATTCTAATGTGCTATCACATCTTGTACCAAACGTATAAGCAACTACTTTTAACGAAATCTTATCCAAGGCATACCAAAGCCATCGTTGTCTGGATTTATTCTGTACATAAGACCATTGTTCATCTATCTCAGGAGCAATAATTACTTCTGTTGTACTGATAGAATGATTTATTGTTTTTTAATACTAGATTTTTTTAAAACACGGATAACTGTATTGATACCCACTTTTAATACTCTTACTGTATCTCTAACTCCAGAGCCGTTGATTGACATTTCTACTATTTGCTCCTTAACTCCAGGCTTAGATGCATTATTAATATACTCCAATTAAAAATATCGATTACACCGCTTGCATTGATATCTCTGTTGTTTTGAAATTGAATATCCTGACTTTATTACTTCTTCTGTGTTGTTACAATATCTACACTTAACATCTATTTTTGCCATAACTCCTTAACTATAATTCTCTCTTATTACTGTTTGAGGATTATAGACTATTTACTCTAAACTGCAATACGGAGGCACGACCAAAGATTCAATACATACTTCTTCAAAAATAGGATAATATTCTTTCTTATTAGATACTAAAGGCATGAGTGCTGGTTTACTATCATTTAAGTAATTATATAATGCTTCAAAAAAAGAATCATATTTCCCATTACCTATAATATCGTGATACATGAGAGAGTCTATATTAAGTGCTTGAATAACCAGTTTCCGTCTATCGATAATATTTTTTTGAAGAGTTCTAAATCTTCAATATGAAGAGCCATGGAAAAAATATTATTATGTAATGCCATGCTTTTTATTATTTTCCACTTCTCTATAACACTATATTTAGACCATTCCATAACTCACTCCTTAAATAAATTTTTAGGCATTCTGTAATAAACAATATTATAGAATTTTTCGCTTTCGGGGAATTTGCGTTTGCGGATGGAGAAGTTACCAAAATTTCTAATTTCGGTACGCTCTTGTTTTTTGAGAGACCGACTTAAATAATCTAAGATTAAATCTACTGAATCTTTAACATCTTCTTTGGAAAGATAATTCAGCTTATCATGTACTTTATCTATTAAATAATTCTTAGTAACCATTATTAAAAAATCGCTTTGATTCCATTAAAACTATTTTTAAAAAAGCTAGGTGCTATACTATCAAAATCTTCAAGTATTATGTCGATTAATTTTGGTTTTGGTTTTAATTGATAATCTTTAACTAGTAGATTAGCATTAATTTTCTTAACTTCCTGTAACCATTTTAATGCAGTATCTTCCGAGCCTATAGCATCCACAAGCTTTAACTTTAAAGCCTGACGACCTGAATATACTCGCCCGTCTGCGAGCTTTTTTACTTCTTCTATAGGAAGATTGCGTCTCTCTGAAACAAGTTCAAGGAAAAAATTATAAGTATCTTCTATATTTTCCATAATGGCTACCCGCACTGCTTCCGTCAGTTTTTCGGTAGGATTTGGGACAGCTTTTAATTCACCCGATTTAAAATTATTGAACTTAATCCCCAATTTTTGAGCAAGCTCCGTTACCTCGGCTGTTTGTAGTATTACACCGATTGAACCTGTAATAGTTCCATTATGGCTAATAATATAATCGCCTCCGAGAGAGATTAAATAACCGCCACTTGCAGCCATTGTTCCCATAACGATTACTACCGGCTTTTTTTCGGATATTTTGCGTAAGATATTATAAATTTTTTCAGAGCCGACTACCGTGCCGCCGGGAGAATTTACGTTAACTATTAACGCTTTAATATGAGAATCATCGATTATTTTTTTGAGCTTTTTGTCACGCTTTTCGTCTTCAAGGATTATTTCATCTATTAATACGGAAGCTATATAATCTTCATTACTATTAATAGGTAAAACCTCTTTTGGAGCAAAATCTTTACCGACTAGTAAGAATACGATAGCAATTAAAATAATAGCTGCTAGTTTCCAAATTAACAAACGAGATTTTATTTGTCTTCTTTCAATTAAATAATCAGGTGTTATACTCATGATTTTTGATATTTTTAATTAGTACAATCAACGTCATTCCTGCAAGACCTTGTTGCGTAGATATAAAAAAAGTAGCTGCGAACTAAGAAAAGTAGTAAATCGACAAAAAACTTAACCACAAGTGTGTATGTCAAAGCTACAAAAAGTTTGCAACTGGAAAGAATATAACAGAAGTTTAAAGAAAAGAGGAACAATAATTTTCACATTTTGTGAAGAATATTTAAAAGAGTTATATTATGGAGGGGAACAGAGGCAAGGAGGAGCGAGAAGATATAATAGCAAGATGTATGAATATTTGCTAACAATTAAGCTGTTATTAAGATTGCCATGGCGAGCAACAAGCGGATTTGCAGAAGGAATGTTTAGCAAAATATTTGCGGGTAAGGATTTAAGAATACCGGATTATGCCCATGCATCAAGAATCGCTAGTAAGCTAAAGTTACGAGTAAAAAATATTGGAGTACAAGAGAAAGGTTCAGGGAAAGAGATAGTATTTGATAGTACCGGAGTAAATGTATATAGCACCAGTGGGTGGCATCAAAGGAAATACGGTAAGGATGGATTATAACGGTAAGGATGGATTATATCGTAAGAGAGAACAGTGGAAGAAGATACATGTAGCAGTCGATTTAGATAGTATGGAAGTACTATCTGTAGCCTATACGGATAGTAACACAAACGACTGTGAAGTTGTTGGTGATATGAGCAAAGAGATAACAGGCAAAGCTAAAACCGTTATAGCAGATGGAGCTTATGATACGCAGGAGTTTAGAAAGATAATATATGATTGGGGAGCACAAGATTTAATGCCCCCAGCACGAACATCTAAGTCACAAGATGAATTAAAGAATAAAAGCAAGGTAGAGAAAGAACATTTAGCTTACAGAGATAAAGTAATAAAAGGAATTAGAGAATATAAAAATTTTGATGAAGGTTTAAAAGCATGGAAAATTAATAGCGGCTATCATCAAAGGTTAAGGGTTGAATCGTTTATGTTTAGGTTGAAGCGAACGTTTGGCTTTAACTTACAACAAAAAACAGAGAAAGGAAGAAAAAACGAAGTAATTACTAAGATAAATATATTAAATGAAATGTAGAAGTCAAGATTTAATCTTACAGACATTATAAAAATTATATCTGAATGTCTGATAAGTTATGACTGTCAGATGAGTATTCAAGATATAAGATTTCGTTATTCTTTTCAACAGCTAACTTTTTACTATCCATAAAAGTCTGCATAGGTGTTTTTCCATAGCTGTAGAAGTCAAGATTTAATCTTACAGACATTATAAAAATTATATCTGAATGTCTGATAAGTTATGACTGTCAGATGAGTATTCAAGATATAAGATTTCGTTATTCTTTTCAACAGCTAACTTTTTACTATCCATAAAAGTCTGCATAGGTGTTTTTCCATAGCTGTAGAAGTCAAGATTTAATCTTACAGACATTATAAAAATTATATCTGAATGTCTGATAAGTTATGACTGTCAGATGAGTATTCAAGATATAAGATTTCGTTATTCTTTTCAACAGCTAACTTTTTACTATCCATAAAAGTCTGCATAGGTGTTTTTCCATAGCAATATTTACCGGAATGCGGTCTTTCATTATTATAATATTCTAGCCAAATATCAAGATCTAGTTGTAGATCATCAAGATCAGTATAGATCTTTTTACGCATAGCAGTATCAAAGAATTCTTGTTTCATAGTTTTATTAAAACGTTCACACATACCATTTGTTTGAGGAGAATATGCTTTAGTAGTAGTATGCTCAATACCCTCAATGCTTAAGAACAATTCAAAAGCATGATGTTCTATATTACCTTTATACTCACCACCTCTATCAGTTAAAATACGAAGTACTGGTATTTGCTGACTCTCATACCATGGTAACACTCTATCATTAAGCATGTCAGCAGCGGTAAGTGCTGTTTTATCAGTATATAGTTTAGCCTCTGCAACCCGAGTGTAACTATCAATAAACACTTGAGAATATACCTTGCCTATGCCTTTAAAATTACCTACATAATATGTGTCTTGGCATCCTAGATAACCTGGATGCTGTGTATCAATCTCACCATGAGCTTCTTTCTCGCTACGCCGTTTCTCTAATACTTGTAACTGAGCTTCGGTAAGAACAATACCATCCTGAGCCATTTTGGCTTCTAATGCTTTAAGTCTTTTATTGATATTATTTAAATCATTACGTAGCCAAATAGGTCTAACTCCTCCAGGTGATACAAGAATACCAGTCTTTTTAAGCTCATTTGATACTCGCAGCTGACCATAAGCGGGGTATTCTATTGCCATATCTAATACTGCTCTCTCTACGGCAGGATCAACTCTATTCGCTATAATTGGCTTCTTCCGACTAATCTCATATAATGCTTCTTCTCCTCCTGTTTCATATAACTCTTTAAACCTATAATAACTGTCTCTACTGTAACCCATAGCTTTACATGCTGACGATATACTACCAAGACTCCTAGCTAATTCTAGTAATCCTATTTTTGGCTTTATTATTTTTTGATTTAGATTCATCTCTAATCCTCCATTTAATATTATCTTAATTTTACTAAATGTAAGATTAAATCTCAACTATTACATCGTCAAAATTTTCAATTTTTTCTCGCAATGACGGTACGACTATAAACCGTTTTTAGGACGTTCAGGGCTCTTCATCATCTCAAAAAACTCACCGTTAGTTTTAGTATGTTCAAGTTTTTTGAGTAAAAATTCTATTGCCTCACTGCTACCCATCGGATCGATAATACGACGAAGAACCCACATTTTATTTAATATTATTTTATCTACTAATAAATCTTCTTTTCTAGTTCCTGATCTAGTTATATCAATAGCCGGATAAATACGCTTATCGGCAATCTTACGGTCTAGAACTATCTCGGAATTACCTGTACCTTTAAATTCTTCAAAAATTACTTCATCCATACGAGAACCGGTTTCAATTAAAGCCGTACCGATTATAGTAAGCGAACCGCCGTTTTCGATATTTCTTGCTGCTCCGAAAAATCTTTTCGGTCTTTGTAGTGCATTAGCATCAACACCGCCCGTTAATACTTTCCCTGATGACGGCACTACGGTATTATAAGCACGAGCGAGTCGTGTTATCGCATCTACTAAAATTACCACATCTTTTTTATGTTCTACTAAACGCTTTGCTTTTTCGATAACCATTTCTGCAAGCTGCACGTGCCTACTTGCCGGTTCATCGAAAGTAGAGCTAACAACCTCTCCACGCACGGAACGTTGCATATCGGTTACTTCTTCAGGTCTTTCGTCTATTAACAGTACTATTAAAAATACTTCCAGATTATTAGTTGTAATTGCATGTGCTATATTTTGTAATAATACGGTTTTACCTGTACGAGGCGGCGCTACTATTAATGCACGTTGTCCTTTACCCATAGGGGCAACAAGTTCAATAACCCGTGTACTAAAATCCTTACTATCTTTACTATTATTTTCAAGTTCTAATCCTAATTTTTCATCAGGATATAAGGGAGTTAAATTATCAAAATGAACACGATGATAAGCTTTAGAAGGGTCTTCAAAATTTACTCTATTGACTTTCAGTAAAGCAAAATAACGTTCTCCGGCTTTTGGAGCTCTGATCTGACCTTCTACAGTATCACCGGTGCGCAGACCAAAGCGACGAATCTGACTAGGAGAAATATAAATATCATCAGGACCTGCTAAATAGTTTACTTCCGGTGAACGTAAAAAACCAAACCCGTCAGGTAATACCTCAAGTACCCCTTCGCCAACTATTAAACCTCCCTGCTCTACGGATTTTTTCAAAATTGCAAAAACTAATTCTTGTTTAAGTAATGAATTAATATTTTCAATTTTTAATTCTTCTGCTTGAGCTTGTAGTTCCTCTGGTAATTTACGTTTTAATTGTTTTAAATTAATAATATTACCGTGCTCTGCAAAATTATTATGATTGTTATTGGATTCGGTATTGTTAAGTTCTTCTGTAGATTCTTTATTAGTTGTGTTCATTATTTTATTATTAATAGATTATAATTGAAAAGTTGAGTTAGCAATTAAGTTTAAAGGTAAGTAATATACTTATTTAAAATTAGGAATCAAATTAGATTTTTAGAAAATTTTATTTATTCTTGCGGTTTGAAGAATTATTTATCTTGTTAGCTTATAAGAATTGTTTATGTATGTAAAAGCATACTAACAACGTAATAGCGCATTGTCAACCCAAATCGTCATTGCGAGCAGGTATTGTTGTGTGGATCAATTTCGCCTCTGTCATCCCGTGGCTTGACCACGGAATCCAGTTAAAATACTAAAATATTAGTATTTTTTATTGTTTTTATAGACCCCTGGTCAAGCCACGGGGTGACACAGAAGGTTTTACCGATCCACGCAACACTGCTTTGCGAGGAGCGAAGCATTGTTGCAATCCAGAAAAATAATTAAAAAATTCTGTAAATCAAAATTTTTAACTGGATTACTTTGTCGAATTACTACGTAATTCTTCTCGCAATGACGGAAACCAAGCCATGCAACAAAGCTGGACAAGCCAGGGTATGACATCAAGGGCGTTTGGATAAACTAATCCACGTATACTCTACAAATCCTTTGATTTTAATAATAATACATTTGAATTAAGTAATGGAGTGAAAACGTTTTTAACTTCGTTTAATAATGCTTCATTGCTTATTTCTTGGTTTAATTCGCTGCGTACCGCATCAAATATTTCTCTTAAACTTTTCTCTTCTACCATATATTTAAAAATATATTTAGTGCTTCTAAATATCGACATTGAGATATTAACATTATTTAATATCCCATTATTAATAATAAAATTAATAACATTATTTACTGCTGAAGGATTAGATTCCAAATGCTCATAAATTTGTTTAGCAAAATTGGCAATATTATGGAAGTACGGTATATTATCAAGGTCATCAAGAGAGGCTACACTATCTTTTTGATTTGATACGTAAAATGAATGTTTAATAATATTACCGGTAAGTATTTCAGAAATTGCTTCTCTAGTTACTTTATCCATCTTTTTAATTTTTTGTAGAAGTGAAAAATCTTTTACATAATTTTCCGGTCTTAATAAAATTTTCTCTAAAGGATCAAGATAATCAACAAAATTTAAGCCTGCTTTTTCTACGAATTCATATAACTCAGGAACGGAATAGGCTCTATCCTGTTTGTGCAGGAACATATCATAAACTCCAATGTCACCGAAATTTTGGTAGTCTGAAAATAATTCCCAACCTCTTTTATACCAGTTAGTAGCAGGCAAATTATCTAGAATTAGCTTCCCGTTCATTACTTCTTCGACACGGTTTTTAGTATCTTTATTTATCATTTTCATTAAATCCTGAATTTGATAAACACCGGTACGTCCGTATTTAGCATATACCATTAAACCCATACCGCCGGTCGGTTTTAAAGAATCTTTTAGATTTTTTAAACCTTCATCAGGATTTGCTAAATGATGAAGCACACCGGTACAATTTATATAATCGAATTTTCCAAGTTTTAAATTAGGTATATTTAATATTGAATCATTAATCCATTTAATATTTTTAAGTCCTCGTACTTCTGCACGTTTTTGTGCTACTTCCATGCTAGGTTTACTAAAATCTAGATATATTATCTCGGCATTTTTTTATCTTTTAACTGCTTGGCAAGATAAATAGTCGAATCACCGGTGCCGCCGCCCGCTATTAAGCATTTAAATCCATTATTAAAATTTTCTTTTCCTTTATATAGAAAATGGTTTAATTCTCCTAAGAACTCACCGCAAATTGCAAGTAAACGTTCTTTTTCTTGATTTGGGTCTCTGAAAGGATAAGGATAATCTTGATAATGCTCTTGTACTTCTGCTAAGTCTTTAGAAATTTTTGTTTTCCTTGAATCGTTCATAAATATTATTGTTTTTAAGTTATTACTATATAATCGTTTATCTATTTTCGGCTTTGTTGCATAGATCGAAAAACGCACTCGGTGTCATACCGTGGCTTGACCACGGTATCCAGAAAACAACTAAAAATATCAATAATATTGATATTTTTAACTGGTTCCCGTGAATAAATCACGGGATGAAAGGAGAAAAACCGGACCATGCAACAACGCCTATGGCTCCTCGCAAGGCCTTGTTGCGTAGATATAAAAAAAGTAGCTGCGAACTAAGAAAAGTAGTAAATTGACAAAAAACTTAACCACAAGTGTGTATGTCAAAGCTACAAAAAGTTTGCAACTGGAAAGAATATAACAGAAGTTTAAAGAAAAGAGGAACAATAATTTTCACATTTTGTGAAGAATATTTAAAAGAGTTATATTATGGAGGGGAACAGAGGCAAGGAGGAGCGAGAAGATATAATAGCAAGATGTATGAATATTTGCTAACAATTAAGCTGTTATTAAGATTGCCATGGCGAGCAACAAGCGGATTTGCAGAAGGAATGTTTAGCAAAATGGTAATCCTCCCATTTTTAATCGCAATAGAGAGTAGAGAGTTAAGTTGCGAGAGCTAATTTTTGTATTGGTGTTATACCGCCAATAGCCATATTAGGTCTTTCGTTATTATAAGACCAAAGCCATTGAGTTGAGTGTAGAAGTCAAGATTTAATCTTACAGACATTATAAAAATTATATCTGAATGTCTGATAAGTTATGACTGTCAGATGAGTATTCAAGATATAAGATTTCGTTATTCTTTTCAACAGCTAACTTTTTACTATCCATAAAAGTCTGCATAGGTGTTTTTCCATAGCAATATTTACCGGAATGCGGTCTTTCATGATTATAATATTCTAGCCAAATATCAAGATCTAGTTGTAGATCATCAAGATCAGTATAGATCTTTTTACGCATAGCAGTATCAAAGAATTCTTGTTTCATAGTTTTATTAAAACGTTCACACATACCATTTGTTTGAGGAGAATATGCTTTAGTAGTAGTATGCTCAATACCCTCAATGCTTAAGAACAATTCAAAAGCATGATGTTCTATATTACCTTTATACTCACCACCTCTATCAGTTAAAATACGAAGTACTGGTATTTGCTGACTCTCATACCATGGTAACACTCTATCATTAAGCATGTCAGCAGCGGTAAGTGCTGTTTTATCAGTATATAGTTTAGCCTCTGCAACCCGAGTGTAACTATCAATAAACACTTGAGAATATACCTTGCCTATGCCTTTAAAATTACCTACATAATATGTGTCTTGGCATCCTAGATAACCTGGATGCTGTGTATCAATCTCACCATGAGCTTCTTTCTCGCTACGCCGTTTCTCTAATACTTGTAACTGAGCTTCGGTAAGAACAATACCATCCTGAGCCATTTTGGCTTCTAATGCTTTAAGTCTTTTATTGATATTATTTAAATCATTACGTAGCCAAATAGATCTAACTCCTCCAGGTGATACAAGAATACCAGTCTTTTTAAGCTCATTTGATACTCGCAGCTGACCATAAGCGGGGTATTCTATTGCCATATCTAATACTGCTCTCTCTACGGCAGGATCAACTCTATTCGCTATAATTGGCTTCTTCCGACTAATCTCATATAATGCTTCTTCTCCTCCTGTTTCATATAACTCTTTAAACCTATAATAACTGTCTCTACTGTAACCCATAGCTTTATATGCTGACGATATACTACCAAGACTCCTAGCTAATTCTAGTAATCCTATTTTTGGCTTTATTATTTTTTGATTTAGATTCATCTCTAATCCTCCATTTAATATTATCTTAATTTTACTAAATGTAAGATTAAATCTCAACTATTACAACTCATAGGCTATCTGCTCTAAAAATCTCATTATGTTTTTAAAGTGATTATTAGCTTCTGTTTTATTCTTATATTTATGCTGGGTTTTTGCTAGATGCCTATTATTAAGCCAATTTATTATTTCACTATATAAACGACTTATATTAAAATCTTCATTACTATTTTTTGAAATTTATCCCTTATATCTTTATCGTTCCAAACCAAACATATTAATGCAGTATTGATAGGAACTACGCATATTTCTTTTATTTAGCTGTGAGTATCCAAAAAGCTTGTTAATTGTGTTCCCAGCTCTTTATCATACTCAAAATTTTTATTTACATATTGCCTTATTCCCTCTGTATCCCAGCCTGTATTTTCTACTTTCCGCTCAAACCTGTTACTCATTTCTTCTATAACCGCATTAGGTCTAGAAGTCATTATTACGTTGTTATATTCTAATATTTTATCTATTAACTTTTTAAATTCATCTCGAATATTTAAATGTGCTACTTCGTCATATCCGTCAAGTAATAACAACATCTTATCTTTATTTTGGATATCCATTATTTCCTTAACGCTTAAGGTACTTTCGCTACCGCCTAAACAATAATGGATAAAACAATTAAGCTTACTTTGAGATAAATTATTAATATCAAAATGCCCACTATAACCGTCTTTCCAACTTTCATTTAATAGCTCTTTTAACTTAACTCTAAAAACATAATCAAACTTATCGTTCCATAAATTTCCTTTTCCCCATTTATAAGATAGATAATGCATTAACGTAGTTTTACCTATTCCTGCACTACCAAGTAACAATACTTTACTTATACCTGCTTGGATTCTATTTATTGATTCAGCTATATTTTTTATCTCTGATTCACTTTTATTAGTTAGATTCCTGCGAAGTATCGCAAACTTATTTTCCTCATTTGTTTCTCCCTCTAGTGACTTAACTATATTATCAATCTCATCATCCTTATTATGTAGCTCTTTCTTATTAAGCAACTCCTTTATTTTCTTTTTCGTATCCACAGCTTTAAAGATATTCTCTATTTCTACCGATTTCTTTTCTCCGACCACTTTATCACGTAATGCTGCTTTGCCTGCTTCATCATCTTCACTCAGTAATATCTGTAATTTTACTTAATATTCCTCTAAAGACTGAGCTTTGATTTTCTCATCTTCTATTAGCTTTGGTAAAGTATTGTGAGAACTATATAAGGTTCTTAACTTGTCAGTTAATGATTTTGAAGTAGAAGGCTTCATATTTTTACTTAATGGTAGAAAATATATTTTATTAGAAAACCTAATTAGATTAAAACAATTATAGGTGTGAGTTTAAGAATTTAAATTTGTTTAAGCAATTTAAAATTGATTAACCAAAATAATCTATTTTTTTATTTATTGCAACTAATAATGATCGAGTTGCAATAATTATTATGGGATTAGAGCTAAGTAAAATTTTACAAAGAAAATAATTTTAATTAGAGGTAGTATTAGAGTTCAATATTATATATAAGTTTGTTGATAAAAAATGATTTATTTACTAATATCTATATTTCCATAAATAATATTAGTTTTATATGCTACTGCTACTTCCTGAAATAACTTTGACTTTAATAGCACTTTTAGGGCAGTTTTTTGCCGTAATTATACCAAATAAAAATAGAATTATTTCTAATATCGTTATTTTATTATGTATATTATCAATTTTTCTTACCTTTAAGTACTCAAGCTATGAAGGGGCATGGTACTCATTTGCTACCGGAATAAATATCGGTATTAGTAAAAGTATAGTACTGCTATTCACTATTATATCCATGATTATATACTGTGATTACTCTATTCTTGTTGCTGAGGAATTAAAGTTTGAATTTATCACTTTAATATTATTATCGGCCGTAGGTATTTTTGTTGCAATTTCGTCACGGAATTTTCTATTATTATTCTGCGGTATGGAGCTTACTGCTTTAACTTCATATGCACTTGCAGGATTCAAATTAAATGATATTAAATCATCGGAGGGTGCTTTAAAATATTTTATCTTAGGTAGTCTGGTTAGTTGTTTATCATTATTCGGGATTTCTTTTATATATGGATTCGGTGGAAGCCTACAATTTGAGGATATCTTATATAAACTAAATAATAATTCTGGGATGAATTTTGGTTTAATAATCGGTATTGTATTATTTTTAAGTAGTATTTTCTTCAAACTTTCAAGTACTCCTCTTCATTTTTGGGTTCCTGACGTATATGAAGGATCACCGATTAGTGCGGTTACTTATTTCACCGCTGCCTCAAAAATAGGTATGGTTATTGTTTTATTAAATATTAGCAAATTAATTATAGGTAATTACTATCCTATTAATTATAATTTAATAAAAATAATTGCTATATTATCTATGCTGTTTGGAGCTTTTGGAGCCATTCGTCAAACTTCTCTGAAAAGATTAATGGCTTATAGTACTATTTTAAATATCGGTTATGTATTAATCGGCGTTCTTCTGCATAATCAAGAAGGGTATAAAGCAGCTTTACTATATATTCTAATATATGCGGTAGGGAGTATAGGATTTTTTACTTGCTTAATTATGCTACTCGGTAAAGATGCCGATAAAGCTAGTTTTAAAACTATACAAGGAATTGCAGAGAACCATAAAACTATAGCTGCCGTAATTAGCATAGTTATGTTCTCGATGATCGGAATTCCTCCTCTCACAGGATTTTTCAGTAAATATTACCTTTTTTACCAAGCAATTAATCAAGAAGAATTCGTATTAGCTTATTGTGGTATTTTTACCAGCGTAGTTGCTGCTTTTTATTATCTTAAAGTAGTAAAAGCCATGTATTTTTCTAAAAAGATTGAGATAATTAAGCTTCCTATGCAATATGGGCTTTTACTGATTAATTACTTAGTTGTAGGCTTCTTGTTGCTCGGTTCATTTATTATCTCGTTTTAGCCGGTGTAGACTTTTTATTAACAACATTAGCCGAAGTAATTTTTGTAGGCTTCATAACCTTGTCTTTTAGATTCTTTATATGTTTTAGATCTTCTTCATCTAATTTTAATAAATCTTGGTCTTTCTGTTTAGCTTTTCTACCTAAACCTAATTGACTTGGAGTAACACTAACAATATCATCCGTTCCGACTTCTTTCTTGAATTTTTCTAGAGCGTCTACATATTCTCTATTTGTGTCTATATTTGTCTTTACAGATTTTTGTTTTGGTTCTTTCTTTATTTTATCAGAAGAATCAGCTAAATTTCTTTCATCTTTAATATCTTCATTTAAACTTTTTATTGTCTTTATTAAATGTTTTTTCGCACTATCCCTAATACCGAGTATTTCTAAAATTCTTGCAAAACTAGTAGTGATTTTATTTCTTAATTTAAGTTTTTGTCCTCCTTTTTTTCTTTCTTCATAATTAAGAATTTTCTCAAAATAATCAGGAGATTCTTTCATTAATGTTTTTAATCCTTGCGCTTTCACTTTGTAATAAGGAAAACTATATTTTTTAGAAATTAGGCTATTTACTTTAATTTCTAAGCCGTATTCCTTTAAGGATTCTTGTCTTTTTTTCATTGTATCTATTAAACTAGCCTTAATTTCTTCAGGCGTTATTTCTTTAGATTTTTTATTATTAAATTTCTTTGGCATTGCTTGTTTTGCAAATTCTGCAATTGCTTCATTACTATAATATTTAGTTAATTCATCAAAACTTTTATCAATAGTTTTGCTTAAATCAATTTTAGAAACTGCAAGTAAGCTATCGGCAAAATTAGGATTTTTTGTTCTTAAATTAGAAGGAAATTCTCTAAAATGGTTAGTAGGACCGAATCCCGGCAAATGTTTGGCTCTTGAATGCGGATATATATTATTTGTTAAATTATCAAAACTACCGGCAAAATCAATTCTTACTAATTTAGGTAAAGTTTTTGGATTTTTTTGATCTCTGATAACTCCTATATTTCCAACATGTATATCAAAATCGCCTATCAATAAACTTGCCGGCATAATGTTTTCAAAGTTCTGATACTTAATTTCCTTAAAAGCATTTTCTAAGGTTCTAAATAATTTATTTCTAGCCCCCATAAAAAGCGGTCTACCGCCGTCCTTTCTAAACCAAGAACTCGGTTTAGTTTTAGCAGACATATGTTTATCCATGTCCACATACATATCACTACTATAATTCTCAAAAAATTCAGATTTGACGTATATTTGTGAATCAACGGCCTTAGATTTATTAAAATCATCAGGAGCAATTAAATTAACCTTTGCTCCATTTCCGGGACTTATAGCTTCAAAAATTTGGGATCCTAAAAACTCGGCTATATTTTTTGAGCTTGAAGCCTCTTTTTTTATCATCGCTGTAATTTTACCGTCTGAGCTTTGATATACTCCGCCATGCTCTCCTGCTTCATTAGCTCCGCCTCCTTTAGGTTTTAAAAAATTCCAACCTTTAAATACTGATTGCTTATTGTGAGTCATCCTCGCCTCTTTATAATGATTTATATAAAATTGATAATTTTGATATAATTATAAAACATATTATTTATTTTATATCAAGGATTGAAGCCGTTTTCTACTTAATTTTATTGTTCCCCAACATTTCAGCTACTTCAAGAGCAGCATAGGTAAATATACCGGTTGCACCGGCACGTTTAAAACTAATTAATGACTCCATCAAAGCTTTCTCCCAATCAATTGCCTCTGCTTCTGCTGCAAATTTTAACATTGCATATTCTCCGCTAACCTGATATGCAAAAATTTTAGCATTAAAATTATTCGCCGCTTCACGAATAACATCCAAAAACATCATACTGGGCTTCACCATAACCATATCGGCTCCCTCTGCTATATCATGCTCAATCTCAAGCATTGCTTCCTTAATATTACGTACATCCATTTGATAGCTTGATTTATCTAAATAATTCTTTTTATTACTCTTAACAGCATCACGAAACGGACCGTAAAAGCTTGAAGCATATTTAGCGGCATAAGCAAGAATTCCAACATTTATAAATCCCTCTTTGTCAAGATATTCCCTTATAGCCCCGATTCTTCCATCCATCATATCGGAAGGTGCAACAATATCTACTCCGGCTTTTGCTAGCACTAATGCTTGATTACATAAAGCTCTTAATGATCTATCATTATCAACTTCCCCATGATGTACAATACCGTCATGACCGCTTGTAGTGTAAGGATCAAGTGCTACATCGCATATTATACCAATATCGATATTAGCGTTTTTGATGCTTCTAATAGTTCTACATATTAAATTATCTAAATTATAAGCCTCATCGGCATTTTCACTTTTTAGACTTTGATCAATGCTAGGAAATAATGCAATAGCATTAATACCAAGTCCTACTGCTTTTTTTGCCGTCTCCACTACCTGATCGATCGATAAGCGATATATACCGGGCATAGTCTTAATTTCTGGTCTTTCATTATGTCTTTCAACAACAAATAAAGGTAACACTAAATCATTAACCGATAAGCTACTTTCGGCTATTAATTCTCTAAGCCAAAAAGCTTTTCTATTTCTTCTAAGTCTAATAAGGGGGTACATAAAATTCACATCTCATTTTAGTTAATAACTTGGATTCTAATATATAAAATATATAACCTAATTATCTTATAGTCAAAATATTGCATTACAAAAAGAAATTTTACTTGCAATTTATAAAAAATTTAAGCAAACTAACGAAGATAAAAATATGGTTTAATTATGTAAAGAAATATAGGAGCTTAATATGGCACAAGATAATATTCCAAAAACAGTAAAAGATAGAATAAAAGAGTGGGAAAACAAAACAAATATGTCAGATACCCCACCAAAAAATACAAAGCCGGCTGTTCCTCCAAAACCTACTCCTGAGAAAATAAAGACATGGAACGAGGAACATAAAAAACAGACTGACTTAACTACGCATTCCCAAGCACTTGATATATTTGTCGATACCACATCTCCACAAGTGGAAACCCAAAAGCCTATTATTTTTTCAAAACCCGCTCCGGAACGAACAAAAGTACCGGAAGAAACACCTAAAAAACAATCTAATTTAACCGTACAAGAAAAAATAGAGAAATTTTTTAAAAATCATAATATTGATACCAAAGATGCTTTTATTCCGGAATTTAGTCGCTATATAGAATTAAGCAATTCTATGGCAGGAAAGCGTCTTGATGTTACTGTTAAAGCTTATGAACAATCATTAGGACGACTAATAAATCAAGTAGAAGTACCTCAAAAAGAGTTTGTTTCTTTTATAGAAGATGAGCTAATAAAGAATCATCCACACAAAGATAAATTTGAGAAAATCAATCAACATTATAAATTACCTGAGCCACCTAAATTACCTGATATAATTGATAATCTTAGAGAATTAGTAAACAATGATGATATAATAGGTCATTTAAAACAAAGTAGCAAACACATTGAATTTAAAGAAAAAGTAAATAACCTTATTCAAATTTATGATGATAATAAACATAATCCAGCTGCTATAACTAAAGTTGAAGCAAAACTGAAAGAGGTAGGTAAATGGTGTGAAGAAACTACAAAAATGGATAATAATCCTATTTGGAAAAATATTGGTAATTTTATAAAATATTCATTTACCGGAGATAAAGCTAAAGCTGCTTTTTATAAAGACGCTATAAAAAATTCTACTCAAAATACTAAAAAAGCTATAGCAGAAATACAAAAATCTCTTACTAATCCTTCTCCTCATTCATCTAATGTTCCACCGTCGAAGAATAAAGGAGAAAGGTATAGAAGCTAATAAAAACTTTTAGGATCGATATCTATTTTTAGATGGCAAAAAGAAGGAATTTTTATAAGGCTTAGCCAAAATTTTAAATATTTCTGCAAATTAAATTTCTTATCGGCTATAACAAGTATCCGGTAACGATATTTACCGGCAAGCTTTGACATTAATGAGCTTGCCGGTCCTAAAATTTTCACGTTTGCTTTTGGTGCAATTCGGACCATAGCTCTAGCAATCTCTAAAATTTTAGACTCATTGGAACCTGATAAAATTACCGATGCCGTTTTGGAAAATGGAGGCATATCTGCTGATTTTCTTATTTCAAGTTCATTTGCAAAAAAACTATCTTCATCGCCGGCTTTAATATAACTAAAAATTATATTATCAGGATAATAGCTTTGTAAATATACTACACCTTTACCATCTCCCCTACCCGCTCTACCGCCTACTTGATGTAGTAGCTGAAAAGTTCGCTCAGATGCTCTAAGATCGGCGTTATTACTCCCAAGATCGGCATCTATTACTCCAACTAAAGTAAGATTTGGAAAATGATAGCCTTTTGTTATTATTTGTGTGCCTATTAAAATATCAATTTCTAGATTTTCCATTTGTTGTAGAAGTTGTACTATTTTTTCCGGACTTTTAGCATGATCTTTACTTATCACCGCAATTTTACTCTCAGAAAAAAGTGCCTTTGCTTCTTCCTCTATTCTTTCTATTCCTGGACCACAGATAGTTAATGTTTCATCCTCTAGACATTCAGGACAAGAACTAAAAATTTTACTTTGATAACCGCAATGGTGACATTCAAGTTTTTTAGTTGCTTTATGTACCACCATCCAAGAAGAGCAGAATTTACAGGCAAATCTGTGGCCGCAAGCTTTGCAGAGCATGAGCGGTGCATAGCCTCGCCTGTTAAGAAATAATAATACTTGCTTTTTATTATCTAAATTATCTTTGATAGCTTCTATAAGAATCTTGGATAAATAGGAATTCTTAGATAGCTTTTCTTTAGTCATATCGATTATTTCTATATTCGGCAAACCGACATTTTTGTATCTATTAACCAATGTAACCAATTGATATTTACCTATTTCTATATTATACATCGTTTCAATAGACGGCGTTGCCGAACACAAAACAATTTGTGCTTTATCAAATGTACCTCTTACGATAGCCGTATCCCGAGCATTATATAATATACCGTCATCTTGTTTATAGGAATCGTCATGCTCTTCATCTATAACCACCAAACCGAGATTTTTAAAAGGTAAAAATAAACTACTTCTAGCCCCAATTACTACTTTAACATTATCGCTTAATATACCTCTTAAAATCATTTTCTTTTGAGCTTTGGTAACGCTTGAGTTCCATATGATAGGCTCAAAACCGAATCGCTCTGTAAAACGATTAATAATTTGTGTACTTAAAGCAATTTCAGGCAACATCACAAGCACTTGTTTGCCTTTTGCTAAGTAGTCTGCTATTAGATGAAAATATATTTCCGTTTTACCTGACCCTGTAACACCTTTAATAATCACAGGCTTACGGCTTTCATTTAAGACTGTTACTACCCTATTCTGCTCTTCTGACAAATCAGGTAGCACAAAGTTATTATTTACTTTCTGCTCTTTAACTTTAATCGGTTTTTCAGCAATATCTATAGGTAATACTAACTTGGCTACGCTCCCAAGTTCTGACATATAGTAACCGCTCATCCATTTAATCAGCTCTAAAACTTCTGAAGTAATATTTAAATTTAATGGTACTTTTTCTTTTACGGTTTTTAGCTTTTTTGCTTCAGGAGTGGTAGCAAATTCCCATACTATACCGGTTAATTCCTTATTTCTAAAAGGCACTATGACAAGATCACCGATATTTAGCTCCAAATCTTCTGGTATTAAATAGTCTAAAGGGAATAATTTTGCTGCCGGTAATAATATTTTTGCTATTCGCATATATAATGTATTTTAAATTTTTTTTTATTATATACTAAACTGATAAATTATAGAAACCTAGATGAATAAAGATAAAAAAATTATTATAGCAATTTCCGGAGCATCAGGTGCTATATATGGTATTCGTTTGCTTGAAGTACTAAAAGAACAAAATATCGAAACTCATTTAGTTATTTCAGAGGGAGCAGCTCTTACTATAAAGCTCGAAACTAGATATTCTATAGATGAAGTTAAGTTTCTAGCTGATTATTGCTACGACGATAAAGATTTAGGCGCTAGCATTTCAAGCGGTTCTTTTAAAACTTTGGGAATGATAATAGCTCCTTGTAGTATGAAGACCTTAGCAAGTATTGCTCACTCAATGGAAGATAGTTTAATTAGTAGAGCAGCAGGTGTTGTACTTAAAGATAGACGAAAACTTATTTTAATGACCCGTGAGACTCCGCTACATATCGGACATTTAGAAAATATGTTAAAAGTAGCGAATTACGGCGGTATCATAGCACCGCCCGTACCGGCTTTTTATAATAATCCTAAAGCAATAGATGATATAGTGAATCATTCTATTACTAGAGTTTTAGATTTTTTTGATATTGAAACTAATTTAATTAAACGTTGGGGGAGTGTTTAATTAAAAATTAGTTCTAAATATAATAATAGTACTACAATCATTTTTAATATAGAATATAATTGTAGGTTAATCTTAATGATTGCGGTATCCATATGGTAAATAGTGCTAAAATAGCTAAAGATGGTAGAGTCTCTATACCGGCTGCTTATAGGAAACAATTACATTTAAAAGAAGGGGATAAAGTAGTATTTACTCTTAAAGAAAATGAGGTGGTAATTTCTCCATTAAGTTTTGTATTAAAAAAAGTCCATACTAATATCAATAAATACTACTCTTCGGAAGAAAGTTTAGTAGATAAATTGATCGCTGAACGTAGAAATGAAGCAAAAAATGAATAATGTAATATTTGATGCGTCAACCTTATTGGCTCTAATAAAGAATGAAAGCGTTAATATAGAATTAAAAAAATTATTAGGAAATGTATCCATGTCTTCCTTTAATGTGTCTGAAGTAGCCGGAATTTTATTAGAATCTGGAATGTCATATCAAGAATGTAAGGATTATATAAAGCCATTTGTAAATTCTATTGTACCTTTTGATGAGAAACAATCTTTTCTTGCTGCAACTATAAAAAACAAACTAGACATTTCGGCTTATCGCTTGGAGATCGTGCTTGTATTACACTAGGGTTAATTACCGGCTATCCTATATACACGATAGATAAAGCATGGGCTAATGTGCAATTAAATTGTAAAATTATACTTATTCGTTAAGTAATAAATAAAATGACAAATATACTAACTGATGATGAAGATAATTTACCTACAAGGGTTTTACCTTCAAATGTTCAAGCAGAACAAATGCTACTTGGAGCGATTTTAACTAATAATGAATTACTTAGTTATGTATCGGAATTTTTGCGTAGTGAACATTTTTTCGAACCTATTCATCAAAAAATCTATAACGCAATTGAAAAAATTACCGAAAAAGGTTTGATAGCTACACCTATTACTTTACGTAGTATGTTAACTCAAGATGAACTATTTCAAGAAATAGAAGGAGCGGAATATTTAGCAAAATTGATAACTATGTCAATGATGGTAATAAATCCGGTTGATTACGGTAAAATAATATATGATTTAGCAATAAAGCGTAATTTAATCAATATCGGTGAAGAAGTAGTAAACGACGCTTATAACTCCTCATTAGAGATTGAAGCAAGAGAACAGATTGAACATGCCGAGGCTAAACTTTACGATTTAGCTAGCGAAGGCCTAAATGAAAAGAGTTTTACCAGAATCGGTATTCCTATTTCGGAATCCCTTGCTAGCATCAATAGAGCTATGAAAAATAACGATCACGTAATCGGTATATCTACAGGTTTACTTGATCTAGATAATAAATTATTCGGCTTTCATAATTCCGATCTTTTAATTCTCGCAGGACGTCCATCGATGGGTAAAACAGCATTTGCTATAAATCTTGCACTTAACGCCTGTAATAATATGCGTCTTAAAAATATTAGGGATAATCAGGAAATTCAGTCGGTAGGTTTTTTCTCTTTAGAAATGTCCTCAGAACAGCTAACCACACGTCTACTTTCAATGTGTGCAGAAATTGATTCTACTTCTCTTCGTACGGGGATTCTAGGTGAAGAAAAATATAACCGTCTTCGCAAAGAAGCAAATACTTTATCGGAATTACAATTTTTTATCGATGATACCCCTGCTCTATCTATTTCTGCTATAAGAACAAGAGCGAGAAGAATGAAACGTAAGCATAATCTTGGTATATTATTTATCGATTATTTGCAGTTAATTAGAGGAGCGAGTAAGTCCGAAAATAGAGTTAGTGAAATTTCAGAGATTACACAAGGCTTAAAAGCAATAGCAAAAGAGTTAAATATTCCGGTTATAGCCTTATCTCAGCTTTCACGAGCGGTAGAACTACGTGAGGACAAAAAGCCTATGCTATCTGATCTGCGAGAATCAGGAACCATAGAACAGGATGCGGATATAGTAATGTTTATTTACCGTGAAGAATATTATCTAACTAGAAAAGAACCGGCAGCAGGTGACGCTAAACATGCTGAATGGTTAGACAAGCTCAACAAAGTATATAATGTCGCTGATATCATTGTTGCAAAACACCGTAACGGACCGGTTGGAAATGTTTCGCTTTATTATGATAGTCAATTTTCTAAATTTGGTAATTTGGAGAAAAGAACTTTTAATTCTAATTAAATTAGAATTACTGGTCATGCCTCCATATTGCAGTTATGCCTATTAAAAAGCTATACGTTCAATAAGAGTACCAATAACCTTATCATGAATATCCAATGACTTGGAAAAGCAGATTGTCTTACGTGCAAGCCTCTTGCATCTCGTTCTAAGGTTCAAGTTACTTCGTTCTATCCGTTGAGTGTATTTTTTACTGATAATATGCTTTTTAGGGTCTAATAACCTAGCATAACTCCCCCATCCATCTGTATAGTAAAAAGTCACCTTGAAATTCTCTAGTTTTTTCAGTAATGATTCTAATGTGCTATCACATCTTGTACCAAACGTATAAGCAACTACTTTTAACGAAATCTTATCCAAGGCATACCAAAGCCATCGTTGTATGGATTTATTCTGTACATAAGACCATTGTTCATCTATCTCAGGAGCAATAATTACTTCTGTTGTACTGATAGAATGATTTATTGTTTTTTAATACTAGATTTTTTTAAAACACGGATAACTGTATTGATACCCACTTTTAATACTCTTACTGTATCTCTAACTCCAGAGCCGTTGATTGACATTTCTACTATTTGCTCCTTAACTCCAGGCTTAGATGCATTATTAATATACTCCAATTAAAAATATCGATTACACCGCTTGCATTGATATCTCTGTTGTTTTGAAATTGAATATCCTGACTTTATTACTTCTTCTGTGTTGTTACAATATCTACACTTTATAATGGACTGAGAAAACAGGACAGAAAAAATAGTACTCAAGTTTCCGAAATAAGTTACAATAAATAGGTAAAACTTAGGAGGAAAGATGAAGAAAAATAAGGTTAGGATTTTCAGTAGTGAAGAAAAGACTAAGGTAGTATTAGAATTAATAAAAGAGGATGCTACCTTAAGTCAATTAGCATCAAAATATGAGATAAGCTCCAAGACAATTCAGAATTGGAAAAAGCAGTTTGTTGCTAATGCAGCTCTAGCTTTTGAGCCAGCTAAAGTTTTGAGTGAATATCAAGAACAAATTAGTGATCTCAAAGAACAAAATGATGAACTAGCTAAAGCTCTTGGGAAAGCTACGGTGGAGAGGGACTGGGCTGTGGGAAAGCTAAAAAGCTTGGACTTATCAAATAGAAAGAGTCTTGTCCAGTCCAAGCTAGATCAACTACCAAAGACAAGACAATGTGAGTTGCTAGATATTAGTCGCTCTACAACATATTATAAAGTTAAACCGCTTAGTGTAGATAAATTAAGTATCTTAAATAGAATAGATGAAATATATACAGATAATCCCGAATTTGGTTATCGTTATATTTATCATCAGTTATTAGAGGATGGTTTTTCAATTGGCAGAGATCGAGTATTAAAATATATGAGGATGATGGGAATAGAAGCCATTTATCCTCATAAGAGAAAGTCTACTTCTGTAAAGGATAATGAGCATAAAGTATACAGTTATTTACTTGATCAATATTGGACTAAATCTAGAACAACAAAAACAGTACATGTACCTAATGTCAATGAGGTTTGGAGTGGTGACATTACTTACATTAGAACTCATGATGGCTTTATGTATATGGCGGCTATTATAGACTGGCATAGCAAAGCTATATTAAGTTATAAATTATCCAATTCTATGGATGCAACTCTTGTTACTGATGTCTTGAAGGATGCCCTTAATAAATATAATGCTCCAAAGATATTTAATAGTGATCAGGGTAGTCAATATACTAGTCATGACCATATACAGATACTAAAAGATAATAATATTCAAATCTCAATGAATGGAAAAGGTCGAAGTATTGATAATATCGTAATAGAGAGATTTTTTAGGACTATAAAATATAACTGTATATTTATTAATGATTTTAAAAATATTAAAGAACTGAGGATAGGTATTGATAATTATCTGTATAAGTATAATTATCAAAGATTTCATTCGGGTATTGGTTACAAAAAACCTATGGATGTTTATCTGAATTATACGCAAAATTATTATCAATTAGCTGCTTAACAATATAATAAAAATAGGAAACGAATTTGATTATTTTTTGTCTTGATTTCTCAGTCCATTATACTTAACATCTATTTTTGCCATAACTCCTTAACTATAATTCTCTCTTATTACTGTTTGAGGATTATAGACTATTTACTCTAAACTGCAATACGGAGGCACGACCTAATAATTGTACGGACTGCCATTTTGCTATATTACTTAATTCCTTAATTAAATCTCCGACTTCTACATTACTTGTAATCATTTGTTGGTAAAATGTTGGATTATTATGATGTACTACAATAAGAATACTACAAGTCCAAATTATATATACTATTGCAGGAATTAAGCTTCCAAATAAAAACGCCGTCTTTAGCATTTTAGCATCTTTGTTACAATAATTAGTTGTAATAGTTGAGATTTAATCTTACATTTAGTAAAATTAAGATAATATTAAATGGAGGATTAGAGATGAATCTAAATCAAAAAATAATAAAGCCAAAAATAGGATTACTAGAATTAGCTAGGAGTCTTGGTAGTATATCGTCAGCATATAAAGCTATGGGTTACAGTAGAGACAGTTATTATAGGTTTAAAGAGTTATATGAAACAGGAGGAGAAGAAGCATTATATGAGATTAGTCGGAAGAAGCCAATTATAGCGAATAGAGTTGATCCTGCCGTAGAGAGAGCAGTATTAGATATGGCAGTAGAATACCCCGCTTATGGTCAGCTGCGAGTATCAAATGAGCTTAAAAAGACTGGTATTCTTGTATCACCTGGAGGAGTTAGATCTATTTGGCTACGTAATGATTTAAATAATATCAATAAAAGACTTAAAGCATTAGAAGCCAAAATGGCTCAGGATGGTATTGTTCTTACCGAAGCTCAGTTACAAGTATTAGAGAAACGGCGTAGCGAGAAAGAAGCTCATGGTGAGATTGATACACAGCATCCAGGTTATCTAGGATGCCAAGACACATATTATGTAGGTAATTTTAAAGGCATAGGCAAGGTATATTCTCAAGTGTTTATTGATAGTTACACTCGGGTTGCAGAGGCTAAACTATATACTGATAAAACAGCACTTACCGCTGCTGACATGCTTAATGATAGAGTGTTACCATGGTATGAGAGTCAGCAAATACCAGTACTTCGTATTTTAACTGATAGAGGTGGTGAGTATAAAGGTAATATAGAACATCATGCTTTTGAATTGTTCTTAAGCATTGAGGGTATTGAGCATACTACTACTAAAGCATATTCTCCTCAAACAAATGGTATGTGTGAACGTTTTAATAAAACTATGAAACAAGAATTCTTTGATACTGCTATGCGTAAAAAGATCTATACTGATCTTGATGATCTACAACTAGATCTTGATATTTGGCTAGAATATTATAATAATGAAAGACCGCATTCCGGTAAATATTGCTATGGAAAAACACCTATGCAGACTTTTATGGATAGTAAAAAGTTAGCTGTTGAAAAGAATAACGAAATCTTATATCTTGAATACTCATCTGACAGTCATAACTTATCAGACATTCAGATATAATTTTTATAATGTCTGTAAGATTAAATCTTGACTTCTACATGGAAGATTACTTAGAAACCAAACGAAGTAAAAACTACCGGAGTTACTACGCCCCATATAGATATTTCTTTATAATTTGGTGAGAATAAAGGTAAATTGTCCCACTGAATCATGGAAACAAGTCCAATAACTAAAATTGCAATTATAAGCAACCCGATAAATAGCACTCGATTTATATAATCTACTAACTTTAGAGGTAATAATAATATTAGAATGCTAATAATAACATACCATGCTCCTATATAAGTTATACTTGTATCTAAAGCTAATAACTTCTGTAATATTGAAGAACACCCATATATAAATACTGCAAGTAAAGCATATGAAAGGAGCTTAAGGCTTACCGTACCGATGATTTGAGCAGTATGTCCTGAAAAATATTTTCCCAATGCTCCAAGTGTTAAACCTTTACCCGCTTGAAGATTAAGCTCCAGGTTAATTAAAGAAGTATAATACATTATAAACCAAATTATAAACATCAATATTATACTATGTTTTATACTTAATTTTGCTAATACCATAGGCAGTGCTATCATACCGCTACCTATACAAGTACCTGAAATTCACAGGATTGAACCAATAAGTTTTTGCATAATTTAATGAAGTTTAGAGTGAAGAAAAAAGTATGTAATTTTTACTAAAAAGAAAATCAGCTAAAAAAAGAAGATAAGATTTTAAAGGAAAAAGTTTTGATAAGTAAAATTAACATTCGTATAATTTTGTTAAAGCACATATAACGATATAATATAATTATATTAATTATTTATGTCAAATTATTAATATTGCTTTTTAAGGGTATTTTTGTATGTTTTTATTAGACAGCTTTCTAAATAACTTCTAGAAGCTGACTTAGAAAGATGTCTATGAAATTTACTATATTTAAAAATGCCGAGATTAGCCAAAATAATTAGTAATGCAGGAATATGTTCTAGGCGTGATGCTGAAAAGCTGATAGCTGAAGGACAGGTAAAAGTAGACGGCATTACAATTTTATCACCGGCTACAAATGTTGATATCAGTAATCAAATTGAAGTATCAGGCATATTAATCAATCAATCGCAAAAACCAAGGCTTTGGATTTATTACAAGCCTGTCGGTTTAATTACCACTCATAAAGACCCTTTATCTCGTAAAACGGTGTTTGAACAACTAACCGGTTTACCTCGTGTAATTTCAATAGGTAGGCTGGATTTAAATAGCGAGGGTTTGTTATTACTAACTAATAGCGGTGACTTAGCGCGTCAGTTTGAGCTACCTTCAAATAGGTTAAAGCGAGTATATCATGTTAGGGCATATGGGAAGTCTGATATTCTACTAAAAAGCGATTATAAAAATTTAGAAATTGACGGGATATTCTATAATCCTCATTCGATAAAGTTACTTAAGCAAAATAAGAGTAATTCTTGGTTTGAAGTAGTTTTATTTGAAGGAAAAAATCAGGAAATTAGAAGAATATTCGAGTATTTTGGACTAAAAGTTAACAAATTAATTAGGATTCAATATGGTAGTTTTACAATAGATAATCTAAAACCCGGAGCTTATAAAGAAATAAATAATACAATACTGGAAAAATAATTAGTAATGTGTTATTATTAACGCATTTTAACTAATCATATAGAAAACATATGACAAATCTTAATATATATAAATGTGAAGAAAAAGACTTAAGCGATTATCTTGGTTATATAAAAGATAACCCTAGTGTCTCACTAAATGATTTTATCAAAAATAAATATTTTGCTGAAGATAATGATAAAATTATCATCACTAGTTTAGAAAATATGGAAATTAACGCAGATTTAACCAATGCTAATTTCCAAGGTACAATACTAACAGATGCCGTATTTAATAATTGTGACTTAACAAATACCATATTATGCGATTCAGATTTAACAAATGTAAAATTTAATGATTGTACATTTATCGGTACCGACTTTAGAGGAGCAAATCTTCATTACGCAGACTTTAATTATAAAGATTATGATTATGATAACTATAAAATCCCTAATCTAAAAGATAAAATACGAGATATCAAACTGTCTTTTTCAGATCTTGAAAGAATAAATAAATATATAGATAAAGATTTAGAAAAAGAACGTATAAAAGAAATAGTTATAGATGAAATTACAAACAAAAAGAAATATATTCTAGCTACTGAAGACGAAAAAACTTTATGGGAAGTTAAATCCAAAGAACTAAAAACTAAGCAAGAAGGGTTAAAAGATTTAGAACAAAATTTAGATAATCCTGGGATTGCTACCAATTTTTTAAATGCTTTTTGGAATAGCGCCGAAACTATTGCTCAAAATCGACACAATGAACTAGTAAAAATCAATAACTTACAGCATGAAGTAAATAAACTAGAAACTGAAGTATATGCTTTAGCTAATCTTAGAATGTTCTGCGGTAATGGTCTTGCAGATATTTTTGAGCAGCTAAAAGATGAAGAAATACAAGTTAAACTAGACCCTTCATATGTTATAGGTTCAACTGCCAAAGAACTAGAGATGCCGAAAGAATATATAAAATTAACTTCTGCTGAATTTGATCTATATTTAGCTGAAGCAGCAAAACACTCTGATACAAAATTATCTCTTACCGAATTTGTTAGAAAGCAAAAAAATCTTTCAGAAGATTTAAATATAGTTCCTGATCTTTCAGAAATTAATTTATCTGGTAGAACTCTTACTAATCTTAACCTGAAAAATACATTATTTGTTGCAGCTAATTTAGAAAATGTTAATATCTCAAATTGTAATTTAGATTTTGCTAATTTTGAAGGAGCTAATTTACAAAATGTCGTTTTTCAAAATGTTAACGCTCGTAACGCGGGATTTCTTTTTGCTGATCTTAAAAAGAGTAAAATTGAAAATAGTGATATGTCGAGAGCTTACATGTCTAAAGTAGATTTATCTGAAGCAGAGGTAACAAATAGCAAATTTAATGCTGTTATGATGGTTAATGCCGATGCTGAAAAGTTAATTATTAAAGATTCAGAATGGAAAAACTCTAATCTTACCGGTATATCACTTGCTTATGCAGATATGAAAAGAGTTCAAATGCAGGGGGTAGTTTTAAATAACGCACTTCTAGATCAAGCAAATATCGTTTCTACTGTTCTTGAAAATGCTTTTATGAATAATGCACATGCGTTAGAAGCAAAATTCAAAGAGCAATGTAACATGCAAGGCATAACTGCAAGGAATGCCTATTTTAGCGATGCTGAATTTGAAAATATACTATCTTTAAAAGAAGCTGACTTAAGAGAAGCTATAATGCAGCGTGTTAAACTTAAGAACGCTGATTTAACAAAAGCAAAGCTTGATAAAGCAAATCTTGAATATGCCGATCTTACAAACGCTACGCTTACTAATGCAACTGCACAATTTGCTAAGTTAAGTAATGCTACTTTAGAAAAAGCAGAAGCTGAAGGATTAAATATTTCTGATGCTATTGCTAAAAATATTAATGCTAAGGAAGCTAACTTTAAGAAAGCAATTATGCAGCGTGCCGATCTTACTAAAGCTGATTTCACTAAAGCGGTGCTTGAAGATGCCGATATGCAAGCAGTAGAAGCAGCCGAGGCTATACTTAAAGAAGCAAATCTAAAAGCAGCAAATCTAAAAGCAGCAAATCTAGCTGGAATTAATAAAGAAGGAGCAGATTTTGATAAAGCAAAAATCAACGATGCTACAAAGATGCATGATACTAAAGGTGAGGCTAAAGGGAATTTAGATCACCAAGATAAAGATGGTAAAAAAACATCTGTCAATGTTAACGAACATGCTAAATTACAAGATAAAATTCATGCAAGAGAAAAAAGCGGTTGGTTTCTGAAAACCGGAGTAGGACAGTTTTGTACAAAAATTGCTAAAACTACTACATCAGGAATTAGCAGCGTAACAAATTTTTTAGCAAGTAAGAAATTTTTAGTAGGGCTTGCCGTAGTAGCAGGTCTTGCCGTAGTAGCTGCACCTTTTGTAGCGATGCCTGTATTATTGGTCACCGGCACAGCCCTTGCTACTAAAGCTGTTATTCTAGGAGCAGGTATTTTAGCTGGAGGTCTAGTCGCTACCGGAACTTATAAACTTACTCAAAAACCTTTACGCAATCTTCAGAAATCATTTGAAAATTTGACTAGCAGTATAGATAAATATATCTCACCACCTCCTGAAAATATTGATGAATTAGTAACAGAAAAACAACAAGCAAAACAAGAAGCTGAAACAGAAAAATCTAAGGAAAGAGAAGAAAATTTAAATAATGTAAATAATAATATTGATAAAGCTAAAAAACAAGATATTTTAAAACAAGTACAAAATAATTTAAACCAGGGAACGCCAAAAGTAGAAATAAAAGAAAAGAAAGATAAAACTGTAGAAAAACAACAAACAGAGCCTGGTAAATTTGTAACAAAATTTAAGCTTAACACTAAAGGCAAAGGATTTGTCGAAAAAATAAAAGATGAAAAAAAACAAATTCAACAAAAGAAGCATATAACTAAATAAGTGTTAAAAATAATATCCGGTAAATATAGAAATCAAATTATACCTACCGCTAAAAATATCAAATATCGTCCTTCCACCGGTAAGCTCAAAGAGGCAATATTTAGTATATTAACCTCTGCTGAGTTTATCGGTAATAAATTATTTAACGAAAATACTCATATACTCGATTTATTCGCTGGTAGCGGAAGTCTTGCTTTTGAAAGCTTATCAAGAGGAGCAGGTTTTGTTACCTTAATTGATATTGATACATCCTCATTAAAAATAGCCGAAGGATTCGCTAAATCTCTAAACATTGAAAATAGAGTTAATTTCGTTAATCTTAATGCCTTAAATCTACCGAAAGCTAATAAGGTTTTTGATCTTGTATTTATTGATCCCCCTTATCATAAAGATATAGTACCTAAAATAATGAAATTGCTTATAAATAATAATTGGCTTAAAGACGGCACTATCATAGTAATTGAGATGGCTAAATTAGATGACTATGCTTTAGAAGAAAATATTGAAATTATACGCGAAAAACTATATGGTAAGAGTAAGCTGTTGGTTTTAAGGAAATGTCATTGTGAGAAAAAACTCTAAGTTTTGACGAAGCAATCTCGTGCCAAAGTCCTGAGATTATCACGCTCTTTTTAGTCACTCGCAATGACACTGCCATATTACTCATCATCACTAGAAAGTAAAACATGACCAAAGACAAAAAACATTATACATGCTCTAACTGTGGAAATATTAGTCCTAAATGGTCGGGGCAATGCTTTGATTGCGGTGTATGGGGTAGTATTGTTGAAGAGATCGTAAGCACAAATAAAGCGATTGTTAAAACAGGTAGCAGACAGGATTTTGATAAGCTTTCAAGTGATGTAACAGAACAGTTGCGCATCCCTACCCCTATAGGCGAATTAAATAGAGTACTTGGCGGTGGTTTAGTGCTTGGCTCAGCTATATTAATAGGTGGTGATCCAGGTATAGGTAAATCTACTTTACTATTACAACTAGCAGCAAGTAACTTTACTTCAAAGATGAATTGTCTGTATATAACTGGCGAAGAATCATTAGATCAAATAAAATTAAGAGCTATTAGGCTAAGTATTGTCAATAGCAATACCAATATTTTAGCAGCTACTAATTTAGAAGATATTATTGCGAGTATAGAAGCAAATAAGAATAATATCGATTTAGTAGTGATCGATTCTATTCAAACAATTACCACAAAAGAATTATCCTCACCTCCAGGCACTGTTTCTCAAATCCGTACATGTGCAAATGAACTTGTTAATTATTCTAAACAAAATAATATAATTATTTTATTAAGCTGTCATGTAACTAAAGACGGACAATTAGCTGGTCCTAAGATACTTGAGCATTTAGTTGATACTGTGCTATATTTTGAAGGAGATCATAATAATCATTTCCGTATTTTACGCTCATATAAAAATCGTTTTGGTGGTGTGGGTGAAATAGGAGTATTTGAGATGAGCGGTAGCGGACTTATTGAAGTCACTAATCCATCAGAATTATTTTTGATGAAGCGAGAACAGAACGTTATAGGTACGTCTATTTTTGCAGGAATTGAAGGCTCAAGACCGTTACTTATGGAAGTACAAGCCCTCATAGTACCTTCAAATATGGTAACTCCTAGACGCTCTGCGGTGGGCTGGGATGCGAATAGGTTATCAATGATACTTGCCGTGCTTAGTAGTAGGATAGGACTTAATCTTGCTAATTATGAAGTATATTTAAGCATCGCTGGAGGGCTTAAAATTGCCGATCCTGCTTCGGACCTCGCAGTAGCAGCGAGCTTAATATCTGCCGCAACAGGAGAACCGGTTCCTGAACAAAGCGTTTTTTTCGGCGAAATAAGCTTATCGGGTGAGATAAGAAAAACTGCAAAAGCAGAAACAAGAATAAAAGAAGCCGTAAAGCTTGGATTTAATAGAATTATTTGTTCTAAGCTTGAGAATTTAACTTATGACTTTATATCTTCCGTTTCTCATTTGAAAGACCTAAAAGAGCTAATTAAATGAAAAAAAATATAAAAATACTCTAGTTTATGAGGTAAGAAATTTGGAAGAAGCACGAAATTTTTTATCTTCTGAAAAAGGAAAATTTGCCTTAAGCACTCCAAACGGAAGCGTAAAATATTACGGTATGCTAGTAATTGATCATATGCTTAAAACTTTAAGTAAAGAATTCCCGGAAAAAGTTGTAGATCTTATTGTAGATGTAGGCGATGACCATCCTGCTTTATTTACTGCAATCAAACTAGGGTATAAGAATATAATATATACAGGAAGTTCTGAGGAAGCTAAGAGAGTGTTGGGTGGATATCAAGCCGTCATAAGTTAAGCAAACGTTGTTGTGTGAATACCTCATCGTCATTCCTGCAAGACCTTGTTGCGTAGATATAAAAAAAGTAGCTGCGAACTAAGAAAAGTAGTAAATCGACAAAAAACTTAACCACAAGTGTGTATGTCAAAGCTACAAAAAGTTTGCAACTGGAAAGAATATAACAGAAGTTTAAAGAAAAGAGGAACAATAATTTTCACATTTTGTGAAGAATATTTAAAAGAGTTATATTATGGAGGGGAACAGAGGCAAGGAGGAGCGAGAAGATATAATAGCAAGATGTATGAATATTTGCTAACAATTAAGCTGTTATTAAGATTGCCATGGCGAGCAACAAGCGGATTTGCAGAAGGAATGTTTAGCAAAATATTTGCGGGTAAGGATTTAAGAATACCGGATTATGCCCATGCATCAAGAATCGCTAGTAAGCTAAAGTTACGAGTAAAAAATATTGGAGTACAAGAGAAAGGTTCAGGGAAAGAGATAGTATTTGATAGTACCGGAGTAAATGTATATAGCACCAGTGGGTGGCATCAAAGGAAATACGGTAAGGATGGATTATAACGGTAAGGATGGATTATATCGTAAGAGAGAACAGTGGAAGAAGATACATGTAGCAGTCGATTTAGATAGTATGGAAGTACTATCTGTAGCCTATACGGATAGTAACACAAACGACTGTGAAGTTGTTGGTGATATGAGCAAAGAGATAACAGGCAAAGCTAAAACCGTTATAGCAGATGGAGCTTATGATACGCAGGAGTTTAGAAAGATAATATATGATTGGGGAGCACAAGATTTAATGCCCCCAGCACGAACATCTAAGTCACAAGATGAATTAAAGAATAAAAGCAAGGTAGAGAAAGAACATTTAGCTTACAGAGATAAAGTAATAAAAGGAATTAGAGAATATAAAAATTTTGATGAAGGTTTAAAAGCATGGAAAATTAATAGCGGCTATCATCAAAGGTCAAGGGTTGAATCGTTTATGTTTAGGTTGAAGCGAACGTTTGGCTTTAACTTACAACAAAAAACAGAGAAAGGAAGAAAAAACGAAGTAATTACTAAGATAAATATATTAAATGAAATGATTGCCCTTGGGAAAGCTCAATATAGCTTTTAGAATTATATGTAATAGTTGAGATTTAATCTTACATTTAGTAAAATTAAGATAATATTAAATGGAGGATTAGAGATGAATCTAAATCAAAAAATAATAAAGCCAAAAATAGGATTACTAGAATTAGCTAGGAGTCTTGGTAGTATATCGTCAGCATGTAAAGCTATGGGTTACAGTAGAGACAGTTATTATAGGTTTAAAGAGTTATATGAAACAGGAGGAGAAGAAGCATTATATGAGATTAGTCGGAAGAAGCCAATTATAGCGAATAGAGTTGATCCTGCCGTAGAGAGAGCAGTATTAGATATGGCAATAGAATACCCCGCTTATGGTCAGCTGCGAGTATCAAATGAGCTTAAAAAGACTGGTATTCTTGTATCACCTGGAGGAGTTAGACCTATTTGGCTACGTAATGATTTAAATAATATCAATAAAAGACTTAAAGCATTAGAAGCCAAAATGGCTCAGGATGGTATTGTTCTTACCGAAGCTCAGTTACAAGTATTAGAGAAACGGCGTAGCGAGAAAGAAGCTCATGGTGAGATTGATACACAGCATCCAGGTTATCTAGGATGCCAAGACACATATTATGTAGGTAATTTTAAAGGCATAGGCAAGGTATATTCTCAAGTGTTTATTGATAGTTACACTCGGGTTGCAGAGGCTAAACTATATACTGATAAAACAGCACTTACCGCTGCTGACATGCTTAATGATAGAGTGTTACCATGGTATGAGAGTCAGCAAATACCAGTACTTCGTATTTTAACTGATAGAGGTGGTGAGTATAAAGGTAATATAGAACATCATGCTTTTGAATTGTTCTTAAGCATTGAGGGTATTGAGCATACTACTACTAAAGCATATTCTCCTCAAACAAATGGTATGTGTGAACGTTTTAATAAAACTATGAAACAAGAATTCTTTGATACTGCTATGCGTAAAAAGATCTATACTGATCTTGATGATCTACAACTAGATCTTGATATTTGGCTAGAATATTATAATAATGAAAGACCGCATTCCGGTAAATATTGCTATGGAAAAACACCTATGCAGACTTTTATGGATAGTAAAAAGTTAGCTGTTGAAAAGAATAACGAAATCTTATATCTTGAATACTCATCTGACAGTCATAACTTATCAGACATTCAGATATAATTTTTATAATGTCTGTAAGATTAAATCTTGACTTCTACAGCTCAATATAGCTTTTAGAATTATATAAAATTTAATTATTTTTATACTCTAAGCGCTATATTGACTTTTTTTAATCTCCACGCAACAACGCCTTGCGAGAAAGGCTTGCTTGCGTGGACTCCCAGTCGTCATTGCGAGGAGCGAAGCGACGTGGCAATCCAGAAAAAGATTAAAAAAATTCTGTAAATCAGCATTTTTACTGGATTGCTTCGTCGAATTACTACGTAATTCTTCTCGCAATGACGGAAAAAACAATAATTAATAAGAACGGTCCAAAATAAATCTAATAATCGAAAACAAATAATCTTTATAACCATTCTGAACCGGAATTTTATTTAATAACTTATTTGCTTCATTTTCTAAGTTACTCAAATAACTAACTGTTTCATTATGAATTTCATGTTCAATCATCAAATCACGTACTTTAATAAACTCATCATTAGTACGCTTATCGCATTTAATTATATTTTCAAGCCAGAGCTGCTTATCTTGCTCTAGCTTATTATATAAAAAAATCAGCGGTAATGTAACTTTTCCTTCTAAGAAATCATCGCCGATATTTTTGCCTACCTGTTTATCATTACCCAAATAATCAAGTAGATCATCTATAACCTGAAATATCGTTCCGAGTAATTGCCCAAAGTCCCGCATATCTTTAGAAATATGGTCTACCTGTTCTGCTATAATAGCTCCAACTTCACAAGAAGCTCCAAATAGTTCGGCGGTTTTAGATTTAACTATTTGCTGATATTCTTCGATAGTTATAATGCGTCGTTCATTTAGCTTAACTAGCTGTACTACCTCCCCTTCGGAAATAATTGCTGAAGCTTTAGCTAGAACATTCATAGCTTTAATAGAGCCGGAAGCGACCATTAACTTAAAAGACTGGCTAAAGAGGAAATCACCCACTAAAATACTTGTTTTACTTCCCCAAATAACGTTAGCGGTAGGTTTGAATCTTCTTAAAGTGCTGTCATCTACGACATCATCATGAAGCAATGTGGCGGTATGCATGAATTCAACGGCACTTGCGAGCTTTATATGATTATCGCCTTTATAATCAGACATTTTAGCGGTTATTATAGTTAAAAGTGGACGAATTCTTTTACCCCCCGCCTCTAGCAAATATTTACCTACTATTTCTATTAATTCTTCATCACTTTTTAAACAGCTAATGATTAAATCGTTTAACTTAGTTACTTCATCTTTTAAATCTTGCTGTATTTTTACTATAATATTCATGGTATTTTTTTAAATTTTTCTGTCATTGCGAGGAGAGGCGAAGTCTCGACGTGGCAATCTCAGAAATTTTGTACTATTTTCACGATATTGCCACGCGGTCTTCGACCGTTTAGCTTATGACGACTAACGAGGTTCATTAATTATACATTCCTCTAATATTTTTTGATTAACACTCGGAATTAACTCCATAATTTTTTCTTTTACATTTTCACCGAGTTTCACTTTTTTTACTGCTGCTTGGTATAAAGATAAATAATATAAAGGTATAAGTTTATTTATATCATCTATATTACCTATTTTAGCTTTGTTTAAATCGGATAAATCAAACTCATACTCAATGCTAGCGTCAATTAAATTAGATGAGTTCGGGTGATCGGATATAGTTTTTAAAAATGATTTTAGAGCATCTCCATATACTTCTTTGCTCTCTTTGGATAAGTTTTTAAAATCACCTACCCCATATACATATAGACTTAAAACATCTATTATTTTAGAGTAATCATTAATTACTATCGTACCTTTACTGTAAGAATCTTTAAGAGTATTTACTATAGTTTCATTTGTTATATTAAATCCCGATGCGTTTGAATATAGACTTAAAGCATTTATCTGTGCTCTAGTTAATTTATTTAATTCAGTAACTAAATTAATATTTAAATTAAAATTATATCGCCTATCTTCAAAAATACTAAAATTATATTGTTTATTATTATTTAAAATATAGCTTAGTTCATTATTCAAATCTTTATATAGATTATTATCGGTGAGTTTAAACAGATAGGTTTGCCTATCGTAATATTTCTTTATAAATTCTAATGAACCTATTATAAAACCAGGTTTTAGCTTAAATTGCGAATCTATTAAAAGATCAATATTATTATTGCCGAAATCGTTTAACTTACCTTTATATAATAAATTAATATTATTTTCAAAGTTATTACTATTTATTTTTGCATTAGTAACTTCAATTGTTAAATCTTTAGCAATATCTTTAAAATGCAAACTACTAGTACTAATCAAGAAATTACCGGAAAATTTGAAATTATTATTCCAAGCGGGTCTATATAATAATAAGCCGGCAGGTATTATTCTATCTTCAAGGTTACTTTTTACTATTTCGGTTTCATAATAAATTTCTAATTTTTGCGGTATATTATCAAGGAAATCCTGTTTACTTATATAATACTTACTTTTGTCAAATAACATAGTAAGTATAGTATGAGCTTCTTCATATAATTTTTGATTATCGACTAAGTCAAAAATTTCTGTTTTACCGGAAGTAAATTTAATATTTTCTATTAAATTTATAACTTCAAATAAATCTTTTTTTGATCGTACTATTTCAAATAATTTAAAATTTAACGGTATTTTTGTTGATAATATACAGTTCTCATTATAAAACCTTACTCCAAAGCCTCTTTGAACCGGCTTAAATTTTCCGAATGCTTCTCCGGAAAAATTTATAAATAATTTCTGTTTAAGTAAATCATAACCGATATTTATCGGTGAGGTAAATTCAATTACTCTATTAATACTCTCTTCTTGCCAATTAATTACCGAAATACCTAATTTAAAAGGAAAACCATATGGCTGAACTTTAGAAAATTTAATAAGATATTGTTGATTAGGATTATTATCAGTCTCTTCTATATTAAGGTTGGTACCGGCATATTTTTGATTTATAGAGTGTGATAAAGAGAACATAATAGTAAACCATAGCCCACTATATGCGAGTATAGTAAAGATAGTTATAAATAATATTATTTTAAGAATTTTTTTCATTTCTTTTAATTTAAATAAGAAATCAAATTAAAGAAATATTTAATTTCATTCCTAGAGCAATAGCGGCACGATCAAGAGTATCAATAGTAACATTAGGGTTGTTAGGGTTTAGAAGTCTATTTACAGCCGATCTACTTGTTTTCATTTTTTCAGCCATTTCTGATTTTGTTATGTGTTTTTGTTCCATAATCTGTTTTATTTGCTGTGCAATAATACGCTTATGAGCTACTGCTGTTACCTCTTCTAATATTCCTATTTCATTAAGAAAATCATCAAAATTAGAACCAATATACTTTTGATTAAGTTTATTCATAATTCTACCTCTTTTTTCTTTTAAATTCTAAGTCTAATTCTTTATCAGGAGTTTTTTGAGATTTTTTTAAAAACCCATGCAATAGAATCATTTTATTAACTGCTACACAAAAAATACTCTTCCTATTTTGCCATCTGTTAAATTTGATCTTACTTCATACATTCCTTTACCTAAAGATTTGCATGCAGGCATTCCAATTGGCCAAAAATATTCTATGACTTTAATGTCTGTACCAATGATTTTACAATCTTTAGGGTCTAATTCAAGTAACCAATCGCGTACCGGTTCTTTTTTAGTTATAGCACGGTAAAATTTTACAGTGAGAGTTTTTGATGTATTAAGCATTATAATAATGTACCATAATTGGTACAATTTAGCAACTAATATAATAAAAAGTATTTAAAACCCAATCTACTTACACAGCTCTATATATTCCTTATTTAGTTTTATAACGTTCCAAATCCATAAACTCATCATAACTATAAAAATTACTAATAAATATATTATAATAGAATCAAAGGTAGCAGTCGGAATAATAATAAATATCAAAGACTGTATAAATGCTCCAAGCGATTTACCGAATTTAGTACCTATTACCTCTACAGCAGCTTTTCCCTTAGTTCTAAGCTCTAAAGATAAAGGGATATACGCCATTTCTTTTGTTGAATCGAATAATGAGTATTTGGACGATTTACTAAGTATGTTCTGAATAGCTCCAACGATAATCGCTGCATATAGAAGATTAAAATCGCCGAAACACGCTCCTATTTCTTCAATAAAAATTATAAAGATAAAAAACATCAAGCCGGTAATAGACAACATAATAGGAGTTAATAATGCAGAACTGAGCCAACCGAGCCTTCTAAGGATGTTGCTGCCTATTACCATGAAAGTAACGCATGATATCCCCATCCAAATATTAAACCTGCCCATAAAGTTAACATAGTCTATAGTGTTTGGATGTAATTCTTTTATTTTTGCTTTCCAAGGTCCTTCGACTATATTTATTAATAATCCATAACAAATTATTAGTAAAGCAATACGACCTATATATTTTGAGTGAATTACTAATTTGATACTTTCAATTACCGAAAGTTTTGTTTTCGTTTTAGTCGTAACTTTTTTTGTATCTAAAACATTTATGGAATCCGTTAAAATAAATCTATTTATTATTCTAAATAGAAACATAGCAACTATTCCTGCAGCAACAATAATTGACATGATTGGCTGAAGCATTATAGCATTTCCGGCAGATAAATTAAAAGAATCCAGTAATAATTCTGAATCAATGACATCCTGCCCGCTTGAGAAAAAGACAAGTACGCTGCCTGCTATTATAAGACCTATATTACCGACCATTCCAAGAACTGGATAGAATCTTTTAGCTTTAGAAGTATCAAAAATGTGATTGGCAAACTGCCAAAACATTAAGTTTATGACTACTGCACTCCATAATTCTGAGAAAATATACATCAGTGCATAACTCCATTTACTACCTATTTTAATGAACCATTTAAAATTAGGGTATGAAGCAATTAAATTATTTATCATTTCATCGTTAGGATGATAAATATCTTGATTGGGATAAATAATATAGGCAAATAATAAGAAAAATAGTAAAAAACTGCCGACTATAATGTAGAAAATATATTCAAAATTTAATTTATTACTAAGCTTAACATAAAGTACGGTAAAAATTACGCACGAGGGTAATACTAACCATAATTTTAAGAAACTAATAATTTCGGCCCCCATAGAGGGTACTACTAAACTATCTTTGATAGATCTTAAAGCCCCAAAATTAAAAAGGATACATAACATCATTAAAGCCATAGGTATAAATAGCTTTAATTCTTTCCTTTCTATAGGCCAAATTATTTCTTTAACTTTTTCAAAGAAAATTTTAGGCGGTAACATTTTTATTGTAACCTTACATATTAAAGTTAACTTTTAAATCTCTTAAGTGCTAAAGTCAATTAAAATAATTAATTTATATTACTCCAAGGTGTTATTTCTCTATATCGCCAGTAATATTTTGTGATTTTATCTAATTTGTCCTGATTTGTCTTCCATAGTTCATGCTTATCGGTAGTCCATGGCTTAGGTCCTGCATAGTGTAAAATGAAGCAAGAAAAATAAGGGCCTTGATCCTCAAAATATGTCAAAAAGTTCCATCTCATCGACAAAGGATAAATGTAATCATGAAAAGCTATATTTAACACATCTTGATCAGGAAGCGAAAAGTCACATTCTGATCTTTTTATAGTTTCTAATATCGCAGATTCAGTTTGTTTTTCTCGCATATTTTTTAAGTTTAAAAATACTATCCCGCTATTTTTGTAAGAATGATCCATATTTCTTTTACATTCTTTTATCAATTTGTGATTACAATATGTAATACCTGTATCTATGCTACCTGCGGCAATATAATTACTCATATCTATTTTTTTAAGAGAATTCAAATCATGCAACACTACAATATCCGCATCAAGATATAATATAGAGTCTAGATGAGGAAAGATTTGATCAAAATATAACCTATACATTACTAGACTAGGCCAATTATACGTAAATTTTATTTTCTTATCTTTTAAAGCTTGATTTAATATATTTTCAGGAAAAGTAATAAAATCTATAGAATAATCTCTGATATATTTCATGGAAGCTAGTTTTTCCATTGATTCTTGACTAACAGGGTCATTAGAATCCATAACAATATGAAATCTATAGAAACTATCTAAATCGCTATTTAGTAAACTAGAGGCTATTACTGTACCGGCATGAATAGCAAACTTATCATTAATAGTTAATGCTATATCTAGTATGTTATTTTTGCCTTATACCGGTTAACTTAATTACATTTTGTATTTCTTCTATGGCAAGCTTATAATCAGTTTGTATGGTTTTTTCATTAAAAGATGACCTGCCTAGTAAGTGAATTAAGCTAAGCCTATATAAACATCTAGCAGTAAGTTCCGGTATATTAAGAGAGATTAAACTATATAATGGACTGAGAAAACTGGACAGAAAAAATAGTACTCAAGTTTCCGAAATAAGTTACAATAAATAGGTAAAACTTAGGAGGAAAGATGAAGAAAAATAAGGTTAGGATTTTCAGTAGTGAAGAAAAGACTAAGGTAGTATTAGAATTAATAAAAGAGGATGCTACCTTAAGTCAATTAGCATCAAAATATGAGATAAGCTCCAAGACAATTCAGAATTGGAAAAAGCAGTTTGTTGCTAATGCAGCTCTAGCTTTTGAGCCAGCTAAAGTTTTGAGTGAATATCAAGAACAAATTAGTGATCTCAAAGAACAAAATGATGAACTAGCTAAAGCTCTTGGGAAAGCTACGGTGGAGAGGGACTGGGCTGTGGGAAAGCTAAAAAGCTTGGACTTATCAAATAGAAAGAGTCTTGTCCAGTCCAAGCTAGATCAACTACCAAAGACAAGACAATGTGAGTTGCTAGATATTAGTCGCTCTACAACATATTATAAAGTTAAACCGCTTAGTGTAGATAAATTAAGTATCTTAAATAGAATAGATGAAATATATACAGATAATCCCGAATTTGGTTATCGTTATATTTATCATCAGTTATTAGAGGATGGTTTTTCAATTGGCAGAGATCGAGTATTAAAATATATGAGGATGATGGGAATAGAAGCCATTTATCCTCATAAGAGAAAGTCTACTTCTGTAAAGGATAATGAGCATAAAGTATACAGTTATTTACTTGATCAATATTGGACTAAATCTAGAACAACAAAAACAGTACATGTACCTAATGTCAATGAGGTTTGGAGTGGTGACATTACTTACATTAGAACTCATGATGGCTTTATGTATATGGCGGCTATTATAGACTGGCATAGCAAAGCTATATTAAGTTATAAATTATCCAATTCTATGGATGCAACTCTTGTTACTGATGTCTTGAAGGATGCCCTTAATAAATATAATGCTCCAAAGATATTTAATAGTGATCAGGGTAGTCAATATACTAGTCATGACCATATACAGATACTAAAAGATAATAATATTCAAATCTCAATGAATGGAAAAGGTCGAAGTATTGATAATATCGTAATAGAGAGATTTTTTAGGACTATAAAATATAACTGTATATTTATTAATGATTTTAAAAATATTAAAGAACTGAGGATAGGTATTGATAATTATCTGTATAAGTATAATTATCAAAGATTTCATTCGGGTATTGGTTACAAAAAACCTATGGATGTTTATCTGAATTATACGCAAAATTATTATCAATTAGCTGCTTAACAATATAATAAAAATAGGAAACGAATTTGATTATTTTTTGTCTTGATTTCTCAGTCCATTATAGTAATATAATTTATCAAATTAAATCAGCTAAATCGCAGGTAGCAAGTTACACTAATAGTACTTTAGTAATGTTATATTGGCATATTGGTTCTCTTATTAATCAAGAAATTCTAAACAATAACGGGCTGAATATGGAGAGCAAATATTATCTCAAATGGCTAAAAGGTTAACCCTACTATATGGTAATGGTTTTGATTTTGCTAACCTTTCGCGTATGGTTAAATTTTCTAAATTATATCCTTATCAAGAAATTGTTGTGGCAGTGTCACAACAATTATCGTGGTCGCACATCATAAGCTTTGTTATATGGCTCATTTTATGTCATTCCCGCGTAGGCGGGAATCCAGTAAAATCTATAAAAACTTATTGAAGTTATTTTTTTTGGATTCCTGCCTACGCGGGAATGACATCGAGTAGGTCGAATCATGCAATAAGACCCACATCATAAAATTAATACATATATAAAATTCATGTTAAATAACTCTCATTTACTTATTATTTGGTTGTTTGGACTTATTAGCGGTTTTAATCTAATGATTACCGGTAATACTTTAAATTATTGGCTTGCTAAAGAGGATATGGCACTGCAAACAATCGGTATATTATCATTCATAACGCTTCCCTACTCTATTAATTTCTTGTTAGCACCGATTTTTGATGCAGTGCAAATTAAATATTTAAACAAAATATTCGGTCATAGATTATCTTGGATTTGCTTAACTAGTACTGCGTTAATATTTCTTATATATATTTTCAGCTTTCTAGATCCTCGTACTAATCTAGTATTATTTACCTTTACGGCTTTAATTATTTCTTTTTTTAGTGCAGCCCAAGATACTATATTAAGTGCTTTAAGAACGGAAATAGTACCTAAAGAATCGCTTGGGTTTACTTCAGGAATATATATATTCGGTTATCGGGTCGGTATGCTTTTAGCTGGTTCCGGAGCTATTTATTTATCTATTTATTTTACATTTAATGAAATATATAAAATCTTTGCCGGCTTAGTATTTATTTATTTAATTTTATTGATTGTAGCTGCTAGATATACTAATTCTTTTGGTCTCGTTGAAGAAAGAATATGTCATTCCCGCGGAAGCGGGAATCCAAATAATGAATTTTTTATAAAACGTTATTATTCTAATTTCTTAAAGATCTTTCTGGATTCCCGCTTCCGCGGGAATGGCATCAGCCTCGCATATTTCATTATCCATATATTAATTTTCCTAGTATTATATAGATTACCGGATAACTTAATCAATGTTATGATTAATCCGTTTTTGCTTCATCTTGAGTATGATGCTTTTGAGATAGCAAGTGTTGGGAAGTTTTGGGGTGTTGTAGGAGCTATAATCGGCGGACTACTTGGTGGCTTTATTATGAAACATAAAAATATATTAAATAATATATTTTTATTTGGGATTATTCATGCTTTAGGACATATTTTGTTTATTGTTCTTGAAATAAACGGTAAAAATTCTTTATTATTATTTATCACGATAGGAATAGAAAGTATTACTGGTGGTATGACGATGACTGCTTATATAGCTTTTATTTCTTCGCTATGCCAAGGTAAATTTCGAGCTACTCAATATTCTTTTCTTTCGTCGATGATGGGAATTTCACGCTCAATTTTTCCTATAATTTCAGGCTATATGGTAGTAAATTTCGGTTGGCAAAATTTCTTTTTATTTACTACTATTATAACTATCCCCTCTTTGTTAATATTATTAAAGATAAAAACTAAATTACAATAATGAATGATATATTAGGTGCTTTTTTACATGGTATTGTTTTAGCTCTTGGTTTAATAGTGCCGCTCGGAGTACAGAATATTTTTATATTTAATCAAGGAGCAAAACAGCCAAAGTTTAGTAAAGCTTTACCTAGCATAATTGCAGCCTCAATATGTGATACTATTCTTATATGTATGGCAGTTCTTGGGGTATCTTTATTAATTCTTGAAATTTCTTGGTTAAAATTATCTATATTTATTGTTGGATTTATTTTTTTAATTTATATGGGATATAATACTTGGAAACAGCCGCCTATTGATCTTACAATGAATTCCGGGGCTTTTTCAGCTAAAAAACAAATTTTATTTACTATATCGGTGTCAATATTAAATCCTCATGCTATTATGGATACGATTATAGTAATAGGTACTAGTGCTTTAAAGTATAACGGTATTGCAAAAATTATGTTTACCTTAACTTGTATATTTATATCTTGGATATGGTTTTTTTCTTTAGCAGTTGCAGGTTATAATATCAGAAAGCTAAATAAAAGTAGCACGATTTTAACCATAATTAATAAAATAGCTGCTATTATTATTTGGGCAGTTGCTTTTTATATTGGGGTACAAATATTGTATGAAATCGGTTTTATTAACTAGAAATATTGAAGAAAATAATGAAACTATAAAAGAAATAAGTAAATATAATTTAGATTTACGTTATATTCATTGTCCTTTAATTAAATATGAAATTCTAGATTTTAATATTGATATTTTAGATAATTACTTAAATATAATAATCACTAGTAAATACGCAGCAAATATCTTAGCCGGTCATAACTTAAAACAAGATATTTGGGTAGTAGGTAGTAAGTCAAAACGATTATTAGGCAAGAAAGTAATTTATACTGCTAAAAACGCGGAAGATTTGATTAAGCATTTTCCTCCTGATTTATATGAGCAGACTATATATTTATCTTCAAATGAAATTACTAAAGATTTGCCTAATAAAATAGCTAGACATATCATTTATAATGTAGAATATTTGAACGAGCTGCCGTTATCTGTTATAAAAGAATTTAAAAGCAATATTAGACATCTTTCCAAACCAGCTTATAGAGAGGAATTTAAAGGAGACACGGGACGCAGCACCGCAGCGTACATAGAAGTACGTGAGGATGCGAGTACCGGATCGACGTATAAATTACCTCTGGAAGCGGAGTTTGGGAAGATGTCTATTGACTTTATTTTACTTTATTCTCAGAATAGTGCTAAAACTTTTTTAAGATTATTACTTCAAAATAATTTACTAGAATATTTACAAGATAGTTTAGTTGTAGCTATAAGTTTGAAAGTTGCAAATATAGTTAGACCTTTTATAAAAAATGTGGTTTATTGTGATGATCGAAATCCTAACGATATAATCAAGTTATTATCCGAAAATGCAAAAATTTGATAGTTTATTTAAAAGCAAAAATATCTTTTTTATAGCAATAGTAATATTTGTCTTATCTTCTTTTACTTTTTATCATAATAGAGCCGATATTTTAAAACTGTTTAAAAGTGAAAATAAAGATTTAAGTCAAATTCCTGATCAAGCAGTAGAAAATAAAGAAAATACCGTAGAAGAAAAGGAAGCAGCCTCTCTATTATCTACTAAGTCGCTTTTAAATTACGTAAGTTCTTTAAAGTTCCCTGAAGCACCGGAACCGGATTCCTCGGTCAAGCTACGGGATAATAATGTAGAAGCTCCTATTAAACAATATTCAGTGGATTATATTAATTACTTATTAAATGTAAATCTATTAGTATATAATTTCATGCAGGATAAAGACTATAGTAAGGAGTTAAGAATAGTAAAATTCCGCCTGCTGCCTCGAGATATAAAGAATATTTTAACTAGCCTAGAAGCATATAATAATAATTATCTTTTCTCGAAATCAAGTAGTACAGAAGTAATTTTTCCTACCAACCATAAGTGGCTGGAGAAATTTATCAAAATTGAGAAAAAACCTTCTTCTATGATAATAAAAGAACAAGATAAAACTCTAATTTTAGAGAAATTAAACTATCTAATCGATTTTCTTTATTCAGAAAAATTTATGCAGGAGTGTGTAAATAAAGATGTTTAGGTTATTATTAATATGCACTACTTTTTTACTACTTTATTTCGGGTTTACTTTAATAGAGAGCTTTGATTCAAAAGTTTTTATTAGTTTATACGATTATAATATTGAGACTACTTTGTTCTTTAGTCTTATTTTAGGGTTATTATTACTAATTTCTTGTTTTATTGTCATTAGATTTCTAATATTAATTATCGATTTACCGTCTAAAATACATAATATTTTTAATAAACGAAAAGTTAATCATGATAAATATACTTTAATTTTAGCTTTTGCCGAATATATTATGAGTAATAAAGCTAAATCTGCTTCTATTGTTCGCAAAAATTTATCTTCTGAAGATCTAAAAGATTCACAAGAATTCCATAATTTAATCTTAGCCGTAACTGAAGAGGATGTAGATAGAAAAATTTTCTATTTTGAAAAACTTATTGCATCTAAAGAATTCGCTTTTTTCAGTAGCAAAAACCTAGCAAAACTTTATTATGATAAATCCTTGTATGAGAAAGCAGAAAATTACGCAACAAAGGCTTATAATTTCAATGAACTTGATAGTGACAATTTAATTACTTTAATGCGTTGTTATGCTAGACTTTCTCTATGGACGAAATTTATTTTTATAACAAATAAACTCGCAAAATTTCATAAACATGAGTCTATGCCGAAAATTGCTGAGTATTATTTATTAGCAGCAAAGCAAGAAGTAGAAAGTAATAATGCAGCTAATGCTATAGATTATTTGGAAACAGCTATAGATTTAAATTTTTATAACGATGAATTACTAGAATTTTACTTTAATTTAAATGATAAGCTTAATGTTAATAAAAAGACCAAAATATTAAAAGATGCTTTTCGTATTATCCCTTCTTTAAAATTAGTGCAGCTATTTAAAAAATTTACTTCTCTATCAGATAGGCAAATTTACGAAGAATTAACTCAAGAGTTAGATGCTAAAAAAGATGAAATATTAATTTTGGCAATAGAAGCTTATTTAGAATTATAGGTGTTGTTGTATCATGTCATTCCTGCTTTCGTAGGAATGACATGATACAAGCCATGCAATAAAGCACTTCGCTACAGCGTTGTTGCGTGGAGATTAAAAAAAGTCAATATAGCGCTTAGAGTATAAAATGTAATAGTTGAGATTTAATCTTACATTTAGTAAAATTAAGATAATATTAAATGGAGGATTAGAGATGAATCTAAATCAAAAAATAATAAAGCCAAAAATAGGATTACTAGAATTAGCTAGGAGTCTTGGTAGTATATCGTCAGCATATAAAGCTATGGGTTACAGTAGAGACAGTTATTATAGGTTTAAAGAGTTATATGAAACAGGAGGAGAAGAAGCATTATATGAGATTAGTCGGAAGAAGCCAATTATAGCGAATAGAGTTGATCCTGCCGTAGAGAGAGCAGTATTAGATATGGCAATAGAATACCCCGCTTATGGTCAGCTGCGAGTATCAAATGAGCTTAAAAAGACTGGTATTCTTGTATCACCTGGAGGAGTTAGATCTATTTGGCTACGTAATGATTTAAATAATATCAATAAAAGACTTAAAGCATTAGAAGCCAAAATGGCTCAGGATGGTATTGTTCTTACCGAAGCTCAGTTACAAGTATTAGAGAAACGGCGTAGCGAGAAAGAAGCTCATGGTGAGATTGATACACAGCATCCAGGTTATCTAGGATGCCAAGACACATATTATGTAGGTAATTTTAAAGGCATAGGCAAGGTATATTCTCAAGTGTTTATTGATAGTTACACTCGGGTTGCAGAGGCTAAACTATATACTGATAAAACAGCACTTACCGCTGCTGACATGCTTAATGATAGAGTGTTACCATGGTATGAGAGTCAGCAAATACCAGTACTTCGTATTTTAACTGATAGAGGTGGTGAGTATAAAGGTAATATAGAACATCATGCTTTTGAATTGTTCTTAAGCATTGAGGGTATTGAGCATACTACTACTAAAGCATATTCTCCTCAAACAAATGGTATGTGTGAACGTTTTAATAAAACTATGAAACAAGAATTCTTTGATACTGCTATGCGTAAAAAGATCTATACTGATCTTGATGATCTACAACTAGATCTTGATATTTGGCTAGAATATTATAATAATGAAAGACCGCATTCCGGTAAATATTGCTATGGAAAAACACCTATGCAGACTTTTATGGATAGTAAAAAGTTAGCTGTTGAAAAGAATAACGAAATCTTATATCTTGAATACTCATCTGACAGTCATAACTTATCAGACATTCAGATATAATTTTTATAATGTCTGTAAGATTAAATCTTGACTTCTACACTCAACTCAATGGCTTTGGTCTTATAATAACGAAAGACCTAATATGGCTATTGGCGGTATAACACCAATACAAAAATTAGCTCTCGCAACTTAACTCTCTACTCTCTATTGCGATTAAAAATGGGAGGATTACCATTTTGCTAAACATTCCTTCTGCAAATCCGCTTGTTGCTCGCCATGGCAATCTTAATAACAGCTTAATTGTTAGCAAATATTCATACATCTTGCTATTATATCTTCTCGCTCCTCCTTGCCTCTGTTCCCCTCCATAATATAACTCTTTTAAATATTCTTCACAAAATGTGAAAATTATTGTTCCTCTTTTCTTTAAACTTCTGTTATATTCTTTCCAGTTGCAAACTTTTTGTAGCTTTGACATACACACTTGTGGTTAAGTTTTTTGTCAATTTACTACTTTTCTTAGTTCGCAGCTACTTTTTTTATATCTACGCAACAAGGTCTTGCAGGAATGACGGATAAGATAAAACCTAATATAAAAATAGTTTCTTTTGGCTCTTACTAACTTCTTCATTTACATTGTTATTATGGTGATGATAATTAGATTGGATCGTTATTAAATAATCACTTATTGCTTTAGAAAATTCTTCAGTTTTATAACGAAAGAAATGGTCAGCCCCATTGATAATGTTATAATCAACTTTAATATGGGATTGTTGCTTAGATAATCTATTTGCTAGGTCTTTTACATCATCTGCCGATACTATACTATCATTATCTCCCTGTAATATAAACCCTGGGATGGGACAAGGTGAAAGGAAAGAGAAGTCATATTTATGAATTGTATTAACCGGCGGCGAAATAGCAATAAAATGATTTATTTCCGGACGTCTCATTACAAGCTGCATAGCTATCCATGCTCCAAACGAAAATCCTAATATTAGATTGGATTGAGCATTTGGGTTATTCTGCTGTAACCAGTCGAGAGCTGCCCCCGCATCAACAACTTCACCGACTCCGTTATCAAATTTACCTTGCGAACCCCCTACTCCTCTAAAATTAATACGTAAGACGGTATAACCGTTATCTGCTAAAATTTTATAGGCATTATAAACTACTTTATTATTCATATTACCCTCATATAAAGGATGAGGATGAAGAACTAATGCAATAGGGGCATTAGGCGAGGTAGCTTTTGCATATCTTCCTTCAATTCGTCCTTCCGGACCGTTAAAATAAATTTGCGGCATAATTATTCATAATATTTAATTTGTTCGATATGTAGAAGTCAAGATTTAATCTTACAGACATTATAAAAATTATATCTGAATGTCTGATAAGTTATGACTGTCAGATGAGTATTCAAGATATAAGATTTCGTTATTCTTTTCAACAGCTAACTTTTTACTATCCATAAAAGTCTGCATAGGTGTTTTTCCATAGCAATATTTACCGGAATGCGGTCTTTCATTATTATAATATTCTAGCCAAATATCAAGATCTAGTTGTAGATCATCAAGATCAGTATAGATCTTTTTACGCATAGCAGTATCAAAGAATTCTTGTTTCATAGTTTTATTAAAACGTTCACACATACCATTTGTTTGAGGAGAATATGCTTTAGTAGTAGTATGCTCAATACCCTCAATGCTTAAGAACAATTCAAAAGCATGATGTTCTATATTACCTTTATACTCACCACCTCTATCAGTTAAAATACGAAGTACTGGTATTTGCTGACTCTCATACCATGGTAACACTCTATCATTAAGCATGTCAGCAGCGGTAAGTGCTGTTTTATCAGTATATAGTTTAGCCTCTGCAACCCGAGTGTAACTATCAATAAACACTTGAGAATATACCTTGCCTATGCCTTTAAAATTACCTACATAATATGTGTCTTGGCATCCTAGATAACCTGGATGCTGTGTATCAATCTCACCATGAGCTTCTTTCTCGCTACGCCGTTTCTCTAATACTTGTAACTGAGCTTCGGTAAGAACAATACCATCCTGAGCCATTTTGGCTTCTAATGCTTTAAGTCTTTTATTGATATTATTTAAATCATTACGTAGCCAAATAGATCTAACTCCTCCAGGTGATACAAGAATACCAGTCTTTTTAAGCTCATTTGATACTCGCAGCTGACCATAAGCGGGGTATTCTACTGCCATATCTAATACTGCTCTCTCTACGGCAGGATCAACTCTATTCGCTATAATTGGCTTCTTCCGACTAATCTCATATAATGCTTCTTCTCCTCCTGTTTCATATAACTCTTTAAACCTATAATAACTGTCTCTACTGTAACCCATAGCTTTATATGCTGACGATATACTACCAAGACTCCTAGCTAATTCTAGTAATCCTATTTTTGGCTTTATTATTTTTTGATTTAGATTCATCTCTAATCCTCCATTTAATATTATCTTAATTTTACTAAATGTGAGATTAAATCTCAACTATTACAAAAATACTATTTGGTCTAAGAAAATACTGCTCGCTCGACTGCATCTGTACTATGTTGTACTAAATCCTTAGCGATTTCTTTAGTAACCATCTTTTTTAGACCGTTTTTAAGTTCTTGTCTAACACATCCAAGCATCTGCGGTTCTGCTACAATAATCAATTCCTTATATTTAGCTTGATCAGCAGTAGTTACTTTCTCTAAATGTTTAATAACGCTCCTTGCTGCTTCTTTATGTTCTATATCTTTTAGCGAAGTATGTGGCTCAAAAAGTGATCCTGGGGTCGATTTATTCTGGTAAAGGCTTTGTCTTTTTTCTCTATGGTGATGATGTTCCTCTAAATCTAAAGATAATTTTAAAGGTTTATTAGTAGTAATTTTAATCCCCAATGCGTCGTAAAGCATCATTTGCTTACTATCGATAACTGCAATTAATTTTAACGGTGCTGTACTTACCATAAATACCCCCATAAGAACTAGGTTGTAATTTTATGATAATACTAATTATTTTTAAAACCTAATATTAATTTAATAATTTTTGCTTTTCACTGTTAATAATTTGCTCAACCTTGTCATTAAGTATACGTACGTCTGTTTGTTCTATTTCTTCTTTTTCTATTACACCTATAATCTTTACCTGTATAGTACCAGGCTGCTTAAACCAAAAGCCTCTAGGCCAAAATAAACCGGCATTATGAGCCATCATTACAATTGGAACTTTAGTAATTGAAGCAAGCTTTACGGCGCTTGGCTTAAATTTCACTGTTCTATCAGGTGGGACTTTGGTTGATTCCGGAAATATTATTAACCATAGCCCTTCTTTTATTTTTTCCTGACCTTCTCTTAAAATCTGAGCAACCGAGCTATTAGTACCACGGTCAACCGCAATAGGTTTAACCATCCGAAGCCCCCAACCAAGCAAGGGTATATTAAATAATTCACGCTTTAATACCCAAGAATGTTTAGGAATAATCAGTTGCATAAACATTTGATCCCAAAAGGATTGATGATTAGACACAACTATTGAAGTAGTTTTCGGTAATTTCTCAAGCCCCTCTACTTCATATTTAAGACCGCAACAAATTTTTGCAAGCCACACAAAAGCATAAGAAAAGATAATGGCAATTCTGTATCTTATTTGATAGTTGACATTGAAAAATGTTACGGGTATGTAACATATAAGAAAAAAAATAAATGTAAATAACGATAATAATCCGTAAAATGATAAAATTCTTAAACGCCAAAGCATAATTTAACAAAAAATTAATATAATTTAGTATACGAAGATCAACTTGAAAAAGAGCAAGGCGTTTTGAGATTTTTAACCACATCGTAGTTAAAGCTACGTGAGGATTAAAAATGAAAAACTTTGTTGCCAATTTTTCAAGTTGATCGAGTATATATAACATAATTTTACAACGAGTAAAATAAATAAGGTATTATAATGCAAAAAACTGTTCTTTCCGGTGTGCAAGCAACCGGTTCTTTACATCTCGGTAACTATTTAGGTTCAATTAGAAACTGGGTTAAAATGCAGGAAGAATATAATTGTTTTTTCTTCTTAGCGGATTTGCATGCTATCACGGTTGATATTAAGCCCTCAGAACTTAATAATTCAATTATGGGGGTTCTTGCCGTTTATTTAGCGGCAGGGCTTAACCCCGACAAAGTAACGATTTTTGCCCAGAGTATGGTAAAAGAGCATGCAGAACTTGCTTGGCTACTAAATTGTGTTACACCGCTCGGATGGTTAAAGCGAATGACCCAATTTAAAGATAAAGCCGGAAGTGATCAAGAGAAAGCTTGCCTTGGGTTATTTTCCTATCCGGTTCTTATGGCAGCTGATATACTTATATATAAAGCTGATATAGTGCCTGTCGGTGAAGACCAAAAACAGCATCTAGAACTAACAAGAGATATTGCAGGGGTGATAAATAGGAGATTTGATAAAGAAATTCTAAAAGTTCCTGAGGTTTTAATTAGTGAAACAGGTATAAGAATCATGAGCTTACGGGATGGATTAAAGAAAATGAGCAAATCTGATATTTCGGATTTTGCCCGTATCAATTTAAAAGACGATAACGATCTTATTCATCAAAAAATAAAAAAAGCCAAAACCGATCATTTAAGCTTTGTTAGCTATGATAAAGAAACAAGACCGGAAATTAGTAATTTATTAGATATTTATAGAAGTTTATCCGAGGAAAGTTTAGAAAACATAATCAATAATTATCAGAACCAAGGTTTTTCAAAATTTAAAGAGGATTTAGCAGAAATTATTATTACAAATCTACAACCGATACGTGATAAATATTTAGAATTAATGAATGATAAAGAATATTTATTAAAAATACTACGCATTGGGGCAGAAAAAGCAAGAATTAGAGCCTCTGAAACGGTTAACGAAGTGAAAGAACAATTCGGATTTGTAATTTAATTTGCTTTAAGTATTTATTTTTGGTATATAGGAAAACATATGATTTTAACCTTTAGGTAAGTACGAAAACAATCACATATGAAGAATTTGAACGTGTTGAATTACGTTCCGGTATATTGTCAAAGTAGAAGTGTTGCCAAGAGCTAAAAAACCGGCTTTTAAAGTTTGGGTTGATTTTGGCATTGAAATTGGAGTTTTGCAGACTTCTGCACAAATAACAAAACATTATACTATTGAAAAATTAGTAGGCAAGTCTATTGTCGGCTGTATAAATTTAGGAGAAAAAAATATATCCGGTGTCTTGTCTCAATTCTTGTTAGTTGGCTTTTCCGATATTAATAATGATATATGTTTAGTTACAGTTGACCCTAAGGTACCCAATGGTCAAAAATTATGTTAATAAACTATTTAAACATTATAATATTAATTTTTACGATTTCCCTTGAAATATATAAGATTATTTGGTATGAATCTTCTTGGATAGGTGGCCGAGTGGTTTAAGGCACTAGTCTTGAAAACTGGCGTACGGGCAACCGTACCGTGGGTTCGAATCCCACCCTATCCGCCAGCTCAGTCTAGGGTATTATGCCCGTTTATTTCCTTTATAGTGTTTAGTATATTTATCTAGTAAAATCCTAATCATTTTTTGATAAGGGACATGGGCAGTAGCTGCCTGATCTTTAAAAAATGCCACGCTTTCTTTACTTATATTTCTTGCAGCAAAAAATAGCAAAAATTAAATCTTTTTAGAGATGTTCACAAAACCTAAGACAATATAAGGAATTTATATGAAAGAGGAGGGAATGAAAACTAATTATTTATTCGTAAGAAATTATAGGTTAAATAAATTAAAAGAACATAGTGTTTGTAAACTTAATTGGCTTTTTCTTCCCGGCGGTCCTGGCATGGGATCTAATTACTTGATTGATTTTGCATCAAAATTAGATTTACAAGGTTCATTATATGTAATAGTTGAGATTTAATCTTACATTTAGTAAAATTAAGATAATATTAAATGGAGGATTAGAGATGAATCTAAATCAAAAAATAATAAAGCCAAAAATAGGATTACTAGAATTAGCTAGGAGTCTTGGTAGTATATCGTCAGCATATAAAGCTATGGGTTACAGTAGAGACAGTTATTATAGGTTTAAAGAGTTATATGAAACAGGAGGAGAAGAAGCATTATATGAGATTAGTCGGAAGAAGCCAATTATAGCGAATAGAGTTGATCCTGCCGTAGAGAGAGCAGTATTAGATATGGCAATAGAATACCCCGCTTATGGTCAGCTGCGAGTATCAAATGAGCTTAAAAAGACTGGTATTCTTGTATCACCTGGAGGAGTTAGATCTATTTGGCTACGTAATGATTTAAATAATATCAATAAAAGACTTAAAGCATTAGAAGCCAAAATGGCTCAGGATGGTATTGTTCTTACCGAAGCTCAGTTACAAGTATTAGAGAAACGGCGTAGCGAGAAAGTGTAGAAGTCAAGATTTAATCTTACAGACATTATAAAAATTATATCTGAATGTCTGATAAGTTATGACTGTCAGATGAGTATTCAAGATATAAGATTTCGTTATTCTTTTCAACAGCTAACTTTTTACTATCCATAAAAGTCTGCATAGGTGTTTTTCCATAGCAATATTTACCGGAATGCGGTCTTTCATTATTATAATATTCTAGCCAAATATCAAGATCTAGTTGTAGATCATCAAGATCAGTATAGATCTTTTTACGCATAGCAGTATCAAAGAATTCTTGTTTCATAGTTTTATTAAAACGTTCACACATACCATTTGTTTGAGGAGAATATGCTTTAGTAGTAGTATGCTCAATACCCTCAATGCTTAAGAACAATTCAAAAGCATGATGTTCTATATTACCTTTATACTCACCACCTCTATCAGTTAAAATACGAAGTACTGGTATTTGCTGACTCTCATACCATGGTAACACTCTATCATTAAGCATGTCAGCAGCGGTAAGTGCTGTTTTATCAGTATATAGTTTAGCCTCTGCAACCCGAGTGTAACTATCAATAAACACTTGAGAATATACCTTGCCTATGCCTTTAAAATTACCTACATAATATGTGTCTTGGCATCCTAGATAACCTGGATGCTGTGTATCAATCTCACCATGAGCTTCTTTCTCGCTACGCCGTTTCTCTAATACTTGTAACTGAGCTTCGGTAAGAACAATACCATCCTGAGCCATTTTGGCTTCTAATGCTTTAAGTCTTTTATTGATATTATTTAAATCATTACGTAGCCAAATAGGTCTAACTCCTCCAGGTGATACAAGAATACCAGTCTTTTTAAGCTCATTTGATACTCGCAGCTGACCATAAGCGGGGTATTCTATTGCCATATCTAATACTGCTCTCTCTACGGCAGGATCAACTCTATTCGCTATAATTGGCTTCTTCCGACTAATCTCATATAATGCTTCTTCTCCTCCTGTTTCATATAACTCTTTAAACCTATAATAACTGTCTCTACTGTAACCCATAGCTTTATATGCTGACGATATACTACCAAGACTCCTAGCTAATTCTAGTAATCCTATTTTTGGCTTTATTATTTTTTGATTTAGATTCATCTCTAATCCTCCATTTAATATTATCTTAATTTTACTAAATGTAAGATTAAATCTCAACTATTACATAATTATAATAATGAAAGACCGCATTCCGGTAAATATTGCTATGGAAAAACACCTATGCAGACTTTTATGGATAGTAAAAAGTTAGCTGTTGAAAAGAATAACGAAATCTTATATCTTGAATACTCATCTGACAGTCATAACTTATCAGACATTCAGATATAATTTTTATAATGTCTGTAAGATTAAATCTTGACTTCTACATCTTATTGAACGTATAGCTTTTTAATAGGCGTAACTGCAATATGGAGGCATGACCGGTTTGATATATACCTGCCCCAGTAATAAATTTGTACCTACGGTCACTTGGCTTGAAGATTCGCCCGGAATAATTACTATGCTTTGTTGATTTTCTAAAGCCACCCCTAAATACCCGTTAAATATAGTTTTTACTCCAAATACAAAATTTTCAAATATTGGGCTATTCCTTCTGATTTAACTTCTTCTAAGAATTTTTGACTAACTTTATCCAATTGATCTTCTTTTTTATGTACCGAAAGTTTTTCTTTAGTTTCCGGATTATATTGACCTGTTCTATGACCGTTAGTTGCTAAAAGTATCATATTTTGATCTTTTGCAATTTTAGCTAAATGCTTTCCTAACTCATATGCTTCATTTTCTGTATAAAATTTTATATTTCCTTGTGCATCCGGTGTATCACCTGCTAAACATGTAATTATATAGCCTTTATGAGAAGAAGGAATCTTTTCGGCATTTTTTAAATCATTGTAATCTTTTATACATTCTTCTTTTGTAAGGTTATGAGGTATGCCTATAGTTTCTATTAATTTAATTTCAGGATTCGCTTGCTTAATGTATTTCTTTTGTTCTTCGTTTAAAGCATAAAAAGACAAGGATATCGTATCTAAAACTTCTAAATCATCCTTTACTTCCGTTGGTAGCTGATGGCCGCTCCAAATAAATTTACTATTATTTTTTGTCGATTTTAAGATATCAAATCCTTTGATCCCATCAAGCCCTGCACCTATAAAAATGACTTGCTTTTTTGCTTGATTAGTATTTATTTGAGCATTCGCTAATTCTTCAATATTTATCCCAACATTCTCAACCGTAAAGCCTTCTTTCTCATAACCTTCGCTTAATGTCGTTCTAATGCCTAATGTATTACTGTTATCACCCATATATTGAGAACTAAGTAGTACTACAAGTAAAATTGTTTTCATATATTCCTCGATTAAAAAGTGATTAATTATTTGTATAGAAGAAGCAATTTTTAACTTCAAATGCATTATTGTGAAATATAAAATCAATCTTTTCAAATTTAGATATTTAAGGGGTATACTCCCAAAATATCTATTTATCCAGTTGGTTCAATATCATTTTGGCAACTTTTATGCCCGCTTCTTTTGAGGTATTTATATCGGTGACTTCGGTGTGGAAGATTGTTTTACTGCCGGCGAGATTACCGAGCATGAAATCGGTTTGTATATTATCCGCATCTAGATATTTTGAATAAGCAGCAATCGGTGTACGGCAATTAGCATCTAGATATTCTAAAAATGCTCTTTCGGGTTTTATTAGTTCAAAGGTAGGAAGATGATTAATGCGGCTACCTATCTCAAGCATAGCATTATCATCCTGTCGTATCTCAATTGCAATGACTCCCTGCCCTACACACGGTAACATCTGTGAATATTCTATCAAATGGCAATATTCCGGATTAAACGCTCCAAGCCTTTTCAGACCCGCATATGCTAAAATTGTTGCATCAACTTCGCCGGTCATTAGCTTTTTTATTCTTGAATCAACATTCCCTCTAAAAATTGTTACCTTTAAATCCGGTCTTATTTTTTGGATAAATGCTTTTCTTCGCACTGCCGAGCTACCTATTACGGCATTTTGCGGCAGTTCTTCTATGGATTTATAATTTAAACATACAAAAACATCTCTGGGGTCTTCACGCTCTAAAACAGCAGCTATTACTAGCTCTTCGGGTATTCTACCAGGTACGTCTTTTAAAGAATGAACGGCTAAGTCAATTTTTTTATCAAGTAAAGCTTGCTCTATTTCCTTTAAAAATAAAGCTTTACCTCCTATATCGTATAATGGTTTATTTTGAATTAAATCACCGCTAGTAATAATGGGTACTATTTCGCAATTAATATCAGGAAAAAATTGTTTGATTTGCTGAATAACTAAATTAGTGTGTATTAAAGCAAGTGGACTTTTTCTTGTACCTATTCTGATAGAATTTATCATTTGTTTTCTACTATTTCAAAAGGGCTAGTAAAACTTAAAATATTACTGTTTATAATTACTTCATGATTCATAATAACCGGATGATTTACCTCTCCATGCCCTATTCCGTCAGCTTTATAAGTTTCTATATGCGGAATATGATTTAAACAAAAACTTTTTGTAGCTTGTTCTACAAACTCATCCCCTTTGGTAAAATCACCGAAAATTATTGCCTCTATATCATCAAATATATCGGCATTTTTTAACTGAACTAGATTACGATGCACGGCATAGGCTTTTTCATTAATATCTTCAAGCAACAGAATTTTCTTATCATACTGCTGTATTTTATTGTCATCCCCGTGAAAACGGGATCCAATATTACTTTTTCTGGATTCCCGCTTTCACGAGGAGACCTTGTTGCGTAGATATAAAAAAAGTAGCTGCGAACTAAGAAAAGTAGTAAATCGACAAAAAACTTAACCACAAGTGTGTATGTCAAAGCTACAAAAAGTTTGCAACTGGAAAGAATATAACAGAAGTTTAAAGAAAAGAGGAACAATAATTTTCACATTTTGTGAAGAATATTTAAAAGAGTTATATTATGGAGGGGAACAGAGGCAAGGAGGAGCGAGAAGATATAATAGCAAGATGTATGAATATTTGCTAACAATTAAGCTGTTATTAAGATTGCCATGGCGAGCAACAAGCGGATTTGCAGAAGGAATGTTTAGCAAAATATTTGCGGGTAAGGATTTAAGAATACCGGATTATGCCCATGCATCAAGAATCGCTAGTAAGCTAAAGTTACGAGTAAAAAATATTGGAGTACAAGAGAAAGGTTCAGGGAAAGAGATAGTATTTGATAGTACCGGAGTAAATGTATATAGCACCAGTGGGTGGCATCAAAGGAAATACGGTAAGGATGGATTATAACGGTAAGGATGGATTATATCGTAAGAGAGAACAGTGGAAGAAGATACATGTAGCAGTCGATTTAGATAGTATGGAAGTACTATCTGTAGCCTATACGGATAGTAACACAAACGACTGTGAAGTTGTTGGTGATATGAGCAAAGAGATAACAGGCAAAGCTAAAACCGTTATAGCAGATGGGCAACCCCCCCAAAAACAATCGACAAAAGGAGTAGAATTTTCTAGAAACAAAGGAGGAGATTCTATAAATGACAATATCAAAGCACAGTGATAGCCAAATCATGTCTATCTTAAAGCAAGCGAGCGGTGGGATGCCTGTAGCGTCTATACTGAGAGAGCACAAAATACCATCAGCGACATTTTATAAATGGAGATCAAAGTATGGTGGTATGGCTTTACCGATGATTACTAAATTAGGTCGTGCCTCCGTATTGCAGTTTAGAGTAAATAGTCTATAATCCTCAAACAGTAATAAGAGAGAATTATAGTTAAGGAGTTATGGCAAAAATAGATGTTAAGTGTAGATATTGTAACAACACAGAAGAAGTAATAAAGTCAGGATATTCAATTTCAAAACAACAGAGATATCAATGCAAGCGGTGTAATCGATATTTTCAATTGGAGTATATTAATAATGCATCTAAGCCTGGAGTTAAGGAGCAAATAGTAGAAATGTCAATCAACGGCTCTGGAGTTAGAGATACAGTAAGAGTATTAAAAGTGGGTATCAATACAGTTATCCGTGTTTTAAAAAAATCTAGTATTAAAAAACAATAAATCATTCTATCAGTACAACAGAAGTAATTATTGCTCCTGAGATAGATGAACAATGGTCTTATGTACAGAATAAATCCAGACAACGATGGCTTTGGTATGCCTTGGATAAGATTTCGTTAAAAGTAGTTGCTTATACGTTTGGTACAAGATGTGATAGCACATTAGAATCATTACTGAAAAAACTAGAGAATTTCAAGGTGACTTTTTACTATACAGATGGATGGGGGAGTTATGCTAGGTTATTAGACCCTAAAAAGTATATTATCAGTAAAAAATACACTCAACGGATAGAACGAAGTAACTTGAACCTTAGAACGAGATGCAAGAGGCTTGCACGTAAGACAATCTGCTTTTCCAGGTCATTGGATATTCATGATAAGGTTATTGGTACTCTTATTGAACGTATAGCTTTTTAATAGGCGTAACTGCAATATGGAGGCATGACCCTTATAGTGTCTAAAACAATAAATGATTGCTGGTCCATGGATTTTATGCACGATAGTTTAGAGAATGGTAGGAAATATCGTTTATTTAATGTGATTGATGACTTTAATAGAGAGAGCCTTGGTACTGAGACTGATTTTTTATTGTCAGCAGGAAGAGTTATCAGGTCACTAGATCAAATTATAGAATGGCGAGGTAAGCCAAAATCTATACGTTGTGATAATGGACCTGAATATATCAGTAAATTATTGAGCAAGTGGGCAAAAGAAAAGAATATCAAGTTATTATTCATTCAGCCAGGCATGCCTCAGCAAAATGCATATATTGAAAGATATAATAGAACTGTAAGATATGATTGGTTAAATCAGTATTTATTTGTTAATATACAAGAAGCACAGGATCTTGCAACTCAATGGCTTTGGTCTTATAATAACGAAAGACTTAATATGGCTATTGGCGGTATAACACCAATACAAAAATTAGCTCTCGCAACTTAACTCTCTACTCTCTATTGCGATTAAAAATGGGAGGATTACCGATACATGTAGCAGTCGATTTAGATAGTATGGAAGTACTATCTGTAGCCTATACGGATAGTAACACAAACGACTGTGAAGTTGTTGGTGATATGAGCAAAGAGATAACAGGCAAAGCTAAAACCGTTATAGCAGATGGAGCTTATGATACGCAGGAGTTTAGAAAGATAATATATGATTGGGGAGCACAAGATTTAATGCCCCCAGCACGAACATCTAAGTCACAAGATGAATTAAAGAATAAAAGCAAGGTAGAGAAAGAACATTTAGCTTACAGAGATAAAGTAATAAAAGGAATTAGAGAATATAAAAATTTTGATGAAGGTTTAAAAGCATGGAAAATTAATAGCGGCTATCATCAAAGGTCAAGGGTTGAATCGTTTATGTTTAGGTTGAAGCGAACGTTTGGCTTTAACTTACAACAAAAAACAGAGAAAGGAAGAAAAAACGAAGTAATTACTAAGATAAATATATTAAATGAAATGATTGCCCTTGGGAAAGCTCAATATAGCTTTTAGAATTATATGTAATAGTTGAGATTTAATCTTACATTTAGTAAAATTAAGATAATATTAAATGGAGGATTAGAGATGAATCTAAATCAAAAAATAATAAAGCCAAAAATAGGATTACTAGAATTAGCTAGGAGTCTTGGTAGTATATCGTCAGCATATAAAGCTATGGGTTACAGTAGAGACAGTTATTATAGGTTTAAAGAGTTATATGAAACAGGAGGAGAAGAAGCATTATATGAGATTAGTCGGAAGAAGCCAATTATAGCGAATAGAGTTGATCCTGCCGTAGAGAGAGCAGTATTAGATATGGCAATAGAATACCCCGCTTATGGTCAGCTGCGAGTATCAAATGAGCTTAAAAAGACTGGTATTCTTGTATCACCTGGAGGAGTTAGATCTATTTGGCTACGTAATGATTTAAATAATATCAATAAAAGACTTAAAGCATTAGAAGCCAAAATGGCTCAGGATGGTATTGTTCTTACCGAAGCTCAGTTACAAGTATTAGAGAAACGGCGTAGCGAGAAAGAAGCTCATGGTGAGATTGATACACAGCATCCAGGTTATCTAGGATGCCAAGACACATATTATGTAGGTAATTTTAAAGGCATAGGCAAGGTATATTCTCAAGTGTTTATTGATAGTTACACTCGGGTTGCAGAGGCTAAACTATATACTGATAAAACAGCACTTACCGCTGCTGACATGCTTAATGATAGAGTGTTACCATGGTATGAGAGTCAGCAAATACCAGTACTTCGTATTTTAACTGATAGAGGTGGTGAGTATAAAGGTAATATAGAACATCATGCTTTTGAATTGTTCTTAAGCATTGAGGGTATTGAGCATACTACTACTAAAGCATATTCTCCTCAAACAAATGGTATGTGTGAACGTTTTAATAAAACTATGAAACAAGAATTCTTTGATACTGCTATGCGTAAAAAGATCTATACTGATCTTGATGATCTACAACTAGATCTTGATATTTGGCTAGAATATTATAATAATGAAAGACCGCATTCCGGTAAATATTGCTATGGAAAAACACCTATGCAGACTTTTATGGATAGTAAAAAGTTAGCTGTTGAAAAGAATAACGAAATCTTATATCTTGAATACTCATCTGACAGTCATAACTTATCAGACATTCAGATATAATTTTTATAATGTCTGTAAGATTAAATCTTGACTTCTACAGCTCAATATAGCTTTTAGAATTATATAAAATTTAATTATTTTTATACTCTAAGCGCTATATTGACTTTTTTTAATCTCCACGCAACAACGCCTTGCGAGAAAGGCTTGCTTGCGTGGACTCCCAGTCGTCATTGCGAGGAGCGAAGCGACGTGGCAATCCAGAAAAAGATTAAAAAAATTCTGTAAATCAGCATGTTTACTGGATTGCCGCTCTCCCTACGGTCGCTCGCAATGACGATTTGACAAAAATTTAATACTAAAAACTATGAATGTCAAAGATATAGGGGTAATAATTGCTAGAAAGCCTTTAAAAGAAAATATGTTTATTGTTACAATTTTTACTAAAAATCACGGTTTATATTCGGGAGTTGCAAAGGAATCTTCTAAGAAAAGTAAATTTATATATCAAGAAGGTAATATTGTAGATTTTCTTTGGCAAGCAAGATTACATGAACATATAGGCATAGCCAAGTGTGAACTTATAAAATCTTATACCGGTCATTTTATTACAAATAAAGTTAAATTATATGCCTTTAATTCTGTTATATCTTTGATCAAAGAGTTATTTCATGAAAGAGAAGAACATCCTAGTTTTTTTTTGTTTCTAATTAATTATTTAGATAATTTATCAAAGAATTTTTGTTTTCGTGATTATATTAATTTTGAGCTGACTTTACTTGCCGAGACGGGTTATAAACTCGACCTTAGCAAGTGTGCAGTTAGCCACACAACAATTGATTTAACTTATGTATCACCTAAATCAGGTAGAGCGTTATCATATGAAGTAGGAAAGCCTTACAAAGATAAATTATTGATTTTACCAAAATTTTTACTTTCAGATGATAGTGAGATTACATTAGAAGAAAAAAGACAAGCTTTAACCTTAACAAACTATTTTTTTAATAGGTATTTGTTTCATAATAATAGACAGGCTGAAGCGCGCCAAATTTTTATGGAGTATATTTTAAATAATTCTTAGAGGCTATATTTTTACTTTTATTTTTCTTTTTTAATGATATACTTATTTAAGTAATTACTTAAATAAGTACGTAATATGACTAGACTAAGCATAGATATACCAAACGAATTACATCGTTTTCTTAAAGTTCATACTGCACATAAAAATGATACTATTATGAATTTTGTAAGAGAAGCGATATATCATAAAATAGAACAGGAAAAAGAATTAAATGCAGAATCAATTAAAATATTAGAAGAATCAGCAAAAGGTTTAAATATTAATAAATATTCTTCATATAAAGAAATGTATAAAAAACTTAATTTAATATGATTTTGCAAACTTCTGGTATTTTATTCTATGTCATTCCTAGCTAAAAGCGGGAATCCAGTTGAGTAAAGCTTCTTAAAAGCTTTACTCAAAAAGAAAACAACATAATAAAAAGACTTTTTTAGCCTAGATTCCTGCTTTCGCAGGAATGACATAAGAGATTTTTTAAAAATTTTCCGGTACACTCGGCACCTATAGCGACTTATTCAAATAATAACCTATGAAAATACTGGCATTTGACACAGCCAATAATACTGCATCGGTAGCAATATCCGAAAATGAGAATATTCTGGCATATATAGAAGAATTACGCCCTTCCATGCAAGCAGAGAATCTCATGCCGATGATAGAAGACGTGATGAAATCGGCTAAATGTTCATATGATGATCTAGATTATTTAGCGGTAACTCTAGGTCCTGGTAGCTTTACAGGTATTAGGATAGGACTTGCTAGTGCTAAAGGTATATTGTTTGCCAAGGAAAATACTAAAGCAGTAGCGGTTAGCAATTTTGAATATGCCTACTTTAGAGCCATAACTCAAGTTAAAGATTATGATAAAATATATGTCTTTTTAAACGCTTATCGCTCACAGCTTTATATGCAAGTTTTTCATAAATCAGAAAAAATAGAAGAGCCGTTATTGATAGATTTCGAGTATGCTATAAAACTGCTTGCAAATGAGAAAGGGAATATAGTTTGCTGCGGTAGTGGGCTTGAATTTATATATCCTCAAATTATACATTTACCGAATATAATAACCTTGCCACGTTTTGCACGAGTTAAAGCATGGGTTATTTGTAGATATATTGCTAGTAGATTATCCAGCGGTATGAAGTTAAATAGCGCTATCGAACCGCTTTATATACGCCTGCCTGATGCTAAAATAGCAATAAATTACGTCGCTCCTACTCCTAGTTAAAAGCAACCTTGTTGCATGGCTCAGTTTTTTTTGTCATCCCGTGATTTATTCACGGGATCCAGTTAAAAATACTAATATTATTAGTATTTTTAGTTATTTTACTGGATACCGTGGACAAGCCACGGTGTGACACCCAGTAGGTTTTTTGATCCATGCAACAAAGCTGCTAAAAACAGTAATCCATTTTTTGTCTACCATAAGATAGGTTGAGATAAGAGCTTTATTATAAATATACTACATCATCACTTTCATAATCAATGAATCCAAAATCATTACCTGATAACTTCGTAGTAAAATCACTATTAGAAAATCCTACTTGATTGCATGATACTTCTATTTCATCTTCATAATCAGAGAACCCGGAATCACTATCAGATACTCCATCTGATTCTTGCTTTGCACACTTCTTGTTATATATAAGGGTTATTATTTGTTGAACTAACGATTCTGATAAACTATGACTATCAACAATTCTTTCTAAATCCTCATCCGAAGTATTATTAATTAATTTTGCCAATTTTTCATATGTAATCTTAATTTTATCTAATTCACTATCAGGCGTATTTATAATTTCTTCTAATAATTGTTGATTTTCAAGCTGCTCTACAACCTCTGCACCATGAATTAAGATCATTATTTGTTTAAATTTTTCTTCAGGTAATAAAGATGATATCTCTGACAATGTTTTTGATAAGTTTTGATCTGATATACTATCGACGATTCTTTCTAAATCTTCATCTAAGGCGGTATTAATTATCACTGCTAATTTATCGTTTGGAATACTATCAACGATTCTTTCTAAACTTTCATCTGAAGTATTATGAATTAATTCTGCTAATTTTGTGGTCTTAATTTTATCCAGTTCATTTTCAGAAATGTTTAAAATTTCTTCTAATAATTTCTGTTTTTCAAGCTGCTCTACAATTTCTTCATTGTCCATTAAAGTTGGTATTTGTGTAATTTTTTCAAAAGGAAGCAAAGGCAATATCTTTGGTAAGTTGATATTAATGATTCTTACTATACTTTCATCTGAGGCGTGAGAAATTATTGTTACTAGCTTATCATTTGAAATATTACTGATGATTCTTACTAAATTTTCATTTGGAATAATATCAAGCTTTTCTGCAAATTTTTCTTCTCCTGCTAAAATAATTATATTTTCAAGCCATTCATCAGAAATACCCTCATTTGATAATTTTTTTAGTTCCTGCTCGGTAAGTTCTTCTAAAGAAAGATTATTAGGGTTTTCATTAAATAATTTATCCAACTTATCTTGTGTAATTAAATCTATTACTTTTTCAAGATGCCAAGGCAAAATATAATTAACTAATTTTTGTGCTTGCTCATCGGAAATATTATTAATTAATTCTGCTAATTTTTCATATGTCATCTTTTCAAACACTTCATCTAATTCATTTTCAGGCGTGTTTAAAATTTCTTCTACTAACTCATTATCAGAAGGAGTTTCAAGTTGATCTAAGAGATTAAATGTTTCTTCAGCTTCATTATTTAAATAAGAAAAAACTTTATTACTCACAAGATTAAAAGTTTCAGTAACTTTAGAAGAAAGAATACTAGATGTATTTTTTATAATATTAAAACTCTTTACTCCAAAATCATAAACTGTTTTTAATGATGAACTAAATGTACTGAAAAAGCCTTTACTTTCAGCTGTGTTAGTTACTTTTTCGCTACCATCAAGCTCATTCATAATATCAGTATATTTGATTTGAGAGATGTCTAGAGTATCTTTATACCCCCAAATTTTTAATTCTTCATTTGAACGATAATTAAATTCATCGTTAGCAAGATAAGAGGCTGGCTTTGGATAAGTATTATGTGGGATTAAATTTTGTAACTTATTAAAAATTGATGTTATTGCCATAATTCTTTCTCATTTCTTATTATAATAATCAGCGTTGCATAATAATAGAAATTATGAGGAGGTCAAGATAAAGGCTAATAATTATTAACTTTTTTATTATATTTTGCTTAAAATTGATTAATTTATCAAAGAGAGATATTCTACTAAATGTTATTCCTGCGTAGGCGGGCAGATCTTATTGCGTGGACTAGTAAAACCCACTGTGGCACCTAGTTCGCTTGCTAACTAGGTCCATAAAAACAATAAAAAATACTAATAATTTTAGTACTTTTAACTGGATCCCGTGGTCAAGCCACGGGATGACAGAGCTAACACTGATCCACGTAACAATGCCACGTGAGTACCGCAGTACTTGTAGGATGACGTAGCCAATTTTTGAAGTTGATTTTCGTATATACTCAAATGATTTCAATAATTGAATTTTATTTTGAAAGGCGAGCACCCGCAGCCTATACTTAATAGGAGAGGATGCGAATCCTTGATAAAATGAAAAAGCAATTCTTGAAATCAGCAGAGTATATTATAATTGTCTCTGTTCTTGAACTAGCTCAAAAACTTCAACTGTGTCTCCTTCTCTAATATCTTCGTAATTTTCAAATGCTATACCACACTCATATCCTTCTCTAACTTCTTTAACTTCATCTTTAAAGCGTTTTAAGGTTTTGAGTTTTCCTTCATGAATTACTACATTATCACGTAATAAGCGTACGCCCGCTCCTTTCTTAATAATCCCTTTAGTTACATAGCTACCGGCTATTTTACCGACTTTGGTAATATTGAATATTTGTCTGATTTCTACGCTTCCGATATATTGCTCTCTAACGATCGGATCAAGCATACCGCTCATAATGGCTTTTACGTCATCAATTAAATTATATATTATACTATAATATCTAATATCGACTTTTTCTTTTTCTGCTGCAGTTAAAGCATTTGTCCCTGCTCTAACGTTAAAGCCGACAATAATAGCTGAAGAAGCATGTGCAAGAGATACATCGGATTCCGTTATCGGACCTACGCCGCTATGAAGTATACGAAGCTTTATTTCATCACTCGGTAATTTTAATAAGCTACCTGAAATAGCTTCAACCGACCCTTGGACATCACCTTTAATAATTAAAGGTAATTCCTTAATTTTACTATTACCGGAAGCCTTTAAAAACAAATCCTCTAAACTTGAACGCAGTGCAATAGATATTTTCTTTTCTTTAGCAAGACGCATTCTATATTCGGCTATATCTTTTGCTTGTTTCTCGTTTTGTACTACGTTAAATTTATCACCGGCAAAAGGTACTACGTTTAAGCCTTGAATTTCTACAGGAACAGATGGTGTTGCTTCCACTATTTCTAATCCCTTATCATTAGTCATCTTTTTAACTTTACCGTAAGAGCTACCTGCTATTATAATATCACCGTTTCTTAAAGTACCTCGCTGAACTAATATAGTGGTTAGTGTTCCTCTTCCTTTTTCGATTTTTGACTCGATTACAACACCGGCAGCCGAACCGAAAGGACTCGCTTTTAAATCCTGCATTTCTGCAATTAACAAAATTGCTTCTTCAAGTTTATCTAAGTTAATTGTCTTTAGTGCCGAGATAGGAATGACCATAACGTCACCACCTGCCTCTTCACCTATAATTTCGTGTACATATAATTCGTTCTTTACACGTTCAATATCAATATCAGGCTTATCAATCTTATTAATAGCTACAATTATAGGAACGCCCGCTGCTTTCGCATGATTAATTGCCTCAACCGTTTGCGTTTTGATTCCATCATCTGCTGCGACTACTATAATAACTATATCCGTTACTTTAGCGCCTCTTGACCGCATTTCCGAGAAAGCCTCGTGACCCGGAGTATCAATAAAAGTAATCGCTCTACCGTCTGCAAGAGTTACTCTATAAGCCCCGATATGCTGGGTAATTCCTCCAGTTTCACTTGCAGCAATATCCGTAGATTTAAGAGCGTCAAGTAATGATGTTTTACCATGATCGACATGCCCCATTACTGTAACAACCGGAGCACGCGTTCTCAAATCTTCAACCTTATCATCACTAATTAAAACATTTTCAACATCCGATTCTTGAACTCTTTTTACCGTATGCCCTAAATTTGTTGCAACTAGTTCCGCCGTATCGGCATCTATTGTTTGGCTGGCATTTGCAAGAATACCGAGCTTCATTAATTCTTTAATTACATCTGCTACTCTTTCAGACATAGCATTTGCAAGATCGCCGACTCCGATAACTTCCGGTATCGTCACTTCTCTATATACTTTCTCAGGTGCTTGTGATACTAATTTACGCTTTTCTTTTTCTCTAGCTCTTTTTATAGCAGCAAGACTTCTAGTTCTACCGCTACCGCTTTCGTCGTCACTAAGCATATTGAAAAGATCAGCTTTTTTGAATTTTTTTGGTTCTTCTAGCTTAATTTTTGGTGCGACTACTTTATTATCTGCTGTTTTATCTAATTCTTTCTCTGATTCTATCCCGTAACGTGTTCGCATTCCTACTAAAGGGTACTTTACAAAAGATTCTTCTTTCTTTTTAGATATTTGTGACGGTATATCTTCATTATCTTGAACGATTTTAGCACTAACTTCTACTTTATTTTCTTCGGTATTTTGCTGTTTTTGTTCAATTTCAGTTTCTAGCGTTTCTATTTTTGAGTTGGCAGGCTGGTTAATACTTGCAAGTTTACTTAAAGTGCTTATTTGTGAAGGATCATTTAATTTAGATTGCTCAGCAGCTTTTTTAAGAATAGATAAACGTCTGTTAAATTCTTCCTTATTAGCATCAATAGCAGTTTGATCTAAGCTATTTCTTTCTTTATTTAATGAAAGGGTAGTAGTACTACCGGTAGAGCTTTTTCTAACTTCTACTAGCGTTTTAGATTTAGCATTAACAAAGCTTTGAGCTCCTGTAAGAGAGTCAAAAGACTTATTAAGCGATAATTTTGAATTGCCAAGTGTCAACTTTTTGGGTCTGATTTCCTGGTTATCCGTCATATTTAAAACCTTTGTGTTTCTATTTTTCGTCTATTACGAAGAAAAACTAATTGTATAATCCCGTATACCAACGTAATTCCCGTAGGACCTTGCCTGCGTGGATCAATTTTCCGTCATTGCGAGGAGGCTTTGTTGCATAGACTGGTAAATGCTCTTTATATCATTCCTAGCTAAAAGCAGGAATCCAGAAAAAATAGTCTTAATATTGATAAAATAAACCTAAAAACAAGTTTTTTGTCGGTTTTACTGGATTCCTGCTTTTAGCTAGGAATGATATATACACCCTTTACTAACTATCTTTCAACTCACCATGCTGTCTAGCAGTTTTAATCAGTAATTTAATATTTTCATCCGTTATATTAGAATTTGGAGCTAAATTTTTAAATTCATTTACGCTCATCTCTCCTAAATCTTCTATAGTCTTTATACCATATTCGGCAAATTTTAATATTAATTCAAGCGGTAATTCTAATATATCTATTAATTCTTGCTCAACTCCCAGATCCTCTAGCTTTTTGATAATCTTTTCATTTTTAAGGTCGATGTAATTAATAGCTCGATTTTTGATCTCTACGGCAAGTTCTTCCTCAAAGCCTTCGATTCTTGTTAAAGTACTAATCTCGCTTTCTGCAATTTGCTCTACCGAATTAAATCCCGTTACCGATAAAAGCTGACCTATAACTTCTTCAACATCTAAAGCTTCCATAAATAATTCCGTAGAGGTTAAGAACTCTTCGTTTCTTCTTTTTGATTCTTGCTCTTCGGTCATTATATCGATATTCCAACCTGTAAGCTTAGAAGCTAAACGAACATTCTGCCCTCTTCTACCTATTGCAATACTTTGATTTTCTTGCGAAACTACTACTTCTACCTTATGCCTATCCTCATCAATCAAAATTTTTGTAATTTCCCCGGGTGCAAGCGGTGCAAGAGCATTAACTATAAACTGTGCAAGATCATTACTCCATAATACTATATCAATTTTCTCTCCGTTTAACTCATTTGTTATGGCTTTTACTCTATTACCTCTAATACCTACGCATGAGCCTACGGGATCTATACTACTATCCGAAGCAAATACCGCTATTTTTGCTTTTGAACCGGGATCACGTGCTACTGATTTTATTTGAATAATATCTTCAAGAATTTCAGGTACTTCTAGCTTAAATAGCTTAACCAGCATTTGGTTATCTACTCTAGACAAGAAAATCTGTGGTCCTTTTGTTTCTTGCCTTACATCCTGTACATATACTTTTATACGATCATTAGGTTTAAAATTCTCACCCTTAATTAATTGATCTTTTTTTATTATTGCTTCAGCACGGCTCAAGTCAACTATTATATCACCGTATTCTATTCTCTTAACTATCCCGTTTATAATTTCGCCTTTTCTATCTTTAAAGTCATGATATTGCTTTTCACGTTCAGCTTCTATAACACGTTGAGTTATAACTTGTTTTGCAGCTTGAGCCGATACTCTAGCATGATCAATCGGTGGTAAATATTCATATATCTCATCACCAATTTTAGCTACCGGATTCTTTATTAAAGCCTCTTCAAGTGAGATTTGTGTTAAGTAATCTTCTACATCTTCTACTATTTTTAAGATTCTTAAAAGATTTATCTCACCGGTTTTCCTATTTATCTGAGCTTTAATATTATATTCATTACCGTATTTTTTTCGTCCTGCTACTTGTACCGCTTGTTCAACCGTTGAAATCAAAATTTCTTTTGATATTCCTTTCTCACGGGCTACAGAATCTATAATTTGTAAAATTTCTACATTACCTATATTAGACATACATTATCTCTTATTGCTTTAGCAATTTTTTAAATACTTCTTCAGTTAAAACTAGATTGGCATTTTTAATTAAATCATAATCAATTGGTACTTCTTGTTCTTCACATTTTAAATATATTTTATTATTTTCGGCTTTAATTATTTTACCCTGATAACGAGTTTTGCCGTTCAATAATTCTTTAAGTTTAATTCTAGCTTCTCTTCCTAAAAATCTACTATAATTTTCAAAATTTACTAACGGACGCTCAAGACCGCTTGAGGCTACTTCTAACGAGTACGCCTCTTCTATTAAATCCTCGACATCTAGAATAGCGGAGATAGTCCTACTTGCTTTAGTGCAATCTTCCACAGATATTTTTTCACCGTTTAAACTATCAATTAATATCTCGACTACTTTAGGGTTAGCACCTTTAAACTTAACAAGAACTAACTCAAACCCCATCTCCGTCAAAGACTCTTCTATTACGTTTGTTATTTGTTGTTCAATAGTTTGCATATTTAATATTTATAACAAAAAAGGTGGGACAAACCCACCTCTTTATAACTTTTATAATGCTTATCCGTAACGAAAATACACTAATTAGAATATATAAGCAATATTTAACTTTATATTTTTAAATATATACTAATCTCAAAAATTTTAAGGAAACGTACTTCTATCTTTACAGTTTAAAAAAATTACTTATAGCGAACTCCTTATAACTATAACAAGATATATGTTTTTAAAATTTAAGGAAGCTTTTTCTTATTGTAATATAATTTTATTTATCATAGGAATTTTTTGCCTCGTATTATTATCATTAGGGTTATATGATAAGTATATTTTGTGGCGAAATCAAAAAAACTTTCCTGTTTGACCGAGCGGCTATTAATTTAGGTATCTTGCTTTTATTTCTAGTAGCCCCTACTTATTTTGTAATAAAAGATAAACTTTTTAAGAAAGCACTTTTTATGGCATTTTATCTTATTTGTTATTTTAGTCTCTTTTTAATGCTGCATAATTTTTGTTGGATTTATTTTCTAGACAAACAGTGATTAGTTATCTAATTATCAAGGCCTAAAATGTCCCGCTATTAAAAACTCCTTATTCCCTTTAGCTCCAAGTATTGGGCTTTCTATTATACCAAATGTTTTAAAGTTATACTCTTTCTCAAGCCAATCATTGATTTTATCGCATACTTTTTGATGTAAGAGAGGATTTTTAATAATTCCTCCCTGCTCTACTTCATGCTTTTCGACCTCAAACTGCGGTTTTATTAAAGCAATAAGCATGCAATCTTCTTTAGCTAAATTTAGTGGAGTCGGTAATATAGTAGTTAAACTAATAAAGCTGGCATCACAAACAATTAAATCAGACTTCGTTGTTATTTGCTTATCGGTTAAATATCGTGCATTGGTCTTCTCAAGCACTTTAATTTGTGGACTGTCACGTAATTTAGGATGAAGTTCGCCATAACCGACATCTACGGCAAAAATTAATTTTGCTTTACGCTCAAGTAATACTTCGGTAAAACCGCCGGTGCTACTACCGATATCAATACAAACTAAATTTTCAGGATCAATTTTAAAATAATCCAAAGCAGCAATTAACTTTAATGCACCTCTTGAAACATAATTATGCTGCGGAAGCTTTACCTTAATGTCGATATCATTTATATTAACCTGCATCCCAGGCTTAATTAACTGCTCATTCTTATTATGTACTTTACCTTGGATAATCAAGCTTCGTGCTACAGTAATATCTGTTACAAAACCTTTGTGCAGCAAATATTCATCAAGCCTTATTTTAGTCATTACTTTTTAAATTTGAATTTAACTTATGTTATAGGGGTTCATTAGATAGAAAATATACAATTTGTCTAACGTAATGTATTTGAGCCATACAATAATGTTGCAACTGAATGGAGCATGGCAATCTAAAAAAATATTCAAACCCTAACCAATATATGTCTTTTCTTACCGGCAGAGAGCTTTATAACATTTTTATCGAGTAGGAAAGTAGTATTAATTATCATATTCTCATCTTCGATTAATCTATCATTTATTTTAGCACCTTTCCCTCTTATAAGTTTGCGTGCTTCTGACTTAGAGCTAGCAAGACCTGCTTCATGAAATAACTCATACGCACTAATACCCGCTTGTAATACCTCCTGCCCTAAAACAACGGTAGGTGAATTCTCATCGATTTGCCCTTCTTCAAATATCTTTACCGCAGTTTCTAAAGCTGATTTTGCTGTCTGCTCCGAATGACAAAGCTTAGTTAGCTCATAAGCAAGCTGTTTTTTAGCAGAGTTAATATCTTCAGCCGCTAAACTTTCAAACTTATTAAGCTCTTCCTCCGTTAACTCGCTATATAATTTGGCAAATCTAACTATGTCGGCATCTTCACAGTTACGCCAATATTGGTAATAATCATACGGGCTTAACAAATCTTCATTAAGCCATACTGCTCCCGCAGCAGTCTTGCCCATCTTAGCACCCGAGCTAGTCGTAAGTAGCGGCGTCGTCATACCGAACACATCTTTGCCGCTTATTTTACGGATTAAATCCGCTCCCATGACGATATTGCCCCACTGATCGCTACCGCCAAGCTGCAGGCTGCAATTATAATGCTTGCTTAAATAGTAAAAATCATATGCTTGCAACAACATATAGTTAAACTCTAAAAAGCTTAAATGCTGCTCACGCTCAAGCCTTAGCTTTACCGAATCCATAGTAAGCATACGGTTGATTGAAAAATGAATCCCAAAATCTCTTAAGAACTCTAGATAATTGAGCGAATCTAACCACTCTGCGTTATCCAGCATTATAGCATCACTTTCACCTTCGCCGAATTTGATAAATTTCGATAAAGATTTTTTAATCCCTTCAGCATTTTTAGCTATATCTTCTTTACTTAGGATTTTGCGAGCTTCGTCTTTCCAAGTAGGATCACCGATTTTACTCGTACCGCTGCCGATAATTACAATAGGCTTATGCCCGTGTTGCTGAAGTAACCGTAGTATCATTATCTGCATTAAACTACCAATATGTAGCGAGGTAGCAGTACAGTCAAAGCCTATATAAGCCGCTATTTTTGTTTCTTTCGTTATAGCAGTTAACCGATCCAAATCGGTACATTGATGGAGATATCCTTTATTTATAAATTCTTCTATAAAACTCATATATTATTTCTTATTTTTTAAAAATTCCTTTTTTGCTTTTCTGCTAGGAAATAAAATGTTAAGGAAAATAGCATCTTTATCACCTTTTATATAAGGTACTGCATATACTTACTCAATCATTCTAACATATAAAATTTTTTGACCTTTATATTTCTCTTGATTATGATGTAATTTAATATCTAATAAATTACCGTCTTCAATTGACCGAACTATCTCTTCAAACCCTATATTACGCTCATGCAATAACTTAGCGTTTTTTTCATGATTATATCTATACTTGGTCATATTATTTAGAGTTTAGTAGCATCTGAATGGATTAGCATATTAAGATAGGTTTGATCAGGCAAACCATGCTTAGAAGCTTTAATTTTTATTGCTTCTATGTCATGTTCTGCAATCCTGATAGTAACGGATCTCTTTTTATTAAGATGTGCTTTTGCAAATTTTTGAAGCAAAGCTATTTCACTTTATCATCAATTTTTTGCTGCTTTTCAAAATTATCTTCAATATCTTGTTCGTAAGGATCTAGTTTGATACCCATAACACAACCATTTTTAATGTTTAATTTATTTTAAATAATGTAAGTACTTTGTCAATACTTGATATATTAGATTATCATGCGAATATTTTTAAATCTGTATATCGGATTTTGTGAAAGAAATTTAATTTGATCTATTTTTTAGTTTTCTTTGTATTATAGGAAGTAAAATATAAATCAAAACAGGCAATAAGGCAAATTTAAGCAAAAGTGTAAAATTAAATAATATTGTTGAATTTTTTATTATAGGAAAAGTTTTATAAAAAAGAATAACAGAGCAAAACTAATAATTATACCTATAGTTTTTTGAACATTATTTAAGATCCAATCAGAATTATACTTAAAGCAAATATATACGATACCATAACCCAATAAAGTTCCTATTGATAATAAAAGCAGTAAGGGAAAAGGATTGTCTTTCTATAAAAAGAAACATATACCTATCACAAAAACCAATATACAATAATAAGATTTAGCACTATTTTCCCATCTACTTATTTGTGTCTGCATAAAATTACTTCTATAAAATAAAACAATTAACACTTCAAAAATCATACCACCTATAACATCATATATACTATGTACTCCAAGATATAGGCGTGAAAGCATAATATTAATAATCATTGCGATAGATATTATTTTTAACGTTTTTGGATTAAATGATAAAAATATTATCATAAAGAAAACAGTAGCCACCTGTACATCTCCACTAGGGAAGCCAAATGATCCGTCATTAATAGATAACATATGTAATGTACTAGGGGGACGAGGAATAGAAAAAGCTTTTTTAATAATAACATTCAATAATGTTGCAAATGATACAAGCCAGCCTAAATCCAAAAATAATCTATTTCTTGGATTTAACCAGTAAACAATCGCAATAATTGTAAGGTAAAAATAATCACTAGCAAAAAAAGGAAATATTTTAAACCAAGTAGTTAATATTTCACTTCTAAAATTCAATATCCATTCAGGCTCTAGTGTAAATAACGTGTAATAGTTGAGATTTAATCTTACATTTAGTAAAATTAAGATAATATTAAATGGAGGATTAGAGATGAATCTAAATCAAAAAATAATAAAGCCAAAAATAGGATTACTAGAATTAGCTAGGAGTCTTGGTAGTATATCGTCAGCATATAAAGCTATGGGTTACAGTAGAGACAGTTATTATAGGTTTAAAGAGTTATATGAAACAGGAGGAGAAGAAGCATTATATGAGATTAGTCGGAAGAAGCCAATTATAGCGAATAGAGTTGATCCTGCCGTAGAGAGAGCAGTATTAGATATGGCAATAGAATACCCCGCTTATGGTCAGCTGCGAGTATCAAATGAGCTTAAAAAGACTGGTATTCTTGTATCACCTGGAGGAGTTAGATCTATTTGGCTACGTAATGATTTAAATAATATCAATAAAAGACTTAAAGCATTAGAAGCCAAAATGGCTCAGGATGGTATTGTTCTTACCGAAGCTCAGTTACAAGTATTAGAGAAACGGCGTAGCGAGAAAGAAGCTCATGGTGAGATTGATACACAGCATCCAGGTTATCTAGGATGCCAAGACACATATTATGTAGGTAATTTTAAAGGCATAGGCAAGGTATATTCTCAAGTGTTTATTGATAGTTACACTCGGGTTGCAGAGGCTAAACTATATACTGATAAAACAGCACTTACCGCTGCTGACATGCTTAATGATAGAGTGTTACCATGGTATGAGAGTCAGCAAATACCAGTACTTCGTATTTTAACTGATAGAGGTGGTGAGTATAAAGGTAATATAGAACATCATGCTTTTGAATTGTTCTTAAGCATTGAGGGTATTGAGCATACTACTACTAAAGCATATTCTCCTCAAACAAATGGTATGTGTGAACGTTTTAATAAAACTATGAAACAAGAATTCTTTGATACTGCTATGCGTAAAAAGATCTATACTGATCTTGATGATCTACAACTAGATCTTGATATTTGGCTAGAATATTATAATAATGAAAGACCGCATTCCGGTAAATATTGCTATGGAAAAACACCTATGCAGACTTTTATGGATAGTAAAAAGTTAGCTGTTGAAAAGAATAACGAAATCTTATATCTTGAATACTCATCTGACAGTCATAACTTATCAGACATTCAGATATAATTTTTATAATGTCTGTAAGATTAAATCTTGACTTCTACAATTGCTTAAGGCTTACGATTGGGTAATATAGAAAACTTCTATCTCTAAAAAAATATCATATATATTTCTTTTCTTTTAAAAGCGGTATTACATCCTCTTTTTGAAATAAGTTTAAAATGAATAAAAGTAGTTTCTTATATGGTACATAAATTATTAACAATATAGAGTATCTCTAAAGTAACAGTTTAATATTTCTAACTAATATTTTAACTTAATTTAATTTTAATTAACTTGTCTGACTTGATGAATAATGGTTTAATAAAATAACAACTATTAAATATAGGGGATTTATGTCAATGGAAGATAAGACAAAATTTGGTCGTGCCTCCGTATTGCAGTTTAGAGTAAATAGTCTATAATCCTCAAACAGTAATAAGAGAGAATTATAGTTAAGGAGTTATGGCAAAAATAGATGTTAAGTGTAGATATTGTAACAACACAGAAGAAGGGTCATGCCTCCATATTGCAGTTACGCCTATTAAAAAGCTATACGTTCAATAAGAGTACCAATAACCTTATCATGAATATCCAATGACTTGGAAAAGCAGATTGTCTTACGTGCAAGCCTCTTGCATCTCGTTCTAAGGTTCAAGTTACTTCGTTCTATCCGTTGAGTGTATTTTTTACTGATAATATGCTTTGGTCGTGCCTCCGTATTGCAGTTTAGAGTAAATAGTCTATAATCCTCAAACAGTAATAAGAGAGAATTATAGTTAAGGAGTTATGGCAAAAATAGATGTTAAGTGTAGATATTGTAACAACACAGAAGAAGTAATAAAGTCAGGATATTCAATTTCAAAACAACAGAGATATCAATGCAAGCGGTGTAATCGATATTTTTAATTGGAGTATATTAATAATGCATCTAAGCCTGGAGTTAAGGAGCAAATAGTAGAAATGTCAATCAACGGCTCTGGAGTTAGAGATACAGTAAGAGTATTAAAAGTGGGTATCAATACAGTTATCCGTGTTTTAAAAAAATCTAGTATTAAAAAACAATAAATCATTCTATCAGTACAACAGAAGTAATTATTGCTCCTGAGATAGATGAACAATGGTCTTATGTACAGAATAAATCCAGACAACGATGGCTTTGGTATGCTTTGGATAAGATTTCGTTAAAAGTAGTTGCTTATACGTTTGGTACAAGATGTGATAGCACATTAGAATCATTACTGAAAAAACTAGAGAATTTCAAGGTGACTTTTTACTATACAGATGGATGGGGGAGTTATGCTAGGTTATTAGACCCTAAAAAGTATATTATCAGTAAAAAATACACTCAACGGATAGAACGAAGTAACTTGAACCTTAGAACGAGATGCAAGAGGCTTGCACGTAAGACAATCTGCTTTTCCAAGTCATTGGATATTCATGATAAGGTTATTGGTACTCTTATTGAACGTATAGCTTTTTAATAGGCATAACTGCAATATGGAGGCATGACCGAATTATTTATCGTGCTCATATGAGCAAAAGCTTTAAAGACCGCGATTATATAGTTTCTGCTGAAGAAAAAGGTAGAGAAGAAGGTGTGGCAAAGAGTATAGAAGAAGGGGAAGTTACAAAAAGTATAAAAATAGCAAAAAAGATGTTAATGAAAAAAACTCGATAGAAGAAATATATGAGATTATTGAATTATCTATAGAAAAAATAAGGCAATTGAAAGCAGAAATTGAGAACCTTAAAAAATAATTAGCTTCAATGACAAAAATTTACTTTATAGCCGGTGAGATGTCAGGAGACTTTATCGGTGGACGCATAATTCAGCATTTAAAAGATAATATAGAAATAAAATGTATGGGGGTTGGCGGTAGATATATGGAAGAAGCCGGTAGCTTTAAAAGCTTATTTTCTATTACTACCATAAATTTGATGGGCTTTGTAGAAATTTTACCTCATATTTTTAAGCTTAAAAAATTAATTGATAAAACTGTGAAGGATATAACAAATAGTAAAGCCGATTTATTAATCACCATAGATTCACCGGGGTTTACTTATCGTGTGGCAAAGCGAGTAAGAAAACTTTTACCAAAGCTGAAAATGATTCATATCGTTGCACCGTCAGTTTGGGCATATAAAGAGGATAGGGCAGTAAAATACGCTCAAATTTATGATTGTTTATTTGCTTTATTACCTTTTGAACCGCCATATTTTACTAGGCTCGGACTTGATTGTAGATATATAGGTCACCCGATCATGGAGCAAGAGTTTTATAGCGATAAAGTAGCTTTACGTAAAGAGTTTAAAATAGACGAGAATGAGAGAGTTTTATGTGTTACTCTTGGAAGCAGAAAAGGAGAGATTCTAAGGCATTTACCGGTTTTTGTTTCTTCTATTGAAGAAATATTTAAGAGTTGTAATAATCTTAAAGTTATATTTACTCTTGCAAATCCTGCTCATGAGGCAATAATAAAGCCATTTTTAGAAGATGTTAAGTTTAATTATTTATTTTCAAGTGAGAGACTTAAAACTTATGCCGTTGCTGATTTAGCTTTAGCAAAATCCGGTACTAATACTTTAGAGATAGCAGCTTCCGGTACTCCTATGATTGTGGCTTATAAAGTTAATCTTGTAAGCTTTTTTATTATCAGGCTATTGATAAAAATAAAATATGTTACACTGATAAATATTATAGCAGGTAGCGAAATAATTCCGGAATTTATCCAATTTAATTGCCGAGCTAGTCTTATTAGTAATAAGCTTCAAGAGTTATTATTTAATTCTAAAAAAGCGTATGAGCAGGTAATAGAAAGCCAAAAAATTTTGCAGAAATTAGGGTTTGAATCAAATCGATCACCTTCTTATATAACTGCAGAAATTATTAAACAGGAGTTCTTAGAACCTAAAATAAAGTTGTTAAAAGAGAAAGATTAGTACTTGAACCGGTGGTCCACAACATTTTCTGAATTATAATAAACATTAATATTAATATAATAACAAAATATATTTCCATATTTTTTCTTATAGTATTAATTTGTTTCATTAAAATTTCTAAATCATTGGAAATTTTTTTGTATTCCTCATTGTGATCAGAACGCATTGTTGTCAAGAAACCGGATAAGTTTCCTAACTTATTTTGTAAAGCTTTTAACCTTTCCGTATGTTCTTCGTGTTTTAGATCGGTATTGTGATCTTGTATCATAATATATAATGCCCATTATAAGATCAGTATTAACGCCGGTATAGTAATATGAACTATGAATAAAGATTTATATTTTTCGTTTGTAATAAAAATTCTAACTTTTCATTTTACAGGAGTATACTATTGTTATAGTAAATTGGTTTACGTTATTAATTTGTTGCTTGTTAGTCATCTAATTTTAATATTTTAATTACCAAATATTAAAACTATTGATTTATTTAGCAAAAGCTATATAATTTAAATTCAACAAATATTTAACTTCAACCAAACTTTAAGTTAGTTTTACTATATGTTATTTCAAATGTCAAGAAAAAACCATATTTCGTGGTAATTTTTTTAACAATATTTCTAAGTCTTATAAAAATAATAGTTATTATGTTAAAAAACCTATTAAAAACTAAACTTTTTTTAGTTATAGTATCTCTAACTATATTCAGGTCATGCCTCCATATTGCAGTTATGCCTATTAAAAAGCTATACGTTCAATAAGAGTACCAATAACCTTATCATGAATATCCAATGACTTGGAAAAGCAGATTGTCTTACGTGCAAGCCTCTTGCATCTCGTTCTAAGGTTCAAGTTACTTCGTTCTATCCGTTGAGTGTATTTTTTACTGATAATATACTTTTTAGGGTCTAATAACCTAGCATAACTCCCCCATCCATCTGTATAGTAAAAAGTCACCTTGAAATTCTCTAGTTTTTTCAGTAATGATTCTAATGTGCTATCACATCTTGTACCAAACGTATAAGCAACTACTTTTAACGAAATCTTATCCAAAGCATACCAAAGCCATCGTTGTCTGGATTTATTCTGTACATAAGACCATTGTTCATCTATCTCAGGAGCAATAATTACTTCTGTTGTACTGATAGAATGATTTATTGTTTTTTAATACTAGATTTTTTTAAAACACGGATAACTGTATTGATACCCACTTTTAATACTCTTACTGTATCTCTAACTCCAGAGCCGTTGATTGACATTTCTACTATTTGCTCCTTAACTCCAGGCTTAGATGCATTATTAATATACTCCAATTGAAAATATCGATTACACCGCTTGCATTGATATCTCTGTTGTTTTGAAATTGAATATCCTGACTTTATTACTTCTTCTGTGTTGTTACAATATCTACACTTAACATCTATTTTTGCCATAACTCCTTAACTATAATTCTCTCTTATTACTGTTTGAGGATTATAGACTATTTACTCTAAACTGCAATACGGAGGCACGACCACTTTGCCTTGAGCTTGTTTATAACTTCTGCCCACTCTTCATCAATTAATATTACTTTTCGCTGAAGCCGCCAATTATTGATAATTTCTTCATAATTATCATAATTACTTTTATTTTCCTTAATTCTATCAATCATTTTATTATAAGGAGCTTTTCTAAAAGTTTTTGATTTAGGAGTTAAAAACGTATCATCAACATCGAAGAATATAGATGTATCAGTAGGTGCATTTTCTATTATTAAATTATAAACTTTTTCAGCACTATCGGCAGTTTTAAAATCTTTCATATATTATCAAATTTAATATTAAGTTCTTCCGTCAAAATAGCCATCAGCTCAAGTTCTATTTTATTTTTCCATTTTCCTTGTTCATAAAAAAAATGATAAGGACCGCTAACCGGCGATGACAACCAAATTTCTTTAGCTGCACTTTGTTTGTTTATTACATATATACCTTTATCAGTATCAAGGTTTAATATATCACCTTGTAAATCTACATCTATACTTGCTTCTTTATCTTGCTCTTCTATCTTGTCGGCTATATATGCAATTGTTGTTTCGGCTATTTTACTAAATTCTGTATTATTCACGATAACATCTGTTAAATGGATAAAAATATACGAAGATCAACTTCAAAAAGAGCACGGAGTCTATAAGGCGAGGAACGCAGCGTATACTTAATACGTGAGTACCGCAGATCTTATAAGACTTTGTGCTCTTTTTGAAGTTGATCAAGTAGATGGCTTGTCAGGATCAATTTCCGACTCAGGTACTCTAATCAGACTTTTTCTATAAGTTTCAACAAATCTATTATGATCATTAAGATTGTTAGAAAAATTATGTCCGCCTTTACCGTCAACCACAAAAAATAAGGCATCCGTTTTAGCAGGTTTTACCACTGCTTCTAAAGATTTTAGCGATGGACAGGAAATCGGACCTGGCGGTAAACCTTTTATGTAATAAGTATTATATGGTAGTTCTTGCAATAGATCTTTTCTTGTTAAAGCTCTTGCTAATTTAAATTTACCCTCAGTCAAAGCGTAGATAGTAGTCGGATCGGATTGTAACTTCATATTTTTCTTTAAACGATTAATGAATACTGCGGCTATAATAGGTTTTTCTGCATTTGAACCGGCTTCTTTTTCAATTATAGAAGCTAGCGTTAATACTTCGAGTCTAGTTTTTAACGGAGAATCCGGCGCAAGATTTTGCATCACCTTATCTAAATTAGCAGACATTAAATTTCTCATTTGATCGATTATCTGCTCTTTTTGATCTCCATAAGAGAAAAAATACGTTGATGGCATTAAAAAACCTTCCGGTATTATCCCTTTTATTTCTCCAAGTAATCGACTTTCTTCATTAATTTTCTTTATAACCTCACCAACCACCGTACCTTCTGGGACAATTATCTTATGTATTATAGATTTACCACTTGCTAATACTCTTAAAGTTTGCAGGGGCGATATATTACGAGTAAACACATATTCACCGCTTTTAAGAGGTCTTTTTATAGAATAAATTTTAGCAATTACCTTAAAAATTCTCGGATATTTGATTACTTCATTAGAATAAAGTTTTGTGACTATTTGATTTACGGATAATTTAGGTTCAATAATTATCGTTTTATTTTGAGTAAGATTGCCCGGCACAAAAATATAAAATATACTAGAATTTAGCAAAGTAATGAATATAGTTAGAGATACTATAACTAAAAAAAGTTTAGTTTTTAATAGGTTTTTTAACATAATAACTATTATTTTTATAAGACTTAGAAATATTGTTAAAAAAATTACCACGAAATATGGTTTTTTCTTGACATTTGAAATAACATATAGTAAAACTAACTTAAAGTTTGGTTGAAGTTAAATATTTGTTGAATTTAAATTATATAGCTTTTGCTAAATAAATCAATAGTTTTAATATTTGGTAATTAAAATATTAAAATTAGATGACTAACAAGCAACAAATTAATAACGTAAACCAATTTACTATAACAATAGTATACTCCTGTAAAATGAAAAGTTAGAATTTTTATTACAAACGAAAAATATAAATCTTTATTCATAGTTCATATTACTATACCGGCGTTAATACTGATCTTATAATGGGCATTATATATTATGATACAAGATCACAATACCGATCTAAAACACGAAGAACATACGGAAAGGTTAAAAGCTTTACAAAATAAGTTAGGAAACTTATCCGGTTTCTTGACAACAATGCGTTCTGATCACAATGAGGAATACAAAAAAATTTCCAATGATTTAGAAATTTTAATGAAACAAATTAATACTATAAGAAAAAATATGGAAATATATTTTGTTATTATATTAATATTAATGTTTATTATAATTCAGAAAATGTTGTGGACCACCGGTTCAAGTACTAATCTTTCTCTTTTAACAACTTTATTTTAGGTTCTAAGAACTCCTGTTTAATAATTTCTGCAGTTATATAAGAAGGTGATCGATTTGATTCAAACCCTAATTTCTGCAAAATTTTTTGGCTTTCTATTACCTGCTCATACGCTTTTTTAGAATTAAATAATAACTCTTGAAGCTTATTACTAATAAGACTAGCTCGGCAATTAAATTGGATAAATTCCGGAATTATTTCGCTACCTGCTATAATATTTATCAGTGTAACATATTTTATTTTTATCAATAGCCTGATAATAAAAAAGCTTACAAGATTAACTTTATAAGCCACAATCATAGGAGTACCGGAAGCTGCTATCTCTAAAGTATTAGTACCGGATTTTGCTAAAGCTAAATCAGCAACGGCATAAGTTTTAAGTCTCTCACTTGAAAATAAATAATTAAACTTAACATCTTCTAAAAATGGCTTTATTATTGCCTCATGAGCAGGATTTGCAAGAGTAAATATAACTTTAAGATTATTACAACTCTTAAATATTTCTTCAATAGAAGAAACAAAAACCGGTAAATGCCTTAGAATCTCTCCTTTTCTGCTTCCAAGAGTAACACATAAAACTCTCTCATTCTCGTCTATTTTAAACTCTTTACGTAAAGCTACTTTATCGCTATAAAACTCTTGCTCCATGATCGGGTGACCTATATATCTACAATCAAGTCCGAGCCTAGTAAAATATGGCGGTTCAAAAGGTAATAAAGCAAATAAACAATCATAAATTTGAGCGTATTTTACTGCCCTATCCTCTTTATATGCCCAAACTGACGGTGCAACGATATGAATCATTTTCAGCTTTGGTAAAAGTTTTCTTACTCGCTTTGCCACACGATAAGTAAACCCCGGTGAATCTATGGTGATTAATAAATCGGCTTTACTATTTGTTATATCCTTCACAGTTTTATCAATTAATTTTTTAAGCTTAAAAATATGAGGTAAAATTTCTACAAAGCCCATCAAATTTATGGTAGTAATAGAAAATAAGCTTTTAAAGCTACCGGCTTCTTCCATATATCTACCGCCAACCCCCATACATTTTATTTCTATATTATCTTTTAAATGCTGAATTATGCGTCCACCGATAAAGTCTCCTGACATCTCACCGGCTATAAAGTAAATTTTTGTCATTGAAGCTAATTATTTTTTAAGGTTCTCAATTTCTGCTTTCAATTGCCTTATTTTTTCTATAGATAATTCAATAATCTCATATATTTCTTCTATCGAGTTTTTTTCATTAACATCTTTTTTGCTATTTTTATACTTTTTGTAACTTCCCCTTCTTCTATACTCTTTGCCACACCTTCTTCTCTACCTTTTTCTTCAGCAGAAACTATATAATCGCGGTCTTTAAAGCTTTTGCTCATATGAGCACGATAAATAATTCGGTCATGCCTCCATATTGCAGTTATGCCTATTAAAAAGCTATACGTTCAATAAGAGTACCAATAACCTTATCATGAATATCCAATGACTTGGAAAAGCAGATTGTCTTACGTGCAAGCCTCTTGCATCTCGTTCTAAGGTTCAAGTTACTTCGTTCTATCCGTTGAGTGTATTTTTTACTGATAATATACTTTTTAGGGTCTAATAACCTAGCATAACTCCCCCATCCATCTGTATAGTAAAAAGTCACCTTGAAATTCTCTAGTTTTTTCAGTAATGATTCTAATGTGCTATCACATCTTGTACCAAACGTATAAGCAACTACTTTTAACGAAATCTTATCCAAAGCATACCAAAGCCATCGTTGTCTGGATTTATTCTGTACATAAGACCATTGTTCATCTATCTCAGGAGCAATAATTACTTCTGTTGTACTGATAGAATGATTTATTGTTTTTTAATACTAGATTTTTTTAAAACACGGATAACTGTATTGATACCCACTTTTAATACTCTTACTGTATCTCTAACTCCAGAGCCGTTGATTGACATTTCTACTATTTGCTCCTTAACTCCAGGCTTAGATGCATTATTAATATACTCCAATTAAAAATATCGATTACACCGCTTGCATTGATATCTCTGTTGTTTTGAAATTGAATATCCTGACTTTATTACTTCTTCTGTGTTGTTACAATATCTACACTTAACATCTATTTTTGCCATAACTCCTTAACTATAATTCTCTCTTATTACTGTTTGAGGATTATAGACTATTTACTCTAAACTGCAATACGGAGGCACGACCCTAAACGCATTAGCTGGCCTGCTATAATATCATCCTCAGATGATAGCTTCCTTTTATATCTATAGCATGTTTCGCTGACACCAAAGATCTTGCATGCACTCCTTATAGAAATATCTTTTTCTCCAGATATTATTTTAGCCATCTCCCGCCTTTGAGATGGCTTCCTAACTTTTTTTCAAGTACTTCCTTTAATATATCAGCTCTTAGCCTTTCCTCAGCATACATCTTTTTAAGCCGTGCATTTTCCGATTCTAACTCCTTTAATTTAGTAATCATCGGTAAAGCCATACCACCATACTTTGATCTCCATTTATAAAATGTCGCTGATGGTATTTTGTGCTCTCTCAGTATAGACGCTACAGGCATCCCACCGCTCGCTTGCTTTAAGATAGACATGATTTGGCTATCACTGTGCTTTGATATTGTCATTTATAGAATCTCCTCCTTTGTTTCTAGAAAATTCTACTCCTTTTGTCGATTGTTTTTGGGGGGGTTGCCGTATCCATGTAAGGATAACATCTTGCGTAAAACTAACACTGTACACATTAATATTATAAGCAAAAATATAAAAAAGCTTAAAGTTAGAGATAGTGACTTAAAATTTTGCCACAACGACATACTAAAGAAAGGAGTAGTTGAGGATAGAATAATACCTCCACAAGAATGAGATAGACTATAAAGCCTCATTTTAACATTAGTCTTAAACAAAGATTGAACAATAATTTGTAGCGGTACTGCATAAAATGCTGCAAGTCCTATTAATATAATGGGACAGAGAATATTAAATGTTTGTTTGTATAACATTATTTGCATTCCTAAAGCAACAATAATGCTAGCAAATACAGTCCATGTAATCTGTCTTAAAGGGTTTATTTTATCGGCAAGCAGCCCTGCAAAAACGGCTGATATTCCATAGGTAGTAGTAAGAGCTATATTCATAAATCTTATTTCAGGATGATTTACAAAAGCTATTTTTGTTAAAAAAACTCCTAAGAAAATTACCAAAAAGTGATACACTCCTCCAATAGCACCGTTTATTAGTAACGCTATTATAAAAGATGTTTTATTATCCTTTATTATCTGTTTTATCGTACTTTTCGATGATTTTCTTAAAAACTCGCTACTTTCTTTAAAAAAATTTCTCATCAAAATAGCAAATAAACCAAATATTGCACCGATAAAGAAATTAAAACGCCATAAATACTGGATATCAGAATTGCTAGCATAATAATAAGCTATAGCCGCAAGTAATGCACCTATTTGGCTACAACACGAAATTATTCCTATATTTAAATTTTTCCTATTATCTCCTGTTTTTTCAGCCACATAAACCTTTATTCCGTCAACTTCTCCGGCAAGGCTTGCTAAAAAAAACATTCGACATAATGTTAGTATTACCGTAGCAAAAATACCTATCATTTCAAAGGAAGGAGTAATAGCAATTAATCCGGTAGAAATACTACTCATGAACATTGATATCTTAATGGATTTAGTACGCCCGTATTTATCTCCGATAAATCCAAAAATTAAAGACCCTAAAGGTCGTACTATAACGGCCGCACTAAGAATGGCAAAAAAACCGAGTAGTTGTTTATCCTGCTCTATATCAGGTAAGAAATTTTGTGCAAGAATACTAGCCGATAAACCGAATAAAGCATAATCATAATAACGGATAATTGCTGTAAAAAATGCAACTAGAAAAGCTGAATTAGACATATAATATTTTCTTTTGGTGACAACATCATATGATACAAACTATTTAGTTTCAATAGACTTCTTTTGGATACCAGCTCGTCATTACAAGCATTGCATGGTTCAAGAAAAGTATCCAATGTCATTCCTGCGAAAGCAGGAATCCAGCGTAAAGCGAGATAGATCGAGCTTTTAATTTCAACAATTTGTTATATTTATACTTTTTCTGGCTTCCCGTCTTCGCGGGAACGACATAAAACAAGCCATACAACAAGCTATATTCCTCTACCTGTATCTATTTTTTTTCTTTGTGCCTCCATAGCTTTTGCCAGTCCTTCTTTATTCTTATCTCCTTCCTGAGGTATTTGTTTACCAATATCTTTCGCCTCTTCTTTTACAATATTTGGAATTGACGGAGGGGGTGGTGGGGGTGGTGGCGGAGGTGGGACAGGGTGACCACTCCCAGGCATTGGAGGTGGCACCGGTATAGTACCGCTAGGCATAGTTGAAGTATTTTTTGAAGGTTGATTAGTAGCTTCTGCTTGCTGCTGCTTTATCTTCTCTTCTTTCATACGTTTTATAGCTGCTAATGCTCCTTGTTGCTGTAAATCTGCAGCTGTCGGTTCTCCTTTCGTAGGCGATGAGGGGTTATTTTTATTATCAAACTTTTTTTCTCTATCTGAAGCACTATTAATATTACTACGTTCTTTTTCTATAACTTTGAATTGATTATTAATAGATTCCAATTCTGCAACAATTTTCCATCTTTCTTCTCTAGTAATATTAGAATTAGCTTTTTTCTTCAAGTCCTTTTTTTCTTATCTTCTAATTCTTTCTGTTTTTGCTTTAATTCTTCTAAAATTTTTGCATGATTATCTGTTTGGATTTTAGGTGCTTTATTTTGACTTATGGGAGTATCAACACTTTGCTTTCTTTGCGCATTCTTCCATGCTAACTCTTCTATAAAAGAATTGAATTTTGGCTTTTCTACTGGTTGAGATGAACTCTTTATTAGTATTTCTACTGGCTTTATTCCTATCTCTGCTTGTGTGAGATCTTCAAAACTCTCTTTAGAAGCCAAAGGTTTTTCAAGTATTTGTTGATTTGTTTGCTGTACAATTTCTGTAATTTCTTTAATATTTTTATGTAGTTCTGCAATAGAACTAGCTCTTTCTAATTCTTTTTTAGGATTTCTAATATTCTCATACCAACTCTTTAAATCTTCTTTTAAATAATCATAAGTTGCTTTAATAGATGTTACTTTAGTTTCAAAGCTTGCGGTAATTTGTGCTGCTAACTTTAAGGATTGTTCTGAAGGCTGCTTTCCTTCTTCACTTAAAGACTGAATTATGATTTTAGACTTTTCTCTTGAAAACCATCTTGAAAATACACTTGGTTTATAGACTTGAATTTCTGCTTTACCGCCTTTCTCATCTTTAACTATTACACTCCCTTCATAACCGGTAAACTTATTAAGCAATGTTTTAGGATTTTTAAATTCTGCCGTTAAATTATTATTTTGTAATTTAGGAAAGATGTCCCTAATATTTCTTTTTTCTTCTAAGAATTTACTTAATTTTTTAAAAGTTTGATCATTTTGTGAACTTATATTATCTATCTCATAACCAGGACTACTATCTACAAAATTTAGTACGAAAGGCTTGGCTTTTATTCCGTCATATATCTTTTTCAAAAAATTATCATTAAAATTTTGACTTTCATTAGTACCTTTTAAATTATTCTTTAACTGGTCAAAAGTCATTTTTTTCGGTTCGGCAATACTAGGATTATGCAAGTCGGTATTAAGCATAATTGTTTGGTAAGCTAGTATGTATGCGGCATCTTTACTTTTTATTTCACCGTTTAAATTTTGTTCATAATAGTTTGTCCCAAAACTTTCGACTAACCTATCTATTTTTTGAGCTTCGCCCGGTAATTTAAATGATTGTAAAAACCCACGTAAACTTTCTAAATAATCTTTTTCTTTAAAATCAAATTGCTTAGTAAAACTCTCTAATACTTTTTTATTATCGCCTCCATCTGTTCCAAGATAATCTCCTACAAACTCTAAATTTAGATTAGTTTTTTCCTCATAAAAAAATTTAGCAGTTTCTTCTGCAAAATCTTTATTATTATCAGCACACCATTTTTTAATTCTTACAATTCCGCTTTTTGGTTTATCATTAAAAAGTTTAATTACTTCGTTTTTTACTAATGAGTCCATTTTATCTCTCGCAAGTTAATTAAATATCTAGTAATTAAAGACCTTTTATAGATTCAACACAAGTAAAAGCCGCAATTTTTAATATTTTACTATGTTACTGTGGCTTGTAAGATTTTATTCAGAAATATTGATAAGATTCTTGCAAGAATAGTTATTCATATTTCAAAAAAATCTTATAATTCGCAGCAAAAAAAATAAATTATCGGTTAAAATTTATTTATAGATAGCCTCTTAAACTTCTTTTATAGCCTCAACGCAAGCAAAAGTTGCTATTTTTAGTATTTCATTAGCTGTTGCTGTAGCTTGAAGTATTTGAATGGGTTTTTCAAAACCGTTTGTTATAGGACCTATGAAGCTATTGGATGAAAATTCTTGTAATAATTCAGTAGAAATAGCCGCTGAATTTAAACCAGGCATAATTAATACATTTGCAGATCCTGATAATCTACAAAATTTATATAATTTACGTAAATCACCGTCTAAAGCTACCTTAACCGACATCTCTCCATCATATTCAAAATCTACTTTCATGCCGCTCAGCTCTTCTTTGTCTTTACTAAAATTCTCTAGTATATTTACTGCTTCACGAATACGAGCTGTTTTTTCCTTAGAAGCATTACCGAAGCTGGAAAAAGAAAGAAGAGCAACTCTTGGGGTAATCCCCATATTTTTAGCAATTTCTGCCGTTTGTGTTGCTATTTGAGCAAGCTCTAAGCTGTTTGGATATTCAGTAATACAATTATCAGAAATAATAATATTATTGTCTTTAGCAATCATAATTGAATAGCCAAGGATTCTACGATTAGGTTTTGGTGAAATTACTTTCATGATATCTTCTAAACTATCGATATAGCTTTTAGTAACACCGGTTAAAAGAGCATCACCGTCACCGCAAGCTACCATACAAGCGGCAAAAATATTCTTATCTGTTTTAACAAGTTTAGCACAATCACGATATAAATAGCCTTTTCTCTGAAGTCTTTTATATAAATAATCAATATATTTCTCTAAACTATCAGTTAAAGCTGCATTCATTATTTGAATTCCGTCTAAACTAATATCTTGACCTATCTTTTTTAATGTAGCCTCAATTCGCTCAACACGACCAATTATAATCGGATGACCGTATTTCTCGTCTCGCATCATAAGGGCGGCAGAAATTACTTCTTCTTCCTCACCTTCAGCAAAAACAATCCGCTTAAGCGGTGCATTATGAATTTTTTCAGCTAAGAAATTCATATAGTTAGCAGTAGGGTTTAATCTACTACCCAATTCTTTCCTATATTTACCTATACTAAAATCTTTAACTCTAGCAACGCCGCTTTCTATTGCGGCAACGGCAACCGCTGCTGCTACTACGGTAATTAAACGAGGATCAAACGGTACGGGAATGATGTATTCCTTACCGAAAACCATCTTACGCCCTGAGTAAGCTTTATAAACCTCTTCCGGTACAGGTCTACGGGCTAAATCTGCAATAGCTTTTGCTGCTGCTATTTTCATTTCTGTATTAATGGTTCTCGCTCTTACATCTAATGCTCCTCTAAAAATATAAGGAAATCCCATAACATTATTAATCTGATTATTATAATCAGAACGCCCTGTTGCTATAATTGCATCATCCCGCACAAGCTTTATATCTTCAGGAGTAATTTCCGGATCAGGGTTAGCCATAGCAAAAATAATCGGATTATTTGCCATCCCTTTCACCATCTCTTTAGTTACCGCCCCTTTTACTGATAACCCTATAAATACATCTGCATTATTTAAGCTTTCCACTAAGGTTCTAACCTTAGTATCGCTTGCATATAGCTCTTTCCATTTATTCATACCTTCTAGGCGTCCTTTGTACACCACACCTTGTGTATCACATAAAATAATCTTTGATTTATCGACTCCAAGAGCAATTAATAAATCAATGCAAGCAATAGCGGCAGCCCCTGCTCCATTAACCACGATTTTTAAATCTTCAAGCTTGCGATTAGTAAGATATGCTGCATTTATTAGCCCTGCGGCGGTAATAATCGCCGTTCCATGCTGATCGTCATGAAAGACCGGTATATCCATTAAAGATTTTAATTTTTCTTCTATAATAAAACATTCAGGAGCTTTAATATCTTCAAGATTAATGCCCCCAAAACTATAACTGAGATATTTCACGGCATTAATAAATTCTTCAGGGTCTTCCGTATTCACTTCCAAGTCAATTGCATCAATATCGGCAAATTTTTTGAATAGTGCGGCTTTTCCTTCCATTACCGGTTTTGAAGCAGCCGCTCCTAAATTACCAAGCCCAAGTACGGCAGTACCGTTAGAGATTACGGCAACTAAATTACCGCGAGCGGTATATTTATATACATCCTCTAAATTTTTAGCAATTTCAAGGCAAGGAGCAGCTACACCCGGTGAATATGCAAGCGATAAATCTTGCTGAGTAACTAAAGACTTTGTTGCAGAAATAGCGATTTTACCCGGTTTATCTTTTTCATGATATTCAAGGGCTTCAGCATAATTTATTTTATTCATTTCATCCATTTTAGAAATTCCTGTTTTATTGTTTTGATTTTCCGTCATTGCGAACAGTTGTTGTTGCGTGGATACCCCCGAATCGTCATTTCCTCGCAAGGCGTTGTTGCGTGGAGATTAAAAAAAGTCAATATAGCGCTTAGAGTATAAAAATAATTAAATTTTATATAATTCTAAAAGCTATATTGAGCTTTCCCAAGGGCAATCATTTCATTTAATATATTTATCTTAGTAATTACTTCGTTTTTTCTTCCTTTCTCTGTTTTTTGTTGTAAGTTAAAGCCAAACGTTCGCTTCAACCTAAACATAAACGATTCAACCCTTGACCTTTGATGATAGCCGCTATTAATTTTCCATGCTTTTAAACCTTCATCAAAATTTTTATATTCTCTAATTCCTTTTATTACTTTATCTCTGTAAGCTAAATGTTCTTTCTCTACCTTGCTTTTATTCTTTAATTCATCTTGTGACTTAGATGTTCGTGCTGGGGGCATTAAATCTTGTACTCCCCAATCATATATTATCTTTCTAAACTCCTGCGTATCATAAGCTCCATCTGCTATAACGGTTTTAGCTTTGCCTGTTATCTCTTTGCTCATATCACCAACAACTTCACAGTCGTTTGTGTTACTATCCGTATAGGCTACAGATAGTACTTCCATACTATCTAAATCGACTGCTACATGTATCTTCTTCCACTGTTCTCTCTTACGATATAATCCATCCTTACCGTTATAATCCATCCTTACCGTATTTCCTTTGATGCCACCCACTGGTGCTATATACATTTACTCCGGTACTATCAAATACTATCTCTTTCCCTGAACCTTTCTCTTGTACTCCAATATTTTTTACTCGTAACTTTAGCTTACTAGCGATTCTTGATGCATGGGCATAATCCGGTATTCTTAAATCCTTACCCGCAAATATTTTGCTAAACATTCCTTCTGCAAATCCGCTTGTTGCTCGCCATGGCAATCTTAATAACAGCTTAATTGTTAGCAAATATTCATACATCTTGCTATTATATCTTCTCGCTCCTCCTTGCCTCTGTTCCCCTCCATAATATAACTCTTTTAAATATTCTTCACAAAATGTGAAAATTATTGTTCCTCTTTTCTTTAAACTTCTGTTATATTCTTTCCAGTTGCAAACTTTTTGTAGCTTTGACATACACACTTGTGGTTAAGTTTTTTGTCGATTTACTACTTTTCTTAGTTCGCAGCTACTTTTTTTATATCTACGCAACAAGGTCTCCTCGCGTGGACGCCAAATCGTCATTGCGAGGAGCGAAGCGACGTGGCAATCTCATGAGATAATAACAAACTCCTGAGATTGCTTCGTCAAAATTTTCAATTTTTCCTCGCAATGACGTGGTAAATTCACCCCATCACATACATAGTAATGGATATAGTAACCACTGAGAAAAAAGTAGTAAATGTTATAATCGACGCCATAGAATCAGGATCACCGTCAAGCTGACGAGATAGAACATAAGCCGTACTTGCACATGGAAGACAGCTATATAATATTCCTACCGATCTATCTATCCCCTCAATTGACATTAACCATAATACTATTACGCTAACTAGAGGAAATGCAACTAATTTAATAAAGCTTGTAAACATTACATTGTGTAAAAGCTCTCTCCTAATAGTAAAATTAAGCCCTGCTCCAACATTTAACATACCAATAGCTAAAGCAGCATTAGAAAGACTATCTAGTGTTTTCTTAAGCCCTAAATGTAATTCAAGATTTGAGTAATTAAAAACGAACCCTACTAAACTTGCGATAATTAAAGGGTTACGCACAATTAATTTCATCATTAAAACAAAACTAGTTCTAATAGTATTAGTAACGGATTTATTAGGGATATAATAAGCGAAAATCATTACCGATAAAATATTGGTAAAAATAATCATATAAGAAGAAATAACAGCAACAATAGAAAGCCCACTAGGACCAAGCAGCGGGCTACTTACTCCAAAAAAAATGTAGCTATTATAACGAATTGATCCTTGAAAAATGGAAGTAAATTGGATTTTATCTATATTATATTTTTTTTGGTAAATTATAAGACCAATTGATACAAGGATAGTAGAAATAATAAGAGCCACTACTAACTTAATTATCGATGCAACGCTTAAGTCGGCAGTAGATACGTAATTAAACAGCATGGCAGGAAATAGTACAAAATACGATAATTTCTCAATACCACGCCAAAATTCTTCTGAAGTTAACCATTTATTTTTGATAATACTACCAAGAAGCGTAATTAAAAAAATAGGTAACGTACTACAAAAAATTTCATTCATTTGTTAATAGTTTTTATTTTAACGTCATTGCGAGGAAAGGTGAAGCCTTGACGTGGCAATCTCATGAAACAATACAAAATTCTTGAGATTGCTGCACTCGCTTCGTTCGTTCGCAATGACGCTTAGATGCCCACGCAGGAATAACATTAATACAACGTGAAAGTATACGAAGATCAACTTCAAAAAGAGCAAGAAGTCCACAAGACGAGGAGCGGCAGCAGTTACTTAATACGTGAGCACTGCAGTACTTGTAGGACGACGTAGCCAATTTTTGAAGTTCTATCTACGTATACAACTTTCCTTCAACCAGCTTCATAGTTTCTTTTATACCGTAAAGCTTTATGAAAGTCCCAAGTCTTGGACCTTCGCTTTGTCCTAGCAATATCTGATATAGATCCTTGAAATAATCACGCAGATTTTCATATCCTGCTTTCATTCCTATATCATATATTGCTTTCTGAATCGCTTCAGCTTCGGTTTGATCAGATATGCTAGATAACATATCTAATATATCTTGTAAAATGACCTTATGCTTTTCGGAAACGACTAAATATGATTTATGTGCTTTAATAAAGTCATTATAATATCTTATAGCAAATTCTGCTAAGTGGTCAAGATAAGGACTAGTCTTTGAAGTTGCTTTTGGCTCATATTTGCTAATAAATCCCCAAAGTACCGATTTATCGGAAGGATTACACGCAGAAGTAAGATTTAAAAGCAACCCATAGGTAATACCAAAAGTCTCAATTTTCGGTACATTCCCGTGATGTATGTGATAAACTGGATTCGCAAAACGCTTTGCCCTATCTTCTTCTAAATGGTATTTCTGATTAAAAGTAATATATTCATCAACATTTTTAGGAATTACATCAAAAAACAAACGCTTAGCTCTAGTCGGATTTTGGTACATAAATAATGCCATACTTTCAACGGGAGCATATTTAAGCCAATCATCAACACTAATACTATTACCTTTTGATTTTGATATTTTCTCACCGTTTTCATCTAAAAATAGCTCATAACATAGCTGCACCGGCGGCTTACCTCCTAGGATTCGGCAAATTTCCGAATAAAGCCGAGCATTTGCTAGATGGTCTTTGCCGTACATTTCATAATCGACTTCTAACGCTGCCCAACGCATACCAAAATCCGGTTTCCACTGTAATTTGCAATGCCCTCCCGTTACCGGCACTTCTATATAATTACTGTCCTCATCTTTATATGTAACAGTGCCTGCTTTAGCATCCCATTTCTCTATAGGCACTTGCAGTACCTTACCTGTTTTCGGACATATTGGCATGAAAGGTGAATAGGTAGCCTTGCGCTCTTCTCTAAAAGTCGGTAGCATCAACTCCATTATCTCATCATATTTCTCAAGCACTCTTATCAGCATTTTATCAAACATACCGACTTTATAACAGTTAGTACTGCTATAAAATTCATACTCAAAGCCGAATTTATCAAGGAATGAACGAAGCTTTGCATTCATATAAGCCCCGTAACTTTCACATTCACCAAACGGATCAGGGATAGAGGCAAGCGGCATATCCATATACCCAGCTACCATTTCAGAATTCGGGATGTTACTTGGTACTTTACGAAGCCCGTCCATATCATCGGAAAAGCAAATTAGCTTAGTCGGAATATCGGATAATTGCTCAAACGCTTTCTGCACCATCACCATACGAGCATTCTCACCAAAAGTACCGATATGAGGTAAACCTGAAGGACCATAACCCGTTTCAAATAATACATAATTTTTTTCAGGAGCTTTACCGTTTAAGCTGTCTAATATTTTCTTAGCCTCAACAAAAGGCCAAGCGTTTGACTTAATAGCATCTTCCCAAATTTCTGACATTTATTTTTCTTGCACTTTAATTAATAATCAGTGACAATATACTAAATTTATTTATTTGTAAAATATCACTTGAATTTTTTACGATTTTAAAGAATAAACTAACGTCATTGCGAGAAGCGAAGCGGCGTGGTAATCTTGTAAAACATCCTGAGATTGCCACGCTCCCTTTGGTCGCTCGCAATGACGTTCCTTAAAAAAATAAAACCCATGCCATTTACTACTATTATAAATTACATCAGAAAAGATAGCTATAAAGTTCTACATTTAGGACTAATTGCAATTTCTATAATAGCACTTGCTACCGCTTATATTGCTGAATATATATTCCATTATACACCCTGCCCTTTATGCGTTTACGAAAGGTTTCCCTATTTAACGCTAATCAAAATTTGCTTAACTGCTTTAATCATCAGACAATTAAGCAAATATACTTTAATATTCATTCTCCTAACTATCCTTAGCTCTTGCATATTATCAACCTATCATAGCTTCGTAGAAAGAGGCATTGTACAACCAAGTGCCCTTTGCTCATCGATGATCCGTATCCCGAAAGACTTGTCTATACAACATATCAAGCAAATGTTCTACTCTCAGCCAATCACTTCCTGCACTAAACCCGCTATTAAAATCTTCGGTATTTCTATGACGGAGTATAATCTGCTCTTAAATATCACGCTTCTAATCTGTTTATTCCTCGTTTGGTTTTATCCAAAAAAATCTTAGTTTTAAAGCAACAGCAATCAATTTCATTCTCACTTTCGTAGAGAGGGTCATGCCTCCATATTGCAGTTACGCCTATTAAAAAGCTATACGTTCAATAAGAGTACCAATAACCTTATCATGAATATCCAATGACTTGGAAAAGCAGATTGTCTTACGTGCAAGCCTCTTGCATCTCGTTCTAAGGTTCAAGTTACTTCGTTCTATCCGTTGAGTGTATTTTTTACTGATAATATGCTTTTTAGGGTCTAATAACCTAGCATAACTCCCCCATCCATCTGTATAGTAAAAAGTCACCTTGAAATTCTCTAGTTTTTTCAGTAATGATTCTAATGTGCTATCACATCTTGTACCAAACGTATAAGCAACTACTTTTAACGAAATCTTATCCAAGGCATACCAAAGCCATCGTTGTCTGGATTTATTCTGTACATAAGACCATTGTTCATCTATCTCAGGAGCAATAATTACTTCTGTTGTACTGATAGAATGATTTATTGTTTTTTAATACTAGATTTTTTTAAAACACGGATAACTGTATTGATACCCACTTTTAATACTCTTACTGTATCTCTAACTCCAGAGCCGTTGATTGACATTTCTACTATTTGCTCCTTAACTCCAGGCTTAGATGCATTATTAATATACTCCAATTAAAAATATCGATTACACCGCTTGCATTGATATCTCTGTTGTTTTGAAATTGAATATCCTGACTTTATTACTTCTTCTGTGTTGTTACAATATCTACACTTAACATCTATTTTTGCCATAACTCCTTAACTATAATTCTCTCTTATTACTGTTTGAGGATTATAGACTATTTACTCTAAACTGCAATACGGAGGCACGACCAGAAATAATATTTTAGGTGGATGAGCTTTGCTAAGTGCCAGCAGTATAATTTGCTTTTCACCGCCGGAAAATTTACCTAGAGGCTGTGAAAGCAGCGATAAGAAACGCTTAGGCGAGCCTGTAAGCTCTAGCGCACCGCTAGAAGTTAACCGTTCATTATTAGGGAATCTACTTTCCCATAAAGTAATATTTTCTTCAAGGGTTAGCTCGGTAAATAGCCTCCCTTCAGCTTTTTGTGTTAGTGTAACCAGCGTACGGGCTTTCTGAGCTTTAGGTATTTTTTCGATTCTGATTTGATCTAAAAATACTTTCCCACTAGTAGACTTCAAATAACCGGCAAGTATTTTTGCTAAAGTAGATTTCCCGCTACCGTTGTGTCCCAGTATCACAACAAACTCTTCTTTAACAATATTTAAAGTAGTTTCAGCAATTATAGACTCACTTCTTTCCTTAACTTTGAACTGTATTTTTTCTGCATATAAATAAGGTTTCATAATTTTGTCTTTTTAATCGACAATGTACTCATTTTTTCCGTCATTGCGAGGAAAAATTGAAAATTTTGACGAAGCAATCCCAGGAGTTTATATTATTTCATGAGATTGCTTCGTCGGTGCCTATGGCATCTCCTCGCAATGACGATTTTCGAGCCATATTACTTCTTACCCACCGTACTGAGTGAAATAAACAATACTATCCCGAGTATAAGCTTAAGGTTTATGGGATCGATGCCGATTCGGAGTAAAACGCTCAGAGCAATAAAGTAAAATAATATGTCTATAAAACAAGAAAATATCTCTTTAAACGCATTAAAATTATTAGCATGAACTAAAATATGTCGCCCTATGACAATCGCACCGATACCGACTAATGCCACTCCAAAACCCATATTAATATCGGCAAAACCGTTTATTTGTGCCGATAAAGTGCCAGTTAAGGCAGCTAGGTAGTTGCTTATGCTAAGCCTAAGCGTACGATAAAGCTCAGCAGGTTTTCCTAAATTAATCAATAAATCTTTATTAAAACCAAAAGCTCGAAGGAACAAACCGAGCTTACCTTTCAATAAAATTATAACAGCAAATATAATAAGACAATTAATGATTATTAAAGGCACTAACTAATTTTCGAGATCTAATATAGATAGCAAAGTCGGCATACCAAGAACCGATATATTAGGACGCTGCATAATTTGCAAGTTAACGGAATAAAGCATAAAACTTGCAAGTATTCCGGCTATCAGCCCGTTAATGCGGTTATTTTTCTGCATAAAACTAACCATGCTGCCGATAATTCCGCCTGATATTACGGCAAATATTAATGCAGGCAATAACCTCAATGAAATAGTGCGGGCAAATACCGCCGCACCAAGTACATAAGTACCGTCTACGGTAAGATCGGTAATTTTCAAGATTCAATAACTTATATACATCCCTAAAATAAGCGGCAGCATTATTAAGGATTGCTCAAGAGCAGTAACTAAAATGTTCATGTTACTACTCTGTAAGTTTTTTTAATAAAAGGAAGTACGGATAAATTTTCCTTAGTAAGAATATCTTGTTTAACAAATGATTTAAGGTTAATAAATAAAGTTAAGTCTTGCATATCCCCAAACGGAATATCTTTCGGCTCTGTTCCTTGTAAGTTTTTTTGCCATTAACCCCGCTTCCACGCCTATTTGCTTTTCTTGCACTCCTACGGCAATAGTTGCTCCGCTAATTACCGAACCTTCATAGGAAGCAATTATCGGAATACGGCGTTTAAATGCTTCTTGCTTTAAAATATTAATTCCGCTAACTACCAAATGATCTTTCAGAATTACAAAACTCTGCGTATTTTCAGGAGCATTTTTTACAGCGGTCGGCATATCATTTAAATTTTGTCTCATTACCGTGTGCAGAGAAATATTGTTTTTTCCAGTATATAATTTTAACATTTCTACTTCAGGTATAACTTTCTCGCTACTGCTATAAATTAAAGTAATATTCTGTAAAAAAAGGTAATTTACTAATGGTGTCGGTGATTTTTATCTCATCGTTAACACCGGTAACTAAAGGTAGGTTTTTACTGTTAATCATAGCAGCAGCACAAACAATCGGTTTATTTGTTATATGAGAAATAACAGTTTGGCTGGTTGTCGTGCCTATGGGAATTATTACATCAATATCCTGATCTTTTATTTGCTTTACAATGGCAAGCAAAATATTAGAATCAGCATGAGCATTTTTAACTATAATTTCTGCATCTATATCTTTTAGCGACTCTTTAATTCCTGATATAATCTCAGTCATTGCGGCATGTTCAAGTGGAACAATGATTGCTACTTTTTTTGATCCGCATAAACTTCGGTTGTGATAAATAAAACAAAAAGAAAAGAAAAAAATTTTTGAAAAATATTAGAGATAAACATTTTAATATCCTGTCATAAGTTATAATTTAATAATCAAAATCTCAATTTGCATATAGCAAACATATAAACGCAAAAAATTATCTACGCCAACACCAATTTTGTATTAAACTATTCACCTTTAAAGATATCATAAATATTTTTAACTGTAGAAATATAAAGTAAAGATAAAAAACTTATCTTTCTTTGACTAGAAGCTAAATAGCCAAGAAAGCTCTACCTTAGAGGCTATCTGTAAATAAATTTTAAGGCTAATTAAATTATTTTTTGCTGCAAATAGTAAGATTTTTTTTGAAATACGAATAATATTCTTCCAAAAATCTTATCAATTTTTGCTAGAAAAGCTCTTTTAACTACTAATTAAACTTATTTATAGATAGTCTCTTAATTTTTAATATTTAGCACTATTTTAAGATTATGTCAATAACCAATAAATAGTATTACCTGAGATAACCATACTTCAATGTCATTCCCGATTTTGTGAAAAGTTATTATTGCATAAAGTTGCTACGTGGATCGATTGTACCTCTGTCATCCCGTGGCTTGACCTTATAGTACCGAGACGTTTTTGTTCTATGTCATTCCCGCGCGGCATTGTTGCGTGGACCGGTAAAACCCACTGTGTCACCTAGTTCGCTTGACCACGGAGGCCATAAAAATAATAAACAAATACTAATATTTTAGTATTTTTCTGGATATCGTGGTCAAGCCACGGTATGACACCGAACGGATTTTTTGGTCCACACAACAACACCTTCCCGCGTAGCGGGAATCCAGCATAAAGCAAGATAACTCGAGCTTTTAATTTTAAAACTTGCCGTATTTATGTTTTTTTACTGAATTCCCGCCTACGCGGGAATGACATAAACGAGCCGTGGGTCGTGCCTCCGTATTGCAGTTTAGAGTAAATAGTCTATAATCCTCAAACAGTAATAAGAGAGAATTATAGTTAAGGAGTTATGGCAAAAATAGATGTTAAGTGTAGATATTGTAACAACACAGAAGAAGTAATAAAGTCAGGATATTCAATTTCAAAACAACAGAGATATCAATGCAAGCGGTGTAATCGATATTTTTAATTGGAGTATATTAATAATGCATCTAAGCCTGGAGTTAAGGAGCAAATAGTAGAAATGTCAATCAACGGCTCTGGAGTTAGAGATACAGTAAGAGTATTAAAAGTGGGTATCAATACAGTTATCCGTGTTTTAAAAAAATCTAGTATTAAAAAACAATAAATCATTCTATCAGTACAACAGAAGTAATTATTGCTCCTGAGATAGATGAACAATGGTCTTATGTACAGAATAAATCCAGACAACGATGGCTTTGGTATGCCTTGGATAAGATTTCGTTAAAAGTAGTTGCTTATACGTTTGGTACAAGATGTGATAGCACATTAGAATCATTACTGAAAAAACTAGAGAATTTCAAGGTGACTTTTTACTATACAGATGGATGGGGGAGTTATGCTAGGTTATTAGACCCTAAAAAGCATATTATCAGTAAAAAATCACTCAACGGATAGAACGAAGTAACTTGAACCTTAGAACGAGATGCAAGAGGCTTGCACGTAAGACAATCTGCTTTTCCAAGTCATTGGATATTCATGATAAGGTTATTGGTACTCTTATTGAACGTATAGCTTTTTAATAGGCGTAACTGCAATATGGAGGCATGACCATATTTGGATTTTGTACTCTAGTAAATGCTCTAGTTAAAGATAAAAGTTCTCTTTCCATAGTCCTTGATAATTCTTTATAATCAAAAGAGATGTCATTTTCATATTGCCCTTCTTCTTCAGCAATATTATTTAAGAAATCACTTTCTATTGCTTTGAATAGATATTCAATTTTATTATTAGAAGTATTTTCATCGTCAGTTTTTAACTTTTCTTCTTCAGAATTATTAAAGAAATACTTTAAAGGCGTATTTAAAACTTTTGCAAAACATATAACCTACTTATAGGTATATCACATAAACCTTTTTCATATTTTTTAACTTGGAGAGCGCTAATATCTAAAGCTTGCCCTAATTCTTTTTGACTAATACCTACAGCAAGACGTCGTTCTTTTAAACGTTCACTTGCGAGTTTGTCCGGATGTTTTATTGAATCATTCATTTTAACAATAAGCTTTAATTATTAAAAATTAATTATTAATAAAGTCTATTCAACTTTAAATGTAGTATATATTACTTTATATTTAATCAAGCAACTTTATTAAAAATTTAATATAATAATGCTAAAACCCTTTAGTTATCAAGAATTAAGGCTAATAAATAATTAATTAATAGTATAAAAACGATGAGTAATAGAATAGTAAAATTACCAAATTGCGAGAATATAGTAGGATGGGTTAGTTTTTTAGGAATTAAACCTTGAGTATAATTTATTTCATTTAGATTTAGTTTTTTTATTGTTCTACCAAAAGGATCTACTATAGCTGAAATACCGTTATTTGCCACTCTAATCATAGGTAAACCGTTCTCTACAGCTCTACTTCTACTAATATGAAAATGCTGATATGGACCGCTTGATTTACCATACCATGAATCATTTGTAATATTAATTATTACATCGGCTATTTCATTATTCGTCCGTACAAAATCAGGAAAAATAGATTCATAACAAATTAAAGGTTTAATTTTAAGATTATATTTTTCAAGATAAACATGCCCTCCGTCTCCTTCTTTATAATCAATTAAACCGTGAGTTAATTTTTTAAACGGTAGTATCTTTTTAAGAGGCATATACTCACCGAAAGGTACTAAATGTGATTTATGATATTCAAATAATTTATGATCATTTTTATCAAGAGCATACATAGCTGAGTAAAGTTCAAATTCATCACCTTGTTTTTTATTATCCGAGATCCCTCCTGTTATCAAAATAGCATTTGTAGAATTTAGCATTTGTAATAATTCTGATTTAACTTGCGGTATATCATCAGGTACTACTAATGCTGCTTCAGACCAAATAATTAAATCGGTGGGTTCGGAATTTTCCGATAAATTAATATGTAGCATTAAATTATGCCAAAATTCTTCTTCATTCCATTTTTCGGTTTGAGGAATTGAAGGCTGCGCTAATCGTACTTTTATATCAGTGAAATTTGTAGGGTTATTACTTAGCCTTATGCTGCCATAAATAACAATTGCGGTTAATATTAAGACTGAACTAGCTAGTAATATTTTTAACTGAGTAAATTGCTTGCTAAATAAAGGATAAGCTGATGTAGAAATATATATAACTATAAAACTAAGTCCATATATCCCTAATATACTTAAAGGCTGTATTAAAATATCTGAAAACGAGAAAGCATAGCCGATCAAATTCCAAGGAAGACCGGTAAAAATCCACGAACGTACCCACTCGAATAATACCCAATATATGCAAAATATAAATTGATAATATTTATTATTCTTAGCAAAAAAGCTAAGCATACAGCTTGCCGATATAAAGAAGGCTAAAACTATAGGTAGCCCAAATAACGCAAAAGGAATTGCCCACCAAAAATCCGCAATATAAACGCTAACACCGATACTTATCCAATATATTCCACTTAAAAAATGCCCAAAACCGAATAAATAACCAAATTTTGCGGCTTCGTGCCAATTTTCGGATTTTTGAACTATATAACATAAGTAAGATAACGTTAATAATGCCGGTATAAAGAAAGTCGGAGCAAAAACTAAACCGCTTAACATCCCTAGCAGTAAACATATGATTTTAGGTTTATACATTTTTATCGATTATTTGTTTACAAAATAATACATCATGCTATCATTTCAGCAAGTTTTAATATAATGAGTAAATAAATGACTACGGGATTACTACAAGGAAAAAAAGGCTTAATTACAGGTATTGCAAATAATATGTCAATATCATGGGCGATTGCACAGCTTGCTAAAAAACACGGAGCAGAGCTATGGTTTACTTATCAATCGGAAGTACTAGCAAAACGAGTTAAACCACTCGCTGAGGAAATAGGTTGTAATTTTGTTAGCGAACTTGATGTTACGAATCCAAAATCAATTAGTAATTTATTTGATGATATAAAAGAGAAATGGTGTAGCTTCGATTTCTTACTTCACGGTATGGCTTTTGCTGATAAAAATGAATTAAAAGGACGTTATGTTGATACTAGCTTAGAAAATTTTCATAATTCTTTACATATATCATGTTATTCTCTTTTAGAACTCTCAAGGTCCGCAGAAGCCTTAATGCATGACGGCGGAAGCATTGTGACGTTAACTTACTACGGTGCTGAAAAAGTTGTACCTAATTATAATGTAATGGGGATTTCTAAAGCTGCGCTTGAGGTTAGTGTAAAATATCTAGCAAACGATTTGGGAGAAAATAATATTAGAGTAAATGCTATTTCGGCGGGACCTATCAAAACTCTAGCATCTAGTGTAATAGGTGATTTCAGTACTATGCTTAAATCTCACGCTGCAACCGCACCGCTAAAACGTAATACTACCCAAGAAGATGTAGGAGGAGCAGCAGTATATTTATTTAGTAATTTATCTAAAGGTGTTACCGGTGAAATTCATTATGTAGATTGCGGCTACAATATTATGGGAAGTAATAAATTATTGTAGGAGTTGATATCATTCTTGCGAAAGGTTTGTTTGTGTGGACACCGAATCGTCATTGCGAGCGACTGGAAAGGAGTGCGGCAATCTCAGGACTTTGGCACGAGATTGCTTCGTCGAAATTTACAATTTTTCCTCGCAATGACGAAAAATCAAATACAACAAAATTACCCCTTACTATGATTTCTTTTTTTGAGGTGTTCAGGTTTTGGAGGAACAGGCGGTTTTTTGGATTTTGCCTGAACCTTTTTAGCTTCTGACGGCAATGCCGGATTATTTAATCTATTTAACTCTTTTGAGATTTGTTTTAACTGTTCTTGTACTTCTACCTTTAAAGGAGTATGAGAATTTTTAATTTCACTATTTACTATTTTTCCTATTTTCTCAAGATTTTCTTTAGAAATAGAATATGATTTTATACTTATATAATTAACAATCTTTGACCACCAAGTTTGTCTTTTATCTAATTCTTGATGTATTATATCTACTAAATCATTTTTTTTGAATGTTAATATATAATCAGAAGCTCCTTCTAAGGATTTAGATAAATGCCTTTTTATTTCTTCTCGTCTCTTATCTTCAATACTTACCTTTTTGCCTTTCTCGAGTGTTGTTATTGCTTTTTCAATTATTGAAGATATCTTAGTCTCTTTTTCTTCACTTGCTTTATTTTCTAAATTTGCTTTGGTATTAAAATGTATATTGGTTCCTATTTTAGCATCTACTAATTGTTTAACATACTTACCGTTAGGAGCAGCTATTCCTCCTTCTATTTTCAATGCTTCTTCCGGTGATTTTTTATATATTTTCTCATATATTTCTGATTCTCGAAAAAGCGGAGCATATAATAAAAAATTAATACTTTGAGCTATTCTACTATCTACTAAATCTTTAGAATTTCTTTTAGGATAAAATTTTTCTTGTAAAATACGATAGTGTTCTAATATTTCCTGGGTTATATCTTTTACATCAAGAGATTGTAATTCTCCTTTATCATTAAATTTTGCTTTCATACCTGAGCGTTTTGCTTCCAACAATAATATTCCTTGAAAAATTTTATTATTAGGAGTGCGACAAACAAAATTAGGATCATTATCTGGCATTAATTCATTTGCATTTTCCATTATTGCTTGATTGAGCTTATGTAACTGCTCCTTATTAAGCTTTTTATCTAAAAAACTTATAAAAGCTTCCCTTTGTTTTTGCTTACTTGCATTACTAAAAGCCTGCTGCATCTTTTGCAAAACATCAAAATCAAAATTTTCGTTACCTATTTCTTTGATAACTAAATTTGCTAAATTTTTTGTTTCAGTATTCACTGTTTCTTTTTTATTTTTTGTAGCCATATATTAATCTAACTTGTAGTTATTTAAATATAAATGATAGATTAAATTAATTTCTAGGGGTTTTTACTATATTTATAATCAAAACTTTAAGACAGTATCTAGAAAGTCATACTGGACTTTCGCTATTTCCTAGAATTTCTATTGATTCTAATGGTATTATTTCATTATACGTGGGATAACCAAGGTTACTTAAAATATCTAAATCCCTTAGACCTTTAATATAAACACTTTCTGGGTTATTGAATTCTTTTTCTAAGGTTTGTAACGAATACAACATACTTGCATCTGCATTATTTACTATATCTTGTTTAAAAAAATTACTGATAAATAAAAACATTATACTTTGTGCTAAACTATTTTTAATATAAAATTCTTTTAAGCATTCAATAAAATTTTCAAAAAAACTTACTTCTTCAATTAGTTTTTCAAAAGGAATTTGACAAGCAGGTAACAATTTTTGATATAATTTTTTCTGCAATTCCTTTTCTTCAATTAGTTTTTCAAAAGGAATTTGACAAGCAGGTAACAATTTTTGATATAATTTTTTCTGCAATTCCTTTTCTTCAATTAGTTTTTCAAAAGGAATTTGACAAGCAGGTAACAATTTTTGATATAATTTTTTCTGCAATTCCTTTTCTTCAAATTTTTTTTCATAAAAATTGATAGTTAAAGATTGATAAAGTTCAAGCAACCACTGAGGCAAACTAAATGTTAATACTTGATTATCATCTATAGTTATATCCCACTTGTTATTTTTTGCTTCTAGATAGAATAAGTCACGAAATATTCCATTATTTGAACCACGAAGCAAAAAAGCCGGATCATTGGACTCAGCTAAATCTAAAGCATGTTTCATTATTTCTTGATTAAGTTCATGTAATGCCTCATCACATGCTAGCAATTTTAAATCTTCAAGAAAAAGTTCTTTATTTTCTTTTTTTTTTAATTCTTTTAAATTGTTTAAATCATCTAATGTAATTTTCTTTCGCAAAATATTGTTAATTATTTCATTTATAAAGATTTTATCTTTATCATTGACCTTTTGAACTAACTTTAAATAATCTTCTCTTTCTAAGTTTCTTTGACCTAACCCGGAATAAACATTGAATCCTGATTCTTTCTTTTGAGCTAATCGAGGATATTCTTTTTCAATTGCTCTAGGTTTACTAATACAAGAGAGCATAATTTCTTTTAGCTTCATATAATTTATTCCTTAAATTAAAAAGGAGTATTATATTTAGTTAAAAAATATTAACAAGCACTTTATAAAAGATTAAGATAAATTAATCTTTGTTAAGGGGGTGATGCAATAATACTTTTTTGAGGTGATTAGTTTGAAGATGAGTATATATTTGGGTAGTTGATATATCAGCATGACCGAGTAACTCTTGAATTACTCTTAAGTCTGCTCCGCCCTCAAGTAAATGACTTGCAAAGCTGTGGCGTAATATATGAGGAGAAATATGTTCAGAGTTAAGATTGGCATAAAGAGCGGCAGATTTTAACAGAATTGCAAAATTTTGCCTAGTCATATAACCTGCTAAAGCTGATGAGGGAAATAAATAAATGTGATTTTTTGGTTTAGCTTTATTCACAAAAACATCTCTAATTGCAAGATATTTAGCAATAGAGATAACTGCCTGCTCATTTATTACTATGACTCTTTCCTTACTACCTTTACCAAGCACCGAAAATATTTTTCTTACTTCTCCTTTAGATGTTTTATTAGTTAGAATATCAGTAAGTTTAAGACTCACAAGCTCCGAGACTCTAAGGCCGCTAGCATAAAGCAAATGAATCATAGCATTAAGCCGTATACCTTCAGGAGAATTATCTTGCGAGCAATATTTAAGTAACGATTTAATTTGATCTATAGACAATATTTCGGGAAGTTTATTTTGATATTTCGGTAAATCTACGTTAAGAACTGGATTAAAGGCAGTATGATTTTCGCTAATTAAAAATTCATAATAGCTTTTTATAGTTGATATTTTTCGGTTAATTGAACGTGCTTGTAAATCATTACTTGCTAGATATTCAATCCAATCTCTAACATTCTCTGTGGTAATATTTAATTCGGATAATCTTTGTTTAGCAAGATAATTTTGAAAATCGAATAGGTCACGCTTATAGCTAAGTATGGAGTTTTTTGATAATGCTCGCTCCGCTAAGAGCATTTCTAGGAATTGCGAAATAAATTCCATAAGATGTGTTAATTTTTATATGGAGGCCAGGGTCGGAATCGAACCGACGAATAGAGGATTTGCAGTCCACGGCATTACCACTTTGCTACCCAGCCTTGGTTGTTTTTATTATGTCTATCGTCATTGCGAGCGACTAAAAGGAGCGTGGCAATCCCATGAAGCAGCACAAAATTCCTGAGATTGCCGCGTCAAGGCCTCGCCTTTCCTCGCAATGACGTTTTTAAAGCCACTACTAAACCGCTGTAATACTACCAACATCCATCCAAAAAAGCAACTATTTTTATATTAAACTCCTAATCCTTGCAGGATATTTAAACGATTTATCTTTCATAAAATTCAAAAACTGGCTAACGGAATTCACTATATCGTCATTTTTAATATGAGGAAAATTCAGTAATTCCTTTAAAATTATGCTTGGTTGTTTGGGTATTAAAACACTTGCTGATTGAAATAAAGGAACTACCGAGGCGAATCTTGTAATTTTATCGAACCTCGGCTTAATCTCGATCACTCTAATATTATCGCCTAAAAACCCTATATCTTGAATCAATTGTTGACCGCTTGCTTTATCTTCAATTAATATAAACCTCGGCTGATATTCTCTAGCTAATTTTTCCGTTATATTTTTAAGCTCGGGATAATTAATCTTTTTCCGTCCTAATGATACTAGATAATATCTCTGATCTAAAATTCCCCATATAGTACAAACACTATAATCGGAATCTTCGGAAATCTTAATTGCCGTATCCCAGCTGTGAATAAAATAATCAAACTTCTCAGACAGATTTTCATAAAAGCTCATATCCTCCATATTAAGTAGCGATGACCCTGTAGATATCGGTTCTTGCAAATATTGAGCATTATAATTATAGCTACCTATTTCCTGCTCTAGCTTTGCTAAGCAATCAGGAGACTCTTTATAGTTGTCTAATACTTCACCGCTAAAATATTGATATTCTTTATTCATTAATTTAAAAGAGTAATCTTGAATGCTAATCGCCGGAATTTTCAAATGATGCCATGAACTGCTATTACTAAGTAGATAACCGGATAAATCATCACTATGAAGACGCTGCATAACTAGAACTATCGCTCCCTTATTACGATTATTCAGTCTGCTCACAAAAGTTTGCTCAAACCAATCTATAACTTTCTTACGTATTTTATAAGAATGGATTTGCGTAGGATTATGAGGATCATCGATAATTAAGATATCACCACCCTCACATGTTGCCGTTCCTCCAGCCGATGTTGCAAATCTAAAGCTGTTAGCAGTCGTTAAAACTTACTTTTTTGATTATGAGTTTTACTAAGGATAGTACTCGGAAAAAGTTCCTTATACCAATCGGAATTTAAAATAAACCGACAATCTAGTGAGTGTTTAATGCTAAGTATTTGAGAATAGCTGGCAGCCATAATTCTTTTGGCGGGACTTGTCCCAAGTAAATAAGCAGGCCAAGCAACACTAACACAAATAGATTTTAAACTCCTTGGCGGTATATTGATTATTAAACGTTTAATATCACCGCTTTGTACCGCATTTAAATAATCGGTAATTATTCTTATATGTTTACTTGGGTAATACTCTACTCCCGGATTAATAGTATTAAAGACCTTAATTATAAAGCTATGGAAATCCTGCCGTAAAATAGAATTTAAGAGTTCTTTAGAATGGAGTATTGTACCTACATCGTCATTGCGAGCGGGCATTGCCTCGCCCCGTCATTGCGAGCGACTGAAAGGAGCGTGGCAATCTCGTCAAATATCCTAAGATTGCTTCGTCGAATTACTCTGTAATTCTTCTCGCAATGATGTTAAAACCTTATCACAAATTATCATTGCCATTAATCCCCTATAGTATATAATTTTGAAAAATAATATGTTTATTTATGAAGTTACTACGAATTGTTTTTATCACGATCATATGCGCTTACTCTTCTATATTTGCAGAAAATTTAGAGTCGGTTACTACAACCGAAGATATTGAAAACGATGTATTTATCCCTCTTGATGAAAATAATCCTGTTTTAAACTCAAACGATAATATTAATGATAGTTCCGAGTTTAAGAGCTATACAAACGGTAAAATTATTGTTCTAAATAAAATTACTGCCACTTCTGAAGAAATTAATTTGAAAGTTGGAGGGGAAAAATATTTCGGTAATATAAAAATCAAATTACATAAATGTATAAAAAACCTTGATCCGTATAATGAAGATAATTATTTGTTGATGACCATAACGGAATATAAAATAGACGAAGATCCTAATTTACTCCTTCAAGGATGGATGATTTCTTCAAGCATTTCACTTTCAACGTTTGAACACCCAATCTACGAAATTTTTGCTAAAGATTGTTTTTAGATGCAATATTTAATTTCAAGTTTAATATTTTTAATTCCAAGCCTTGGGATGGTAGCGGGCTTATCGGTTGCAGCTACTGTTACAATTTTTTTGCTAATGTTATTTCTGCGAGGTATTAATCGTCATTGCGAGCGACCAAAAGGAGCGTGGCAATCTCATAAAGTAGGTCTCCTGAGATTGCTTCGTCAAAACTTACAGTTTTTTCTCGCAATGACGATAAAAACCGAACTATTATTCACCGCTTGGTGCTTTATATCTTGTTTATTCGCAATTCGTCCTATTAATAGTTTAGCTACTTTTATTCAAGTTTTCATACTCTTACTTCTTGGATTCATAGTTAGTAATTCTGCCCCCTTCGGGAATCGCTTACAGCTCAAAAAAGCCTTAATACTAGGAATCCTCACGGCAATATTATTATTCTTCATTGAATATTCTTCTCATGGATTTTTAACAAGAATATTCAAAACCAATTTTGGCTTATATATGCTAGATCGGGGTTGTGCTCTACTTTCAATTACCGCCTGGGTAGCAATTATAATTCTACTTTCTAGCGGTAGAAGAAGACACGCCTTAATGCTATATATATTAGCGCTTTATTTACTAACTATTTCCGATAGTTTAGCAAGTTATTTAGGGTTTGGTATAGGAGGAGTAATATTTATTTTAGCAAGGCTTATAAAGTCGATATTTTTCAAATTAATTGCAATAAGTTTAATTACCGGATCATTATTATTCCCCTTTATAGCTAAACAAATAGAACCACTTGATTTATCTGAAAAATATTTATCTACACAACCATCAGCTACTCATCGTTTATTTATTTGGCATTTCGTTGCAAACAAAATCACCTTAAAGCCGATTTTAGGCTATGGCTTTGCTGCTTCTAAACATATCGAGGTTAGTAATGATGAAATGATTGATTATAAAGGTAAAAAATGGCATCCGCTTCCATTACACCCTCATAATAATATATTACAAATTACTCTTGAACTTGGTATAATAGGGTTAATATTATTTTTAAGTTTAATCTATAAATATTTAAAACAAATCGATAATATAAAGAGTTCTAATTTTAGAGCAGCTTCTTATTCATGCTTCATAAATTACTATATTATCAGCATGATTTCATATAATATTTGGCAAATATGGTGGATATCAAGCGGTATTTGGGTACTAGTTTTAATGAAGTTGCTAGTTAAACCTGATATTGTCGTTGATAATTGATGCTATTTGGTATAGATATAGAATATTGTCATTAAACATACGTCATTGCGAGCAGCCGTAAGCTGCGTGGCAATCTCGTCAAATATCCTGAGATTGCTTCGTCGAATTACTGTGTAATTCTCCTCGCAATGACGAAAAACAATAAAAACATATGCTACAAAACTCAGAGCTTTTACAAAAATATCTACCGATTGCTATATTTTTCGGTATTGCGGTATTGGTTTCCGGCTTAATAATGATTCTACCTAACCTATTATCGACAAAGAAATATAATAAAGATAAGCTAGAGCCTTATGAGTGTGGTTTTGAGCCTTTTGGCGATGCAAGGTCAAAATTTGACATACGTTTTTACTTAGTTGCTATTTTATTTATTATCTTTGACCTTGAAATCGCATTTTTAGCGCCTTGGGCTATTAGCCTTAATATGATAGGTAAAATAGGCTTTTTCTCAATGATATTTTTCTTATTCGTACTTACTATCGGGTTCATATATGAATGGAAGAAAGGAGCTTTAGACTGGTAATTATATGAAACACAGTTTTTATCAAGAAGACGAATTATTAAATAATGAGCTTTCTAATAGAGGATTCTTACTCACTAAAGTTGACGACGTTATAGGCTGGGCGAGAGCTAATTCCTTATGGCCTATGACTTTTGGGCTTGCTTGTTGTGCTGTTGAGATGATGCAGGCAGCAGCAAGTAGATATGATATGGATCGCTTCGGTATGTTATTTAGACCAAGTCCAAGACAGTCCGACCTTATGATAGTTGCAGGAACGCTTACTAACAAAATGGCACCGGCTCTACGTAAAGTATATGATCAGATGGCTGAGCCTAAATGGGTGCTTTCAATGGGTAGCTGTGCTAATGGCGGCGGCTATTACCATTTCTCTTATTCGGTAGTGCGCGGCTGTGATAGAATCATACCGGTTGACGTATATGTCCCTGGTTGCCCTCCTACCGCCGAAGCATTAATTTACGGGCTTATGCAGTTACAGAAAAAAATTAAACGCACTACAGGTTTTAAGTATGACGCTAGACAAACTCATTGAAAAACTTGCAGCTAAATCTAGTATTTTAATAACACCTATTATAGTTAAGGATTACTTAGCTTATAAAATCGAGCCGAATTTTTTATTACCGTTTTTAAAAGCTTTAAAAGAATCGGGGGAATTACGCTTTACTGTACTTACTGATTTATTTGGAACTGATTTTCCTGAAAGAGATAAAAGATTTGAAGTAATTTACAACTTACTAAGCCTAAAATTAAATAAGCGTCTTATAATAAAAGTACAAACATCAGAAAAAGAAACTATACCTTCGGCAATGAATATATTTAGTGCAGCTTGTTGGTATGAGCGTGAAGTTTACGATATGTACGGTGTAAATTTTGACGGCAATGACGATAAAAGACGGATACTTACCGATTATGAATTTGAGGGGCATCCCTTGCGTAAAGATTTCCCGTTAACTGGTTATACGCAGGTTAAATATGATGAGAAACTAAAGAAAGTAGCTTATGAGCAGGTCGATTTAGATATAGAATATCGTGAGTTTGATTTTAGCTCTCACTGGCATAGCCCGAGTTATGTATTACCTGGGGATGAAAAGGCAACTGATGTCATTCCCGTGAAAGCGGGTATCCAGAAATAGAATTACATCAAAACCGTCATTGCGAGCATCCTTAGGCTGCGTGGCAATCTCATGAAATAATACTCCTGAGATTGCTGCGTCGAATTACTACGTAATTCTTCTCGCAATGACGTTTGATCAATATATAATTACTAACCATGACTAACAACACCAAAACTATAACTCTGAATCTTGGTCCGCAACATCCGGCAACTCACGGAGTTTTAAGGTTAATTCTTGAAATGGACGGAGAAGTAGTAAATAACGCCGATCCTCATATTGGGCTACTGCATCGTGGTACGGAAAAGCTTATTGAGCATAAAACATATTTGCAGGCTATACCATATTTTGATCGCCTTGATTATGTTTCGCCAATGTGCCAAGAACATGCGTTTGCTTTGGCAGTCGAGTCGTTATTAGAATGCGAAGTCCCACGAAGAGCTCAGTTTATCAGAGTATTATTCTCAGAACTAACAAGAATTTTGAACCATACTTTGAATATTGGCAGCCAAGCTTTAGATATCGGTGCTACTACTCCTTTATTATGGCTTTTTGAAGAACGAGAAAAAATCATGGAATTTTACGAGCGTGTTTCCGGCTCTCGTATGCATTCAAACTACTTCAGATCTGGGGGCGTTGCGGAAGATTTACCTGACGGTTTACTTGAAGATATAGATAAGTTTATAGAGCAGTTTCCTCCTAAACTTCATGATATTGAAAGTCTATTAAATGAAAATAGATTATGGAAACAGCGGCTAGTAGATATCGGCGTTGTGTCTCAAAAAGAGGCAATGGATTGGGGGTTTTCAGGACCGATGCTTAGAGGTTCAGGCATAGCTTGGGATTTACGCAAGTCAAGCCCTTATGACGTTTACGATGAAATGGACTTTAAAGTACCAATCGGCAAAAACGGTGATTGTTACGACAGATATTTTGTTCGTATGCTTGAAATGTATGAATCTGTTAAGATAATCAAGCAATGTATAGAGAAAATGCCGAAAGGTGCGGTTAAAACCGACGATCCTAAACTTACGCCGCCGACAAGAGCTAAAATGAAAGAATCTATGGAAGCAATGATTCATCATTTTAAGCTCTATACAGAAGGATATGATGTACCAGCCGGCGAGACCTACAAAGCAGTAGAAGCTCCTAAAGGCGAGTTTGGTGTATATTTATACTCGCAAGGAGGTAATAGACCTTACAGATGCCGTATTAAAGCACCAGGCTTTGCTCATTTACAAGGACTAGATTTTATGTCTAAAGGTCATTTAATGGCAGATGTTATTACTATTATAGCCACGCTTGATATAGTATTCGGTGAGATTGATAGGTGATATATTTATCATGCTGCGGGCTTGTTATGTCATTCTTAGCTAAAAGCAGGAATCCACCTTGTCATTCTGTGGCTTGACCGCGGAATCCAGCATAAAGCAAGAGAAATCGAGCTTTTATATTTGTATTTTTAACTGGATCCCGTGGTCAAGCCACGGGATGACACCAAGGACGATCCACACAGAAACAACACAAAAAATATATGGGTACAAATTTTACATTTGATAAGAAAAATTTAAATCTAGCAGAAGATATTATAAAAAAATATCCACTGGAGGGTAAAAGAAGTGCTATATTACCTCTGCTTGATTTAGCACAACGTCAAAATGGCGGTTGGCTACCCGTGCCTGCTATCGAATATGTAGCAAATATGTTAGAAATGCCTTATATGCGAGCTTATGAGGTGGCAACATTTTATACCATGTTTAACTTAAAGCGAGTTGGTAAATATCATATTCAAGTATGTACTACTACCCCTTGCTGGCTGCGTGGTAGTGATGATATCATGAAAATTTGTGAAAAGAAATTAGGTATAAAACTCAAAGAAACCACTGAAGATCAAAAATTTACTTTAAGTGAGATAGAATGTTTAGGAGCATGCGTTAACGCTCCGGTCGTACAAATCAATGATGATTATTATGAAGATCTAACTGAAGAAAAAATGGAAAAACTAATAGACAAGCTTCAAAATGACTAGAATCTTATTATTATTACTTAGATTTTATCAATATTTCATTTCTCCGCTACTTGGCAATAATTGCCGCTTTCATCCCCCTTGTTCTGAATACGCCAAAGAAGCTATAACAATACATGGCACACTTAAAGGCTTATGGCTTACCTTTAAAAGAATCATCAAATGCCAACCGTTTTGTAATGGTGGTTATGATGCTGTTCCACTCTCTATAAAAAATTCCAAATCATTTAATAAGAAAATATAAATTATATTTATTGTAAATCTTAAATATACCTTAGGCTTAGACCTTTCTTCCATTGAAAAATTTATTACAGAACATAGAAAATTTTTAGATAAATATTATGATAAGGGATATTTTATTTTATCAGGTCCTATACATCCGAGAATTGGTGGTATTATTTTAGCTAATATAGAAAAACTAAGTCAACTTAAAGATATATTAAAGAAGACGCCTTTTACATTAATGATATAGCGGAATATGAAATTACTGAATTCACTCCTACAAAATGGCACAAAAATTTAAATATCTTTTTAAAAAAATATGAATAAATTAATCCCTTTACCTCGTGAATTTTTTGCAAGAGATACTAACTTAGTAAGCACTGAGTTAATCGGTAAAGTCTTATATTTCCAAGGTAAAACAGCTATCATTACTGAAACTGAAAGCTATATAGGGATGGATGATCCTGCTTGCCATGCAGCAAGAGGGCGTACCAAAAGAGCAGCTATAATGTTTGGTCCTGCCGGATTTAGCTATGTCTATTTAATTTACGGAATGTATTATTGTTTAAACTTCGTAACCGAGACTGAAGGATTTCCTGCTGCTACTTTAATAAGAGGCGTACATGTTATTTCACCTGAAAATCTATATTTAAATGGTCCGGGTAAATTATGTAAATATTTAGGAATTAATATCTCTCATAATAAATGCGATCTTATCAATAATAACGAATTTTTTGTCGGCGATATCGGCTTAAAGCTTCCCTACTCTACTACTACCCGCATCGGCATTACCAAAGGCACGGATAAATTATGGCGTTATGTTGTTACTGATATCATTAGACTTCCTGCATAAGTCATCTTATAAAGAGGAATTTGAAGGAGACACTTCAACTCGAACCGCAGCGTATATAGACATACGTGATGATTCGAGTACCGGATCGACGTACAAATTACCTTTAGAAGTGATTTATGCAGGAAGTCTTAATTTAATCTCTCAATATAATGTACAGCCTTAATAAGGTCATATTGATTAACGGCAAAAGGACCACGGAAAGGTTTATCAAGGATAAATAATAAAAAAGTATTGATGATGAGGTGATACAAACTAAACCAACCGAAATCTTATGTAAATAAAGCTTGGTTCCAAGCATACAGACAAAAATTAAATTAATAGCGGTCATTATACATACAACTATCCAATATTGAATATTTAAGGAAAAATAGGACATTTTAATCCTGTTATACCTTACGGTATAAAGCTCTTTTATCTCCTCAATGATTTCCTGCTTAGTAAATAGCTGCATTTGCTCGCTTGCTTTATAAGCTTGTAGTCGCTTATTTGTAGAAGTCAAGATTTAATCTTACAGACATTATAAAAATTATATCTGAATGTCTGATAAGTTATGACTGTCAGATGAGTATTCAAGATATAAGATTTCGTTATTCTTTTCAACAGCTAACTTTTTACTATCCATAAAAGTCTGCATAGGTGTTTTTCCATAGCAATATTTACCGGAATGCGGTCTTTCATTATTATAATATTCTAGCCAAATATCAAGATCTAGTTGTAGATCATCAAGATCAGTATAGATCTTTTTACGCATAGCAGTATCAAAGAATTCTTGTTTCATAGTTTTATTAAAACGTTCACACATACCATTTGTTTGAGGAGAATATGCTTTAGTAGTAGTATGCTCAATACCCTCAATGCTTAAGAACAATTCAAAAGCATGATGTTCTATATTGTAATAGTTGAGATTTAATCTTACATTTAGTAAAATTAAGATAATATTAAATGGAGGATTAGAGATGAATCTAAATCAAAAAATAATAAAGCCAAAAATAGGATTACTAGAATTAGCTAGGAGTCTTGGTAGTATATCGTCAGCATATAAAGCTATGGGTTACAGTAGAGACAGTTATTATAGGTTTAAAGAGTTATATGAAACAGGAGGAGAAGAAGCATTATATGAGATTAGTCGGAAGAAGCTAATTATAGCGAATAGAGTTGATCCTGCCGTAGAGAGAGCAGTATTAGATATGGCAGTAGAATACCCCGCTTATGGTCAGCTGCGAGTATCAAATGAGCTTAAAAAGACTGGTATTCTTGTATCACCTGGAGGAGTTAGATCTATTTGGCTACGTAATGATTTAAATAATATCAATAAAAGACTTAAAGCATTAGAAGCCAAAATGGCTCAGGATGGTATTGTTCTTACCGAAGCTCAGTTACAAGTATTAGAGAAACGGCGTAGCGAGAAAGAAGCTCATGGTGAGATTGATACACAGCATCCAGGTTATCTAGGATGCCAAGACACATATTATGTAGGTAATTTTAAAGGCATAGGCAAGGTATATTCTCAAGTGTTTATTGATAGTTACACTCGGGTTGCAGAGGCTAAACTATATACTGATAAAACAGCACTTACCGCTGCTGACATGCTTAATGATAGAGTGTTACCATGGTATGAGAGTCAGCAAATACCAGTACTTCGTATTTTAACTGATAGAGGTGGTGAGTATAAAGGTAATATAGAACATCATGCTTTTGAATTGTTCTTAAGCATTGAGGGTATTGAGCATACTACTACTAAAGCATATTCTCCTCAAACAAATGGTATGTGTGAACGTTTTAATAAAACTATGAAACAAGAATTCTTTGATACTGCTATGCGTAAAAAGATCTATACTGATCTTGATGATCTACAACTAGATCTTGATATTTGGCTAGAATATTATAATAATGAAAGACCGCATTCCGGTAAATATTGCTATGGAAAAACACCTATGCAGACTTTTATGGATAGTAAAAAGTTAGCTGTTGAAAAGAATAACGAAATCTTATATCTTGAATACTCATCTGACAGTCATAACTTATCAGACATTCAGATATAATTTTTATAATGTCTGTAAGATTAAATCTTGACTTCTACATAAGCAACTACTTTTAACGAAATCTTATCCAAGGCATACCAAAGCCATCGTTGTCTGGATTTATTCTGTACATAAGACCATTGTTCATCTATCTCAGGAGCAATAATTACTTCTGTTGTACTGATAGAATGATTTATTGTTTTTTAATACTAGATTTTTTTAAAACACGGATAACTGTATTGATACCCACTTTTAATACTCTTACTGTATCTCTAACTCCAGAGCCGTTGATTGACATTTCTACTATTTGCTCCTTAACTCCAGGCTTAGATGCATTATTAATATACTCCAATTAAAAATATCGATTACACCGCTTGCATTGATATCTCTGTTGTTTTGAAATTGAATATCCTGACTTTATTACTTCTTCTGTGTTGTTACAATATCTACACTTAACATCTATTTTTGCCATAACTCCTTAACTATAATTCTCTCTTATTACTGTTTGAGGATTATAGACTATTTACTCTAAACTGCAATACGGAGGCACGACCGAAAAAACAATATGGGTAAATATTAGCTTTACCGGTTTAGTTTTTTATATTATAGTAGATTAATGGAGTATAGATTATGACTAAAGATGAAATTGCAGAGCTGTTTAAAAAATGTCTCGCTCTTCATAACAGATATCAATATCAAGAAGAAAAAGCCAATCTACGAAAATTCGTTGAAACTGATCCTGAAGAACTTTCAAATTTTATTGAAACTTATAATAAAACTGAAAAATATAACAATAGGGAAGCTGAAGTTTTTCATAGTTTAAGTTCTATTTTAATGGAAAAACAACAAGATAATGCAATTAAATCATTAAAGAAAGCTATTGAATTAGATCCAAGTAAAGCATACTATCACGAAGAGTTTTTTAATAAGTTACATAAAATAAATCCGGAGGAAGCACTCGCTTCTATCAAAAGAGCTATAGGGTTAAATCCAAATAAAAAATCATTATATGAAGATTTTATTATTTTGTTGAAAAAGGCAAATTATGATGAAGAAGCAGCAAAAATTACTGAAGCAATTCAACATTTCCCTAAAAACATACCTAATTTGGTATTAGATACTGAGGAAATAATAGAAGTTTATCAATTGGGGGATGCACTTAAATGCGAATAGTTGGTATTCCTAATTAAATATATATGTCGTTATTGTAAGAAGGCGTTGTTGTATGACACAGAAAAAGCGTACAATGTCATTTTTAGTAACGGCAGAAATCCAGTTTTCTGTCATCCCATGATTTATTTAAAAACCTGGACCCCGTGGTCAAGCCACGGGGTGACATTAAGGATTACTGGATTCCTTCCTAAGTGGGCATGACATTGAGCCACGCAACAAAGCCGAATAAATCACGGGATGACACAGAGAGAAATAATAAGTCATACAACGACCGTGACGGTCACATCAAAACAGTTTCTTTAATCCTTTTTGTAGCAGTTTATTCACAGGATCCGCTTGTTGGTTTTCCGGTGGAGGGCTGCTTTGTTCCTCTGTATTTGTATCTTGTTTCTTTCTAAGACCTAAAGCATCTTTAATAATATTTTCAGGTTTCTTTTCTCCGCTTTTTAGGTCTTTAATAATACTATTAAATACGTTTTTAACTAAATATGTCTGAAAAGCTTGAATATCTAATTTATGCTGCGGGTTATTTATGAATCCGTATAATTTAACGGCTATAGGCGGTAACTCCTCAATAGTAACGCTTGCACTAATATCCATCATATATTGTGGTAAGTTAATTCGACCGCTTGCATTTGCCTTGGCTGGCGTAGCATCTAAACTACATTCGCTTAAATCAAGCTTGCCACTAGCTATATTCCCGCTTGCAATTAAATTTTTGAAAGATGTTGATCCGCCGCTAAAAGAGCTGTTAATAAGCCGTAATACTCCTTCGGTATTTTTAGCATTATGTACTGCATCTGCAATTCGGTTTAAGTCAAACCCGCTTATTTTTCCGTTATCGCTATTTACGTTTAATTGCCCATTTAGATTATTAACATATGTATAAACGCTATTACCGCGAGAAGTAAGAGCGGCTTTAAAACTTAGTCGTCCATCGGTTATTTTTATTTTACCCGATTGCGGAGTTAAACTTTTTAAGTAGGCATTTTTTAAATCAATTTTAATTGCAGCATTTTGATCTTTTCCTGAACTCACATAACCGGTGCTACTTAGTTCGCCACCGTAAATACTCGCATTAACTGAAGTAATATTCAGTGTGCCACCGGTGATATTTAATTTTACTTTTAAATTATTTATGATTAATGAGTCGTTAGTTAGTTTATCAATATTTGTGGATAATTGTCCTTCAATTTCATTTAAAATCCCTAAGTTAATAGGATTGTTTGACCAAGGAGAATTATTTTTAGCTGTAGAGATGTTTTGAGTAGCAGGACTACTAGTTTTACTTGGAACAGTAGTAGGGGTATTACTTACAAGAATTTTATCCAAATTAACTAAAGGACTGTATACGTTAAGTTTAAAATTTGGTTTCTGAGCTGCTAAATTAATATCGCCTTTAATAGATATGTTAGTATTAAAAGCAGATATTTTATTATTAATATGGTAAGTATCTTTAATTTTTTGTACTTCCCCATTTAACTGTAATACCCCAATCTTACTTAAATTACTTACTCCCATAAGAGACATAAACGACTCAAAATTATTAATTTTTAGATTATGAGAAATAGCGATATCCTGTGCTAAGTTTTTAAGCTCAATATCTCCGGTTAGATTACTATTGGCCGCCGATAAATTAATATTTTGTAATTTTATTGCTTGAGGGTTATAGATTATATTAGAATTAAGTGTAAGTTTTTGGTTAATAATAGGAGGTAATTTATCGGTCTTTAGCTTTAGAGCATCAAGTACAGGTTTTAAACTATCCGCTTGTAGCATAATATTTGTCTTATCTAAATTAGAGCTAATATCGGTTATAATATTACTAGGATTGATAATAATATTTGATTTTAGGTTATTACGCTCTATATCATAATTTGCATTTGCTAATAATTCTATATTTGGATAATTAAGCCTTGCATCTTTAATAGCTATATTTTTACTATCGGCAGTAATTGCCGTAGTTAACTCGTAGTCATTTTGTAAATCAGCAGGCATACCTAAAGTTTTAGTATTGCCTTTAATATTTGCGTTACCTATGAAAGAATTATTTTCGCTATCGAGCCTTCCTTCGATTTTAATTTTTTCACTTTTAATTTTGTCACTGGCAAGATTAATATTAGCACTTAACGGAATTATTTTTCCTATTTCTTCAATATTTCCCTCTATATTAATCTGTTGCTCCAAAGCCTTTAAAGCTAAAGTAAAGTCTATTGGACCTTTAAGGCTTTTAATTTTAGTATCTAAGTTAATATCGTTAAATATTTTCTCACTATTTTTTTCTATATATATTACTTTACCATCTATAATTTTAACATGACTAATCAAAATGGGAAGTTCTAATTCAGTTTTAGTATTAGTAGATTCTGCAGAACTAACTTTATTTTCTTTAGGCTTATTATTAGATGTAGCGAACTGCCAATTTTTTTGTCCGTTATTCAAAACTTCTAGATTGATAATCGGTTTTTGCAACTCTATAGAAGCTACTTCAATTGCTCCTCTAAAAAGAGGAAAAAGCCGTAATGACGCTTTAGCATTTTCAACGAAAACTAGATGAGGTTCTTTCGTGCCGTCTATTGATGATAATTTAATTTCTGATAGTGATACTTCTGGATTTGGTAATAAAGATAATTTTATATCGCCGTTAATAGTTAAATCTCTATTTGTAGCCTCTTTAACTTTATCTATTATTACTCCTTTATAATTATTTAAAGGAATAAAGAAAGGAATAATAATTAATAATAATATTATACTTATAAATATAATAAGTGAGTATTTTAAAGTTTTAGGCATAGAGTTTAACCTTCTATTTATATACATATATTGATTATAGTATTTAAGAGACTATCCGTAAACAAATTTTCACCAATAACTTAGTTCTTTTTTGCTGCAAATTATAAGATTTTTTTGAAATATGAACAATATTCCTGCAAAAATCTTATTAATTTTCGCTAAAAAAGCCTTTTAATTATTAATTAAAATTAATTTACTGATAGCCTCTAAGACTTAATTGTCAAATTCATATAATTTACTCAATTAAAGATTGAAATAAATATTTTCTAGGTCATTCTTGTGTGGATCGGTTTTTTCGTCATTGCGCGGAAAATTACGAAGTAATTGACGGGGCAATCTCAGGAGTTAGTATTACTTTATGAAATTGCCACGCTCTCTTCGTTCGCTCGCAATGACGACCTGGGTATCCTGTTCAAATTTCTCTTTGATAATTTAAAACGACATAATCTTTAGTTATAAGAGGGAAAAACCCTTTATTGAAAGGTAATAATTCGGTTGTTTGATCTAAAAATTCTATTTCAATTATGTCACCGGCACCAAAATCAAGAATATTTTTAATTTTGCCTATTTCTTTATGATCTTGGTTTAATACAGGTAAATGATTTAAATCCGCTATATAAAATTCATCTTCTTCTAGTTTCGGTAAACTTGCTCTCAAGCAAAATATTTTATAGCCTTTTAAGTTTTCTGCTTCATTTCTAGTAGTTATATCATTAAATCTACAAATTAATTCTCCTTTGGCATTTTGGCTAATTAGCTTAATATGTATATCTTCTCCTGACTCACTTACTAAATTTCTTTCAAGTATTTTTGTAGCAGGTTCGGTAAAAGATTTTAAAATTACATCACCTTTAATTCCATGACATGATTTTATTACACCGACTAAAATTAAATTTTCTAAAGAATTCATTAATTTACCTTTAAATTTTGATAGTTATATATAATAATATATTTAAAAACTTTTTTACAGACATGATAAAAAAAATAGCTTCCGGCACTATAATTTGTTTCTCATTATTGTTATTTATAATCTTTGGTGCATTATCTTTTGTTAACTACAATTCAGTTACCAATAATCTTACCAGACATTTAGGAATTGCAAAAGAAAATATTGGCAAAATAAAGATGAATAAATTTCCTTTGCCTTATTTAATTATTGAGACGATAAAGGAAGGAGGAGAGTTAGATTTAGAGCAGATTAAAATTCATTTTTCGTTGTGGTCGCTTATAAAATTTAATCCTAAAATTAATAAAATAGACATATTAGATGCTAAATTTTATTCTAATTCTAATGTATTAAGTATTTATAATCATGAAGAGTTAATAAAGAGTTTCTTTAAATATAAATTACAAAATATAAATCTAAATGTTACTAATCTAAGTATTATTAATAAACAAGACTATTCTATTTTAAATTTTAATAATTGTATATTAAAAAAAGAAAATGCTTTATCATCTAATTACATATTTAAAACTACAAGTAACTATATAGGTAAAATTTCAGGTTCAATGAATAAACGTGACGATATAGTAGATTTTAGTCTTGATATTGATAATAATGATTATGGTTTTAAGCTATCGCAAATTTACAAAGATTTTAAACTTACTAGCGGTAGCGGTGAATATCAGATTAAAAATTTAGCATCGGTAATGTACAATATATTACCGGATTTAAACCATCTTTTTAATAAATTTAATCAAAATGAGGCAGTAAACGTTAAATTTAATATTTCAAATAATGAAGATGAAATAGAGCTAAAAGACATAGTAATAGCATCCTCTTTTATTACAGGTAATGGATTTGTTAACATTGCTAAAAATGATAATATTACTACTAATGTGAAATTAGATTTTCCTAAAATAGATCTAAGTTCGTTAATTTCTCCAAATGCAGAGGTAACATTTAATACTTCTTCTTCAAATATTAGATTTATTTTTGCTGACAAATTGCTTAAAGCAAACATAGCAATCAACGAAATAATATTAAGTAGTAATGAAGCACTAGAAAAAATAATCTTTTCTTCTAACTTATCAAAGGGTACTTTAAAGATAAATGAACTTTCAGGTAATATTAAGTCAGGTGGAGCATTTAAGCTTACAGGTAACGTAACACAGAATGCTGTTAGAAGTATGTTCGATGGACAGCTATATTTAAAGCATAATGATATAAATTCGTTACTGAATATTTTAGGATTTAACGATGTTACTATTAAAGAAGCTATTCCTTTTAGCTTGTCGTCGGATTTAAAACTCACTTTAATAGATTTATTTTTTAAAAATTTATTACTTAAAGCAGACAATTTAAATTTATCGGGAAATTTTTCTAGTAAATTTATTGCTCAAACACCTCGTTTAGATGCTACGCTTAATATATCTTCACTTGACTTAAGCGGTAGGACGTATCCGATAATTTCGCCTCTTATCGAATTTACAAAAAATTTAACTAAAGATATGAAAACTTTAGATTATCCAAGTAAATTTATTCCTATTAGAACAATAGGATATTTAGCTAATTTAGATATTTTGATAGATAGCGTTAAGTATAACGATCATGTATTTGACAAAATGAATTTGCTTGCTAAAATCATACCGGCTAATATAAAAATTAGTAATTTAGATTTTAAAACCGCGGGCGGCTATTTATCAACTAGCTGGAACTTAGATGCTTCAAGTGTGTTACCGTCTTTGACCATAGAAATTAAGGACGGTAATCTCACTACTGATTTATTATCACCGGCAGGAATGCTTAATTTAAGAAATAAATTAATAAATGATTATAGTTTAGATAAAGCTATATTGCAATTTTACGGGACATTATCAACATTATCACAGAATAATTTAATATTGAAAAATGTTAAATTTTATGTAGCAAATAATAATAATCTATTACAATTTAATAATATTGAAGCAGAATTATTAGGCGGCAAGCTTCAAGGTAGCGGCAATATTTTATTGGAACCTTATTCTATAAATTTCGTATATGTTTTAAATACAATAGATTTAGATAAAGTTTCGGCTCTTATGCCTAAAATATTTACTGCAAGTAGCGGAAAAGTAAGTATAAGCGGTAGTTTAGGGACTAACGGTAATAGCCTTCAAAGCCAGCTATATAACCTTACTACAAAATCACAATTTGCTATAAACAATATAGATGTTAATAATTTTGGAATTGATTCTTTTATAGAAAAAATTAATACAGCTGATTATAAGGTGCAAAATTTAGATAAAGATATAAATACTGGTATAACCATAGGACAAGAAAATATTAGTGGCATAAGCGGTGATATTGAACTACAAAAAGGTATTGCCATGTTAAAGAAAGTAAAATTTGCAACACAATATAGTAGCGGTGCGGCTTCTTTTGCAGTTAATATATATAATTTTGATATGGATGCATCTAGCATTTTATCATTTTACGTACCGGCAAGGCTTGTTAAATTAAATCCCTCAAATACAAGTTCCGATAAAGATAGTTTGGCACATCTTAATATAAAAATGCAAGGGAGTATTTTTGCTCCTAAGAAAACTTTTGATAGTAGTGAGCTAAAAAAATTACTTATACCACAAACAACTGAAAACAAAACTACTACAGATAACCATTAAAAAATAAAAATAAATGACTAATACTAAAACTTTAGAAGAAAATATTAGCTTTGAAGAAGCTTTAAAAGAGCTTGAGGAAATTGTTAAAAAAATAGATAACGGACAAGAGAGTCTAGAGACGGCAGTTAATAGCTTTGAAAGAGGTATTTTACTTAAGAATCATTGTGAGAAAAAACTAAAAGAAGCTCGGTTAAAAATTGAAAAAATTACTAAACTTGCTGATTCTACAGTGGTCTTAGAAGAGACTGAAGTGTAGCTCGCAAGGCATTACCTGTCTGAATAGCTAGTCGTCATTCCCTCGCAAGGCGTTGTTGCGTGGAGATTAAAAAAAGTCAATATAGCGCTTAGAGTATAAAAATAATTAAATTTTATATAATTCTAAAAGCTATATTGAGCTTTCCCAAGGGCAATCATTTCATTTAATATATTTATCTTAGTAATTACTTCGTTTTTTCTTCCTTTCTCTGTTTTTTGTTGTAAGTTAAAGCCAAACGTTCGCTTCAACCTAAACATAAACGATTCAACCCTTGACCTTTGATGATAGCCGCTATTAATTTTCGGTCGTGCCTCCGTATTGCAGTTTAGAGTAAATAGTCTATAATCCTCAAACAGTAATAAGAGAGAATTATAGTTAAGGAGTTATGGCAAAAATAGATGTTAAGTGTAGATATTGTAACAACACAGAAGAAGTAATAAAGTCAGGATATTCAATTTCAAAACAACAGAGATATCAATGCAAGCGGTGTAATCGATATTTTTAATTGGAGTATATTAATAATGCATCTAAGCCTGGAGTTAAGGAGCAAATAGTAGAAATGTCAATCAACGGCTCTGGAGTTAGAGATACAGTAAGAGTATTAAAAGTGGGTATCAATACAGTTATCCGTGTTTTAAAAAAATCTAGTATTAAAAAACAATAAATCATTCTATCAGTACAACAGAAGTAATTATTGCTCCTGAGATAGATGAACAATGGTCTTATGTACAGAATAAATCCAGACAACGATGGCTTTGGTATGCCTTGGATAAGATTTCGTTAAAAGTAGTTGCTTATACGTTTGGTACAAGATGTGATAGCACATTAGAATCATTACTGAAAAAACTAGAGAATTTCAAGGTGACTTTTTACTATACAGATGGATGGGGGAGTTATGCTAGGTTATTAGACCCTAAAAAGCATATTATCAGTAAAAAATACACTCAACGGATAGAACGAAGTAACTTGAACCTTAGAACGAGATGCAAGAGGCTTGCACGTAAGACAATCTGCTTTTCCAAGTCATTGGATATTCATGATAAGGTTATTGGTACTCTTATTGAACGTATAGCTTTTTAATAGGCATAACTGCAATATGGAGGCATGACCTAATTTTCCATGCTTTTAAACCTTCATCAAAATTTTTATATTCTCTAATTCCTTTTATTACTTTATCTCTGTAAGCTAAATGTTCTTTCTCTACCTTGCTTTTATTCTTTAATTCATCTTGTGACTTGGCACCCCCCCAAAAAAACAGGTCATGCCTCCATATTGCAGTTATGCCTATTAAAAAGCTATACGTTCAATAAGAGTACCAATAACCTTATCATGAATATCCAATGACTTGGAAAAGCAGATTGTCTTACGTGCAAGCCTCTTGCATCTCGTTCTAAGGTTCAAGTTACTTCGTTCTATCCGTTGAGTGTATTTTTTACTGATAATATGCTTTTTAGGGTCTAATAACCTAGCATAACTCCCCCATCCATCTGTATAGTAAAAAGTCACCTTGAAATTCTCTAGTTTTTTCAGTAATGATTCTAATGTGCTATCACATCTTGTACCAAACGTATAAGCAACTACTTTTAACGAAATCTTATCCAAGGCATACCAAAGCCATCGTTGTCTGGATTTATTCTGTACATAAGACCATTGTTCATCTATCTCAGGAGCAATAATTACTTCTGTTGTACTGATAGAATGATTTATTGTTTTTTAATACTAGATTTTTTTAAAACACGGATAACTGTATTGATACCCACTTTTAATACTCTTACTGTATCTCTAACTCCAGAGCCGTTGATTGACATTTCTACTATTTGCTCCTTAACTCCAGGCTTAGATGCATTATTAATATACTCCAATTGAAAATATCGATTACACCGCTTGCATTGATATCTCTGTTGTTTTGAAATTGAATATCCTGACTTTATTACTTCTTCTGTGTTGTTACAATATCTACACTTAACATCTATTTTTGCCATAACTCCTTAACTATAATTCTCTCTTATTACTGTTTGAGGATTATAGACTATTTACTCTAAACTGCAATACGGAGGCACGACCAATTTTTATTCTCAAAATTTAGATAGCTTGGTTTTTCCATAACTTATGATATATTTATAATTAATAATTTATAACTACAATTTCAATATAAGTAAATAAATCTGAAGCTTGTAAAGCTAAGTAAGTATTTTACATAAACTTTAATTTAAAATTGTATGATTAAGAAAATAGTACAAAATACGAAAACTTTGCATGTACGCCCTAATGGAAGATCAGCGGATTACATAACTCCTAACTTTATATATGGCTGTGCAGGAGGTTGTAGAAATAGTTATTGTTATGCAATGCGTCACAACTATGAAACATTATATATAAATGAAAATATAGATCAAATACTTGACGTATTAGATAAACATGTAGCAAGTTTACCGACTAAAATTTCCAATCAAACAGATTCTAAATATTGGACATATGATATAGGTTGTTCTACCGATGTAAGTCTGCATTGGAAACACACTAATTGGTTAAAGATATTTAATTTCTTTAAAGAACATCCGCATGCTAAAGCAACTTTTGCTACTAAATATGTTAATCATAAACTACTTAATTTTAATCCTGAAGGCACAATAAGGATTAGATTTAGTTTGGTGCCGGCAAGGATAAGTAAGATATTAGAGCCAAAAGCGAGTCCGATTATCGAGAGAATAAAAGCGGTGAATATTTTTATTGAAGCAGGTTACGAAGTTCATCTAAACTTTTCTCCTATTATTGCTTATGAAGGCTGGCTTACCGAATATACAAAGTTATTTGAAGATTTAGATCAATACATAAACAACCAATATAAACCGTTTATAAAAGCGGAATGTATATTTTTAACACATAACGAAAAGCAGCATGAAAGAAATATTGCCTCAAATAGATTAGAGAGTGAAGCCTTAATTTGGCAACCAAATATACAGGAAAATAAAGTAAGCGAATATGGAGGCAAGGCTGTACGTTATAAAGCCGGTATTAAGAGTAATTTTATCAAACGATGGGGTATGTTGCATGACAGGTTACTCCCTTGGAATCAAATCCGATATATCTTCTAACCCTTCTTATTTAAAAATTACAGTTATAAATAAAAAATCACTTGCATGAAAATAAACCTATGATATGTTTCTTCACGTTGAGTTTCAATTTTATCTTCCATAAAAATAACCCAATACTATTATCCCTCAGCTAATAGTGGATATAGTGCTAGTTGAGGACAAAAGTAAAAATATAAAAAACAAGTAAAATATCGAATAAGCAAAAAATCGTTTAGCTTGTTTGTTATCATAGGTGTCATAGAATAAAGAACCGGAATAATATAGAAATACTAACCCAAGAATACCGGAAGTTATTAAATATATAAAATTATTCATTCCGATAAAAAAAGGCATTAACGAAACAATAAATAAAAGGGTGCTGTAAATTAGAATTTGTTTCTTAGTATATAAATTCCCTTTTACTGCAGGCATCATCGGTACTCTACAGTTTTTATAATCATCGTTACAGAATAAAGCAAGAGCCCATGAATGCGGTGGCGTCCAAATAAAAATAATCAAAAATAATATAATCGACTCTAGAGATATAGTATTGCTTACCGCTGCATAACCTATCACAGGAGGTAATGCTCCCGATACTCCGCCAATAACGATATTTTGTATAGAACGACGCTTTAACCAAATAGTATAAATACAGATATAATAAAAAATAGTGAATAGCAGTAAAAAGGACGCAAGTAGATTAACGCATAAAGCCATAAAAAATACTGCAAAAAATCCCGTTATCAAACCAAAAGATAAAGCCTCATCAGATTCTATAGCACCTCTGACAATAGGTCTTTTTTGAGTACGTTTCATTAAGCTATCGATATCTCTATCGTACCACATATTAATTGCTCCTGCACTACCCGCCCCAAGAGCTATGCAAACAACTGCAATACCGGCAATAAAAGGATGCACGGAATAAGGAGCAAGCCATATACCTACAAAACCTGTAAAAATCACAAGCGACATCACACGTGGTTTCATAAGTAAAATATAGTCTTTAACAGTACTCTGTGAATGATTGATTTTATCTAAATTGATTGGTGTTACTAAAGAACTCATATGAAATATTTTTTAATTAAATATAAAAAGTTTTAGGGTAAAAATCAATGATTGACTTTGATATAAGAAATGTATATATTTTCTTGTAATTCAAATATAAAGTTAAGGATATTATCAGTGACAAAAGTTGTTCGTTCTAAATATAAAGCTAGTAGAAGACTTGGAGTAAGTCTATGGGGTGATAGCAAGGATGCTTTCAATACACGAAATTATCGTCCAGGACAGCATGGACAGAATACCATGATTAAAACTTCAGATTATGGTTTACATTTAAAAGCTAAGCAAAGATTAAAATGCCATTACGGTCGTGTCACTGAAAAACAATTTAGAAATATTTTTGCACTTGCTCAAAAAATGAAAGGTAATACTGGTGAAAACTTCATTGGGTTACTTGAAAGCAGACTTGATACAGTTGTTTATAGAATGAATATAGCTCCAACTATTTTTGCTGCAAGACAATTAGTTTCACACGGGCATATTAAATTAAACGGTAAGAAAGCCGATATAGCAAGCATACGACTAAAGGAAGGTGATGTTATAGAAGTCAAAGAATCCGTAAAACAAATACCGCTTATCCAAGAATCTGTTTCAAAACAAGGTCAAACAATACCAGGCTATTTATCATTTGATGTACCTTCATTAACCGGTAAATATTTAAGAGTTCCTGCTCTTTCTGATGTTCCATATCCTTTTGAAGCAGAAGTTCATTTAGTAATCGAGTTATATTCTCGTTAATAATTACAAAAAGGCAGGTTTTATTTATCTGCCTTTTTACTTTCTTCCCTACTCCTACATTTTTCCTTTATACTATAACACAACTTATCACCTAATTTGGCAGCGTTTATTAAAGATAGATTAGTTAAGCATTTAACGTCTGAGCTAAGAAGAAAAAACTGTAAATTTTGACGTAGCAAGAATGGATTGACACGCTTCTTTCAGTTGCTCAAAAGATATTGTTGCATGGATCAATTTCACCTCTATCACCCCATGGCTTGACTAGAGTTGTTGCACGGCTCAAAAAAAACGTACGATGTCATTCCCGCGTAGGCGGGAATCCAGAAAAAAAGTATACATACAGAAAATTTTTGAAATTAAGAGCTCGATTTATCTCGCTTTATAGTGGATTCCTGCTTTCGCAGGAATGACATCGGCATCCACGCAACAACGCCTGCTTGCAATGATGATATCTATTTTTAATAAACAATGCTCCATATATAATAATTGTTTCTACTTGCGTATTATTTTTAAGAACATATAATGCCATTTTTTTAATAAAAATTAATAATTATGGCATTCTCTTTTTTATTTCGTAAAAATCTAGTAATAAAATCTTTTTCTAACTTAGGCTATGATATAGATGATATAATATCTACAATCTCATCTAATAAGGTAAATTTTAATAAAAATAATGCTGCTTCTACCTTTTCCAAGAAGTTAGCATATGGAACGCATTTAATAATTAGCGGTATCACTGGTTTTATTGTAAATGGGACAAAAGGAGGTGGTATTTTTGTTTCGGCAACTCTTGCTGATGAAATCTTAATAACCGAAGGGTATTTTCAGAAACATTATCTTACTTCTGCCACATTTAAAGGAAGTTTAATCTACCCTATTACTACAAATCTCATCACGACTTTTCCTAATTATTCAGTACTAATTTATTTAACTTCTACAGCTGTAATATTAAGCTTAACATATTATGGGACTGATTTCTTAAATTATCAGGAAAATTTAAAAGAAATTCAGACAAACTTAACTCCTAATATTAGGGTAATTGACCCTAATAGGTAACCCCCCAAAAACAATCGACAAAAGGAGTAGAATTTTCTAGAAACAAAGGAGGAGATTCTATAAATGACAATATCAAAGCACAGTGATAGCCAAATCATGTCTATCTTAAAGCAAGCGAGCGGTGGGATGCCTGTAGCGTCTATACTGAGAGAGCACAAAATACCATCAGCGACATTTTATAAATGGAGATCAAAGTATGGTGGTATAGCTTTACCGATGATTACTAAATTAAAGGAGTTAGAATCGGAAAATGCACGGCTTAAAAAGATGTATGCTGAGGAAAGGCGGTCATGCCTCCATATTGCAGTTACGCCTATTAAAAAGCTATACGTTCAATAAGAGTACCAATAACCTTATCATGAATATCCAATGACTTGGAAAAGCAGATTGTCTTACGTGCAAGCCTCTTGCATCTCGTTCTAAGGTTCAAGTTACTTCGTTCTATCCGTTGAGTGTATTTTTTACTGATAATATGCTTTTTAGGGTCTAATAACCTAGCATAACTCCCCCATCCATCTGTATAGTAAAAAGTCACCTTGAAATTCTCTAGTTTTTTCAGTAATGATTCTAATGTGCTATCACATCTTGTACCAAACGTATAAGCAACTACTTTTAACGAAATCTTATCCAAGGCATACCAAAGCCATCGTTGTCTGGATTTATTCTGTACATAAGACCATTGTTCATCTATCTCAGGAGCAATAATTACTTCTGTTGTACTGATAGAATGATTTATTGTTTTTTAATACTAGATTTTTTTAAAACACGGATAACTGTATTGATACCCACTTTTAATACTCTTACTGTATCTCTAACTCCAGAGCCGTTGATTTGTAGAAGTCAAGATTTAATCTTACAGACATTATAAAAATTATATCTGAATGTCTGATAAGTTATGACTGTCAGATGAGTATTCAAGATATAAGATTTCGTTATTCTTTTCAACAGCTAACTTTTTACTATCCATAAAAGTCTGCATAGGTGTTTTTCCATAGCAATATTTACCGGAATGCGGTCTTTCATTATTATAATATTCTAGCCAAATATCAAGATCTAGTTGTAGATCATCAAGATCAGTATAGATCTTTTTACGCATAGCAGTATCAAAGAATTCTTGTTTCATAGTTTTATTAAAACGTTCACACATACCATTTGTTTGAGGAGAATATGCTTTAGTAGTAGTATGCTCAATACCCTCAATGCTTAAGAACAATTCAAAAGCATGATGTTCTATATTACCTTTATACTCACCACCTCTATCAGTTAAAATACGAAGTACTGGTATTTGCTGACTCTCATACCATGGTAACACTCTATCATTAAGCATGTCAGCAGCGGTAAGTGCTGTTTTATCAGTATATAGTTTAGCCTCTGCAACCCGAGTGTAACTATCAATAAACACTTGAGAATATACCTTGCCTATGCCTTTAAAATTACCTACATAATATGTGTCTTGGCATCCTAGATAACCTGGATGCTGTGTATCAATCTCACCATGAGCTTCTTTCTCGCTACGCCGTTTCTCTAATACTTGTAACTGAGCTTCGGTAAGAACAATACCATCCTGAGCCATTTTGGCTTCTAATGCTTTAAGTCTTTTATTGATATTATTTAAATCATTACGTAGCCAAATAGATCTAACTCCTCCAGGTGATACAAGAATACCAGTCTTTTTAAGCTCATTTGATACTCGCAGCTGACCATAAGCGGGGTATTCTATTGCCATATCTAATACTGCTCTCTCTACGGCAGGATCAACTCTATTCGCTATAATTGGCTTCTTCCGACTAATCTCATATAATGCTTCTTCTCCTCCTGTTTCATATAACTCTTTAAACCTATAATAACTGTCTCTACTGTAACCCATAGCTTTATATGCTGACGATATACTACCAAGACTCCTAGCTAATTCTAGTAATCCTATTTTTGGCTTTATTATTTTTTGATTTAGATTCATCTCTAATCCTCCATTTAATATTATCTTAATTTTACTAAATGTAAGATTAAATCTCAACTATTACATTTGATTGACATTTCTATTATTTGCTCCTTAACTCCAGGCTTAGATGCATTATTAATATACTCCAATTGAAAATATCGATTACACCGCTTGCATTGATATCTCTGTTGTTTTGAAATTGAATATCCTGACTTTATTACTTCTTCTGTGTTGTGACAATATCTACACTTAACATCTATTTTTGCCATAACTCCTTAACTATAATTCTCTCTTATTACTGTTTGAGGATTATAGACTATTTACTCTAAACTGCAATACGGAGGCACGACCAGGAAAGGCTAAGAGCTGATATATTAAAGGAAGTACTTGAAAAAAAAGTTAGGAAGCCATCTCAAAGGCGGGAGATGGCTAAAATAATATCTGGAGAAAAAGATATTTCTATAAGGAGTGCATGCAAGATCTTTGGTGTCAGCGAAACATGCTATAGATATAAAAGGAAGCTATCATCTGAGGATGATATTATAGCAGGCCAGCTAATGCGTTTAGTAGGTGATCAAAAGAACTGAGGCCTTGGCCTCTGCTTTTTATATTTACGTAATATCAAAGGTTTTGGTTGGAATCATAAACGTGTATACAGGATATATAAGGAGCTAGCCCTTAATATGAGAATAAAGCCTAAGAAGAGATTACTTAGAGCAAAGCCTAAAAAGCTTATAGTGTCTAAAACAATAAATGATTGCTGGTCCATGGATTTTATGCACGATAGTTTAGAGAATGGTAGGAAATATCGTTTATTTAATGTGATTGATGACTTTAATAGAGAGAGCCTTGGTACTGAGACTGATTTTTTATTGTCAGCAGGAAGAGTTATCAGGTCACTAGATCAAATTATAGAATGGCGAGGTAAGCCAAAATCTATACGTTGTGATAATGGACCTGAATATATCAGTAAATTATTGAGCAAGTGGGCAAAAGAAAAGAATATCAAGTTATTATTCATTCAGCCAGGCATGCCTCAGCAAAATGCATATATTGAAAGATATAATAGAACTGTAAGATATGATTGGTTAAATCAGTATTTATTTGTTAATATACAAGAAGCACAGGATCTTGCAACTCAATGGCTTTGGTCTTATAATAACGAAAGACTTAATATGGCTATTGGCGGTATAACACCAATACAAAAATTAGCTCTCGCAACTTAACTCTCTACTCTCTATTGCGATTAAAAATGGGAGGATTACCGTATCGCAAGAGAGAATTACAAAATTAATAGAGGCACTTTCTTCTGAAGATAAAAAAGGAATAACATGGTCTACTAATGATACAAATGATGAACTTGTAATTTCTGATTATAACCTAATTATAGAAGAAAGAACTATTTTGAGCTTTGAAAAATTAGTATTAAAATTAGGAGCACATTATCTTCTTTCAGCTTCCTCAGGAAAAGGCAAAACCACTTTTTTAAAGAGTTTAGTAAATTGTATTGCTGACTCATGCCATAGTGCTGGTGAAATTTCCATACCTACCTATTATCAAAATCCAAAAATAATATTTATTGATCAGAATAGTTACATACCTGCTCAATCTACTTTATTTGAAGTAATAACCTCTGGTCTTGATCAATCAATCATTAAAAGTAATAAACAATCATTAGAAGAAAAAATTAACACACTATTTATAAAATTGGATCTAGCTACATTAATTACGCACTTAAGTGATAAAAATTATGATGTAATAAATGCACCAAGCGGCGGTCAAAAGAAAAAAATTGGAATCATTAAAGCTATAATTTCAAACCCTAAAATATTAATTTTAGACTAGGTGTTTGCCAATCTGGATAAAATATCTATAGAAAATGCACAACAAGCTTTAAAAGAATTTTTACCAGAAACTTTAATGCTTGTAGTACATCATGACGGTAAATCTCATGATTATAATAATTTTTATAATCAGTATATAAATCTTGAAGATTTGTACGCTGAAATAAACTTATTAGGAGAATAGCTATTCTATTCACTCCTATATACTGTATATACTAAATCTAGGTGTTCAATTATGGGAGTTTTTTAAGATTTCTTTATAGACTTCAAGGTTTTTTCTTAGCATCAGATCAAGAGAGAAATTATTAATTACCGTATGTCTTGCTGCTTCTTGGATTTTCTTAGCAGTATCAGTACCTAAAATCGAGAAGCAATAATCGATTTTCTCTGCTAACACTTCGGCATTATTCGGTTCTACGTGGAAACCAGTTATATTATTATTTATCGTTTCTACTGCCCCGCCGATATTAGTTGCAATAACAAGCTTCTCCATCGCCTGCCCTTCTATAATAGTACGTCCGAAAGCTTCAGGCTCGATTGAGGCAGAAACGATAATATCGGAAATCCCATATAGGTTTATTATATCCGAATCATTACCGAAAATTTGAATTTTATTTTGAAGCTTTAGAGTAGATATAAGCTCTTTGACTCTATTAGTAAAATTGGGATGTCTAGATATATCGCCAACCATCAAACAATAAAAATCTCTATGTTTTAACTTACTTAATGCTTCTACTAGAACAAGATGTCCTTTCCAGCTTGTCATTCTAGAAGGCATTAATATTATCGGCACGTTACTCGGTGCATCATATTTATCACGACATTTTTTAAGTTTTTCGGGCGTTAAATTTGCCGGATCAAAATAATCACAATTTACTCCACGCTCAATTACTACTATTTTGTCTTCATCAATTTTATAGTTTTCAAGCAAATGTTGTTTTACAAAATTGGATACAGCAATAACTTTCTCGCCTTTGAGCATTATGCTATTATAATATTTTTTAAAACTATTCGGAATATTATAAACCCCATGAAAAGTAGTCAGAAATTTAGCGTTCGTCCATTTTGTTGCTAGATATGAACTCCATGCCGGTGCCCTTGATCTTGTATGAACTATATCAACATTATATTTTTTGATTATTTCTGCTATCAATTTTGCATTATTCAGAAATACAAAAGGGTTTTTACTGCTACTATTCATTTCAATATGCAATATATCTTCCTTATCTAACTCTTGAACTAGAGTACCACCTGCTGAAATTATGATAGGAGTATAACCGAGAATTTTAAGATATTTTGCAACTTCTATAGTACCTCTTTCAACCCCTCCCGAGACTAGAGCAGGAACTACTTGCAAAATAGTATATTTATTGTATCGTTTACTTGACTTTAATGAAGGCATTAAATCTCAATCTATTAAAATAATTATTTAAAATGCACAAGCTTTATAATAAAACACAAGACAAATTTATTGTCTATGATAATTATAGAATAATTAATACAAATATTCCATCTGTAATTTTTTTACACGGCTTGATGTCTAGTATGCAATCAACTAAGGCTATCTATTTAATAGATTATTGTAAAAAAAACAATTATAATTTTATTGTTTTTGATAATTTCGGCCATGGAAACGCATCGGGACGATTTGAGGAGCAAACAATTAGTGATTGGTTAGAAGGAGTATCAATAATTTTAGACAAATTAATTGATACGAAGGCAATATTAGTAGGTTCGAGCATGGGAGGATGGTTAGCACTTCTTGCAGCTTTAAAATTCCCTGATAAAATAAAAGGGCTTGTGTGTTTAGCTCCCGCTTCCGATTTTACTGAAGATATTTGGCAAAATATATCTCTAAACGATCAAAATAAGATGCAAAAAGAGGGAATATTAGAAGTAAGAGGTAAAAATTGTGAGCATAAATATGCTATAAGCTATAAACTGATAGAAGATGCAAAAAAACATTTATTATTGACAAAGAAACAGATTGAGATAAATATACCGGTACATCTAATTCATGGAATGTTAGATGAAGACGTGCCTTATAATGTTTCAGTAAAATTATTAGAACAAATAACAAGTAAACAAATAGTAATGAAGCTAATTAAAGACGGTCACCATAATTTATCTAGAGAAGAAGATTTAAAGGTAATGACAAATTCCTTAGAAGAAATGATAAGTGACGTTACAAAATAAATAATAGATACCCGTAGTTATTTAAAACTTTGTTGTATGAATTAGACAACTTGCTTTATATCATTCCCGCGTAGGCGGGAATCCAGAAAAATAACATTAATGTTGATATAGTTAAGTTACATATTTGATAAAATAAACGTATACAAAACAAGTTTTTTATATGTTTTACTGGATTCCCGCCTACGCAGGAATGACATAAAACGATTCACATAGATAATATCCAAGGGTAATAACACAATCTAGATTTTAAACCATAAATAAAAAATAAAGAGTATGTATAGTAAAATAAATAAAGTTCATGATTTTAAAGAAGTTATAGAAGCGGTAAAACAAGCCGATAATACTAGCTTGGTGCTTTTTGATGTAGACGAAGTAATTGTAATGGATAGTGATGAATCTAGGTTAACACATGATTATAGAAAAGCATTAATGAATAACATTGAAAAAAGACTTACTAGAAAAAAATGTGAATTATTACTTAGCGTTATTCTTAAAGGAAAAAAATCTAGATTCGTTAATTTAGATATTTTAAAAATATTTACTCTACTTAAAGAAAAAAATATTCCGGCAATGGGGCTTACTAAACTTCCTACCGGTAAATTCGGCGTAATTGAAGATATGATCGAATGGAGAATTCGTGAACTCACTGAATTAAAGGTAAATTTTCAAGAATTTTCACCTTTAGAAGATGAAATAACAATCGAGGATTTTAATATCGGTTACGGTAAACCTACATTAAAAGATGGCATAATTTATACTGCGGAATATGATAAAGGAAGCGTACTTGAATATGTATTACGCAAAACAGATTATTATCCGCAATCAATAATATTTATTGATGATATAGAAGAAAATTTACTATCATTACAAGAAATTTGTAAGAAACTAAAAATTAACTATCAAGGATTTGAATTTATGGGTTCTGCTATCGTTCCTGAACCTGATCTTGATGAACAATTAGAAAAAATCAGATTTGAAATTCTAGAAAAAGAATATAAATGGTTAACGGACGAGGAACTTAAAAAACATACTTTGTCATAACTTGGAGGTATTGTTGCGTGGAGCGGTAAATCCAATATGTCACCCCGTGGCTTGACCTATAGTACCGGACAGTTTTTAAAAAGTTCTCTATGTCATCCCTGCGAAAGCAGGGATCTATGCTAAAAAAATCTTGATTTCAAAGATTTTTTTATTAGATAATTTTTTTTCAAATAAAGCTTTTTTAAAGCTCGATTTATCTCGCTTTATTTTGGATCCCTGCTTCTGCAGGAATGACATAAAGTGAAAATTGTCTGGTACTATAGGTCAAGCCACGGGATGACAGAGGTGGAATACATCCACGCGGGCAATACCTAACGCAGACAAGCTAACTAGATGACACCTATTCACTTTAGAGTATAATATTATGCCTACAAAGCTCATTGTTCTTTTTACCTTACTTATCTCACTTTCTATTATGGCAAGTAAAAAGGAAGAAGAAATTATAGGAGTAAAAGCAACTAAAGTACAAATTGCCGAACTTTACGACATATTTAATATTGTAGGGCAATGTCAGAATGATAATAGCCGTGATTATTATGCTAATGCCATTGGAGTAGTTGAAAAAGTCTCAGCACATCAAGGAGAAATAGTAAAGAAAGGAGATATATTGCTAGTTATAGATAAAAACATAGCAGAAACCACTAAATCTAGAGCAGCAGCTTTATTAAATACAAAACAAGAAGATTATAATAGAAAAGAAGTTTTATTTGCTAAAAAATTTGTAAGCAACGGGGAATATAAAAGGTCAAAAAGCGAACTTGAAGATGCTAAATTTAATTATTCCAAAGCTCTAAAAACATATAACGACATGATAATTACTGCACCCTACTCCGGTAAAATAGGCGTAATTAAGTCTATGGTCGGTGATGAAGTAAAAATAGGCGACTATCTTTTTAGCATTACCGGAACAGAAAACTCACAAAGTATTTTTATTGAATTGCCAGAATCTTTAAGCGGAAAAGTTGGAGTCGATACTGAAGTTTTAATTGCAGGAAAAATTAAAAGTACAATCGGGGCAGTATCACATTACTTATCAGATAATGGTACTTTAACAGCTAAAATTATTTTACCTATGGGGACAAAAATCCTGCATAATAGCTTCGTAGATGTTACGCTTATAATTAATCCTCACAAAAATCTAACCGTTCCTGAAAGTTGTATTCAACGAAATAATCAAGGTAACTTTATTTATAAAATAGACGGTGATACGGTAAAACAATTATATGTAAAAATCGGCACACGTACAGGAGGTTTAATTGAAATTACCTCTAAGGATATTAAAGAAGGGGACTTAGTCGTTACCGAAGGTATGACTAAAATCGGCGACGGCTCAAAAGTTAAAATAATTGAGGAATAGTTATCTATATACTTCGAGTAAATGAAAAGTTGGTATACGAAGATCAACTTAAAAAGAGCAGGGAATCCACAAGACGAGGAGCGGAGCGTATACTTAATACGTGAGCACCGCAGTACTTGTAGGATGACGTAACCAATTTTTGAAGTTCATCGAGTATACATATTTTTAATCCATCTCTGTATTCTAGAGATCGTTGCTTTTACTCCATTATATTTTATAGAGTAAATAGCTAGCCTAATCAAACTTGGGGCAATAGAAAAGCCTGATCGTATTTTTTTTATTATACCATTAGAATCATTTTCTGTAATGTCAGAATTCTCTTTTATTAACTTTAATTGAATTATGGCTTTGGATAATAAGTTAGCCGTTAGTGAGCTATATTTACTTAAATAATTATCATTAACAACGTACGCAGCAATATTTATTAACCCTTGAGAATATTTAGTAGGGTTTATAAATGCATTATTACCGTTAACGCGGAATTTAGATAACGCCTTATTAATACCTCCTACTAAATTCTTACTTGCAATAGAAATCCAAATACAACAATCTTCGCCAATTTTAATATTTTCAGGAAATAAGTTTTGCCTAAATAACCAAGTCCTACCCATCACTGTTGTTGTTGTTATTGTACAGGTTTGGATAATTTGTGGAAAAACTTTACCACTAACATTACCGGAATCCACAAAACATATATCCTTTCCTTCTTCATCTATTCTTTGATATGAAGTATGAGAAAATACAAAATTATTTTCCATCATAAATCCTAATTGAGTTTCTATTTTATTTGGCATAAATAAATCATCTGAATCAAGAAAGGCAATATATTCTCCAGAAGCCTTTTTAATTCCTAAATTACGAGCGGATGCAGGTCCTTCATTTTCTTTACGGAAATATTTTATCCTCTTATCTTTTTTACATATTTTAGTTAATTCTGATATATCCTCTGTTGATCCATCATCTATTACAAGCACTTCAAAATTGGCGTGGGTTTGAGCAAGTACGCTTTCTATAGCCTCTATAGTCCAATTTATCCTGTTATATATAGGAATAATCACGCTAACTTTAGTTTCTTTCAAATACTTATTCGCCATTTCTAGAGCTAGTTTTTCTGATTTTTTATATTGTGTATGATTTTTTAAAAAGGCTACGGTATCAAATAAAAACGCAGCTATGGAACCTTTTCCCATTATTAGCATTTCTTCTTCTGTTAACTCTTTTAAAAAACCTGACCATAATTCTTCGCATTCTTCTAATTGATTAATCTCAGTACGACTAGTTTGTGCTAAATGCTGACGACACTTTACAAGAACTTCAGAATCAAAATAAATATGTGCTATACGAAAAAGTTTAAACCATAAATTATAATCTTGAGTATATTTTAGCGATTCGTCAAATACCCCTATCTTCTTAAAATATTTTGCAGGTATCAATAAAGCACAGCCGTATACTAATCCTCGCAAAACCGGAAATAATGATATATTTAATTTTTCTTTTGGATATTTATCATCAAGTCTTATAAAGCCTAGTAAACGAGAATTTTCATCAATTAACTCATAACCACAATAAACAACAGTATTTTTATTATCTAATTTACTTAATATATTAATTTGATGTTCAATTTTATTAGGATAATATACATCATCATGACTAAGCCATGAAAAATACTCACCTTGCATATTTTTTATGCCAATATTTAACGCCGAGGCGCAACCTCCGTTCTCTTTAGAAAAATAATGTATTTTATCACCGTACGATAATGCAATTTCTTCTGTTTTTCCATTGTCTTTAGAACCGTCATTAACAACAATAATTTCAATATTTTTGTAAGTTTGAGCTAAGGCACTGTCTATAGCTTCACACATATAATTAGCACCGTTATATACGGGAATAATAATCGAAACTAGGGGGGAATATGTATTTTGTTTCATCCAACTAACTTTTGAGCATGAGGAATTAATCTAATTAATATACTAATTAGCAAGCTAATTATAAAAGTAGCGATGCCCAGAATTAAACTTCCTATTATTGGAGAATATATAGGGTTCAGTATAGGAATTACTAATATTTGCACTTTTAATTTTTCTATAACTAAAACATGAAAAAAATATATGAAGAAACAATTGTTAGAAATACATTTTAATAGCTTATTATAATAAACCTGCACATTAACTTTTTGTAATACTACACATATTTCTATAGATGCGATTATAACATTTGGTGTTAAATATACATATGCAGTTTCATCAGGTACAGAAGAATTTATATTTAGTTTCCAAGTTATAATAAAAGTGATAATACTTCCTATTAAATATAAAATTAGCCAATAATATATAGGAAATTTTAAACCGATATTTTTTCTTATTAAATATGCACCTAAAACCGCATAACCGGAATAATTGAGAAAATTACTAATTGCCATCCAATTTGTTATCGATAAAAAGTAATAAGAATTAACACTATTAATTACAAACCATAATATTAAAAAATAACAAGCAAATTTTGTATCTTTAATCATTTCATTAACAATTAAAGCAAGAATTGGAAATAGTAAACAAACCCCAAGCATATAATAAACAAATTCTAGACGATACATTGCAGGTTCATGAATTATACTATTTAATATAGAAAAAATATTAAACTTTTTTCCGATATTATAGTAAACCCAATATTTATATAAAATGCTCCAAAATATTAATGGAATTAATAACCTTTTTACTTTATGCCATAATTTTTCTATCGGCATAGTATTTTGAAGCACTAAAACACCTGACAATAATATAAACAAAGGAACAGCCACTCTAAAAAAAGAATTTATAAAATTAGACAGTATAAAATTTTTAGAAAAAGGTGAAGAGGAATATTCATAGAATAATGAAGCTATCGAATGAATTATAATTACCATGAAAATAGCTAAAGACTTGGTTAAATCTACCCAAACTATACGACTATTATTTATTTTCATTATCGTTTATATTTAAAAATTTAAGGAATGTTTCTTTCATATGCTCTAACGTAAAATCTCGTAAAAAACATTTTGAACCGTTTGTAGCAAATTTTTTATAAGAATCCTCATCTGTTATTACCTTTTCAAGCTCATATATTATTTTATCGGCAGCAAGAGAATTACATAAATATCCTGCATTATTTTCTGTTATATATTTGCTTGGTGAAGAATAATCAGGAGCATGGCAAAAAACCGGTCTACCGGAAGCAAAATATGTAACTAATTTTGAAGGGAAACTCGTACTAGACTCTTTGCGAAATTCTTCAGAAAACCAGTAAGGCATATAAAGAAGATCTGACTCATTAAGTAAATTAATAGTTTCTTCTTGAGAACACCATCCTAAATACTCAAAATTAGCAGGTAGTTGTGTAAATGCTTGAAAACCTCCACCCATTATCCGAACTTTAATTTTCCTACCCGCAATAATCCAGTTAGCTTGATTAAGAGCATTAATAAGACTTAACCATTCAGCTTGAGCATAAAACTGCCCAGCCATACTAATTATAAATTCATTTCTATTATGAGGCGATGCAGCTGGCATGCGTGCTAATTCTTTTGGTAACCCTGCAATGACCGGTATGGTAGACATATTATATTTAGCTTCATAACTTTCAGACATTGCCCATGACGCAGTAGCACAACAAGTGCTATATTTAATTACTTTATCAAATTCTTTTAAAAGCCTTTTTTGAGTAAACTCATCAATTTTATTATCCCGAAGCCACCATTCAAAAGGATCCCATATTTGAGTAAATAAAGGTAAACCTAATTTAAATGCAAGTATTTTTGTCAAACGAATAATTGTTTGACCTTCTAATACTACCCATAATGCAGTCACTTCTTGTTGTTTTGCAAATTCAATAATTTTAGGTAGTAGATTGTATTTTACCTGTGCAGCATTAAACAACTCAAAAGTAAAAGATGATATATCGCTCAAGGGACCCTTTAATATACGCAATGCACTTTCTCTAGGCTTTTGTAATATTAAATGAGGAATTTCTTGTAAATCCTCTGGTATTATTGGATTTAAAGCTGGATTAAGAATTGAACAAATAGCAATCTGTTCAACAGGTAAAAACTTTACTAAACGATTTAGTACTAAACCGGCAGTAAAATTTTGACAAGGTGGCATATCAGTTAAAAGTAAAACTTTCATTTGTTGACAATATTTTTATATAATTCAGCTAAATGTTTTGCTTGTGTTTCTTCATTATAATATAATTCAGCTATTTCACGACCTTTCTTACCGCGTTCAGCTCTTTCATTAGGATTATCAATAAGATTTTGTAATGCTTGATATAGAGCTTCACTATCATTTAACGGTACAGATATACCTACCTCAGGTGCATAAACTACCTCAGGTAAAGCAGTTTTATCAAAAACTATTACCGGCTTACTGCATGCTAATGCTTCTACTGCCATCATTCCAAATGATTCTGCAATAGATGGCATTAAAAAAATGTCGGATGCTACTAATGCGTTTCTTATAGTTTCTTCATTATTAATCCATCCAAGATTAATAATTTTAAAGCGATTTTCAAACTTTTTTAATAAATTATAATTACTACCTAACGTCAGAAGACACACCGGTTGTTTAGTTTCAATTTTTTCTAAAGCCTGAATTATATGCTGTAATCCTTTAAAAGGATTATCGTCTGACCTAAAACATATTACCAGCATATCTTCAGATATTCCAAATTGCTTGCGAGCTTTAGGTGCAACATCTGGTGAGAAAAATTTTAAATCTAAACCAAAAGGAATTTGATGAACTGATACCTCTTCAAATAAAGGAGATAATTTAACCATGTCATACATCCATTTGGAAGCAACGACTAATTCAAACTTAGCATTTTTATAAGCTTGACGTTTGTAATCAAATAGTAATTTTGTGTTATCTTTTTTTAAGGGAAAAGGAATTGTAAGATCAGGACACTCTCCACATCCTATCATCCAACGTTTACATTCAAATGGATGAATACAGTGACCAGTCATTGCCCAAGGATCATGCAAAGTCCATATAGTTGGCTTTAAATCTGTGATCATTGATAAATCACTAATACTAAAGTAACCAGAATGTATGATATGAAGATGTATTAAATCCGCCTCTTGAAAAGTCGGCATTTTTATTATTTTTGGAACATTACGATATAATATAGACTGTAGAGACGTCTGCTTTTCTATTAATTGTAGGATTTGGTTTATCTTTCTAGGTATTATATCTTCAAATGTTAGCACCTCAGGATCTTGAGTATCTTTAGTCCATACTAAATGCTTAGATTCAATACCGTATTTTTTTAAAATCGGCGTTATAGACAAACCATGAAACCTACGCCCTGGAGATTCATAGCCATTTATTTGCAATATTTTCATTTAAATTTTAAAATATACCTTGTCTATCCTCTAAGCATTTCAACAATATGTTGTTATCAGTATTTGGAGCCTCTAGATAATTATAAATATAACAATCTAATAGTTTAAAATTATTCTCCTTAAATTCTGAACCATCTTTTATTCCATTTTTAATTAAAGCTTTTATTTTATTTTGACGCACTATTGGGTCAGAGGCTACGTTGCTAAGTATAGAGACATCCTTTAATTTATGTACAATATTTTTTAAAGACATTACACTTAAAATTATGGCAATAATATAAAACCAAATTAAACTTCTAAAATTTAAGTTAGAATTATCAAATGAATTCTTAATAAAACTTATTGTTACAAAACAAAATACATAAGTATAACTATTAAAATATCTAGAATAACATGCCGCTACTTTTGCTTTTTCACTAATAAATTTTGTTAAATATAAATCTATTCTAAAAACAATATACAAAACAAATCCAATTAATAAAATAATATAAACTCTTAAAAAATTTTTTAATTGCTCTCTAGAATTTTGCCAAATAAAAATTATTGCTATAGCCGTTATACCATAAATATAGCATACCTCTGGAAAAGAAGCATAATGAACCATATAACTTATTATTAATTTTACAATAGCTACTTGCTCAGAATTAATTAATAAAAGATTATAAATAGAAGCAAACGGCACTTGTTTAAAAGAAGTACACTCAAAATCACATACAGTTTCTATACATAAGCTATTGACATAATTACACCATATAAAATTACTCAAAATAGGTAATAATAAAATTATTATTACCCATAAATTGGAATATTTTTTATTGAAAATCAAGTCAACGGTAATTATAAAAATTGCTATATATGATAACCAATATCCTACCTCTTTAATATTCGGTAAAATAAATAATAAAGGTGATATTAGAACTAAACTTAATAATATGTTATTATATTTTTTAGATTGAAGATAAATAGCTATAGTCGCACCAAATATACATCCTACAGTTGCATCAACATGTAACGAATTAATACTTACTATTATATCATACATAGAAAATAAGATTAGCATTAAGTATAAAAATATACCTAAAAGCAATCTTTTTTCTACTAATGCTACTGAACAAAAAATAAAATAAAGAAAGCCATTAGCAAATACATTTAAACTTTCTTTAAAACCAATAATTTTATTTATACTATATTGAAAAATACTAGCGAGTTTTGCATAACCGTTAAACTTATTTATAACTGATGTAGGATCGTTAGGTAGCCTAAAACCATGATAAATATTTGTTTCTTTTAAAGTAAGCCCCCAATGAGAATATTCATCCCAAAAATAATAACTAGGATAGTCTTTTACGAATATATAATAAGCAATCATACCTAAAATAAATATGATTACGTCAACTCCAAATAATTCTCCTATATTTCTAATATCTTTACTTTGTCTAAAAGAATCAAAAATACAATAAAGAAAGAATCCTACTCCTAAGACAAAAGAGGCATAAATCACCAAATCCAATATATAAAATATAGAAGCTATAAAATATATTGATAAAATTCCAGAAGTTGAAAATACTAATGCATGAGAAAATTCTATTTTAAATAGTTTTCTAAAAAAGAAGCTATATCCTAAAAAATTGTAAATAATAATATTATCCCACTCATATCGCTTTCAACTTATTTAGTATTCTTATCATTTTAGCGTAAATCTTTATAAAAATAGAGCGGTTTTCATTACTGATTTTTAGTTCTTGTTCCTTGGTTTCTAACTGTTCCTTAAGTATTTCTAATTCTTCAGTATTAATGATTAACTGCTCTGTTAGTTGGTCTGTAGTAGATTTTAATAATTCTTGTAAATTATTTATTTGCTCGTATAACTTATTGATATCTTTAAATTGTGAAGCAAATTTATTTATTTTAGATAAATATTCTTGAGCTGTATTAATAGCAAAATTTATTTTTTCTCTCTCTACTATTTCTAGAATTTCTTTTAAAGAGGTTGTCGCTCCTTTCTCAATTAATAGTTCTGTTGTGCGTTGACACATCCATAAACTGCATTTTAAACTATTTTTTACAATTTCATTGTTTATAACTTTTTCTTTAAAATCAGGAAATATAGCTTTTAAATTTTCTAAATGATTTGTAGCATTAAATAAAATATTTTCTCCATATACGTCATTAAAATAATTTTCGGTATATACTATATTTTTTATTGCATAGAATCCTCCATAAGGAGTAGTAAGAAGCTCACTCTTAGCATTATGAGTATGTAATTCTTTACATCCTATAATACTCCATCCGGGAAAATCTTCAGGATGCCATCCGGATTTATGCTCTTGCCATTCTCCTCCATGTAAATTCCAGCCGTCAGTATCATGTATTTCTTGCGGCATAAAACCCAAAGGGGTAAATATTATAATTTGTTTGCGAGCTACCCGTTCGCATTCAATTAATACTTCTTTCCCGATTTCTTTAGGCATATGCTCTATAACATCAATTAAAAATATTGAGTCAATAGATTTATCGGAAAATGTAGTAAGAGTAGCTTTTGCGTCTAAAGGAATTATTATTGAATTAGTTCCTGATAAATTCTTTTTTAATATTTCAGCATATTCTTGATATGGTTCTACACAAATAAGTAAATTAGGAACTATATATTGTTGCGGATGAATCCCGCATCCAATATCCATAATACTAGAAACAGGATTTATAAATTCTTTTATTTTAGTATGAAATATATCTGCCGAATACCATTCTTCAACTATTTTATCCTTTTCTGTCATTTAAACCAAACCGTACGATTAACATAATCCACATAACTTAAAACTATACGCAATATTTTCTTTGATACAAGACCCGCTTCGGCATAATCCGGCACGATATCTTGCAAGCGTTTATTATTCTCGTGTTCTTCCGTAATAGCTTTCACCGATTGTAGTACCCGCTCCGCTTTAAAGCTCGACATAATAAGCGTTCCGGTATCCATACCTTCAGGACGTTCATGTGCTTCTCGAATATTTAAAGCAGGTAAATTAAGTATTGATGCTTCTTCAGTAATAGTACCGCTGTCGGACAAAATACAAAACGCATTCATTTGAAGCTTGATGTAATCCGTAAAACCAAAAGCTGGTAAAAACCTTATTTTATCACCAAGCTCCTTAAACCCCTCTAAATCCTCAAGCCTTTTTTTAGTCCTTGGGTGTGTTGAGAAGATTACGGGGAAATTATACTCTTTAATAAGAATTTGTAAACTACTTAATAATTCTTTCAGATTATTTTTGACGTCGACATTTTCCTCACGATGTGAGCTAATTAAGAAATACTGCTTAGCGGTTAATGATAATTTATCTAAAATATCCGATTTTAATATTTTAGGCATGAAACGGTCAAGGACTTCAGGCATATGCGAGCCTGATTTAAAAATAAGCTCAGGCGGCAAGCCTTCAGCAATTAAATAACGTCTAGCATGTTCGGTTAACGTAATGTTAACGTCACTGATATGATCGATTATTTTACGGTTTATTTCTTCAGGTACACGCTGATCAAAACAACGATTTCCTGCTTCCATATGAAAAATCGGGATTTTACGGCGTTTAGCGACAATCGCCGATAGACATGAATTAGTATCACCGTAAAATAAAACAGCGTCGGGTTTTTCTTTCTCAAGTACCTCGTCTACTTTTTCGATAATAAGCCCGATGGATTTTGCCGTATTATCTGCCGCTACTTCTAAGAAATAATCAGGTTTTCTAATTCCCATATCATCAAAAAAAACTTGATTTAACTCATAGGCATAATTTTGACCGGTATGAACTAGGAGGTGATTAGTATATTTATCAAACTCGGAAATCACGCAGCATAGTTTAATGAGTTCAGGACGAGTACCGACAATCGTCATTACTTTAAGCATTTTTTAGCTCCTCTTGTACGTAATCAAGCGTCAATAATAACTCTTTTACTTCTTCTAAATTTAAACGTTTTGTATTATGGGAAGTGTAATCCTCTAAAAGAGCTACTTTCTTTTCACCTTCAACAAAATATTTTGCATAATTAAGATCACGCCCGTCCATAGGAATACGATAATAATCCCTTAAATCATCAGCTTTTGCCATTTCTTCAGATGATACTAGCGATTCGTAATGTTTTTCGCCGTGACGTGTACCGATAAAACGTATTTCATTTTTGCTATCGAATATATCTTGTAACGCTTTTGCAAGTACTTCAATTGTACTTGACGGAGATTTTTGTACAAAAATATCTCCTTGACGCCCATGCTCAAACGCATATAAAACTAAATCTACGGAATCTACAAGCGACATTAAAAAACGTGTCATTGACGGTTCTGTAATGGTTAATTCCTTACCTTGTTTTATTTGATTGATAAAAAGAGGAATTACCGAACCACGAGATGCCATAACGTTACCGTATCTAGTGACGCAAAGCACAGTCTCACCTGGAGAACGCATACGTGCTTTTGCTATTGCTAGCTTTTCCATTAATGCTTTAGATAATCCCATTGCATTAATTGGATATACAGCCTTATCGGTACTCAGTACAATAACTTTTGTAACTTTGTTATTAATAGCAGCACTTAAAACATTTTCAGCACCTAAGACATTAGTATTGATTGCTTCCATAGGATAAAACTCACAAGTCGGAACTTGCTTTAAAGCGGCGGCATGAAATACATAATCAACGCCGTGCATCGCCTCATCAATACTTTTATAATTACGTACATCCCCGATATAGAATTTAAGTTTTGAGTTATTTAAAGCAATACGCATATCCTCTTGCTTTTTTTCATCTCTACTAAAAATTCTAATTTCTTTAATATCATTGATAATATCGGATTTAAGAAAACGAGAAAGCACCGCATTACCAAACGAACCGGTGCCTCCTGTAATCATTAAAGTTTTATCTACAAACATTATTTATTTAGTACCTATTTTTGTTATTATTTATCCGTCATTGCTAGGAAAAATTGTTGCATAATCGTTATTGCGAGGAGGCGTTGTTGCGTGGAGATTAAAAAAAGTCAATATAGCGCTTAGAGTATAAAAATAATTAAATTTTATATAATTCTAAAAGCTATATTGAGCTTTCCCAAGGGCAATCATTTCATTTAATATATTTATCTTAGTAATTACTTCGTTTTTTCTTCCTTTCTCTGTTTTTTGTTGTAAGTTAAAGCCAAACGTTCGCTTCAACCTAAACATAAACGATTCAACCCTTGACCTTTGATGATAGCCGCTATTAATTTTCCATGCTTTTAAACCTTCATCAAAATTTTTATATTCTCTAATTCCTTTTATTACTTTATCTCTGTAAGCTAAATGTTCTTTCTCTACCTTGCTTTTATTCTTTAATTCATCTTGTGACTTAGATGTTCGTGCTGGGGGCATTAAATCTTGTACTCCCCAATCATATATTATCTTTCTAAACTCCTGCGTATCATAAGCTCCATCTGCTATAACGGTTTTAGCTTTGCCTGTTATCTCTTTGCTCATATCACCAACAACTTCACAGTCGTTTGTGTTACTATCCGTATAGGCTACAGATAGTACTTCCATACTATCTAAATCGACTGCTACATGTATCTTCTTCCACTGTTCTCTCTTACGATATAATCCATCCTTACCGTTATAATCCATCCTTACCGTATTTCCTTTGATGCCACCCACTGGTGCTATATACATTTACTCCGGTACTATCAAATACTATCTCTTTCCCTGAACCTTTCTCTTGTACTCCAATATTTTTTACTCGTAACTTTAGCTTACTAGCGATTCTTGATGCATGGGCATAATCCGGTATTCTTAAATCCTTACCCGCAAATATTTTGCTAAACATTCCTTCTGCAAATCCGCTTGTTGCTCGCCATGGCAATCTTAATAACAGCTTAATTGTTAGCAAATATTCATACATCTTGCTATTATATCTTCTCGCTCCTCCTTGCCTCTGTTCCCCTCCATAATATAACTCTTTTAAATATTCTTCACAAAATGTGAAAATTATTGTTCCTCTTTTCTTTAAACTTCTGTTATATTCTTTCCAGTTGCAAACTTTTTGTAGCTTTGACATACACACTTGTGGTTAAGTTTTTTGTCGATTTACTACTTTTCTTAGTTCGCAGCTACTTTTTTTATATCTACGCAACAAGGTCTCCTCGCGTGGACGCCAAATCGTCATTGCGAGGAGCGAAGCGACGTGGCAATCTCATGAGATAATAACAAACTCCTGAGATTGCTTCGTCGAATTACTACGTAATTCTTCTCGCAATGACGACTCGGTATTCACACAGTCTACGACTGCTCGCAATGACGATTTACCCAAATTCACACATACGCTTTACAAGCTCAGGCCACCCTGGCGGGTTATAGCCCGTCGCTTCATTAAAACGTGTGCTATCCATTGAGCGATCTATCACAAGCTCATCTGACGGAATAATATCGATTTCTTTATTATATATTTCTGCTACTAATTTTAACAATTCTAGCTTATTAACCGGTTTTGATGCAACATGATAAAGCCCATGCAGTTCTTTATTCGGTAATACAAAATCCCTTATTATTCTTGCAAGCTCTACTGTCGGGAATCCTGAATAAATAGCTTTTTCAAAACCTTTCACTTGCCCTTCTGCACTTAAAAACCAATTGATTAAGCTTCTATTACTCGCTAGTTCATGACCTATAATTGAAGTACGCAAAGTGATAGCATGAGGATAATCTACTTCGCCAAGAAACTTAGAACGACCGTAAAGATCATAGCAATCCGGAAAATCACTTTCCTTATAATTACCTTTTTTTCCTGAAAACACGCAATCCGTACTAATATGGATTAACCTTGAATTAGCTAATTTACATAAATTAGCTAGCCTATGTGGTAACAAACTATTTATTGGCAATGCTTTTAACGGGTCGTTTGCATCAGCTAGTTGTTTTGTGAGCCCTATACAATTTATGACGATTTCGGGTTTTACTTTATTAAATACTTCAACTAACGAATCATGATTCTCAACATCTACATTTGTAATTAATTTATCGGATAAATCTTTAGAAAAATAAGAACGAGCGGGATTATTTCGAGCTGTCGCATAAACGTCAAACTTACTATCCTGACTTAAAAATCTAAACATACTGTTACCCAGCATACCGGTAACACCTAGAATTAATATTTTCATGATATATTTTATTTATTTTGCATAGTTTCTATCATAAATAATATATCTTTACAATAAGGTTTTTGAAAAGCTAGAAATTATATAATTATCAACGAATTAATTTATATCCTCTTCTTTTCTCATACGCTTTAATTCTTTATATAAATCAATATCTTTATACTTATCCAGTATGTTTCTTGCTTTTTCTATATTTGAATAAAAACTTGATATTATTAATTCTGAATTGTTATACTTAATTGTTACTTTATCTCCTATTTTAAGTTTTAATTTCTACCTTACTTTTATAGGAATAACTAGTCTACCGTTATTATCAATATAACTTTTTTGTACTATCATAAAAAATAATTAACTTGCCATAGAAAAGGTTCTTATTCTACTTTCTTTAACTTTCCAACCTTCATCTTTTGCAAGTTCTAAATCATATTGATTTTGCATATTCATCCATCAACGAGGATTAACATTAAAATATTTACCTAAGCGGAGTGCCGTATCAGCATTAATTGAACGATGATGCTTAATTATATTATTGATTCTAGTAACAGGTACATCAATATCACGAGCAAGCTTACTTTGACTAATACCCATAGGTTCCATAAATTCTTCAAGTAGAATTTGACTAGGTGAAATAGTAGGTAATTTGTTTGTCATAAATTCTTAGTGTTGTTGCATGGACTGTTTTATGTCATTCCCGCGTAGGCGGGAAAGAAGTAAAAGCCTATAAAAACAAGTTTTTATAGGCTTATTTTGTTGAATATACAACTTCTATATCGGATATTGAAGTTATTTTTCTGGATCCCCGCTTTTACCACAACTGTCCGAAGTTGAAAAATAAGTAGAATAAGCAATGGTTTTTACAATTATTACTGGTAGTATTTTTAATGTTTTACGTTAAAAATATCATTTTTAGCTATTAAATAGCTTTTGCTCATTTTAACTTCGGACAGTTGTGCGCTTTTACGGGGATGACATTGAGTAGGTTTTTCGATGCATGCAACAACTCCTCAATTCTTTCCTAATTAAAGTTTTTTCATAGAATCAAGCACGGTTTCAAGAATCATACTAGCAGCTACTGCATCATCATTGTTATTACGGTCTTTTCTTTTAACACCGAATGATTTAAGAAAATTATTCGCAGCTTTTGTAGTTAGTCTTTCATCCTGTAAATATATAGGCAAGTTTATAGATTTTGTTAATTCTTCTGCAAATTTTATTACTATATTTGTTTGCTCTGTTACTGCTCCGTTCATATCAATCGGTAGACCTACTACAACACCGCAAACTTTATATTTTTCTATAATATTAAGTAAGGAAGTGATAACGATTTTTTTATTTATCTCAATTATAGTGTTTAAGGGCATAGCAATATTACGTTCTTGATTAGATAATGCGATTCCTAATTTTTTGCTTCCGTAATCAATAGCAATAAGTGGAGCATTTGGTATTAAAAGCGGATAAAATTCTTGAAGATTTTTTATGATCATGGTAGTTATAAAAATTACTTTATTAATTATTATATATGCTAAAAACTATTCAAAAGCATTTAGATACGAAATTAATTAAATTATCAGCGATTTTAGCCTTTATTTATTGTTTGTTATTTAATACCGCAATAATGATTTATAAATTTGATTATTATAAAGCAACGATTTTTAGAGGGATATTAGAATTATCAAAAGATTTTTGTTATATTTATATATTTTCTTTTATAGCATTTTTTGGTCTTAGCATACATACATTAGTGTTAAAAATCGGCGTAGGGTTTTTATTTATAACATCCGCTATTGCTAGTTATTACATTTATTTCTTCAAAATCAATCCTACTAAACAAGTAATAGGTAGTTTTTTCTCAACGGATTTAAACGAAGTTTATGAATTAGTCAGCATTAAATTAATAATATGGATAATTTTTTGCCTTTTTAGCTGTTTTTGTACTCTCAAATCTTTTGCCGCCGAAAATTCTAAATCATTCGTAACAAAATTATTATCTGCCGCTTGCTTACTTATTTTTGTATATAATATTATTACTCCTTCATTTAAGATACTAAAAAATTATTGTCCCATTCAGTATTTACATAATAGCTACCTTAACTTTGCCGGAAACCTAACCGGTAAAAATTATGCCTGTATAGATATTAGTAAGTAATATAACTTTATAGATACGTCAGATAAAGATATTATAGGTGTTTTAGTTATAGGAGAATCGGCAAGATTTGATCATTTCGATATTAACGGTTATGAAAGAGATACGACTCCTTATTTAAAGACTACTCAAAACCTAATTTCTTTCAAAGCTAAATCCTCTTCTAATCTTACCTCTCTTTCCGTACCGTCATTACTTTCACGTTATCCTGCAAGTCAAATTAAAAATACTAGACAAGAGAACAGATTTTTATCAATTTTAACAAATCTTGGCTTTCATACTACTTGGATTGGTACCCAAACTTTAATGAGGAGTTTTGCAAATTTTGACCTCAGTATATATATAATGATATTAATTTTACTATAGTACCGGGTGGCTCTGCCCTATTCTCTCTAAATGCTCATGATGAAAAAATATTGCCTTTTATAAAAGAAATAATAACAAATTCAGAGAAACAATTTTTAGTAGTTCATACCTCAGGAAGTCACTGGAACTATAACGCAAGATATCCTAAAGAATTTGAACGTTTTACCCCCACCTGTCCTATTAAGGTTAAGGGAGGTGCAAGCGATTGCGATAAGCTTGAGTTAGTTAACAGTTATGATAATTCAATTTTATACACCGATTTTATTATCTAATTTAATAGATTTGCTTAAAGGTAAAAAAGCATTTTTATTATATGTATCCGATCATGGTGAATCACTTGGAGAAAATGGTTATTACGGTCACGGTGGTTCACTACTTGCAGAACAAATAACAGTGCCACTTATAGTTTGGGTATCAGATGATTTTAGAGAAAAATATCCTGAATCGGTAGACTCAATTAAAAATTGTGCTAATACCAAAATTAACCATGATTATGTATTTCATTCAATCCTTGACTGTTTAAATATAGATTCCGACATAATAGATAAAGACTTAAGTATATGTAAATCTAGTTAAAAATTATTGAATTATTAAAAAATTTATATATAAATTAAAATCTCAATAATTATATGATTTATTATTATGTCTGATATACCTAAACTAGACGACTATTATTATAGATTTTTCCAAAGTATTTTACTTAAAATACTAGAACAAAATAAAACCGCTGAAACTTATTGATTACAGAAAGATTTTAATAGTGCTTTAAATGAGATAAAAAATATAAATGAACAACTTGAAGAATATTCAAATATTCTTCCCTTACTCAAATTAATTAAAACTTATTTCATAGATAAAAAAATATATAATTAAGTACCGTTTAATTTAAATCCTTTTTTTATAATTAAAAATAATATAGAGTGGAAATAAAAAAGGTATTGAATTATGGAATATGCATTATTAATTTTCAGTATTATAGCGATTTTAGTTATAATACAAATGGTTAAAGTTGTACCTCAACAACAAGCATGGGTAGTGGAGAAATTGGGGAAGTTTGACAAAGTACTACAACCCGGTTTAAACTTACTAATCCCTGTCATTCAGAGAGTAGCATACAAACATACTTTAAAAGAAGAAGCTATAGACGTTACCGCTCAAACAGCTATTTCAAACGATAACGTAACATTATCTATCGACGGTGTTTTATATGTTAAAATTATTGATCCGATGGCAGCATCTTACGGGGTTAACAATCCTTACTATGCCATAACGCAGCTTGCTCAAACTACTATGCGTTCGGAAATCGGTAAACTCCCTTTAGATAGAACTTTTGAAGAGCGCGAAACTTTAAACGTAGCGATTGTAGCAGCTATTAATCAGGCTGCTATAAATTGGGGCATACAATGTATGCGTTATGAAATTAAAGATATACAGCCTCCTCAAACTATCCTTAAAGCTATGGAATTGCAGGTAGCTGCAGAGCGTCAAAAAAGAGCTCAAATTCTAGAGTCGGAAGGTAATAGACAAGCAAAAATTAACCATGCAGAAGGTGAAAAAGCACAAATCGTACTGAATTCAGAAGCTTCTTATACGGATCAAGTTAACAGAGCAAAAGGTGAAGCTGAAGCAATAGGCTTAGTCGCTACCGCTACGGCAAATAGTATTGAGATTGTCGCAGCTGCCGTACAAAAAACAGGAGGAAGCGATGCAGTAGCTCTTAAAATAGCTGAGCAGTATATTAGTGCATTCGGTAATTTGGCTAAAGATACCAACACCGTAATTTTACCTGCAAACCTTTCAGAACCTAGTAGTTTTGTAACTGGAGCGTTAACTATATTTAACCAATTAAAAGCTTCTTCAGAAAAGAAAAAAGATAAGTAGCAATTTATAAAGATTTATTATTGTAATAATAATTAGTTTTATATATGATATCAGATTATTAATTAATAAAAGGTTATGAATATGTCAGTATTTGTCGGCAAAACCGCTCCGGATTTTACAGCTAAAGCTATTATGCCTAATAATAATATAGACGAAAAGTTTAAACTTAGCGATTATGCTGCAGGGGATAATATAGTGTTATTTTTTTATCCCCTGGATTTTACTTTTGTTTGTCCATCGGAAATTATAGCATTTCACAATAAGCTTGGTGAATTTACCGAAAGACGTACTAAAGTAGTAGCTGTTAGCATTGATTCTCATTTTAGCCATTTAGCTTGGAAAAATACTCCGCATAATAAAGGCGGGCTTGGACAAGTACAATTTCCAATGGTTTCCGATATAAAAAAGGATATTTCTTCAAAATATAACGTACTTAATGAAGATGGTGTTGCTTTGCGTGGAACTTTTTTAATTGATAAGGATTTCATAGTACGTCACATGCTAGTTAACGACTTACCTATTGGTCGCGATATTAATTATGCATTAAAAGTAATTGATGCTTTAACTCATCATCAAAAGCACGGCGAAGTTTGTCCTGCCGGCTGGCATAAAGGTGAGGAAGCAATTACCCCATCACATGAAGGTATAGCACATTATTTAAGCTCACATGCTGAGAAGCTGTAGTATACTCGTTTAATTTGAAAAATTGGCGTCGACCTAATCGTCATTCCCGCGTAAGCATTGTTGCGTGGAGATTAAAAAAGTCAATATAGCGCTTAGAGTATAAAAATAATTAAATTTTATATAATTCTAAAAGCTATATTGAGCTTTCCCAAGGGCAATCATTTCATTTAATATATTTATCTTAGTAATTACTTCGTTTTTTCTTCCTTTCTCTGTTTTTTGTTGTAAGTTAAAGCCAAACGTTCGCTTCAACCTAAACATAAACGATTCAACCCTTAACCTTTGATGATAGCCGCTATTAATTGTAGAAGTCAAGATTTAATCTTACAGACATTATAAAAATTATATCTGAATGTCTGATAAGTTATGACTGTCAGATGAGTATTCAAGATATAAGATTTCGTTATTCTTTTCAACAGCTAACTTTTTACTATCCATAAAAGTCTGCATAGGTGTTTTTCCATAGCAATATTTACCGGAATGCGGTCTTTCATTATTATAATATTCTAGCCAAATATCAAGATCTAGTTGTAGATCATCAAGATCAGTATAGATCTTTTTACGCATAGCAGTATCAAAGAATTCTTGTTTCATAGTTTTATTAAAACGTTCACACATACCATTTGTTTGAGGAGAATATGCTTTAGTAGTAGTATGCTCAATACCCTCAATGCTTAAGAACAATTCAAAAGCATGATGTTCTATATTGTAATAGTTGAGATTTAATCTTACATTTAGTAAAATTAAGATAATATTAAATGGAGGATTAGAGATGAATCTAAATCAAAAAATAATAAAGCCAAAAATAGGATTACTAGAATTAGCTAGGAGTCTTGGTAGTATATCGTCAGCATATAAAGCTATGGGTTACAGTAGAGACAGTTATTATAGGTTTAAAGAGTTATATGAAACAGGAGGAGAAGAAGCATTATATGAGATTAGTCGGAAGAAGCCAATTATAGCGAATAGAGTTGATCCTGCCGTAGAGAGAGCAGTATTAGATATGGCAATAGAATACCCCGCTTATGGTCAGCTGCGAGTATCAAATGAGCTTAAAAAGACTGGTATTCTTGTATCACCTGGAGGAGTTAGATCTATTTGGCTACGTAATGATTTAAATAATATCAATAAAAGACTTAAAGCATTAGAAGCCAAAATGGCTCAGGATGGTATTGTTCTTACCGAAGCTCAGTTACAAGTATTAGAGAAACGGCGTAGCGAGAAAGAAGCTCATGGTGAGATTGATACACAGCATCCAGGTTATCTAGGATGCCAAGACACATATTATGTAGGTAATTTTAAAGGCATAGGCAAGGTATATTCTCAAGTGTTTATTGATAGTTACACTCGGGTTGCAGAGGCTAAACTATATACTGATAAAACAGCACTTACCGCTGCTGACATGCTTAATGATAGAGTGTTACCATGGTATGAGAGTCAGCAAATACCAGTACTTCGTATTTTAACTGATAGAGGTGGTGAGTATAAAGGTAATATAGAACATCATGCTTTTGAATTGTTCTTAAGCATTGAGGGTATTGAGCATACTACTACTAAAGCATATTCTCCTCAAACAAATGGTATGTGTGAACGTTTTAATAAAACTATGAAACAAGAATTCTTTGATACTGCTATGCGTAAAAAGATCTATACTGATCTTGATGATCTACAACTAGATCTTGATATTTGGCTAGAATATTATAATAATGAAAGACCGCATTCCGGTAAATATTGCTATGGAAAAACACCTATGCAGACTTTTATGGATAGTAAAAAGTTAGCTGTTGAAAAGAATAACGAAATCTTATATCTTGAATACTCATCTGACAGTCATAACTTATCAGACATTCAGATATAATTTTTATAATGTCTGTAAGATTAAATCTTGACTTCTACAGAAGCGAACGTTTGGCTTTAACTTACAACAAAAAACAGAGAAAGGAAGAAAAAACGAAGTAATTACTAAGATAAATATATTAAATGAAATGATTGCCCTTGGGAAAGCTCAATATAGCTTTTAGAATTATATAAAATTTAATTATTTTTATACTCTAAGCGCTATATTGACTTTTTTTAATCTCCACGCAACAACGCCTTGCGAGAAAGGCTTGCTTGCGTGGACTCCCAGTCGTCATTGCGAGGAGCGAAGCGACGTGGCAATCCAGAAAAAGATTAAAAAAATTCTGTAAATCAGCATTTTTACTGGATTGCTTCGTCGAATTACTACGTAGTTCTTCTCGCAGTGACGAAAAGCAGATCTACGCAACAATGCTTCACGGGAATGACATAGTAAAGAGTAGGGCAAATAATAATAGAATAATTATTTTACAATGAAAAATAACCATCGATGAAATTAGTAATAGTAGAATCGCCTGCAAAGGCAAAAACGATAAATAAATATTTAGGTGATGAGTTTAAGGTCATTGCATCATTCGGTCATATTAGAGATTTACCTTCTAAAAAAGGCTCAGTGTTACCTGATGAAAATTTTGCGATGAAATATGATATTTCCGATAAAGCAGGTAAATATGTAGATGCCATAGTTAAAGATGCAAAAAAAGCTGATGCAGTATATCTTGCAACCGATCCGGATCGTGAGGGTGAAGCTATCTCGTGGCATGTTGCAGAGGTAATAAAAGAAAAAAATAAGGTTAAATCCGATGATTTTTTCAAAAGGGTAGCCTTTAATGAAATCACTAAAAAAGCAATTATTCATGCCGTTGAGAATCCTAGAAAACTTGACGCTAACTTAGTAAATGCCCAGCAAGCAAGAAGAGCTTTAGACTATTTAGTCGGCTTTACCCTTTCACCTCTTTTATGGCGTAAATTACCTGGATGTAAATCGGCGGGGCGTGTACAATCCGTGGCTCTGCGATTAATATGTGAGCGAGAAGATGAAATAGAGCGTTTTAAGTCGGAAGAATATTGGGATATTAGCCTTAAAATGCAAAATAGTAATAATGAATTATTTACTGCTAAATTGACTCACGTAAACGATCAGAAGTTAGAAAAATTCTCAATTATTAACGAAAAAGACGCCAAAGATTTAACCGAAAAATTAAAATCTCAAAATTTTCATGTTGATAAGATAGAAAAGAAACAACAAAAACGTGCACCGCAACCTCCTTTTATTACTTCATCACTACAACAAGAAGCAGCAAGAAAATTAGGTTTTAGTGCTAAAAAGACTATGCAAATAGCACAAAAACTTTATGAGGGCGTTGACATAGGTAAGGAAACTATAGGGCTTATTACCTATATGAGAACTGACGGCGTTACATTATCAAATGATGCAATAGCTGATATACGTAAGTTAATCGATAAAAATTACGGTGACAAGTATTTACCGAATAGCCCTAGAATTTATAAATCCACAGTAAAAAATGCTCAAGAAGCTCATGAAGCTATAAGACCGACAAATATTACTTATACTCCTGATAGCTTAAAAGAAAAGCTGGAAAAGGATTATTATAAGCTTTATGAACTAATTTGGAAAAGGACTATAGCCTGCCAAATGGAAAATGTGATAATGGATTTGGTAGTTGCAAGTTTAGCTTCGGAAAATAAAGAATATTTGGCAAAAGCAAACGGATCAACTATAACATTTGACGGGTTTTATACGGTTTATCGTGAAAGTGTGGACGATGAGGCTGAAGAAGAAAATAAAATGCTGCCGTCTTTAAAAGAACAAGAACCGCTTAAAACTAAAGAAATTATTCCGAACCAGCATTTTACAGAACCTCCTCCAAGATATTCGGAAGCAAGCTTAGTGAAAAAACTTGAAGAGCTTGGGATCGGTCGCCCTTCGACCTATGCTAGTATTTTATCGGTTTTACAAGATCGAAAATATGTCTCTCTTGAGAAAAAGCGATTTATGCCTGAAGAATTAGGACGTTTGGTAACGGTATTCTTAGTCGGTTTTTTCAAGAAATATGTAGAATATGATTTTACCGCAGGTCTTGAAAATGAGTTAGATGAAATAGCTGCAGGTAAGCTTGAGTGGAAAGCTGCTTTAAATAATTTTTGGAGCGGTTTTAACCATAATATTGAATCGGTAAATGAGCAAAAAATCACCGAGATTATTAGCTATGTACAGAAAGCTCTTGATTATCACTTGTTCGGTGAAAATAAAGAATCTAAAGCTTGTCCTTCATGTAAAACAGGCGAGCTTAGCTTAAAGCTCGGTAAGTTCGGAGCGTTTTTAGCATGTAGTAATTACCCTGAATGCACTTTTAGAAAATCTATTGTTAGCGATAACGATAATAACGAAAATGAAGGCGATTTTGCCGCTACTCCTAATGAGAATAAAATTTTAGGCACTGATAAAGACGGAATAGAAATATATCTGAAAAAAGGACCTTACGGACCTTATGTTCAGCTCGGCGAACAAGAAGGCAAAGTAAAGCCAAAACGTAGCCCCGTGCCTGCTAGCTTAAATCAAAACGACATCACGCTTGAAATGGCATTAAAGCTTCTAAGCTTACCGCTAAAAATAGGTATTCATAAAGATAGTGGCGAGGAAATTATGATAGGATACGGTAAATTCGGTCCTTACATAAAATATATGGGTAAATTTATTTCAATACCTAAAAAATATGATTTTCTAAATTTAAGCTTAGATGATGCGATGAAATTAATTGAAGATAATAAAGCGAAGTTAGAAAAGAAACGGGCTTAAATAGTTTAGTATCACCCCGTGACTTAATTAATGTCATTCCTGCGAAAGCAGGAATCCAGCATAAAGCGAGATAAATCGAGCTTTAAATTTTAAAAATTTAGTGATTAAGACTTTTTAGTGGCTGGATTCCCGCTTCCGCGGGAATGACATAAAAGGATACAAATAATGGAAAAAATAAGTAAAAATGACAAAAATTATAACACGATTTGCTCCGTCGCCGACCGGTATGTTACATGTTGGAAATATCAGGGCAGCATTGCTTAACTGGCTATATGCAAAGAAGCATAACGGGCAGTTTATTTTAAGATTTGACGATACAGATTTAGAGCGTAGTAAACAGGAATATAAAGACGCTATAGAAGAAGATTTAAAATTTTTAAATCTTAATTGGGATCAGACATTTAATCAATTAAGTCGTTTAAGTAGATATGATGAAATCAAAAATCTATTATTAGACAAAAAAAGATTATATGCCTGCTATGAGACTCCGGAAGAGTTAGAATTAAAGCGTAAATTTCAATTATCTAAGGGATTACCGCCGATTTATGATCGAGCTAGCTTAAATCTAACAGAAGAACAAACACACAAATATATAGAGCAAGGAAGAAAACCGCATTATAGATTTTTGGTAAATCATGAACCTATTAGCTGGCATGATATGATCAAAGGCGAAGTTAAATATGACGGTAAGGCTTTAAGCGATCCAATAGTGATAAGAGCAGACGGTAGTATGACCTATATGTTATGCTCGGTTATTGACGATATTGATTATGAGATTACTCATATTATTAGGGGCGAAGATCACGTTAGCAATACCGCTATTCAAATTCAAATGTTTGAGGCTTTAAATACTACTCCTCCGACTTTTGGACATTTAAGCCTAATTATTAACAAGGATGAGAAAATTTCTAAAAGAGTCGGGGGATTTGAGATTGCAACTCTTAGAAAAGAAATCGGAATCGAAGCTATGGCAATAGCTAGCTTTTTTAGTTTACTTGGTTCATCGGCACAAATCTTGCCTTATAAATCAATGGAGAAGCTAGCAAATCAATTTGAGATAAGTAGTTTTTCTAAAAGCCCGACTATCTATCAACCGGAAGATTTGGAAAGATTAAATCATAAATTATTAATAAGTTTAGATTTTGACGAAGTAAAAGACCGCCTTAAAGAAATCGATGCCGAGTATATTGATAAAAATTTTTGGTTATCGGTAAGACCCAATTTACAAAAATTACGTGATGTAAAAGATTGGTGGGAGATTTGTCATAAAACTCCGAATGTAAAAATTCTAAATTTAGATAAAGAATATTTAAAACAAGCAGCAGAATTATTACCGCAAGGGGAAATTATCAAAGATAGCTGGAGTATTTGGACTAAAGAAATAACAAATATAACAGGCAAGAAAGGTAAGGAGTTATTTCTGCCTCTTCGCCTTGCTTTAACCGGCAGAGAATCAGGGCCGGAAATTGCAGGAGTTTTACCTTTGATTGATCGGGAAGAGATAATAAAACGATTAACTAGTGCGTGACTCTTTATGTCATTCTCGCAAGGCATTGCTCGTGTGGACACCTGACCGTCATTGCGAGGAGCGAAGCGGCGCGGCAATCCAGGAAATAATTAAAAGAATTCTGTAAATTAAGAATTTTTACTGGATTGCTTCGTCAAAATTTTCAATTTTTCCTCGCAATGACGGATAAACAGGTCCATGCAACAATGCCTGCTCGCAAGGCGTTGTTGCGTAGAGATTAAAAAAAAGTCAATATAGTGCTTAAAGTATAAAAATAATTAAATTTTATATAATTCTAAAAGCTATATTGAGCTGTGTGTGATTTGTATGTAATAGTTGAGATTTAATCTTACATTTAGTAAAATTAAGATAATATTAAATGGAGGATTAGAGATGAATCTAAATCAAAAAATAATAAAGCCAAAAATAGGATTACTAGAATTAGCTAGGAGTCTTGGTAGTATATCGTCAGCATATAAAGCTATGGGTTACAGTAGAGACAGTTATTATAGGTTTAAAGAGTTATATGAAACAGGAGGAGAAGAAGCATTATATGAGATTAGTCGGAAGAAGCCAATTATAGCGAATAGAGTTGATCCTGCCGTAGAGAGAGCAGTATTAGATATGGCAATAGAATACCCCGCTTATGGTCAGCTGCGAGTATCAAATGAGCTTAAAAAGACTGGTATTCTTGTATCACCTGGAGGAGTTAGACCTATTTGGCTACGTAATGATTTAAATAATATCAATAAAAGACTTAAAGCATTAGAAGCCAAAATGGCTCAGGATGGTATTGTTCTTACCGAAGCTCAGTTACAAGTATTAGAGAAACGGCGTAGCGAGAAAGAAGCTCATGGTGAGATTGATACACAGCATCCAGGTTATCTAGGATGCCAAGACACATATTATGTAGGTAATTTTAAAGGCATAGGCAAGGTATATTCTCAAGTGTTTATTGATAGTTACACTCGGGTTGCAGAGGCTAAACTATATACTGATAAAACAGCACTTACCGCTGCTGACATGCTTAATGATAGAGTGTTACCATGGTATGAGAGTCAGCAAATACCAGTACTTCGTATTTTAACTGATAGAGGTGGTGAGTATAAAGGTAATATAGAACATCATGCTTTTGAATTGTTCTTAAGCATTGAGGGTATTGAGCATACTACTACTAAAGCATATTCTCCTCAAACAAATGGTATGTGTGAACGTTTTAATAAAACTATGAAACAAGAATTCTTTGATACTGCTATGCGTAAAAAGATCTATACTGATCTTGATGATCTACAACTAGATCTTGATATTTGGCTAGAATATTATAATAATGAAAGACCGCATTCCGGTAAATATTGCTATGGAAAAACACCTATGCAGACTTTTATGGATAGTAAAAAGTTAGCTGTTGAAAAGAATAATGAAATCTTATATCTTGAATACTCATCTGACAGTCATAACTTATCAGACATTCAGATATAATTTTTATAATGTCTGTAAGATTAAATCTTGACTTCTACATCATCAAAGGTCAAGGGTTGAATCGTTTATGTTTAGGTTGAAGCGAACGTTTGGCTTTAACTTACAACAAAAAACAGAGAAAGGAAGAAAAAACGAAGTAATTACTAAGATAAATATATTAAATGAAATGATTGCCCTTGGGAAAGCTCAATATAGCTTTTAGAATTATATAAAATTTAATTATTTTTATACTCTAAGCGCTATATTGACTTTTTTTAATCTCCACGCAACAACGCCTTGCGAGAAAGGCTTGCTTGCGTGGACTCCCAGTCGTCATTGCGAGGAGCGAAGCGACGTGGCAATCCAGAAAAAGATTAAAAAAATTCTGTAAATCAGCATTTTTACTGGATTGCTTCGTCGAATTACTACGTAGTTCTTCTCGCAGTGACGAAAAGCAGGTCTACGCGGCAATACTGGATTAACGTACAAATCATCTTTAAAAGGGGGTTATGCAAGAAGTTTATTTTCTAAATAACAAATAATATACTATATAAAATCATCCAAAAAATCCATGAATGATAGCCCATAATATTGATTTATTCACATTAAACGATATTACTATTGCAAGTATTGTTCCAAGAGAAATACCACCATATCCTAAATAATTCATATATTTTGCCCTTAATGTTTTTTAATATTATTGTAGGATATTTATTATGTTTTATTAAGAAATTTTGTGAATTAAAAATAATTAATTTATATATTATTGCTTAAAAACTACTTTCTTATAATTTGCAGCTAAAAAAGCAAAGAGTTCACAAGATGAAGAATGACAACAGTTATTAAATGTTCAGCATCCAAGAGCTTACAAAGATATTGCTGCTAGTTTTTTTAAGTTCCATCTGAATATATACGTTCCTTACAATAGCAGAACTTGTATATATTAATTATTTTTTTGCAGTAAGATTCCAAATTTTCTCCGCTTTGTTTCCAAGCCGCCAAAAGCTTATTCTTAGAATTGTAAAAATACTGCTTTATGAGTTGTATTCCAAAAATATTCAAAAAATCTTGTATATAAATTAATAAATAAAAAGTAACTCCAAATCCTTTAGTTATCGAATTATCTTGTTTTAAACCGTGATAAATAGCTGCTCCGGACATTAAGGCAAATAATAAAGACCAATGAAATAATTCTATCGGCTTTACCAACCGCCAGGTGCTATAATCTTCAGGGTCATAATTTCCAAATATTGATAATAACCACATTGCAATAAATGAATATAATAAACCAATTACAAGAGTTACTTGAGTAAAATGATTGAATTTTTTATTTTCCTCTAGTGCAAGAGCAGAAAATGTTAAGATTCCTCCAAATAATATAAAACGTAATGGATAATTCATACCTAAGTAATATGCTCCCCATCCTGACATATACCCGGTTTCTGCTCCCATCCAACTACCTAGTGAAATTAAAGCAAAGCACCAAATTAAATTTGATTTAGAGAAATATCCTAATATGGCATAAACAATAAAAGATAAAAGCAATAAAATGGAAAAATGTCCACTCCCTGAATCAAATGCTTTTCCTAGTTGATAAATAGCACAAGCAGTGGTTAAGACCCCTAAAAATAATATTACCCCATTGCTAAAAATTTTCTCTGGTTTTTGTTGCTGTCTTTTAAAACCAACAAAATATATTATTCCCGATAAAGTTGATAAGGTAATAAATTTCAGCAGATACGGGGCATTAAAAATATATTCTAATAATTCTCGTAGATAACGATCAGACAAAATAGCATTAATAGCAATAACTATACATATTAAAGAAATCTAAAAAGAATATCTAGCTAATTTCTTCCAATCAAAATTTAATATTTCCATATCGATTTTAAGTAATATAGTCGTATTATCATCAAGTAAACCGGTATTATTCCATTCATCTAATGCTGAAAAAAAGTATCTTTGCCTGTGATTTAGCTATTTTCATAAGTTAATCTAAATATCTCCCAAATTTTAATAGAAAGATATTATTAATATAAAAATATGTCAAGAATTACTAGATTCTGTTGACAGGTATTGCTAACTATCAACAGATATCGCTATTAGCGAATGAACGTAAGCATTGTTGCATGATTTATTTATATCATTTCCGCTTTCGCAGGAATGACATAAAACGCATTTTTGAGCCATGCGACAACACCGCAAACGTAGAGGGCATGGTAATTCAGAATTTAATTAGATTGCTTCATCAAAATTTTCAATTTTTCCTCGCAATTATTTAAAATATAAATAATTTCTTATTTCGCACAAGGAGCAATATTCTCCATTGCTACTAAATAATGAGAAGGATATTTTTTATATGATCCACTTAAGGCATCTACAATAAACCCTGGCCAAAACAACACGTTAATAAGAGTTACGCTATTAAAATTATCTCCAACAGCAATATTAAGTTGTTTATATCCTTCTTTTTTACAATCAACTAACACTGCCCCTGAAGTTCTACGTACCTTTACTATCCCTGGATTATTTTGTAAGGCATAACTTCCTCCCGTACCATCGGAAACAGTACATATTACATTTTCTAAAGTAGCGTTATTCTTATTATCTATAACCTTACCATGAATATCTTGAGTCGTACCGGAAAAAATTGTAGCACAACCGCTCAAGATTATGGTACTCATTAATATAGTAACAAGTTTATACAGTTTCATTTTATACCTTTAAATTAATTATTTAGTACTTTAAATAAAGTTAAAGTTGATATGTCAATTATATATTGTATATTATCTTATTGCTAACTAATAGCTATAACAAAGCTGCTAAAAGTAGTTTTATCGTATGACTTGGGAAGATGTTATAGAAAGATTTTAAGATCTGTAGAAGAAACTGCTTAGTAGTTAAAAGCAAACAATTAGTTAAAGATAGTGACAGTAAATATTTGGACTGAGTAATTACTTATATAAATATAAGCAATGTACTAATTTAGTCTTTAAGGAGGTAATCCAGCCGCAGGTTCCCCTACGGCTACCTTGTTACGACTTCACCCCAGTCGCTAATTTTACCGTGGTTGGCTGCCTCTTGCGTTAGCTCACCACCTTCAGGTAAAACCAACTCCCATGGCGTGACGGGCAGTGTGTACAAGGCCCGAGAACGTATTCACCGCGGCATGCTGATCCGCGATTACTAGCGATTCCAACTTCATGCTCTCGAGTTGCAGAGAACAATCCGAACTGAGATGTCTTTTAGGGATTTGCTCCACGTCGCCGTCTTGCTTCCCTCTGTAAACACCATTGTAGCACGCGTGTAGCCCAACCCGTAAGGGCCATGATGACTTGACGTCGTCCCCACCTTCCTCCGGCTTATCACCGGCAGTTTTCTTATAGTTCCCGGCATTACCCGCTGGCAAATAAGAATGAGGGTTGCGCTCGTTGCGGGACTTAACCCAACATCTCACGACACGAGCTGACGACAGCCATGCAACACCTGTGTGTGGTCCAGCCGAGCTGAAGGAAAGCATCTCTGCGATCCGCGACCACCATGTCAAGGGTTGGTAAGGTTTTTCGCGTAACATCGAATTAAACCGCATGCTCCACCGCTTGTGCGAGCCCCCGTCAATTCCTTTGAGTTTTAATCTTGCGACCGTACTCCCCAGGCGGAGTGCTTAATGCGTTAGCTGCGAAACCGAAAGAGAATCTTCCGATATCTAGCACTCATCGTTTACGGCGTGGACTACCAGGGTATCTAATCCTGTTTGCTCCCCACGCTTTCGTGCATCAGCGTCAGTTGTAGCCCAGATGACCGCCTTCGCCACCGGTGTTCCTCCTAATATCTAAGAATTTCACCTCTACACTAGGAATTCCATCATCCCCTACTACACTCTAGATTAGTAGTTTTGAAAGCAATTCCGAGGTTAAGCCCCGGGCTTTCACTTCCAACTTACTAAACCGCCTACGCACTCTTTACGCCCAGTAATTCCGAACAACGCTAGCCCCCTCCGTCTTACCGCGGCTGCTGGCACGGAGTTAGCCGGGGCTTTTTCTGCAAGTAACGTCATTATCTTCCTTGCTAAAAGAGCTTTACAACCCTAAGGCCTTCATCACTCACTCGGTATTGCTGGATCAGGCTTTCGCCCATTGTCCAATATTCCCCACTGCTGCCTCCCGTAGGAGTCTGGGCCGTGTCTCAGTCCCAGTGTGGCTGATCATCCTCTCAGACCAGCTACAGATCGTCGGCTTGGTGAGCCGTTACCTCACCAACTACCTAATCTGGCGCGGGCTCATCCATCAGCGATAAATCTTTCCTCCGTAGAGAATATACGGTATTAGCTTTTATTTCTAAAAGTTATTCCGTACTGATGGGCAGATTCCCACGTGTTACTCACCCGTCTGCCACTAACTAATTGGGGCAAGCCCCAATTGGTCCGTCCGACTTGCATGTGTTAAGCATACCGATAGCGTTCGTTCTGAGCCAGGATCAAACTCTCAAGTTTGATTCTGTCAGTTTTACTTTAAAAAATTGACAGGTTTAATTACCACTTTTGTGATATGTACATGTTTACTGTCACTATCTATATCTAATTATTTACTTTTAAAAACAGCTGCGACTTTTTTTCATTTATCGCTTTGGAATAGGTGTAGTTATATGCAATATAATCAGCCCTGTCAACTACAATTTTGAAATTATTTTATTTTTTTTATTTTTGTTCTATATATCTAATTTAGATCCTGCTTTTACAGCTTATAATCATTACAAAACTTTAGTTAAAATCTAATCATAACTAATGCTAATATTCTTTATTATATACTGTGCATATATCTTTACTCATTGATATAGTATTTAATAAATACCTATCTAAATCATAACTTTTCATGCTCATATAAAATATCATGAATAATTTGTAAATTCTTAACAGCATAAAGACCATCTAATGGAGCAATTAAAGCTTTCCACAAAGCCCAGCCTCTTGCTCTATCCCAAGTATCATCATCTAAGGGTAGCTTCTCTTTAAAAACTTTTCTTGCTTCATTTTGAAGAAAAGTCCAAATTATTACTAAATCAGGTCGTGCCTCCGTATTGCAGTTTAGAGTAAATAGTCTATAATCCTCAAACAGTAATAAGAGAGAATTATAGTTAAGGAGTTATGGCAAAAATAGATGTTAAGTGTAGATATTGTAACAACACAGAAGAAGTAATAAAGTCAGGATATTCAATTTCAAAACAACAGAGATATCAATGCAAGCGGTGTAATCGATATTTTCAATTGGAGTATATTAATAATGCATCTAAGCCTGGAGTTAAGGAGCAAATAGTAGAAATGTCAATCAACGGCTCTGGAGTTAGAGATACAGTAAGAGTATTAAAAGTGGGTATCAATACAGTTATCCGTGTTTTAAAAAAATCTAGTATTAAAAAACAATAAATCATTCTATCAGTACAACAGAAGTAATTATTGCTCCTGAGATAGATGAACAATGGTCTTATGTACAGAATAAATCCAGACAACGATGGCTTTGGTATGCCTTGGATAAGATTTCGTTAAAAGTAGTTGCTTATACGTTTGGTACAAGATGTGATAGCACATTAGAATCATTACTGAAAAAACTAGAGAATTTCAAGGTGACTTTTTACTATACAGATGGATGGGGGAGTTATGCTAGGTTATTAGACCCTAAAAAGCATATTATCAGTAAAAAATACACTCAACGGATAGAACGAAGTAACTTGAACCTTAGAACGAGATGCAAGAGGCTTGCACGTAAGACAATCTGCTTTTCCAAGTCATTGGATATTCATGATAAGGTTATTGGTACTCTTATTGAACGTATAGCTTTTTAATAGGCATAACTGCAATATGGAGGCATGACCGTTTTTTTGAAACCGTCTCTACATATTTTTCTGCACTTGGTAATCTAATCAACATTTCATCGCCTAAATGAAAGGTTCTATTATCGTGACCACTAAATTCAACCGATTTAATTGATAAATTAGCCCAATTAGGGAATTGTTCTGCAATAAGTTCTTTTGCTAAAAGCTCTGTAATTTCTATATTCATAACTTTTTGCCTATTATTAAGTGATCAAGTAACAGGATGACAGCGGTAGAATTGATCCATGCAATAATGCTGGGCTAGGGATGGCATACAGGGTTTTTCAAGAATTGTCCTATACTATAATTCTAACCTCCGAAACGTCCGACTTTCAAATCCAATTCTTTTAAATCGAATTTTATATCGATTATTGCTCCCTCTTCTTCTCTGTTCGCTATATCTAGAATGCCACAATGTTCTTCGACTATTCTTTTAACTATAGCAAGCCCTACTCCCATACCTTTACTGCTGGTCGTAACATAGCTTTCGGTAGCTTTGCCTATTAACTCAGGCGGAAATCCTTTACCGTTATCTATTACAATAACGCTAATAAAATCGTCTTTAGCATCTATAGTAACTTCTATTTTTCCGGATTCTCGCCCTTCTATTGACTCTTCTGCGTTTTTCAATAAATTGATCATAACTTGATTTATTTGGGTAGCATCACACATAAAATCAAATTGATCTACGTTAGACTCAAATTTATACAAAATGTTATCATTAAGTAATTTATGCGCTTCAACAATATGCTTAACTAAATAAACTAATTCACTTTTCGTAAATTTAGGAGCAGGAAGACGTGCAAAAAGAACAAATTCGGACACTATATTTTTAATATCGTTAGTATGGCGAATAATCATTTTTAAATAATTTTCAAATTCTGCCTTTTCCTTAATTTCAGGACTAAATTTCTTAAGTAATCTTTCAGAAGCAAGTAAAATAGGAGTTAACGGATTCTTGATTTCATGGGCTACTTTTTTTGCAACATCCGACCAAGCCATAGCCCTCTGTGCTATAACTAAATCGCGTTGCTGACGAGAAAGCTGCTTGATCATTCTATTAAATGCCGCATAAAGCGTACCTATTTCGTCTTTATCCACTTCATTTTCAGGCACTTGTACCGTTAAATCACCGTCTTTAACTTTGTCAGTTGCAGTAACTAACTTTTTAATAGGCTTTACTATTTTAGCGGTAAATATAACTCCAAAACTTATAGCTACAAAAAGAAGTAACAAGGCAATAAAGATAAACATTATAGAGAACTTAATCTGTATATTATCTATTTCGTTTTTAAGGCTATTATACTCGGCAGCTGCTCCGTTAGTTGCATCTATATGATCGATAATTTTATTATCTACTAATCTACCGGCTAATAAATACACATCATTATATTCTTTTAATTTAATCAGCATCCTTATTTTGGTTGGATCGGATTTTACTTCCACCGGCTCCCCTAAATCCGCTTTTTTAATTAAATGTGCAGGAATAGTTGCAAATGATAATGAAAAACTTAAATAACTATTAGCTACTATAGTATTAGTAGATTTGTTTAAAACTATAGCTTCATCAAGCGAACGCATCTCTGCTTCGGTATTAAGTGTTTTAGTAAATAAAGCGGGATTATGAATTAAATCATAATACATATCGCTTAAATCTTCAGCAACGGCTAGAGCCGTTTCTTTTAGCTGTAATTTATGCTCGGCAATATAAGATTCCGCAACTATTACGGATTGATCAAGAACTGTAGAAATCTTCTTATCAAACCAAGCTTGAACACTAAGATTAAAAAAATAAACAGAAAATACTGAGACAATTATAGTTGGAATAGCTGCAACTAAACTAAAGGCAATTACAATACGATTTTGTAATTTAGAACTATCGTTATTATTATTTTTAGTAAAAAATTTTTGAGTTAGTAAAACGCCTAAAATTAAAAAAATTGCTAAATCAATTAATAAGAACCCAATAATCGTACTAAAATTCTTCGATTCTAAAGATATCACATAAAAAGTAGCACACGCAAAAATAATAGCTGCCGTTGCTAAAGTAAAAATTAGCACTCTACTAGAAAAATAAGAACGTAAATTTTTTTTAAGATAACTAAGCATAGATCGGTTTATATGGCTATAACAATTCTTTATAACATAAAAAAAGCTAATTGGGAATATTTGTACTTTAATGTCATTCCTGCGGAGGCATCGCTGCGTGGATACCTAATCGTCATGAGCTACGCAGCCATAGGCGTTGTTGCATGGCTCGTTTTATGTCATTCCTGCGGAAGCAGGAATCCATTACTTTTGCTGTCATACCGTGGCTTGACTACGGTATCCAGTTAAAATACTAAAATTATTAGTGTTTTTTATTGTTTTTATGTACCTAGTTAGCAAGTCACGGGGTGAGACAGTGAGTTTTACCGGTCCACGCAACAATGCCTCACGGGAATGACATCGAGCCATGCGGGCAGCACCCGTGGCTTTGTTGCAAGGAAAATTACAAAGTAATTTGACGAAGCAATCTAAATAACAAAAAAAGCTAGAAATGTTAATATTTCTAGCTTTTTATTTAGTATTAAAATTGTTTGAAATTTTATTCATCAAACATTTTTTTACGAGCAAACTTTCTCCGTCTTCTCGCTGCTTCTTGTGCTTTACGAACACGCTTCGCTGAAGGTGTTTCATAATAACGCTGTTCTTTCATCTTACGAAAATAAAGCTCTCTTTGTAGCTTTTTCTTAAAATTCTTAAGCGTATTGTCACAATTACCGGCGTGAACATTTACTAGTATCACTAAAATTACTCTCCTTAAAAGATATTGTGGTTTATTGAACTATACCCTATAATTAAGTTATATGTCAAGGTTAAAAAATATGAGCATTAAAGAAGAACACCATATCAAAAAAATAAGTTTCGTGCAATCTTTATTAGAATTATTACCGTTTAATGAATGGAATAATAAACTACTTGAAGAAGCAGAAGAAAAATGCGGCTTTGCAAAAGGTTATGCTTTAATAGTTTTTCCGGAAGGTTTATCTGAAATAATAGAATTCTTTGAAAGCTACTTAGATAATATTATGCTAGAAAGCTTAAAGACAATAGAAGAGCCGGCAAAAATAAGAGAAAAAATATCTTTAGCGGTAAAGATTAGGATCAAAGCTGTACTCCCTATTATTCATAGCAAAAATGCTGCTTATTTTGCATTAAACCCGATGCAAGGAACTGAGGTTGCTTTCCGTAGCTGTGATGCTATTTGGCGTTATGCCGGAGATAAATCTCTTGATTTTAACTATTATACTAAAAGAGGTTTATTGCTATCGGTTTATGTATCCTCTATTCTTTTTTACATACAAGACGAATCGGAGAATTATATTGAAACCGATAAATTTATTGAGGCTGCCGTAGAAAATATAGTAAAAACTTTCTCACAGATGAAAAAATTACTCGACCCTTCAAATATACCCATAGTTAGAATGTTTACGTAGGTATATTTAATGGGTAATATTAATTTTTCATCAAATTAGAAATACTATGAAACTTATAAATAAAGCTAGTAATGAATTACATTTAATCACTTTTCATAAGGCTGTAAAAGAAGCTCAAGAATTGTTTAAACAACATGGTTCTAAATCAGAATCATTTGTTGATGAATTTTTAAAGCAGAAATATCAAGAAGCAAATAAAGAAAATTCTAAGTTTTAATATTATTCGTATAGTATCGTCATTGCGAGGAAATTGTGATGTTGTTGCATAGATAGGTTTATGTCATTCCTGAAAAAGCAGGAATCCATAGGGCTACTCAACTAAATCTTTCCGTTAGCTTTTGCTATCAGTTCTATTTTCCAGTTACGTTTCCACTTTTTCAAATTTTTCTCTCTTGTGATTGCTTCTTTAATATAAGTAAACTCTTCTGTATACACTATAAAGTACCATGCTTATTAGAACATAATATATACCCAATACATTTTTTGTTTTTTAGTTTTATTTTATGGATTCCTGCTTTCGCAGGAATGACATCGAGTAGGTTTTTCAAATAGGAGTTAACACAGTTTTTAGTATTAGAAAGTTCCTTGGTTTTCATTTGTCTCTTAAAATTAAACAGTTTAGTACAAATTATATATTTATCTCTGTGTCATTATCTATTATAATAAACCAAACTATTATAATAATTTCTAAAATAATGACAAATACTAAATATTACCCTGAGGTTAGTTCAAATGCTGATTTTGCTGCTATAGAGCGAGAGATACTAAAATTTTGGCAAGACAATAATATATTCCAAAAATCTATTGATGATAGGAATGGAGAGTCAGAATTTATTTTTTATGACGGTCCGCCTTTTGCAAACGGTTTGCCGCATTACGGTCACTTGCTTACCGGCTTTATTAAGGACGTATATGCTAGGTATCAAACCGTAAAAGGTAAGAAAGTTGAGCGTCGCTTCGGCTGGGACTGTCACGGTCTTCCTGCTGAAATGCAATCAGAGAAAGAACTTGGTATTTCAGGGCGTCTTGCAATAACTAATTTCGGTATAGAGAAGTTCAATAGCCATTGCAGAGCTTCGGTAATGAAATATGCGAGTGACTGGGAAGAATATGTAACTCGTCAAGCACGATGGGTGGATTTTAAAAATTCTTATAAAACGATGGATAAGAACTTTATGGAATCCGTTCTTTGGGCGTTTAAAGAGCTATATAATAAGGGGTTATTGTATGAATCTATGCGGGTAATGCCGTATTCTTGGGCATGCGAAACACCGCTTTCTAATTTTGAAACAAGGCTTGATAATTCTTATCGTGAGCGAGCAGATAAAGCTGTAACTGTTAGTTTTGTACTAACCGATGTCATTCCCGCGAAAGCGGGAATCCAGGGAAAAATGGATCCCCGCCTACGCGGGGATGACATTGAAGGGGACAGACGTGACATAGAATATAGAATCCTCGCTTGGACCACGACGCCTTGGACACTTCCCTCAAATCTAGCCTTAGCCGTCGGTAGTGATATCGATTATGCGTTAGTACCGAAAGGAGATATTTATTACATTATAGCCGCCTCTTCCGTCTCTAAATATACAAAAGAGCTAGAACTAAAAGGGGATGAGAAATTTACTACTATTAAAGGCTCAGAGCTTCAAGGATTGAGCTATAAGCCGTTATTTAGCTATTTCGAGAATCATCCAAACAGCTTCAAGATATTTGCCGGCGACTTTGTGGTTGAGGGTGACGGTACGGGAGTCGTACACATGGCTCCCGGCTTTGGTGAAGATGACCAAATACTTTGTGCATCGAAAGGTATTGAGCTTGTTTGCCCTGTTGATAATAGCGGTAAGTTCACCAAAGAAATTCCTGATTTAGAGGGCTTGCAAGTATTTGATGCTAATGACAAAATAATAATCAAATTAAAAGAACAAGGAAATTGGCTAAAAACCGAGCAGTATATTCATAATTACCCTCATTGCTGGCGAACAGATACGCCTCTTATATATAAGGCCGTTCCATCATGGTACGTAAAGGTTACACAGTTTAAAGATAGAATGGTAGAGCTTAATCAGCAAATTAACTGGATACCTTTCCATGTTAAAGATAATTTGTTTGGTAAGTGGCTTGAAAATGCCCGTGATTGGTCAATAAGCCGTAATAGATTTTGGGGAACGCCGCTACCTGTATGGAAATCTGACGATCCAAAATATCCACGTATAGATGTTTACGGTTCTATAGGGGAATTAGAGAAAGATTTCGGCGTTAAGGTTACTGATTTACATCGTCCGTTTATTGATGAACTGACTCGGGCCAACCCTAACGATCCAACCGGTAAATCAACAATGCGTAGAATCAAAGATGTGTTTGATTGCTGGTTTGAAAGCGGCTCAATGCCATACGGGCAAGCCCACTACCCTTTTGAAAATAAAGAATGGTTTGAGGATCATTTTCCGGCTGATTTTATAGTTGAATACTCAGCTCAAACACGTGGTTGGTTTTATACTTTAATGTTATTATCTACCGCTTTATTTGATCGCACACCGTTTTTAAACTGTATATGTCACGGCGTGATTTTAGACGCTACTGGTCAAAAGCTCTCAAAGCGTCTTAATAACTACGCCGATCCGCTGGGGCTATTTGATAAATACGGCTCTGACGCTTTAAGAGTTACGATGCTTTCTTCAAACGTTGTTAAAGGTCAGGAGCTGTTAATCGATAAAGACGGTAAGATGGTATTTGATACTCTGCGTTTATTCATCAAACCTATTTGGAATGCCTACCATTTCTTTACGATGTATGCTAATGCCGATTCGCTTAAAGGTGAGCTTAATTTTACTTCTCAAAACGTGCTTGATATTTATATATTGTCTAAGCTCAAAATAGCAGTAAATAAAATTGAAGAAAGTTTAGATAATTTCGATACGCAAACGGCTTATCACGCAGTTTCAGAATTTTTTGAAGTATTGAATAATTGGTATATCAGACGAAGTAGGGCAAGGTTTTGGAAAAGCGAAAAAGATGCAGATAAACAAAATGCTTATAATACTCTGTATTCATGTTTAGAGACTATGGCAATTGCGATGTCGGCACTAGTGCCTATGATTTCGGAGGCGATATATTTGGGGTTATGTCATAAACGACCGGACGTCATTGCGAGGAAAGACTTAAGTCTTGACGAAGCAATCTCAGGAAATTCTCATGAGATTGCCGCGGCACTTTCAGCGCCTCGCAATGACGGTTTAGTATCCACGCCGGCAACACCGCCTCGCAATGACGGTTCTATCTCTGTCCATCTATGCAACTACCCTACTCTCTCAAGCTTTGAGATAAATCACGAGCTAGTTGCTACCATGGATAACGTACTTGATATTTGCAGTAATAGCTTGTTTATCCGAAGCACTGAAAATATCAGAGTAAGGCAGCCGCTTGCTAGTATAACTATTATCAGTAAACATAATGATAAACTAAAAAGCTTTGAAGATTTAATTAAAGATGAAATTAATGTCAAATCAGTAATTTATCGTGATGATTTAGAGAATTACGCAAGCAAAAAACTATCGATTAATTTCCCAATGCTTGGTAAACGTCTTCCCGCTAAAATGAAAGAGATAATATCCGCCTCTAAAAAAGGCGAGTGGGAAGCTATCGGAGGCGGTTTAGCTATATGCGGTGAGACCTTGAATAGCGACGAATATAAGCTAGTTTTAGAGCCGTATTCACACATTAAAGGAGCAGCAAGTTTTGAGGATGATAGTAGCTTGTTCATACTTGATTTAGAGCTAACTCCTGAATTAATAGAAGAAGGATACGCAAGAGACATTGTACGCTTTATACAACGGGCTCGAAAAGATGCCGATTTCTCTATAACCGACAGGATTTTAATTGCAATAATAAGCGAGTTTGATTTATCTAAGATAATTGATAATTATGGAGACTTTATTAAAGAACAAACTTTAGGCGAGTTTGCTAAAAATTTCACGCCTGATTATGTAAGTAAAGTAGAATTAGAGAATCATCAAATACAGCTTAAAGTTAAGAGATCGTAAATTATTTTACTATTAATTAAGATATTGATAATTTATTTAGATTAATCTATAGTACGCACGCTATAAATTAATTTAGGTAAATTATGCGTAAAAGCCTCTCGTTTAAAGCTCTAAGAGATTCTTTGAAAACTGAAAAACAACTTTTAAAAGGAAAATTTAAAGAAGAAACTAAAGAAAAAATTAAAGAACTTATCAAAACTAATCAAATTAACAAAATTGATCCTATACATGGAACAGCACTAAATAGGGCATTTAAAATAAAAGATAAAAAATAATATTAGAGTTATTAGATAACAATGCTGATACAATAAAATCTCTTGTTTTTTTAATAGAAAAAAGCAAAGATATAAAAGATATCAAGCAACTTGTATATACATTTTATTCAGATAACCTTCTATGTTTTTCTATTAAAAATTTAATAGAAAAACATAGAAGCATGCAAGATATTAAGCAATTAGTAGATTCAACCCTTTCCAAAACAATTATAGATTTTACAGTTCTTCAAGCAGTAAAAAATCACAAAAGCTTAGATGATATTAGAGAATTAATAGGTTCGGTCATGCCTCCATATTGCAGTTACGCCTATTAAAAAGCTATACGTTCAATAAGAGTACCAATAACCTATCATGAATATCCAATGACTTGGAAAAGCAGATTGTCTTACGTGCAAGCCTCGTGCATCTCGTTCTAAGGTTCAAGTTACTTCGTTCTATCCGTTGAGTGTATTTTTTACTGATAATATGCTTTTTAGGGTCTAATAACCTAGCATAACTCCCCCATCCATCTGTATAGTAAAAAGTCACCTTGAAATTCTCTAGTTTTTTCAGTAATGATTCTAATGTGCTATCACATCTTGTACCAAACGTATAAGCAACTACTTTTAACGAAATCTTATCCAAGGCATACCAAAGCCATCGTTGTATGGATTTATTCTGTACATAAGACCATTGTTCATCTATCTCAGGAGCAATAATTACTTCTGTTGTACTGATAGAATGATTTATTGTTTTTTAATACTAGATTTTTTTAAAACACGGATAACTGTATTGATACCCACTTTTAATACTCTTACTGTATCTCTAACTCCAGAGCCGTTGATTGACATTTCTACTATTTGCTCCTTAACTCCAGGCTTAGATGCATTATTAATATACTCCAATTAAAAATATCGATTACACCGCTTGCATTGATATCTCTGTTGTTTTGAAATTGAATATCCTGACTTTATTACTTCTTCTGTGTTGTTACAATATCTACACTTAACATCTATTTTTGCCATAACTCCTTAACTATAATTCTCTCTTATTACTGTTTGAGGATTATAGACTATTTACTCTAAACTGCAATACGGAGGCACGACCTAATAAAAGAAGCTATTGCATCTCAAGGCGTTATATCAGCAATAATAAAAGGTAATGTCGAAATTTTAGAAAAGTTGTTTAAATATGGCGCAACAGCACATGACCACTCAGAAGATCCTGTTGCTTTAGTAGTATCTGATGCAATCGCAGCCTATGAACCCAATTATAAAGCTTTAGGTTCTAAACCGGAACACGATCCACTTACGTATATAGAAATGCTTAAAGTTTTATTAGAGCATGACGGTAATCCTAATGCTGTAATGTTAGAAAGAGGTAAAGTAGTTCTTTTAGCATTAAATTCACTTATAGATAAACCGGAAAATCCTACATATAAAGATATTTGCAGATTATTAATTAAGCATAAAGCTGATCTTTCGATATTTAATCCTGATAAGGATAAGCATAAGAAATATATAACAATTATAGAGATGTTAAAAGCAGAAATAATAGACCTCTTTCATAACCTGCCTTATCAAGAGGTTTTTGAAGAAAACATCGAAGCACTTGCTACTTCAGTGCACATATTACCTTTAGAAGGAGGTTATGTTTCTGATGCTGATGCTAATACTGGGACTAAAACAGGTTCTAGATTAGTAGAAATTGCTAAATCACAATTCTTTTTACTTAATGAAATTAAAACACTTAGTGAAGATACACCTAATTTGGACGGTGATACATAAAGAGCTATTTGATGCTAAGTTTAATAGTTAGTTTGATGTTATTCCTGCAATAAGATTGCTTTGTTGCATGACTCTTATATCACATTCCCCATAGGCATTGTTGCGTGGGCCGGTAAATGCTCTTTATGTCATTCCCGCGAAAGCGGGAATCCAGAAAAAAAAGTATAAATACAGAAAATTTTTGAAATTAAGATTTTTTAGCCTGGATCCTCACTTTCGCAGGGATGTCATCGAGGTCTTCTCAAAAACTGCCCAGTACTATAGGCTTGACCCCGGGGTCCATAAAAACAATAAACAAATACTAATAATTTTAGTATTTTTACTGGATCCCGTGGTCAAGCCACGGGATGACAGAGATGAAATTGATCCACGCAACAATGCCTCATGGGAATGACATAGAATGAGCCATCTAACAAGACTGCATAGCAATCTAGAAAATAATTAAAAAAAATTCTGTAAATCAGAATTTTTTACTGAATTGCTTCATCAAAACTTACTGCTGTTCCGTAGCTCAGACGAAAAACCTCTTGCACATTTATTAGATACATATATATTACCATGAAACATGGGGATCATATTTCATGGTAATATATACTTTTTTATAAAAAAATCTAATTAAAATACGGAGGAACCATGGCTAATCCAAATCTTACGAAAGGAAATAATTATTTTAGGAATGAGCAATATAAAGAAGCTATAGAAGCTTATAGCAAAATAGATCAAAGTAGCACATCTTATCCTCATGCTCTGTTTAATATAGGAGAGTGTTACTTTCAACAAGGGAAATTTATAGAAGCCATAAAATATTATAGTCAGATCTCTGATAACCATTTCTCACTCTATCAAAGTGCTTTATTTAATTGCGGTAGTTCTTTTTACAATCTAGATAAATACGCTGAAGCTATAGAAATGTATAGTAAAATACACAAAAGATCTAATTATTATCAAAAAGCACAATATTATTTAAGAGAGTGTCAATTTGAAGCTCTAGAAATGGCTGATAAGGCGGACGAATCAATGATTTCATACATTGAGAAAAATTTTAACTTAATGGAATATATTCTCGAAGAAGAAACTAGCTTTAATATTTTATGTCTTGAGAAAGATACTAACTTTAGTATTTTAGGAGAAAATTTTGACTTAATGGATATAACTGAATAAATGAATATAGTAAACTGCTTTCTATTGTTGCATGGATAGGCTTTTCCATCATTGCAAGAAAGCGTTGTTGCGTAGATCGGCAAAACCCACTGTGTCATCCCGTGGTTAAGCCGACGTTGTTACATGGCTAGTTTTATGTCATTCCTGCGAAAGCAGGAATCCAAAAAAACATAAATGCAGCAAATTTTTGAAATTAAAGCTCGATTTGGTCATGCCTCCATATTGCAGTTACGCCTATTAAAAAGCTATACGTTCAATAAGAGTACCAATAACCTTATCATGAATATCCAATGACTTGGAAAAGCAGATTGTCTTACGTGCAAGCCTCTTGCATCTCGTTCTAAGGTTCAAGTTACTTCGTTCTATCCGTTGAGTGTATTTTTTACTGATAATATGCTTTTTAGGGTCTAATAACCTAGCATAACTCCCCCATCCATCTGTATAGTAAAAAGTCACCTTGAAATTCTCTAGTTTTTTCAGTAATGATTCTAATGTGCTATCACATCTTGTACCAAACGTGTAAGCTGTAGAAGTCAAGATTTAATCTTACAGACATTATAAAAATTATATCTGAATGTCTGATAAGTTATGACTGTCAGATGAGTATTCAAGATATAAGATTTCGTTATTCTTTTCAACAGCTAACTTTTTACTATCCATAAAAGTCTGCATAGGTGTTTTTCCATAGCAATATTTACCGGAATGCGGTCTTTCATTATTATAATATTCTAGCCAAATATCAAGATCTAGTTGTAGATCATCAAGATCAGTATAGATCTTTTTACGCATAGCAGTATCAAAGAATTCTTGTTTCATAGTTTTATTAAAACGTTCACACATACCATTTGTTTGAGGAGAATATGCTTTAGTAGTAGTATGCTCAATACCCTCAATGCTTAAGAACAATTCAAAAGCATGATGTTCTATATTACCTTTATACTCACCACCTCTATCAGTTAAAATACGAAGTACTGGTATTTGCTGACTCTCATACCATGGTAACACTCTATCATTAAGCATGTCAGCAGCGGTAAGTGCTGTTTTATCAGTATATAGTTTAGCCTCTGCAACCCGAGTGTAACTATCAATAAACACTTGAGAATATACCTTGCCTATGCCTTTAAAATTACCTACATAATATGTGTCTTGGCATCCTAGATAACCTGGATGCTGTGTATCAATCTCACCATGAGCTTCTTTCTCGCTACGCCGTTTCTCTAATACTTGTAACTGAGCTTCGGTAAGAACAATACCATCCTGAGCCATTTTGGCTTCTAATGCTTTAAGTCTTTTATTGATATTATTTAAATCATTACGTAGCCAAATAGATCTAACTCCTCCAGGTGATACAAGAATACCAGTCTTTTTAAGCTCATTTGATACTCGCAGCTGACCATAAGCGGGGTATTCTACTGCCATATCTAATACTGCTCTCTCTACGGCAGGATCAACTCTATTCGCTATAATTGGCTTCTTCCGACTAATCTCATATAATGCTTCTTCTCCTCCTGTTTCATATAACTCTTTAAACCTATAATAACTGTCTCTACTGTAACCCATAGCTTTATATGCTGACGATATACTACCAAGACTCCTAGCTAATTCTAGTAATCCTATTTTTGGCTTTATTATTTTTTGATTTAGATTCATCTCTAATCCTCCATTTAATATTATCTTAATTTTACTAAATGTAAGATTAAATCTCAACTATTACATATAAGCAACTACTTTTAACGAAATCTTATCCAAGGCATACCAAAGCCATCGTTGTCTGGATTTATTCTGTACATAAGACCATTGTTCATCTATCTCAGGAGCAATAATTACTTCTGTTGTACTGATAGAATGATTTATTGTTTTTTAATACTAGATTTTTTTAAAACACGGATAACTGTATTGATACCCACTTTTAATACTCTTACTGTATCTCTAACTCCAGAGCCGTTGATTGACATTTCTACTATTTGCTCCTTAACTCCAGGCTTAGATGCATTATTAATATACTCCAATTAAAAATATCGATTACACCGCTTGCATTGATATCTCTGTTGTTTTGAAATTGAATATCCTGACTTTATTACTTCTTCTGTGTTGTTACAATATCTACACTTAACATCTATTTTTGCCATAACTCCTTAACTATAATTCTCTCTTATTACTGTTTGAGGATTATAGACTATTTACTCTAAACTGCAATACGGAGGCACGACCCTCGATTTATCTCGCTTTGTGATGGATTTCTGCTTTCGCAGGAATGACACCGAGCGTGTTTTTCGAGCCATGCAACAACGCTGGTCAAGCCCACGGGATGACACACAGAGGTGAAATCGATCCACGCGGGTAATGCCACTCGCAATAGCGATAGCAGAGTATATCAAGCAAATTCTAATAATATCTGTCCTCTTACAACATTATCCTTTTCATTAACAAAAATTTTAGCTATTTTTCCGTCTCTTTCGGCAAGAATCAGGTTTTCCATTTTCATAGCAATTAAAGTCATAATTTCTTGTCCTGCCGTCACTTCCTGTCCTTCTTTCACCTTTATCGCAGCAATCTGACCGCTTAGAGGAGCCCCAAGTTCGGAGCTTTCTTCTACTACTACTTTTGAGACCATTAACGCTTCAAGTTCTGATATACGAGGAGAGCGTACAAAGGCTTTTACGCTAATACCGGCATGCGATAATAAATAACCGGTTCTGATATTCTCAATTTTTACATTTGTCTTTTTACCGTTAATTATAGCCGTAAAAAGTTCATTACCTAAATTCCAGTTACTACGAATATATATTCTATCGCTTTCGTGACGTATATTATAGCCGTTTTCAACAGGTGTAATTAATACGGGGAATAATTTATCATCGATAGTTACTACCCATCTTGTACCTATTTTGTTAGCTTGATTGTCAATATTGCCGGAAATTAAAGAAGCGCGTCTTTGCTCTGATATATAAATAAAAATAGCCGTTGCTAAAAATACGGTAGTTACTTCTGAAGTTAGACTAGCTCCGGAAAAGCCGTCAGGATATTCTTCTTGAATAAAGGCGGTAGAAATATCGCCGCTAACAAAGCGTGGATGTAGCATTACAGCTTCTAAGAAACTGATATTATGAGCAATGCCGTTAATTATATAAGAACTCAAAGCAGAACGCATTACCTCAATCGCCTGCTCTCTTGTTTCACCGTAAGTACATAATTTTGCAATCATCGAATCATAAAACATGCTTACTTCACCGCCAAGCCCAATTCCTGTATCTATACGGATATTAGGACTCTTTGCAGGTTCGGAATAAGCTATAATTCTACCGCTAGAAGGTAAGAAACCTCTGCTTGGGTTTTCGGCACAAATTCGTGATTCAAATGCCCAACCTTTTAATTTTATGTCATCTTGTGTAAAGGATAATTTCTCACCGGCTGCGATTTTTATCATCTCTTCAACGATATCTATACCGGTAATTAGCTCAGTAACGGGATGCTCGACTTGCAACCTAGTATTCATCTCTAAAAAATAGAAATTTTTATTGCTATCTACTATAAACTCAACGGTACCGGCCGAATAATATCCCACTTTTTGAGATAAGGATATTACCTGCCGATACATTTCTTGCCTTATATCTTCAGTAATAAAAGAACTCGGTGCTTCTTCGATTACTTTTTGATGGTGACGCTGTATTGAACATTCACGCTCTCCGAGACATACGCTATTGCCGTATTGATCGGCAATTAGCTGAATTTCGATATGACGGGGCGTTTGAATTAACTTCTCAATAAATAATCTATCGTCACTAAAACTATTGGCTGCTTCAAGCTTTGCCGACTCAAAAGCATTTGCCATTTCAGCAGGATTATTCACTACTCTCATACCACGTCCACCGCCGCCGGCAGCCGCTTTTACTATTACCGGAAAACCAATCTCTTTAGCAATATCCACCGCTTGCTTAACATCGTTTATAGTTCCCATATAACCCGGAACTGTGCTAACTCCGGCTTCTATCGCTATCTTTTTTGCTTCGATTTTATCGCCCATTTTTTTAATAGTTCCGGCACTCGGTCCTATTAAAACAACACCTTCTCTTTTAAGAATATTGGCAAAATTTGGATTTTCCGATAAAAAACCGTAGCCTGGATGTACTGCACTTGCTCCACTTTCACGAATTGCTGAGATAATATTTTTAATAGATAAATAACTTTCCGTTGCAGGGGAATCACCTATATAATAAGCCTCATCTGCATGCTGCACATACATTGAGTTTGTATCTGCTTCAGAATATACTGCAACCGACTTTATTCCCATCTTTTTTAAGGTACGTATTATCCTAACGGCGATCTCGCTACGATTAGCAATTAAAATTTTATCAAATAATGGTTTATTCATAGTTTTTTGTTATAATTTTTCTTGTATTTTTCGTCATTGCGAGCGACCATAGGGAGCGCGGCAATCTCGTCAAATATCCTGAGATTGCTTCGTCAATTACTTCGTAATTTTCCTCGCAATGACGTTTGGCTAAAGCGGCAAATTATCATGCTTCTTCCAAGGTAATTCTACTTTTTTAGTACGCAGGAAATTTAACGCCTTACATATTCGCCATCTAGTATTTTGCGGTCTTATAATATCGTCTAAATATCCCCTAGATGCTGCAACAAAAGGCGAAGTTACTACTTTTCTATATTCATCGATTTTTTGTTTTTTAGCTTCAGGGTCTTTACATTCTTCCTTAAATATTATCTCGGCTGCTCCCTCTGCACCCATAACAGCGATTTCCGAATTAAACCAAGCATAGTTTATATCGCCTCTAAGATGCTTGGAGTTCATAACTATATAAGCACCTCCATAAGCCTTACGGGTAATTACGGTAATCTTCGGCACTGTAGCTTCCGCATACGCGTATAACAGCTTAGCCCCGTGTTTAATAATACCGTCATGCTCTTGAGATGTACCGGGCAGAAATCCAGGTACATCAACAAGGCTTACTACAGGAATATTGAAAGCATCACAAAATCTAATAAACCTTGCTGCTTTTCTTGAGGCGTTTATATCTAAACATCCTGCTAAATGCAAAGGCTGATTAGCCACAAATCCTACCGGATAACCTTCCATATAACCAAAGCCGATAATGATATTCTTCGCAAAATCAGATTGTAGTTCAAAAAATTCTCCCTCATCAACGATGCGTTCAACAAGCTCTTTCATGTCATAAGGCTTATTAGGAGTGTTAGGTATTAACGTGCTAAGAGACATATCGACTCTATCGGCGGGGTCAATAGTCGAGCGAACAGGAAGAGGACTACGGTTGGATGACGGAAGGAAATTAAAGAACTTACGAATTTCGAGCAGTGCTTCTATATCATTATTGAATGCAAGATCGGCAACGCCGCTTTTAGTGGTATGCATTCTAGCACCACCGAGCTTTTCTTGGCTTACTTCTTCACCCGTAACGGTTTTTACTACATCGGGACCAGTTACGAACATATAAGAACTATTCTTAACCATGAATATAAAATCGGTTAAAGCGGGGGAATATACCGCACCACCGGCACAAGGTCCCATAATTAAGGTAATTTGAGGGATAACACCAGATGCTAAAACATTACGCTGAAATAATTCACCGTATCCGGCAAGAGCATCAACTCCTTCTTGAATTCTTGCTCCCCCTGAGTCGTTAATACCGATTACAGGAGCACCGGTTGCTATAGCTTGATCGATAATATCGCAGATTTTCTTAGCATGATATTCACCGAGTGAGCCACCAAGTACGGTAAAATCTTGGCTATAAATAAATACCAACCTACCGTTTATCGTACCGTGTCCCGTTACAACACCGTCACCTAAAAACTTTTTATCCTGCATCCCAAAATTATTGCATCTATGGGATACAAACATACCTGTTTCGGTAAAGCTATTCGGATCTAATAATACTTCTATGCGTTCTCGTGCAGTTAACTTACCTTTTTGATGTTGTGCGTTGATCCTAGCTTCACCGCCCCCTTGCCTTGCAATATTTTTTCTCTCATCCAGTAACTCAGGAGAGATTATATTACTTTGATTCATAGATTATTTATAGTTTTATTTCCAAAATATCCATAATATAATATAATAATGCTAATGTGAAAAGATAATTATTTATGTCATCTACCAAAGATACCAAAGAAGCACCGAAAAAAGCCAAACCACCAGCTAAATTTGATAATTTATCAACTGCTTTAAAAAAGAATTTACAAAGAAGAAAGAAAGTACAAAAAGAAAAGAATAATATGTAGAAGTCAAGATTTAATCTTACAGACATTATAAAAATTATATCTGAATGTCTGATAAGTTATGACTGTCAGATGAGTATTCAAGATATAAGATTTCGTTATTCTTTTCAACAGCTAACTTTTTACTATCCATAAAAGTCTGCATAGGTGTTTTTCCATAGCAATATTTACCGGAATGCGGTCTTTCATTATTATAATATTCTAGCCAAATATCAAGATCTAGTTGTAGATCATCAAGATCAGTATAGATCTTTTTACGCATAGCAGTATCAAAGAATTCTTGTTTCATAGTTTTATTAAAACGTTCACACATACCATTTGTTTGAGGAGAATATGCTTTAGTAGTAGTATGCTCAATACCCTCAATGCTTAAGAACAATTCAAAAGCATGATGTTCTATATTACCTTTATACTCACCACCTCTATCAGTTAAAATACGAAGTACTGGTATTTGCTGACTCTCATACCATGGTAACACTCTATCATTAAGCATGTCAGCAGCGGTAAGTGCTGTTTTATCAGTATATAGTTTAGCCTCTGCAACCCGAGTGTAACTATCAATAAACACTTGAGAATATACCTTGCCTATGCCTTTAAAATTACCTACATAATATGTGTCTTGGCATCCTAGATAACCTGGATGCTGTGTATCAATCTCACCATGAGCTTCTTTCTCGCTACGCCGTTTCTCTAATACTTGTAACTGAGCTTCGGTAAGAACAATACCATCCTGAGCCATTTTGGCTTCTAATGCTTTAAGTCTTTTATTGATATTATTTAAATCATTACGTAGCCAAATAGATCTAACTCCTCCAGGTGATACAAGAATACCAGTCTTTTTAAGCTCATTTGATACTCGCAGCTGACCATAAGCAGGGTATTCTATTGCCATATCTAATACTGCTCTCTCTACGGCAGGATCAACTCTATTCGCTATAATTGGCTTCTTCCGACTAATCTCATATAATGCTTCTTCTCCTCCTGTTTCATATAACTCTTTAAACCTATAATAACTGTCTCTACTGTAACCCATAGCTTTATATGCTGACGATATACTACCAAGACTCCTAGCTAATTCTAGTAATCCTATTTTTGGCTTTATTATTTTTTGATTTAGATTCATCTCTAATCCTCCATTTAATATTATCTTAATTTTACTAAATGTAAGATTAAATCTCAACTATTACAATATTGATACTAGGTCCTTATATCTATAAAGAGTGGTAACCCCCCCAAAAACAATCGACAAAAGGAGTAGAATTTTCTAGAAACAAAGGAGGAGATTCTATAAATGACAATATCAAAGCACAGTGATAGCCAAATCATGTCTATCTTAAAGCAAGCGAGCGGTGGGATGCCTGTAGCGTCTATACTGAGAGAGCACAAAATACCATCAGCGACATTTTATAAATGGAGATCAAAGTATGGTGGTATGGCTTTACCGATGATTACTAAATTAAAGGAGTTAGAATTGGAAAATGCACGGCTTAAAAAGATGTATGCTGAGGAAAGGCTAAGAGCTGATATATTAAAGGAAGTACTTGAAAAAAAGTTAGGAAGCCATCTCAAAGGCGGGAGATGGCTAAAATAATATCTGGAGAAAAAGATATTTCTATAAGGAGTGCATGCAAGATCTTTGGTGTCAGCGAAACATGCTATAGATATAAAAGGAAGCTATCATCTGAGGATGATATTATAGCAGGCCAGCTAATGCGTTTAGTAGGTGATCAAAAGAACTGAGGCCTTGGCCTCTGCTTTTTATATTTACGTAATATCAAAGGTTTTGGTTGGAATCATAAACGTGTATACAGGATATATAAGGAGCTAGCCCTTAATATGAGAATAAAGCCTAAGAAGAGATTACTTAGAGCAAAGCCTAAAAAGCTTATAGTGTCTAAAACAATAAATGATTGCTGGTCCATGGATTTTATGCACGATAGTTTAGAGAATGGTAGGAAATATCGTTTATTTAATGTGATTGATGACTTTAATAGAGAGAGCCTTGGTACTGAGACTGATTTTTTATTGTCAGCAGGAAGAGTTATCAGGTCACTAGATCAAATTATAGAATGGCGAGGTAAGCCAAAATCTATACGTTGTGATAATGGACCTGAATATATCAGTAAATTATTGAGCAAGTGGGCAAAAGAAAAGAATATCAAGTTATTATTCATTCAGCCAGACATGCCTCAGCAAAATGCATATATTGAAAGATATAATAGAACTGTAAGATATGATTGGTTAAATCAGTATTTATTTGTTAATATACAAGAAGCACAGGATCTTGCAACTCAATGGCTTTGGTCTTATAATAACGAAAGACTTAATATGGCTATTGGCGGTATAACACCAATACAAAAATTAGCTCTCGCAACTTAACTCTCTACTCTCTATTGCGATTAAAAATGGGAGGATTAACGAGTGATAGAATAGAAAACAATTTTTAGGAGAATAAATATGAGTTTACATGAAGTAATAATTAAAATCAGTAAAATTTTTTCTCTTTTTATTCCCAAACAGGATATAGAGGAATCTAATAATAATATTCCTGCTAATAGAGAAACAATGCGCGATTATTATGAAGATTTAAATAACCCTCATTAAAAAGTATTTATCTATATGCAATTTGACATATTAATATAAATTGCTAATATTTGGAGAGTTTAGGTTTTGTTGCATGGAACGATTTTTCCGTCATTCCTGCAAGACCTTGTTGCGTAGATATAAAAAAAGTAGCTGCGAACTAAGAAAAGTAGTAAATCGACAAAAAACTTAACCACAAGTGTGTATGTCAAAGCTACAAAAAGTTTGCAACTGGAAAGAATATAACAGAAGTTTAAAGAAAAGAGGAACAATAATTTTCACATTTTGTGAAGAATATTTAAAAGAGTTATATTATGGAGGGGAACAGAGGCAAGGAGGAGCGAGAAGATATAATAGCAAGATGTATGAATATTTGCTAACAATTAAGCTGTTATTAAGATTGCCATGGCGAGCAACAAGCGGATTTGCAGAAGGAATGTTTAGCAAAATATTTGCGGGTAAGGATTTAAGAATACCGGATTATGCCCATGCATCAAGAATCGCTAGTAAGCTAAAGTTACGAGTAAAAAATATTGGAGTACAAGAGAAAGGTTCAGGGAAAGAGATAGTATTTGATAGTACCGGAGTAAATGTATATAGCACCAGTGGGTGGCATCAAAGGAAATACGGTAAGGATGGATTATAACGGTAAGGATGGATTATATCGTAAGAGAGAACAGTGGAAGAAGATACATGTAGCAGTCGATTTAGATAGTATGGAAGTACTATCTGTAGCCTATACGGATAGTAACACAAACGACTGTGAAGTTGTTGGTGATATGAGCAAAGAGATAACAGGCAAAGCTAAAACCGTTATAGCAGATGGAGCTTATGATACGCAGGAGTTTAGAAAGATAATATATGATTGGGGAGCACAAGATTTAATGCCCCCAGCACGAACATCTAAGTCACAAGATGAATTAAAGAATAAAAGCAAGGTAGAGAAAGAACATTTAGCTTACAGAGATAAAGTAATAAAAGGAATTAGAGAATATAAAAATTTTGATGAAGGTTTAAAAGCATGGAAAATTAATTGTAATAGTTGAGATTTAATCTTACATTTAGTAAAATTAAGATAATATTAAATGGAGGATTAGAGATGAATCTAAATCAAAAAATAATAAAGCCAAAAATAGGATTACTAGAATTAGCTAGGAGTCTTGGTAGTATATCGTCAGCATATAAAGCTATGGGTTACAGTAGAGACAGTTATTATAGGTTTAAAGAGTTATATGAAACAGGAGGAGAAGAAGCATTATATGAGATTAGTCGGAAGAAGCCAATTATAGCGAATAGAGTTGATCCTGCCGTAGAGAGAGCAGTATTAGATATGGCAATAGAATACCCCGCTTATGGTCAGCTGCGAGTATCAAATGAGCTTAAAAAGACTGGTATTCTTGTATCACCTGGAGGAGTTAGATCTATTTGGCTACGTAATGATTTAAATAATATCAATAAAAGACTTAAAGCATTAGAAGCCAAAATGGCTCAGGATGGTATTGTTCTTACCGAAGCTCAGTTACAAGTATTAGAGAAACGGCGTAGCGAGAAAGAAGCTCATGGTGAGATTGATACACAGCATCCAGGTTATCTAGGATGCCAAGACACATATTATGTAGGTAATTTTAAAGGCATAGGCAAGGTATATTCTCAAGTGTTTATTGATAGTTACACTCGGGTTGCAGAGGCTAAACTATATACTGATAAAACAGCACTTACCGCTGCTGACATGCTTAATGATAGAGTGTTACCATGGTATGAGAGTCAGCAAATACCAGTACTTCGTATTTTAACTGATAGAGGTGGTGAGTATAAAGGTAATATAGAACATCATGCTTTTGAATTGTTCTTAAGCATTGAGGGTATTGAGCATACTACTACTAAAGCATATTCTCCTCAAACAAATGGTATGTGTGAACGTTTTAATAAAACTATGAAACAAGAATTCTTTGATACTGCTATGCGTAAAAAGATCTATACTGATCTTGATGATCTACAACTAGATCTTGATATTTGGCTAGAATATTATAATAATGAAAGACCGCATTCCGGTAAATATTGCTATGGAAAAACACCTATGCAGACTTTTATGGATAGTAAAAAGTTAGCTGTTGAAAAGAATAACGAAATCTTATATCTTGAATACTCATCTGACAGTCATAACTTATCAGACATTCAGATATAATTTTTATAATGTCTGTAAGATTAAATCTTGACTTCTACAGAATCGTTTATGTTTAGGTTGAAGCGAACGTTTGGCTTTAACTTACAACAAAAAACAGAGAAAGGAAGAAAAAACGAAGTAATTACTAAGATAAATATATTAAATGAAATGATTGCCCTTGGGAAAGCTCAATATAGCTTTTAGAATTATATAAAATTTAATTATTTTTATACTCTAAGCGCTATATTGACTTTTTTTAATCTCCACGCAACAACGCCTTGCGAGAAAGGCTTGCTTGCGTAGACTCCCAGTCGTCATTGCGAGGAGCGAAGCGACGTGGCAATCTCATGAAATAATAACAAACTCCTGAGATTGCTTCGTCAAAATTTTCAATTTTTCCGTAGCTCATGACGATTTGAATCCAACAAAATCGGTATTTTAAATATTTAATATAATATGGACACAAACAAATTATATCTTTTCAAAGATAGACGATTTTTACCGAATTTTATAGTACAGTTATGTGGTTGTCTTAATGATAATATATTAAAAAATGCTCTAGTAATCCTTATAACTTACGGCATTACTGGTTCTTTAAGTAAATATAATAATCTACTCGTTTTAATTGCTAATGCTACTTTTGTACTACCTTTCATAATATTCGCAAGCATAGCAGGACAAATTGCCGACAAATACGAGCGCGCAAGCCTTATTAAGATTATTAAGATTTGTGAAATCGGTATAATTGCCTTTGCAATTTATGGATTTCATCATAATAATCTTCTAATTCTATTCTGTTCTATTTGCTTAATGGGTATACATTCTACTTTTTTCGGTCCAATAAAATATAGCGTATTACCTGATCACCTGAATAAAGACGAACTACTTGGAGCTAACGGTTTTGTTGAAGCCGGAACTTTTATCGGTATTTTTATCGGTACTATAATCGGCAGCTATTATACAATCAGCAATAATTTTATAATTTATTCCTTAATTACCATCGCTTTTCTCGGCTTCATTACAAGCCTTTTCTCTCCAAAATCTAAAAATGCAAATCGTGATATTAAAATAAATTTTAATATTATAGATGAAAGCATAAATATGATTAAATATGCCAAAGCAAAAAAACATATATATTTAGCTATACTTGGTATTTCATGGTTTTGGTTTATCGGAGCTGCTATAATTTCACAAATACCTTTACTTGCTAAGATAACTTTTAAAGCTGATGAGAATGTTGCTAACTTATTTTTAGCAGTTTTCTCGCTTGGTGTTGGGGTTGGTTCATTTTTATGTAGCAAAATATTTGAAGATGAGATTACCGTTAAATATCTATTTATTTCAGCCCTGGGCATTAGTATTTTCGGTATTGATTTATTCTTTGCAAGTAGAATTAGCTCAGTTAGCTACGAACCTACTCAGCTAAAAAGTATTTTAGTATTTTTATCGAAAAGACATAATTGGCGAATAGTTATAGATTTATTTTTCTTAGCAGCAATAGGTGGTTTATATATCGTTCCCCTTTTTGCTATATTACAGCATTATGCAAACCCTGCTCATCGTAGCCGAATTATTGCCGTTAATAACCTCATTAATTCCATTTTCATGGTGGGATCAACAATTATTTTATCTTTATTATTTTACCTAAATTTCACTATACCCTGGATTATATTATTTATTAGCCTAGCTAATATAATCGTCACTATATATATTTACCGTTTAATACCTGAAGTTAAAATTATTCCGTTTAAGCTATTGCGAAGAATATTCCAAATCTGTTTTGATCTTATGTATAAGGTTGAAGTTAAGGGATTTGAAAATTTCCAAAAAGCCGGTAAAAAAGTAGTAGTTGTCGCTAATCATATTTCATATCTCGATCCACCGCTAATTGCTACTTACTTACGAGAAGAAATGACTTTTGCAATTAGTCCCGATATACAAAAAATATGGTGGATTAAACCGTTTTTACGTATGGCAAGAACTTTGCCGGTTGATCCAAGTAACCCAATGGCAATAAAGACTTTAGTAAAAGAAGTACAAAAGGATCAGAAAGTAGCAATTTTCCCCGAAGGTAGAATAAGCGTTACCGGCTCTTTAATGAAAATATACGAAGGACCGGGAATGATTGCCGATAAAGCCGGTGCTACCGTTTTACCTGTTAGAATAGACGGTACTCAATTTACTCATTTATCAAAATTAAAAAACATATTAAAAAGAAAAATATTTCCTAAAATTACTATAACCGTTTTACCGCCGGTAAAATTCGCTAATATGGATGCTGCAAGTAATCAAGAACGACGCAGTTATATATCTAGGACTCTTTATGATATCATGGCTGACATGATGTTTGAGAGTTCAGACTATAAAAATACTTTATTCTCATCTCTTATAGAAGCTGCTAAAATTCATGGATTTAAGAAAAAAATAGTTGATGATTTTGAAAATAATGCGGTTACTTATCGAGATTTAATATTAAAATCTTTTATCCTAGGTGATTTAATCAAAAAGAATAATATCTTTGGCAGAAATTTAGGCTTAATGTTGCCTAATACCACGAATACATTAATTACTTTTTACGCCATGCAATCTAGCGGTTATGTTCCTGCTATAATTAACTGGAGCAGCGGCATAAGTACTATTATTAACTCCTGTAAACTTGCACAAATTAAAGTAGTTTACACTTCAAAACAATTTATCGAAAAAGCAAATTTACATGAATTAATAACTAACTTATTAGATTTCGGTATTAAAATAATATATTTAGAAGATTTTAAAAATCAAATTGGTACAGTTCTAAAACTAAAAGCAAAAATAGGGAGTTATTTTGTTCAAACTTATTACAATTATTTTTGTCGTAATCATGATGACGAAAAACCGGCAGTGATAATTTTTACTTCAGGTACTGAAGGTGAACCTAAAGCCGTATTACTATCTCACAGAAATTTACAAACTAATAGATATCAAATAACTGCTAAAGTACCTTTTAGCCCCGAAGATATAGTATTTAACTCATTACCTTTATTTCATTGCTTTGGTCTTGGTGGTGCAATTATTACAACTTTAAACGGTATTAAGCTGTTTCTATATCCTTCTCCACTAAATTATCGCAGCATTCCTGAAGTTATATACGATATCGGGGCAACTATATTAATTTCTACCGATACTTTTTTAAACGGTTATGCTAATTACGCTCATCCATATGATTTTTACTCATTACGCTATATATTTGCCGGTAGCGAGAAATTAAAAGAATCTACAAGACAATTCTGGCTTAATAAGTACGGCATACGTATTTTTGAAGGATATGGGATTACAGAAACCTCACCTATTATAGCTTGCAATACCCCTATGCATAATAAAGCAGGCACCGTGGGAAGATTATTACCGAAAATTGATTATAAGCTTGAGAAAGTAGAGGGAATAAATGAAGGGGGACGTTTATTCATTAGGGGTCCTAACATCATGCTTGGTTACTTGGACTTAGAAGGTCACCGTACTTATAAAGAATGGTACGACACAGGCGATATAGTCAAAATCGATTCTGAAGGATATATAACAATTTTAGGACGTTTAAAACGCTTTGCTAAAATAGCGGGGGAAATGATATCTCTTACAAAGATTGAAGAACTTGCAAGCGAAATTGCTCCTGATTCCTTGCACGCTGCCATTTCCATCGCCGATAAAACACATGGAGAAAAAATTATTTTACTTACTACTGGTTCCGATATAAATAGAGAAAATTTTGTAGATACTGTATCTAAAGCTCAAATTTCTTTACTACATTTACCGAAAGTAATTATTACCGATTCAGAAATACCTCTGCTTGCAAGCGGTAAGATAGACTATCTTGAGATTATGAAGAATGTGGATAGATTTTAACATCATTACGAGCGACTGGAAGGAGGGCACCCCCCCCAAAAACAATCGACAAAAGGAGTAGAATTTTCTAGAAACAAAGGAGGAGATTCTATAAATGACAATATCAAAGCACAGTGATAGCCAAATCATGTCTATCTTAAAGCAAGCGAGCGGTGGGATGCCTGTAGCGTCTATACTGAGAGAGCACAAAATACCATCAGCGACATTTTATAAATGGAGATCAAAGTATGGTGGTATGGCTTTACCGATGATTACTAAATTAAAGGAGTTAGAATTGGAAAATGCACGGCTTAAAAAGATGTATGCTGAGGAAAGGCTAAGAGCTGATATATTAAAGGAAGTACTTGAAAAAAAAGTTAGGAAGCCATCTCAAAGGCGGGAGATGGCTAAAATAATATCTGGAGAAAAAGATATTTCTATAAGGAGTGCATGCAAGATCTTTGGTGTCAGCGAAACATGCTATAGATATAAAAGGAAGCTATCATCTGAGGATGATATTATAGCAGGCCAGCTAATGCGTTTAGTAGGTGATCAAAAGAACTGAGGCCTTGGCCTCTGCTTTTTATATTTACGTAATATCAAAGGTTTTGGTTGGAATCATAAACGTGTATACAGGATATATAAGGAGCTAGCCCTTAATATGAGAATAAAGCCTAAGAAGAGATTACTTAGAGCAAAGCCTAAAAAGCTTATAGTGTCTAAAACAATAAATGATTGCTGGTCCATGGATTTTATGCACGATAGTTTAGAGAATGGTAGGAAATATCGTTTATTTAATGTGATTGATGACTTTAATAGAGAGAGCCTTGGTACTGAGACTGATTTTTTATTGTCAGCAGGAAGAGTTATCAGGTCACTAGATCAAATTATAGAATGGCGAGGTAAGCCAAAATCTATACGTTGTGATAATGGACCTGAATATGGTCATGCCTCCATATTGCAGTTACGCCTATTAAAAAGCTATACGTTCAATAAGATGTAGAAGTCAAGATTTAATCTTACAGACATTATAAAAATTATATCTGAATGTCTGATAAGTTATGACTGTCAGATGAGTATTCAAGATATAAGATTTCGTTATTCTTTTCAACAGCTAACTTTTTACTATCCATAAAAGTCTGCATAGGTGTTTTTCCATAGCAATATTTACCGGAATGCGGTCTTTCATTATTATAATATTCTAGCCAAATATCAAGATCTAGTTGTAGATCATCAAGATCAGTATAGATCTTTTTACGCATAGCAGTATCAAAGAATTCTTGTTTCATAGTTTTATTAAAACGTTCACACATACCATTTGTTTGAGGAGAATATGCTTTAGTAGTAGTATGCTCAATACCCTCAATGCTTAAGAACAATTCAAAAGCATGATGTTCTATATTACCTTTATACTCACCACCTCTATCAGTTAAAATACGAAGTACTGGTATTTGCTGACTCTCATACCATGGTAACACTCTATCATTAAGCATGTCAGCAGCGGTAAGTGCTGTTTTATCAGTATATAGTTTAGCCTCTGCAACCCGAGTGTAACTATCAATAAACACTTGAGAATATACCTTGCCTATGCCTTTAAAATTACCTACATAATATGTGTCTTGGCATCCTAGATAACCTGGATGCTGTGTATCAATCTCACCATGAGCTTCTTTCTCGCTACGCCGTTTCTCTAATACTTGTAACTGAGCTTCGGTAAGAACAATACCATCCTGAGCCATTTTGGCTTCTAATGCTTTAAGTCTTTTATTGATATTATTTAAATCATTACGTAGCCAAATAGATCTAACTCCTCCAGGTGATACAAGAATACCAGTCTTTTTAAGCTCATTTGATACTCGCAGCTGACCATAAGCGGGGTATTCTATTGCCATATCTAATACTGCTCTCTCTACGGCAGGATCAACTCTATTCGCTATAATTGGCTTCTTCCGACTAATCTCATATAATGCTTCTTCTCCTCCTGTTTCATATAACTCTTTAAACCTATAATAACTGTCTCTACTGTAACCCATAGCTTTACATGCTGACGATATACTACCAAGACTCCTAGCTAATTCTAGTAATCCTATTTTTGGCTTTATTATTTTTTGATTTAGATTCATCTCTAATCCTCCATTTAATATTATCTTAATTTTACTAAATGTAAGATTAAATCTCAACTATTACAACTAAGATAAATATATTAAATGAAATGATTGCCCTTGGGAAAGCTCAATATAGCTTTTAGAATTATATAAAATTTAATTATTTTTATACTCTAAGCGCTATATTGACTTTTTTTAATCTCCACGCAACAACGCCTTGCGAGAAAGGCTTGCTTGCGTAGACTCCCAGTCGTCATTGCGAGGAGCGAAGCGACGTGGCAATCTCATGAAATAATAACAAACTCCTGAGATTGTGGATGTACAAATTACTACGTAATTCTTCTCGCAATGACGCTTTACTCACCCTGAGCCAAGCTATAACCTGTAACTCCGTCAAATTCAAATAAATTCTCTACTTTTATGAAATCGATATTTGCTTTGCTTAAAGCTTCAAGTAATTTTGTTATATCTAAATGCTTTATTTCCGTACTTTCTTTATTCATAAAACGACAACACCAATGATCGGAAATAGTTTCAAACCTTGTATCACGAGGCCATAATTTTAGCCCTTTTGACGAGATTGTTTTTAACTCAACATTACCAAGATCAAGCTTATTAATTTTATCTGCTATGTCATGAGCGGAAGATACATTCATATTCACAAATATATCCGTACCGACCAATTTCTTAACCTCTTTAGTATCAATTTTATAGTCTATATTACTTTCTTGTTTCTCGGCAATCAACGGATAATCTGCTTTAGGTAGCTTTGTCGGTAACTGCCCTAATCTTTTCGTTACTTCTTCAACAAATTCTTTTGTACCGACTTTTTTACTAGAACTCTGCTCATTATATATGTCGGCTGTATGAACTCCATCCTCTATAGTTTTCTTCCAAGCATTCTCGACTAAGCTAGCAATATCACCCTGCCCTATATGTACAAGCATCATTATAGCAGCATTTAAAAGCCCTGACGGATTTGCGATATCTTTGCCCGCAATATCAGGAGCACTTCCATGTACCGCTTCAAACATCGCATAATGCTGCCCGATATTTGCAGAACCAGCGAGTCCTACCGACCCTGAAATCTCGGCAGCTACATCGGATATGATATCACCGTATAAATTAGAAGTTACGATAACGTCAAATATTTCCGGTTTGGTAGCAAGCCTTGCAGTCCCGATATCGATAATATAATGCTCATTATTAATTTGCGGATATTCTTTTGCAATCTCATTAAATACTTTATGAAAAACCCCATCGGAAAATTTCATAATATTATCTTTGCTTAAGCACGTGACTTTTTTGTGGTTATTTTTTACCGCATATTCAAAAGCATATCTAATAATTTTTTCACAACCAGTATGACTTATCAACTTCATTGATTCATACATATTATGCGTTTGGCGGTATTCTATACCTGCGTATAAATCTTCCTCGTTTTCACGTATGATAGTGAGGTTCAGATGTGGATGTAATGTCCTAGTAAAAGGATGAAATGAAACGGAAGGACGAATATTAGCAAAAAGCTGTAATGTTTTACGAATCGTGACGTTTAAACTTTTATACCCTCCGCCTTGCGGGGTAGTAATCGGAGCTTTAAGTATAATACCGGTGCGTTGTATTGACTCCCAGCTTTCTTCACTTATGCCTGAAGTATAATGCTTCTTGTAAAGCTTTTCACCTACTTCAATGGTTTCTAAACGAATACGAGCCTCAGCTTTACGTAATATATAAAGCACTGCCTCCATTATTTCAGGTCCTATACCGTCCCCGTATGCAATTGTAATCGGTGTAAATTCTGCCATATTAAATACTCTCTTGTTAAGTACATAGTGTTGTTTTTTCATGGATCGATTTATCCGTCATTGCGGGCAACTAAAAGAAGCGTGGCAATCTCATGAAATAATATTCCTGAGATTGCTTCGTCAAAACTTGCAGTTTTTCCTCGCAATGACGATGTGAGTATAATACTATCAATAGTTTATCGTTACTTCTTTTAATCTCTCATTCAACATAAAAGTCACTTCGGAAGTTATATTCAAATTATTTTTGGCATATAAGACTTGAGCACTTGGAATTACCAAATTAAGGTTATATTTCTCTGCAAGTTCACTAATTATTGTAATAGTTGTTTCGTGGACTCTACTCATAGCCTCAGCGTGTGCTTGTTCAAGCTTCGTTTTCTTAATCTGAATTTCTTTTCTAACGTGGCTAACTTTTGCATTAAATTCGTTTACTTTATGCTCAAATTCGGTTTCACTTAAATTAGAACGCTCATTTAATAATTTCTCTTCCAACGGTTTAAATTCTGCTTCTTTTGCAGCAATATCCTCTTGGATTCTATGGTTAAGCTTTTCGATTTTATTACGCAAATCTTTTATAGCAATCGAACCTTCCAATATAGATTGTACATCAGCAACAGCTACTCTAACTTTGAAATTATCTTCTTTAATCGGCATATTTTGTGCTTTTGCTATTACTGAGAAATTTATGAATATACATAAACATAATATTCGGTATATCATCTTTGGTCCTTTTAGATTAAACGGTGTCGGCTACCTTCGTCATTGCGAGAAGATATTGTTACGTGGATGCCACCCCGTCATTGCGAGGAGCGGAGCGACGTGGCAATCTCAGGAATTTTGCCCGAGATTGCCACGCTCCTTATTAGTCGCTCGCAATGACACCCTCTATTGATCCAAGAATAAATAACATCAAGTGATTTGTCTATCATTAAAAACTTAACTGTTACCGAGCGTCGGCACATTCCCCTCTCCCGATGGTGTATAGATAATCCTCCCATTTTTAATCGCAATAGAGAGTAGAGAGTTAAGTTGCGAGAGCTAATTTTTGTATTGGTGTTATACCGCCAATAGCCATATTAGGTCTTTCGTTATTATAAGACCAAAGCCATTGAGTTGCAAGATCCTGTGCTTCTTGTATATTAACAAATAAATACTGATTTAACCAATCATATCTTACAGTTCTATTATATCTTTCAATATATGCATTTTGCTGAGGCATGTCTGGCTGAATGAATAATAACTTGATATTCTTTTCTTTTGCCCACTTGCTCAATAATTTACTGATATATTCAGGTCCATTATCACAACGTATAGATTTTGGCTTACCTCGCCATTCTATAATTTGATCTAGTGACCTGATAACTCTTCCTGCTGACAATAAAAAATCAGTCTCAGTACCAAGGCTCTCTCTATTAAAGTCATCAATCACATTAAATAAACGATATTTCCTACCATTCTCTAAACTATCGTGCATAAAATCCATGGACCAGCAATCATTTATTGTTTTAGACACTATAAGCTTTTTAGGCTTTGCTCTAAGTAATCTCTTCTTAGGCTTTATTCTCATATTAAGGGCTAGCTCCTTATATATCCTGTATACACGTTTATGATTCCAACCAAAACCTTTGATATTACGTAAATATAAAAAGCAGAGGCCAAGGCCTCAGTTCTTTTGATCACCTACTAAACGCATTAGCTGGCCTGCTATAATATCATCCTCAGATGATAGCTTCCTTTTATATCTATAGCATGTTTCGCTGACACCAAAGATCTTGCATGCACTCCTTATAGAAATATCTTTTTCTCCAGATATTATTTTAGCCATCTCCCGCCTTTGAGATGGCTTCCTAACTTTTTTTCAAGTACTTCCTTTAATATATCAGCTCTTAGCCTTTCCTCAGCATACATCTTTTTAAGCCGTGCATTTTCCGATTCTAACTCCTTTAATTTAGTAATCATCGGTAAAGCCATACCACCATACTTTGATCTCCATTTATAAAATGGTCATGCCTCCATATTGCAGTTATGCCTATTAAAAAGCTATACGTTCAATAAGAGTACCAATAACCTTATCATGAATATCCAATGACTTGGAAAAGCAGATTGTCTTACGTGCAAGCCTCTTGCATCTCGTTCTAAGGTTCAAGTTACTTCGTTCTATCCGTTGAGTGTATTTTTTACTGATAATATGCTTTTTAGGGTCTAATAACCTAGCATAACTCCCCCATCCATCTGTATAGTAAAAAGTCACCTTGAAATTCTCTAGTTTTTTCAGTAATGATTCTAATGTGCTATCACATCTTGTACCAAACGTATAAGCAACTACTTTTAACGAAATCTTATCCAAGGCATACCAAAGCCATCGTTGTCTGGATTTATTCTGTACATAAGACCATTGTTCATCTATCTCAGGAGCAATAATTACTTCTGTTGTACTGATAGAATGATTTATTGTTTTTTAATACTAGATTTTTTTAAAACACGGATAACTGTATTGATACCCACTTTTAATACTCTTACTGTATCTCTAACTCCAGAGCCGTTGATTGACATTTCTACTATTTGCTCCTTAACTCCAGGCTTAGATGCATTATTAATATACTCCAATTAAAAATATCGATTACACCGCTTGCATTGATATCTCTGTTGTTTTGAAATTGAATATCCTGACTTTATTACTTCTTCTGTGTTGTTACAATATCTACACTTAACATCTATTTTTGCCATAACTCCTTAACTATAATTCTCTCTTATTACTGTTTGAGGATTATAGACTATTTACTCTAAACTGCAATACGGAGGCACGACCCTATTTCTTTGTCTAATAATTGCTCTAATGCATATTTTACGGCATTGGGATAATCATTAAACGATGCTATAGCTATTTTATGACCGGATGATATGATGTTTTTAAAAAGACGTACTAATTGCTCTTCATTTTTCCAACCTAAGTTTTCATTATCTAAAAAATTTTCCATCAGCTCTATAGTGAATTTTTGTTCAAGCCTAGCTATTTCTTGATCACGTTCCTCATCATATGAGCTAAAAAAGCGATTCCGTATATTACGTGCTATTAAGCCTCCTAACCTCTCCCCTATATAATTATGCGAATGCCTTTTAACTAAAGTGTCGTCAAAATCAAATATAAATAGTGCTATATTATCGTTCATTAATTTCTCTTATTTTAAAGTTTGAAAATTCTTAGTAATTTTTATTCTGTAGTTAAACCAATTTCTTTTTCAAGAACTTTATTCCAATTTTTGGTATTTTAGTGTATAATACGGAAAACTATTGTAAACTTGTGAGAATTTTTAAAGATGACATCTATTCGTAATATAGCAATTATTGCCCACGTTGATCATGGGAAAACTACGCTTGTTGATAATATGCTTAAACAAAGCGGGACATTTAGAGCTAACCAAGCAGTAGCCGAGCGTGTTATGGATTCTAACGATCTTGAACGTGAGCGTGGAATAACAATACTAGCCAAATGCACTGCTCTTATGTGGAACGATATCCGTATTAATATCGTTGATACACCTGGACATGCTGATTTTGGCGGTGAAGTAGAACGCATATTAAGTATGGTTGACGGTGTTGTGTTACTTGTCGACGCTTCTGAAGGACCAATGCCACAAACAAAATTCGTACTTTCTAAAGCTTTAAATCTCGGCTTAAAACCTATCGTTGTTATTAATAAAATCGATAGAGACGACCAAAGAATTAAAGAAGTTATCGACGAAGTATTCGAGCTATTTGTGGCACTCGAAGCAAATAACGATCAGCTTGATTTCCCTATAGTTTACGCATCAGGTAGAGCAGGTAGAGCTTCTTTAAACTTTGATGATAAAATTAATCCTTTAGATAATTTAGCAGATGATTTAGCTCCACTTTTCGACCTAATAGTAAAACATGTACCAAAACCCGCAGCTGGCGATAAAGCACCGTTTTCTATGCTTGTTACTACTAGAGAATATAATTCTTTCTTCGGTAGGGTTTTAACGGGGCGTGTACAAAGCGGCACTGTTAAAATCAATCAAAACGTAAAAGTATTAAATCGTGAGAATAAAGTACTTGAAACCGGACGTATCACTAAAATATTAGCATTTAGAGGTTTAGAGAGAATCGCTATAGATGAGGCTACAGCCGGCGATATTATTGCCGTAGCAGGCGTTGAAAACGCCAACGTTGCCGATACTATTTGTTCACCTGAAGTAACCGAAGCTGTATCATCTCTACCTATTGACCCCCCAACTTTATCCATGACCTTTAGCGTTAATGACTCACCGCTTGCAGGAAGTGAAGGGACAAAAGTTACATCGAGCTTGATTGGAGCTAGGTTAATGCGTGAGCTTGAGAGTAACGTCGCACTAAAAGTTACCGAAGCTGCTGAAAAAAATGCTTTCCAAGTTGCAGGACGAGGAGAATTACAGCTTGGGATCTTAATCGAAACTATGCGTCGTGAAGGGTTTGAGTTATCTATTAGCAGACCTGAAGTATTATTCCAAACCGATGGGAAAGGTAATAAGCAAGAGCCTATGGAAGAAATCCAAGTTGACGTTGATGACGATTATGTTGGAGTAGTCGTAAAATCTTTAGCACTTAGAAAAGCCGAAATGACTGATATGAGACCGTCAGGCGGAGGTAAAAGCCGTGTTACGTTTATTGGGCCTTCTAGAGGGTTAATCGGCTATCACAGTCAGTTTTTAACCGAAACACGAGGCACGGGGATTATGAATCGTATTTTCCACGGATATGCCGATTATAAAGGAGCTATCGAGGGAAGACGTAGCGGCGTACTTATCTCTAACGGTGACGGGGTAGCAGTTGCATATGCTCTATGGAATCTAGAAGAAAGAGGAAAAATGTTTATAAATCCTAGCGATAAAGTATATAGAGGGATGATTATCGGCGAACATAATCGTGATAATGATTTAGAGGTCAACCCGCTAAAAGCGAAGCAACTAAGCAACGTTAGAGCATCGGGTAAAGATGAGGCTATAAGACTAACGCCGCCGATGCTTTTAACTCTAGAGAAGGCAATTAGCTATATACAGGATGATGAAAGGGTTGAAGTAACACCGAAATCTATTCGTCTGCGTAAGGCTCTACTTGACCCTAACGACCGTAAAAGAGCTGCGAAGTAGGCATTGACTAGAAAAATTGTTGTCCGTCATTGCGAGGAAAAACTGTAAGTTTTATACGTCCGCAATCTCAGGATATTTGACGAGATTGCCACGCTCCTTTCAGTCGCGGCGTTGTTGCATGGCTACCAAATCGTCATTGCGAGACGCGAAGCGACGTGGCAATCTAGAAAAAATAATAAAAAAATTCTGTAAATCAGAATTTTTAACTGGATTGCTTCGTCGAATTACTTCGTAATTCTTCTCGCAATGACGATTTAACAAAATTGTTGTAACTACACTATTACTTTTGATAAATCAGCAAGTCAACTAACGGTGTTTAGATCTTGTTTATAATATACTCCGAGTAAATGAAGAGTCGGTATACGAAGGTCAATTTCAAAAAGAGCAAGGAGTCTGCAAGGCGAGGAACGCAGCGTATACTTAATACGTGAGTACCACAGAACTTGCTAGACGACGACGCCAATTTTTGAAATTCACCAAGTATAACAAACCTTTTTAACAGCTTCTATTACATCACTCTCGCTCGGCAGAGCTAATTTTTCTAAATTAACGGCATAAGGAAGCGGTACGTCTTTACCGCTGACGATATCTATCGGTGCATCTAAATAATCAAATGCTTCTTTCATAACTATAGAGGCTATACTTGCTCCAACGCCGGCAAAAAACCACCCTTCTTCAACTATAACTAAACGATTAGTTTTTTTCACCGATTCTATTATTGTCTCAGTATCAAGAGGCTTGATAGTACGCAGGTCAATAACCTCACAATCAATATTATCGTTCTGCAAAATATTTGCAGCATCTAGGGCAAGTTTTACTTGAATCGAGAAAGTTACTATAGTGACACTACTACCTTCTCTTAAAATTTTTGCCTGACCAAAAGGTATAGGCTCAATTGTTTCCGGTACGTCAAAACTATGACCGTATAAAATTTCATTTTCTAAAAAAATAACGGGATTATCGTCCCTAATAGCCGTAAGCATAAGTCCTTTATGATCTTCGGCACTATAAGGGGCTACTACTTTTAACCCTGGGACATGAGAATAACAAGCTGTATAATTTTGGCTATGTTGTGCTGCTACTCTACTTGCCGCTCCGTTTGGTCCTCTAAATACTATCGGACATTTGACCTGCCCACCTGACATGTAATGCGTTTTTGCAGCTGAATTTACTATATGATCAAAGGCTTGCATAGCAAAGTTAAAGGTCATAAACTCCACAATCGGACGAAGTCCTGCAAAAGCTGCTCCGACTGCAAGCCCTGCAAACCCATATTCCGTTATCGGCGTATCAATGACTCTCTTAGGACCAAACTGCTCTAGTAATCCTTGAGTTACCTTATAAGCTCCTTGATATTCTGCAACTTCCTCGCCTATGATAAAAACCTTGTCGTCTCTTACCATCTCTTCTTGCATCGCATCACGCAATGCTTCACGTACCGTTATTTGCATTTTTCTTTTTTATTTTGATTAAATTAATCGTCATTGCGAGTAGCCGTAGGCTGCGCGGCAATCTCATGAAATAATAACAAATCCTGAGATTGCCACGTCACTTTGCTCTTCGCAATGACGTTTTTTTAAGCCTTAACAATACACCTCAGTATACAACTCCCCCTCATCAGGCAGTGGTGAGTTTTCTGAAAATTCTACTGCTTCTTTTACAATTTCTTTTACCGACTGCTCTATTTCTTTTAAATCCGCTTCAGTTGCATATTTATTATCGAGTATCGTTTTTCTTATTATCACTAGCGGATCGCGCTCTTTATATTGCTCAACTTCTTCTTTACTACGATATTTTGCCGGATCGGACATCGAGTGTCCACGATAGCGATAAGTCTTTACCTCTAATATCAGCGGAAAGCTATTTTCTCTAACATACTCGGCTGCTTGTTTAGCTCCATTATACATTTCTTCAAAACCCATACCGTCTAGCTGAAATCCTTTAATTCCAAACGATTCCCCTTTCTTATATAAATCACGCATAAAGGTAGAACGTGCTACAGACGTCCCCATCGAATATTCGTTATTTTCAATAATATAAACTACAGGTAAACCCCATAAAGCAGCCATATTAAAGGCTTCATATACTTGACCTTGATTAACCGCACCATCACCTAAAAAAGTAAAACAAATATTATTCGTACCATTATATTTCTCAGCAAAAGCAAGCCCTGTGCCTATAGGCACTTGAGCTCCGACTATACCGTGTCCACCGTAAAATTTGCTCGGTATGTCAAATAAATGCATCGAACCACCCTTACCTTTCGAGCAGCCTGTAGCTCGCCCCATAAGCTCGGCAAGAACATGTTTAGGCTCTGTTCCCGCTAAAATAATATGAGCATGGTCACGATAGCTAGTAATTGTACTATCGCCTTTTTGTTTAACCATATCTACCGCAGAAATTACTGCTTCTTGTCCTATATATAAATGACAAAAACCGCCTATTTCTCCCATACCGTATAACTGCCCGCATTTCTCTTCAAAACGACGCAGTAGAAGCACATCTTTAAAGCTTTTTATATATTCTTTCTTTGTCGGCTTATATTTTTTTGGTTTTATATCCACTAATTACTCCTTATAATCTTAAACGTCGTTGCGAGAAAGTGTTGCCCGCATGAATACCAAAGTCGTCATTGCGAGGGGCGGAAGCGACGCGGCGCTCTCAGGCATTTATCTTACTTCATGAGATTGCCGCGTCGATGCTACGCATATCCTCGCAATGACGATTCAGTATCCACGCACTAACGTTCGCTCGCAATGACGCTTTTTAATGTCACAAAATACGGTACATGATCCGAAGGTGGCGGCCAATCTCGTGCTTCCGATAGCAAATTCATAGCAAATAATGTATCTTTTAAATTATCGCTAACCCAAATATGATCAAGCCTTCTACCTCTGTTAGATTTTTTCCAATCTATATTTCTATAGCTCCACCAAGTATAGAATTTTTCATCAAACGGAACAAAATGTCTACTACTGTCAATAAAACCTAACGAGTTTTGTAGCTCTACCAATAATGAGCGTTCAATATCGGTATGGCTGATAACATTTCGTAGCTGCTTACTAGACCATACATCATGTTCTAGCGGTGCAATATTCAAGTCCCCAACAATGATAATTTTATCGTTTTTAGTACGGTTAGTAGTTAACCATTCCTGCATTAATCTTATATATTCCAGCTTATGCTTAAATTTTAAGTTTACCTCTATATCAGGTATATCACCACCGGCAGGAACATAAAAATTATGTATTTCTATATCATTAACTATAGCTGCTATATGCCTTTTATCGCTATTATATAATTCCAAAGAAAAAACATTATTCAAAGGAAATTTTGAAATAACAGCAACACCGTTATATGTTTTCTGCCCTGAATATATTACATGTTCATAGCCTATATTTTTAATAACTTCAAGAGGAAATAGCGAATCATCTACTTTTGTTTCTTGAAGTAAAATAATATCCGGTTGATGCTCATGTGCTAACTTTCTTAATAAATCGATCCGCAGACGCAATGAATTAATATTCCAAGTAACTATCTTCATTAGACTTGTTGTATAACCTCCTTCTAAAGGTAATTTGTATGTCAATCCGGTACTCGCATCCTCACGTACTAAATGTACGCTGCGGTGCTGCGTTCCGTGTTTCCTTCAAATTTCTCTTTATAAGATAGGTTATACAACAAGTCTATTTAATTCTTTATAGCTGCCCCTATTATTGCATCTCTGAAATAAATTATTCCAAGTTGATTTAAAGGATTTTTCATGTCAATTTTATCTTTTTCTTCTTCAGGAATTTTAATCATAGTATTACTAAGTATAGCAAAATAAAGATTATCAGGCAAAACATACCCTGCTTCACTTTGTATCCCAAGGGCTTTTCCAGTATAATGAATCATTAAATGCTTAGAATCAAGATCCGTAAGAAAAATACCGTAACCCATATAAGACTTACGCCCTTCTATATCTTTTGCTAAAAAATATTTAGTAGTCATAAGTTTATATGACTTTTTAGAAAGAATTTTCCCCTCATTTAATGCCCTATACCATTTAACTAGATCGTTTGGTGTTGATATTATACCACCGTCAGCAAAAGGAACTGCTAAAAAATCAGCAGTTACAGGAGTAAATATAGGTTTATTACTATTATTAGGAGTTAAAAAATACCTTACCGGATAATTAGAACTAATAACGTTTTTCTGAATTCTAGCAGCTTCACTATATGAAGCAAAACTAGTAGATTTCATGTTAAGAGGTTTAAAAAATTCATCATAAAAAAAGTTAGCTAAATCTTTTTTAGCCACCTTTTCGATAATCATACCGAGTATAACAAAATTAGTATTACTATATTTAAATTTTTTCCCTATAGATATTTCTAAAGGTTTAGAAGAAACAAATTGTAATATTTTCTTGTGAATCTCTTTCTTAGGCGTATTTAAATCATGTTTAACAAAACTAAAATATTCAGCAATACCACTACTATGCGTTAATAAATTATGGATAGATATTTTATACGCCCAATCCGGTACTTTTCTACCCCACATTTCCGGATCAAGATATTTATAGATTTTATCGTGAATATTTAATAATTCCTGTTCTTGTAATTTTAAAATTCCTGCTGCTGTAAAAGGCTTTGTAGCAGAAGCAATAGGCATCATTTCATTAGCTTTTAATTGCTCACCGTTTAAAGCAAAGATTCCTTTAGCACCGGTTAATAAAGGTTTATAATCATCGGCAAACATAAAAACAGCATTTAAAAATCTATTACTTATATATCCTTTTTCTGCTTCATTGATTCTTTGCTGTATATCTGCAAAACAATCAATACTATTAGTAATTAAAAAAAGCAGCAATAAAAAATATCTACGAATCATAACTTCAACACTCCACAAACTTATCAGTAAACGTCTTACATAACGCAGCTAATAAAGAGGAATTTGAAGGAGACACGGAACGCAGAACCGCAGCGTACACTTGGTACGCGAGGATTCGAGTACCGGATCGGCGTACAAATTACCTTTAGGAGCAAGTTATGTAAGACGTTTAGTAAAATAAAACGGTAATTTTGCTTCTAAATTAATCTCTTTACCAAAAATCTTTTCAGATAAACATATATTATTAGCATGCAAGAACATATATTTACTATACGGCATTATTTCGTTATTACCATATTTATCATCCCCAACTATCGGGCAACCTAATAATTTAGCATGTAACCTTAATTGATGCATTCTACCTGTAACCGGTGTAAATTCAATTAAAAATAAGTTATTATCAAGTGATTTAAGTAATTTATAATAAGTAATGGTAAGTTTACCATTTTCACTATAAATATCAGTAATTTTAGGTGTACTTCTCTTACTCTTCTCTATATTACTTCTAACTTCTCCTACATTTTTAATTGGCTTTCCATAGGTTACGGCAAAATATGTTTTTACAACCAATTTTTCTTTAAAAGCATCATGAAGTTTTACACTACTTAAATAATTTTTGGCTATTAAGAGCAAACCGCTTGTTTCTTTATCTAACCTATGTACTAGCTTAAAATCAGCACCTTTATAATTCAAATATTTTAATGCAGAGTCAATAGATAAATTTATTTTACTGCCACCTTGAGTAGCAAGACCTGCAGGTTTATTTATAGCTATTAAATTATCATCTTCATATATCAGATAATCGGTAGTAATTTTCTTCGCTAGTTTAATTTCAGCATCGGTAAAAACTAATTTTTCGGGTTGCTTAACAGGTAAATTAAACTTATCGTTAATAAAAATTTTATCGCCGCCCTTTACTCTTAAACTCGCTTCTGCTTTCTGAGAATTAACGGTAATTTGTTTTTGACGTAATGCTTTCTCTATTACTCCTTGAGTCAATAACGGATATAGACGTTTTAAATATTTATCTAATCTAGAAGAAACAGGAGTATTGACATCGATGATCATTTAGAGCTTTTTATTATGTTGTTGCATGGCTTGGTTTCCCGTCATTGCGAGAAGAATTACGTAGTAATTCAACGAAGCAATCCAGTTAAAAATTCTGATTTACAGAATTTTTTTATTATTTTTTCTAGATTATCACGTCGCTTCACTCCTCGCAATGACGACTAGATATCTACGCGGGAATGACATAAAACAATCCACGTAGCAATGCCGACTTAACCACAGTAATATTTTAACTAGTTTTTATTAAAAAATAGCACCAAATTATTATAGATAAAAGGATTATAGCAAAAAGCTGATGTATAGAGGCAATTATTATAGGTACGGAATATAAAAGAGTAATTATTCCGGTAGATATCTGCATCAATAATGCAATCATTAGAAAATACGCTATCTTATTTAATTTCGGATGTTCTATTTTTAACAAACAAACCGCCAAAACCGTAACAATCACAAATACGCTATAGCCGCCTAAGCGATGTATGAATTGTATAAAAACCGGATCATGCAAATTTGCAAGATTAAAGAAATTATCTTTTATCTCCATCGGGATAAAACTATCACCCATTAGCGGAAAACTATTATATATCAGCCCTGCATCAAGCCCTGCAACCATCGCCCCTAAAAAAATTTGCACATATATTACAGTAATAGCAATACCGGAAAATATTAATGGTAATTTTAAATCTGTTTGTGACGGTATTAACAAAATATCACAACGATTTTTTATTAATTGATAAAAAAGTATGTGATAAATAATTACGGCAATAATTAAATGAAAAGCAAGCCGAAAATGACTAACGGACGGGCTACTCAACAACCCGCTTTTAACCATATACCACCCCATAAAGCCTTGTACGCAAAATAATAGCAAAGCAATTATATAAAGTAGTATGTCACGATTTTTTATAACATCTTTAAAATAAAAATATATTAAAGGTACAATATATATTAAAGCTGTAATTCTACCGAGTAACCGATGTATAAACTCTAACAGATAAATAAACTTAAACTGCGATAAAGTCATTCTATAATTAATGGAGTTATATTCAGGAAAAGCTTTATATTTAGCAAATTCCGCTTGCCAGCTTTCAAAACTAAAAGGCGGCAAAATACCGGTTACCGGATGCCACTCAACTATAGATAAACCAGAACCTGTAAGCCTTGTTATCCCCCCTATAACAATCATCGCTATGACTATTATACAACTTATAAACAACCATTTTGTAATTAAACTCTTCTGCACTTTTATTTTAAGTTTATGTTTTTATTTTGTTGCATTGTTAGCGGGCATTGCTGCGTGGACACCACCCCGTCATTGCGAGCAGCCGTAGGCTGCGTGGCAATCTCAGGATTTTGGCATGAGATTGCTCGTCAATTACTTCGTAATTTCCTCGCAATGACGAACCACCGGCTAAATCAGGACTCTACATTCTTCTCCGTATCTTCGGCAGTATTAGCAGGACGTTTCATATTTGATTTTTTATTACGATATCTACGTTTTGTCTTTTTTGGAACAGCTTGCGCTTCTTCTAAGCCGGCATTACTTTCTGCAACTTTCACCTCTTCCACAACGCTTACAGTTTGCTCTACCGATTCTTTTACCTCTAAACTCTCATCTTTTACTTCATTAGCAATATTATTACTATTATTAGCTGTTTTCCATTTATGTTTATTTTTGCGTAACTGTTCTTTTTTCGGCTCTTCTTCAGTATAATCGGCACTATGATTCTGAATTACCGGATTAACAGGATTAACATTATTATTATTTTTCTTCAACAGCTTCACTTTTTCAATCGAATAACTATCTGATGTAGCATTAGGATCGGAATAAAAATTAAGCTTTATATTATATTTTTCTTCAATAAATTTTATCTCAGCACGTTTATTATTAAGTAGATAAATAACTGAAACGATATTGGTAAAAACATTTATTACATCAATTCTTTCTTCAAAAATTTCATTCTCTATAGTACGTAAAATTAACATAGCATTAGCGTCGCTCGCTCTAATGACTCCTTTACCGTTGCAATGAGAACAAATTGCTGAATTAGTTTCTAAGAAAGAAGAGCGTAATCTCTGCCTTGAGAATTCAAGTAGTCCAAACTGACTAATATTACCGGTTTGTATACGAGCACGGTCACGACTTAAAAACTCTTTAAAGGATCGTTCAATAATTTTACGATTCTTAGCTTCGCTCATGTCTATAAAATCAACAACTATCAAACCTGATAGATCTCTAAGCTTTATTTGCTTCGCTACTTCTTTGGCTGCTTCTAAATTAGTTTTTAGTGCTGTTTCTTCGATATTTTTTTCAGAAGTTGATTTACCGGAATTTACGTCAATCGAAATAAGAGCTTCTGTAGGATTAATAACAATATATCCCCCTGAAGGTAGTGTCACGACAGGCTGATATAATTTAACTAATTGCTCTTCTACTTGAAACTTAGTAAATATAGGAGTTTTATTTTTATGTTCTTTAAGTTTTGAAAGCTCTGAAGGTAATAAATCCTGCATAAATTTTGAAGCATCTTCATAAGCCTCTTGTCCTTGAATTACTACCTCTTTAACATTGTGATCGCACATATCACGTATGGTTTTACGTATTATACTATCTTCTTCATGAATAAAACACGGAGCCGGAAATTTAATAGTACTTTTACGAATTTTATTCCATAACCTTGCTAAATAATTATAGTCCTTCTTCAAATCTAAGGCACTACTTCCTTTACCAGCGGTTCTAACAATGACGCTGTAAGCATTTTTGTCACCGCTTACTATTTTATTTAAAATATCTTTCAGTCTTTTTCTTTCTTCCCCGTTTGATATTTTACGTGATATGCCGTTTTGCGATCCTTTATTAGGCATTAAAACACAATATTTACCAGCCAAGGATATATAAGTAGTAAAAGCGGCACATTTATTTCCTCGTTCTTCTTTAGTAACCTGTACTAATAATATTTGGTTTTTTCTTATTACGTCCTGAACTTTATATTGTTTATATTGCAGAACGTTCTGCTCAATACCGCTTTGAATAATTTCAATATCGTCAGCCGCTTCTAAATTAAGTTCTGATTGGAATTTACTCTCTACTAAATCTTCTATAGTTTTTAGGTCAATTTCTTCACTATCAACCAAAGAATCATATATAGCAGCCGGTTTCTCTTTATCATCCTCAACCGTAATATTTGAAAGAGCTATTTCAGGAAAAGCATTAACCGGAAAATTTCTCTCTGAGACAGGCAAATTGTAATAGTTAGGATGGATTTCACTAAACGGTAAAAATCCACTTTTATCCATTCCGTATTCTATAAAAACAGCTTGTAGCGATGGTTCTATTCTTGTGACTTTTGCTAAATAAATATTACCTTTATTTTGTTGTCTTACAGTTGTTTGAAATTCAATATCTTCTATATTGTTGCTTTGTCCTAATAAAACTACTCTTGTTTCGCTTGGAAAATTAGCATCAATTATAATCTTTTTATTCATTTATCTTGCTCACTAACTTGAAGAACAAATAATTAATATAATGCTTGTATCTTAAGAAAAATCATTGTTTATCTTGTATTAATTTATTTAAATAGATAATTTATCTATGATTAAAGAGCAAAAATGAAATTCTGGATAAACTTCAAATAACACCTCTTTAAAATACTAAAAAATATATTATTATTTTTCTTACATTAAAATATTTTCATATTATTTAATTCATTAATTTTTTTAAAATTAAACAATAATTATATACAAATTATAAATAAGACTACCATACTTGATTAAAAGCTGATAATCTAATAACTATCCATATATACTTAAATAATGGAATTACAAATCTCTTTAATTTTTAAGATAATAATCTTAATCATTATAATTATGAGTTATATACCATGTATTTATGTTTAGCAAACACTTAATTTATGACTTTAAAAAACGATTACAAAACTATTTTTTTCTCGCTTCTGGGAATATTTATTTTTTCCTGTATTAATGCTATAAATTTTTATAATTTTAAAATCTTTTTACTGATAAATAAAAATCTAGGTGGAGAACAAATAAATCATATAAATCAAACTAAATTTATAGGTTCGATAATCGCAGGTTTTGCCTTAACACAATTAATTAATAGATTAAGTAATAAAAAAATTATTTTAATTAGCTTATCTTTATTAATTATTTGTACAATAAACCTCATTTTATTAAATAATTATACTCTAATTAAAATTAATTTTATTTTAATTAATTTTGGAACATTTTCATATTTCACTTCTATAACATTAGATATTATTGAGAGTAGCAAAAAAAAGAAATATTTTTTTTTAGCTTGTATAATGTTGTTATGGGCGGGTGGAAACTTAATGGTAGATTTATTGAATCCATTTATAAAACCGACAAATAATACTATAGTAATTTGTGCATTGTTATATTGTATCAATATACTAACCGAATTTCTGCATTATAATCCCACATCTCATAAATTAAATCTAAATTCAAAATTCTCATCCTTAATAAAAAATGTCGAATTACAATTATTGACAGGCTTCGTAGTTGCTTATGTCACCTTAGATATATTATGGTATTATGAAGCTTTTGCATTAAAGAAAGAATTAGCATTAATTAATTTAAGACTCATACTAAAATATATTTTCCTAGCAATATGTTTTTCTATAATTCCTATATGCTACATATTAAGCAAAGTAAATAAATATTTGGCTAATTTATCACTAACTATAATGCTACTCGTCTGTTTTATTTTACTATCGCTTCATGGAACTAGTAAAAACCTTAATATATTATATATAATACTAATCGGTAGTTGTTTAGGATCTATTTATATTTGCAATATTTTAATACTAATTGATAAATTTAGAGATTACGAACTTAGAACAGCTTTATTTTCGTATTTTTCAATGTGCAGCATCGGTATATATGCCGGAGCTTTATCATCTCATGCACCTTACGACACCATTAACGGCAGTGATTTCTTATTTTCCGTTTTTGCCGTAGTCGGTAGTTTTGTAGCTTATCATTTTTGGTATTTTATTAAGTATAAATTATACAAATTCTAAATTTAGCTGTACTACATAGACGAAGATCAATTTCAAAAAGAGCAAGGAGTCCACAAGGCGAGGATCGCAGTGTATACTTAATACGTGAGAACCGAAGCTCTTGTAGGACGAGGTAGCCAATTTTTGAAATTCATCGAGTATATGTGTAATATTTTGTAACATAATATAGCTTGTACAATTCGGCATTAAATACTAATATTTAAATATATTTTATAGCCTCGCATGCAGCAAAGTACATTATTAAAACCGGTTAGTTGTTACGGAATCGGCGTTCACTCAGGGAAACGTACTCAGTTAACTATAGAACCTGCTAAAGAAAATACCGGAATTATATTCATTAGAACCGATATATCTTCTGAAAAGAATTATATTGAAGCTAGCTATTTCAATGTTTCCGATACCTTGTTATCTACCACTATAAGTAATGAATATAAAGTTCAAATTTCAACAATTGAACATTTGATGGCAGCACTTTGGGGATGCAGCATTGATAATGCAATTATTAAAATTGATGGTCCTGAAGTACCAATTATGGACGGCAGTAGTAAACCTTTTGTGTTTATGATTGAGTGTGCAGGAAAAAAAGTACAAAATGCTCCTAAAAAATATCTAAAAATTTTAAAAGATATAAAAGTAGTTCACAAAGATTGTGAATTATACTGCGCTCCTTACGACCACATGACGGTGGATTTAACTATAGATTTTGCTAGCAAAGCTATAGGAAGACAAAATCTAACCTTTTCCAAACAAGAATCTTTCAATCAAAATATTGCAGACGCCCGAACTTTCGGCTTTACGAAAGAGCTCGATTATTTACAAAGTAAAGGACTTGCTCAAGGTGCTTCATTTGAGAATGCTATAGGAATAGATGAGCAGGATAAAATCTTAAACCCAAACGGCTTACGTTATGAAGATGAATTTGTTCGCCATAAATTATTAGATTTATTCGGTGATTTATATACCAGCGGTACTAGCGTTGTAAGTTCAATTAAAGGATATAAAACCAGCCACGCTCTTAATAATGAATTATTGCATAGAATATTTAGCGATACTACCTCTTACACATTTGTAACTAGTAGTGAGTTATAATAATCATTTCATATTGTTAAATTTCGCTTTCTTTTTTGCATCCTTTTTAAATTTTCACTTTTTGCCCTTTTTATTTCAGCATTATTAACTTTATCTTTATCCATAGCTTTAGTTAACGGACTATATCCTTCGGCTTTACTAGGATTTTCATAAAATGGATTCATTACATTTTTAATATCTTTAACATAACTCTCTTTTCTATTATCCATTGTTATTTTATTTTCTTTAAAAAATTCTTCTAAACCGTTTCTTTTTATTTCAAAATTAAAATGACCTCTTATTTCTCGAAATTTTTGTATTTTTTGGTCTTTATTCATACTCCAATAATTCTTATCCGTTATTAATTGTTTTAAAGCCAATGTTTGTAATACTTGATTCTTAGTATAATTCTCTAATTGTTCTAAATTTTCATATATAGGAGTGTCTTGTTTTTTATATTCTTCATTTATATTTAATTTAAATATTGCTTTTATTTCTATTTTTTCCTTTTCAGTAAGACCGTCGATAATTAATGATGCGGTCGTAACTACACCGTAACCCGTAGCTTTTAATATGTCAAGCACATTACCGTTAGCACCTTTAATAATAGAGGTAGCCAAACTTGCGGCTCCACCTAAATTATTTCCAAATATTCGTCCTGTACTTTTCAATTTATTTACATTTAACTCATACTTATCTTGAGTAGTATCCTTACCTATCGTTTGCGGCGTATATAATTCATTTTTCAAAATATCTTTTAAACTCGGTTCTAATGATAATATATAATCTTGCTGACTTTTAGCATTTCTGTTATGTACTAATAAATTATTCTCTTTATGAAGTTTACGCAAACCATGCACGTTCAAAGTCTCGTTTATAGCTTGAATTCCTACGCTAATTCCTGAAACAACAGCTACAGCTATAATTATCGGTGATATAGGAGTAAAAAGTCCGGAAACTGCAATTGCTATAGAAGCTACGGAAACTGCATAACTTAAACTATTGCTAAATAATATTTTACCGATTTTACTTTGTCTAAAACTAGTCCAATAAGATTTTAACTTATTAAATATTTTTCTAATCCTTGATTTTTTTGAATCAGACATTTATTTTTCTCTCCAAAGAATAAATATTTGTATAAATTTTTCTTTTATTTATTTAATTAACTTCTCTTACAACTTAAATTATAGTATAAATTCTAATAAAAAAAACAAAATAAATGTCTGGAAAAGAATTAAATAAAATTGTTGCAGCCATCTTATTTGCTAGTTTAATTGCTATGATGGTTGGATTTGTTGCAAATATATTATATAAACCCACTCTAGAGTTACAGCATCGCGGCTACAGCGTTGTGGTTCAAGAATCATCAGAAAATCAAAATACTGCCGCATTAGAGCAGGCACCGGTAAATATACCGGAATTAATGAAGACTGCTAACGCCGATAACGGTCGTGAAATAGCCAAGAAATGTTTAATGTGTCATTCTCTTGATAAAGACGGCCCAAATAAACTAGGACCGCATCTTTGGGATGTAGCAGGCAGACCAAAAGCAAGCATAGCAGACTATAAATATTCTCCTGCTCTATCAAAACTCGGCGGCGTATGGGATGATGATAGTTTATTTGCTTTCTTACATAAACCAAGTAGCTATGCACCAAGAACCAAAATGTCCTTTGCTGGTATCTCAAAACCACAAGACATAGCTGACGTAATATTATTTTTAAAAACTTATGTTCATGATAAATAATTACTTCACCGAAATATGGTTAATAATCGGCATAATTTGTGTAGTCGTTGAATTCTTTGCAGTTCCAAACATTGGATTCTTATTCTTTGGGCTTGGAGCATTATCAAATACTCTTGTAGTATATAACTATCCTCTAGTTGGCTTAACAAACCAAATAACATTTTTTGGTATATTATCGCTTATTTGGTTTTGCATATTATATTATCCTCTTAAAAAATATGTTTATAATAAAACTGATAAGACAGAAAACTACTCGGATATGATAGGCAAAACGGTAGAGGTTTATAGTTCTGCCGTCTCTTCTGATAGTATAGGACAAGTAAGATGGTCCGGTGCTATTATGAATGCTTACCTTGCTCCAAATGAAATCGATGCAAAAACAGGCGACCGACTTTTTATTGTCGAGGTTAAAGGGAATATATTAATCTGCTCTAAACATAGACCTGCTCATCACTAAATATACTCTTATTTTCCTATCTATTAATATTTTACTAATAAGTACTTAAAAGATTAACTATTATCTTGCAAAAATAAAATTTTTGTGTATAATTTACAATATAAGCAATGAATATAATTCTTTAGTTATAATGAATTAGTGCTCCTTATAACTATCATAAATATATTTTTATCTTATTTCAATTGCTTAATTTTTGCTAAAAATTTTAATGATTTATTTAAGGTAATAATATATGCAAAAAATTGTTCTCCAAGGACAGAAAATAACAAACTTACCAAACCAAGAAACTTTAGCAAAAATTTATAAAGAAGATGAGATAAAATGTAGAAGTCAAGATTTAATCTTACAGACATTATAAAAATTATATCTGAATGTCTGATAAGTTATGACTGTCAGATGAGTATTCAAGATATAAGATTTCGTTATTCTTTTCAACAGCTAACTTTTTACTATCCATAAAAGTCTGCATAGGTGTTTTTCCATAGCAATATTTACCGGAATGCGGTCTTTCATTATTATAATATTCTAGCCAAATATCAAGATCTAGTTGTAGATCATCAAGATCAGTATAGATCTTTTTACGCATAGCAGTATCAAAGAATTCTTGTTTCATAGTTTTATTAAAACGTTCACACATACCATTTGTTTGAGGAGAATATGCTTTAGTAGTAGTATGCTCAATACCCTCAATGCTTAAGAACAATTCAAAAGCATGATGTTCTATATTACCTTTATACTCACCACCTCTATCAGTTAAAATACGAAGTACTGGTATTTGCTGACTCTCATACCATGGTAACACTCTATCATTAAGCATGTCAGCAGCGGTAAGTGCTGTTTTATCAGTATATAGTTTAGCCTCTGCAACCCGAGTGTAACTATCAATAAACACTTGAGAATATACCTTGCCTATGCCTTTAAAATTACCTACATAATATGTGTCTTGGCATCCTAGATAACCTGGATGCTGTGTATCAATCTCACCATGAGCTTCTTTCTCGCTACGCCGTTTCTCTAATACTTGTAACTGAGCTTCGGTAAGAACAATACCATCCTGAGCCATTTTGGCTTCTAATGCTTTAAGTCTTTTATTGATATTATTTAAATCATTACGTAGCCAAATAGATCTAACTCCTCCAGGTGATACAAGAATACCAGTCTTTTTAAGCTCATTTGATACTCGCAGCTGACCATAAGCGGGGTATTCTATTGCCATATCTAATACTGCTCTCTCTACGGCAGGATCAACTCTATTCGCTATAATTGGCTTCTTCCGACTAATCTCATATAATGCTTCTTCTCCTCCTGTTTCATATAACTCTTTAAACCTATAATAACTGTCTCTACTGTAACCCATAGCTTTATATGCTGACGATATACTACCAAGACTCCTAGCTAATTCTAGTAATCCTATTTTTGGCTTTATTATTTTTTGATTTAGATTCATCTCTAATCCTCCATTTAATATTATCTTAATTTTACTAAATGTAAGATTAAATCTCAACTATTACAGATAAAACATATCTTGCTTCTTCTCATAATCCTCAAGAAATATTTATATATGCTCATGGAATGGAGTATTTTGAAAAAAATTTATTATCACAATTAAGGTTAAATTTATTTCAAGAAAATAATACTTGCAATCTCTCTGAACAACTAGCGCATAACGTTCTGACAAAAATAGTAAAAAATACTATAGGAGATCACCTTAATATTGTGCATATATTTTCCTGTCATTCTGGTGCGTCTCACATAATTTAAAAGATATTGAGGGCAATGTTGTATTATGTACTTATATTCCGGCTACAAATACTACAAAGGCAGGGATAGATAATCTGTTGTTTGATAAAAACTGTAACTCAGAGAGTTTAATTGATTTTATAGTAAAAAATCTACCGTTATTAACAGTCGTCGGCTTTTCTATTAGTTACAAATTAAATAATAATATGCATAGTTTGGCTTTTGATCATAAAACTATAAAAACAATGGACATGAATAGTTTTTCAGAATTCTTGCAAGAACAATATCAAAAAGTAAAAGAATTTTATAAAGAACTCAAGGAACATTTTTCTCAGGAGCATCTAAATTCAGAGCTATTACCAGATTATGATTTTTCGGAGAAGATATATACAAGTAACGAGTTAGAGGAGGCGTTTGGCACAATACTTAATTTATATAATCAGAGTTTAAGCGGTCAAGAAATGTTAACTATTTTAAATATGATAAATAAGGTCGATCTTACATATCTTTTTTGTGATCTTATTAGTGAAAACGGTTGTGAAATTATATTACTTGCTGAAACAATACTTAATAAAATAAATGATGATCCTAGTCGATATATATCTCATGCTATTAAATCTCAGACTCCATTTGCAGTTGAAACACTATTGAATAAAACAGGAAAAATTGAGGATATAAAGTTGAATCTATATCTAGGGAAAGCTATAGAAACAGGTTATTTGCATATAATTAAAATGATAGTCGATAAAATATTGATAAAAAATAACCTTGATATAGCTTTTAATCGTCAGTTTGAGATTCAACAGAAGAATCAAATAATTGAATTAATCTCTTCAAAAATTGATAATATTAGTGATTTAAGGGCAATAAAGTAATTGAATCATGTAACTTACCGGCTATTAAAATGGTACTTAATAGCAATAAAGATAGCACATAAGGAGCTAGAATCAGCTCTTAAAACAAAAAACTCAGAAGTTAGGTCATGCCTCCATATTGCAGTTATGCCTATTAAAAAGCTATACGTTCAATAAGAGTACCAATAACCTTATCATGAATATCCAATGACCTGGAAAAGCAGATTGTCTTACGTGCAAGCCTCTTGCATCTCGTTCTAAGGTTCAAGTTACTTCGTTCTATCCGTTGAGTGATTTTTTACTGATAATATGCTTTTTAGGGTCTAATAACCTAGCATAACTCCCCCATCCATCTGTATAGTAAAAAGTCACCTTGAAATTCTCTAGTTTTTTCAGTAATGATTCTAATGTGCTATCACATCTTGTACCAAACGTATAAGCAACTACTTTTAACGAAATCTTATCCAAGGCATACCAAAGCCATCGTTGTCTGGATTTATTCTGTACATAAGACCATTGTTCATCTATCTCAGGAGCAATAATTACTTCTGTTGTACTGATAGAATGATTTATTGTTTTTTAATACTAGATTTTTTTAAAACACGGATAACTGTATTGATACCCACTTTTAATACTCTTACTGTATCTCTAACTCCAGAGCCGTTGATTGACATTTCTACTATTTGCTCCTTAACTCCAGGCTTAGATGCATTATTAATATACTCCAATTAAAAATATCGATTACACCGCTTGCATTGATATCTCTGTTGTTTTGAAATTGAATATCCTGACTTTATTACTTCTTCTGTGTTGTTACAATATCTACACTTAACATCTATTTTTGCCATAACTCCTTAACTATAATTCTCTCTTATTACTGTTTGAGGATTATAGACTATTTACTCTAAACTGCAATACGGAGGCACGACCCTGCTGGGTAATATTGGATCGTCATTGCGAGCAGGCATTATTGCGTGAATAATTTTATGTCATTCTTAGCAACGGCGGGAATCCAGCATAAAGCGAGATAAATCGAGCTTTTAATTTTAAAAACGTATTGTGTAGAACCTTTAAATTACTGGATTCCCGCTTTCGCGGGAATGACATAAAACGCGTTTTTCGATCCAAGCAAGCAGCTTCTCTAAACATTCTCTTTGAACCAATCAAAAGCTTTTTTAAAGAAGCTGCTATTTTCCTCAAGTCTAATATGAGCGAATTCTTTTTGCTGCTTTAGAGCATGAATTTTTAGCATTCCTATAGTTGCTGAATACATAGCCGGATTATAATCTTCTGTAAAACCGGCAATAATCTCCGGTTTACCGATTCTACTCTGTTTTTCAAAAATTTTATTTGAAAGCTCTGTAAGTCCTCTAAGCTGAGACCCACCGCCGGTAATTACAACTCTAAAAACTTCAACCTGCCCTTTTGTTGCTTTATCATATTCGGCTTTTACCATTGATAATATTTCTTCGACTCTTGCTCTTATTACCTCGGCTAATTTATAAATTGTTACAGAAGTATTTAAATTATGATGAGTATCAACATGAAAATCATCCATATTTATAATACTATCTTTCTCAAATAAAGGTATAATTGCATTACCGTATAAAATTTTTAATTTCTCTGCCGTAACAAGATCAATACCAAAGACTTTAGCAATATCCGAACTAATATGAAAACTACCTATATTTACATGCCCTGTATATATTAATTTACCGGCAAAAAAAATGCCGAAAGAGGTAGTTTTATCGCCCATATCTATAATAAGCGAGCCTAGATTTTTTTCATCATTCGTAAGACAGCTAATAGCAGAAGCATAAATTGCTAGAGTGATATTTGTGACTTCAACATGACATTTAGCGAAGCATTGTACAATATTTGATAACATATTTGAACTAGCTGCAATAATATGTAATTCACAACTAAGCTCTCTACCATACATACCTATAGGATTCTCGACTGAATTATTATCAAGAGTAAACTCAAGAGGAAAATAATGAATAATTTCTTGGTTTTTAACTTTAAACTCAAGTAATGCTTTTTGTAGTAACTTTTTAATATCCTGCTGCGTTACGGTTTGCCCGTTAACTTTAATGGTATAATTAATATAATAAGATTTAGTGTCGGCACCTGATAACGATAATATAACTTTTTTTATATTTTTACCGCAATCTTTTTCAAGTGCATAAATTGCCGAAACAATGCTAGTTTCAGCATTTTTTAAATCTGATATAACTCCTGATTTAATACCTTTAGAATGATGCAAATTTTGGCTAGCTACTTTAATTTCACCTTTTTTACTAATATAGGCAGCAATTACGGCAATCTTACTACTGCCGAAATCAAGTGTCACAAAATTTGATATTTTCTCTTTCATTTTTTTACGTTTGTTATTCCAAAAACTTCATTGCGAGAAGAATTACAAAGTAATTCGACGAAGCGATCTCAGGATGCTTGACAAGATTGCCGCGTCGGAACTACGTTTCTCCTCGCAATGACGATTCTCAATACTTCTCAATATAATACCTATTCTTATCCCTTAAATCCAAAGCCTTATAATTTTGGTTAAATAGCTTGTTTGCTTTATTTAGTGCATCGACATATTTTAATGCTTCTTCAAACTCTTTTTCAGGTAACTTAATAATTATATTACCTTTAAGATTTAAATCCCACCTTCTATCTCCGAGTCTTACGGCAGCTGAAGTTTTATTCATTAATGCCGGATATTTCTGTAGCTCTAGTACTAATTTACCTGCGTAGATATTTGCCCCTTCCCCTACAACATGTAATAAATGAGGAAAGGGCTGAATATTTTTACTAATTTCATAACCTTCTTCATCGACTAAGAAAAGCTGTTTATTAATTTGCCAAATAGCAATAGGTTCTCTTTCAAATAATTTTATATATACCGTATTTGGTAATCTTCTACTGACATATACTTCTTTGATCCATTTATTTTTCTTTAAATTATTTCTAATTTCGTCTAATTTAAGAGCAAAAATAGGACTGCCCTTATTCGCATTTAAAACCTTTAATATTGTAGGCTCATCGACATTTTGCTGTCCTTCAATGATAACATTCTCAAGTTTAAACCCAAGTTTTGTTGTTGTTTGATATATATTTGTTGTTAAGTAGGTTTTTATGCGGGCAAAATATTTTGTAAAAACAAATAGACATACAAAGATAATTAAAGCAATCTTAAGCCCTAATATTGCTTTTTTGTAAATTAGTCCTAATTTTCGGCGTAATGAGATATTATTAGTTTTTTTTGTTTGTTTTTTTTTATTTGAGCTTGTTTTTTTTCTCATGATTCAAAGCTTGCAGTCTTTATAATTTCTTCAATTAAGTTAGTAAAATTTATCCCTGCATAAACTGCAATTTCCGGCACTATTGATAAAGGCGTCATACCTGGGTGAGTGTTTATCTCCAAAGCATACAATTTGTTTGTCTGCTCTTCTAAAATAAATTCTGCTCTAGCAGGACCATTACAATTCATTGTTTTATAAATTTTTTCTGATTCTACAAGTAATTTTTCATATAAATTAGTAGGTAGCGGAGCAGGACAAAGATGCTCAGCAAATCCTTCGGTATATTTAGTTTCATAATCATAGAAACGATTCTTTAGTAATTTAATTTCTAAAGCCCCAAGAGCTTTGCCGTTTAATACCGCTACTTGCAACTCTCGTCCTTTTATATATTGCTCTATTATCACCTGATCACCGTAAGGGAAATTATAATCGACAAAGTTAAAATCATCTTCCTCAAATATCACCTCAACACCAATACTTGAACCTTGCGTAAGAGGCTTAATTACATATGGTCGTTTCATAGGATCATTCTTTATATTATCGCTTTTATTTACAACGATACTTTCAGCCATATTAATATTATTCGTTAAAAACCAGCTCCTAGAATGTATTTTATCGAATGCTAAAGCTGAAGATAACACGCCGCTATGAGTATAAGGAATCCGCATTATATTAAGTAATCCAGGTAAGCAGCCATCTTCACCATATGTACCGTGTAGGCAGTTAAAAACAATATCAGGTTTTATTTCCTGTAATTTTGTAGCAATATCCACCCCCATATCAACAAAGGTTACTTTATATCCTCGTTCAATTAAGGCTTTACTAACCCCTTCAGCCGACACTAAAGATACCTCGCGCTCGGCAGACATACCGCCCGCTACTAACGCTATATGTTTTTTACCGGTCGTACTTAATATTTTGACTTCAGAATGTTCCACCCAATGAGTTTGATATTTATTCATGTTTTTTACTTTTTTTAAGGGGTAACGTCATTGCGAGAAGAAACTGCAAGTTTCGACGAAGCAATCTCAGCATACTTGACCAGATTGCCGCGTCGATGCTACGCATCTCCTCGCAATGACGATTTTTAAACATACCTACCCAAACGTTTTATTTCCCACTCTAACTTAACCCCACTATCTTCAAATACTTTCTGTCGGACGAAATCACCTAAATCTTCTAAATCCTTAGCGGTAGCATCACCATTATTTATCATAAAATTACAATGAAGTTCTGACATCGAAGCACCGCCTATTCTATAGCCTCTAAGTCCTGCTTTGTCAATAAGTTCCCAAGATTTAAGCCCCTCAGGATTTGCAAAAGTACTACCGCCTGTACGCTCTTTAATAGGCTGCGTAGCTGATCTTGCGTTATTTATTTCATTCGTCCGTAATAATATATTTTCACTATCGCCTTTATTTACTTTAAAAACGGCTTTGAGAATAATTAAATCCTTTGGTAAATTATTACTGCGATATTTAAAACCGATTTCTTCATTTGTGAATGTTAAAAAGTTTCCTGCAAAATCAATCGCTTCAATCTTCACTATAATATCTTTAAATTCAGAGCCATAAGCACCGGCATTCATAACAACGCCGCCACCGATAGTACCAGGAATACCTACTAAAAACTCAAAACCGGAAATAGCATTTGCTTGACAAAATTTTGCTAAATTATAATTAAGGCAGCTACTACCTACTATTAGATGATCATCTATAAACTCAATATTACTAAAATTCTGACCGAGCTTTATTGTAACTCCTTCTATCCCCCCGTCTCTTATAATAATATTTGAGCCTGCACCAAAAGTAGTTATAGGTAATTTTTGCTTATTTTGTATTAAGAAACTTGCTAAATCTTCGCTATCAAAAGGTTTAAAGAAAATTTCGGCATTACTGCCTACTTTAAACCATGTCAGATGTTTTAAATTATAATCTTTTTTATACTCGCCTTTTACTATCGGTAAAATTAACATATTTTTACTGTCATCTTTTTTCTTTTGTGACGTTGTTGCATGGACATCAAGTCGTCATTGCGAGAAGCGAAGCGACGCGGCAATCTCAAGAGTTTTGTACTGCTTCATGAGATTGCCGCGTCGAGGCTTTGCCTATCCTCGCAAGGCGTTGCCCGCGTGAACCAACTTCACCTCTGTCATCCCGTGGCTTAACCACGGGATCCAGTTAAAATACTAAAATTATTAGTATTTTTTATTGTTTTTTGGGCTTAGTTAGCAAGCCACGGGGGGTGACACAGTGGATTTTATCGGTCTACGCAACAATGCCTCCTCGCAATAACGACTTGGTCTCCATGGAATGACATCAAGTGTGGGATGATAATCTCCCATCTAATTCATTAGCAAAACTTGAAATATTACCTGCTCCCATCATAATTATCATATCGCCGGAAGATGCGTTATCTATAATAACTTCAACCGCATCATCTAATTCAGCTAAAAAATTTGCTTGGTCATGATGCTTATTTTTAGTAATCTTATTAACTAAATTTTGACTTGTAATCCCTTCTATAGGCTCTTCTCCTGCAGCATATATATCGGTAATATAGAGTATATCGGCATCATCGAAGCAAAGCATAAAATCATCAAATAAATGCTGCATTCTTGAATATCTATGAGGCTGAAAAATAGCAATAACTTTACCATTTTGCTTATCGGCTATATTTTTAGCCGTCGCAAGTGTTGCTTTGATTTCCTCAGGATGATGAGCGTAATCATCGATAACCACCGCCTTATTATATTCCGCTACTTTAGTAAATCTCCTCTTCACTCCTTTAAAATTATTAAAACCGTTTTTAATAGCTTTAATACCGAAATCTAATTCTATCCCAACGGCAATTGCAGCAAGACTATTTAAAATATTATGTCTTCCGGGCGTTGGAATAGTAATTTTTTCAATAATCGTTGTACCTAGTACATTTGGTAGACTAATTTTTACGTCAAAAGTAGAGGAGGCAATATCAGTATTAATATTAAACGCTATAATATGAGCATCTTCCGAATCGATTCCATAAGTAACAATCTTCCTTTCAGTAATATCATCTACTAACTTACGAACTATTTTATGATCTATACAACAAACTGCAAAACCGTAAAACGGCAGATTGGTAATAAAACTTCTAAAAGCAGCTATTAGTGTTTCAAAATCTTTATAATAATCTAAATGTTCAGGATCAATATTAGTTATTATCGCAATAGTTAATGGAATATGAATAAACGTCGCATCGGATTCATCAGCCTCCGCAATTAAATAATTACTTGAACCAAGATATGCATTAGTCGATTTATTATTTATGATCCCACCGTTAATAACCGTAGGACATAAACCGGCTGCCTCAAATAAACAAGCAACTAATGAGGTAGTAGTAGTTTTACCGTGCGATCCCGAAACCGCTACCGAACATTTTAACCTCATAAGCTCAGCGAGCATTTCCGCACGTCTAATGATAGGAATTTTACGCTCTAATGCCTCTTTTATTTCAGGATTATTTGAATTAATTGCCGATGAAATAACAACATACGAAACATTGGTAATGTTCTGCTCGGCATGTCCTAAAAATATCTTAATACCGTACGACTCAAGCCTTTTAGTATTATAATTTTCTACTAAATCGGAACCTTGTACTTTATAACCTAGATTATGTAATATCTCAGCAATACCGCTCATTCCAACGCCGCCGATACCTATAAAATGTATAGTTTCTAAAGTTTGATTAGTTTTTTTTAATTCAAGTAACAGCATCTAAGTTTAATTATTTAAAGTTGAGTTCTGCATATAGGTTTTTATGTAGGTTGTCAAGTGTTATAAAACGTCATTGCGAGAAGAATTACGTAGTAATTCGACGAAGCAATCTCAGCATGCTTGACAAGATTGCCGCGTCGAAATTACGTTTATCCTCGCAATGACATCTCTAAACATCATCCGCCCTATCATATTTTGCTTCGGAATAGAAGTTTCCTTGTAGCCCACCGACTTTTAAATCAATTAAAAATTTCGCTATTTCTCCGTTTTCTACAAATTCAGCTACTGTTTCAACACCTAAATCTTCTGAAATTTTAATTAATCTTTCTACAAAATACCTACTTTGTACATCACTTGTAATACTACGCACATATTTACCGTCAATTTTGATAATATCAATTGGTAAGCTTTGAAGTTGTTTAAAAGAAGTAAAGCCCGAACCAAAATCATCTAATGCAAATTTACATCCGCACTTACGTAGTTTATTAATAAATAAAGTTATTTTATCATAATTCTCATTGAAAGAAGTTTCTGTAATTTCAATAATTAAACGATCCCGAACATTATGAGCTTTTAATAAGTTTTCTGCTATTTCCCATAAAGCTTCATCGCCTGTTCCTATATTTGAAATATTAACGGCTAACATTAAGTTTGGGTTACGGGCAAGTTCGTGAACAGTCATTTCTAAAACAATTTGATCAATTATAAAAATTAATCCTTTATTTTCAGCAATAGGGATTATAGGACCTACGGAAATATAAACGCCGTTCTCGTCAGGTATACGAAGCAGACATTCATAATAATGAACTTTCATGGTATTGCGATCTATTATAGGCTGATAAGCAAATCGCATAGTCTTTTTTGCTAAGGCTTGTCGTAATAAGTGAAGCTGAAGATTAGATTTTCTTATATTTTCCAAATCATGTTCTGCAGGGCTATATTCACGGTAATAATAATTATTATTTTGTGAAAGTAACATATTTAATGTTTTTTCAATTTCTTTAGCATCATTACTTACTTTTGGAAATTTAATACTAGCAATATAACAATTCATATAAATTGCCGGCTTCTGTTCATTAATATAAAGCTGTGAAAATAAATATAATTTTCTAGCAAAATTTTTGATTAAGTCAGAATCAGTAGTATTTAGGATAAATAATATTCTATCTTTCTTTATTTTCTTAAACTTTGAAAAAATATTAAGTTCTTTGCTTACATCTTCAATGATTTGATCTAAATCTTCAATTATAAAATACTTATCCTGCTCTATAAATTCTATTTCATCATAATTAACTAATCTACACGCAAAACATACGCCTTGTTCCAATTTATCTATCTCATCTTGTAAATCTTTATAATCCGTTATTAATTCCGACATTGCCATTTTTATCATAAAATTATATACTTAAGGATATTAGGACATTTTTACTGTAAATGAAATAAAAATATGAACCGTATAGAAAGGATACAAGAAAAATTAAGTGTGTTAAAACCACATTTTCAAGAAATAATAGATGAAAGCTATAAACATGCTAGTCATTATGACGGAATTCACGGCCATATAAAAATAAGAATTGCTGCAGAAACATTACAGGGAAAAAGCCTCATTGTAAGTCATCGCACTATTAATAACTTACTTGCCGATGAATTTAATAGCGGCTTACATGCTTTATCTATAGAGGTAATATGAAAACAAATAATATTTTAAAAGTAGCCGTTGGAGCTAGCGTTGTCACACAAAAAGCCTTAAATAGTATAGTGGATAAAAGCTGTAGCATAATTGAGGATAAAATAATTAAAGGTAAGTATGCCACTCGCGAAGAATTTGAAAAATTACAAACTTTAGTAATAAAACTAAAAAAGAATTAACAGAGTTAAGCGGTAAATAATTAATCAACTAACTTTAGAATTTCCTATTTCTGCTTTTAGCTGTTTTATTTCTTCTTTAGATAATCCTGTGAACTCTATTATTTGCTGAACAGTTTTACCTTGTTTTAGCATCATTTGTATTAATTCTGCTTTACCCTCTGCTTTACCTTTTTCAAAATTTTCAGATAAAGCTATTTTCTCGGCATCTTCCATTAATTTTGCTCTTATATAGGCGTCGTATTCTTCGGGGGTGAGGTTGTGCATTTCAATTACATTATACGCATCTGATACTTTCTCGCTCTTTATATTTGCAGGTGGGCTAGTTTTGTTTTCTGCACACTTAAATAAATGTAGCCATTCATCTATAGTATTATCAAACTTATCTTTATCAAACTTTTTAAGCTCTATAAATACATAGGAAAAATCAAATAAATATTGCTTATTTGTTTTAGTTTCAAGCATTTTATGAAGACTTATACAAGGTACTTCGTTGTCAAACATTTTGGTCTTAATAAGCAAAATAACTATTACCTGTAATAAATCTTTATGCCTTATTCCTTGTGTCAGTTGCTGTACGTATGAATGAGCCGAATAATATGTAATAGTTGAGATTTAATCTTACATTTAGTAAAATTAAGATAATATTAAATGGAGGATTAGAGATGAATCTAAATCAAAAAATAATAAAGCCAAAAATAGGATTACTAGAATTAGCTAGGAGTCTTGGTAGTATATCGTCAGCATGTAAAGCTATGGGTTACAGTAGAGACAGTTATTATAGGTTTAAAGAGTTATATGAAACAGGAGGAGAAGAAGCATTATATGAGATTAGTCGGAAGAAGCCAATTATAGCGAATAGAGTTGATCCTGCCGTAGAGAGAGCAGTATTAGATATGGCAATAGAATACCCCGCTTATGGTCAGCTGCGAGTATCAAATGAGCTTAAAAAGACTGGTATTCTTGTATCACCTGGAGGAGTTAGATCTATTTGGCTACGTAATGATTTAAATAATATCAATAAAAGACTTAAAGCATTAGAAGCCAAAATGGCTCAGGATGGTATTGTTCTTACCGAAGCTCAGTTACAAGTATTAGAGAAACGGCGTAGCGAGAAAGAAGCTCATGGTGAGATTGATACACAGCATCCAGGTTATCTAGGATGCCAAGACACATATTATGTAGGTAATTTTAAAGGCATAGGCAAGGTATATTCTCAAGTGTTTATTGATAGTTACACTCGGGTTGCAGAGGCTAAACTATATACTGATAAAACAGCACTTACCGCTGCTGACATGCTTAATGATAGAGTGTTACCATGGTATGAGAGTCAGCAAATACCAGTACTTCGTATTTTAACTGATAGAGGTGGTGAGTATAAAGGTAATATAGAACATCATGCTTTTGAATTGTTCTTAAGCATTGAGGGTATTGAGCATACTACTACTAAAGCATATTCTCCTCAAACAAATGGTATGTGTGAACGTTTTAATAAAACTATGAAACAAGAATTCTTTGATACTGCTATGCGTAAAAAGATCTATACTGATCTTGATGATCTACAACTAGATCTTGATATTTGGCTAGAATATTATAATAATGAAAGACCGCATTCCGGTAAATATTGCTATGGAAAAACACCTATGCAGACTTTTATGGATAGTAAAAAGTTAGCTGTTGAAAAGAATAACGAAATCTTATATCTTGAATACTCATCTGACAGTCATAACTTATCAGACATTCAGATATAATTTTTATAATGTCTGTAAGATTAAATCTTGACTTCTACACTCTTTTTAAATAATCGCTTTCATTTCTTTTTTGCATCTCGATTATATACCAGCTGCCGGCTTCATCTTTAACCTTTAAATCAAATATGCTTTTTTTCCTTTATCAATAATAGGTGCTTGCTCTATAGGTATAAACTCTATTTCTTTGATTCTAAAACCCTCCTGAAGTACAAGAACTGCGTTAATGAATTCTTTTAATCTCTCTAAGTCTCGAAAGATTTTTTTAAACAAACTATCATTCGTTGGATCTAAATATCTTTGCATATTAACTATTACTTTTAGTATTACTTATATTATATAGCTTTTTAAGTAATAAGTAAATATGCAACTTATAATAGAATAATTATTGCTATTTTTAACAAAAATTACACACTTTGATCAGTTCTGATTGATACTATTGCTGACATGCCGGGGACTAGATTAGCATTTGGGGTCTCAAAATCTATTAAAACAGGGACACGTTGTACGATTTTAGTAAAATTACCTGTAGCATTATCGGGTGGGATTAAACTGAATTTAGAACCGGTAGCAGGAGCGATATTACGAATCTTCCCGTAAATTATCTTTTTAGGCAAAGCATCAAATTCAATTTTGACTTTCATACCGGACTTAAATTTCTTAATTTGCGTTTCTTTAAAATTGGCCTGAATATACATAGTATTATCTTGAACTATAGAAAACAACGTCCTACCCGGTACTATATAATTTCCGACTTCTAAACTACTATTACCGAATATACCGGGTACCATAGCAATAAGTTTAGTATTTTGTAAGCTCCTTAACGTTACTTTTTTGTTTTCCGTTAGCTCTTTAAGTTTTTCCTGTTCTGCTGCTTTTTCAAGTTCAAGAAGTTGTAAATTTTGCTTAGATATATCTAAATCTAACTGCGCTTGTTTATAATCCGTTTTGGCTTTTTGATATGCGTTTTTAGAATCATCTAACGTTTTAGAGCTAGCAAATTTTACCTTATTTAATTCCTGCACTCTAGTAAAATCTGTTAAAACAATATCAAAGCTTATTTTAGTAAGCTTTAATTTTTCAGCCGCCTGCTCTAGGCTAATCTGCCCTATTGAGATTTTTTGCTCTATAATTTCTATATTTTTTATGCAAGCTTCAATAGATGCTTCAAGTGCTGCAAGCTTTGCCTTATAATCTCTATCGTCAATTTCTCCTATCAGATCGCCTTTATTAACTTTAGTATTATCGGTAACAAATAACTTTGTTAAAACACCGCTAACTTCAGCACTAACATTTGAAATATCTGCATCTATGTAAGCATTATCCGTGGATTGTGTATTTGCCCAAACATAAATTCTATATCCCAAATAAATAAATATTATTAAGGCTATAATAATTACATATTTAGTAAATGGATGATGTTTATATTTGTCGATAGCTTGTTGTAATACACTCGGCATAATTAACTTTACCAATACCCTCTATGTTTAAAAAAATAACAAATTGGTATAGAAAGAATATATATAACTGCAATTAACGGCAGTGAATACCATGGATATATGATAAGATTTATAATAACAATAGCAACTAAAATCATTGCAAGCGATAAATATTCAGGTTTAATACTCAAATTTTTTGTTGAGATTGTAGGAAGCCTACTAGCAAGTAGAAAAGCTATAATAGCTAAATATATATTAATTGTTATAGTGTGAGTACGGGTATTAATATTTAATAACGTACCGATTTCAAAATCTATCATTACAGGCGTTAAAGCAAGTAAAGCACCGCATGGGGCAGGTACACCGGTAAAAAAATATTCAGTTTTTTTATCTTGTTTCGGTTGATAAATACCAACGTTAAAGCGAGCTAAACGTAGCGCCATACACACTATAAATAATAGCATTACTGCTGATGAAAATACCTTATATTCATATTGCTGAAAAGACCATAAATATATTAAATAAGCAGGAGCTATACCGAAATTAGCAAAATCGCATAATGAATCAAGCTCTGCACCAAATGGGCTAGCTGCATTTAGCATCCTTGCTATTCTACCGTCGATACCGTCAATAATTGCCGCTACTATAATGCAATATACCGCAAGCTCCCATCTGCTATCCAAAGCAAATTTTATAGAACTCATACCGGTTACTAAACCAAGCAACGTAATAAAGTTGGGAATTAATTTTATCAGAGGTACAGGCTTAGTTATTATAGATTTACGAATTTTTAACAATTTTTATACTCCCAAGTGTCATACCGTGGCTTGACCACGGTATCCATAAACACAATAAAAAATACTAGTATTTTTACTGGATCCCGCTACAAGCTCGCGGAATGACAAGATGGTGGAATCGATCCACACAACAACGCTGGTCAAGCCCACGGTATGATATTTAACTACCTTCTCTCAAACTTAAATTCTGCCGTCTTTTTACGTCCAAAATCAGCAATGATAGTTTCACCACCTATAGCAGTCTGCCCTTTACTCACTAATAAAGCTGTTGTTAACGGTAGATAAACATCTACTCTGCTACCGAAACGAATTATACCGTATCGCTCGCCCGTTTTAACTTCATTACCCTCTTCTAAATCACAAACTATACGCCTTGCTATAAGTCCGGCTATTTGAACAAAAACAATTTTCTGCCCTTGTTCAGTTTCCATTAATACTGATTGACGCTCATTATAAATACTAGCTTTATCAAGTGAAGCATTAAAAAACTTTCCGGGATTATAATGAAGTGCTAAAATTTTTCCGTTTGCCGGGATTCTATTAACATGGACATTAAAAATATTTAGAAAAATACTAACTCTAATCATTTCCACATCACCAAGACCTAATTCCGGGGGCGGCAATGCTTCCTTAATTTCTTGAATTATCCCGTCTGCAGGACTTATTACCAGATCATCACTTATAGGCACAAAGCGATCAGGATTACGAAAAAAATAAATACACCAAGCAGTAGCGATAAATCCAATACAGCCAAGTTTTTCATTAAATGATGCTAATAAAAAACTTACTAATACAAAGCTAGCAATAAATATATATCCTTCGCGGTGAATAATTTTAAATAAATCATTATATTGTTTCATTTTAATCTCTATGAATCTCCTTATTATTTTTAACTATACCTGCTCTGCTTTATCCTCTTGATGCTCACTCTCATCTTCTTCTTGAGGGGTAGTCTGGGCTTCTTGAGCAGAACCAAGAGCATATACGCATAAATCCGGAAGTGGAACACCGTTTTTTTTGGCAAGATCATTTAGTTGTGATATTGCTTTCATAACCTCATCAGGAATAGTACCGCCTCTTTCGTCAGATAACCATTTTGCTTGAAATTGTAGCGGATGATGCCCTTCTTGAGGCGTGCCTATATAAAACTTAAACTTGGCTCTTTGTCCACCAAAATCGCAGTCAAATTCAAACTCTTTATAATGCGCCATAACTTTATGAATTAATAATTATATTAATATTATTATATTCTAACAATAAAAATGCAAATCTAAAATAATTTCTGTGCAAGAGGTTACTGTATCAGTTACTTTAAAGCTAATTAAATGCTTTTTTGCTACAAATTATAAGATTTTCTTGAAATAGGAACTACTATTTCTTTTAAAATCTTATTAATTTTTGCTATAAAATCTCTTTAATTATCAACTAAAATAACTGATACATATAACCTCTAATATTTTTTAAGTTTCTTAGTAGTATAACGATTTGAATATATAAATTTATCGTTAAAATCTATAATTATCCCGCCTGCTTCCTTAATAAGAAGCTCAAATGCATAATATAATGTAAAATTTAATAATGATAAACATATTAAATCCGCTTTACCTGATGCTACAAGCGTAGCCCCGTAGCAAGGAGAGCCAAAAGACCTAATATTATCCACTTCTATCTCTTCCAAATCATTATGATTTACATCTTCAATAATTGCTAAACAGTTTTTTAAATCAGCATTATCGGAAACTCTAAGTCTTAATCCTTGATAATTAGAGTTTAAATTATTTTTTTCTATCCAAGCTCCTTTACCTTTTTCAGCATAATAAATTTCAGTAAGAGCAGGAAAATATATTACTGTAGAAGTAGGAGTTAAAACTTCTTGATTCCTTTTTAAATAAGTTACGGATATCGCAAAAAAAGGTATGCTTCTGGCGAAATTATTTGGGCTATCTATAGGATTAATTAAAAAGACACTCTCATAATTATTATTTAAATCGAATTGATCCTCTGGAAAAAATAAATATTGCGTATGTTTTTGTAATTCTTCACATAATAAAGTTTTTAATCTTAAATAGGATCGCTTACAAAATTCTTCGTTTCTTACAGAATCTTTTTGCAGCATTTCGAGTTCTAAAAAATCTCTATGCAAAAACTTAACTGCTTTACGCAGGGCATTAATTAATAAATTAGTTATAGGTTGCATTTTATTTTAATAGTTAATTTATTACAGCGTCATGCCGTGGATAAATCGACGTTGTTGCATGGATCGAAAAATCTACTCGATGGCATTCCTGCGAAAGCAGGAATCCATTATAAAGCGAGCTTTTAGTTTTAAAAACTTGTTATATTTATACTTTTTTTTGGATTCCTGCTTTCGCAGGAATGACATTAAACTTACTTTGCCCTTTCGACATATGTCATATCATCAGTTTTCACAACAATTTTTTCTCCTACTTCTAAATATTGCGGGACCTTAACTTTAATACCGTTTTCTAAAATTGCCGGTTTATAAGAAGCGGTAGCGGTTGCTCCTTTTATTACCGGATCAGTTTCATTAATTTCAAGTATAACAGTTGGAGGGAGCTCAATATTTAAAGGCTTCTCATTATAAAATTCGACTTTAACAATCATATTTTCAGTTAAGAAAGGTAATTTTTCTTCTAAAATTTCCCTGGAAACATTTATTTGTTCAAAATGTTTGGTATCCATCAATACTAAATCATCACCTTCAAAATATAAAAATTGATAGTCTTTTTGTTCAAGTTCGGCTTTTTCTAAATAATCGGAAGAGCTGAATCTATCGTTACGCTTTGTACCTGTTTTTAAATTTTTCATCTCAACTTGTACATAAGCTCCACCTTTCCCTGGTTGAGTATGTTCCGGTGTTTTGCTTACAACCCATAAATCATTATTATAAACTAATATGTTACCTGTTCTAATTGAATTTGCTGAAATTTTCATATATTATACATTTAAGACTTAAAATTAAAGTATAAATATACAAATTATTTCCTTTAAAAACAAGAATTTAATCTTATGACCACAATATTAGTAGTAGATGATATAGAAACCAATATTAAGTTACTAACAGTCAAACTTTTAAAAGAGTATTATACGGTTCTTACTGCAAATAGCGGCAAAGAAGCACTAGCAATTCTTAAAAAAGGCAAAATTGATATTATACTACTTGATGTTATGATGCCGGAAATGGATGGATTTGAGGTATGTAAAACGATAAAAACCGATCCGGAAACTACTCATATACCGGTCGTAATGGTAACTGCACTTTCTGATATTGATGATCGAGTTAAAGGTCTTGAGGCAGGAGCTGATGAGTTTTTAACAAAGCCGATTAACGATACTGCTCTATTTGTAAGACTTAAATCGCTATCTAGAATGAAAAGTTTAATTGATGAGTTAAAGCTTCGTAATAGTACTAATGCATTATTAGGCGTAACAAATATCGTAATGCATGACACTTTTGCAGATAAAAAAATATTACTAATTAATGATGATGTGGTACAAGCTAAAAATATAAAACAAATGTTACTTAAGATCACCCAAAACGTAAAGGTAATAAGTAATTCCGATGAATTAGATATTATAAATGAATATACACCCGATTTAGTAATTATTAGTAGTACGCTCGAAAATGAAGATCCTTTGAGAATCGGTGTTATTTTAAGAGGTAAAGCAGAAATAAGCGGCGTGGTAATAATTTTACAAATTGATGAAGACGGGATGCCTTTAGTTGTGAAAGGTATTGAACTCGGTATTAATGATTATTTCGTTTATCCTATAGAGGAAAGTGAATTACTTGCTAGAATTAGAACACAATTAAGGCGTAAGCAATATCAAGATAATCTACGTAATGACCTTGAACAAAGTGTTAATTTAGCAGCTAAAGACGGCTTAACCGGCTTATTTAATCGTCGCTATTTCGGTATACACCTCAAACAAATGATTGAGAAAGCTAATAAAGAAAGTATTAAATTATATTTACTTATGTGCGATATCGACAATTTTAAACACGTAAACGATACTTACGGTCATCAAGCAGGCGATAAGGTTTTAACGATTGTATCCCGTATTTTGAAGAATACTCTTAGAGTAACAGACTTAATAGCAAGATTCGGCGGTGAGGAATTTACTATACTTTTAACGGATATAGACATTTCTAAAGCAATCGAAACTGCGGAGAGAGTTAGAGCTAAAATAGAATATATGGATTTTCACATTGAAGATCAAATTAAACCTTTAAAAAAAACTATTTCAATCGGAGTTACGGAATATAAAAAAGAAGAATCAATAGAATCTTTCATTGAACGTGCTGACAAAGCTATGTACGAAGCTAAAACAACGGGTAAAAATAAAGTAGTAAAATTATAATTGATTTTTTAAAGTAAAAAATAATGAGAAATTCTTCCAAAAAACATCTTGATTTACCATATAGACCAGGAGTCGGCATGATGATATTAAATGCCGATAACCATATATTCGTCGGTAAAAGAAGAGATACAAAAATATCTGCATGGCAAATGCCGCAAGGTGGGATAGTTCCCGGCGAAACCCCAAGTATTGCAGCAATGCGTGAGATGTTAGAAGAAATAGGAAGCGATAAAGGATATATTATTGCCGAAAGCAAATGCTGGTATAGTTATGATGTACCGAGCTTTTTAATACCTAAATTGTGGAACGGTAATTTTCGTGGACAAAAACAACGCTGGTTTTTAATTAGATTTACCGGAAATAACGAAGATATTAATATAAATACCTCTAATCCGGAATTTGACCAATGGCGTTGGGCATCACTTGACGAACTATTATCTATTATAATTCCTTTCAAACGGAAACTTTATCAAGCCGTCGTAAAAGAATTTGAATCATTAATTCAGTAAAAATTTTTTATATATATCTCATAAATGAAGAGTTGGTAGACGAAGTTTAATTTGGTAAAGAGCAAGGCATCTTGAAGCTGATAACGCAGCATCATACTAGTATGTGAGGATTATCAGCAAAGGATAACATAGCCAATTTTTCAAATTAAACGAGTATACTTAATTATTTAGAGCCTCTTGATCCTCTATTTGACCTAAACATATATTATGTTGATCACTACCATCATGGTAATCAGAATTATATGTACCTTAATTTTATTAGCCAGGTATCTTACGCCTAATATACTTAATGTTACTGCTGTTGTAATACAGACAAATATAGTACCTGTAGCAGCGCTATTTACCTCTCTATCACCTTCAATTAATTCATTTATAGCACTAAATAATGAAGTATCCGTATCATTGCCTAAAGTAAATACAGCATATTCATTTGTTCCTCTAGACAATAAACTAATATCTTTATCGCAACTAGATTCAATCATATAATATGTACTATCATTCTTTATTAAGTTATAATTATTATCACCGATTATATGTGCAGTAAATACATTTGCTAGGTTAGATATAGTTATATTAGCAATAAAATCTTTTACTTCTCTTATATGAAATAAGTTTATAATAAAATTACTTAGACAGTGATTTGTTGTTGTTTCAGCTTCCCAATTAACCATATCAATTTGAGCTTCCGGCATTAAAAACTATGAATTTATATCTTCAAACGCAAATTTTAGTTCTCTAACCAATCCACATAAAATATATTTTTATCAGCAATATGTACAAAGGTATGATCAGGATGCTCATCTAAAAAATATGTAGAACTATTAGAAAAAGGTTTTAAATGTACAGAATATACCTTATTTCTATCAAGGCTTTGGTCATAACTATTTTCACTAGAATCAGCTGATATTAAATTTGGTAATAAAACAAGTCTACAAAAATAACCGATTAAATTAACTATATTTGGTAAAAATTTAATATGATAATTTGGCATAACGTTACCTTATGTTTATTATAAACATGTCTTATTATTAAATATTATTAAGAATATTGTTATAATTCAATTAATTTAATAAGAAATCATCGTTTAGCTGTTGATACTTGCGTGATTTTGCTATTATTCTTTTCACTTAAGAATTAATACTTTCTATCTTTGCAGCCAATATAAAGTCACTTTCAGTAAGACCGTCGATTTTATGAGTCCATATTTCCACGCTACATGCTCCCCAAGATATGGTTAAACCCGAATGATGCACTTCCTGCTCTGCAATTTCTGCTATTTTATTGGCAAACTCCATAGCCTATACAAAATTAGGAAATTTATATTTTTTATAAAGATGCTCTAATTCATTCACTTACCACTTACTTTGTAATTGAACTAATAACTTATCAATTTCTTTTTTCTCAAGCGGCGGAATACCACCCTCACACGCAATACATTTTTTTGCTTAATACTGTCATAGTTTTTTATTAGACTACCTGCATAAATCATCTTATAAAGAGGAATTTGAAAGAGACACTTCACCTCGAACCGCAGCGCACACAGGCGTACGTGAGGATTCGAGTACCGGATCGACGTACAAATTACCTTTAGAAGTGACTTATGCAGGAAGTCTATTCTATATCAAAGTTAAAATATTGATCTTTATAAGGCTCATCTTCAAGTGTATAATGCCACCGCGCAATCTGACATGCTTTGAAATTATGTTTTTGCATCTTAGAACGTAAATAATTACGTTTTCTCAATATTGTTTATCAATTAATTTACTGTCATGACGTGAAGCTTCATCAAATAAATCAAAAGAAGTATACATATCTACCGTATTATCATCTAAATGGGATATAACACGTTCATCTTTCAATTTTCTTTTAATGACTTTTGAATTATTATTAACTTCCTTCTGAAGCTTTATTATTGATAAATCTACAGTACTACCCCTACTATGCCTGGATTTTTCAGCTATATAACCTAGTGTAAAACATTTAGACTTATCTATATATGGGTAAAAGCTTTCCTTATTTTTTTTGATCAATATTATCTTTGCTCCATCTTAAAAAATGTTGTACAGCTTTTTGCGGTCTATATGCGTCATATATAATAAGTGAATAACCATCTTTTTTTATCTCAGCTTGTACTGCTTTAAGAGCCTTAGCAGCTTCTATGGTTAAAATTGCTTCTGGTGCTTTATAACCATCTACCTTTTTACCAACAAAATTTTCATATGAATAATAACGCATATTTTGAATAATTGTAAAGTCGATATCTCTCAGATACACGAACCCTTTAGGCAAGGATTTAGCATATATTGGAAGAGAGCTCATAAATATAAAAATTAAACTTGTTAAAATCAATTTCATAAAATGCTAGGCTTTGCAAAGGTTTTTAATTGATTTGTTATTTTGAGATATTTTTTAGTGCAAATCAAATCTTTTTAGAGATCTTCACAGAGCCTAGATTGCCACGCTCCTTTTAGTCGCAGCCTTGTTGCATGGCTCGCTTATGTCATTTCCGAGTAGGCGGGAATCCAGAAAAAAGTATAAATACAGCAAGTTTTTGAAATTAAAAGCTCGCTTTATGCTGGATTCCCGCCTATGCGGGAATGACACTGAGGGCATTTTTTGAGCCGTGCAACAAGACCTTTAGTCGCTCGCAATGACGATATAAACTTTTTCTAGGCAATGCCGTAACTTGCTATTGGCTTTAAATTATTAATAACGTTATATAGTAAAAGGGATAATAAATGGTAGCGAGGGAGGGATTTGAACCCCCGACACACGGATTATGATTCCGTCGCTCTAACCAGCTGAGCTACCCCGCCAGGGGAGAAGTGTTTATATAATTTATTAAGATCGTAGGTGTTGTCGTATAGGCTTGTTTATCTCATTCCCGCCTACGTGGGAAGGGATTGTTGCGTGGACTTGTTTATCCGTCATTGCGAGGAAATTGCATAGCAATTGACGAAGTAATCTAGTAAAAATGTTAAATTAACATTTTTTTATTATTTTTGCTAGATTGCCACGCAGCCTGCGGCTACTCGCAATGACGGTTCGGTGTCTACAATTGGCTAGTAACTTCTCTCTATCTTAACGTTTAGAGAATTGTGTTTTCTTACGTGCTTTACGTTGTCCGTATTTCTTACGCTCTACTACCCTAGAATCACGCGTTAAAAGACCGCCTTTACGTAAAATAGCATGAAAATCTGGAGCAGATTTATCTAAAGCTTTAGAAATTCCATGTAAAATAGCACCTTTTTGTCCTGAAATTCCTCCACCTCTAACAGTACAAATTACATCATACTGATCAATAGTTTTTGTTAAGACAAACGGCTGTAAGATAGTTTTCACATAAGTTTCAGAAGGAAAATACTGGTCTATTGTTTTTTTATTAACAACTATTTTTCCTTTTCCTACTTTAAGCCATACTCGTGCTATAGCATTTTTTCTTTTACCTGTAGCATAAAACTTGTCTGAATTATCTATTTTTTCTTTAGGAGTTTTTAATACCTGTTTTAAAAGCTCTTTAGTTAACTGCTTTTCTACTTTTTCTGTTTTAATTTTTAACTCGGTCATATTCTATTACTTTTTATTTTTTGGATTTTGGCTTGCAAAATCATAAACAGTAGGTTGCTGTGCCATATGAGGATGATCACCATTTGCATAAACATACAAATTACTCATTTGCTTAGCACCTAAAGTATTTCTTGTAATCATTCTTTTTACGGCCATTTTAATAACTCTCTCAGGGTGTTTACCGCTTAAGATTTTACCTGCCGTAGTATCTTTTATCCCACCTGGAAATCCTGTATGTCTGTAATATATTTTTCCGTCTTTGGGATTCGCTTTTTTACCTGTTAATTTTACATGCTCTGCATTTATTATGATTATATTATCACCACAATCTAAATGAGGTGTAAAGCTAGGTTTATGCTTACCGCGTAGCATATTAGCAACTCTGCTAGCGAGTCGTCCTAGTACAATATTTTTTGCGTCTATGACCCACCATTTCTTTTCAATTTCCGATGGCTTTGCCGAGTAAGTTTTCACAATAGTATCTATTTTAATTAGCATTTAAAATTAAAGAATCAAGAAACATATTTAATAGCATTAATACCCGCTATCTGTCAAGCTAAATATAATTTATTTACTTCCGAATATTATTTTTCTATCGGTAGAAAAATATAAATTATTATTTGCCATTAGCCCATAATGACGAATATTTTTTATAATTTTGACAATATGAGGCATCATGTTTAATCCATTATTATCAACATCAAAACTATATAAAACACCGATAACGGAAATAACATTTAAACTTCGCTTATTGTTATTATCAACTCCAACAAAAGGAACTAAAAAAGTAGCAGATTTTAGTTTCTTAGGATCTTTTCCATCATTTAAATCAGCTACAAACTTTACTTTCCCTGTTTCAGGATTAAATGCTGCTATTTGTCTAGCATTATTTGTTACAAATAGGCTATTACCGATTAAAGACATTGATTGAATATCCTCGGCATTTACCTGCCAAATCACACTACCGGTTGCTATATTAAGCTTAATAAGCTTACCAAGACCGGTCGCTATATACAGATTCATATTATCATGAACAGGGGTACATAAAATACTTGATTCGTCAAAATTCGGTATAGCTGTACGATCATTAAGATTTGCAAACTCAAAATTCCATCTTACTTCACCGTTTTTTATATTTAAGGCAAGCACTTGACCGGAATTATAAGTTACTATTACATTATCATGCTGTACTATCGGCGTCATAAAATAACTAGCCGATAAAACTTCCGCTAGACCTTCATGTTCCCATATGGTTTTTAAAGTTTCTGCATTTAAAGCAATAGTTTGATTACTGATAGTTTGCACTAGGACAGTATTATCATCTAGCACAATAGGCTTAATTCTAATAATATCCGGAAGTTCTTTTCTAATTATTTCATATCCTGATTTTGCATCTAGTACTACTAACAGCCTTGAGCCGTATGTTACGTATAATTTTCCGTTATGGTGTAAAATTCCGCCGCCTATATAATGATCTTTTTTATGTCTACTTAAATTATAAGACCAAATAATCTTATTTTTCTCTATAGAAAATGCAGAAATATTCGATCTAATATCCAAGGCATAAATCATATCGCCTATAAAAACCGGCTCGGTAATCGTTTTGCGTCTAGCAAAACTATACTGTTTATTCTTAAGCATATTTGCATTAAATGTATATATATTTGCACTAGAATCTAAATATATAAGCTCATTAGTCTGAATTGCTAATTTAGGAGTCAACTCAACAATATTTTTTACCGTTTTTGGTCCAAGCCCGTTACATGAAATTAAAATAAAAGGTAATAACAGAAGTGCTATTTTTTTTGTCATATTTTTCCTTAAGTACAAATTATTATTTATTTAAATTTACAAGCAATGCTTTAGCCTGATCTTTTATTAGATCAGATACATTATTTGAAATTAATAAATTTTTTAGGTTTTTTTCTGCTTGCGGTTTCATATTATTCTTAATATCCCACATAGCTTTTATAATAGTTGCCGTAGCCCAAAAAGGTTTTTTCTCGTCATCAAAATAGTTTAAATATTTTGTCAATTTTTCTTTATCTTGAATATCTAGATTTTGATCATCAATAACAAGACCACACCATGAAATACGTGCATAAGAAGTAGAAATTTCGGAATATTCTTTATTTTCAATAATTTTATTAAGCAGGTCTTTCGCTTCTGAATATTTTTTTTCCGAAATCTTTATGGCTACTTGTTCTAATGCAGCTATTTCTTTTATTTTAGTATTACTAGTAGTAACTAAATTCTCTAAAGTATTAAAAGCTAATTCTTCATTATCTTTTGTTGCTTCCAAACCAACGATCTTAACAAGAATATCTCCGTTTTTTTGGTTATTTTTAACTCTTTTATCTTTATTATTAATAATAATAACCATTATAGTAATAGCTATTATAGAAATGATTATTATTATAGGTAAAAGCTTTTTGAAAAAAATTAACCTTTTTTCTTCATTTTGATCACTTAGTACTTCATCCAAAATATCAGTCATATTTTATTATTTTTATTTATTTTTACAGCCAAATTTAATCTTAGCATCTTCTGCCATTTTCTTGGATGTGGCAGTTCTATTGGTTGGAAATTCCTTATCAAGCTTAGCAAGCATATTACAGGCTTCTGTCGTCTTTTTTAGCTCGCCTAAGGAAAGTGCTAACTTCAATAACCCATCAGAAGACTTTGCCCCTTTCGGCGACTCTTTATAGCCTTTTAAATAGTTAACCGCTGCTCCGTTATAGTCTTTTTGTTTAAAAAAGCATTCCCCATACCAGAAATAAGCATTACTAATTAGCGAACTGTTAGGATATTTTTGGATAAAATTTTTAAATTTATCTTTTGCTTCAGTAAGTTTATTATCTTTATAAGCAGCAAGAGCCAAATCGTAAGCTTGCTTATCAGGAGCTATATCCTTATTAACCGCAATAGGTTTTTTAGGAGCATTATCCGGCATATCTTTAAGCAAAGCTATATCAAAAACATCTTGTTTTTTTGAATCACCGGCTTCTAAAACTTCAGTATTTTCTTCTTGATTGGGAATATTTGAGTTCTGCGTTAGCATATCAATTTTATGCTGTAAAACCTCAACTTTACCGATTAGCCTTCTGATTGCTTGTTCCTGTTCATCTAGTCTATTTTCAAAATCATTATTTGCTGCATATTTTAAAGGCTTTCCTTTAATAGTTTCGCTTTCTCCAAAAGAAAACATAGAAAATAAAAAAGTAAATAATAAGATAATAAGCTTCATATATTTTTTAAAAATTTATAATTTTTTTATAATACCGAAAAATTTTTAATATTCCACACAATTTTTTATATTTCGGAATTACCTAAAAAAGTGCTTTTGTTTTATACAACACTTAATAAAGACCTTATTGTCATTCTATCTCAAAAAATTCTTTTTAGGCAATATACTTACGAGTAAATGAAGAACAGTTATACGAAGCTCAATTTGGAAAAGAGCAAGGTGTTTTGAAGCTTTTAACCGCAGCGTACATACTAGTACGTGAGGATTAAAAGCAAAAAAATAACGAAGCCAATTTTTCAAATTCAGCGAGTATACTTATATCTCAATACTACCGTCATATGTAAAAGTTATTGTTATGGTTGTACCTTCATTTATCTTACTTTGCAAATCAAATTCACCGTTCATAAGTTCAACAAGCTTTTTAGTAAGCGGCAACCCAAGCCCGGTACCTTCATATTTTCGACTAAACTCACTATCAATTTGACCGAACGCCGATAAAGTTTTCGGGATATCTTTTTCCTCAATACCGATGCCGGTATCTATAACTTTTATATATACTAATTTTGCTAACTCATCTTTTTCAAGTGCAATAGTAACACTTCCTCCAGAATTTGTAAATTTCACGGCATTTGATAAAAGATTTAAGAATACTTGTTTTAGCCTCTTTGGATCAGCCTTTATAACCACATGCTCTTTCGGTAATCTACTAATTAAAGCTACTTCGGCTTGATCGGCACGAGACTTAACAAGTATCAGCGAAGAACTAATTAATTTATTTAAATCAAGATCTATACTATCTACTTTTAATTTATCGGCAGAAGCTTTAGAAAGATCTAAAATATCATTAATCATACTAAGCAAATGTTTACCGGCATCATTTATATCTTTAATATAATTTTTACTTTTTTCTGCATCTCTTTCCGACATAAGAATCTCCGAAAAGCCTATTATAGCATTAAGTGGAGTACGCAATTCATGACTAATATTAGCAAAAAACTTTGTATTTGAAGAGCTGGTTTTTTCTACTTTTACTATTTGAGCTTTTAAATTTCTATTTGTTTCAAGCTGCTCCTCAATAATTTGTCTAGCATAGTTAGTATTACTAATAATTATAGTGCAGAATATTATAAAAATAATGATAAAAGTTATAAAAACTTTTTGCTCAAGAGATGTTATATTTTGCCACTGGCTGGTAATATTAGTGTTAATCTCAAATACTGCATCTACGGGAAAATCTAAATTATTATCTATAACAGGGATATAGCTAGTAACAACAGAAGCTTCTTCTATTGTTAAATCACTTTCATTTTCTATTACTACCCTTGGTAATAATATATGACTTGTAATACCCTCAAAAGCATCTCGAAGCGGAGCTTTTGAAGTAAAGGATTTTAAAAAAAAATTATCGATTTTTGCGGTAAATATCTCAACCAAGCTATCATCTTTATAATTGTCTACACTATACATATGTAACATATTACTAGTGATGAATTTATTACCTTTGAGATCGTAGAGAGAAATATTAATATTAAGATTGGTGAACCATTGAGCGGTAATCTTTGCAAAATTAATAAAATCTTGATCTTGTAATAGTTTTAAATAATCGAATTTATGTAATTTACTGATTACGTTCTGATGAGCATTCCAAATATTATCAGTGTAAAGTTCTACAATTTTAGTATGTTCCAAAGCCACTTGTTTTACTATCATTTCTTTTATCATAAAATAACGATAAAACATCATATTTATGACAATATTAAGAAATAATATAATAAATGACAATCTTACTATATACTTATTATGGTTCATTACGAGACCTAGTAGTTATTTTTAGCTCAGCGGATGTCATTCCTGTGGAAAGCTTACTTACATACCAAATCGTCATAAGCTACTCAACTAAAGGCATTGTTGCATGGATACTGAAAGTCGTCATTGCGAGGAAATTACGAAGTAATTGACGAAGCAATCCAGTTAAAAATTCTGATTTACAGAATTTTTTTATTATTTTTCTGGATTGCCGCGTCCGCCTACGGCTCCTCGCAATGACGACTCGGTATCCATGCAGCAAAACCTAGAATGACATTATCCTCTCTACTTATCTTCTTGTTTAACTTTCTCTTTCGTTTCCAGCTTCTTATTAATAATCAACCCTGTAATTACATCATAAGCACGAGCAAATTGATAATCTTTTTTGTATAATTCTGATAATTCATTCTCTTCTTGTTTATTATTTTTGGCTTTTGTTTCTTTTTTGCTATCTTTATTTTTAGATGAATTATCTTTATTTTTTTCATTATCATTCTTTAAGTAATTTTTTAAAGAACTTTCTGAAAAACGCTTATCTATTTTTTTCACCTCAGGATATTCGACTTTTGCCGGCTCAATTAAAATATCAGGCTCTATTCCTTCTGCCTGAATAGAACGACCGCTTGGGGTGTAATATTTAGATATAGTGAGTTTTACGGCAGCCCTAGAATTGATTTGCGTTAAAGCCTGAACTGATCCTTTACCAAAAGACTTAGTGCCAAGTATTATTGCTCTTTTATGATCTTGCAAAGCTCCGGCAACTATTTCCGAGGCAGAGGCAGAATTACCGTTTATTAAAACTATCATAGGTACTTTGGGAGCTTTTAACGAAAACTCATTTGCTTTAGTCTCGCTGTTACTTGATGTAGTTCTACCTTTTGTTGTTACAATTACACCGGAATCAATAAAATAATCACTAACGGCAATAGCTTGATCTAGTATACCTCCGACATTATTACGTAAATCTAGAATTATACCTTTTAGGTCATCTTTACTTTCAGTTTTTAACTTCTTTACTGCTGCCTTCAACTCAGAAATTGTTGACTCATTAAAAGTAGTTATACGTATATATGCAATATTATTTTTTTCTAAATGTGCTTTTATCGGCTTGATTTTTACTATTTCGCGAGTAAGCTCTAGCTCTTGCGGTTTTGCCTCTTCTTCCTTAATTATCAACAATTTAACCTTAGTACCAGGCGTACCACGCATCTCTTTTATAGCTTTATTAGGTCCAAACGTAGAGACTAACTCGTCATTCACGCCTACTATATAATCCCCGCCTTTAAGCCCTGCTTTAAAAGCCGGTAAATCATCAATAGGCGATATTATCTTAATTGCTCCGCTATCATACATTATTTCAACACCGATTCCGCCGAATTCACCTTTTGTAAAAGTAAAAATATCTTCTAAATCCTCATCGGTGTAATAGCTTGAATGAGGATCAAGAGAGTTTAACATACCGTTAATTGCTTCATCTATCATTTTTTGCCTATCCGGAACTTGTACGTAATCCTTTTCGATACGTTCAAATACGTCTTGAAATTGCTTATAAGCTTCCTGATTTGATATTTTATTTTCAAGCTCTTTTTCTTCTTCTGCAAATGCACAAATAGAATTTATAATAAAAAATAGTGTTATAATTAAACGTAATAACATAATACTCCGTATGTGTTTAGAATTTTTCCTTGTAATGACGTCCTACAGCTAAATTCAGAAAGCTTCAGACAAGATGAACTTAAGAGCAGGCCTGCGGAACGTACAAATAGTACGTGAACAAAGGCTTGTCTCGAAAATTTCGCTTGTATCAAGCTTTCTGAATGACGCTGTCAAATATCCAACTCGTTAATAATCTTATCCATTTTAACTAAAGCCTGTTCATAAATAAATTGAAATCTTTTTTCCGGCTTTTTACCCATTAAATCATCTACTATTTTATCGACATTTTGAAAATCTTCTAAAGTCACTTTTAAAAGAGATCTTTTTTCCGGATGCATAGTAGTTTCCTTTAATTGTGCAGGCATCATTTCGCCGAGACCTTTAAACCTACCTACTTCAATTTTAGCTTTACTAGCTTTCGATAATTTATCCGTTAACCTAGCTTTTTCCTCTTCATCGCCTGCATAATAAGTTTTATTAGACTGCGTTAAACGATAAAGCGGAGGTTTAGCTAGATATAAATGCCCCTCTTCTACCAATTTCGGCATTCGTAAAAAAAAGAAAGTCATTAATAACGAAGCTATATGAGCACCGTCAACATCTGCATCAGTCATAATAATGATTTTTTCATAACGCAAATTTTCTTCTTTATAATTCTTTAAACTACCGCAAGCAAGAGCTATTTCTAAATCTTGTATTGCTTGATTATTAACGATTTTCTCAAGCGTAGAACTCGCAACATTTAGAACTTTACCCCATAGCGGTAATACTGCTTGCGTTTCTCTATTACGAGCTTGTTTTGCAGAGCCTCCTGCCGAATCACCCTCTACAATAAATAATTCCGTCCCTCCGGGCGTAGTTCGTGTGCAATCAGCAAGTTTACCAGGTAAACGTAATTTTTGAGTGGCATTTTTACGGGAAATATTTTTTTCGTTTTTCTTACTTATTCTAAACTCAGCAATAGCAATTACATGCTCAAGTAAATTAGTAGCTAAAGCTTTATCGCTACTAAGGAAGTGGTCAAAATGATCTTTTATTATATTCTCAACCGGTTTACTTACACCATTTGATACTAATTTTTCCTTAGTTTGTCCTTGAAAAGACGGCTCAGCTATAAAAATAGAAAGTACGACACTTGCGGTTTCTAAGATATCCTCAATAGTTAGATTAGCAGCTTTTTTATTTCCTATCATTTCACCGTATGCTTTAAGCCCACGTAAAATAGCTGACTTAAGACCTTGCTCATGCGTTCCTCCTTGAGGAGTCGGAACAGTATTACAATATGATTGAATAAATGCCGAGTTATCATTATTTTGCCAACAAATCGCCCATTCAAGTTTTATCTCGTCCGGCGTAGACTCTATATTACCTGCAAAAATTTCCGGCATAATTAAATTATCTAAAGTTATTTTTGAACTTAAATAATCTTTTAAACCGTTCGGGAAATTTATTAATGCCTTTTTAGGTATATCTGACGGCACTTCTACTTCGCATTCCCATTCTATAGTAACACCACGATATAAATAGGCTTTTGATCTTGCAAGCTCATAAATCTTTTTAGGATTAAAATGTAATTTTTCACTAAAAATTTCCGGATCTGGAGTAAAATTTATTGATGTACCTCTTAGCCTTTTAGATGCTTCTTCACATATTAAATCAGTTAATTTTTCTCCTTTAGAATAACTTTGGCTATATAATTTACCTTGTTTATAAACCTTTATTTCTAAATGTTTAGATAAAGCATTTACTACCGATATTCCAACACCATGCAACCCACCTGCAGTATGATAAACATTATTTGAGAATTTGCCTCCTGAATGAAGAGTAGTTAAAATTACTTCTAAAGCTGATTTGTCAGGAAATTTAGGATGATTATCAATAGGAATACCGCGACCGTTATCAAATATAGTGATACTGCGATCCAGATGCATTTTTATCGTGATGATACTTGCAAAGCCGGCGACCGCTTCATCCATAGCATTATCTAGCACTTCAGATACTAAATGGTGCATAGCATTTGAATCAGTACCCCCGATATACATCCCCGGTCTTTTACGAACAGGCTCAAGCCCCTCTAATACTTCAATATCTTTTGCACTGTAATTATTATCGACTAGCTTACTTTTTTTTTCTTTGTTAAAGCTGAATAAATCGCTCATATATTAAAGATTTAATTAATTATTTTCTTTCCTAAATTAAACTATTTAACATAGAAAAGCAATTAGGCTTTAAAGAAATTGTTAGTATTAATAGCAACAGTTGATAAGATATCTAAAAATTTAAAAAATAGAATAGTTAATATGAAGTTCTAAACTAAGTATACATAATTTACTTAATAAGGTTCTATTACTTATAGAATCAAATTAATTAATATGCTATATAAATATGTTTATTATTAATTATTTCAGCTTTCAAATATATGATTGATATATCAATAAATAAAGGTGTTAATCATGCTTTGGTGGAAGAAAAAAGACCACATATATATACAGCACTAAAATATTGGGGCAAAAACCACATAATATTTGGGCTGAATACATTAAAACTTATACTCCAGAAAATGGGATTTGACTTGATCCATTTATGGGAAGTGGAATTGCTTTTTTTTGAAGCAATTAGACTTAATAGAAAGGTTATCGGTTTTGATCTTAATCCATTAAGTTCTTTTATAGCAGAAGTACTAACCTCAAATTTTGATAAAAAAATTTGAGATTGAAGTTAGAAATATTATTGACTTTGTTACACAAGATGAAATTTATAAAAAAATTTATACTACAACAGCTCGGCATGGTAATGGATATAGCGTAGTACAACATTTTAAATGGGAACACGGCTTAATATATGAATTAGGTATTGTAGCAAATGAAGATGAAAAACGAACTATTAAAGAAAAATATCTCTCTGCTATTAATGAACACGATAAACAAATAATTAAATATATCAATGATATCGAAATTAATTTCTTATATCCAAATGAACCATTTCCTGACTCACCAAGTTTTTCTGCTAGTTTTATTACTAACATAGGAGGTAACAATTTTGCAAATCTTTGAACTAAACGTAACCTATATGTAATATCTTTAATTTTTAGCAAAATTCGCAAAATCACAGATATAATTATTCAAAAACAAGCTTTATTTGCCTTTCTACAGATGCTACATCTAACAACTAAGATGTGCATCCCACGAAGAACAGATGCTAAAAGAGATTTTTTTCGGTCGTGCCTCCGTATTGCAGTTTAGAGTAAATAGTCTATAATCCTCAAACAGTAATAAGAGAGAATTATAGTTAAGGAGTTATGGCAAAAATAGATGTTAAGTGTAGATATTGTAACAACACAGAAGAAGTAATAAAGTCAGGATATTCAATTTCAAAACAACAGAGATATCAATGCAAGCGGTGTAATCGATATTTTCAATTGGAGTATATTAATAATGCATCTAAGCCTGGAGTTAAGGAGCAAATAGTAGAAATGTCAATCAACGGCTCTGGAGTTAGAGATACAGTAAGAGTATTAAAAGTGGGTATCAATACAGTTATCCGTGTTTTAAAAAAATCTAGTATTAAAAAACAATAAATCATTCTATCAGTACAACAGAAGTAATTATTGCTCCTGAGATAGATGAACAATGGTCTTATGTACAGAATAAATCCAGACAACGATGGCTTTGGTATGCCTTGGATAAGATTTCGTTAAAAGTAGTTGCTTATACGTTTGGTACAAGATGTGATAGCACATTAGAATCATTACTGAAAAAACTAGAGAATTTCAAGGTGACTTTTTACTATACAGATGGATGGGGGAGTTATGCTAGGTTATTAGACCCTAAAAAGCATATTATCAGTAAAAAATACACTCAACGGATAGAACGAAGTAACTTGAACCTTAGAACGAGATGCAAGAGGCTTGCACGTAAGACAATCTGCTTTTCCAAGTCATTGGATATTCATGATAAGGTTATTGGTACTCTTATTGAACGTATAGCTTTTTAATAGGCATAACTGCAATATGGAGGCATGACCCGGGAATGACATAGTAACATTGCCCAATACAAAAAAACATGCACAAAAATTATCTAGAACAATTACAAAAATTACCGATTACTTTAATTTTACTAATTAGCTTAATTTGCTGCATTGGTTTTGTTGTGCTTTATTCTGCAGCGAATAGCAATTTGCAGCCTTGGGCTTACAAACAAATTATAAATTTTTGTATATTCTTGCCGTTAGCTATTGTTGTTGCGTTGATTGATTTGCGTATAATCTTCAGATTATCGTATATCTTCTATTTTTGTGTACTTGCTTTACTAGTAGCCGTGGAGCTTTTCGGTTTAACTGCCATGGGCGGAAAAAGATGGATTGATATCGGTATAGTTAAGCTTCAGCCTTCCGAACCGATAAAAATCGCCGTTGTATTAATGCTTGCTAGATATTTTCATTCACTCACAATCGATGATCTTACAAAATTTCACAAAGTTATCGTACCGATTATTGGAGTTTTAATACCGACTTTTCTAATAATTAGAGGACCGGATTTAGGTACGGGAATGATTGTTTTAATTGTTTCGGCAATTATATTTTTTGCAACGGGTTTTAGAATAAAATATTTTATAATACTAGGTCTTGCTGCTCTTATTAGTCTGCCTATTGCTTGGAATATGATGTATGATTATCAAAAAAAACGGGTAATGGTTTTTTTAGATTCCGAACATGATCCGCTCGGTGCTAGCTATAATATTATTCAGTCTAAAATCGCTATAGGTTCAGGTAGCTTATTTGGACGAGGTTTAAATCAAGGTAGCCAAAGTCATTTAGATTTTCTTCCTGAACATCAAACAGACTTTATCTTTGCTACTTTCGCTGAAGAATTCGGCTTTATAGGAGGAATGTTTTTACTAATATTATATTTTGCACTTATAACTATTTCTTTATTAATTGTCGCAAATTGCCGAGAGATTTTTAGTAAATTAATGGTAATAGGTATTACTTCGATTTTATTTAGTCACGTATTTATTAATATAGCTATGGTTATGGACTTGCTTCCCGTAGTAGGCGTACCACTACCATTTATTTCTTACGGCGGAACAATGATCGCATCCATGCTAATAGGCTTTGGACTTGTGATGAATGCTCAAGTACACGGACATACCACTTTAAACTAGTTCAATTATATTGATAAAATTGATAACATAAATTAATAATAAGTTGCACTTCACTTTCTTATTTATTGTGTAAAGCGAAATTTCCTATTGACTTTTATATAAAACAGTATAGATTTCTTTACAATTTAACTTTTATTAAAGAATTTATACTAAGCTATGTAAAAGAACAAAGAAGCTTAACAAGACAACAAAAAGAAGCTATAGGTTTATTATCTGTTGGTACATTTCTTGAATATTTTGACCTTATGCTTTATGTGCATATGGCTATAATTTTAAATGATTTATTTTCCCTAAAGCAGATAATCCTCCCATTTTTAATCGCAATAGAGAGTAGAGAGTTAAGTTGCGAGAGCTAATTTTTGTATTGGTGTTATACCGCCAATAGCCATATTAAGTCTTTCGTTATTATAAGACCAAAGCCATTGAGTTGCAAGATCCTGTGCTTCTTGTATATTAACAAATAAATACTGATTTAACCAATCATATCTTACAGTTCTATTATATCTTTCAATATATGCATTTTGCTGAGGCATGTCTGGCTGAATGAATAATAACTTGATATTCTTTTCTTTTGCCCACTTGCTCAATAATTTACTGATATATTCAGGTCCATTATCACAACGTATAGATTTTGGCTTACCTCGCCATTCTATAATTTGATCTAGTGACCTGATAACTCTTCCTGCTGACAATAAAAAATCAGTCTCAGTACCAAGGCTCTCTCTATTAAAGTCATCAATCACATTAAATAAACGATATTTCCTACCATTCTCTAAACTATCGTGCATAAAATCCATGGACCAGCAATCATTTATTGTTTTAGACACTATAAGCTTTTTAGGCTTTGCTCTAAGTAATCTCTTCTTAGGCTTTATTCTCATATTAAGGGCTAGCTCCTTATATATCCTGTATACACGTTTATGATTCCAACCAAAACCTTTGATATTACGTAAATATAAAAAGCAGAGGCCAAGGCCTCAGTTCTTTTGATCACCTACTAAACGCATTAGCTGGCCTGCTATAATATCATCCTCAGATGATAGCTTCCTTTTATATCTATAGCATGTTTCGCTGACACCAAAGATCTTGCATGCACTCCTTATAGAAATATCTTTTTCTCCAGATATTATTTTAGCCATCTCCCGCCTTTGAGATGGCTTCCTAACTTTTTTTCAAGTACTTCCTTTAATATATCAGCTCTTAGCCTTTCCTCAGCATACATCTTTTTAAGCCGTGCATTTTCCGATTCTAACTCCTTTAATTTAGTAATCATCGGTAAAGCCATACCACCATACTTTGATCTCCATTTATAAAATGTCGCTGATGGTATTTTGTGCTCTCTCAGTATAGACGCTACAGGCATCCCACCGCTCGCTTGCTTTAAGATAGACATGATTTGGCTATCACTGTGCTTTGATATTGTCATTTATAGAATCTCCTCCTTTGTTTCTAGAAAATTCTACTCCTTTTGTCGATTGTTTTTGGGGGGGTTGCCGAACTACATTAATAGCTTCATGTAATTTACAAAGAAAATGTATAGGAATAGATATTAATTTAGAATACAAAAATCTAGCATTACAAAGATTAAATTCTAAAGGTTACAAAGAACATAAAGATTTTAGTTATTTGATTGGTGATGCTTTATCTGTTTTAAAAAATATTGATAATATTGATTATATCGTAACATCCCCACCATATCATAATATTTTAAGAAATGATGCTAAGGGAATTAGAGCAGACAAAAAGTCATAAATATTTTAGAAACGGCGGTAGACTTGGAGTTGAATATTATTCAAACGAAGAAAAGAATTTAGGGAATAAAAATAACTATGAAGATTTTTAAAATCTTTACAAGATATCATGCAATTAGCTTATGAGAAGCTAAATCACAAAAAATATTGTACTATTGTTATCAGTGATTTTACAGTGGATAAGCAAGAAGTAAGTGTTCAAGGACATATTATCAAATTAATGAGGGACATCGGTTTTGAATTTTCAGGAACAATTATTTTGTTACAACCAAATAAGCCATTATATCCATTTGGTTATCCTTATGCTTACAAAATAAATCATCATCAAAATATGATTACTTTCAGGAAAATATAAGAAAATAAATCAATTATACCCCTTAGCTTTGATTAACATACAAGCTATGTTAGCGTTTCCTTGAGCTAATGCAATATCTAATGGATATTGGCATTCATCGTTTAGAATAGAAATTTTAATACCTCGTATGACCAAAAATTTTGCTAAATAGTAATTATCGTTATAAATAGCAGCAGTTAGTAATGTTTCACCGCTTCTACTTTTTTCTTGCAATATTGGATAAACGTCAAGTAACGCACGCAACCCAAAAAGATTGTTTCTATCAACTGCTCTAAAAGCATTATCTACTGCCTTACAATAAGATAGATTGGCATAAATATCTTTCTTTTTATTTATATCATTATCATATTTAATAAAACTCTCTACAACTTTTTTTCTTTCAGCACTTGCTATCCATTCTTCTTTCTTTTGGAACAGCTCTATATAGGCATACATATCCATCTGCTCTAAGGTCGCTTGCTCTGTTAGTTTACCAAGAACTATATCATCATCAGGTAAAAGTAACATTTGTGTTTCATCTTTAACGAATTTTGTTGTCGATTCCGAGGTTTCATTATTCACCTTATCATCCTGTTTTTGAATCGTGACATTCGAAGAGCTTACCGGAGGTGATTTCTCTTGATTATTTGTAGTTTGATTATTATTGACTTGCTTCTCTAAAGTCTGAGGTTGATTCGGCTTCACTACAACAACTGGTATAAGCGGCGTATTCCAATCTTGTTTTTTTGGGACATCTGAAACAGCAACAAATGTCTCTTGAGAGTTATTTATTTCCGCCGAAGAATCAGTTGTAGGAACTACTTTAGACGGAGTAGTAACGGGTGTATTTGGGCTAGGAGGTGTTATAGGCTGTGTAGAAGGTTGATTTGTAGGCATTATCGGAGGTGCAGGTACGTTACTAGGTACTGCCGGAGTTTCTGCAGGAGGTGCCGTTGTCGGCGTAGTACTAGGGGTAGTAGTATCTTGGATTACCGGCGGGCTGACCACAGGCGGAGAAACAGCAGGCATATTAGGTATAGATTGCGGTGCTATCGGTGTTACGCTTTCTTCCTCTTTATTAGCATCAGGAGGTGGATTAAGCGGAATAGGCTTATGCACAGGCGGCAAATTGGTTGGTTTATATATTTGCACCGGTCGCTGCGGAGGCACTACATAACTTCCTGCTTGAGCCGGAGGCATAGATACTATCGGTCTCGGTACATTAGGAGTTATAATATTAGAAGCTAAATTTGTATCTTTATGCTCATTAGAAGTAACTTCTTCCTCATGTATTTCATTACTTATAGCACTAGGTAACTTTGCACTACCAATATCTATAAAAGGTCCAGATGTTTCCGATTCATTAGGTGCTTGTTGTGTATCCGGTGTGTTATCATGAGAAGCTAAATTTGTACTATTTTCATGTTCATTACTTGCGGTGACACTAGGCAACGACGTATTACCGGTATCTATAAAAGGTTCAGATGCATCAGCTTCAGTATGCTCTTGTGAAGCTAGCTTTGGCTCTTCTTGAGGAGCCGCTTTAGTTTGCTCATTTGGCTGTTTAGGGGAGATATTTCTCTTTTTCGATTTACTAAAAAATTGCTTAAATTTATCAAAAAAAGAAATATTAGAATTAGAACTAACATCCTTATCTTTAGTATCTATTTCGGCAGCCGGTAATGATGGCGGTAAGGGCGGAGGGGAAGCATAACTTTGCACTGCAACCAATAACAGATTGATAAAAAATAATATCTTACATAATTTATTTAACATATAATTCCTTATTAAATAATTATCCTAAAACGTCATTGCGAGCAGCCGTAGGCTGCGTGGCAATCTCATGAAATAATAACAAACTCCTGAGATTGCTTCGTCAAAACTTACAGTTTTTCCTCGCAATGACGTTGAGGTTACTCTACCTCTTACTATTCTGCACCAATTTCTTTATTTCAATTTCTACTAACTCTTTAACAAGTACAGGTAGATTTTTATCAAGCCAAGCTTTAAGTTCCGGTTTTAACATCTCAATGACTAATTCTTCAAGTGCATTTTTAGATGAGATATTATTATCCAGCTTTTTATCTTTAATAGTATCGGTAAAATTTTTAAAAATATCACCTACCGCTTCAGCAGATTTAGTGGATATTAACTTTTCTTCCTCATCTTGATTTGCTATTTCCGTTAGTTCTAATATATCTTCATCTTCACTATTATTTTCATAAATAGGATTTTTACGCTCGTTAATTACTCCTTTAATCGATTTTAATATGTCTTCTACAGACATATCTTGGTTCTTTTTATTTTCCTTACTCACGTTAGAAACCTATAAGCATTTTCTTTTTAATAGTCTTAAACTCTTCTTCAGGGCTAAAATATTTTACTTTAAGTTTTAAACTTTGAGCCGTTAGCTCGCCGATTAACAATTTCATTTGATATGCCGCAAGTACTGAATTCTTATACGCATCCACACGAGTTATTTTTGCTTCATACAATTTCTGCTCAGCATCTAAAACATCGAGTATAGTTTTGGAACCGACTATTTCCTCTTGCACCGTACCGTCATATGATATTTGTGCAGCCTCCACGCCTTGATTAGCTGCAACAATACGAGATTTTGCTGCTTCAAATCCTTCCCACACACTTACAACACCCGCTTGTGTCTGCTTTATCGCACTATCAAGCTGAACTGCACTACTTCTTGTTTGGTTTTTAGCCGATCTGATTCTTGAATATTGAGCTCCTCCATCTGGATAAATAGGTATGTTTACCGAAAGAATAGTAGTATAGCTTTTATTGTTTATATTTTGAACAGCTGGATCTTGTGGATTATAGTTAGTTCTACCTGATTGCAACTTTACACTTACTTGCGGCAATAATTTTCCTTTCTGCATCATTTCCAAAGCTTTCGCCGAAGTTACATTATGCCTTGCCGAATCAATATCGGGATTTAACTTAGCGGCTTTTTTTGTTAACTCATCCAATGAAGCAGGTAATCTATCAGGTAAATGAGGCATAGTTATATCAGTAGCCTCTATTCCGAATACTCTAATAAAATTTGCTTTTTTTCCTTGAAAATCGGCATAGGCAGCTAGTTTATTCGTTTCTGCCGCTGCAAGCCCTGCTCTTGCAGTTGCTATATCTATTATCGTTGCTTCCCCTAGTCTTAATTTCTCTTCAACAGTGTTAACTTGTTGTATGTTAGTACGAACTCTACTTTCAGAAATATCATATTTTTCTTTGCTCTCAAAACAATCAAGATAAGCAGTTATTAAATTTAATAATATTTTTTGTTCGCCAGCATAATATTCGCCTCGTGATGCTCTAAACCCTGATTGAGCAGCTTTAAGAGCCGCAACACTAGAACCACCGCTAAATAATGATTGCTCAATTGTTAATGCACCTTGATTGCTATCTGTCTCTTTTGGAGCAAGACCAAGCCTATCAGTATATTTTTTATTATATTTAGTCTTACTATTTTGTCTATTAATCTGCAATCCGGCACTAGGCATAAATCCTGAGAAAGCTTGAGGGAACTGCTCAATCGCATTCAAAAACTTAATTCTAGCAGCTTTCAGCTCCTCATTATTCTTATATCCTTCAGTTAAAGCTTCCTGCAAATCAACAGCAGCAGCCGAACCGGTTAGTAATAATGTGATAATAAATGTAGTTAATTTACGCATAAATTTTTTGAATAATTGATAATATGTTAGTTAGATTAGTTTAATCTTTCAAGAATATACCTATATCCTAATAAAACAATATAAATCTATTGTAGCAATGTTAGCACGTAATATAACAAAAATTAATCTCAAGGGCAATGATAACTATTTTACATTTTATTTTACGGTTATAAAGCTTTAAGATTAATTAATTTTGGTAACAAAATAATAAATTTTATGTCTATAATTAATTTTTCTAGTTTCAGCGGATTAAACAAAGAACAACAAGAAGAACTACAAAGACTGTTAATAAAATTAAAAGGTTTTACAAAATCTTTGAAAATGAATGTAAAAGATTTGGAAGATCATTTATTTTATATTTTACAAAATTCTTTAAATGAATTATCTCACACTGAAAATATCGATGTAGAGAAAATAGAAAAACTTTTTAATAGAACAATCCAAGAATCACTAACTACTTTATCTGAAGCACTTGAGAAAGCATATCAAGAACAGTTAAAAACAAAAGATATTTTTTATTTGACGGGATTATTGTAGAAAAATGTTTAAACGTTTTAGAACAAGTTTTAAAATTTCAGCAAGAATTAGATAAACTCTACCCTGGAGCTTCTAAAAAAATTATAGAATCATTAGAAAATATACTAGCTGGAGTTATATCGACTCAAATACCGATGCTTGGAATATCTATACAAACAAGCGGTATACTTGAAAAAGTAAATAACCTCATTGATTCGGAAAAATTATTACCGAAAGTAACAAACTTGCACAATGATATAAAAGAAATGAGGCAAAAGACTAAATCTAATGACCAGATTGAAAACCTTTATGAACAAGCTAAGAAAGTTGCCGCAATTTCAGAAATCTCAAAGGAAGCGCCTCGAAAAATTATTGAAATAGCAAATAAAAACCCTAATAACAGAGCTTCACTAGAGAATGTTGCAAAAGCTGCTAAAGCTATACCAAAAAGCAAAGATGAAGTAGAAGAAAAAATAGCAGAACTAAAAAGTAATATTGAAAATGCAATTCCGCAAGATATAAATATTGACAAATTAAACTCTGTAAAGAATACTATTTCGGATAATCTAAATGAAGCTAAAATAGAATTATTAAAAGTATTAAATCCGGAAGCTTCTTTTGGCGAAAAGATAGAATCCTTATGTAAAGCCGCAGAAAAAGCTACGGAAATTGCAAGCGACATAAAAAATAGTAGGAGTAATACTAGGAAGTAAAGAACTCGGAAATGTTATAAGTCTAGCAATAAAAACTAACTTATTACCGCCTCCGGTCTTAACAGTTGCAAAGCTAGCTCCTGATATAACTAACTTAGTTAATATAGATAAAGCAGTGGTTACGATGCTTTCTAAAACACAAAACTTAACTCAACAACAAGGAAGAGCAAAATAGTGTCTAATTCTAATACTCATATTTTAATTGCCATAGGTTGCTTAGCATTATTATTAATATTTTTAATGTATAAGAAAATAGCAGCACGTAAAAAAAATATATTACCTACTGAAGGAGGTAATATTGGTGATACGCCAAATGTTGCCCTTAATAGTCAAAAACCGGAAAATAAAAAGCTGACATTACAAGAAAGAATAGAATTATCTTGGAAATTCCTTTATGACATCACGGAAGTTATTTTAAATAAATTCTCTAAAGAAGATGTTATTCAAGTGAATAAATGCGGTCAAGTTTTATTTGAAAACGGCGTTAGATATGAACATGTAGTCGATCTTGCAATCCCTCAAGTCAAATCTCATACTCAAGCAGTTGAACAAGAACAATCTAAAGGTAAAAAAGCCTTAGGGGTGTAACTCTTTGCTTTAAAAAGTAGTATTTTATGCTTCTTTTTAAAGCAGGTTTAAAATCAATACTAATATAACTATTTAGGAACTCATTCCTAAATAGTAAGCTTTTTTAGGAATAAACTTTGATTAAGTTAGATTATAAAAGGCAGCATTCTTAGCTAAGTAGGTAAATTTTATTTAAACCATGTCTAGCATATATCTTGTTACTATATCGTTTAATAAAAGTAAGCAATTCTTACTAAAGGATTATGGAAAGACTTGGCATTTACTTTGTAGTTTTATCGGTTCTTTATATCAAAACGGTAATATATTAAATAATGGAGAATTTTCTAGTCCCACAAAAAATAAACTGGTTTTTTATGCAGTAATTCCTAATAAAGATACTTTTCATGCTTCACATTTAAGCTATCAGGCATTGAAAGATAAAGATGAATTAGAGCAATTGGGCGTAATAATTAGTTATAAAATAACAGCAGACTATATTAGTGCAACCCCTATTGATATTGAAGAAAATATTGAAAATGCAAAATTTCTCTATTTATATCTTATTTCATAGTCAAAAGCTTATGAAGAGCAGCTTGTATTACGTACAGATGAAGGGATATATCTACCTTTATATATAATAAATGGTAAAGACCGATATCTCGGAGGAACAATTACCTCTTGGAAAAATGATTATGCGGCGGCTCGCAGATTATGGCTTTTTCAAGCTATAAAAAATTAGAACCGTTAATGGAAAGACTATTAGCAGAATTAGACAGTGATATTTCTATAGAAGGAAGAAAAATTAGTAAGCGAATACAAAAATGTTTAAAAAAGAAAGTTTTTTATCCTATAGCAGAACCGGTATCAGGAAACTCATATGCACGTTCTAATTATTCAAATTGCCCATCTTGTAAAAAAGATTGGCAATTAAAAACAACATTTCATGGAATATTTGATTATAATTGTAGAAGTCAAGATTTAATCTTACAGACATTATAAAAATTATATCTGAATGTCTGATAAGTTATGACTGTCAGATGAGTATTCAAGATATAAGATTTCGTTATTCTTTTCAACAGCTAACTTTTTACTATCCATAAAAGTCTGCATAGGTGTTTTTCCATAGCAATATTTACCGGAATGCGGTCTTTCATTATTATAATATTCTAGCCAAATATCAAGATCTAGTTGTAGATCATCAAGATCAGTATAGATCTTTTTACGCATAGCAGTATCAAAGAATTCTTGTTTCATAGTTTTATTAAAACGTTCACACATACCATTTGTTTGAGGAGAATATGCTTTAGTAGTAGTATGCTCAATACCCTCAATGCTTAAGAACAATTCAAAAGCATGATGTTCTATATTACCTTTATACTCACCACCTCTATCAGTTAAAATACGAAGTACTGGTATTTGCTGACTCTCATACCATGGTAACACTCTATCATTAAGCATGTCAGCAGCGGTAAGTGCTGTTTTATCAGTATATAGTTTAGCCTCTGCAACCCGAGTGTAACTATCAATAAACACTTGAGAATATACCTTGCCTATGCCTTTAAAATTACCTACATAATATGTGTCTTGGCATCCTAGATAACCTGGATGCTGTGTATCAATCTCACCATGAGCTTCTTTCTCGCTACGCCGTTTCTCTAATACTTGTAACTGAGCTTCGGTAAGAACAATACCATCCTGAGCCATTTTGGCTTCTAATGCTTTAAGTCTTTTATTGATATTATTTAAATCATTACGTAGCCAAATAGATCTAACTCCTCCAGGTGATACAAGAATACCAGTCTTTTTAAGCTCATTTGATACTCGCAGCTGACCATAAGCGGGGTATTCTATTGCCATATCTAATACTGCTCTCTCTACGGCAGGATCAACTCTATTCGCTATAATTGGCTTCTTCCGACTAATCTCATATAATGCTTCTTCTCCTCCTGTTTCATATAACTCTTTAAACCTATAATAACTGTCTCTACTGTAACCCATAGCTTTACATGCTGACGATATACTACCAAGACTCCTAGCTAATTCTAGTAATCCTATTTTTGGCTTTATTATTTTTTGATTTAGATTCATCTCTAATCCTCCATTTAATATTATCTTAATTTTACTAAATGTAAGATTAAATCTCAACTATTACATATAACCGACCATAAAAAAGAGACGGGATGAGATGTTGTTTTCATAAATAAATTTGTTAAAAACTTAAAGGAAAATTATACTTATAGCAAAAAGCAGTGGGGTATATCAAATAATCTTTAATTCTACAATATTATTATGCAACCAATATTTACATTTAGAGTGGTAAATTTTACCGAAAAAAATTTATCTAATCTTATAGCAGATAGCATAGGCAATCCTACTACTGAAAAAATTAGCCAAGTATTAGACAAGTTATAAAAATACTAAGCTGCATCTTATCGGATGTTTTATAGAAGAAAACTTAATTGGTATAATTGGAATTGAAGTATTATCTATACAGGCTATAATTAGGCATATTAGCGTATTAAAAACTTTTCGATCTCAAGGAATCGGAAAACAATTAATTTATATATAATTAGCCATTTTACTTTAAAGAAAATAACAGCTGAAACTGATGATAGTGCAGTAAATTTTTATCGTGCTTTAGGTTTTAATTGCGAAATATTTGAAGGAAAATATAATCAGCGATATAATTGTACTCTTCATTTGTAATAGTTGAGATTTAATCTTACATTTAGTAAAATTAAGATAATATTAAATGGAGGATTAGAGATGAATCTAAATCAAAAAATAATAAAGCCAAAAATAGGATTACTAGAATTAGCTAGGAGTCTTGGTAGTATATCGTCAGCATATAAAGCTATGGGTTACAGTAGAGACAGTTATTATAGGTTTAAAGAGTTATATGAAACAGGAGGAGAAGAAGCATTATATGAGATTAGTCGGAAGAAGCCAATTATAGCGAATAGAGTTGATCCTGCCGTAGAGAGAGCAGTATTAGATATGGCAATAGAATACCCCGCTTATGGTCAGCTGCGAGTATCAAATGAGCTTAAAAAGACTGGTATTCTTGTATCACCTGGAGGAGTTAGATCTATTTGGCTACGTAATGATTTAAATAATATCAATAAAAGACTTAAAGCATTAGAAGCCAAAATGGCTCAGGATGGTATTGTTCTTACCGAAGCTCAGTTACAAGTATTAGAGAAACGGCGTAGCGAGAAAGAAGCTCATGGTGAGATTGATACACAGCATCCAGGTTATCTAGGATGCCAAGACACATATTATGTAGGTAATTTTAAAGGCATAGGCAAGGTATATTCTCAAGTGTTTATTGATAGTTACACTCGGGTTGCAGAGGCTAAACTATATACTGATAAAACAGCACTTACCGCTGCTGACATGCTTAATGATAGAGTGTTACCATGGTATGAGAGTCAGCAAATACCAGTACTTCGTATTTTAACTGATAGAGGTGGTGGGTATAAAGGTAATATAGAACATCATGCTTTTGAATTGTTCTTAAGCATTGAGGGTATTGAGCATACTACTACTAAAGCATATTCTCCTCAAACAAATGGTATGTGTGAACGTTTTAATAAAACTATGAAACAAGAATTCTTTGATACTGCTATGCGTAAAAAGATCTATACTGATCTTGATGATCTACAACTAGATCTTGATATTTGGCTAGAATATTATAATAATGAAAGACCGCATTCCGGTAAATATTGCTATGGAAAAACACCTATGCAGACTTTTATGGATAGTAAAAAGTTAGCTGTTGAAAAGAATAACGAAATCTTATATCTTGAATACTCATCTGACAGTCATAACTTATCAGACATTCAGATATAATTTTTATAATGTCTGTAAGATTAAATCTTGACTTCTACACTTCATTTACAGTAAACAATTACTTCGTTCCACTCATTACGTAATTTAGTCTGATATTCTAAGCTATCTAGATTTTTATCTTTCCAAAGTCCAAAAGCGTTTTCAAATGCTTTATTATTGTGATCATTACTAGCAATGTAACTAGTTAAAGCTTGCCCAATAATTTTATCTCTTGATATTTTTTTCTTGGATAGTTGATCTAGAATTTTAATTTGCGAACCAGCTATATTAATAATAGTTCTCATATAAGCTCCTTGGGATTTTTCCTAACTGGGATATCATATCCCTATGATACATATTATCATTATTTTATATCACATTTTAGATTTAAAATCTACAAATACTTCTCATTCTCTTTCTTAATTAACGCTATTAACTGCTCTATCGATAATACTTCCTGCTCGGTAGTTCCGAGTCTTCTTATCGTTACTTGTTTATTTTCTTTTTCCTGCTTACCGATTACGGCAATTATAGGTATTTTTTGATTAGAAAACTCATGAATTTTATAGTTAATTTTATCAGGTGAGATGTTAATATCCGTTCTTACGCCATTATCAATTAAAGCTTTTTGCACTTCTAAAGCGTAATCGTTTAAATCGCTTGTGATTGTTGCAATAGCGACTTGTATAGGAGCAAGCCAAATAGGAAAACGCCCGGCATATTCTTCAATCAATATACCGATAAAACGCTCAAGCGAGCCGAGTATTGCCCTATGGAGCATTACCGGTCTTTTTTTCTCACCGCTTGCTGCAATATAGCTAGCATCGAGTCGCTCCGGCAAAACAAAATCCATCTGAAGCGTACCGCATTGCCATTGACGCCCTATCGCATCGGTTAAAATAAACTCAAGCTTCGGACCGTAAAAAGCGCCTTCGCCTAGGTTTAGAGTATAAGTAAAACCGGCCTTTTCTACTGCTTCTTTCAAAGCATTCTCAGCCTTATCCCAAACTTCATCACTACCTGCTCTAATTTCGGGACGATCAGAGAATTTTACCTTTATATCGGTGAAGCCGAAATCTTTATAAACTTCAGTAAGTAGCTTACAGAAACTAACCGTTTCATCAGTAATTTGCTCCTCCGCACAAAATATATGGGCATCATCTTGCACTAAACTCCGTACTCTCATTAAACCGTGCAAAGCACCGGACGCCTCATTACGATGACATAAACCAAACTCCGACATACGAAGCGGCAAATCACGATAGCTCTTGATACCTTGCTTGAAAATCTGCACGTGGCAAGGACAATTCATCGGCTTCAAAGCAAGAATCTTGTCGTCTGTTTCTAACGCAAACATATCTTCGCGGAACTTTTCCCAGTGCCCGGAAAGCTCCCAAAGGCTTTTATCGACTAAAACAGGAGTCTTAACCTCTGTATAACCGTTTTTACGAATCTTTCTTCTTATATACTGCTCAATAGTATTATATATACTCCAGCCTTTATCATGCCAAAATACCATACCTTGAGCTTCTTCTTGAAAGTGGAATAAATCAAGCTCACGCCCTAGCTTTCTATGATCACGTTTCTCGGTTTCTTCAAGCATAAAGAGGTAATTATCTAGCTGCTCTTTCGTAGCCCAGGCAGTGCCGTATATACGCTGCAACATCTCATTACGACTATCACCTCGCCAATAAGCTCCCGCAACTTTCATCAACTTAAAATGCTTAACAAAACCTGTAGAGGGAGCATGCGGACCTCGGCATAAATCAATAAAACTACCCTGCCTGTATAAAGTAATCGGTTCACCTGCCGGAACCCCTGCAATAATTTCAGCTTTATAACGCTCCTCTATCGATTTAAAAAACTCAACGGCTTTATCCCTATCCCATAGCTCTCTTGTTACTTTCTCGTTCTTCTTTGAAAGTTCTTGCATTTTAGCTTCTATAGCGGCTAAATCTACAGTGGTAAAAGGCTTATCACGAGCAAAATCGTAGTAATAACCGTTTTCAATTGCAGGACCGATGGTTACTTGAGTTTCAGGAAATAATTCCTTTACTGCTTCTGCTGTTAAATGTGCTGCATCATGCCTTATTATCTCAAGACATTCAGGATCTTTTGCGGTTAAAATACGGAGCTTGCAATCACTTTCAATTACGGTACTTAAGTCTTTAAGCGCACCGTTTATTTCAGCAACCATTGCTGCTTTAGCAAGCGACATTGAAATTGCATTTGCTACTTCAAAAGCCGTAATATTCGACTCAAACTGTTTTACGCTCCCATCGGGAAAAGAAATATTTATCATTTTTATTCTAACTTGTTTTTTAAAAACTCATAATTTTAAGGATTATAGTATAATAATAATCTATTTAAAAGGATTAAGGTAGGCAATTTTAAAAATTTATAGATGTGATATTTTTGCTTCTATTGAAAAGTATGTTGCTTTAAATAACGTTATTATCAGCGTTAACATTTATAAAATTTTTAAAAAATATATGCACTATGAGTAAATAGTTTTATATTTATAGTATTTCAACTTTTTGTGTAATTTTACACTTGCATATTATGCTGGTTTAAGTTATTAATTATAAATCAATGACAGCATATAGGAAGCATAAAAATGAGAAAACAACCATTGTGTTTTAATTTTACTAAAAATAATCTTTTAAAAATCGAACCCGCTAGAGAAAAAAGAGCCCTTTACAAAGATACTAAAGAAAAAGGATTGGTACTTATAGTATCTTACGGCGGCAGTAAAACTTTTTACCTAGCCCAAATGGTAAAAGATGAATATAAAAGGGTCAAACTAGGTCGTTTTCCTGATTTACCTGTTGAAGAAGCAAGATTAAAAGCAGCTAAACTTAAATATAAAATAGCTATGGGTGAATATTCCACTAATAAAACATATTCTTCAACTAAAAATGTTAAGAAAAATTTCAAGACGGCCTTAAAGCGTCTGTTGCTAAGCCTGCCGAATATCTACAACTTAAGTTGGAAGAAACTGAGATAGAGAAAAAGATTCTACCTTTTCATAATAAAGTTTTTTCACTTCAAGTGTATAAAAAACTGCAAAAACTTTCTGATGATTTTTCAGAGAAAAAAGACTTTGGGCACCCCCCAAAAACAATCGACAAAAGGAGTAGAATTTTCTAGAAACAAAGGAGGAGATTCTATAAATGACAATATCAAAGCACAGTGATAGCCAAATCATGTCTATCTTAAAGCAAGCGAGCGGTGGGATGCCTGTAGCGTCTATACTGAGAGAGCACAAAATACCATCAGCGACATTTTATAAATGGAGATCAAAGTATGGTGGTATGGCTTTACCGATGATTACTAAATTAAAGGAGTTAGAATCGGAAAATGCACGGCTTAAAAAGATGTATGCTGAGGAAAGGCTAAGAGCTGATATATTAAAGGAAGTACTTGAAAAAAAGTTAGGAAGCCATCTCAAAGGCGGGAGATGGCTAAAATAATATCTGGAGAAAAAGATATTTCTATAAGGAGTGCATGCAAGATCTTTGGTGTCAGCGAAACATGCTATAGATATAAAAGGAAGCTATCATCTGAGGATGATATTATAGCAGGCCAGCTAATGCGTTTAGTAGGTGATCAAAAGAACTGAGGCCTTGGCCTCTGCTTTTTATATTTACGTAATATCAAAGGTTTTGGTTGGAATCATAAACGTGTATACAGGATATATAAGGAGCTAGCCCTTAATATGAGAATAAAGCCTAAGAAGAGATTACTTAGAGCAAAGCCTAAAAAGCTTATAGTGTCTAAAACAATAAATGATTGCTGGTCCATGGATTTTATGCACGATAGTTTAGAGAATGGTAGGAAATATCGTTTATTTAATGTGATTGATGACTTTAATAGAGAGAGCCTTGGTACTGAGACTGATTTTTTATTGTCAGCAGGAAGAGTTATCAGGTCACTAGATCAAATTATAGAATGGCGAGGTAAGCCAAAATCTATACGTTGTGATAATGGACCTGAATATATCAGTAAATTATTGAGCAAGTGGGCAAAAGAAAAGAATATCAAGTTATTATTCATTCAGCCAGACATGCCTCAGCAAAATGCATATATTGAAAGATATAATAGAACTGTAAGATATGATTGGTTAAATCAGTATTTATTTGGTTTGTAATAGTTGAGATTTAATCTTACATTTAGTAAAATTAAGATAATATTAAATGGAGGATTAGAGATGAATCTAAATCAAAAAATAATAAAGCCAAAAATAGGATTACTAGAATTAGCTAGGAGTCTTGGTAGTATATCGTCAGCATGTAAAGCTATGGGTTACAGTAGAGACAGTTATTATAGGTTTAAAGAGTTATATGAAACAGGAGGAGAAGAAGCATTATATGAGATTAGTCGGAAGAAGCCAATTATAGCGAATAGAGTTGATCCTGCCGTAGAGAGAGCAGTATTAGATATGGCAATAGAATACCCCGCTTATGGTCAGCTGCGAGTATCAAATGAGCTTAAAAAGACTGGTATTCTTGTATCACCTGGAGGAGTTAGATCTATTTGGCTACGTAATGATTTAAATAATATCAATAAAAGACTTAAAGCATTAGAAGCCAAAATGGCTCAGGATGGTATTGTTCTTACCGAAGCTCAGTTACAAGTATTAGAGAAACGGCGTAGCGAGAAAGAAGCTCATGGTGAGATTGATACACAGCATCCAGGTTATCTAGGATGCCAAGACACATATTATGTAGGTAATTTTAAAGGCATAGGCAAGGTATATTCTCAAGTGTTTATTGATAGTTACACTCGGGTTGCAGAGGCTAAACTATATACTGATAAAACAGCACTTACCGCTGCTGACATGCTTAATGATAGAGTGTTACCATGGTATGAGAGTCAGCAAATACCAGTACTTCGTATTTTAACTGATAGAGGTGGTGAGTATAAAGGTAATATAGAACATCATGCTTTTGAATTGTTCTTAAGCATTGAGGGTATTGAGCATACTACTACTAAAGCATATTCTCCTCAAACAAATGGTATGTGTGAACGTTTTAATAAAACTATGAAACAAGAATTCTTTGATACTGCTATGCGTAAAAAGATCTATACTGATCTTGATGATCTACAACTAGATCTTGATATTTGGCTAGAATATTATAATAATGAAAGACCGCATTCCGGTAAATATTGCTATGGAAAAACACCTATGCAGACTTTTATGGATAGTAAAAAGTTAGCTGTTGAAAAGAATAACGAAATCTTATATCTTGAATACTCATCTGACAGTCATAACTTATCAGACATTCAGATATAATTTTTATAATGTCTGTAAGATTAAATCTTGACTTCTACACTCAACTCAATGGCTTTGGTCTTATAATAACGAAAGACCTAATATGGCTATTGGCGGTATAACACCAATACAAAAATTAGCTCTCGCAACTTAACTCTCTACTCTCTATTGCGATTAAAAATGGGAGGATTACCGCTCCTCCTTGCCTCTGTTCCCCTCCATAATATAACTCTTTTAAATATTCTTCACAAAATGTGAAAATTATTGTTCCTCTTTTCTTTAAACTTCTGTTATATTCTTTCCAGTTGCAAACTTTTTGTAGCTTTGACATACACACTTGTGGTTAAGTTTTTTGTCAATTTACTACTTTTCTTAGTTCGCAGCTACTTTTTTTATATCTACGCAACAAGGTCTTGCAGGAATGACGATGAAACCGAACCGTGCAACAAAATCGGTATGACATCGTAGTGTTTTTCAGATCCAAAATAGCATATATCGCTTTAAAAATATATTTATTTTTCTTTTAAACGATCAGCTATTAGCTGATATGATTCAAAAGCTTTATGAGGCTCGTTTTCAAGCAATTCAAATCCCAATTTTTCATTACTGTTAATATGCCATAACCTACAATTATCCGGACTAATTTCATCAGTTAACATAATGATAGATTCTTCACCGTTAAACACACGCCCAAATTCTAATTTACATTCAACAAGCCGAATCCCGATTCCGATAAATAAGCCGCTTAGAAAATCATATATACGCAAAGCCTGCTCTTTTACCGCTTTAACTTCATCCCTAGTTAACCAGCCGAAACTTAATATTTGATACTCATTAACTATCGGATATTTAAATTCACGACTTCGGACCTTAAAATCAATGATCGGTTTATCAAATACATACCCTTCGTCCATACCGAATTCTTTTACAAATCTACCGCACGCTACCGATGATATTATTACTTGTACCGGAAAAATCTCAACATATTGAATTAATTGCTCCCTCATATTTATTTTTTCAATAAAATGATTTTCAATGCCGTTCATTTCCAGTTTATCCATTAGAAAGGAAGAAATATTATTATTAAGTACCCCCTTGCCTGAGACCTCAATAATTTCACCGCTTTCTAAGGTAACATTATCGGAAAAGGCCATTATAAGTAAAAAATCTTCTTCGGCGGAATATAAAATTTTACTTGAACCTTTGTAAAGTTGTGTTTTCATTTGTTATTTTCTCAAAATTCATTTTCATCGTCATTGCAAGCGGGCATTGTGACGTGGACCAATTTTTCCGTCATTCCCTCGCAAGGCGTTGTTGCGTGGAGATTAAAAAAAGTCAATATAGCGCTTAGAGTATAAAAATAATTAAATTTTATATAATTCTAAAAGCTATATTGAGCTTTCCCAAGGGCAATCATTTCATTTAATATATTTATCTTAGTAATTACTTCGTTTTTTCTTCCTTTCTCTGTTTTTTGTTGTAAGTTAAAGCCAAACGTTCGCTTCAACCTAAACATAAACGATTCAACCCTTGACCTTTGATGATGTAGAAGTCAAGATTTAATCTTACAGACATTATAAAAATTATATCTGAATGTCTGATAAGTTATGACTGTCAGATGAGTATTCAAGATATAAGATTTCGTTATTCTTTTCAACAGCTAACTTTTTACTATCCATAAAAGTCTGCATAGGTGTTTTTCCATAGCAATATTTACCGGAATGCGGTCTTTCATTATTATAATATTCTAGCCAAATATCAAGATCTAGTTGTAGATCATCAAGATCAGTATAGATCTTTTTACGCATAGCAGTATCAAAGAATTCTTGTTTCATAGTTTTATTAAAACGTTCACACATACCATTTGTTTGAGGAGAATATGCTTTAGTAGTAGTATGCTCAATACCCTCAATGCTTAAGAACAATTCAAAAGCATGATGTTCTATATTACCTTTATACTCACCACCTCTATCAGTTAAAATACGAAGTACTGGTATTTGCTGACTCTCATACCATGGTAACACTCTATCATTAAGCATGTCAGCAGCGGTAAGTGCTGTTTTATCAGTATATAGTTTAGCCTCTGCAACCCGAGTGTAACTATCAATAAACACTTGAGAATATACCTTGCCTATGCCTTTAAAATTACCTACATAATATGTGTCTTGGCATCCTAGATAACCTGGATGCTGTGTATCAATCTCACCATGAGCTTCTTTCTCGCTACGCCGTTTCTCTAATACTTGTAACTGAGCTTCGGTAAGAACAATACCATCCTGAGCCATTTTGGCTTCTAATGCTTTAAGTCTTTTATTGATATTATTTAAATCATTACGTAGCCAAATAGATCTAACTCCTCCAGGTGATACAAGAATACCAGTCTTTTTAAGCTCATTTGATACTCGCAGCTGACCATAAGCGGGGTATTCTATTGCCATATCTAATACTGCTCTCTCTACGGCAGGATCAACTCTATTCGCTATAATTGGCTTCTTCCGACTAATCTCATATAATGCTTCTTCTCCTCCTGTTTCATATAACTCTTTAAACCTATAATAACTGTCTCTACTGTAACCCATAGCTTTATATGCTGACGATATACTACCAAGACTCCTAGCTAATTCTAGTAATCCTATTTTTGGCTTTATTATTTTTTGATTTAGATTCATCTCTAATCCTCCATTTAATATTATCTTAATTTTACTAAATGTAAGATTAAATCTCAACTATTACATATAATCCGGTATTCTTAAATCCTTACCCGCAAATATTTTGCTAAACATTCCTTCTGCAAATCCGCTTGTTGCTCGCCATGGCAATCTTAATAACAGCTTAATTGTTAGCAAATATTCATACATCTTGCTATTATATCTTCTCGCTCCTCCTTGCCTCTGTTCCCCTCCATAATATAACTCTTTTAAATATTCTTCACAAAATGTGAAAATTATTGTTCCTCTTTTCTTTAAACTTCTGTTATATTCTTTCCAGTTGCAAACTTTTTGTAGCTTTGACATACACACTTGTGGTTAAGTTTTTTGTCAATTTACTACTTTTCTTAGTTCGCAGCTACTTTTTTTATATCTACGCAACAAGGTCTCCTCGCGTGGACGCCAAATCGTCATTGCGAGGAGCGAAGCGACGTGGCAATCTCATGAGATAATAACAAACTCCTGAGATTGCTTCGTCAAAATTTTCAATTTTTCCTCGCAATGACGGTATCCAAACATAACATCAAAACCCTCGAAGATCATTCGGACCGATAATTGCCGATGTAGTAATACTACTAAATATTTTACTCGCCGTATTAATAATGTCACCTGCTTTTATATTCATTATAATTTCCATAATCTCTTCAGGAGGAATATATTTACCGAAAGCTGCATAGTTTTTACCAATTTCTTCTGATTTATAAGCTACTTTTTCTTGTGCCATCAACAAATTACTTCGTAGTTGCGTTTTAGCTCTAATCATCTCTTCTTCATTAACTTTCTCAGTCATCTTGGTTATTTCGGTTTTAAGCTCTTTGTATAATAACTCTAATTTATCATGTGCTGTACTTGCATAAATAGTAAATACCCCACTATCAGAATATGTACTATTATAACTACCTACCGCATATGCAAGACCTAATTTTTCACGAATATGCTGAAATAAACGTGAAGACATACCACCTCCGAATATTATAGCAAGTAACTGAGTTCGGTAAAGCCTTTCTAAGTTAATATAAGGCGTTCCTTCAAAACCAAGGATTAAAGTAGTCTGCTCCAAATCCTTATTGATAAAGCTATTACCTCCTATATATTTTGCAGGAAGAAAATTACTTTTTTCTCCTTGCTTTAAAGAGGAAAACAATCGCTCTGCACTACTTACTATTTTATCGTGATCAACATTACCGGCAACCGATAAATACAAATTTCCAGCGTTATAATGTTTATCTATAAAACTCAAAAAATGCTCTTTAGTAAAACTAGATAATGTTTTGCTTGTTCCAAGAATCGGTTTACCGAGCGGCTGGTCCTTATAAACACTGCTATAAAACTTCTCATATATTAAATCATCCGGATTATCATGGGCTTGGGCTATTTCCTGTAATATTACCTGATATTCTTTTGCTATCTCTTCTTCAGCAAAGATAGAATTGTGTATTATATCGCTAAGTATATTAAGTGCTTTATCACAATTTTCGGATAATACTCGTGCATAATATATTGTTTTTTCATGACCTGTATAAGCGTTAAAATGACCTCCTATCTCGTCAAATTCTTCGGCTATTTGTTTTGCCGTTCTTGTTGTTGTACCTTTAAAAGCCATATGCTCAAGAAAATGAGAAATGCCCTCTTCTTCAGGATTTTCATAACGGCTTCCGACTTTAACAATTAAATTTATTGCTGCCGAATTAACATAAGGCATATTATACGTCAAAACCGTTAAGCCGTTTTTTAATTTACTAACGTTAAAATTTGCTTTCATAAGTTACTTTATTTTTTAAATCGTCATTACGAGGAGATGCAAAACATCGACGAAGCAATCTCAGAAGTTTGTTTATTATTTCATGAGATTACCACGCTCCTTACAGTCGCTCGCAATGACGTTTTTTGATTTAAGCGACGACTCTCTTAATTTTGCAAGCCTTAGAAATCTTGCAAAGGTAAAAATCATTGAATCTACAAAACCGCCAAAACCGAATACAAAATAGCGCCTGATAAAAAACGCTTTAAAAAACCACCATATCATTTCAGTTGTTAAACGAAAATTTGAAAGTTTTTTTCCTTGCCCAACTAGATCTTTTGCTTGCTCGCTAGAGTAAAAATTTGCTTTAGCCACTAGCTGCTCAATTGAAGTACCGGAATAATGATAGGTAGCTCCATTTAATAGATAAATTTTACCTGCAAAATCAACATCTTTGTTAAATACCACCGAATCATGAGTAGTACTATTTAATGTATTTGCAAAGCTTGCAAATTTTTTATTATACAACCGAGTACATTTATTAAACGGAGCAAACATTCGTGGCTTTTGGTCATTACGATGCATTATTAACAGCTTTATTTGATAAGCCAAATAACGATCTTGATTATGAGAGGCAAAAATATACTCTATTTCGTCTTGTAACTCTTTAGACAACTCCTCATCGGCATCAATATTAAGAATCCAATCATTTACGCAAAGGCTTTCGGCAAAAGATTTCTGCCCTACATAGCCAAGCCACGGTTTTACTATTACCTTTGCTCCTAATTGTTCAGCGATTGCTACCGTATCATCTGTGCTTTCGCTATCGACTACTATAACTTCATCAACAATATTTTTTACGCTATTTATAGCTCGTGCTATTCTTGCCGCTTCATTTTTGGTAATAATAAATGCTGAGATTTTTTCCATATATCTATACTTTAAATGTCATTGCATATATCCGATGTCATTCCTACAAAAGCAGGAATCCAAAAAAATATAAATACAGCAATTTTTTAAAATTAAAAGTTCATTCTATCTCGCTTTATTATGGATTCCTGCTTTCACAGGAATGACATCGAACACTTTTCTCAAACCATGCAACAAGACCTATTTTAGCTAGGAACGACATTACTGCACTGTACTAACAATAATTTTACCCTATCGCCCTAAACACCAGCTTAACTATATAAGTTAAAAGTAGCGTGGATAATAATCCGCTGAGCCATAGAATAATGAACCATTGCCACCCTTTTAGACAAGAGGTTATTTTTTTAATATATCGGATGATGAGATGATTTGCCACGGAATATATAATAACAATAGAAAGTATATCCAAGTATGACAGGCAGGAATATCCCAGCCCCTATTAACAGTAAAGACTGTGACTCCGGTGCTGCTGCTGCGGTTTCGAGCGTAACTTTATAAGGAACGATATATGGCCATATACTTATTGCAAGCCCTAAATATCCTAATAAAAATAACAAGATCGTATAAATAAACGGCTTTACTTCTTTTTTTTGCTTAACGGCTTTAATTAACTTAATAAATATTAAAGCAGTTACAATAGGTACAATCGATAAATAGTAAATATTAGGTACACTAAACCAACGATGATTTATGTGGTTATTTAAGAAAGGAACCCATAAGCTCACAAGTCCCATAAAAAGTGCAACGTAAAATAAAATATATAAAGCAGATTTATAAGCCCAATCTTGTGTTTTCTTTTCTGTTTTCAGAATAAGCCAAGTAGCACCCAAGAGTGCATACCCGAATATTAATGCTATCCCCGTCATAACGGAGAAGGGAGTAAGAAAATCAAAGCTCCCTCCTGCAAATTCTCGTCCTTCTATCTCTATTCCTTGGACAAACGTACCAAGCATTAAACCTTGACAAAAAACAGCAAGCATAGAGCCAAAATGAAAGGCGTAATCCCAAATATAACGATGACCTACATGAGCCTTAAAACGGAATTCAAAAGCTACGCCTCGAAAGATTAAGCCAAGTAACATCAATGTAATAGGAATATATAAAGCCGGCATTAATAGCGAATATGCCAGCGGGAAAGCTGCAAATAAACCGCCGCCGCCAAGTACTAACCAAGTTTCGTTACCGTCCCAAAAAGGAGCAATAGAATTGATCATTTTATGACGGCAATCATCAGTAGGTGCAAACGGAAATAAGATTCCTACTCCTAAATCAAAACCGTCCAATAAAACATATAAACAAATAGCGGTAGCTATAAGACCACCCCAAACAAGCGGTAAATCTATATAAGGTGCAAAGTTTAACATATATTATCTTTATGTGTTTAAATATTTTATGCCATCCCCGCATGACATTGTTGCGTGGATCAATTTCACCTCTGTCATCCTGTGGCTTGACCACGGGATCCAGTTAAAATACTAAAATTATTAGTATTTTTTGTTGTTTTTATGGGTCCCGTGGTCAAGCCACGGGGTGACACAGTTGGTTTTACAGGTCCACATGGGAATGACATAAATCACAACCGATTACTTAATCCAATCTCTCCGTACGTTTCTTTATTATCTATCGCTTCTATACCTTTCTTTATTAAATGCATTATATAATATATACCCGCTCCGAAAATGATCACATATACTACTACAAAAGCAATTAGAGAGATAAATACATATTTGCCGAGTACCGGTGATACCGTATCTGCGGTTTTTAAAATATTATATACTATATAAGGTTGTCTACCTACCTCGGTTACGAACCAACCAGCAAGTACTGCAATAAAACCTGAAGGTGACATTAATATATACCAATATTGAAACCATTTCGTAGCATATAATCTTTTCTTCAAGTAAAGATATAACCCCGCAATACCTGTAAATACCATTAAGAAACCGATTCCTATCATAATACGGAAGCTGAAAAATACGACTAGCACCGGCGGACGCTCTTCTTTTGTCCATTCTTTTAACCCTTTCACTTCACCGTCTAAGCTATGCGTTAAAATTAAACTACTAGCATAAGGTATTTCCACAGCATATTTTGTTTTTTCTTCTTCCCCATCAGGAAAGCCGATAAGATTAAAAGCCGCTCCTTTTTCCGTATTCCAAATACCTTCCATAGCCGAAACTTTAACCGGCTGATATTTAAGAGTATTTAAACCATGCAAATCGCCGATAAATATTTGAATAGGAGCAACGATTAACGCCATTAACACCGCCATAAAAAGCATAATTTTAGCGTGCTCTTTATAACGATTATTTAGTAAATAAAAGCTAGCTACACCACCGATAACAAAAGAAGTAGTTAAATAAGCCGCCGTAATCATATGGAAAAAACGATATGGGAAAGAAGGGTTAAAGATAATTTCTAGCCAATTTAAAGGGAAAAAGAACCCATCGCCTCGCAGTTCAAAACCAGCAGGCGTATGCATCCAGCTACCAGCTGCAAGTATCCAAAAAGCTGAGATTACAGTACCAGCAGCAACTATTAACGTAGAAATAAAATGTACTTTTTTACTGACTTTATTAAAGCCGAATAACATTATACCTAAAAAAGAAGATTCGAGGAAAAAGGCAGTAAATACTTCAAAACCGAGAAGCGGACCAAGGACATTTCCAACCTTATCTGAAAAATTAGACCAATTAGTACCGAATTGATAAGACATTACAACGCCCGAAACTACTCCCATACCGAAAGTAACGGCAAAAATCTTCACCCAAAATTTATATATTTCTTGATAAACCGGCTTTTTTGTTTTTAACCATAACCCTTCAATTACCGCTAAAAAGCTTGCAAGCCCTATAGTAAAAGCAGGAAATATTATATGAAAACTTATGGTAAAAGCAAACTGAATCCTCGATAATAATAATTGATCAAATTCCATATTTAAGCTGCTGTTTTAAGATAATATGCTTTTTGACAATAACAATATACTCCAAGTATAATGAATTAAGTAGACGAAGTTTAATTTGGAAAAGAGCAAGAGTCCATAAGACGAGGAGCGGAGCGTATACTTAAATACGTGAGCGCCACAGTACTTATAGGACGACGCAGCCAATTTTTCAAATTAAACGAGTATACAGTATTTGATTTAATCAGCGGCCTTTGCTATTATTAAATTCTATCTGATTAGTTTTAACAAATTTTCCTTTTTCGGAGTTCCAATTATAATGAACATTTACTATTCTTACTTCTGTAACATTAATATCACCATTGGACAATTGAGTTACATCATGCCCTTTTCGGATAGAATCCGTAATTAATAAACTTGCTTGACAAATATATTTTACATCAAAGAACGGAGAATCGTCTTCCTTAGACTTTTCTTGTGCTTCTAAAAAATGATTAGATAATTCTTTTTCTTGCATTTCTAATGATTTTGAAGTTATTTTCTGAATTTTGTAGCATTATTTAAGGTAAGAAGCAAGGCTTGTTTATTATTTTTCCATAGATTTAATATTTTTAGGTATATTTTTGCAAAATAATTAAATTAAAATATGCTCTGAAATAACACGAATTAATATATTGTTTTAAAATTGAGGTACATTATCGTGATAAAATACCCTACTTTATCTAAATCAACATTTAGCTTAGGTATTTATTTTTTAAAATTCGATAAAGTTAAAATTACTTTATTGACTGTAATCTGTATTTTACTCGGTATGATTCCGACAATTGATAGTATATTACTTCAGAAAATCATTGATCTAATCGAATCTTTCAGTGATGAGAACGCAAATAACCTTTTATCTTCCATGATTTACTGGGCAGTATTTTATGCTCTTTGGTGGGAGAGTATTAATATAGCATATCGTTCATATGATTATTTGTATCTAAAGACTATGCCCGTAATAAAAGGAAAAATACTAAATGAACTTTATAATTATACTCAATATCATAGCCATAAATTCTTTCAGGATAATTTAGCCGGACATATTAGCAATCGTATTACCGAAACCGCAAGATCGTTTGAGATGATTATTTCTATATTCGGTGAAAAAATTCTTCGTAAACTAGCTATTATCGTATTTGCATTAATTGCTTTATATTCCGTACATTACGTTTTTGCTACGATATTTATTTTATGGATTACAGTTTTTTTAGGGCTGAGTGTTCTTTTCTCGGATAAAATCAATAAATACTCATTAAATTATGCTAGAAGCCAATCTTTTGTTGCCGGTAGTATCGTAGATGCAATTAGCAACATTAATGCGGTTAGAATGTTTACGGCTCATAAATTTGAACGTCAACATCTAGAAACAAGAGTAGAAAATGCCGTAGCAGATGAGCAGACTATGCAAATCTTCATGTTCAAATTGCGTTATGCTCTTGGAACTTCTTGTTCAATAATGATTTTTATAATGATTTATTATTTATCTAAGCTTCGTAGCGAATTATCTATAAGCATAGGTGATTGCGTATTAGTGCTAACATTATGTATAAATGTAGCAGACGATATTTGGGATTTAACGCAAGAAATAGGTGATATGTTCGAGCAGATCGGGGCATTTAATCAAGGCTTATCCCTAATGGCACCGCATATTATAACGGATATTGAAAACGCTACTCCTTTAGATATCAAAGAAGGGATTATTGAATTTAGAAATGTTACCTTTAATTATCACCATAATAATAATCTATTTTATAATAAATCGGTATTAATTCCAAGTAAGCAAAAAGTGGGGCTAGTTGGTTTTTCCGGTTCAGGGAAAACCACTTTTATTAGTTTACTCACTAGATTACATGATATAGAAGAAGGAATGATTTTAATCGATAATCAAAATATTAAAAACGTAACTCAAGATTCTTTAAGAAAAGCCATTAGCCTTATACCTCAAGAACCGGTACTTTTTCATCGTACTATTTTAGATAATATCAGATATGGAAAAAAAGAAGCTACTCTTGAGGAGGTTATAGAAGCGGCAAAATCTGCACATATTCATGATGTTATCGATAATCTACCGGACGGTTACGATACTATGTGTGGAGAGCGAGGAAATAATTTATCAGGCGGTCAGCGTCAAAGAATTATTATAGCAAGAGCCATCTTAAAAAATGCTCCTATTTTAATTCTCGATGAAGCAACAAGTAGCTTAGATAGCGAGACGGAAAGCCTGATTCAAGAGTCAATGGATTATTTAATGCAAAATAAAACCGTGATAGTCATTGCCCACAGATTATCTACTTTACTCAATATGGATAGAATTTTAGTTTTTGAAAAAGGTAGTATAATCGATGACGGCAGCCACGCAGAATTACTAAAAAATAGTAAGCTATATCAAAAATTATGGAACTCCCAAGTGAAGGGGCTGATAGTGTGAGGATAGGTTGCTTACCGTCATTGCGAGAAGGTATTGTTGCGTGGATACCCCAGCCGTCATTGCGAGAAGAAACTGAAAGTTTCGACGAAGCAATCCAGTAAAAAATTCTGTAAATCAGATTTTTTTAATTATTTTCCTAGATTGCAACGTCGCTTCGCTCCTCGCAATGACGAAAAATTGATCCATACAACAACAAAACCTTTAAACTAAGTCAGTAGTTCCCCTGTTTCCCCTGTTACGTCAACTTGAAACCCGCTTTTTTTCAGTAAATCCAGTGTAGTATTATACGTTAACTCATCATCAAATGTTATCTGACCTTCAACGTCACCTTTCATAATATCTGCAATTTTTACAAGGCAGGCAAACTTCAAAGACGGTGCCAATTTATCTATCTTTGCTCTTAATTTTATTAGCGGTTGTTCTATAGAATCATCCGAATCTAAACTCACTTGTTTTGAAAATTTATCTAGTTCCTGTAGCTTATTAATATAATCAAGCTTATCCTTAGAACCGCGTTTTATAACCGGCCATATTTCTGATTTCCATTGAATAAATACAGCTAAATCTTTCTTGTCAATATCCTTAATTGCCGTGTAATCATTCCGACGAAATGCCGATTCAAGCGTTAAAAGTGCTCTCAGAGGTTTATACATTATTTCCATGTCATAGAACATTTGACAGTCAGAATCGAGCCTATCCGGATTAGCTCCGTATTGTAAAAATACTTTAATCATATCTATTTGACTTTGCTTATCCTGACCCTCAGAACTGCTACCTAAACATGTTAATTTTTCAAATATGGTCTTTGCACTGCTTTTAAATTCCATATTAGCACCATAAGCAAGCAACTTGGTTACCATAGCTATATCTTGGTTTCTGAAAGTAGCTTTTTCTAAACAAGAGAGAATTTGGTTTCCCATGTAATTAGGATCGACCCCATTTTCAAGTAGAAATGCTACCATATCGGGACGCTCGGCTTCTATAGCACTATATAAAGGCGGGCTATAATATTATCACTAAAGTTTACATCCGCTCCTTTTTTAATTAAAAGCTCAGCTATCTCTTTCTGATTATTCTTGCACACAAAATATAAAAGACACCCGCTATCATTCAATATATAAACTACTTCATTTGGAGCAATACTGAAAGCTGTTAACAAAGTATTAACTAAATCGTAATCACCTTGCTGAATTGCTTTAGCTGTAAAATCTCCAGGATTATTTGCTAGGTCGTGCCTCCGTATTGCAGTTTAGAGTAAATAGTCTATAATCCTCAAACAGTAATAAGAGAGAATTATAGTTAAGGAGTTATGGCAAAAATAGATGTTAAGTGTAGATATTGTAACAACACAGAAGAAGTAATAAAGTCAGGATATTCAATTTCAAAACAACAGAGATATCAATGCAAGCGGTGTAATCGATATTTTCAATTGGAGTATATTAATAATGCATCTAAGCCTGGAGTTAAGGAGCAAATAGTAGAAATGTCAATCAACGGCTCTGGAGTTAGAGATACAGTAAGAGTATTAAAAGTGGGTATCAATACAGTTATCCGTGTTTTAAAAAAATCTAGTATTAAAAAACAATAAATCATTCTATCAGTACAACAGAAGTAATTATTGCTCCTGAGATAGATGAACAATGGTCTTATGTACAGAATAAATCCAGACAACGATGGCTTTGGTATGCCTTGGATAAGATTTCGTTAAAAGTAGTTGCTTATACGTTTGGTACAAGATGTGATAGCACATTAGAATCATTACTGAAAAAACTAGAGAATTTCAAGGTGACTTTTTACTATACAGATGGATGGGGGAGTTATGCTAGGTTATTAGACCCTAAAAAGCATATTATCAGTAAAAAATACACTCAACGGATAGAACGAAGTAACTTGAACCTTAGAACGAGATGCAAGAGGCTTGCACGTAAGACAATCTGCTTTTCCAGGTCATTGGATATTCATGATAAGGTTATTGGTACTCTTATTGAACGTATAGCTTTTTAATAGGCATAACTGCAATATGGAGGCATGACCATATAATCTTGCCTCTAGCGGACTAATTCTTTCTCGATCCTTTGATACTAATAATACGTTTGCTGTCATATGTTTTTTCTTGATTGGATATTTACTATAAGACTTGAGATTATATAAAATATCTACAGTGGTCTTGCTATTTCTATAGTTTTACTTATAATGCCCTTTTTTGCAATAAAATTACGGATAGCTCCATAATGAATAACAATGACTTCATTGATACATGTTACAATAATCACAATATATTATATGTGCCTAAAAATAAGCATATTACTATTTCAGATCTGAGTCGCTATGGAAGATTAAAGCTCGCTCCTAAAAGTGGTGTATATAGTAAAATGGATGAGACTCGTGTATTTAATAAAGATGCATTTAAAACCATTGAACTAGAAATCAATCCTCCTGATACCTCAAGTAATGATTCAGATGGCATTTCATCTACTTCGAGTCAGCTATCTAGCGATTCTTCAAGCGTTTCATGCAGTTCTTGGTGTAGTTCTTTAGATATTTCAGATTTTCTTTCATCTGATGTGTAATAGTTGAGATTTAATCTTACATTTAGTAAAATTAAGATAATATTAAATGGAGGATTAGAGATGAATCTAAATCAAAAAATAATAAAGCCAAAAATAGGATTACTAGAATTAGCTAGGAGTCTTGGTAGTATATCGTCAGCATATAAAGCTATGGGTTACAGTAGAGACAGTTATTATAGGTTTAAAGAGTTATATGAAACAGGAGGAGAAGAAGCATTATATGAGATTAGTCGGAAGAAGCCAATTATAGCGAATAGAGTTGATCCTGCCGTAGAGAGAGCAGTATTAGATATGGCAATAGAATACCCCGCTTATGGTCAGCTGCGAGTATCAAATGAGCTTAAAAAGACTGGTATTCTTGTATCACCTGGAGGAGTTAGATCTATTTGGCTACGTAATGATTTAAATAATATCAATAAAAGACTTAAAGCATTAGAAGCCAAAATGGCTCAGGATGGTATTGTTCTTACCGAAGCTCAGTTACAAGTATTAGAGAAACGGCGTAGCGAGAAAGAAGCTCATGGTGAGATTGATACACAGCATCCAGGTTATCTAGGATGCCAAGACACATATTATGTAGGTAATTTTAAAGGCATAGGCAAGGTATATTCTCAAGTGTTTATTGATAGTTACACTCGGGTTGCAGAGGCTAAACTATATACTGATAAAACAGCACTTACCGCTGCTGACATGCTTAATGATAGAGTGTTACCATGGTATGAGAGTCAGCAAATACCAGTACTTCGTATTTTAACTGATAGAGGTGGTGAGTATAAAGGTAATATAGAACATCATGCTTTTGAATTGTTCTTAAGCATTGAGGGTATTGAGCATACTACTACTAAAGCATATTCTCCTCAAACAAATGGTATGTGTGAACGTTTTAATAAAACTATGAAACAAGAATTCTTTGATACTGCTATGCGTAAAAAGATCTATACTGATCTTGATGATCTACAACTAGATCTTGATATTTGGCTAGAATATTATAATAATGAAAGACCGCATTCCGGTAAATATTGCTATGGAAAAACACCTATGCAGACTTTTATGGATAGTAAAAAGTTAGCTGTTGAAAAGAATAACGAAATCTTATATCTTGAATACTCATCTGACAGTCATAACTTATCAGACATTCAGATATAATTTTTATAATGTCTGTGAGATTAAATCTTGACTTCTACAATATCTCATCAAACTTATTCTTAATTACATCATCGGTTATTTCTATTTGTTCTGCTTGTTCCTTCATAATTTTCCCCTTTGTTAATTCAATTAATAATGTTTTTGTATCATACAGAAAAAACAATTAGTCAATAGATATTAATTTATTAATAATTAGTCAATAAACTAGAATCTTATATTAAATATTGTAATATGCTGTTATAATCGCTTTTTTATTTACTAATATTTAAACAATGAAATTATCTGATTTTGACTTTGATTTACCAAGCCAACTTATCGCACAATATCCGGCTAGTGAACGTGACCACTCGGATTTACTAATTGCCGGGACAAAACCTATTAAAACTAAATTCTACAACATAATAGATTACTTAAAAGAAGGGGATTTATTAGTATTTAATAACAGCAAAGTTATTAAAGCTAAGTTACATTTAGGGAAAAATATTACAATAAATTTGAATCAAAAATTATCGAATGACAGTTGGTCGGCTTTTGCGAAGCCTGCTCGAAAACTTAATATAGGCGATGAGTTTTATTTTGATAATCATAAGGTAATTATTACCGAAAAACTTGCGATGGGTGAGATTAAGGTGAAATTTGAGCTTGATAATATCTCGGTATTTGAATTTTTGGACAAATACGGTGAAATGCCGCTACCGGTTTATATTAGGCGTTCTAAACGTCATTGCGAGGAAGAACAGAGTTCTGAAGAAGCAATCTCATCACAAAATCCTGAGATTGCCACGGCGTCCAAAAGGACGCCTCGCAATGACGATAAGCTAGACTCTCTACGCTATCAAACAATATATAGTCAAATAGAAGGCTCGGTTGCTACACCGACGGCAGGGTTGCACTTTACAAAGGATATACTTGGTAAGCTTGAAGCAAAAGGCGTACAAATTACATTTTTAACCTTACATGTAGGAGCCGGAACTTTTTTACCTGTAAAAACCGAAAATATTCATGAGCATAAAATGCACACCGAATATTGCTCTATTACTCCTGAAACTGCTGAAATCATCAACAAAGCAAAGCAAGAGGGAAGACGCATTATCGCAGTCGGCACTACAACGCTTAGAACCCTTGAGAGTTCTTGCAATAACGGCATTATAAAAGCAGGTGATTTTGAAACCGATATTTTTATAACTCCCGGCTTTAAATTCCAAACAGCCGATATACTGCTTACTAATTTCCATTTTCCGAAATCTACTTTATTTATGCTTATATGTGCTTTTGCCGGATTTAAAGAGATGCACGAATTATATAAATATGCTATAAAAGAACAAATGCGTTTTTTCAGCTATGGCGATGCAACAGTTTTGTATAGGAAGATATGAATAGTATCACAGAATATTCTTTTTTAACAAATCTTACTAAATTACCTTTTATCGAAGAGATTTGGCTTTTTGGTTCACGCGGGCGAGGCGATAATCATGAGAGAGCAGATATTGATATCGCCATTCTTTGCCCCAATGCAAGTAAAGATGATTGGCGGCAAGTTTTAGAAATAATAGATGATGCAGATACACTTTTAAAAATAGATTGTGTACGATTCGATACATTAAACGATGATGATAAATTTAAACAAAATATCATTAATTTTAAAAAAATTCTTTATAAAAAAGGTTCACACTAATGGAAGAAATATTTTGGAAAGGCTCTTTCCTAGCACTAGGGCAAGCTATACAACGTTTACATGAAGTTATAGAGCGCTCTAAGGTAGATAAAAATGATTATGTGTTAGATGCCTCTGTAAAAAGATTTGAATTTGTTATTGAATTATTTTGGAAAACCTTAAAAAAAATACTTAAACAGGAAAAGATTGAAAGTAATACTCCAAAAGATGTCCTAAGTAAAGCTTTTCAGTTTAGTCTTATCGATGATGAAAAAATGTGGCTTGGAATGCTTGATGACCGCAATAATACTTCTCATGTTTATAAATATGAGGATGCAAAACAAGTTTTTGAAAATATTAAAACATACCTACCGATTTTAGAAAAAACCTATAACAAATTAGATAAAAAATATTTTGGATGAGCAAATCCCCTACTTCATTAACATTAGATGCAAAACAAGCTGCTTTACTAGAAGAATTAAAACAGCTTGTAGCAGAACTTAATAAGCCTAACAGTTTATTCAAATTCTTTAATCAAAACAATTTAAAAAGCGGAATTTATTTATACGGTCCGGTGGGCAGCGGTAAAACTGTGCTGATGAATTCTTTTTTTGAAGAATTAACCACACCTAAAATGATAATACATTATCAGAACTTTATGCAGGAAGTACATAAATCTATGCATAAATTACAGACAGAAAATCAAAAAGATATCATCCCTAAAATTGCCAAAGATTATGCTAAAAAAACTAGAGTACTTGGAATAGACGAGTTTGAAATTAAAGACATCACCGATGCAATGATAATCGGTAGATTATTTAATGAATTAATAAAGCAGAATATTTTTATTTTTATCACCTCTAATACAATACCTAATAATCTTTATAAAGATGGGTTACAGCGAGAATCTTTTGTGCCTTTTATAAAAGTAATCAACAATAGCTTTTATGTCAAATGTCTAGATAATCACCATGATTACAGGTTTGATAAGGCTTTAGGAGTTAAAGGGGCAAGGATAATTTATCCCTTAACTTTAGAAAACCAAAACAAACTTGAAAAAATTATTACAGATATTAGTGATAATAATCTTATTTCTCAAAATATACAGGTTCTAGGTAGAGAAATATCGTTTCAAAAAGTGCATAAAAGAATATTAGTCACAGATTATAACGAATTATTTGCAAGAAACTTAAGCTATATCGATTATGTTAATATTTGTCAAAATTTCAACGTTATTATAGTTAAGAACGTTCAAATCATTCCATCTGATGATACAAATACAGCCGTTAGATTTATCAATTTTATCGATAATGCCTATTTCTATAAAATACTTTTATTTATGAGCCTAGAAGATAAGCCGAGTAAAATATATCAAGGTTCAGCACGAGCCGCAGAATTCAAACGAACTATTTCAAGACTAAATGAAATGAATAGCGAATCTTATTTGCTAGAGAATGACTTTAAGAATTAACTTCCTTAAGAGCTTGAAATATGAATATATTCTTTCAAAAATCTTATCAATTTTCGCTAAAAAAGCTCTTTAATTACTAATTAAAATTTATTTACAGATAGGCCTAAGAAATTTAATAAATTCATCAATATTGGTTTTTATATCGTCTTCTAAATACTCTTCTGTTGTCTGATCTACGTAAAAAGGATAATAATCACATGACATATAATTTGCCATTCTTTTATAAAAACTTCTAGGAGGAGTTGTACCATGATCAATCTCTACTAGTTTACATTTTGGAGTCGAAAAAATAAGGTTAGCAAATCCTGATCCATGCGGTCCAACTATTATTTTTGCTTTATTAAAAAGCTGGGCCTGTTTATACGGGGAGGATAGCTCTAGATATATTGCCATAAAACCAAGTTTCTCAATTTTTTCTATTAATTCTTCTTCATTAACTATTTTTCGGGTAGAAGTGTATTTACGAGAAATATATATTTTATCGTATGCTTTACTATTATCTTTAATAAAAAAATTTCTTAAATCTCTTTTTAACCATAAAGGCAAAATTATACCTTTTACCGGAATAAACGGTACAGATGGAACAATTAGTCTAGTAGCTTGAATTATACAATCGCTATTTACTACAAAAAGCTTATCTTCCGGTATATTTAAATAATTTAATACTATTTCTAATGACTTAATTTGCCATGAATATTTTAAATTATTAATATAGATACGGTCATATTCAAGATCCGATTCTTTTAATATAATTAATCTAGGCAAAATTTGTAGCAGCCAATGATACCAATTTTCAGAACCAGAAGATGAAACTACTGCTAATTTTCCATTAAAATATAAAGGATTTTCTGTATTAATATCTCGTTTCTTATTTAATAAACGATGTTGATCACCTGAGCTTGTTTGAGTATCTTGTAGAATATAACCTTCTTGAGTTAAAATTCCACCTTTATTAATTACTGTGCCATTTGGTAACTCTAAAATAAATTGTTCAGTATTTTTTCTTTAAATAACTTTTTAATTTCTATGTTAGATTTTAGCGATTCTATGGAAATAAGTTGATGTTTAATTCTTTAATGCATAAGCATTACTAATATAGAAGAGGAAGAGAATTATGAATATAAAATATCTCATAAAGAGAAAAGAAGATAATTAAAAATTTGCATTGCAAGCTTGGCAGCGACTTACTCTCCCATGCCTTATGACATAGTACCATTAGCGCTATGAGGTTTCACGTTCGAGTTCGGGATGGGATCGTGTGTTGCACTCATGCTATAACCACCAAGCTAGCAATACAAACTTTTAAAAAGATAGATTTGTATTATAGTTTGCTGTTAATGTTGCTGCATGACCTTTTCTAGATTTCTGCTTTTCCACACAAGTATCAACTTAATGGAAGTCACTAGACATTATCTCGTGATTTATTCACGGAATCCAAAAAAATATATAACTAATATCTATTACAAGTTGTTTCCTGGATACTGTGGTCAAGCCACGGTATGACATTGGTCATACAACAACATCTTATTCATTGATAAAGCTAATTTAACCTGATAACTTTGTGAGTTGACACTACATTTTTATAGAATTAACACTATATGCATATGTAATCTCACAGCAAAGTAAATCAATCGAGCTATTAGTATCAGTTAGCTACACACATTACTGTGCTTCCACACCTGACCTATCAACGTGGTGGTCTTCCACGGCTCTAATGGGGAAGTCTAGTTTTGAGGTGGGTTTCCTGCTTAGATGCATTCAGCGGTTATCCCTTCCGTACTTAGCTACCCAGCTGTGCCGTTGGCACGACAACTGGTCCACCAGGGGTACGTCCACCTCGGTCCTCTCGTACTAAAGGCAGATCCTCTCAAACTTCCTACACCCACGGCAGATAGGGACCGAACTGTCTCACGACGTTCTAAACCCAGCTCACGTACCACTTTAATCGGCGAACAGCCGAACCCTTGGGACCTTCTCCAGCCCCAGGATGTGATGAGCCGACATCGAGGTGCCAAACGATTTCGTCGCTATGGACGCTTGGAAATCATCAGCCTGTTATCCCCGGAGTACCTTTTATTCGTTGAGCGATGGCCCTTCCACTCGGGACCACCGGATCACTATGGCCGACTTTCGTCTCTGCTCGTCTTGTCAGACTCGCAGTCAGGCTAGCTTATGCCATTGCACTCTAAAAGTTGATTTCCGACCAACCTGAGCTAACCATCGCGCGCCTCCGTTACTCTTTGGGAGGCGACCGCCCCAGTCAAACTACCCACCATGCATTGTCTCGGATCCTGATTCAAGGATCTCGGTTAGATGTCAAGAACCAAAAGGGTGGTATCTCAAGGGTGACTCCACAAAGGCTGACGCCTTCGCTTCGTAGTCTCCCACCTATCCTGCACATCTGATTCCTAACACCAGTGCAAAGCTATAGTAAAGGTTCACGGGGTCTTTCCGTCTGACCGCGGGAACTCCGCATCTTCACGGAGAATTCAATTTCGCTGAGTCGATACTGGAGACAGTGGGGAAATCGTTACGCCATTCGTGCGGGTCGGAACTTACCCGACAAGGAATTTCGCTACCTTAGGACCGTCATAGTTACGGCCGCCGTTCACTGGGACTTCAATTCAGAGCTTGCACCCCTCCTTTTAATCTTCCAGCACTGGGCAGGCGTCAGACCCTATACGTCGTCTATTGACTTTGCAGAGCCCTGTGTTTTTAATAAACAGTCGCTACCCCCTAGCTTGTGCCACCTGCACATGGTTGCCCATATACAGGTCATCTTTCTTCCGAAGTTACAGATGCAATTTGCCTAGTTCCTTCAGCATCGTTCTCTCAAGCGCCTTGGTATACTCTACCTGTCCACCTGTGTCGGTTTCGGGTACGGTCTATAATGAAGGTGTTGTTTCCTGGAAAATATTCACTGCACAATCAATCCAATAAGACTGTACAATTTACTATTTTCGTCACATCCTTCAGGTTCAGGAATATTAACCTGATTCCCATCGATTACGCCTTTCAGCCTCATCTTAGGGGCCGACTAACCTTGCGCAGATTAACTTTACGCAAGAACCCTTGGACTTTCGGCGAGAATGTTTCTCACATTCTTTATCGCTACTTATGTCAGCATTCTCACTTCCGATACCTCCAGCAAGCCTTACGGTTTACCTTCACAGGCTTACGGAACGCTCCGCTACCAACTTGCACTTAGTGCAAATCCGCATCTTCGGTACATGACTTGAGCCCCGTTACATTGTTGGCGCAAGAAAACTTATTTAGACTAGTGAGCTATTACGCTTTCTTTAAATGATGGCTGCTTCTAAGCCAACATCCTAGTTGTTTTGGTCTTCTCACATCCTTTAACACTTAGTCATGATTTAGGGACCTTAGATGGCGGTCTGGGCTTTTTCCCTCTCGACTATGGACCTTAGCACCCATAGTCTGTCTGCTATGCTGTACTCGTCGACATTCGGAGTTTGATTGAGTTTGGTAAGTCTGTGGGACCCCCTAGCTCATTCAGTGCTCTACCTTCGACGGTAATCGCTATAACGCTCTACCTAAATAGATTTCGCGGAGAACCAGCTATATCCGAGTTTGATTGGCCTTTCACCCCTAACCACAGCTCATCCCCTACTTTTTCAACAGTAGTGGGTTCGGTCCTTCAGCGGATTTTACTCCGCTTTCAACCTGGCCATGGCTAGATCACCCGGTTTCGGGTCTAATTCATCTAACTAAACGCCCTATTCAGACTTGCTTTCGCTACGCCTACACCTAACGGCTTAAGCTTGCTAGATAAACTAAGTCGCTGACCCATTATACAAAAGGTACGCCGTCACAAGACATATAAATACGCTTGCTCCGACTGCTTGTAAGCATTTGGTTTCAGGTACTATTTCACTCCCCTTGTCGGGGTACTTTTCACCTTTCCCTCACGGTACTTGTTCACTATCGGTCACTAGAGAGTACTTAGGCTTAGAGGGTGGTCCCCCTATGTTCAAACAGGATTTCACGTGTCCCGCCTTACTCAAGGACTTCAAACTTTTTACCTATACGGGACTATCACCTTCTATGGTCAACCTTTCCATGTTGTTTTAGTTATTTTTTTGAAGTCACTGGCCTGGTCCGCGTTCGCTCGTCACTACTAACGGAGTCTCGGTTGATGTCCTTTCCTCCAGCTACTTAGATATTTCAGTTCGCTGGGTTTGCCTCATATAGCTATATATTCACTATACAATACCTAATAAATTAGGTAGGTTTCCCCATTCGGAAATCTTCGGATCAAAGTTTATTCGCAACTCCCCGAAGCTTATCGCAGCGTATTACGTCCTTCATCGCCTTCTAGTGCCAAGGCATCCACCAAATGCTCTTATTATATTTACTTAACGCTTTTAACTTGAGATTACACGATGCATACAGAATTAATTTCGCAATTATTTTCAGTATCAACTCACGATATAAATTTTTATTATCGCGGTGTATTTAGTTTTTTAGCTTTATCAACTTTTCAAACAGCTACAAAGTTTTAAGTTTCAAACCTTGCGTGATGATTTTATATCTACATTTTTAAAGCTTGTCAAACACTAATTTCAAATAATTTTAATTTTATTTCTCATGAGAGGGCTTAAAGTTATTTTAACCTCTTTTTAAAGTAGGCTTTGTTGGCTTTTTGTTTAGATTTGTGGTCCCTAATTATTTTAATATTGTATCTTTTAAAATATTTGTACCACGTAAAAATTCTTCTATATTCAAAGCTTTTTTACTCTCTTGCTGAAGTTTTTTCACTCGTAATATACCGCTTCCACAAGCTATTTCCAGCTTATCACTAATAACGGTGCCGGAAGTAAAGTGATGCTCCGCATTTAAATATTCTGCTTCAAGGATTTTAATTATTTTATCATTATAACTAAAATATGCTCCGGGCCAGGGATTCATCCCTCTTATTTTACAATCTATTTTATATGCGGATTCATGCCAATTAATTTTTCCTTCTTCTTTAGTTAATTTATGAGCATACGTAACGCCATCACTTGACTGTTTTATCGGTACTATATTATCAATATTTGCAAGTGTTTTTATTAGTAATTCAGCTCCTAAATTAGCACATTTATTATGCAATTCCTCCAATGTTGTCCTTTCTTCTAAATCAAAATCTTCTTTCATCAATATATCACCCGTATCAAGCCCTGCATCCATACGCATAATACATACACCACTTTTCCGATCACCCTCTATAATAGTACGCTGCAGAGGAGCCGCTCCTCTGTGACGAGGCAAATCGGATGGATGGATATTAAGACAGCCGTATTTTTTAGCCTCTAATATAGCTTTCGGCACAATAAAACCATATGCAATAACAACTATAATATCCGCATTAATCTTATTAATTAGATTTATTGTTTCATCATTACGAAGTGTAGAAGGAGTATAAACAGGAATTTGATGCTCAAATGCTAATTGGTGTATTGGAGATTTAGCTAAGTTAAGTCCTCTACCCTTAGCTTTAGGTTGCTGTGTAAAAACAGCTTTAACTTCGTGATGAGTTATAAGTTTTTTAAGGGCGGGAACTGCAAATTCAGGCGTTCCCATAAAGATTACTTTCACACTATATTATTTTTAAGTTTCTTGAGTTTACGAAGTACTACATCGCGTTTTAAATTACTTAAATAATCAATCATAAGCTTACCTTCTAAATGATCATACTCATGCTGTATAACTCTTGCAAGCCAATCATTTGCTTTAAGCTCTTGTGATTTACCATGATAGTCTAAATACCGAATCTTTATAGATTCCGGTCTTGCCACCTCAATACGTTGCTCCGGTACTGAGATACAACCTTCATTAGCCGTAATTAGCTCTTCTGATTTTTCTATTATTTCAGGATTCACTATAAAAAGCGGATAAAAATCCTTTGGTCTTTCTATCGGATCATGATCCTTTATATCAATTACCATAATACGTTTTAATACTCCCACCTGCACGGCAGCAAGCCCTCCCCCGTCCTCATGGTACATAGTTTTAACCATATCATCCATAAATTTTCGTGTTTGATCTGTAAACTCTAAAACCGGCTGAGATTTCTGCTTTAATCTTTCATCAGGTGCCGTTACTATCGGTAATATTGACATAATTAAATCTTAATATTTTATTTTAATATACCATAAAGCCACCAAAATGTAAAGAAAGCAAACCTGCCTAATTCCGGCAATAGTTGCATAATAATCTCACCTATTTGCAATAATTTGTCGAATTAATAATATTTAGTGAAAATAATAGCAAATATCAGATAACATGTTAATAAATAAGGCTTGCATAAAATTAAGGAGGAATATCAATGCATTGGGGTGATATTGAAGAAATTGCCGAACAACTCGAAGAACATTGTAGCGATCACTATAATGAAAAAAAAATTTCATTATTAAAGCTAGAGAAACTGATTAGAGATTTAAAGGACTTTGAAGATGAAGAAAAAAAAGTCGAAGAAGTTACATTAGAAGAAATTCTAGACAAATGGGAAGAAATACGTGAAGAGATGGGAGAAATAAATTAAGTAGTTATTTTCAGGCATTTATAATTTATAAATTAACTTTATAAAAATATATTATAATCAATAAAAATATAGCAACTGCCTGAAAAAAAACTCTTAAAGTCATTAACTTTGAACTAAATTTCTTATCACACTTTCCACCGATAGCCATCGACACTACCCCTATAATAAGAACCGAAACGGTTAAACCAATCGCAATTAATAACCACATCATAATTTATTGCTCAATATATAATTTCCTACACAAAGATTATATGCTTTTTCTCTTTTAAATCAATTATCTAATTAATATTTGAGCTCCAGTTCAAAAATTAACTAATTCTTCACAAAAAATAACAATTCTAGGGATACAAATATGTATTTCATCAAATATAGATAATGCAACAATTACTTCAAAAGAAAAAGAGATATTAGGTTCTTGCGTTCTTATTAATTTCCGCTTAAAAATATCTAAAAATACAAATAATTTAATTTTCCACACGCAAGAACTTAGAATATTTTGAGAAACCTAATCTAAGCTTTCTGAGTTACACTATATATATTATCTAGCAGTTTAACAAAAGCACCATTTCCTCAAACATTAGCACAAGTGATTACAGGATCAGACAAGATATAAAGAGCTGTAATCAGAGACATCATATTAGTATTAAAACCTAGATATTGTTCAAGTATAGGAAGCATTACAATAATTCCTCCACCTAGTATAGCGGCTACTGAAAATTTTGCCAATACAAAATAAAAAGCAAAAATAAGATAATTAAATAAAGTAGGTTCAGCTAATCCATAACTTTTTAGTATAGCATAAGCTAAAATCGGTATAGCGAAACAATCGCAAACAAGATGAATATTTACCGTTATTGGTACAACAGTACGAGCGAGTGCTTTATTATTTGTATTATTTTCCGCTCCTATTATACTAAGTGGCATACTTATAACACTAGACATAGCACTAAATCCACTTATAGATGCTGGCATCATATTACTGAGGCTAGCTATGAATTCCTTAACTCGACAGTTACTTAGAATAAAATAAGCAAGAAAGATATAACCAAACTAAGCAAATGCGATTGTCACAAAAATGAACATATAATCTTTAATAATTATACCTGATACTTCATCAAACTGTAATTTTACGATAAAGCCCATTATAAATAAGGGAATTATATAGATAAACAATCACAATATTTTTGCAACAAATGCTTCCATCTTGAAAGCCACTCCAATTGCAATCTCAGCACAAAATTTTGAGGATATAAAGCCTAAGATAATACTACTAAATACGATTTTATCATTAGAAATAATATTAGGAAAATTAAGTAACCATAAAGGCTTTAAACTATCATTTTCTATAGGAGAAATCATTGATAAATCGAATTGGTATATGTATATACCTACATAATGACTTATGAAAGTAGAACAAAATTAGACCCACGCACTAGTAATAATATTAAGAAAACTATACGTGTTGCATCTTTGGCTAGCATTACAACAGATTTAAAAAGTAAGCCAAAAATAATTAAAGGAAGAAATAATCTAATTGTAGATTTTATAGATTGACTTATTGAATATAATAACCTTTTTACTTCTAGACTCATTAGTGGGTTTAACAATATGATAGCTATGATAATAGCCATTAAAATAAGTGGTATTTTACTAAACATAAAACTTACCTAATAATAATTAGTTAATTTAAAGGGGTGGATATAATTAAAAGAAAGATATAGAAATATTGTTACCGGCTTGAACCGGTTGTAGTAGTAAAGAAAGACTGGAAAGTTAATATTTGCATATTCATAAATTCAACATACAGTTATTATAGAGAGAAAAATTAGTGTTGCAATACTTTTCTAGAAGCTCTTTGGGAGGTATTGCTAATTAAAAGCAGAGTAGTTAATAAATTAACGTTATTGCGAGGAAAATTACGAAGTAATTCGACGAAGCAAGGAAGAAAAAAATTCTAGTTTACAGAATTTTTTTATTATTTTTCTGGATACCGCAAACAAGCCGCACAACTGTCCGAAGCTGAAAAATAAGTAGAATAAGCAATTGTTTTTACAACTATTGCTGGTAGTATTTTTAATGTTTTACGTTAAAAATACCATTTTTAGCTATTAAATGGCTTTTGTTCATTTTAACTTCGGACAGTTGTGCGAACAAGTCGCGGTATGACACTGAGTAGGTTTGCCGATCCACGCAACAACGCCTTAACTAAAAACAACATCACCATTATACTTCAAAGTAAAATGAACAGTAGTATACTGCGACACAACTTCAAAAAGAGCAAGGAATCCACAAGGCGAGGAGCGGCAGCAGTTGTAGAAGTCAAGATTTAATCTTACAGACATTATAAAAATTATATCTGAATGTCTGATAAGTTATGACTGTCAGATGAGTATTCAAGATATAAGATTTCGTTATTCTTTTCAACAGCTAACTTTTTACTATCCATAAAAGTCTGCATAGGTGTTTTTCCATAGCAATATTTACCGGAATGCGGTCTTTCATTATTATAATATTCTAGCCAAATATCAAGATCTAGTTGTAGATCATCAAGATCAGTATAGATCTTTTTACGCATAGCAGTATCAAAGAATTCTTGTTTCATAGTTTTATTAAAACGTTCACACATACCATTTGTTTGAGGAGAATATGCTTTAGTAGTAGTATGCTCAATACCCTCAATGCTTAAGAACAATTCAAAAGCATGATGTTCTATATTACCTTTATACTCACCACCTCTATCAGTTAAAATACGAAGTACTGGTATTTGCTGACTCTCATACCATGGTAACACTCTATCATTAAGCATGTCAGCAGCGGTAAGTGCTGTTTTATCAGTATATAGTTTAGCCTCTGCAACCCGAGTGTAACTATCAATAAACACTTGAGAATATACCTTGCCTATGCCTTTAAAATTACCTACATAATATGTGTCTTGGCATCCTAGATAACCTGGATGCTGTGTATCAATCTCACCATGAGCTTCTTTCTCGCTACGCCGTTTCTCTAATACTTGTAACTGAGCTTCGGTAAGAACAATACCATCCTGAGCCATTTTGGCTTCTAATGCTTTAAGTCTTTTATTGATATTATTTAAATCATTACGTAGCCAAATAGGTCTAACTCCTCCAGGTGATACAAGAATACCAGTCTTTTTAAGCTCATTTGATACTCGCAGCTGACCATAAGCGGGGTATTCTATTGCCATATCTAATACTGCTCTCTCTACGGCAGGATCAACTCTATTCGCTATAATTGGCTTCTTCCGACTAATCTCATATAATGCTTCTTCTCCTCCTGTTTCATATAACTCTTTAAACCTATAATAACTGTCTCTACTGTAACCCATAGCTTTATATGCTGACGATATACTACCAAGACTCCTAGCTAATTCTAGTAATCCTATTTTTGGCTTTATTATTTTTTGATTTAGATTCATCTCTAATCCTCCATTTAATATTATCTTAATTTTACTAAATGTAAGATTAAATCTCAACTATTACACTTAATACGTGAGCACCACAGCTCTTGTAGGATGACGTAGCCAGTTTTTGAAGTTCATCAAGTATACACCTCTTCTGCCTGCTCTAAATCTTCCTTTAACTCACTATCTTCTTCGCTTTCAGAAGTTTCAGCAATTAAAGAGACAGATACGACTTTTTCACCTTCATCTAGCTTAAATAGGATTACGCCGCTAGTGTTACGTCCCGTAATACGCACTGACTCAAGTTTACAGCGAATTAACTTACCGCTATTGGTGATCAGCATTAGCTCATCATCCATTTTAACCGGCATAACACCGACGACTAAACCGGTTTTGTCGTTAATATCCATATTGATTATACCGCTGCCGCCACGGTCAGTAATTCTATAGCCATAAGCCGAGCTTCTTTTACCAAAACCGTTCTCTGTAACCGTCAAGATAAATTCTTCGGAATTTGCCATTTCTAAAATAGAATCTGCAGTCAAAGTTACACTTAACTCTTCAAGGTTAAACTTCTCACCTTTAGCAATCTCAAGCCTTTTTTCCCATGGCACTGTTAAATAAGCATCTCTATCCTCTTTTGTACTGCTGATGCCTTTAAGCACGGTCATAGAAATTACCGAATCCTCTTTAGCAAGTTTCATACCTCGCACTCCGTCGGAAGTACGGCTCTTAATAACACGCAGCGATCCAACAGGGAATCTTAAAGCTTTACCGGCTTTGGTTGCAAGTAAAATATGCTCGTCTTCTTTACATGGTTTTACGTCTATTAATTTATCATCCTCATCAAGCCTAATAGCAATTTTGCCGTTCGACTGAATTTTTTTGAAATCTAATAAATCGCTTCTTCTGATGTTACCCTTGGCAGTTGCGAACATAATATTTAAATTATCCCACTCATCCTGATTTTCAGGTAGCGGCATAATATTTGTAATATGCTCATTTTCTTTCAACGATAATATATTAACCATTGGTCTTCCTTTACCTTGCGGATTACTTAAAGGTAATTTATATAATTTTAAACTATATACCTGACCTATATTTGAGAAGAACAACATTGGCGTGTGAGTACTACCGACAAAAACTTGCGTGGTAATATCTTCATCACGCATTGAGAGCCCTGATCTACCTTTACCGCCACGTTTTTGCGAACGATAGCTACTTAGAGGTACACGCTTGATATACCCGCCAAGCGTTACGGTTACAACCATCTCTTCACGTTGAATTAAATCTTCTATATCTTGATCAAATTCGCCGAATTCAATTGAAGTAAGACGAGGAGTCGCAAATTCTTCTTTAACTTTAATTAACTCTTCCTTTAAAATCTCAAGCAACCTTGTGCGAGAGCCAAGTATATTAAGGTACTCGGCAATTTCCGTAGCGAGGTTCTTTAAGTCCTCTTCAAGCTTGTTTTTCTCCATAGCGGTTAGACGTTGTAGTCTCATCTCTAAGATTGCCTTAGCCTGCACCTCAGTAAAGCTACATTTGCCTTGCACATTTAACATTGCTTTATCATCAACTAGCTTCACAAGCGGTAGAATATTTAACGCATCCCAGCTGCGTGCCATTAATTCTTGTTTAGCTGCATTTGGATCATTTGAAGCTTTGATAATACGTATTATTTCATCGATATTACTAACGGCAATGGTTAACCCTAGTAAAATATGCGCTCTATCTCTTGCTTTATTTAGCAAATATATAGTACGGTTAGTAATTACCACTTCCCTAAAACTAACGAAAGCCGCAATTACTTCTTTCAAATTCATCACTTTCGGTAGTCCGTCTTTAAGAGCAAGCATAATAACACCGAAACTAGTTTGTAGCTGCGTACATGCGTATATTTGATTTAAGACTACCTCAGCAACTACGTCTTTCTTTAACTCAATGAAAATTCTTACACCGTTTTTATTCGATTCGTCACGTAAATCACTTATACCCTCAATACGTTTCTCTTTAACCATCTCAGCAATCTTTTCAACAAGTCTTGCTTTATTTATCATATACGGTATTTCGGTAATAATAATTGCTTGACGGTTATTACCGATATTCTCAATCTCGGCTCGACCTCGCATAATTATACTACCTCTACCAGTAAGATATGCCGATCTAATACCGCTAATGCCTAAAATCATTGAACCTGTAGGAAAATCTGGTCCTTTAACGACTTCGAGTAAATCTAATATTTCTATATCGTTATTATCTATATATAAACAACAAGCCTCGATAACCTCACCTAAATTGTGCGGAGGGATATTAGTTGCCATACCGACCGCAATACCTCCGCTACCGTTAACCAATAAATTGGGAAACATTGCAGGAAGTACGGAAGGCTCTTCTTCAGAACCATCGTAATTAGGGTTAAAGCTGACAGTCTCTTTATCGATATCCTCTACAAGCTTATGCGAAACTTTGGCCATTCGAGATTCGGTATATCTCATTGCCGCCGCCGCATCACCGTCCATCGAGCCGAAATTACCTTGCCCGTCTACAAGCGGTAAACGCAAGGAAAAATCTTGTGCCATACGTACTAACGAGTCGTAAATAGCACTATCACCGTGCGGATGGTATTTACCCATCACGTCACCGACTATTCTTGCGGATTTTCTATAAGGTTTGCTAGCATGATTACCGGCTTCATGCATAGAATAGATAATTCGGCGATGTACCGGCTTTAAGCCGTCCCGAACATCCGGTATAGCTCTACTTACTATAACACTCATAGCATAATCAAGATAAGATACTTTCATCTCATCTTCGATATTTACCGGTACTAAATTAGAAAAATTTTGATCACTCACGATTACTTAGCCTTAAATTTAATTTAATGAATTATATTTAATTATAGAGACATAATAAATTTCTTTCAAGGACTGCTTGTATTTACTTTGTGCTTTGAAAGGCAGTATTAAAATTCTTTTAGAAAGGAGTTTTAAATAATGTGTAGCCAAGATAAAAGGAGATTTTTATTTTGGCTACTAATTTAATTTTATCCTAAACTTTCTACACAATTATTATTTTCTATACTAGTATCACTTTGAAACTCATAGAATGCATTAGCCAAACTTATTGCTTCATATAATAGGTTATTCTCTGATTCTATGTCTAATTCCTTATTGATGCACCACTCATTTATATTTTCGTTATAGATAAATAAATCTTTAGCTGATGATTCTAATTCATTTAAATCATTGCTAGAGAATCTGTTTTTACTTAAATCATTGTTAATTCTATTAATTAAATATCCTCTTTCTATTAATAGCTTTAGCAAGCCATATTCACCAAATAAGTGTGTTGTTCCTACACAACATACAATATCTTTATTATATTCTTTAAAGTAATGATCTATTTTAGTTATCCATGCTGTGTTACGTTGTTTAATGAGCAGTGTATCATCTGATGGGATCATATCTGTCAACATATGCCCGGTCGTGCCTCCGTATTGCAGTTTAGAGTAAATAGTCTATAATCCTCAAACAGTAATAAGAGAGAATTATAGTTAAGGAGTTATGGCAAAAATAGATGTTAAGTGTAGATATTGTAACAACACAGAAGAAGTAATAAAGTCAGGATATTCAATTTCAAAACAACAGAGATATCAATGCAAGCGGTGTAATCGATATTTTTAATTGGAGTATATTAATAATGCATCTAAGCCTGGAGTTAAGGAGCAAATAGTAGAAATGTCAATCAACGGCTCTGGAGTTAGAGATACAGTAAGAGTATTAAAAGTGGGTATCAATACAGTTATCCGTGTTTTAAAAAAATCTAGTATTAAAAAACAATAAATCATTCTATCAGTACAACAGAAGTAATTATTGCTCCTGAGATAGATGAACAATGGTCTTATGTACAGAATAAATCCAGACAACGATGGCTTTGGTATGCCTTGGATAAGATTTCGTTAAAAGTAGTTGCTTATACGTTTGGTACAAGATGTGATAGCACATTAGAATCATTACTGAAAAAACTAGAGAATTTCAAGGTGACTTTTTACTATACAGATGGATGGGGGAGTTATGCTAGGTTATTAGACCCTAAAAAGCATATTATCAGTAAAAAATACACTCAACGGATAGAACGAAGTAACTTGAACCTTAGAACGAGATGCAAGAGGCTTGCACGTAAGACAATCTGCTTTTCCAAGTCATTGGATATTCATGATAAGGTTATTGGTACTCTTATTGAACGTATAGCTTTTTAATAGGCGTAACTGCAATATGGAGGCATGACCCTTTTGCAAGTAAAAGCTTAACCATTTCTTTATTTTGCGATAAAGCAACTTCTAAAAAGGTGCTAATTTGTAATAGTTGAGATTTAATCTTACATTTAGTAAAATTAAGATAATATTAAATGGAGGATTAGAGATGAATCTAAATCAAAAAATAATAAAGCCAAAAATAGGATTACTAGAATTAGCTAGGAGTCTTGGTAGTATATCGTCAGCATATAAAGCTATGGGTTACAGTAGAGACAGTTATTATAGGTTTAAAGAGTTATATGAAACAGGAGGAGAAGAAGCATTATATGAGATTAGTCGGAAGAAGCCAATTATAGCGAATAGAGTTGATCCTGCCGTAGAGAGAGCAGTATTAGATATGGCAGTAGAATACCCTGCTTATGGTCAGCTGCGAGTATCAAATGAGCTTAAAAAGACTGGTATTCTTGTATCACCTGGAGTGTAGAAGTCAAGATTTAATCTTACAGACATTATAAAAATTATATCTGAATGTCTGATAAGTTATGACTGTCAGATGAGTATTCAAGATATAAGATTTCGTTATTCTTTTCAACAGCTAACTTTTTACTATCCATAAAAGTCTGCATAGGTGTTTTTCCATAGCAATATTTACCGGAATGCGGTCTTTCATTATTATAATATTCTAGCCAAATATCAAGATCTAGTTGTAGATCATCAAGATCAGTATAGATCTTTTTACGCATAGCAGTATCAAAGAATTCTTGTTTCATAGTTTTATTAAAACGTTCACACATACCATTTGTTTGAGGAGAATATGCTTTAGTAGTAGTATGCTCAATACCCTCAATGCTTAAGAACAATTCAAAAGCATGATGTTCTATATTACCTTTATACTCACCACCTCTATCAGTTAAAATACGAAGTACTGGTATTTGCTGACTCTCATACCATGGTAACACTCTATCATTAAGCATGTCAGCAGCGGTAAGTGCTGTTTTATCAGTATATAGTTTAGCCTCTGCAACCCGAGTGTAACTATCAATAAACACTTGAGAATATACCTTGCCTATGCCTTTAAAATTACCTACATAATATGTGTCTTGGCATCCTAGATAACCTGGATGCTGTGTATCAATCTCACCATGAGCTTCTTTCTCGCTACGCCGTTTCTCTAATACTTGTAACTGAGCTTCGGTAAGAACAATACCATCCTGAGCCATTTTGGCTTCTAATGCTTTAAGTCTTTTATTGATATTATTTAAATCATTACGTAGCCAAATAGATCTAACTCCTCCAGGTGATACAAGAATACCAGTCTTTTTAAGCTCATTTGATACTCGCAGCTGACCATAAGCGGGGTATTCTATTGCCATATCTAATACTGCTCTCTCTACGGCAGGATCAACTCTATTCGCTATAATTGGCTTCTTCCGACTAATCTCATATAATGCTTCTTCTCCTCCTGTTTCATATAACTCTTTAAACCTATAATAACTGTCTCTACTGTAACCCATAGCTTTATATGCTGACGATATACTACCAAGACTCCTAGCTAATTCTAGTAATCCTATTTTTGGCTTTATTATTTTTTGATTTAGATTCATCTCTAATCCTCCATTTAATATTATCTTAATTTTACTAAATGTAAGATTAAATCTCAACTATTACAGCTTATGGTCAGCTGCGAGTATCAAATGAGCTTAAAAAGACTGGTATTCTTGTATCACCTGGAGGAGTTAGATCTATTTGGCTACGTAATGATTTAAATAATATCAATAAAAGACTTAAAGCATTAGAAGCCAAAATGGCTCAGGATGGTATTGTTCTTACCGAAGCTCAGTTACAAGTATTAGAGAAACGGCGTAGCGAGAAAGAAGCTCATGGTGAGATTGATACACAGCATCCAGGTTATCTAGGATGCCAAGACACATATTATGTAGGTAATTTTAAAGGCATAGGCAAGGTATATTCTCAAGTGTTTATTGATAGTTACACTCGGGTTGCAGAGGCTAAACTATATACTGATAAAACAGCACTTACCGCTGCTGACATGCTTAATGATAGAGTGTTACCATGGTATGAGAGTCAGCAAATACCAGTACTTCGTATTTTAACTGATAGAGGTGGTGAGTATAAAGGTAATATAGAACATCATGCTTTTGAATTGTTCTTAAGCATTGAGGGTATTGAGCATACTACTACTAAAGCATATTCTCCTCAAACAAATGGTATGTGTGAACGTTTTAATAAAACTATGAAACAAGAATTCTTTGATACTGCTATGCGTAAAAAGATCTATACTGATCTTGATGATCTACAACTAGATCTTGATATTTGGCTAGAATATTATAATAATGAAAGACCGCATTCCGGTAAATATTGCTATGGAAAAACACCTATGCAGACTTTTATGGATAGTAAAAAGTTAGCTGTTGAAAAGAATAACGAAATCTTATATCTTGAATACTCATCTGACAGTCATAACTTATCAGACATTCAGATATAATTTTTATAATGTCTGTAAGATTAAATCTTGACTTCTACAAAAAAAGCATATTATCAGTAAAAAATACACTCAACGGATAGAACGAAGTAACTTGAACCTTAGAACGAGATGCAAGAGGCTTGCACGTAAGACAATCTGCTTTTCCAAGTCATTGGATATTCATGATAAGGTTATTGGTACTCTTATTGAACGTATAGCTTTTTAATAGGCGTAACTGCAATATGGAGGCATGACCTTTTTCTTCTTGAGTCTTTGCTTCTAACAATCTCTTATTTGTACTTGAATTTGCTTTGAGTCTTGCTTCTTCAATGTAATTTTCTACAAGCCATTCAGCTATTCCATAAGAGGTAAATTTCTGCCCTTCATTTTCTTTTAAAAAACCAATGATAGCATTCTTACGATCAAATTCCATATTAAATATACTAATAATTGAAATACTATAAATATATACATGTTATTTTATAAATTTCATCTTTAAACTACCAATCTTGATGATTTTATAAAGTATTATTTATACTATGAGTAAATGAAAAGTAGGTAGACGAAGTTTAATTTGGAAAAGAGCAAGGTGTCTTGAAGCTGATGACCGCAGCGTACAACTAGTACGTGAGGATTATCAGCAAGAGACTTTGTCTCCAATTTTTCAAATTAAACGAGTGTGCTTTTCAAATTTAGAAAATAATGTTTTGAAGTTGCGAGTAGTAATATTTGCTACTTCTTTTGATGTGATATTTTTGAGTTCGGCGACTTTCTCGGCAACATATCTAACGAAAGCCGGTTCGTTTTGTTTGCCTCGCATAGGCGTAGGTGCTAAATAAGGTGAGTCGGTTTCAATCAATAATCTATCGAGCGGCACATATTTAACTATTTCCTGCAAATCGGTTGCATTCTTGAAAGTAATAATACCGGACATTGAAATATATAAACCGATATCTAACATTTTGGTTGCTAGATTTTTTGATGAGATAAAACAATGAATTAGCCCGGGAAATTTAGTATTACGCATTTCCGAGGTTAAAATGTCAATAGTGTCTTCGTCTGCTTCTCTTGTATGAACAATAATAGGTAAATTAGTAGCGGATGCCGCATGTATATGTGCTACAAATGAATCTTGCTGTAATTTTTTATCGTAAGGCTGATGATAATAATCAAGACCTGTCTCACCGATTCCGATAATTTTCGGATGCTTGGTAAGCTTAATAATTACCTCAGCGTCATTGCGAGGAGAGATGTAGTCTTGACGTGGCGATCTTGTCCAAACTTCCTGAGATTGCCACAGCACTTGCAGTGCCTCGCAATGACTAATAGAAGAATTCACTTCGCACGGATGCGCCCCAACAGAAGCAAAAACATTTTCATATTTTTCAGCTATTTCTAAAATAATCGGTAATTCTTCAATTTTAGTGCAGATAGTTTGCATATACTGTACATTATTTTCTAATGCTCTTTGAATGATAGAATCTAAATCCGTATCTTTAGTAAGTAAATTCAGATGACAATGCGAATCTATTAGCATGCTATAACACCGATGTTATTCCTGCTTTCAGGCGTTGTTGTATGGATACTAGAACCTTCATTGAGAGGAGCGAAGCTTTGTTGCAATCTCATGAAATAAACTCCTGAGGTTGCTTCGTCGAAACTTACAGTTGCTTCTCGCAATGACGATAAAAATTTATTCATACAACATCCCCTCAAATCTTGGAAATATTATGGTAGGTTCTAAAATATCGCTACCCGCCCTTAAAGCATAATCACGTATTAAATGCTTAAATAAACGTTCTTCTTTATTTACCCCTAACTGATCTAGCATTTTATTCGCCGAACTCGGTATAAAAGACAGAAGCATTATCGCAATATAGCGCAACACCTCTAGTAAAGTATATAACACCTCTAACATTTTATCCGGATCGGTTTTTTTCAAATTCCAAGGTGCTTCACTATCAATATAGATATTTGCCTCTTCGGCTAAATTAATAATATTTTCAAGAATTTTATTAATCTCTGTTTTGTCCATCAATAAAATATTCTGCTCGGCAAATTTACTTGCGGTTTTTAAAATCGGTAGCTCATATATTTTATCAATGATATTTTGCTCAATTAACGGCACTTTGCCGTCATTATTTTTATAAACAAAAGATGTAGTACGCTGCAATAAATTACCTATTTTGTTTGATAGCTCGCTATTAATACGGGTAATTAAATTACTGCGAGCAAAGTTACCGTCTGCCCCAAAAGTTACCTCACGCATCAGAAAATACCTAACCTGATCAACGCCGAACTCATCGATTAATTTCATCGGATCAATGGTATTACCAAGAGATTTAGAAATTTTCTGCCCCTCATTCGTCCACCAACCATGAGCCATAACAGTTTTCGGCAGCGGAATTTCAGCGGCCATTAAGAAAGCCGGCCAATAAACCGCATGAAAACGTAAGATATCTTTACCAACTACATGCAAATCAGCCGGCCAAAATTTACCGTAATTACTTTGTGCTTCGGGATAACCGAGTGCCGAAATATAATTAGCAAGTGCATCAAGCCAAACATAAATTACATGTTTTTCGTTATTTGGAACTTTTATCCCCCAGTTAAAAGTAGTACGCGATACTGATAAATCTTTTAGACCTGATTTAACAAAGCTAATTACTTCGTTACGCCTTGATATAGGTCTAATAAAATCAGGATTTGCTTCATAAAACTCAAGCAATTTATTCTGCCATTTTGAAAGGTTAAAGAAATAGCTTGGCTCTTTAACCCATTCAACTGGTGCACCCGTCGGTGCTAAACCGTCACTCGTAAGTTCCGACTCATCAAAAAAAGCCTCATCTCGCACTGCATACCATCCTTCATAAAAACCTTCATAAATAGTACCGTTATCTAGTAATTTTTGCCAAAAAACAGCTACGGCTTCTTTATGCCTATCTTCCGTTGTTCTGATAAAATCATCATTGGAAATATTCATAGCAGTCATCAGATTGCGAAAGCTTTGCGATGTCTGATCAGTAAATTTTTGAGGATCGATATTTTTGCTAATAGCTGCTTTTTCTACTTTCTGCCCGTGTTCGTCAGCCCCAGTTAAAAACATTACATCGAAACCCCGAAGTCGCATGAAACGAGCAATAATGTCGCTTGCAACGCTAGTATAAGCATGACCGATATGAGGAACATCGTTAACGTAATATATAGGGGTAGTAATGTAGTAAGTATTTTTCATAGTATAATTCTAATAAATGAAGAGTTGGTAGACGAAGGTCAATTTCAAAAAGAGCCAGGAGTTCTCAAGACGAGGAGCGGAGCATATACCTAATACGTGAGCACCCTCGTCCTTGTAGAACGACGTAGCCAGTTTTTGAAATTCACCGAGTATATAGATGCTTTTTTATTAACTCATGTACTTCAAGCGGACTTAAATCTGATGCTTTAATTGTTTTTATTCTCTCAGGAAATCTATTACTTAATTCTTTAAAGCAATCATAGATTTTTTTATAAAAATCTATACCTCTTACGTCAAATTTATTGCTCATATTTCGTGAATTGACTCTCTTAATAGCAGTATCCAGCTCTACATCAATAAAAAACGTAATATCCGGCATAAGAGAAGGCATTAAAGTTTTGTGCATATTATAAACTAAATCTATGCCGTTTTCTAGCTCTAATCCTTGATAACATGCAGTTGAGTCAATAAACCTATCACATATTACTATATGTCCATCTTGCAGAGCCGGTATAATTTTCCGCGCCATATGATCATAACGTGCTGCCATAGCTTGTAATAGCTCGGACATGGGTAATAATTCTTCATGTACTAGGATTTCACGCATTTTTTCGGCGACGGCAGTACCGCCAACTTCACGAGTTAAAATAACGGGAGTATTTTGAGATTTTAAATATTCATAGAGCATTTGAGATTGAGTAGATTTGCCAATCCCCTCCCCGCCCTCAAACGTAATAAACTTTCCTTGTTTCAAATTATTCATTAATTACAATTACTTTAAGCTATAACTTTATAATCATATCTCTTAAAAAAATATTTACAAGGAAGATTACATACTTATATACTCCTACAAAATGAAGAACAGTTATACGAAGCTCAATTTGGAAAAGAGCAAGGCGTTTTGAAGCTTTTAACCGCAGCATACATACTAGTACGTGAGGATTAAAAGCAAAAAACAACGTAGTTAATTTTTCAAATTGAGCGAGTATACATTATAAATTTAAATTATTAGTATATGAGCAATTCGTTAAGCAAAAGGGATTTTTCGATTCTAATCGGTAATGCGATGGACCATTTTGATACTGCACTTTATGGTTTTCTTGCACCGTTACTTGCCGGTATTTTCTTTCCGAATCATGATAAAATTGTCGCCTTAATACTTACCTATAGTGTTCTTGCTACATCATTATTTACACGTCCTATAGGCTCTTATTTTTTTGGCGTAATTGCTAAAAAATACGGTGAGGTTTTTGCTTTATCTCACTCTTTGACCGGCGTTGCTTTAACAACTAGCCTAATCGGTCTAATTCCTTCTCATACACAAATAGGCTGGCTTGCACCGCTATTATTAGTTGTGCTTAGGACGTTGCAAGGAGTATACTCCGAGGGTGAATGTGCTATTGCTAAATTATTTATTTTAGAGAATAAAGAAGAAAAAAAAGCGTTTAAAGCTTCTTATCTTTATCAAACATCTACTATGGTCGGTATTATCCTTGCTTCATTTATCAGTACTATAGTTTTAAATGTAGAATATAATACATATTGGCGTTTATGTTTCATATTTGGCGGATTTACGGCCCTTATAGGTTATTTTTTAAGGAAGAGTCAGGATTATACGTCATTGCGAGCGACCAAAAGGAGCGTGGTAATCTCAGGAGTTTTGCCTAAGATTGCTTCGTCAAAACCTACGGTTTTTCCTCGCAATGACGTAGTATCATCGCTATTACACGATCTAACCACAATTTGGAACAACAAGCTAAGTATCTTACGAATTAGTTTTGCAGGCGGTTTCTGGTATATGATTTATATGATACCGTTCGTATTTATGAATAGTTTTATCCCTCTCATTACTGATATATCTTTAGAAACGATGATGAAGTTTAATACTGAATTTCTAATTTTTGATATGGTGATGATTCCAGTAATCGGATATTTAACAACGAAACTACATTATCTTAAATTATTAAAGAGTATTCTTGTTATAATAATTTTAACCACTATTCCTTTATGGCTATTCTTAAATAATTCTTCTATATGGTATGTTAATTTCGTACGTGTTTGGATTATAACACTTGGCGTTTCTCACTTAGCACCTTTAGATTGCTGGTTAAATGATTTATTTAAAACTTCTGATAAATATATGCTAGTCGGCATCGGCTGGAGTATCGGTTCTTCATTAATCGGACGCCTTACCCCGTCAATCTGCCTAATGCTTTGGCATGTAACAGGTAGCTCTTTATCAATTGCGGTTTATATAACGGTAATATCGATGGTAACCTTCTGGGCTGTGAGAGCGGTACGTTAATAGACCTCTTCGGAAACTCGCTTATAGTGAGAAATTTGAAGGAGACACGGAACACAGAACCGCAGCGTATATAGACATACGTGAGGATTCGAGTACCGGATCGACGTACAAATTACTCCCTATAAGCTGTAGAAGTCAAGATTTAATCTTACAGACATTATAAAAATTATATCTGAATGTCTGATAAGTTATGACTGTCAGATGAGTATTCAAGATATAAGATTTCGTTATTCTTTTCAACAGCTAACTTTTTACTATCCATAAAAGTCTGCATAGGTGTTTTTCCATAGCAATATTTACCGGAATGCGGTCTTTCATTATTATAATATTCTAGCCAAATATCAAGATCTAGTTGTAGATCATCAAGATCAGTATAGATCTTTTTACGCATAGCAGTATCAAAGAATTCTTGTTTCATAGTTTTATTAAAACGTTCACACATACCATTTGTTTGAGGAGAATATGCTTTAGTAGTAGTATGCTCAATACCCTCAATGCTTAAGAACAATTCAAAAGCATGATGTTCTATATTACCTTTATACTCACCACCTCTATCAGTTAAAATACGAAGTACTGGTATTTGCTGACTCTCATACCATGGTAACACTCTATCATTAAGCATGTCAGCAGCGGTAAGTGCTGTTTTATCAGTATATAGTTTAGCCTCTGCAACCCGAGTGTAACTATCAATAAACACTTGAGAATATACCTTGCCTATGCCTTTAAAATTACCTACATAATATGTGTCTTGGCATCCTAGATAACCTGGATGCTGTGTATCAATCTCACCATGAGCTTCTTTCTCGCTACGCCGTTTCTCTAATACTTGTAACTGAGCTTCGGTAAGAACAATACCATCCTGAGCCATTTTGGCTTCTAATGCTTTAAGTCTTTTATTGATATTATTTAAATCATTACGTAGCCAAATAGATCTAACTCCTCCAGGTGATACAAGAATACCAGTCTTTTTAAGCTCATTTGATACTCGCAGCTGACCATAAGCGGGGTATTCTATTGCCATATCTAATACTGCTCTCTCTACGGCAGGATCAACTCTATTCGCTATAATTGGCTTCTTCCGACTAATCTCATATAATGCTTCTTCTCCTCCTGTTTCATATAACTCTTTAAACCTATAATAACTGTCTCTACTGTAACCCATAGCTTTATATGCTGACGATATACTACCAAGACTCCTAGCTAATTCTAGTAATCCTATTTTTGGCTTTATTATTTTTTGATTTAGATTCATCTCTAATCCTCCATTTAATATTATCTTAATTTTACTAAATGTAAGATTAAATCTCAACTATTACATATAAGCGAGTTTCCGAAGAGGTCTAATGAGATACTGCTTCTAAGTAAGCATCAGGAGTTACTCCTATAATGTCTGTTAGTTCTTTATAGCAATCATCATTTACAAGTCTACAAAACTTAGGTACTTTATAAGATTCTCAACCTGCTCTAATGTGTCCGGCGTACTCGATATCCATATAATTATTACGGATAATATGTATATATTCTTTAAATGCAGATTTATCTTTAGTGCCGTATTTTTCTGCTACTTTATCAAATATCATGCTATTTACATCTTCACGATTATAAACTTTCTGACTATTATACTCACTGCTACTCCAAAATTTTTTAGAATCAGTATGCAAGCGATATTTATCCCCTCTTGAAACCAAAGGGTCAGTAAATTTTTCTATAAAACACAAAAAATATGCTGAATAATAAAATTCTGCTGTTGGGTCTTTTATTAATGCTGCAAAAGATTTTTTATCAGTATTGTTTCTTAACATAGTTCATATCCTTTTTATTATTTAGAGTAATCATACTAATAAAAAGTTAAAAAATAAACTATTTTTTAATAAAATACTAAACTTAACAGTACCCCGACATAATTATTAGCTCTGAATCTTGTCATACAATCAGCTGGATTTCGGGTATCAAGAGTCGCTACTTGCAATATCAGTAAAATTAAAGCAGCTAAAATAGGTAAATAGTCGATATTACGGTTAGTTATCTTTGTTGCTAAGATAAATAATAATATAAAACCTATATAACATACATAAAGCCAAAATTTAGGATGCTTGTTCTCTAAATATATGCTTAAAGATTTTACTCCTATTTTCTTATCGTCTTTTATATCCATATAGCCGTAAATCGTATCATAGCCGGCTGCCCAAAAACAGCATGCTAAATACATAATAATTGCTGCCGCATCAAGTTTATTCTGAACTGTCGCATACGCTATTAATGCCCCGAGCTTAAAAGTAAAGCCCATAAATATTTGCGGGAAGTAGGTAATACGTTTCGTTAGCGGATATAGGCTAATCATTATTACCGCAAAAAAACCTGTATATATGGCTGTTTTGTTTAAAAGTAGCAAGATACAAAGCGAGATAATACTAAGAATAAGCAGTATAAAAATAGCATAAGAAACAGATAAAGCGCCGCTTGCTAAAGGTCGGTCTTTAGTCCTTGTAACGCGTTGATCAAATTTCCGATCAAATATATCGTTAATAATACACCCACTACTCCTTGTCGTTATACTACCTAAAATAAATAACGGTAATAAATAAGCTAATTCCGTGTTAGAAGGATTTGCAAGCAATAATCCAAATAAAGCAGGAAAAAAAACTAATATATAAGGTACCGGCTTATCTGCCCGCATTAACCTCAAAGTAAGTAAAAGTTTGTTTGGCATTATTAATATTAAACTTTAAATTTAAATAAATGTAGATATTATAGATAATTTAAGATAAAATACGCTGCAAAATAAAGCTACTAAATTTTTATGGTCAAAAAAATTAAAACATGATTCATTAGTAAAAACAATAATGACCAACCCGATAGCAGCTGAGGAGTTTTTAGAATATTATTTACCCGAGGACTTTAAGAAACTAATAGATTTATCAAAAATAACGTTAGAGCAAGAAAGCTATATAGAGGAATCTTTAAACAAGAAATATAGTGATATAGTATATAAAATTAGTACCAAGCGTGAAGAAAAAGCTTTTGTATATGTGTTAATAGAAGCTCAATCAACAATTGATTATTGGACGGCTTTGCGGTTATGGAAATATACGCTATTATTATGTGAAAGACACAAAAAAGGAAAGGATAAATTGTCGCTAGTTTATAATTTAGTTATTTACAACGGCAAAGCAGTTTATAATGCTCCAAGAAATCTATGGAGTTTATTTACTGATAGTGTAATGGCAAATAAATTAATGACGGAAGATTACCGGTTAGTAGATTTGCAAGCTATGTCAGATGATGAAATGGTAACCCCCCCAAAAACAATCGACAAAAGGAGTAGAATTTTCTAGAAACAAAGGAGGAGATTCTATAAATGACAATATCAAAGCACAGTGATAGCCAAATCATGTCTATCTTAAAGCAAGCGAGCGGTGGGATGCCTGTAGCGTCTATACTGAGAGAGCACAAAATACCATCAGCGACATTTTATAAATGGAGATCAAAGTATGGTGGTATAGCTTTACCGATGATTACTAAATTAAAGGAGTTAGAATCGGAAAATGCACGGCTTAAAAAGATGTATGCTGAGGAAAGGCTAAGAGCTGATATATTAAAGGAAGTACTTGAAAAAAAGTTAGGAAGCCATCTCAAAGGCGGGAGATGGCTAAAATAATATCTGGAGAAAAAGATATTTCTATAAGGAGTGCATGCAAGATCTTTGGTGTCAGCGAAACATGCTATAGATATAAAAGGAAGCTATCATCTGAGGATGATATTATAGCAGGCCAGCTAATGCGTTTAGTAGGTGATCAAAAGAACTGAGGCCTTGGCCTCTGCTTTTTATATTTACGTAATATCAAAGGTTTTGGTTGGAATCATAAACGTGTATACAGGATATATAAGGAGCTAGCCCTTAATATGAGAATAAAGCCTAAGAAGAGATTACTTAGAGCAAAGCCTAAAAAGCTTATAGTGTCTAAAACAATAAATGATTGCTGGTCCATGGATTTTATGCACGATAGTTTAGAGAATGGTAGGAAATATCGTTTATTTAATGTGATTGATGACTTTAATAGAGAGAGCCTTGGTACTGAGACTGATTTTTTATTGTCAGCAGGAAGAGTTATCAGGTCACTAGATCAAATTATAGAATGGCGAGGTAAGCCAAAATCTATACGTTGTGATAATGGACCTGAATATATCAGTAAATTATTGAGCAAGTGGGCAAAAGAAAAGAATATCAAGTTATTATTCATTCAGCCAGACATGCCTCAGCAAAATGCATATATTGAAAGATATAATAGAACTGTAAGATATGATTGGTTAAATCAGTATTTATTTGTTAATATACAAGAAGCACAGGATCTTGCAACTCAATGGCTTTGGTCTTATAATAACGAAAGACTTAATATGGCTATTGGCGGTATAACACCAATACAAAAATTAGCTCTCGCAACTTAACTCTCTACTCTCTATTGCGATTAAAAATGGGAGGATTACCGAATCATCAAGAAAAAGCATTTAGGCATGCTAGAATATATGATGAAATATATACACATGCGTGATATGATAAAACTATGGGAAAAATTTTTAACAAAGTTTAAACATATTATAATATTGGATAAAGAAAAAGGTTATATTTACCTAAGATCGTTCTTATGGTATACTGATGCAAAATTATCAAAACAAAAACAACCTGAATTAGTAGAAGTATTGAATAAACATCTATTACCGCAAGATAAGGATATTATTATGAAAACTATCGCTGACACATATAGAGAAGAAGGAAGAGAGGAAGGTGTGGCACAAGGTATTGAGATAGGAGACCACAACAGAGCGGTAATTGTAGCAAAAGAAATGTTTACTGAAGGCTTTAAAATTTCTCTTATTGCCAAAATTACACATCGTGAAGAAAATTTTATTCGTTCAATTGTAAAAAAGTAATTTTTTAAATTTAAATAAATACGATATTGTGCAGCAACCTGCTGCACAAATTCTAAATCTCCAAATCATATCAAAGAAAAGAAACGTATCTTGTCATAATCGCATATAATCTTTATAATAATATTCTTAAACACGAATAAAACATATGAAAGAATTTCCAAAAAATTATAATTTTACTGAAAATGAAAAAAAGTGGCAGCAAGTTTGGCAAGAAAAACAAATTTATGCGTATGATCCAAATATTTCAAAAGAAGAAACTTATATAATCGATACGCCGCCGCCGACGGTTTCGGGGCAGTTACATATCGGACATGTTTATAGCTATACGCAAACCGACTTTATCGTACGTTTTCAGCGTATGACGGGTAAAAATATCTTCTATCCTATGGGTTTTGATGATAACGGGCTACCGACCGAGAGACTTGTTGAAAAGCAAAAACAGATCAAAGCTTATAATATGTCTCGATCTGAGTTTATAAAAATTTGTGAAGAGGTAGTAGCAAATGAAGAAGAGAGGTTTAGAAGTCTATTTAACCAAATAGCATTATCGGTTGATTGGAGTTTAGAGTACCAAACTATCAGTCCTTTATCTCGAAAAATATCTCAAATGTCTTTTCTTGATTTAGTTAAAAAAGGCGAGGTTTATCGCAATGATCAGCCAATATTATGGGATCCGGTAGACGGCACCGCTCTTGCTCAAGCTGATATTGAGGACAAGGAAAAAACCTCTTTCATGAATTATATTACTTTTGAAATTGAAGAAGATGATAGACCTTTTTCCAAATTCGCTTATAGAGAGGAATTTGTAGGAAACACGGAACGCAGTACCGCAGCGTACATAAAAGTACGCGAGGATGCGAGTACCGGATTGACGCACAAATTACCTCTAGAAGTAGAGTTTGGGAAGAGGTCTATTACTATTGCAACTACAAGACCTGAGTTATTACCAGCTTGCGTCGCCGTATTTTATCACCCTGATGACAAGCGTTATAATCATCTAGCGGGCAAATTTGCCGTTACTCCACTGTTTAATGCTAAAGTTCCGCTACTTGCCGATCCTTTAGTACAACAGGATAAAGGTACGGGTTTAGTTATGTGCTGTACATTTGGTGATCAAACGGATATTACTTGGTGGAAAACACATAATTTGCCTTTAAAAACTATTGTAACTAAGAAAGGTACGATAGATTTCCCTCATGATATTGCTATAGACGGATTAAAAATTAAAGAAGCTAGGACAAAAATAATAGATATTTTAAAAGAGCAGAATTTACTTACTAAACAAGAAGAGATAACTCATACCGTTAAATGTGCTGAGGGGTCAGGGACTCCTCTTGAGATACTAACCGTACCGCAATGGTTCGTTAAAACTATATCACATAAAGAAGCTCTACTTAAAAGAGCAAGTGAGTTAAATTGGCATCCTAAAAATATGAAGATTCGTTTAGAGAATTGGATTAACGCCATTAGTTGGGATTGGTGCATAAGTAGGCAACGTTATTTCGGCGTACCTTTCCCTGTTTGGTACTCTAAAAGAGCCGGTGAGGAAGGCAAGATTTTATATGCTGATGTCTCGCAACTACCTATTGACCCCCTAAAAGATTTGCCTATAGGTTATAGTAAGGAGGAAGTAGAGCCTGACTTAGATGTTATGGATACATGGGCAACAAGTTCCGTTTCGCCTCAACTTTCTACTCATGGTATTTCTGATGGTTTCACTGTTAATAAAGATAGACACGATAAATTATTTCCGATGGATTTAAGACCTCAAGCACATGAAATTATAAGAACTTGGGCGTTCTATACTATCTTAAAAGCTCATTTACACCAAAATACTTTGCCGTGGAAAAACATCATGGTAAGCGGTTGGTGCTTAGCTGAAGACCGAAGTAAAATGTCTAAATCTAAGGGTAATGTTTTAGTACCTGAAAAACTGCTAGAGCAATACGGTTCCGATGTCATACGTTATTGGTCGGCAAATTCAAAACTGGGTAGCGATACCGCCTATTCTGAAGACGTTATGAAAAACGGCAAAAGGCTTGTTAACAAGCTATGGAATGCCGCTAAATTTGTTTCTATACATTTTGAGAAATTAAAAGATGAAGATAAAAAAGTAAGCTTGTTCGATATTAAAGAGAAAGTTACTCACGAATTTGATCAGTGGGTTATTAATAAGCTAGTAGAACTAGTTAAGCTAGCCACAAATGAGTTACAAAATTATGAATATGCAAATGCTATGCACTTAACAGAAAAATTTTTCTGGGCAATATTTTGTGATAATTATTTAGAGATAAGTAAAAATCGAGCTTATGATGAAGAAAATAAAAACCCGCAAGGACAATATAGTAGCATATTAACTTTATATCATATTATGCAAATGTTATTGAAACTATTTGCACCGTTCGTGCCGCATATTACCGAAGAATTATATCAGCTATTATATAGTGAAAATTCTGTTCACGTTAAGGGCAGCTGGACTAATTACAGTGACTTAAACTATAATATAGATGCAAAAGGAGCAGAAGGGCTGCTTGAAATTTTAGATATCGTCAGAAAATTCAAAGCTGAGAAAAATCTATCTATAAAAGCTCCTATAAAACTGCTTAAAGTTAGCGGCATAGAATTATCTGCAGAATTAACAGAAGATTTAAAAAACGTCACATCGGCAGAAGAAATACAATTTGAGATGAAAGATGATGAAATTAAAGTCGATGTTATCCTTTAAAAATATTACAGGCTTAATATTAATTATATTTGCCGGCATATTTTTTTATGCTTATATATTAGAACATGACTGGCGATATGTAACCTTAAGTGATGAACAAGTAAAAAAATATAGAATTAGTGAGAAAAAAGCACTTAGCCTTTATCAGCTAATGAAAGATACTCATGAGCTACTTGGTAAGAATAATATTAATTATTGGATAGAAGGCGGCACTCTGCTTGGAGCCGTTAGACATCAAGGCATAATTCCTTTTGACGATGATTTAGATATCGGTATTATGCATGAAGACGAAATACATTTGCAACAAATATTACCGCAATTTGAACAACTCGGTTATACTGTTTCCTACGAGAGAGCTTATAATATATGCAAAAAAGCTTGTTTAGATATTTTTATTTTTCATAAAGAACAAAACAAATTTATACATACTAATTTAGCAGTTCGAGATAAGTATCCGAAGAGTTCATTTTATGATAATGAATTATATCCCTTAAAAAAATATAGATTCGGTAGTATAGAGGTTTATGGTCCTGCTGATCCTATAGGAAATCTAAATAGGCAATATCCAGAATGGGATAAGTATGCAGTGATAGAGCATTCCCATAGCTTACATTTACCTTTTTTATCGAATATCGAGAAAAAAACCAAATTTATACTAACGCAGGAATTGTTAAAACCGGCTCAGCCTTTTAGTCCTTTAGAGGATAGAATAAGCTTTTAAACAAATTGAGATAAAGAAGTAATAGCCAGTTGTTTTAAAATGTTATATCAGCAAGGAAAATGTAATTTAAAGTTCAAGGTGATAAAATTAAAGTCAATATTATCCTTTAAAAATATTTTACGCTTAATTCTTACTATTTTCGTCGGCATATTTTTTTATGCTTATATATTAGAACATGACTGGCGATATGTAACCTTAAGTGATGAACAAGTAAAAAAATATAGAATTAGTGAGAAAAAAGCACTTAGCCTTTATCAGCTAATGAAAGATACTCATGAGCTACTTGGTAAGAATAATATTAATTATTGGATAGAAGGCGGCACTCTGCTTGGAGCCGTTAGACATCAAGGCATAATTCCTTTTGACGATGATTTAGATATCGGTATTATGCATGAAGACGAAATACATTTGCAACAAATATTACCGCAATTTGAACAATTAGGATATCGCGTTAAACATAATAAAATTTATGTAATTTGCGGGGAAAGATGCTTAGATATTTTCGTATTTCATAAAGAAAATGATAAATTTGTTCATTTTAATCAAAGCATGCGTAATAAATATCCAAATGATTTTTTTTATGAGTATGAACTATATCCTTTAAAAAAATATAAATTTGGTAGTATAGAAGTATATGGCCCATCTGAATATAAAGAGCATTTGAATAGACAATATCTAGAATGGGATAAATATGCAATAATATACAGCCCTCATAGCTTACATTTACCTTTTTTATCGAATATCGAGAAAAAAACCAAATTTATACTAACGCAGGAATTGTTAAAACCGGCTCAGCCACTCGGACCTCTAGAAGATAAAGTGAATATAGTCAATTCAGCTACATTTATTGGTATGCACGAGGATATGGCTTATAATTAAATGTCGAAATGGTTAAGACTATTCCGACATCAGCAACGAAATAGTCTAGCTAGTAGTATTAAAATAAGTTGTAATAGTTGAGATTTAATCTTACATTTAGTAAAATTAAGATAATATTAAATGGAGGATTAGAGATGAATCTAAATCAAAAAATAATAAAGCCAAAAATAGGATTACTAGAATTAGCTAGGAGTCTTGGTAGTATATCGTCAGCATATAAAGCTATGGGTTACAGTAGAGACAGTTATTATAGGTTTAAAGAGTTATATGAAACAGGAGGAGAAGAAGCATTATATGAGATTAGTCGGAAGAAGCCAATTATAGCGAATAGAGTTGATCCTGCCGTAGAGAGAGCAGTATTAGATATGGCAATAGAATACCCCGCTTATGGTCAGCTGCGAGTATCAAATGAGCTTAAAAAGACTGGTATTCTTGTATCACCTGGAGGAGTTAGATCTATTTGGCTACGTAATGATTTAAATAATATCAATAAAAGACTTAAAGCATTAGAAGCCAAAATGGCTCAGGATGGTATTGTTCTTACCGAAGCTCAGTTACAAGTATTAGAGAAACGGCGTAGCGAGAAAGAAGCTCATGGTGAGATTGATACACAGCATCCAGGTTATCTAGGATGCCAAGACACATATTATGTAGGTAATTTTAAAGGCATAGGCAAGGTATATTCTCAAGTGTTTATTGATAGTTACACTCGGGTTGCAGAGGCTAAACTATATACTGATAAAACAGCACTTACCGCTGCTGACATGCTTAATGATAGAGTGTTACCATGGTATGAGAGTCAGCAAATACCAGTACTTCGTATTTTAACTGATAGAGGTGGTGGGTATAAAGGTAATATAGAACATCATGCTTTTGAATTGTTCTTAAGCATTGAGGGTATTGAGCATACTACTACTAAAGCATATTCTCCTCAAACAAATGGTATGTGTGAACGTTTTAATAAAACTATGAAACAAGAATTCTTTGATACTGCTATGCGTAAAAAGATCTATACTGATCTTGATGATCTACAACTAGATCTTGATATTTGGCTAGAATATTATAATAATGAAAGACCGCATTCCGGTAAATATTGCTATGGAAAAACACCTATGCAGACTTTTATGGATAGTAAAAAGTTAGCTGTTGAAAAGAATAACGAAATCTTATATCTTGAATACTCATCTGACAGTCATAACTTATCAGACATTCAGATATAATTTTTATAATGTCTGTAAGATTAAATCTTGACTTCTACAAATTAAGTTATGCTAAAATTCTTCATTCCCTAAAATATTGATAGTATCTTCATGGATTTCTTGAACATAATGTGAAATCTTAGCAATTTTATCCGGATGCCTTTCATTTTTGTAATAATAATTTCTTACTAATTCTGCTGAAGACGGATGAGTACATATTAAATCTAGGATTTCTGAATTTTTTACTCTTAAGATTGTTTCTATAAAAGACCAATAATCTATTTTAGTAGACGGATGATTAACTACTAATACTACTGATTCTTTATTTCCCGTGAGTATCGCTTCATAAAGATTTTCTGAAGTTATTTTAATATCTGGATATTGTAGTAGCTCCTTAAGCTCAGCAGTATCTTTATTAAATTGAATAGATTTTGTTACAGCTTTACTAAGAGTATCTTGAATTTGCTCAGGGCTTAAATTTTTAAATATTAGCCCCATTAATTCTGGTGAGCCAAATTTAGCAACTTCACTTACACTCATTCCAGTAAATTTATTTTGTAGATCCCATGCTCTTATTAATCCTTCTTGCACTAGGGTACTGGATCCTTGAGTATATTTGGCAGCTTTTTTTAAATATACAGCGTTTTTCCAATCACCGTTTTGTATTTCTAAGTTAACATAATATCCATGTAGGGATATTATATTTGGAGATTCAAATATCATTTTTACTATTTCTTCATCATGATTTTCAACGATTTTTCTAATATCAATACCACTATTTATTAAATCTTGTGATGCGAAGGATATTTTTGATGCGAAAGGCAATAACAATTTTACTCTATCTACAAGATTATATTTAAGTGATGATATAAAATTATTCTTTAAAGTTTGTTCTAGCTGCATTTCTGATATTTCATCTTCTACATTTGATACTAGAAACTCAATGACATCTTTGTTGTTGTACTCAATAGCTATGTTAAGAATTTGTGCAGGATTATCGCTTATAGCATCTGGTCATGCCTCCATATTGCAGTGATGCCTATTAAAAAGCTATACGTTCAATAAGAGTACCAATAACCTTATCATGAATATCCAATGACTTGGAAAAGCAGATTGTCTTACGTGCAAGCCTCTTGCATCTCGTTCTAAGGTTCAAGTTACTTCGTTCTATCCGTTGAGTGTATTTTTTACTGATAATATGCTTTTTAGGGTCTAATAACCTAGCATAACTCCCCCATCCATCTGTATAGTAAAAAGTCACCTTGAAATTCTCTAGTTTTTTCAGTAATGATTCTAATGTGCTATCACATCTTGTACCAAACGTATAAGCAACTACTTTTAACGAAATCTTATCCAAGGCATACCAAAGCCATCGTTGTCTGGATTTATTCTGTACATAAGACCATTGTTCATCTATCTCAGGAGCAATAATTACTTCTGTTGTACTGATAGAATGATTTATTGTTTTTTAATACTAGATTTTTTTAAAACACGGATAACTGTATTGATACCCACTTTTAATACTCTTACTGTATCTCTAACTCCAGAGCCGTTGATTGACATTTCTACTATTTGCTCCTTAACTCCAGGCTTAGATGCATTATTAATATACTCCAATTAAAAATATCGATTACACCGCTTGCATTGATATCTCTGTTGTTTTGAAATTGAATATCCTGACTTTATTACTTCTTCTGTGTTGTTACAATATCTACACTTAACATCTATTTTTGCCATAACTCCTTAACTATAATTCTCTCTTATTACTGTTTGAGGATTATAGACTATTTACTCTAAACTGCAATACGGAGGCACGACCTAGCATCTTGTGAACGCTGATTGAATATTAAATTAATAATTTCAGGATTGTTAGTTTCAATAGCTTTTACAAAGTGATTACTGTTAACAATAAATGAAGAAGTAGGAAGTATTTCTTTTAGCATATGTGTTAATTGTTTTTCAATAATAACCGGTAATCCTCCCATTTTTAATCGCAATAGAGAGTAGAGAGTTAAGTTGCGAGAGCTAATTTTTGTATTGGTGTTATACCGCCAATAGCCATATTAGGTCTTTCGTTATTATAAGACCAAAGCCATTGAGTTGCAAGATCCTGTGCTTCTTGTATATTAACAAATAAATACTGATTTAACCAATCATATCTTACAGTTCTATTATATCTTTCAATATATGCATTTTGCTGAGGCATGCCTGGCTGAATGAATAATAACTTGATATTCTTTTCTTTTGCCCACTTGCTCAATAATTTACTGATATATTCAGGTCCATTATCACAACGTATAGATTTTGGCTTACCTCGCCATTCTATAATTTGATCTAGTGACCTGATAACTCTTCCTGCTGACAATAAAAAATCAGTCTCAGTACCAAGGCTCTCTCTATTAAAGTCATCAATCACATTAAATAAACGATATTTCCTACCATTCTCTAAACTATCGTGCATAGGTCGTGCCTCCGTATTGCAGTTTAGAGTAAATAGTCTATAATCCTCAAACAGTAATAAGAGAGAATTATAGTTAAGGAGTTATGGCAAAAATAGATGTTAAGTGTAGATATTGTAACAACACAGAAGAAGTAATAAAGTCAGGATATTCAATTTCAAAACAACAGAGATATCAATGCAAGCGGTGTAATCGATATTTTTAATTGGAGTATATTAATAATGCATCTAAGCCTGGAGTTAAGGAGCAAATAGTAGAAATGTCAATCAACGGCTCTGGAGTTAGAGATACAGTAAGAGTATTAAAAGTGGGTATCAATACAGTTATCCGTGTTTTAAAAAAATCTAGTATTAAAAAACAATAAATCATTCTATCAGTACAACAGAAGTAATTATTGCTCCTGAGATAGATGAACAATGGTCTTATGTACAGAATAAATCCAGACAACGATGGCTTTGGTATGCCTTGGATAAGATTTCGTTAAAAGTAGTTGCTTATACGTTTGGTACAAGATGTGATAGCACATTAGAATCATTACTGAAAAAACTAGAGAATTTCAAGGTGACTTTTTACTATACAGATGGATGGGGGAGTTATGCTAGGTTATTAGACCCTAAAAAGCATATTATCAGTAAAAAATCACTCAACGGATAGAACGAAGTAACTTGAACCTTAGAACGAGATGCAAGAGGCTTGCACGTAAGACAATCTGCTTTTCCAAGTCATTGGATATTCATGATAAGGTTATTGGTACTCTTATTGAACGTATAGCTTTTTAATAGGCGTAACTGCAATATGGAGGCATGACCTCCATCTGTATAGTAAAAAGTCACCTTGAAATTCTCTAGTTTTTTCAGTTGTAGAAGTCAAGATTTAATCTTACAGACATTATAAAAATTATATCTGAATGTCTGATAAGTTATGACTGTCAGATGAGTATTCAAGATATAAGATTTCGTTATTCTTTTCAACAGCTAACTTTTTACTATCCATAAAAGTCTGCATAGGTGTTTTTCCATAGCAATATTTACCGGAATGCGGTCTTTCATTATTATAATATTCTAGCCAAATATCAAGATCTAGTTGTAGATCATCAAGATCAGTATAGATCTTTTTACGCATAGCAGTATCAAAGAATTCTTGTTTCATAGTTTTATTAAAACGTTCACACATACCATTTGTTTGAGGAGAATATGCTTTAGTAGTAGTATGCTCAATACCCTCAATGCTTAAGAACAATTCAAAAGCATGATGTTCTATATTACCTTTATACTCACCACCTCTATCAGTTAAAATACGAAGTACTGGTATTTGCTGACTCTCATACCATGGTAACACTCTATCATTAAGCATGTCAGCAGCGGTAAGTGCTGTTTTATCAGTATATAGTTTAGCCTCTGCAACCCGAGTGTAACTATCAATAAACACTTGAGAATATACCTTGCCTATGCCTTTAAAATTACCTACATAATATGTGTCTTGGCATCCTAGATAACCTGGATGCTGTGTATCAATCTCACCATGAGCTTCTTTCTCGCTACGCCGTTTCTCTAATACTTGTAACTGAGCTTCGGTAAGAACAATACCATCCTGAGCCATTTTGGCTTCTAATGCTTTAAGTCTTTTATTGATATTATTTAAATCATTACGTAGCCAAATAGATCTAACTCCTCCAGGTGATACAAGAATACCAGTCTTTTTAAGCTCATTTGATACTCGCAGCTGACCATAAGCGGGGTATTCTATTGCCATATCTAATACTGCTCTCTCTACGGCAGGATCAACTCTATTCGCTATAATTGGCTTCTTCCGACTAATCTCATATAATGCTTCTTCTCCTCCTGTTTCATATAACTCTTTAAACCTATAATAACTGTCTCTACTGTAACCCATAGCTTTATATGCTGACGATATACTACCAAGACTCCTAGCTAATTCTAGTAATCCTATTTTTGGCTTTATTATTTTTTGATTTAGATTCATCTCTAATCCTCCATTTAATATTATCTTAATTTTACTAAATGTAAGATTAAATCTCAACTATTACATATAATACTTTCATTATTATTGACCCTAGAATTATAAAAATGTTCACAATCGTCGCTCCACGCTACATCATCAGAACGACTATAGGCCAGTAGTACTATATTACCTTCTATCCGCTTTATATGATTATGTATATCACTAGAGTGATAGGCAAGCACATGAATAATATTAACCTCTTCAGGTTCAGTATTATAAGCAATTCTTGCAATTATCTTGTTAGCTTTATTATCGTTACTACGCTCTGATGAATATAAATTTAATATATCTCCTGCTACTTCTGTTAATTCTGTATTGCCATGAGCATAAAGAAATATTTCAGCTCCTGCTCTTTTATCTTTTGTAGGATTAAGAAAATCATCAAAACTTTCTTCATTGTTTAGTATTTCAATATCTTCATTGTTTATGTCATAATCCATATCTGCGTTTGGCCCTTGCAACATAATTTTTTTCATAAAACACCCAGCTTTAAATTTTCAAGTTAATTTTTTAATATTTAGTTAATAATATATTTGGTGAAAATTGTATAAGATTTTAGTATTATCTAATATTAAAAACTCAAACTTATTCTATGCCTTATTTATTACCGATTACCGCAGCTACGCTACTTATTTTACTAGCTTTAATCATTTGGCTTTATGTAAAAACTACAACCTTAAAAACCCAGCTACAATTCTTATCAGAGCAGAATCTAGAAATTAGTAATAACAACCAATTATTGAACCAAGAAAAAATAGGGTTCTTACAGAAAATTGAGCAATTGAAGTGCAAAGTAGAATTTCAAGAGCAGACTATTAAGGATTCGGAAAAAATAAGAGAAGAATCATTTTCATCGGCTAAAGCTGCGTTATTTGATTTAGGTAAGGATTTATCCAAGCAATTAATCGAAATTCACAAAATGGAAAACAATGCGGCAAGAGAGCTAGCCGAGAAAAATATCGCTACTGCATCAGGGAAGTTTAATAGCGAGTTCGAGCGATTAATTACGATGGTGGGAGCTTTAAATAAAGATATAGAGCAATCAAAAGGTACGGTTGATTTGATTAAGCAGTCGTTGCTTTCTCCGATCGGTGCGGGGTTACTTGCTGAAATTACGCTTGAGAATATCCTAAAATCGTCAGGCTTACGTCCTAATTTAGACTTCATTATGCAATACGGTCTAACTACAACAGATAGCGGAAAGCGAAGACCTGATGCTCTTATTTTTCTTCCTTCTGGTAATTTAATGGTTATTGATTCTAAAGCTTCTAAATTTCTTGTGGACGAGCAGGATAATAACATGAGTCTTAGTAAAACCATGAATTATCATTTAAAATCTTTGGCTAATAAAGACTATGCCGAAAATATTTTAACTAATCTAAACAAAAAGGATCAGAGCTTTAACAATGTTATTACTTTAATGTTTTTACCCACTGAACAAGCGGTCGAGAAAGTCATTGTAGCCGACCCTGAATTTTTACAAAAAGCTTGGAGCTGTAATATCTTTCCCGTAGGACCTGCCGGGCTTATGAATATGCTATCATTTGCAAAATTTCAAATCACCGATCATCGTCGTTCGGAAAATTATAAGGTAATTATTGAAGAAGTAAGAAAATTACTAAGCTCTATCGGTACTATGGCTGATTATTCTCAGAAAATAGGTAATAACCTACATAATATGGTTACTAATTATGATAAATTCGCTGCCTCGTTTAATCGTAATTTTATGTCGAGAGTTAAGAACATTCACAAACTCGGCATTGATTCAGGAAATAAAGTCATGCCAGCTACCTTAGAGCGTTATCAAATCGTTTCTTCTAAATCTGAGATTATCGAAGTAGAAGTAGAAAATCCACCACAAATAGAAGAAAAATTATAGAGGTATACTATAACCTTACCTATAATGCTCATAACGGATAATTTGTGCTGGATTCATAAATATTCGTGCATTATGCTTAGAACGCATACACTCATGCAGGTATATGTGTTCGCAATCTTCTTTTATGGAATCGTAAAAGCAGTTTTCAAAAAATTTTCTTTTATATATAGCAAGACCATTAAAACACGAATTTACCGGTAGTAAATCTGAATCCGGAGGATATATTTTCTGCATTAAAGCAAGGTTTTCCGTATCAAAATAACTCTTGCCGGTTTTTAGGTTATACTCATACGGTGTATAGGAAAATTCTTCATTACGAAAGGCAAAAGCATCATACATTTGTCCTTTGGAGTTAAATATTCCATTTGAGCATACAACATCCCAACGATCAATTTTGCTAAAACTGTCTAATATTCCCCTAATATCAATACCGTAACCTATATCCATATCAAGAATGATTACTATATCAAACTCATCAAATTCACTTGTATTAAAAATTTCTAGATATTTATTTCTAATATCCGCTAGGAACTTTATAGAAGGTCTTTTTTGGTTAAAAAAGTCCTGTGATATAATTTTTACTTTATGATTTATTAACTGCCACAAGTTTAGCATTAATTTTGTAGAGTCGGTAGAATCATTTTCAAAAATTATTATCCTGTAATCTAAAAAAACTGTCCTATATATTCTATATGACGCATTGCGTTTGGTAAATGAGGCGCATTACTCCTTGTAATGCCGGCAAAAACAACCTTATGTTTACTCATCTCCAACTTACCGGTCTGCAGGTTTTCACCACTAATAACATCCAGTTTAGTAATTTTTTCTACAGGTAAAAATCTATAATAAAAAAAACGGATAAATGAAGAGTCGTACACATTTATTGTTCCCCAAATAATTACAAAAATTATAAGTATAACTTTATACACTCTCTGCCCCCCTAATTTTCCCGGCTTACAATATTATTATGCATATTAGCTATGTTTGTAAGGATTTGTTCCATAGTAAATTTATCGAGATAAATCTGATGAGCTTTTTTTGCTTTTTCATAAGCTTCTTCAGGATGAGACTTAATCCATTCTAAATGTTGATTTATTTGAGAGTATATTTCCTCAGGAGATTTGTTTAAAGTTTCTATATATAGTATATTATCACCAAAAGTTTCTTTTGCCCACGGCATTTCATCAACAATTACCAATGCTGAAGAACTCACAAGTTCTAAAACTCGTCCGGAAGGAAAGTTTTCCATAATATGATCTTCCGAATGCAATGCTAAACCAATACCACTTTTTCTTATTGTATCAACAAATAACTGATCGTTACAAGGTATAAATCCTCTATAGGAATTAAGCAGTAACCATCCTGATCTAGGGCCATACATGTCTACATCCTTACGTTTATCAAGTAGTTTATATAACTTTTTATATTTGAGACCAAAGCGAGTATTATCCCAATTATAGCCACACATAAATAACCTCGAATAATTAATTTTAATAAACTCTGTTTTAGGTCGTGAAAACTTGAAATCAATTATAGGTATGGAAATATCTTCATAATATTGATTAATTTTTTTAAAATCCGTAACAGCAAGCAATCCATCAGATTTAATAGGTTTAGGACAATAATAGGGAACCAAAGCAATGTCTATCAAATATTTAGCATTATTTCTCAGACAAGGAAAATGTAAAATAAAATAGTGTTTAATATCCCCAACCTTACCAAAATCAGCTGCGGATATAGTAAAATCAGGATTAAATTGCCTAACTATACTATACATTCTAAAAATATCTATCGGATGCATATCAGTGCTTATTGAAATAAATAATGATTCCCACCCAAGATTATTCGCTGCTTGCTGCACTCTCATACAGGCCAAACGATCATGTCTGCATAGTATTGCAATTCTGTAAGGAACATTTGGATTTTTAGGAAGCTGTACGGTATAATTGTACTTTTCTAACTGTTTCTGTAATGAAAGGGACGAAAAATTATAATAAAGCCCCTGATATAGATCCTTGCGATATATACCATTTTTTCCTAGATCATAAATTTCTAATAACAAATATATTGGTAAAATTACTGCTAATAATATAAATGGAAAAATTAACACAAGTTTCGATTTATTTTTAATACGCATAAATACTCTAAAAAGAAGTTAGAGCCTGGCGGTAAATAAATATTAATTAGTAATTAAAGAGCTTTTTTAGCGAAAACTAATGAGATTTTTGCAGGAATAGTTATTCATTTTTCAAAAAAATCTTATAATTTGCAGCAAAAAAAGAACCAAATTACCGATTAATATTTATTTACCGACAGGCTCTTAGTAATATTATAATTTTTTATACTCGATTCTGTCTACTTTTAATAGAATAATCATAATTAATCAAATATGCACAGAACCTAGACATGGTACTTCTTCTGTAGCATCAATATCAATAACTGTATCATCGTTTGTGCCTGAGGCAATTTTATTAAGCCAAGTAAGGGTAGTAGCGGCTTTCTCAGCAATATTTTTACCTGCACTACTAATTGCCTTACCAGCATTTAAATCCGATATAGCAGTTGTTAAAACATCTATTAAAGTTGCAAGACTTAAGAATTTTAAATCTTTAATAGACTCAAACATTATTAAAGGTACTATCGCTACAGTCAACCTTGCAGCATCATTGTAGTAAAACTTTTGAAAAAACACATCATTAGTTAATTTTTTGCCGGTGATATTTTCTATAACTTTATTGCCACAATATGTTGATACCAATAAAGAAGCAAGACGCATTAATTTAACAGAAGTGGAGGCATAAAACATTGGATCTTCATAAAATTCTAATTCTGGATTACGAAAATAAAAACATATATAATCTAAAATCAGCGTGGCTATTGCCGAACACATAGCAGTACTCTTCCATCCATGATAGGTACTAATGTCTGGTTCAATATTGTTAAAATCTATATCTTGATTAGTAAGTTTATTATATATTGCCTGAAGTTTTATTTGCGTATTCTTATCTTTTTCGGAATGTTTATATAGTAACTGAAAATATGGTTTAATTTCTTCAGCTGTAAATTTCTTATTCTCAATTAAAGCCGGTACAATTTTATCATGCAAAAATTTAATTAATTTATTTTGCATAAAATTTGTAACTTTACTTTGTTCTTCTACTACTCCTGCAGCTGCAGACCATCGCAAAGCCGTATATACAATTATACGATTAATAATATCATTATTTAATAAATCGATAGGCTGTAACCCTAAATTAGCAGCATATCTAAAACAAATCGCAGTTGTATTTACGGCATCATTAGCAAGGCTTGGAGTGTAATCAAATAAAAATTTAATGTCTTCAGCATTTTCATTGTCATTGTTATTTTCTAATGCTTGAAACATATTATTATTAATCTCTTTAGTTTGTCTATTTGATAAGACCGTACCTGGAAAAGATAATAAAATTTGTAGCATCGCAAGGCTAGTGGTCGGTAAAGCACATAATTCATACCAAGGATCATCTTCATCAATTACATACGAACGTAAAGCAATTACACCAGCTATAAGAGCAGCATAAGTAGCTGCTATTTTACCTGAATGGTTGCTAACTAAATCTGATTTTTCAGTTAACCAAGAAGCAATTTTATGATCTTCATTATATTTATCCGTAGCTTTTTCTATTCTAGTAAGACTTTGCTCTAATGAATTAAGATGATTTGTAAAATTTAAATGGGCTTTTTTTACTATATTAAACTCGGCTTCATAAGAGGAAGATACGTTTAAAGTATTTGTAAGTAATATTGCTTTAGCTATATAGCGATATAAAAAATACTCTCTCGTCAGAGGATATGCCATAGCATCGATTTCTTCGGCTGCTTTAATCAAGCTTTCAGATTGATCTAAATTATTTTTTAAAAATCCTTGGGCTTTAGTCACAAAGGTACTAAACTCTAGTGCATTTATATCCCCTATATTATCTAGCATAGAATCAATGATATTCTTGTTTTCTACTCCTATTAACTTCTGTAGCTTTGTATCTAAAAAATGATCTTGATTATTTATCTCTCCAAAACAATTGCTCCAGTGAGAATGACCGATATTCTCATCTTGATACTTTCCGGTAGCAGCTACTTTACTTAACATTGTTTCTAAATATTGAGTATAAATAAAACTTTGATCTAGTATCGTTAAATCTTTAAAATTTTTATCACAGAACCATATTTTCAATACCTCACCTAAATTAAAACTAGCAAGTGCTGTAGTAGTTTTCCATAATCTTACGCCTAAATTTGATATATCATTATAATATTTTATTATTACTTCTAGTTTATTACTCATAATTTCAATTAAATAAATATTAAAGTTAAAATAAAAATATAAAAATCTCTTAATATTTATTCAAATCTTTTATATTTAATTATTTATAATCTTTAATTATTTTATTATGAGATAACATTAAAATCACACACGGGCAACGCCGGTTTCTGATAAGAGAGAAGAGTATTAGGGCGCAAAAGTTTTTAACCAAAAAACAATAGTTGTGGACATAATATATCCTTTTTTATCTTCTATTTGCAACAGAATCTGATTAATGATATAAAAAATATCAATATCTAAATCGTCTATATACTCGCTGAATCTGAAAAATTGGCTACGTCGTCTTTGTAAGACCTCGGATGCTCACGTATTATTATTTTACGCTCCGCTCCTCAGCTTACAGACTCCTTGCTCTTTTCCAAATTGAGCTTCGTATACCAACTTTTCATTTACTCGGAGTATATTATAATGAGAATACTAATAACAGGAGCTAACGGCTTTATTGGCTCATATATTACAGCTGAATTATTAAAGAATAATTATGAAGTAATATGCTGTGTTAGAGATGTTGAATCTACCAAGAAAAAATTCCCTACTGCAGAAGTTATATATTGTGATTTTAATATAGACCTAACACCACAAAGCTAGATAAATAGATTAAATAACATAGATATAGTTATTAATGTATCAGGTGTATTAAAGTCTAGTCATGCTAATAATATTGAAAATGTTCATGTCAATGGTCCAAAGGCTCTATTTAAGGCTTGCACCATTACTAATGTAAAAAGAATTATTCATATTTCAGCTCTTGGAATAGATGATGAAGAAAACACTGCTTATGCGTTAACTAAAAAAGCAGCTAAAGCATATTTACAAAAATTAGAAAATATAGACTGGGTAATTTTGCAGCCATCTCTTGTTTACGCAAGCGGTTGTTACGGTAGTACCTCACTATTTAGGGCTCTTGCAACATTACCGTATTTTATTCCTTTAATAGGCGATGGTTTACAACAATTTCAACCTATTCATATTGATGATTTAACGAAAGTAATTATTCACTGTATAGAAAGGAAGGAAAAATCCACAAATTATTAAAAATAGTTGGACCAGACATAGTTACCATGAAGGATATCTTGCTTGGATTTAGAAAATGGCTTGGAGTTAATCCTGGAAGACTAATTAAAATTCCTCTAATATGTAATAGTTGAGATTTAATCTTACATTTAGTAAAATTAAGATAATATTAAATGGAGGATTAGAGATGAATCTAAATCAAAAAATAATAAAGCCAAAAATAGGATTACTAGAATTAGCTAGGAGTCTTGGTAGTATATCGTCAGCATGTAAAGCTATGGGTTACAGTAGAGACAGTTATTATAGGTTTAAAGAGTTATATGAAACAGGAGGAGAAGAAGCATTATATGAGATTAGTCGGAAGAAGCTAATTATAGCGAATAGAGTTGATCCTGCCGTAGAGAGAGCAGTATTAGATATGGCAATAGAATACCCCGCTTATGGTCAGCTGCGAGTATCAAATGAGCTTAAAAAGACTGGTATTCTTGTATCACCTGGAGGAGTTAGATCTATTTGGCTACGTAATGATTTAAATAATATCAATAAAAGACTTAAAGCATTAGAAGCCAAAATGGCTCAGGATGGTATTGTTCTTACCGAAGCTCAGTTACAAGTATTAGAGAAACGGCGTAGCGAGAAAGAAGCTCATGGTGAGATTGATACACAGCATCCAGGTTATCTAGGATGCCAAGACACATATTATGTAGGTAATTTTAAAGGCATAGGCAAGGTATATTCTCAAGTGTTTATTGATAGTTACACTCGGGTTGCAGAGGCTAAACTATATACTGATAAAACAGCACTTACCGCTGCTGACATGCTTAATGATAGAGTGTTACCATGGTATGAGAGTCAGCAAATACCAGTACTTCGTATTTTAACTGATAGAGGTGGTGGGTATAAAGGTAATATGTAGAAGTCAAGATTTAATCTTACAGACATTATAAAAATTATATCTGAATGTCTGATAAGTTATGACTGTCAGATGAGTATTCAAGATATAAGATTTCGTTATTCTTTTCAACAGCTAACTTTTTACTATCCATAAAAGTCTGCATAGGTGTTTTTCCATAGCAATATTTACCGGAATGCGGTCTTTCATTATTATAATATTCTAGCCAAATATCAAGATCTAGTTGTAGATCATCAAGATCAGTATAGATCTTTTTACGCATAGCAGTATCAAAGAATTCTTGTTTCATAGTTTTATTAAAACGTTCACACATACCATTTGTTTGAGGAGAATATGCTTTAGTAGTAGTATGCTCAATACCCTCAATGCTTAAGAACAATTCAAAAGCATGATGTTCTATATTACCTTTATACTCACCACCTCTATCAGTTAAAATACGAAGTACTGGTATTTGCTGACTCTCATACCATGGTAACACTCTATCATTAAGCATGTCAGCAGCGGTAAGTGCTGTTTTATCAGTATATAGTTTAGCCTCTGCAACCCGAGTGTAACTATCAATAAACACTTGAGAATATACCTTGCCTATGCCTTTAAAATTACCTACATAATATGTGTCTTGGCATCCTAGATAACCTGGATGCTGTGTATCAATCTCACCATGAGCTTCTTTCTCGCTACGCCGTTTCTCTAATACTTGTAACTGAGCTTCGGTAAGAACAATACCATCCTGAGCCATTTTGGCTTCTAATGCTTTAAGTCTTTTATTGATATTATTTAAATCATTACGTAGCCAAATAGATCTAACTCCTCCAGGTGATACAAGAATACCAGTCTTTTTAAGCTCATTTGATACTCGCAGCTGACCATAAGCGGGGTATTCTATTGCCATATCTAATACTGCTCTCTCTACGGCAGGATCAACTCTATTCGCTATAATTGGCTTCTTCCGACTAATCTCATATAACGCTTCTTCTCCTCCTGTTTCATATAACTCTTTAAACCTATAATAACTGTCTCTACTGTAACCCATAGCTTTATATGCTGACGATATACTACCAAGACTCCTAGCTAATTCTAGTAATCCTATTTTTGGCTTTATTATTTTTTGATTTAGATTCATCTCTAATCCTCCATTTAATATTATCTTAATTTTACTAAATGTAAGATTAAATCTCAACTATTACATATTATAATAATGAAAGACCGCATTCCGGTAAATATTGCTATGGAAAAACACCTATGCAGACTTTTATGGATAGTAAAAAGTTAGCTGTTGAAAAGAATAACGAAATCTTATATCTTGAATACTCATCTGACAGTCATAACTTATCAGACATTCAGATATAATTTTTATAATGTCTGTAAGATTAAATCTTGACTTCTACACTTGGGAAAGCTCAATATAGCTTTTAGAATTATATAAAATTTAATTATTTTTATACTCTAAGCGCTATATTGACTTTTTTAATCTCTACGCAACAACGCCTTGCGAGAAAGGCTTGCTTGCGTAGACTCCCAGTCGTCATTGCGAGGATCGAAGCGACGTGGCAATCCAGAAAAAGATTAAAAAATTCTGTAAATCAGCATTTTTACTGGATTGCTTCGTCGAATTACTACGTAATTCTTCTCGCAATGACGGGAAAACCGAGCCATGCAACAACGCCGGTCAAGCCACGTGATGACACCGAATGCGTTTTTCGATACACGCAGGCAAGCCCGTAAGAATTACATAGAGAGTAAACAATATTTATGCCGGTATATCTTCAATAATCGGTTGTTTTTTGTTTGATTTTGTAGAAATGAGAGAGGTCATTATCGGTGCTACTAAGCCGTTAACTACCTCTTTTGTAATAGTAACGCGTTGTTTCTTTAGCTCAGCAACTTTATACATACTATCAAGCAAAAGATGCTCAAGTATTGAACGGAGCCCTCTTGCTCCAGTCTTTTTAGCTAAAGCTTTTTCAGCAATAGCTTCTAGTGCAGAATTCTCAATTACAAGCTCAGCATCATCAAGCTCGAATTGTTTCTGATATTGCTTTACTATAGCGTTTTTAGGCTTAGTTAGAATTGTAATTAAAGCATCTTTATCTAACTCGTCTAAAGTCGTAACGATAGGTAACCTACCGATAAACTCCGGTATTAAACCGAATTTAGTTAAATCTTCAATTTCTAGAGATTTAAGAATCTCACTATTATTTTTCTCTTTATCAATATTTACGTTAGCCGCAAAACCTATAGAACTATGATTAGTTCTTGCGGTTATAATGCTATCAATCCCCATAAAAGCACCACCGCAAATAAATAAGATATTTGAAGTATCTAGCTGTACGAAATCTTGTTGCGGGTGTTTCCTACCGCCTTGAGGAGGTACGGAAGCAACTGTTCCTTCCATAATTTTAAGTAGCGCCTGTTGTACGCCTTCTCCTGACACATCCCTAGTAATAGAAGGATTTTCCGATTTACGGGTAATTTTATCAACTTCATCAATATAAATTATGCCTTTTTGTGCTTTCGCTATATTAAACTCAGCTGCTATCAATAAACGTAGTAATATATTCTCAACATCTTCACCGACATAACCGGCTTCCGTTAAAGAAGTAGCATCTGCCATAGTAAAAGGTACGTCTAGAATTTTAGCAAGCGTTTGAGCAAGTAAAGTTTTTCCTGAGCCGGTAGGACCAATCAATAAAATATTCGACTTATTAAGTTCAACGTCATTATTGCCGGATTGTACATATTCAAGTCTCTTATAATGGTTATAAACTGCTACTGCTAAAATCTTTTTAGCTTGGTCTTGACCAACTACGTAATCGTTTAGAATTGCACATATTTTTTGCGGTGTTGGAATTGAAGAAGTAATTTGCTTTAACGCAACTTTACTTTCTTCTTTCATAATATCCGTACATAAATCTATACATTCATCGCAAATAAATACCGCAGGGCCTGCTATTAGTTTTTTTACTTCATGTTGTTTTTTACTACAAAATGAACAAATCAATTCTTTTTTATCAGCTTCTACTACCATTAACTTTCTTTTTTATGTTTATTTTAATAGTTCTTATTATCGTCATTGCGAGGAAAAACTATAAGTTTTGTACGTACGCAATCTCAGGAGTATTATTTTATGAGATTGCCACGCTCCTTGCAGTCGCTCGCAACGACGGTCAACAACACCTTATACAACCCTACCATACATATAATAATCTTTATGTCCATTTGCAACTATTTCGTATTTTTTAAGGATTCCCTCCCTAGCAAAACCGCATCTCTCAAGAAGATTAATTGAACGAAAATTATCAGTAATTACTGTTGCCTGTATTCTTATAATACCAATATAATCAGCAAATTTTAATATATTTTTTATAGATTTTAACATCATACCTTGACCCCAAAAACTAGGATCTAGATCATAGCTTATTTCTGCTCTGTGATGCTCTAAATTTATTGTATTAAAGCCCGCCGTACCTATTAATTTATTATCATCTTTAAGTGCAATTCCCCAATAAAAACTTCTATGATTTTTATATAGACTAGACCAATAACGCATTTCTTCTCTAGCTTCTTCTAAGTCTTTAGGTCTATTACTATCAGTTATATAAATAGCCATTTCCGACTTACTCATATAATTAAAATAATCTTGTGCATCATCTTCGACTAACGCACGTAAAACTATATCGTTTAAATCAAGTGCAGGAAAAGGAGTATATAAATATTCTCTATTTATCATAATACTTCAAGTCGTTATACTGCTTGTATTTCAAGGATTGAATTTTATTTTGATAGGCGAGTGCGCGGTGCGTACACTATAGTACGTGAGCATCACGAGTCCTTGATAAAATGAAAGAGCAATTCTTGAAAGATAAGTAGTATATATCATACATAATTAATCGGGTCTTGTATATTATTCTTTTTAAAAGCATCGAGTCTTATCATGCAAGCAAGGCAATTACCACAAGATAAATAATCCTCCGTAGGGTCGTAACATGAAATTGTATTTTTATAATCTACACCAAGCTCCAGCCCTGTTTTAATTATTTGCTCTTTTGTCATGTCAATTAAAGGAGTATGAATGGTAATTCTGTTTCCTATATTGGTTGCCAAGTTCGCCATTTCTTCAAAAGATTTAATATATTGAAGGCGACAATCAGGATAATTTGCCGAATCGCTTGTATGCACACCTATAAAAATGTCTTTTGCTCCTATTACTTCTGCATACCCTAGTGCATAACTTAAAAATATCGTATTACGAGCAGGTACGTAAGTAACCGGCACATCTTCAGGTAGTTCGTTTACATCGTGATAATGCGGAACATCTATATTATTATCGGTTAAAGCAGAACTACCGAAAGCCCGCAAATCTATATCAACAATCTTATGCTGCTTGACGTTATATTCTTTTATAAGCTCCTTAACTTTCCGAAGTTCTGCATTATTACGTTGTCCGTAATTAAAACTCATAGCATGGATTTCATAACCCATTTCTCTTGCTATTGCAAGAACCGTAGCAGAATCTGCCCCGCCGCTAACTAGAATAACTGCTTTTTTCATTGTTTACCGATAAAGTTAATTTTTGAGATACTAGAGCATTTAAACTGATTTTTGCTCCAAGTGCTTCAAGTACTAAAGTTCGATGCACACGTTTATCTACTCTAACATTAAACTACCCACTATACTCTTTCCTAGAGGGTGCTAAAGGAATAGATTGATTATGACTTATATAACTTTCTTTCATTAAAGTCCAAGCTTGTTGTAATTCATGCAGTGCTTTTTCGGGCGAATTGCCAAAAGCCGATACATGCGGTAATTCTTCAAATCTTGCTAACCAATCTCCATCCGTATCTTTAAAAAGCTCTATAGTAAACCTGTCAAATGCGTCATTTGCTTTCATCTTGTATATTCAGTTTGTCTATATATCAATTATATTGTAATTAAATAAAATTATGAACTAAAAAATTATTCAAGAATTAAAAAACGCAGGGTAAGAATCTTACTTGTAAATTTCTTACTTATAGTATACTATAACTCTAATGATAAAATTATTTTATAATTATGAAAATATCTACTAAAGGACAAATTACCATACCTATTAATATCAGAAGTAAATTAGGAATGCTGCCTAATACTGAAATTTCTTTCGTTTTACATAAAGATGGAGTTTTTATTAAAAAAGAAAAAAAATTCCAATCAAAGAGGTATAAAATTAATACAACAATTATCTGGCAAGAGTACATCAAATATGTCTACCGATGAAATAATGAAATTAACTAAATCATGATTTTAGTCGATAGCAATATAATACTAGATATTATAACTTTTGATAATAATTGGTATGAGCGGTCTTCAAATAAAATTAAATTACTTTCGCAATTTCATGAACTTATAATTAATGATATTATTTATACTGAAATATCAATTGGGTTCGAAAGAATAGAAGAGTTAGAAGCTACAATAACTGAAAACTTTTTTAAACTTACCCCCCTGTCTACAGAAGCATTGTTTTTAGCAGGCAAAGCCTTTCAAAAATATAAATTGAACAGTGGTATTAAAAATTCAATGTTACCGGATTTTTTTATTGGTGCTCATGCGAGTATATTGAAGGTAGATTTGTTAACAAGAGATGTAAGACGATATAAAACGTATTTTCCGAAAATAAATCTTATCACTCCTAATTATTCTTGACTAAATCCTTCTGATAATCTAAATTTACGTTGTTAATTTATGGCGGGTGTAGCTCAGTTGGTTAGAGCATCAGGTTGTGGTTCTGAGGGTCGCGGGTTCGAATCCCGTCACTCGCCCCATATTTTGGGATTGTTATGTGGTTACCAAATCGTCATTGCGAAGAAAATTACATAGTAATTCGACGAAGCAATTCAGTAAAAAATACTAAAGTTAGTACTTTTTATTATTTTTCTAGATTGCCACGTCGCTTCGCTCCTCGCAATGACGATTTGATATCCAACAACGCCTAAAGTCACTCGCAATGACATTTTTTCTTATGGATATCAAACTTTTATATAGACTGATTAAGTATCTAAAGTTCTATAAAAAAGACTTGATCATCGTTATGATCTCTTTACTTAGCGTATCAGCTTCATTATTACTAATCGGTAGTGTTTTTAGAAATTTAGTTGATAGAGGCTTGAGCAAAGACCATATTTTATCGGTTGATAAATCCATACTATATATCTGTTTATTAATTATCATCTTAAGTATTGCTAGTTTTTTCCGTTCATATTTTATCAATAATGTTGCTGAAAAAGCAGTTAATCAAATAAGAAAAGAAGCTTACAGTAATTTAATTAATTATGAAATCGAAGAGTTTGAAGAATTAAAAATCGGCGATATAATTTCACGCCTAACAAATGATATAGATCAAATATCTACTCTCATAGTTAATTTCTTATCTTTTTTCATTCGCAATTCAGTGATGCTAATTGGCGGCGTTACTTTAATGTTTTTTGAAAGCTTTAAACTCGCTTCTATAGTAATTATTACCATTCCTATTTTATTAATTCCTTTAATTAAATTCGGCAAACATGTTAAAGCTTTATCTAAAAAAGCTCTAGAATCTAAATCATTTTTAGCATCGGATATTGATGAAACTTTTAATAATATTAGAGCTATCTATGCTTTTAACAATCAAACAAATAAAATTACCGATTTTGATACTAAACTACAAAACTATTTAACATACTGCAAAACTCGTTTAAAAATTCGTGCTTTATTCTTTGCGATTTCAATAGCAATTATATTTCTTGCAATTACTTTAGTTGTTTGGATTGGAGCTTCGGATATAGTTAAAGGGAACGTATCTGCTGGACAAATTATATCATTTATTTATTACGCAATCATTGCCGGCTTTAGTAGCGGCGGTATTTTTGCACTATTAAGCGAAATACATCTACCACTCGCCGCGCTAGAGCGAATAATTACAATTATAGACAAGACTCCTATAACACATAATAGTTACTTAGAATTAAATAATTCCGATCCAATCTCGATAGAATTTAAAAATGTCGATTTTACCTATCATTCAAGACCTAATTTAAGGATTATTAATAATATGTCTTTGAAGATAAATGCCGATAAATTTATCGGTATTGTAGGCAGATCAGGCGGAGGCAAAAGTACCTTGATGCAGTTACTGCTGCGTTTTTACCGGCAAGAAAGCGGCGTTATCCTTATTAACAATCAAGATATAACTCTTTCAAATCCTGCGGAAATTCGTAAATTAATTGCCTATGTTCCCCAAGAAGCTAACATTTTTTCCGGCACTGTAAGGTCCAATATTATATTCGGTAATACGCAAGCGAGCGACGACGAAATAAATGAGATAATAAAAATTACGGGAATAGAAGAATTTGCCGCTAAACTTCATGACGGTATCAATGCTAAAATCGGTGAGAGAGGAGTTAGATTATCAGGAGGACAAAAACAAAGGATAGCTATTGCTAGAGCATTACTACGTAAACCGCAAATCCTACTTCTTGACGAAGCAATGAGTGCTTTAGATACCATGAGCGAGCAGAAATTACTAGACTCTATAAAAAAAATAATGAAAGGGAAAATTATTATATCAATTGCCCATCGGATTAGTAGTATAGAATCAGCTGATTATATTTTAGTGATAGATAAAGGAGAAGTAGCGGCTAGCGGATCACATAATGATTTATCTAAAAACTCAGAAACCTATCGTAATATTTGCAGAGAACAGTTAACAGTATAAAGGGGTATGTCATTGCGCCTGCGTGGGTATCACCCCGTCATTGCGAGAGGAATTTCAAGGTAATTCGACGAAGCAATCTCAGGAGTTTGTTATTACTTCATGAGATTGCCACGCTCCTTTCAGTCGCTCGCAATGACGGATAAACCGGCCTACTCAACAATACCTCACAAGAATGACAATAAAGTAGATAATTGATATATTTGTTACAATAAAAGCTCCGTGGTATAAAAAATTTAAATATTAAATATAATTTAGCTTGAAAGCTGCCGTGGCTTTGTTATAATCGTAATTACAAAACAAAAAAGGTTTACAAAATGAAAAATTTATTAAAGATTTTATTAATTCTAGCTTTCGCAAGCCCAGTATTTGCTTCATCAATGCAAATGCCTGACCCAGCTTCAGTTACAACAACCCAAATACAAGCTATGAGTACTGACGATCAACAAGCTTGGGTTGCTAGCTTAGTAGCATCTGTAACTCCGGATTCAAACCCATATACTCAACTAAGTCCTGATGTCCAAAAGTGGGTAATGGAAAATACTACCGATGCTCAAAAACAAGCTTTAGGAATTAATCAGTAATATTTTAATTGATTTTTAAAATCGATAGGGGGCTGTTAACAAAATAATTCTAATTAATAATTAAAAAGAATTTTTAGCGAAAATTAATAAGATTTTTGAAAGTATAGTTAATACTATTTTAAAAAAGTTTTATAATTTACAGCAAAAGTAAACTCAATTAGCTTTAAAATTTATTTTGTTAATAGTCCCATATGTTAGAAATAATTATTCTTAACATATATCACTAAAAGTTTCTGCTTTCACTTCCTTTCAGTCTTCCTGTTATCGTGTCATGTATATACTCATTGATAAATAAAAATTGCTAGACGAGCATAAATATTCATTTATTCTTTCTTTAGTAAAATAATACTGTGTCATCCTCTCAAAAGCACACGGGGGCAACTTAAGGCTCTATGTCATTCCCGCATAGGCGGGAATCCAGCATAAAGCGAGATTACCTTCGCTTTTTAAAAAATATAATAAAAAAATCTTTAAAATTAAAGATTTTTAGCATGGATCCCTGCTTTCGCAGGGATGACACCTAATGAGATTCGCCCTAAGTTGACACCTATACGCTTTTGCAGGAATGACATCGTCAACGTAACCTAAAACTAACAATTACTTATGAAATTACTTATTACCGTAATCATCATGGAAATACTCGCTGGAGCGGAAATAGATTTATTCGTTCCAAGCTTCCCTGAAATACAAGATACATTCAACCTTTCAACTTTTATGACGGAACTACTACTCGGTGTAAATCTAACCGCTTATTGTATTACTTCGCTTATAGTCGGTAATTTAGGAGATAGGTATGGACGCAGACCGATTATTATACGCGGTTTACTGATTTTTAATCTTGGTAGTTTATTTTGTGTATTTGCAAATAATTATGAAGCTATATTATTTGGAAGATTTTTGCAAGGATGCGGGATATCATCGGTTGCAGTGCTAGTATATGTTGTTCTTGCCGATATTTATTCAGTACAAGAGCAGCAAAGATTAATAGGCATTTTAAACGGCACTATTGCTCTTTCTATGGCAATAGCACCGGTTATAGGTAGCTACGTCAATTTATTTTGGGGCTGGCGAGGTAATTTTGTTTTATTGCTTATAGTAGGTTTGATTAGTCTAATTCTTGGTATATTATTTATTCCGAAAAGAAAAGTTAATAAAAAAATACATATTTCCTTAAAAGAATATATACCTATCTTCAAATCACCAAAAGCTATATATTATATACTTACAATGATATTTCTTGCACAAGGATATTGGATATTTATTGGGATTGCTCCTATTTTATATATGCAAGATTTAGGTGTAACTTTAGAATATTTCGGACTTTATCAAGGAGCAATGGCGGCTCTATTCTCAATTATGAGCTTTTCAAGCGGTTATTGTTTTAAAAAATTCGGTATTAGAAATTGCTTCTATTTTGGAGTTATGTTTATAATACTATTCCTACTAGGAAATAGTATATTAGTTATATATAATATTAATAACCCTTTAACTATAACAATAGTTACTTTATTATTATCTCTTGGCGTGATATATCCGATTAACATATTATGGCCGTTGCTTTTAGAAGCTATTCCGGACGGTAAAGCTCGTATGACGGCTATGTTTACTGCGGCTAGATTGATTTTAACGGCATTTGGGCTGCAATTAGTAGGATTTTTATATAACGGTACTTTTGCCCCTCTTGGCATTACTATATCCATTGTTACGCTATTTGGGTTAATAACATTACCTAAATTATTTAAGTACGATAAAGTCTTTGAGATTTCTGATAGAGTGTAGAGGTCTTTGTTTCGTCATTGCGAGCGACTGCAAGGAACGTGGCAATCTCAGGAAATAAAAACTAGATTGCCACGTCGCTTCGCTCCTCGCAATGACGATATAGATATAAGAACAAATAAAAAAATGATCAATAACAATTTTATTTTCAAGATAGCTTTCGGATATTTTAGAGCTAAGAAAAACGAAAAATTTGTTTCTATTATTTCTGCCTTTTCTTTAGTAGGCGTAATGATCGGCGTTACAGCATTGATAGTAGTTATGTCTGTTATGAACGGTTTTCATATAGAGCTTACTAAAAATATTATCGGCTTAAATGGGGATATAGTAATAAATCGGCAAGGCGGTAGTATTGGTAACTATGAAGAAATTAAAGCTAAACTCCTAAAACAAGATTATGTAAAGCATGTAACATTCATCGCTCACGGTCAAGCTTTGGCTCTTGGTAAAAGCAATAATAGCGGCGCGCTTATTAAAGGTATGAAATTAAAGGATCTCAGTTTAAGAAATGAAATTTTTAAAAATGTAAATTTCGGTAGTTTTGATGATTTTCACGGCAAAAACGTAATAGCACTCGGAGAACAATTAGCAAGTAATTTAGGCGTAACAATTGGGGATAAGATTAGATTAATTTCACCAAATTCAGTTTCTACCGCCTTTGGCAGTATGCCAAGATCAAAAGAATTTAAAATTATCGCAATTTTCAATAGCGGTATGTATGATTATGATTTGACAACGATATTAATGCCGCTTACCGCAGCACAAAATTTCTTATCTCTCGGCGACGACATTAATTTAATCGAAATTAATAGTCTAGACCCCGATAAAGCTCTTGCATATTCATATAAAATACAATCATTATTAGGTCCAAACCTATACGTATTTAATTGGCAAACCTTAAATTCACAGTTTTTAAGCGCCCTTGCCGTCGAGCGTACGGCTATGTTTACTATTCTATCTTTAATTATTACGGTTGCCGCATTTAATATTATTTCAAGCTTATTTATGCTTGTTAAAGATAAAACTTCAGATATTGCAATTCTTAGAACTATGGGAGCAAGCACTAAGCAAATAATGCTTATTTTTATCTATAACGGAATGTTTATAGGATTACTTGGCACAACGCTAGGTGTAATCCTTGGTGTTACTTTCTCTTATAATATTCAAACTATCAAGAATTATTTGGAGCGTATAACCGGTACTAAAATTTTCGAGGCAGCTATTTATTTTCTTTATAGTTTACCTTCAAAAGTAAGAGCTGAGGATATTATTTTAATTACCTCTTTATCTATAATATTGTGTTTTCTTGCGACAATTTATCCTTCTTATAGAGCCTCAAAATTAAATCCCGTGGATGCCCTAAGATATGAATAATACAGTCCTCATTCTAAAAAATATCTCAAAACATTACAGCCAAGGCAAAACTATTGTTAGGGTACTTGATGACCTTAATTTAACGGTTAATGAGGGTGAATTAATCGCTATAATAGGTTCTTCAGGTAGCGGCAAATCAACTTTACTGCATATTGCCGGCTTGCTTGATAAACCTACAAACGGTCAAGTCATTATACCAAATAGCAAGTATCAAAAATATCATCTCATTCGTCTTCATTATTTAGGTTTTATCTATCAACAACATCACTTACTTAAAGATTTTACCGTTCTTGAAAATGTTATTATGCCAAGACTTATTAGCGGTCTTGATCAAAAAGAAGCAATAGAAGATGCGTGCAAAATATTAGATGATTTAGGACTTGAGAAAAAACTCTATAATATGCCCGGAGAATTATCGGGAGGAGAACAACAACGAGTTGCAATAGCTCGGAGCCTAATTAATAAGCCGAAAATTATTTTAGCTGATGAACCGACAGGTAATTTAGATCCCAAAACTACAAATGAAGTATTTAATTTATTTTTAAAAGTAGCAAGAGAGCAAAACACCGCAGTTATTATGGTAACACATAACCATGAGTTAGCACATAAAATGGATAAATTATATAAGCTAAAGCACGGATTATTAAATATAGCTTGATTTGAAGCCCAAAAATTCTGATAATTAAATTATATTAATACTATTTATTTAATAAAGGTTAGTAATGGCTGAGCCTATCATATTTACTCTTTTACTTGGCAATAAAGATCAGATATTAGAAAGAATAAACAATCAGGAAGCTCAAAATAAACTACCTATTATTCCGCTTCAAGTTAATAAAGAATCACATATATCCGATAAAGAACGTATTTTTTCGGAAATCTTAGAAAGATCCCATAAAGAGGGCAAAACACCGATTTTTAACATTCAACTTAACAATAATGATGTAAAACCAATTTTTCGGGTACAAGATTTAATTAATTCGCAAAATTTAAATATAAAAACTACTATTACTTTTGATCAATATAATTCATTAACCCAAAATCCTGAGCTGGAAGCTTATTGGAAGCAAATTATGGAAAAAGTTGATCATGTTTTTTTCACAAATGAAACAGATCAAAATTTAGCTATAGCCGATGGTATAGTGCCAAAAGATAAAACCACTACAATTACGGATATAAGTTTAGTAACATCTGTTTTTAACAATCTTGTATATGATCGTGAAATTGACCAGTTGCTCTCCGGTACGATACCTGACAAAGCAAAATTAGATAAACTAATAAAAACAGCTAAAAATCAAGGTGGTAGAGTAATTATAGAAACTTGGCCTCTTTCTGCAGACGAAGCAACAAATCTTATCACTGCTAAATTCGGTATTAGCTCTGAAGATCAAATTTACGGATTGAAACTTGAAATTAATGAAATCTTAAAAGATCCAAATAATGTTGCTGAAAACTTTAAAAAATTTGTATCACAAATATCTAGGCAATTTCAAAAAGATTTAGGTAAAGCTGAGGTAAGCCCTATTGACTTTAATTTTAATACAAAGAAAGTTATGAAAGATAGAGCTGAGGATATACAAAAAGAACAAACAACACCATATAAACCTCCGCAAGAAAACCAACCACAACAGCAAGGTTTTTTTAGAAGAGTTTTTAACTATTTTAAAAATATAGCAACTAGTTTTAAAGAAAAAATATTCGGCAAAAAAGAAGAACCTAAAACTCAAAAATCAACATCTCCAACTACGGAAGCAATGACGCAAGAACAGCAAGTAGTTGCTGTCCCTTCTATAACTCAACCGGAACAACAAGCTTCCGTGAGTAATACAAAACCATGGGAAGAACTAGGAGTTACACAAAAAATGTATGAAGCATCTCTGCAAGCAGAAAAACAATTAATTAAATCACTAATAGAGCCAAAAATACCTAAAAAAAATCATAACCGGTTATAAATACTGAAGATACTGAAGCTCAAGCCGGTATTTATAATACAGAAAATATAAAACAACCTGAGTATTTATACACTGAAGATGATATAAAAAATATATTGGAAGCAAATATAGATAAGAATAAATTCTCTATATTTCATCACGCCTCTTTAGAAGAGCCGGAAATACTAAAAGATACTCTTTATGCTACAGGAGAGGGGTTACTATTAGATAACAAATCTGCAATTATACCATTAAATACAGGGCATAAACATTGGTTACTCTTAACGGCTAGTAAAGATGATAAAGGAAATATAAACTTTATTTATAATGACCCCATGGTGAGCCATTAGAAACTCGTCCTAAAGTAACAAAATATATTAACGAAGTTTATCCCGGTGCAAAAATAATAGAACTAAACACCAAACAACAAGAAAACGCTTATGATTGCGGAGTTTTCGTATGCGATAGTGCAATAAAATTTTCTAAAGGTCAAAAAATTCTAACTACTGAAGAATCTAAAGGACAAGGTATAAATTTAAGAAAGGCTCAAGCTAATACACTATTAATGCAACAGCAAGCACAAGAAATCGTGAGACCGTTAAAAACAAATTCTGTACAGCAATCAAGTAATAAATTTCAAGAATTAGTGAAGAATCAAAAAACAACTGATCACTCTAGACGACTCTAATATACTCTTATAAGAATAAGTAGTATACTTGGTGCAACTTTAAAAAGAGTAATCGGTTCAAAGTCCTCGGAGCGGAGCATATACTTAATATGTGAGTACCGCAGCTCTTGTAGAACGACGTAGCCAATTTTTGAAATTCTACCTGAGTATACAAAAAAAACATTAGGCAAAATTCCTAATTCCTAATATAATTATTTATAGTTAATTTATATTTAACAAGAATGACTATCATACTTGTGATCGTTATTATAATAATGATCACCTTATCAGCTTTATTTGCTGCTACAGAAACTGCTATTACCGCCTCCTCGCCGGGGAAAATTCATAAGCTTAAAATTGCCGGTAATAAGCGTGCTAAAACAGTTTTAGAGGTTCTTAAGAAAAAAGAAAAAGTCATAGGAACTTTATTAATAGGTAATAGTTTAATCAATACGGTTTGTACCACTATTGCTACTACTCTCTTTATTAGCTTTCTCGGCGATAACGGACCAATAGTTGCTTCCGGCGTTATGGCTTTTATAATTATTGTTTTTGCCGAAGTAGTACCGAAAGCAATAGCCGTTGCTAAGCCTGAACAATTAGCATTAAAAATGGCTTCAACTATCGTAATATTTTTAAAGCTTTTCAAACCTATTAATATTGCTCTTGATTACATTACAAAAATATTTTGCTTCATATTTCGTATTAATTTAAATCCTCAAATATCAGGAACGGAAGAAGTAAGAGGCGTGATTGAGCATTACCATCAAGAAGGCGGAGTTTATAAATCCGATCGTAATATGCTCGGCGGAATATTAGATATACGTAATATGACGGTATCGGAAATTATGACTCACAGAAGTAGTATTATAGCCCTTAATATTGACCTACCTCATGAAGAGATAATTAAAACTTTATTATCGGTGGCTCATACACGTATACCTTTGTGGCAAGATAATAGAGATAATATAATAGGGATTCTCAATCTAAAAGATTTGCTTAAAGCATTATACGAAAATAATAATGATGCAAAAAAAGTTGATATTAATAAACTTCTAACTCCACCTTGGTTTATCCCTGAGAACGCACTTGTAGTAGATCAGTTACATGCCTTTAGAGAGCGTAATAATCATTTTGCTTGTGTTGTAGATGAATATGGCGATTTACAGGGAATTATTACTCTTGAAGATGTTATAGAAGAAATCGTAGGACCTATTACCGATGAACATGATAGGCTTAATCATGAAATTATCAAGAAGTCTAATACCGAGTTCATTATAAAAGGCACTACGACTATTAGAGATATTAACCGAGAACTTGATTGGAATTTATCGGATGAGGATGCAAATACTATAGCGGGGTTAATAATCCATAAAATTGCTAGAATTCCAAATCAAGGAGAAGTAATTGAAATATTTAACTTTAAAATAATAATTTTAAAGAAAATTGCCAATAAGATTGATAGCGTAAAAATTACCGTATTACCTACTACCGAGGAAACAATAAGCAGTGAGTGAAATCGGTAATTTTTTACTACTAACAACGATGTGCTTAAGCGGGATGTCGATTGTTTTTGGCTTATTAACGCGTCATTGCGAGCGACTAAAAGGAGCGTGGCAATCTCATGAAGTAATACAAAAACTCCTGAGATTGCCGCGTCGACACTTCGTGCCTCCTCGCAATGACAATATTATCAGTTTTTCTTTCTACGCAAGTGCCTTATGCCCCGTACTCGCTTTCTTTACCCTAGTCTATGCTTTTATTATTTCTGACTTTTCACTACAAAATGTTTTCTTAAATTCTAGCATCTTAAAGCCGTTAATATATAAAATAGCCGGTAGTTGGTCAAGCCACGAAGGCTCAATGTTATTATGGTTTTGTTTATTACAAATCGTTAGTTGCTGTTATATATTTTTACTTAAAGATAACCGTCTTAAATTTTCATCTATTATTATTCTATCAGCCATACAACTATTTTTTAGTAGTTTTATTTACTTTACCTCCAATCCTTTTAACGTGTTTTCTTTCGCTCCTAAAGAGGGGCTTGGACTAAACCCGATGCTCCAAGATATTGCTTTGAGCATCCATCCTCCTCTGCTTTATTTAGGCTATGTCAGCTATGTAATGCCTTTTACTATTGTTTGTGCCGCTATGTTATTCCATTCCTCTTCTATGTCATTCCTACGAAAGCAGGAATCCATTAATGACATACGCTTTCTCAAAACATTTTCCAATATTGGTATCTTGTTTACTACTATCGGCATTAGCCTAGGTTCTTGGTGGGCCTATAGAGAACTCGGCTGGGGTGGATTTTGGTTTTTCGACCCGGTAGAAAATATTTCGCTATTTCCTTGGTTATCCGGAATTATGCTACATCATTCTATAATAGTTACTACCAAAACAAACCGAATGCAAAACTGGACGATAATCTTATCAATTGTTACTTTTTTGCTCGTAATATTTAGTACTTTTTTAGTACGCTCCGGTTTTATTACCTCAATTCACTCTTTTGCATTCTCACCTGAGAGAGGAATATACTTACTTGGGATATTCTTGATTATGGGGATTGGTAGTACTTCGTTGTATACTACCACATCATTGCGAGGAGATGCATCAGCATCGACGAAGCAATCTCAGGAAACTGACCGAGATTGCCACAGCCACTTTCGTGGCTTCACAATGGCTGGTATAACCCTCGGCAACATCTTCTTTCTCCTTAGCCTTATTGTGCTAATAGCTGCCACACTTTACCCGCCAATTTATTCTTTATTTGACGATAAACCTATTATTATCGGTGAAACATTTTTTGTTAATAATTTTATTATATTCGTTATCCCTATTCTTTGTACTATAGGATTATTTACTACTAAAAGCTCTATTAAAAAACATATTATAATTCTAATATTATCTCTAATAATTACTTATTTTATCTCGTTAAAAGTAACATTTAGTGTTATATCGATTTTAACTATAATCGCATCTATATTTTTGATGCTTCATAATGTTTATTATCTTTTGATTAAAACTAATTATTTTAGAAATAGGCTTAAAACAAGTACTACTAGTATGACCTTAGGGCATTTTGGTTTTGCACTAATTGCTTTCAGTATTACTATGAATGCACTATTACAAAGTGAAATGGATTTTACTGGTAAAATAGGGGCAAGCAAAACATTTAACGAATTTAAAATAACCTTGCAAAATATTAAGTTTGCTCAAGGTAAAAATTATTATAGACAAATCGCTGAATTTTGGCTTGAGGATAATAGCCGTAATATAACTATATTAAAGCCGGAAAATAGGCTTTATATAGTTGAGAAGAGCTTATCGCAAGAAAGTGATATATATTCTTACTTATCATATGATCTTTACGCCGTTTTAAGTAATATAGACGGCGATATAATTCATGCTAAAATATATTATAAACCAATGATGAGCTTTATTTGGCTTGGAATTATTCTTACCGCTTTCGGCTTTTTTATTGCACTAATCAGAAAAAATTCTAGCTAATTTGAACCATCACATTTAAGGTTTAAAATTTTAATACTATTCGGATGATCAGCTCCAAATTTTTCTATCTGATTATTACGGAATTTTTCATACCAAAATTTCTTAGGTAAAGCACAACTAGCTTTAGCGGCTGCAAGATACATATTACTTATTTCATATGTAATAGTTGAGATTTAATCTTACATTTAGTAAAATTAAGATAATATTAAATGGAGGATTAGAGATGAATCTAAATCAAAAAATAATAAAGCCAAAAATAGGATTACTAGAATTAGCTAGGAGTCTTGGTAGTATATCGTCAGCATATAAAGCTATGGGTTACAGTAGAGACAGTTATTATAGGTTTAAAGAGTTATATGAAACAGGAGGAGAAGAAGCATTATATGAGATTAGTCGGAAGAAGCCAATTATAGCGAATAGAGTTGATCCTGCCGTAGAGAGAGCAGTATTAGATATGGCAATAGAATACCCTGCTTATGGTCAGCTGCGAGTATCAAATGAGCTTAAAAAGACTGGTATTCTTGTATCACCTGGAGGAGTTAGATCTATTTGGCTACGTAATGATTTAAATAATATCAATAAAAGACTTAAAGCATTAGAAGCCAAAATGGCTCAGGATGGTATTGTTCTTACCGAAGCTCAGTTACAAGTATTAGAGAAACGGCGTAGCGAGAAAGAAGCTCATGGTGAGATTGATACACAGCATCCAGGTTATCTAGGATGCCAAGACACATATTATGTAGGTAATTTTAAAGGCATAGGCAAGGTATATTCTCAAGTGTTTATTGATAGTTACACTCGGGTTGCAGAGGCTAAACTATATACTGATAAAACAGCACTTACCGCTGCTGACATGCTTAATGATAGAGTGTTACCATGGTATGAGAGTCAGCAAATACCAGTACTTCGTATTTTAACTGATAGAGGTGGTGAGTATAAAGGTAATATAGAACATCATGCTTTTGAATTGTTCTTAAGCATTGAGGGTATTGAGCATACTACTACTAAAGCATATTCTCCTCAAACAAATGGTATGTGTGAACGTTTTAATAAAACTATGAAACAAGAATTCTTTGATACTGCTATGCGTAAAAAGATCTATACTGATCTTGATGATCTACAACTAGATCTTGATATTTGGCTAGAATATTATAATAATGAAAGACCGCATTCCGGTAAATATTGCTATGGAAAAACACCTATGCAGACTTTTATGGATAGTAAAAAGTTAGCTGTTGAAAAGAATAACGAAATCTTATATCTTGAATACTCATCTGACAGTCATAACTTATCAGACATTCAGATATAATTTTTATAATGTCTGTAAGATTAAATCTTGACTTCTACAAATAATTCATCATCTTGAGAACAAACTATAATATTACCGTTATATTCCCAATTAATAAAATCTTCTATTTTCTTATTCTCGCCTATTTTTAAAATTATCAAATACCAACAACCATTTATCTTTACTTGCTAGATAGCTATTAAATCGTTCCTCATCACTGCCATATCTTCTGAAATCACCGGTGATTTTACCTCAATATTAATAGCTTTAGATAATTTGAGTAATTGCTGCTCTATATTTAGATTACAATCAATAAACCAAATTATATTATAGTTATCTTTATTTTCATAAGCGTACATCCTAGCAAGCTGGGTTTTACCCATACCGCTTCCCCCTACTACACTAGATTGCTTGTATTTATTAAGATTTTCTTTTAGCTTTTCTAATTGCGATACATGATTTATAAAATAGCTAACCGGTACAACTAAATTAGATATTTGACTTTGAGCAAATATAGTTCCGCTTATTAGAAGTATACTAATCACTAATATATATTTTTTTATAATATTTATTAATTTTAAATTTCTAGCTGTAAAGCTTTATATCTTTTCGACTAAAAGTCAATAAAAATTTGAGGTTAATGAAGATATTGCACTGGGTGAAAAATTAGGTGATGTCATTCTCGCGTAGCATTGTTGCATAGCTCGATTTCACCACTGTCATCCCGTGGCTTGACCTATATACCGAACAATTTTTATTCTATGCCATTTCGCGTGACATTGTAGCGTGGACCTGCTTTTCCGTCATTGCGAGGAAATTACAAAGTAATTGACGAAGCAATCCAGTTAAAAATTCTGATTTACAGAATTTTTTTTTAATTATTTTCTAGGTTGCAACAATGCTTCGCTCCTCGCAAGACCTTGTTGCGTAGATATAAAAAAAGTAGCTGCGAACTAAGAAAAGTAGTAAATTGACAAAAAACTTAACCACAAGTGTGTATGTCAAAGCTACAAAAAGTTTGCAACTGGAAAGAATATAACAGAAGTTTAAAGAAAAGAGGAACAATAATTTTCACATTTTGTGAAGAATATTTAAAAGAGTTATATTATGGAGGGGAACAGAGGCAAGGAGGAGCGAGAAGATATAATAGCAAGATGTATGAATATTTGCTAACAATTAAGCTGTTATTAAGATTGCCATGGCGAGCAACAAGCGGATTTGCAGAAGGAATGTTTAGCAAAATATTTGCGGGTAAGGATTTAAGAATACCGGATTATGCCCATGCATCAAGAATCGCTAGTAAGCTAAAGTTACGAGTAAAAAATATTGGAGTACAAGAGAAAGGTTCAGGGAAAGAGATAGTATTTGATAGTACCGGAGTAAATGTATATAGCACCAGTGGGTGGCATCAAAGGAAATACGGTAAGGATGGATTATAACGGTAAGGATGGATTATATCGTAAGAGAGAACAGTGGAAGAAGATACATGTAGCAGTCGATTTAGATAGTATGGAAGTACTATCTGTAGCCTATACGGATAGTAACACAAACGACTGTGAAGTTGTTGGTGATATGAGCAAAGAGATAACAGGCAAAGCTAAAACCGTTATAGCAGATGGAGCTTATGATACGCAGGAGTTTAGAAAGATAATATATGATTGGGGAGCACAAGATTTAATGCCCCCAGCACGAACATCTAAGTCACAAGATGAATTAAAGAATAAAAGCAAGGTAGAGAAAGAACATTTAGCTTACAGAGATAAAGTAATAAAAGGAATTAGAGAATATAAAAATTTTGATGAAGGTTTAAAAGCATGGAAAATTAATAGCGGCTATCATCAAAGGTCAAGGGTTGAATCGTTTATGTTTAGGTTGAAGCGAACGTTTGGCTTTAACTTACAACAAAAAACAGAGAAAGGAAGAAAAAACGAAGTAATTACTAAGATAAATATATTAAATGAAATGATTGCCCTTGGGAAAGCTCAATATAGCTTTTAGAATTATATAAAATTTAATTATTTTTATACTCTAAGCGCTATATTGACTTTTTTTAATCTCCACGCAACAACGCCTTGCGAGGGAATGACGACCCTCAGTATCCAGGCAACATGACCTGTAGGCAGGAAGAAAGAATAAAAAGCCCCCTTTTTTTAAAGAGAGCTTTTTTCTTTAGAAAGTTATAAACTTGCTAATCGGGAGCGATTAGAAGTTTACACGTACTTTTAAAGTACCTTGATGTGCAGTATACTTACTTGCAGTATTGAAATCATAACCGATTCCGTATTCCATCTTAGCATCAGGTCTTATGCTTGCACTTAAACCTACATTGTAAGATGTTTTAGCAGTTCTATCAGGCTGGCTGATGAACGGAGTAACTTGTCCATCTAACTGAGACTGAGTTTTAGATAATCTACCATTTACTTTGTGAACTACAAAAGCGTGCACTTCCGGATATACCGCGAGATCAGTTATATTCATAGTACCACCGGCTACTTTAGCACCTACTATTAAATCGGTTCTATCGCTAAACTTGCTGTTAACTTGCTTGTTTGCAACTGTTGTACCGGTTTCTTTGTAGTTTTCGTCAGAAGTCTTTAAGTAGCTAAGTCCTGCCATTGGAGTTACTAACACACCTTGCATTGCGTTGTAATCATAACCGACCATTAAGTTACCACCGAATGTCATGTTATCGTAATTACCGGCAGCAATTTGCTTATTCATCTTACCGTTAGCATCGAAGAAGTAACGCTGACTTTTGTTCTTCACTTGGTTTAAGCTAAATATTGCACTACCTTGAGCAAAGAAGTTCTCAACAAGCTGCTGAGCACCATATAGAGAGAATGAGAAACCGTTAACGTCGGTTTTATCACCTTTCTTATAATCCTGGTGTTTTATATCGGTTTTAGTGATACCGATAGCAGCACCGATCATTAAGTTATCGTTAGCTAGCGTATCTAAACCTATTACGACACCGGTGGTTTTAGCTTTATAACCAGCTAAACCGCCTTTCTTACTTTGATGTGCATCAGTATAGAAAGGTTTTGCCCATATACCGTAAGCTACATTGTCAACAGCTTCGTCACCTGCAGCAACCGCAGCCGGTATTGCTCCAGCTTCAGGCCCAGCCATTTCAGCAGTTTCAGGAGTACCTAAATATCTAAGAGCACCTAATCTGTTACCAAGTTGAGCTTGGATGTCTTTTGCTACATCTAATTGTGCATTAGTTACGGCTGCACTTGTATCGGTAGTAATAGCTCCGACAAAGTTAGCAGAATCAGCACTATTTTTAGCTAAAAGAAGATTATTATACGCCGCAGTATTAGTTGAATTTACGAATGTCGTAACGTTCTGACCTACACCCAGCGCACTTGCAAATGGGCTATTTGCGATATCATTAGTAACTACTTTTGCTGCATCGTTAGTACGTGTTATTACATAATCTTGGTTAGCAGCACGTATTAAACCGTAATCTACGAAACGATTACTTCCGGTTGCAGCAAAGTTAGGACCTCCTAAAGTACCGTTAAATCTAGCACCACCTTGGATTAAAGTATAAGTTTGTGTACCGCTGAAATTTGCATTGGCATTATCTTGTACGATGATGGTTGTGGTTCCTGTAGTTGTTGCATTAACTTGAGCATTTTCCGCAATAACGATGTGACCTATATTACCATTTGCTACTGTTAAAGTAGTTTCAATAGAAGTATCGCTTCCCCATGTTGAAGTACCGTTTGCAAATGTTAAGGTATTTGTAAGAAGATCGATTTCACCGTTAATAGCGGTAGTACCACCGCCTAAAATTACGTTAGAATTTAAAACACCTAAGTCATAAGTACCAAAGTCTGTGACTTGTGAATAAATATTTCCTTGTAATCCTGCACCATCATCACTACCTGTAAATTTAACAGAAGCTACAGGAGTATCTGAACTACCTATATTACCGACTAATGCACTACCTAAGTAAGTTACAGTGCCGTTATTAGCTTTAGTAGTAACAATCATACTTGTAGAATCAGAAAATGTACCGTCAGCAAATCTTACATTAGCGTTACCGTTAACACTTCCAAGGGTAATTTTACCGTCGAAATCTGTTCCGGCTACACCACCTGTAGTAACAGTTACGCCGTCATTAATTGTTGCGTTAGTTGCGATAATACTACCTAAGTTGTTATAGTCTGTAGTAAATGTTACTTGCTTTAATTTTGGAGCTCCAATCTCTTCACCTAAGCCGTAAATTGTACCAAGGGCGTTAGGAATACCACCGCTAAGTGTGACAGTACCTTGATTATTGTTTACACTACCGATACCTGCATATAATGTAGTAGCATTAACAGTAATACCGTTATCACTTCCAAGGCCAAGACCTACAATATTATCTTGATCACCGATTGCTTGACCGTCAGCGATTGTACTATCCACACCTGAAACAATCACTCTAGGAACATCAAAACCACCTGTAGCTGTTTCATTACCTACGATACTTTTAATTGTTAAAGGAATTGTGTTGCCTGCATCGTTGAGTGGGATACCGCTAGGTAAAAATAAAGCTGTACCTAAACTTGCATGTTCAAAAGAAATTGTATCAGTCGCCGCACCATGGTCATTACCTGCATTACCTATCTCATTAATCACTACGTTACCGCGACCGGAAACTGTTATTTGTTTTAAATCAGCAACAGGTTCAGCTTGTTTGTTTAATGTTACGGTAATAGGAGTAGTATTAACAAATTCTACTATACCGGTACCGTCAGCAGATGCGACAAAGTCCGCAGTATAGTTACCGCCGATTTGTAAGATAGAGTTATCTTCAATTGTAGTTTCACCGTTAAATATTGCATTACCTAAGAACTTAGCAGTAGTACCGTTGTCTAATTCTACAGTATTAAACTTATTACCTTGCTGACCGCCGACTGTACCGCTTACTATATTTGTTCCACCGGCCTTAAAGCTGAAAGAACCTACATTAGCATCGGTAGTAGTAATATTAGTAGCATATAAATTTACGCCTTGACCAACATTTAATATAGTGTCAGCATTAGCTCCTTTAGATCCAAAATTAATTTCAGAAAGTGGATTTGCTGCACTACCTAAATTTGTACCGGCTGCAAGAGTCGTATTATCATTTACAACAGGATTAAATATTATTTTACCTTGGCCGGCAGCATTGGTAGTTTTTGTTATTAAGTAAGTATTGTGAGCGAATTGTACTGAACCGTTATTTCCAATAACTAACTCATTAATAGCAACATCACCACTATTTAAAGCTGTTTTACTTGAGCCGATATTAAATTGTCCAAGAGTTTTATTATTAGCTGCAATAATACCAATATTACCGCTAATAGTTAAAGTTTGAGCATTTGTTAAGCTACTCGCATCAACAACACCTTTTTGATCTGCATTTATCAATAAATCAAAATCAACTAAAATATTATTTTGAGTACTTGTTAACTTAACAGTACCGCCATTCGCTTGGAAATCAATTGTTCTACCGGTATTAGCACCGATAATATTTGCTCCGCCAAGTGTTAATGTTTTTGAAGCATCGTCAGCTAAAGTAATACTTTGTAACGCAGCATTACCACCACCGTTACCTATATCACCGGTAATTGTAGCACTTCCATCTAACTGAATAGCGCCATTTGCAAGAGCAGCATTACCAACAAGAACAGTTTGGTTAACGTTACCATTGATAATTGTACCATCAGCAAGCTTAAACTGAGAACCAGCGTTTCCTAAACGTAATTCAGCAGTATGTGTTCCTGATAATTGGACAACTCCGACATCTGCTGCTTCGATTGCTGTAATTTTATTTGTTACCGCAACATTTGCATCAGCATTACCGCTTGCTAAAGTACCGTTAGCAGCAAAAGTTATCACACCCGCAGTATTACCGTTATTGCCAGCATCACCTTTGAAGTTACCTGTAAGAACCTTAGTATCAGGAACTGTAATTTGTGATGCAGTATTACCGAAATCAACGGCACCAAAGTTCGAGTTCTGGGTTATTGCAACTGTAGTAGCTGCTGTTTTAAATGCAGTAGTACCGTCCGTACCAACATCAACTATGTGTCCAAAATTTACTTGTCCGCCTGCATTAGTACTTTGTATAACCATGTCTTTAGCATACACTTGTCCAGCGACTGTTGCTGCATTACCGTTAGCTACGCTAACAACAAATCCTGCGGCTCTACCTGCTCCATTATTAGTACCTATTACTGCATTAGCTATAAGTTGACCGGCTACTGCAGTAGTATTAAATTCGATAATACCTTTTAGATTACCGCCTAAACTTCCTGTAACATTAAAGTCAGTAGCGCCGCCACCAGCAGCATTACTTAATAATACTAATCTACCGGTACCATCTGTTCCGTTAAAATTAATAGTAGCACCGCCTACTTGTAAATTTAAAGCATTACCGTTAGTAGCATCAGTATTAAAAATGAAACCTTGACCGTCACCGATATTAATTGTCTTAATAGTAGCAAAAGTTTTATCTGAAACTTGAATAAATCCATTAGTAACATTTAATGTACCGTTAGCACCATTAGCTATTACAGCATCATCTCCGAGTAAAAGAGGAGCTTTTTGAGTGGTGGGATTTGTTAAATTAAATACTAATGTAGAAGGCGCAGCACCAAAATCTATTGTTCCTACACCGCTAAGATCGTTATTGGCAATAGCACCACCACCATTAAATTGCGCAACAACATTTTGAGCATTTTTTGTAGCAGCAGCTTGTGCAGCAGTAATACCTTGTCCTGTTATGGTAAGAGTTTTACCGGCACCAAGAGTAAGATTAAAGAAGTTACCGTTATTAGCATCATTAGTGATAAATCCTAAAGTAGTATCTTCACTAACTGTCACTGCTAAATTGTTTGCAGTATCTAAAAACAAACCGTTAAAACTACCTGCTGGCGTATTAAAATTAATAGCGTTATTAGCATTAGCCGTAATAACTGCATTTAGAGCAACTGCAAGATTTGCAGGAGCGGCAGGAGCGGCAGTTTGGTCAAATCTCGCACCGTCAACAGTTGTAGCAGCTCCAGCTGTTGTTCTATTCTGCTGTGTAGCAGCACCCATAGCTGAGCCTGCGAAGCCGGCTACTATGGTAGCTGTAGAAGCAGTTACCAATCCTGCGGAAATTAATTTTTTTAGAAAATTTGGTTTTTGAGCCATATTTTTTTCCTATATTTAAGTTAAATTTAGTACCTAGTATTAAAACAAACTTATCAAACGCAAGTCAATATATCCCGCATTTGATAAGGCAATAACCTAATATTTTGTTTCAATAGTTTCTAAACTACGGGCTGAGCATACTATATATTGTATATAATTACAAGCATCGCTATAGTTTTTTTATAAAGTTTTAATCAATGTTATATTTTTATCACATTGGTGTTATAACACATGAGTCGTCATTGCGAGGAGGCATTGCCCGCGTGGATGCCTGAGCCGTCATTGCGAGCAGTCGTAGTACTTGCGTGGCAATCTCATGAAGTAGTATAAAACTCCTGAGATTGCTTCGCCGAATTACTACGTAATTCTTCTCGCAATGACGGAAAAACTACTCTTCATTAAATATTAGCACTTCAGCAGTATTTTCCCATTTTAGCATTTCGTCGTATTTAGTATCCCAAATACGCATAATTTCTTTTTCATATTCTACAATTTGTTCTTCTAATCCTTCAAATTGTTTCACCATTTGACGTGCTTTAGAAAGTATCGTGTCATTACTAACGTCAAAAACTTTTTTCAAATGACGGTCTTGTTCTTCTTTGTAATTTAAATGTGCTGCTCTACCAAGCTCAGCATCTTTATGCATATCTTCACTTCTTATCTGTATTTCAAAATTACGTTTAGAATGTAAAAGCTGCATTATATTATGAAGAGACTGATAGCCGTTGCTTTTTGGTCTATTGATATAATCTTTGGTGTATAACCAATCTAAATGCGAAGAACTCTTAACTACGTCCAAAGCATTATAGCATAGAGCTTTAGATTTAACTATGATCCTACATGCAATTAAATCTTTCAACGCATCAATCGGCACTTCTTTCCTTTTCATCTTTTTTAAAACAGAATAAGGTTCTTTAAGACGCATATATATCTCATTTTCTATGTCTGCTTTATTTAAATCTTCTTTAAGCAGATTAATAATATCACAAATCAAATCCCCTCCTGCTACCTAAAATTCTATATATCTCTATTCTTAGTAAATATTACCTATAGCTTTTAGAACTTAAATCCCCAAGACTGTTCATAATACTATTCAAGTAATTTATAAAATTAATTCTTTAACTAAAAATTAAAAAACAGATTAATAGTAAAAATAAATTTTTTCAATAAAATTGTTTAATTAATTTTAACTTAGGTTAATTGGATAGATCTGTTTCATCGCATTGCGAGCGGTCGAAGACCGCGTGGCAATCTCATGAAATAATGACAAATTCCTGAGATTGCTTCGTCGATTACTATGTAATTCTTCTCGCAATGATGTATAAACCGAACCGTGCAACGATGCTTTCAGTCGCTCGCAATGACGAATAGCATTAAACAATTAACAGGTCAGAAATTTATCTATAGAATCTTCCGAAACACTACGTAGAACTTCAGACATTTTGTTAAATTCTCCGGTGCATTCAAGCACTATATCTACGCCTGCATCTAAAACTCCTTTGGTAATATCTGCCATACTACCACTTAAAGCTTTCATATCTATTGCATCGGAAATAATAAGCCCTTTAAAGCCGATATTATTTTTAATATAGTCTATAACTTTTTTTTGATAGGGTGGCAGGATTCTCAGAATCAAGAGCTTTGAAATTATATGTACCGTCATAGCAAGCTTAATATTATCGTGCTTCGCTAGCTCCTTAAATACTTTAAAATCTGTATCCTCTAGTTCTTTTAAGCTAGTGCCAATAATAGGTAACCTTATATGACTATCCACCGTAGCTCTACCATGCCCTGGAATGTGCTTGATGCAAACCCCAACTTTCTCTTCTTGTAATCCATCTATAGCAGCTAAACATAAAGGCACGACTATTTCCGGCTCTGAACCAAAACTTCTATCTCCGACTATCTTATCTGCTCTTTCGTGCATCAAATCCGCTACCGGGGCAAAATCTAGATTAATACCTACTTCTCTTAGCTCTTTGCCTATATTGCTATAGTTTTGTTTGCACTCTTGCACATCAACGAAAGTTTGAGCAGCCGGAGCGTCATAAAAAGTCGGTGCTATGAGCCTTTTTACCCTACCGCCCTCTTGATCTATAGAGATGATAGTATTTTCTCCTAATACTTCTTTTATATCTGTAATAAGCTTAATAAGAGTTTTTTATCCTGCTCGCCGTTATCATTCTTGCTAATATTACGACGGAATAAAATTATACCTAAAGGATTATGCTCTTCAAATAAGTCTCTTTCAGCATCGGTTAATTCAGGACCGGATATGCCTATAATTACCGGCTTTACCATTTGTCTTATTGTCATAATATGCTCCTTTCTTATCTTTAAAACGTAATATGACAAGTACTATACGCAAGTCATAGAGGAATCGGCAAGAATTTTTTTTATTTGAAAAGATAAATTATGGAAGTTGGTAAGTAATATATGAACTTTATCGGTAGACGGAGATGTAATATCTTTCTTTAAAGATTTTTGAAGTAGATCAATATCATTAACAGTATAATATTTTCTATTTTTTATTTTATAATTAGATAAATCAGGGATTTTTGTCTCTAGATATCTTAATTGATGTAAAGCAATATTTAAATGCTTAGTTACTTCACTAGCAGAATAATATTTTTTTGTTAGACCTATTGATCTATTGTTTATCATGTTCGTTAACTAGAGCTTTTAATTTGGAAGAAGGAACGAAGCGTAAATTCTTTTTTGATTCTATAATTACTGGTGATTTAGTATGAAAATTTATTCCGGGACGTGGATTTTTTTGTTTAACCTCAAAGCTACCGAAATTCTTTAAAGTTAATTTTTGCTCTTTTGCTATTTCTAAAATATTAGAAAAAACCGTATTAACTATTTCTTCGCATAAATTATTTGAAAAACCCAATTTGGAGCTTAACATAGCTGAAATTTTTTCTTTGGTAATAGTCATAAATAATACCGATTTTTTGATGGTATATTGTCTGCAACGTCATTGCGAGGAGAAACTATAAGTTTCGACGAAGCAGTCTCAGGAATTATCCTACTTCATGAGATTGCCGCGTCGAGGCTTCGCCTCTCCTCGCAATGACGTTAAACAACTACGAATCTGCTTTTTCTTTTTCTTTATTATATTCGTTAATATTTTTATTTAGCTCTTCTAATTTATCTACTAGGTTCTGACGCACTTCTTCTTGCTTCTTGCGTCCTGCTTTTTTATAATCTTCCATTTTTGCTTTTACATCATCTATAGATTTTTGCAGTTCTTCACCTTTTTTATCTTTCTGATCTTTCATATTCTTTTTTATCTCTGCAACACTTTGTGCTATCTGATCATAAGTATTGCTTAAGGTCTGATTAAATTTATCAACCCCTGTTTGGGCTAAGTTTGTTAAATTGTCTTTTAATTCCTGTAAATTTTCGGTAATTGTTTTTGTACTGCTTGTAACTACTTCTTCAGTTTGCGCTTCATTTGCTTTTGTTTCATCCTTGGTAGGCGAATCTGCAAAAATGCTAGGTGTTAATAATAATGTAGCGGTAGCCCCTAGTGTTATTAATATTCTTTTCATTATATTCTCCGATTATTTATGTTTATTATTATATTGTTCAATTTTCTTACTTAAATCATCAAGTTTTTTTACAAGAGTTTGTCTATATTCTTCTACTTTATCATCTTTAATTTTCTGGTAATCCTGTAACTCTTTCGTTAAATTTTTATATTGCTCTTTTATAGTTTCTAAAGAATGGTCTTTACTATCCTTAGCATATTTCTCTAAATCATTAATTTTGATGGATAATTTATCCACTACTTCATGACATTTTTTATTAAAGTCGACGGTAATAATTTCAGCAGAATTCTTAAGGTTTTTATGCAATTCTTCAAGTGCTTCACCTATAGTTCTCATAACACCTCTTTTTGAAATAGATCTCTTCGGAAACTCTACTTCTAGGAGTAATTTGTACGTCGATCCGGTACTCGAAGCCTCACGTACTAGTGTGTACGCTGCGGTTCTGCGTTCCGTGCCTCCTTCAAATTCCTCTCTAAATCCTCATTTCCGAAGAGGTCTAATAGTTAATAAAAATTAAACTTAAATATTATATATTTAGAATCATAAATAATATAATCTTAAAAAGCAATTTTAAAAATTATCTATTTAATATATAGTTATTGTACAAAATAAATTTGAGGATGTTATGACATTAGAACTAGGAAAAAAGCTCCTGATTTTTCGCTGCACATAGGTAACGATAAAATAATTAAACTATCGAATTTAAAAGGAAAATTCATAGTATTATATTTTTATCCGAAAGACGATACGCCTGGATGTACTATTGAAGCACAAGATTTTAATAGGCTAAAACCGGAATTCGATAAACTTAATACGGTAATTATTGGAGTATCTAAAGATAAGCTTGACTCTCACGATAAATTTAAAGAAAAATATAGTTTGGGATTTGATTTGGCCTCTGATGCAAATTCAAATTTGTGTGAACAATTAGGGGTATGGATAGAAAAATCAATGTTCGGTAAAAAATACATGGGCATTGATAGAGCTACGTTTTTACTTGATAAGGAAGGAATAGTTAAGCATATTTGGCGTTCGGTAAATGCTAAAAATCACGCCCAAGAAGTACTTGAAAAATTAAGGGCTATGATTTCTTAAAATGTCATACCGTATCGTCATTGCGAGAAGAAACTGTAAGTTTCGACGAAGCAATCTCATGCCAAAGTCCTGAGATTGCCACGCTCCTTTCAGTCGCTCGCAATGACGTATTACTTCTTCCATCTATTATGAAACCAAAACCACTGAGAAGGATTTTGCTTAACCCATTCTCCTAACATTTGATTAATATTAAGCATAATATTATAGCAATCGGCTTTATTATCGCCGGTTTGCTTAAAACTCAATTGCGGGTGAACTATTACTTTAAAATAACTGCCTTTAGTTCTAATGATTTGGCAAGGTATAATTGGATATTTATACTGCAAAGCAATTTTAGCTATGGCGTTTGCAGTCATAGCAGGATGTCCTAAAAAAGGCACTTCAATTCCATCGTTCATTTTTTGATCAACAAGCATAACAATAGATTCTCTCTCCTTGATAGCCCTAACTAAAGCTCTGCTACCGTCAGGACCTTTCGGTATAAGCCTCAATTTATCACTAGCTCGACTTTCATTAATTAGCTTATTAACATACGGGTTATTTGCTTTACGATAAATTACGGCAAATTTCGGATAAGATGTATGCAGAAGATTAAGACCGATATCCCAATTAGCAAAGTGACCGCTAAATAATAAAAAGGGTTGCTCTCCTAGCTTTTTAATATTCTCAATACCTATTATCTCGGCTCTATTTTCTAACTCGGTTTCACTCATTTTATTAACATAAGCACTCTCGCCTATAAATCTGCCGAAATTATCCCAAGTTTGATCTATGATTTTTTGGGCATCACACATATCGCCGAATACTGCTTTAATATTTCGTCTAGCAATTTTATTAACGGCGAATAATATACCGGCTTTTCTTGCTATAAAACTACAAATATCTGCTGCTTTATCTATACCGAATATTCCTATTACTTTTAGGAATATAACGACGATAAAATACTCAATTAAATATCTGAGCTTTTTTAAAAATTTTTTCATTTAATAAATCAGGATTGTTTATAGATAGTTCTACATCTAAACAAGTAATATCATTATAGCTAAATTCACTGAACTTAACATAATCTTTTCGTGTAGTAATTAAGGTAGCATCATGCTCTTTAGCTACTGAATATAAATTTTCTAAATCTGCTTGTAAATAATTATAATGATCAGGAAAAATTTTATGTCCTACTATATTAAGCTCATAATTTTCTAAAGTTGAAAAGAAACGCTCAGGATTACCGATGCCGCTAAAAGCAAAGTAGTTTTTAGTTTTATCTATATTGGTTGAGGGAACTATTTGAGCATTTATTAGCTTATCAATATAAGGAGTTAAAATATTCGGTATTTTATCATTGGTGTTACTGACTAAACAAATTAAATCAGCTGCATCAAGGGCTTTATTTGGATATTGTCTTAAAGGTCCTGCCGGAATGAGAAAACCGTTACCGAAAAGCCTTTGGCTGTCTACTAAGACTATAGTAAAATCCTTATGAAAATGAGGATTTTGTAGAAAATCATCAACTATTATTATATCAGGTTTAAGCTCATTAATTAACGGCAAAATCTCTTTAATATTTTTAGTAGCAATGACTGTACCGTACTTTGCAAGGATTATAGACTCGTCTCCTGCATCTAAAACATTATGACTTGCATTTACAATAGCTGGGTTTTTAAGTTTACTACCATAACCCTTAGTTACTATCACAAAGCTCACATTTCTAGCGTTTAATAATTTGGCTAGATATATTACTATTTGCGTCTTACCCGTACCCCCTACGCTACAATTACCGACACAAATAACTTTGGCAGGAAACATAATAGGACGTGCTAGACTAGCTCGTAAATAGCCCAAAAATTGATATATTAAACTTACCGGCAAAAGCAAATAAGCTATAATATTTCGCTTCTGCCAAAATTCAGGATATAAAAGTTTGATCATAGTTAATGTATATCATGTTAATAGTGGTTTTGTTGTATGGCTCGAAAATCGTCATTGCGAGCGACCATAGGGAGCGCGGCAATCCAGCAATAAATTTTATAGCATTTTTTACTAGATTGCTTCGTCAATTACTTCGTAATTTCCTCGCAATGACAGAACAATCAACATTTACGACAATTAAAAATAAAGTCAAGCGGATTGATTGCTTTGTTATCTAGTAGAATTTCAAAATGCAAATGCTCACCCGTAGCATTACCGGTTTTTCCTTGTATACCGATAAATTGACCTCGCTTAATTTTACTTCCTTCCTTAACTGACATTTCTTTTAAATGAGCATATTTCGTAACCAATTTACGTCCATGTTTAATCTCAACAAAATTCCCGTAGTCAGGTGCTCTTGCTACTTTTATAACAATTCCACTTGCTGCCGCAAATACCTGTGCTGCTTTTTTAGCTTGTAAATCAATACCGCTATGGAAACATTTCTTTTTTCTTTTCTTTTTATGAGGACTTTTCCTAGTTCCGTAATGGCTAGTAATTTTCGGCTCATATTCCGGCATCATAAGCGGTATTGTACTAATTATTTTATCAAGCTTGGTTAATTCCGAGATATTATTCCTATGAGTTTGTTTTTTTGCAAAATAGCTAGCTTCCGGTTTAGAGAGAAACTTATATTTTGAATTTAGTTTTGTTACAACTGCTTTTATATCAGCTATTTTTATTTCTGCAGCTTTATTAAATTCTGCCGGATTTTTATTATGGAATTTTTGTAAAAAAATCTTATTTTGCTTAGGGTTATTAATTATCAAACCTAAGTTTTTTGCATATATACATTTGCTATTTTTGTTTGTTAAATCATACTGTACTACTAAATCCGCATGGTTGATTTTATATTTTTGCTTTAATTGAGATGAAGTGGTAGAAAGTAACGTAATGTCGCTAGATTCTTTAATACTGCTGCAACCTTGAACAAGAAAAACTATAAACAGTAAAAAGATATATTTTTGAAAAGACATTAAAAATAAATATACGTAAATTTCAAGTTTAAAATATCGCTTAAATATTCTGTTAATTTCTTCATACCCCCTTTTATATTTGGAGGATTAATTAACATTAACCCACACTTTACCATATTTTTATCACTATTTAAAAGCTCATATTCAATAATTATAGTTTCTTTAAATCCGATATTCTTGTAGTTGTGGTAAAAATCACGGACTAAAGGTAAATCTTTTATAGGATACCAAATTAAGACGGGATTATTAAGAACTCGTAGCTTAATTTTTTTAAGTGCTTCAAGTAATTTTTGAAACTCGTTTTTGACCTCAAAAGGCGGATCAAGAAAAATTAACCCTCTATTCTCTTTAAATGGTAGAAAAGCTTTAATAGCATTATAAGCATCTATGTTGTGAGCATTAGTCGGTAATAGTTGTTTTAGGCTCAAATAATCGCTTGGATGAAGCTCGCAGGCAATTAAGCGATCATCCGGTCTTAATAATTGTTTAATTATAAAAGGCGAACCTGGGTAGTGATTTTCTCCTGCTAGGTTTACTATATTTAAGAAAGTTTGTAAGAGTAGAGGGATGGGATTGGTAGCCTGAAGTAGCTTATTAATACCTGTATCGCATTCTAGAGTTTTAGAAGCCGCTTCTGATCTTAAATCGTAAAGACCAGGACCCGCAAAAGCATCTAAAACTGCAAAAGGTTTTTCTTTTTTCTTGAGCTGTTCTAAGACGCTAATTAGCACTAAATGTTTGACTATATCGGCAAAATTGCCTGCATGATAAATATGACGATAGTTCAAAATTATAAACCATATTTCTTTTTTAATAATTCTACTGCTTCTTCTGAAGTAAGTAATTTATCACTTTTATTATTGCTTCTTGCTAAAGCAATTTCTGCATCTTCTCTATCTTCTTTTAATTCGCGTAAATAATTTTTAATTACCGCTTGTGCTAATTGAGCTTTATTAACCATAAAACTAGTCATTTATTAAATTCATAATTAAGTTAATCATTAATTCTTTCTGTATAGGATCGCTTTCTGCAATAAGCAATGCTAGTGATGTCATAACACTTATTCCAATATTTTTTAATCAAATTTTTGCTTTTGTAAGATAAAGTAAAAAAGTAAGCAACCTATTCTTTTATTACCGTCACTAAATGGATGATCTTTTATTAGAAAATATAACAAATGAACAGCTTTTTCTTCTGCCGAGTTATATAAAGATTTACTGTTAAAAGTTTGATCAATATTACCTAATATTCCTTTAAAACTATTGTCTCTTTCAGCTCCAAATAAATTACTTATTTCCACATTTTCTTGCTTTCCTAATTCTTGCTTTAGCTTTTTAATTGCTTCTAAAGACTCTTGATAACCTAGTAATTCATTAGTGTCTGACTGTAATTGTGTCGGTGGATTTAATTTGTCTTCATCATATTTAACTAATAACTCCCATGTTTTAGAGTAATTCCTTATAAGATTAATTAATTCTTGTCCTGTACTATTTACTAAGTTTTGATTTATCAAAGTATTTGTTAAAAGTTCTACCGTTTGTTGTAGATTATTTAATTTCTTTTGAGTAATTTTATCTTGATTAATACTATAACCTTTAATGAGATATTCTTTAAGTTAGTTAGTAGCCCATTTTCTAAAAGCTATACCTCTCTTAGAATTTACCCTATATCCTACTGATGTTATTGCATCTAAATTGTAGTATTCTACTTGGTATGTTTTACCGCCAGCGGCAGTTGTTGTAAAAAATGCAACAACTGCTTCCTCTGCTAATGCTTGCTCTTTAAATATATTCTTTAGATGTCTTAAAACTACTGATTTAACTCGGGCAAATAATTCTGCTATTTGATTTAAAGAAAGTCAAACTGTTTCATCTGTTATCTTAACCTCAACATTAACTTCCCCATGTTCATCTTGATAAATTACTAACTGACTTTCTATTTCTTTGTTCATTAGTGCTTATTCCTCTAGATATGCTTTACCGTTGGCATCAATTGTTGCAGAATATGCAACAGTTACTTTTCCTAAACATTTTTTATGAGAGCACACCATTCTTCTTCATCAATAATTTTAATATTAAGCTCTTTAGCTTTTTTAAGCTTACTGCCTGCATCAAGGCCCGCTATTACTAAATCCGTGTTAGACGATACGCTAGCTGCGACTTTAGCTCCAAGCTTCTCAGCCATTGCTTTAGCTTCCGCTCTAGATATCGTCGGTAAGCTACCGGTAAACACCACTATCTTATCTGTTAAACTACTTTGTTCTCTGGTCTCTTTATAATCTTCAATATTGAATACTTCACCAAGTTTTTTGATAAGCTGGGTATTTTCTTTAATATCAAAAAAATCAATAATATCTACTAGAATCTTATCGCCGATACCCTCTAAATCATTTAATTTCTGATAAATATCAAGATCATTTTTACTAAGCAATTCCATTTGAGCTATAAAATTAGCATAGCTGCTAAATTCTCTAGCAAGCAATTTAGCGTTTTGTTCACCGATATGCCTTATACCTAGAGCGTATATGAATCTTGGCAAACTAACGTTCTTTGATTTCTCGATATTTTTAAAAAGATTCTCTACTGATTTTTTGCCCCACCCATCCATATTTTCAAGTTTTACTAAGCTAGAATCATTTTTTTCTTTTAAAAAGAATATATCGAGTGGATTGCTAATTAATCCCTTATCTATTAAAAACTCAACTTGCTTACGTCCAAGCCCTTCAATATCCATAGCGTTTTTCGATACAAAATGACGGATACGCTCATAATTCTGAGCAGGACAATTAAGACCGTTATCACAGCGTATAATAATATCTTCAGGCACATAATGCAACTTAGAATTGCATGAGGGGCAAAATAAAGGAGTATCAAACGGCATGGTATCATTAGGACGTTTTCGAGTATCAACTCCCATGATTTTAGGTATGACGTCACCGGCACGCTGCAAGAACACATAATCGCCGATACGTACATCTTTTCGCATGATTTCTTGGAAATTATGTAATGTTGCTCTGCTAACAACTACCCCGCCTATTTCTATAGGCTCAAGCTCGGCTACCGGCGTTAACGTACCGGTTCTGCCTACTTGTACAGTGATAGAGAGCAGCTTTGTTTGTCCTATTATAGCAGGAAATTTATGAGCGGTAGCAAATCTTGGAGATCTAGCAATAAACCCCATTCTATTTTGCAGTACAAAATCATTTAGCTTATATACTACCCCGTCAATTTCATAAGGTAGACTTTCTCGATTTGTTTTTAAATACTCGTAAAAAGCAAAAATTTCTTTTTCGGAATTTGCCAATTTAGATATTTCGTTAACGCTAAAGCCAAGCTCTTTTAATTTTGTAAGTAACCCATCTTGTGAAGAAGCAAGATGCTGTTCAGTTACCCCTCCTGAATAGACAAAATATTTGAGAGGTCTTTGAGCCGTAATAGAAGCATCAAGCTGACGAAGCGAACCGGCCGCAGCATTACGGGGATTAGCAAATTTATCTCTGCCCTGCTCTTCTTGTTCTTCATTTAGGTTTAAAAAATCTTGTTTTTCAATATAAATCTCCCCTCGTGCTTCTAAAAACTCCGGAGCATTATCTATTTTATGAGGAAAGTTTTTGATTGTTTTGATATTTGCCGTTATGTCTTCACCAACATATCCATCACCTCTTGTAGCTCCCGTTGTAAGCAGCCCGTTTTTATAAATAGCAGAAAAAGACAAGCCGTCTATTTTAGGCTCACAAAAAATAGGAGCAAACTCATCAAGGCGTAAGAAATTTTTAATACGCTCTACAAAATCTCTTACATCCTGCTCATCAAAGCTATTGCTAAGAGATAACATCGGCACTTGATGCGTAATTTTAGCAAATTTGTTTGTTATTTTAACCCCTACTTTCTTGCTAGGGCTATCTTCTAACACTAAATGAGGAAATTTCTGCTCTAACTTGAGATTAGTATTAAATAGCTGATCATACTCGGCATCTGAAACTAAAGGATTATCTTCTATATAATAAGCATGATTATACGCTGCTATTTTATCTGCTAATTCTTCTAATAATTTTTTTGCTTCTTCTTCAGATATTAAATCAATATTTTCCATTAGTAGTTCATACTTTTATTTTAATTTACAATCAATTCCAATTCCTAAAATTTTTATTTTCTTCAAAATCGTTAATTGCTCGTTTTAGTCTTTCAGCATTTTTAGGACTTTTTAACAAATATAAAGTTTCCTCTATAGCATTATGATCTTCAAGCGACATAATAGCTACCGATTTTTGTTTTTTATCTGCAATCACTGAAGCGTGATCTGCAACCTTTTCCGGTCATGCATCCATATTGCAGTTATGCCTATTAAAAAGCTATACGTCCAATAAGAGTACCAATAACCTTATCATGAATATCCAATGACTTGGAAAAGCAGATTGTCTTACGTGCAAGCCTCTTGCATCTCGTTCTAAGGTTCAAGTTACTTCGTTCTATCCGTTGAGTGTATTTTTTACTGATAATATGCTTTTTAGGGTCTAATAACCTAGCATAACTCCCCCATCCATCTGTATAGTAAAAAGTCACCTTGAAATTCTCTAGTTTTTTCAGTAATGATTCTAATGTGTAGAAGTCAAGATTTAATCTTACAGACATTATAAAAATTATATCTGAATGTCTGATAAGTTATGACTGTCAGATGAGTATTCAAGATATAAGATTTCGTTATTCTTTTCAACAGCTAACTTTTTACTATCCATAAAAGTCTGCATAGGTGTTTTTCCATAGCAATATTTACCGGAATGCGGTCTTTCATTATTATAATATTCTAGCCAAATATCAAGATCTAGTTGTAGATCATCAAGATCAGTATAGATCTTTTTACGCATAGCAGTATCAAAGAATTCTTGTTTCATAGTTTTATTAAAACGTTCACACATACCATTTGTTTGAGGAGAATATGCTTTAGTAGTAGTATGCTCAATACCCTCAATGCTTAAGAACAATTCAAAAGCATGATGTTCTATATTACCTTTATACTCACCACCTCTATCAGTTAAAATACGAAGTACTGGTATTTGCTGACTCTCATACCATGGTAACACTCTATCATTAAGCATGTCAGCAGCGGTAAGTGCTGTTTTATCAGTATATAGTTTAGCCTCTGCAACCCGAGTGTAACTATCAATAAACACTTGAGAATATACCTTGTCTATGCCTTTAAAATTACCTACATAATATGTGTCTTGGCATCCTAGATAACCTGGATGCTGTGTATCAATCTCACCATGAGCTTCTTTCTCGCTACGCCGTTTCTCTAATACTTGTAACTGAGCTTCGGTAAGAACAATACCATCCTGAGCCATTTTGGCTTCTAATGCTTTAAGTCTTTTATTGATATTATTTAAATCATTACGTAGCCAAATAGATCTAACTCCTCCAGGTGATACAAGAATACCAGTCTTTTTAAGCTCATTTGATACTCGCAGCTGACCATAAGCGGGGTATTCTATTGCCATATCTAATACTGCTCTCTCTACGGCAGGATCAACTCTATTCGCTATAATTGGCTTCTTCCGACTAATCTCATATAATGCTTCTTCTCCTCCTGTTTCATATAACTCTTTAAACCTATAATAACTGTCTCTACTGTAACCCATAGCTTTACATGCTGACGATATACTACCAAGACTCCTAGCTAATTCTAGTAATCCTATTTTTGGCTTTATTATTTTTTGATTTAGATTCATCTCTAATCCTCCATTTAATATTATCTTAATTTTACTAAATGTAAGATTAAATCTCAACTATTACATCTAATGTGCTATCACATCTTGTACCAAACGTATAAGCAACTACTTTTAACGAAATCTTATCCAAAGCATACCAAAGCCATCGTTGTCTGGATTTATTCTGTACATAAGACCATTGTTCATCTATCTCAGGAGCAATAATTACTTCTGTTGTACTGATAGAATGATTTATTGTTTTTTAATACTAGATTTTTTTAAAACACGGATAACTGTATTGATACCCACTTTTAATACTCTTACTGTATCTCTAACTCCAGAGCCGTTGATTGACATTTCTACTATTTGCTCCTTAACTCCAGGCTTAGATGCATTATTAATATACTCCAATTAAAAATATCGATTACACCGCTTGCATTGATATCTCTGTTGTTTTGAAATTGAATATCCTGACTTTATTACTTCTTCTGTGTTGTTACAATATCTACACTTAACATCTATTTTTGCCATAACTCCTTAACTATAATTCTCTCTTATTACTGTTTGAGGATTATAGACTATTTACTCTAAACTGCAATACGGAGGCACGACCCCTTTTCCATAACATAACATATTTAAGTACGTTTTATAATTAGTCAATTTAAGAATCAAAATCAAAATCTTTACCTAGTTTAATATATTCTCTAATGCGGCTCATGAGGCTTTGAAAATATGTAAGATTATGCCAGGTCATTAACATTGCTCCAAGTATTTCACCTATTCTAACTAAATGATGTAGATAAGCTTTCGTGTAATTAGTGCAAGCTGGACATGGGCAATCATGTTCAAGCGGCTCGTTATCATCTGCATATTTGCTATTACGAATATTTACCGTGCCGTATTTAGTAAAAGCCTGACCGTTACGACCTGAACGAGTTGGGATTACGCAATCAAACAAATCTATACCTCGGCGTACAGCACCGATAATATCAGCAGGTTTACCGACGCCCATTAGATAACGCGGCTTATTTTGCGGCAGAAAATCAGGGGCATAATCAAGCACTTTAAACATAAGCTCCTGCCCCTCACCTACCGCAAGCCCGCCTATCGCATAACCCTCACAATCGAGTTCTATTAAATCCTTAGCCGATTGCTCACGTAATTCTTCATAAACACTACCTTGAATAATACCGAATTGTGCATAGCCTTCCCTCTTAACAAAAGCATTACGTGATCTATTCGCCCATCTAGTCGTAAGCTGCATAGAAGTTTTAGCTTCCTCAAAGGTTGCAGGATAAGGGGTACATTCATCAAAAGCCATAGTGATCGTGCTACCGAGCAGATATTGTATTTCAGTAGAACGCTCAGGCGTTAGCATATATTTATCACCGTTAATATGAGAGCTGAAACTTACTCCCTCTTCGGTTATCTTGCGTAACTTCGATAAGGACATTACCTGAAAACCACCGGAATCGGTGAGTATAGGCTTATCCCAATTCATGAATTGATGCAAACCGCCAAGGCGTGCTATACGTTCAGCACTTGGCTGCAGCATTAAGTGGTAAGTATTGCCGAGTAATATATCTGCTCCCGTTTCAGCTACTGATTCAGGCAGCATTGCCTTAACGGTTGCTCTAGTCCCGACCGGCATAAAGGCCGGAGTACGAATCTCACCGTGTGCGGTTGTGATAATGCCGCTTCTAGCTTTTTTATTCTGATGATGAATGTTAAATGAGAATTTTGACACTGATAATCACTCATTTTTAAAAGCAATATCTTAGCATACTATAATTTATCCTGGAATATAAAAATTAAGATTAAAAGGTCGCAATACTTAAAAAATCATCAAGTATTGAACCACAAAGTTTTAACTCAGTATAAGATTTATTATATATTTCCGTTTTAATCAGTCCAAGTAAATATAAAGTCCCAATTACTGAAAAGAGAACTATACTGTTTGGAGTGTTTAATAATTTATCTTCAATAAAAGTAGTAATGGTTCCTTTAGGCTCGTGTACGATTTGAGCAACTAGCTCTCTTAAAATAGTATAATCAAATGAGCTTTGCTCTAAGATTTGTAATATAGTGAAATTATTTTGCCGACAATATGAATTAAGGAGTTCTTTACGACGCTTACGATCTTTAGAATTTGAAGGTGATGTTAGAAAGATTATTATTTTTTTAGTAGAAGTCATTTTGATTTGCCCCGTTTAGTTAAACTTAGATTTCTAAGTTCTAGGCTCTGTGAACATTTCTAAAAAGATTTAATTTTAGCTATTTTTGCTGTAAATTATAAGTTTTTTTGAAATATGAATAACTATTCCTTCAAAAATCTTATTAATTTTCGCTAAAAAATATCTCAAAATAGCAAATCAATGAAAAATGTTCACAGAGCCTAACCACCACAAAATATTTCATGGTGGTTGGGGAGTTAGAAAAACCGCTACTAACAGTTCACAATAGATTTTAAGCTCAAAGTAACCCTTAAGCTCTGGACATGTCTATCGTCATCCCCAACCATAAATGCTGAGGATTGCACCATATAATGGCTGATACATAACCATAATAGCAAGAGGTTTCTAAGCCCCAAAATAGCATTTTGCCATTCCGGTTATGATTCTATATACAACTTTCTAAAAAAGTCAATTAGATTTTACGTTTTATTGTTTTTTTCCTTTTCTAATCTAGTTTGTACCTCTATAAGCTTTTGACAAAATGCGATAAAATCCTCGCTGCTTGTCGTGCTTGTTCTTCTGTGATTTGACCGTTATAAGCATTGTAAATAGCTTTAACGGTCGTGCCTCCGTATTGCAGTTTAGAGTAAATAGTCTATAATCCTCAAACAGTAATAAGAGAGAATTATAGTTAAGGAGTTATGGCAAAAATAGATGTTAAGTGTAGATATTGTAACAACACAGAAGAAGTAATAAAGTCAGGATATTCAATTTCAAAACAACAGAGATATCAATGCAAGCGGTGTAATCGATATTTTTAATTGGAGTATATTAATAATGCATCTAAGCCTGGAGTTAAGGAGCAAATAGTAGAAATGTCAATCAACGGCTCTGGAGTTAGAGATACAGTAAGAGTATTAAAAGTGGGTATCAATACAGTTATCCGTGTTTTAAAAAAATCTAGTATTAAAAAACAATAAATCATTCTATCAGTACAACAGAAGTAATTATTGCTCCTGAGATAGATGAACAATGGTCTTATGTACAGAATAAATCCATACAACGATGGCTTTGGTATGCCTTGGATAAGATTTCGTTAAAAGTAGTTGCTTATACGTTTGGTACAAGATGTGATAGCACATTAGAATCATTACTGAAAAAACTAGAGAATTTCAAGGTGACTTTTTACTATACAGATGGATGGGGGAGTTATGCTAGGTTATTAGACCCTAAAAAGCATATTATCAGTAAAAAATACACTCAACGGATAGAACGAAGTAACTTGAACCTTAGAACGAGATGCAAGAGGCTTGCACGTAAGACAATCTGCTTTTCCAAGTCATTGGATATTCATGATAAGGTTATTGGTACTCTTATTGAACGTATAGCTTTTTAATAGGCATAACTGCAATATGGAGGCATGACCAAAAAATGTTATATAAAATTCTTAATAATAACTGTGATAGATATTCTGCTCTTGAAATGATTAAATCATATTTTAAGTTGAAAACTGCAAGATCGTTATCATATGAAGAACTTCAAAATGACGAGCAATTAAGCGAATTATTTAGAGCTCCTTTCAACTATTTTATTGATGATTTTATATCAAAATCTGATAAATCAGTTGCAGTAAATAAAGCGTTTAGTATACAAGGTGAACATAACAATACTCATAAATTATATGCGTTTTTAGAGAAAAATAAAATACCGGGCAAAACACATCAAATGCTTATATATATTAAAGTGCCTTATATAATGACTAAAGACGACGAAGAAAGCTTAAATACTTTCATACACTTGGCTAAGATAATGTAGATTTACCAAAAAATTAAGAAAGAAGAATAACTAATTTAAGAGTGAGCTTAATGAAGCTATAAACGAATCGTGACTGTTCATTGTCACCTGGTTCGTTTGACCAGTGTTGTTGCATGGCTCAAGAAAACTGCTGGGCGTCATTCCTGCGGAAGCAGAAACCATCATAAAACAAGATAACCTAAGCTTTAATTTCAAAAATTTGCTGTATTTATACTTTTTGTTTGGATTCCTGCTTTCGCAGGAATGACATAGTCACAGCGAATCTTACAAAAATTGAAACTGTATTTGTTAAGTTAAGACAGAATTATTTAAAGCTCGGTTTAGAATACCTAAACCGAGAAATAAATTACTACTTACCTAAAAGTGGATATGTAACATTTTTTAAGAATTTTCTTTTAATATAAGTACATACTAAAAATGTCAGTATGGTACTTGGAACATAGCGAATTATCGTAGGTAAATATCTTATTAAGGTCTTAGTTGAGACTAAGTCAGTAAACGGCGTACTTATGCTCTCTACTAACTCTCTACTTTTGGACCTTAAAGAATCTAGAGTACGATATCTATTTTTGTATTTTAAATAACATTTAACAGCTTCAATAACCATAGAAGATATAATAGAAATTATTCCGCTTTGCATAAGAAAATAAAATTCCATACTATCCGAACAATAACAATAATTAGCAATAATTATTAAAACTAAACCTAGAATATTAAAAAAATAGACAAATGGTTTGCCATAAGATTTCTCTTCTTGCTTAATGCTACTTTTTAATAATTCATATATTAGAGATTTTAACATTGAATTACCTATTTCATAAGAATAGCTAGCAACACGCCTGCACCAAAAGCGTAGGCGAGATTCCGCAAAGGGTGGTCACGTGTCGACTCACATAAATCCGCTACATTAGCTTTACCTTTATCTATTCCTTTATCTTTATAATGTTCCATAACGGATGATAAATGACCTAACTGCTCATCTAGAATATCTCCGGATTTACCTTTCAAATTACGTAATCTTGAAACTAAGCTTTCAATATCTTTTTTGATACCTTCGACATCTTCTTTAGCAGAGTTTGAATTTGATTCTTTCATAATTTACTCCTTTATTAGTTTACATTTTGTAAGCAAATTACTTTGCTTACAATTATAAGATACTCCTCTTGTAAACACTTTACAAGAGCTGAAACAATAAAAAAACCGAATCTAGTTTAGATTCAGCTAAATTTGATGGTTTTTTATTTCGTATTACTTCAACTTACTACCGAATGAAGAGACAATTTTATTAATTAATGATTCAATATTAATTGCTGATTGAGTATATCTTATCTCTTCATTAGCCGCTAAATTTTCATCATCATTACCAGGTACAATTGAAATATATTTACCTCCAAGTAACCCGCTGGTGACTACTTGGGCTTTAGAATCTTTAGGTATTTTAACATCATCATTAATATTTAGATATACACTTGCATAAAAGCTATTAGGATCTAAATTAATTTTCTTTACACTACCTATTTTTATACCTGAGATCATTACGTCGCTTCCAACTGCTATACCCTCTGCACTCTGAAAATTAGCAGTTACCTGATAACCTTTTGAGCTAGCTATAGAACTACCTGTTTTGTAGGCAAAAATCAAAAATAGTAAAGCAATAATTAATACTACAAAGCCGATAATTGTTTCAATAATATTTTGTTTCATTGTTTTTTTATATTTTATTAATTAATTACGGTTGCCATCTACTATATTTAAGATTTGATGTTTTAGGCGGCTTTTTAACTATTTTATTATTCTTTTGCCACGGGAAAAGCTGAATATTTTTCGGTATCTCATTTACTAAATGATGTAACCAAGCGTGCCAACTCGGCGGAATTTTTGTAGGTTCATTTACATTCTTATAAATAACAAACCTCCGTTGACGCCCTAAATAATCAATATTACGGCTTTCATAATATTGATTCAAAAATTCATCTTCTCCTACTTTTTTGTGAAAAAAAGTAATAAAAAACTTATCTATCCACGACATTTTAAAATTTCTATAGCAGTTTCTCTTCCTTGCACTGCAAGTTTATCGGCAGCAATATTACCGCTATTATTTGCATGACCTTTTACCCATTTCCAAATAATAGTATGTTTACTCAATTCTGCGTATAATTTTTGCCATAAATCGGCATTTTTAACGGGCTCATTGTTGCTTTTACACCAATTATTTTTTATCCAATTATGAATCCAAGAGGTAATTCCCTGTTGCAAATATTTACTATCGGTATAAATCTCAACATTACAAGATTTTTTTAAAATCCTTAATGCTTCAAGTGCTGCCGTAATTTCCATACGATTATTAGTCGTATCCAACTCATACCCAAATATTTCTTTGCTAGTATCATTAAATTGAAGCAAAGCACCCCATCCTCCAGGACCAGGGTTACCTGCACATGCACCATCAGTATATATAGCTACTTTTGAATCCATATATGGGCATTAACTAGGTTTAGGTTTAGAAGAGTTACGAAACTTATCTAACATTATAACATTTGGATTTGGAGATAATGAAGTTTTATAACTTTTATTACTACTTATTTCCTCTTCATATTGGTGATTTTCTTGTATATTTAACGACTGATTAAAAGTTAGACTGTAATTATTATTGGAATCAACAAAGCTAATAAGTGCATCAAAAGGTACATAAATTATTTCTTTAACACCGTCAAAACTTACCGTTAAGGAAAAACCGATATCATTTACTATTAAATTTTCAAACTGATATTGAAGTACTATTGTTATCTGTTTTGGATATGCCTGTTTAACTTTTGAAGGTAAAATTACCGCAGGGTTATCGGTTCTGTACGATATGTATATTAACTGATCCCAATATAAATTTTCATGCTGAATCTTAGTTAGAATTTTTTTTACAAATTCTAGCATATATTCATTCACAAATTTTTTATATTCAATATTCATACGAAAAAAATAAAATATACACTCTAAAAATAAAAATAGGTATATGAGTTATGTGAGGTTTTTCTGTTGCCCGGCAAACCCCCAGCCGCGTAGGCTTAAGCTGCAGCTAAAGCTGGAGCACCTACATAACGATTATTATCGTTTGCGTTTCTTTGTTTTGACCCATACGGCAAAAGCCATCGGCGGAATCATCCCGAGTAAAAGCAATCTTTTTATTAGGTACGTCGATCCTATTTCGCCCCCTCAAGATTTTGGTGTTATTCTTGTGTGGTTCGGTTTCTTCGTCATTGCGAGGAGCGAAGCGACGTGGTAATCTCGTCAAATTTCTTGAGATTGCCACGCTCCTTTCAGTCGCTCGCAATGACGGTTTGGCACCCACGCAGTAATGACATCGAGTATTGGTGGAGGCGTCGGGTACTGCCCCCGAGTCCGCAACCTCTATTCTAAATTACGTTTATTACTATAGCTATATTAGCACCAAATATTATGCCTTAATTTGATTAAAATGTAAAGGTCAAATAAGAATTCTAGATTTATATTTAAAATGGACTTATAATAAATTTTTAGAATTCTAAATTAAAAACTTAATTATGCTACCAAATCTTGGAATTATCGCAGGCAGAGGTTCATTACCTTACTTAATAGCAAGTAACTATACAAAGCAAGGCGGCAAGTGTTATATAGCGGCGATTAAAGACGAAGCTGATATAGATCAAATTAAAGATTTTGAATATAAGATTTTAAAAATCGGTATGGTTGGTGAAGCTATAAAATATTTTAAGGATAATGAGGTACAAAATATTATTTTTATAGGCGGAGTTAATAGACCGAATTTTAAAAATTTATCTGTAGATAAAATAGGTGGTTTATTGCTTTGCAAAATAGTTGGGCAAAAAATTCGAGGAGATGATAATTTGCTAAAAATAGTAGCGGATTTTTTTGAAAGCTACGGTTTTAAAGTAATTTCAAGTAACGAAATATATAAAAATCAACAATGTGATTCTAATATTATAACCGATACCACCATTACGAGTTCACATAAAAATGATATAGAGCTTGGAATAAAAATATTAAATCATCTAAGTCCATTCGACATCGCACAATCTGTTATAGTTAAAAATGGCTACATACTTGGTATAGAGGCTGCTGAGGGGACAGATAATTTAATAGCTAGATGTGCAAATTTGCGTAAAAAACCTTATGGAGGAATATTAGTAAAAATACCGAAATTAGGTCAAGATAACAGACTAGATATGCCAACAATTGGCCCTGATACTATAAAGAATCTTGCTAAATATAATTACAAAGGAGTAGCGATTCAGAAAAATAACGTAATTATAGTCGAAGAAGAATTAACTATAAAACTCGCTAATGAACATAAAATTTTTATAACAAAATGTTAGCAATAGGTATTACCGGTAGCTATGCTTCGGGGAAAACTTTTATTTTGGATTATTTAGCAGAAAAAGGATATAAAACTTTTTGTGCCGATAGATGTATAAAAGAATTATATCACGATTTAAGCGTGCAAACTCAAATCTTAAAATTACTCCCTGAACTTGAATCTTTCAATATCGGAAAAATCAGAAATTTAATCTACAATAACGACCTAGCTAGAGAAAAATTACAAAATTTTATTTACCCATTACTGATAGATAAACTCATTTTATTTAAAAAAGAAAATGCTAATTTCAAATTTGGCTTTGCCGAAATACCGTTGCTTTATGAAGCTAAATTTGATAAATATTTTGATTTTGTCGTAACAATATACTGCTCTGAAGAAATAAGAATGCAAAGAGCAATAACGAGAACTTCATTTGATATAGAGATTTATAATAAAATCAAAGAAATTCAACTATCACAAGAGAGCAAAATAGCAAAAGCAGATTTTGCTATAAATAGCGGCGTTGATATGTTAGACTTGGAAAAACAAATAGAGAAGCTAATTCTCGTCATTGCGAGGAAATTGTAAGCTTGTTGTATGGTACTTATGTCATTCCCGCGTAGGCGGGAATCTAGTTCTTTGTCATACCGCGACTTGATCGCGGTATCCAGTCTTTGTTAGTTTTTTTCTGGACCCCGTGGTCAAGCCACGGGGTGGACACCTAACATGCTTTACCCTGGATTCCTGCCTACGCGGGAATGGCATAAATCGAGCTACGCAACAATACCCGCCCGCAATGACGATTTTAAAAGAATAATAAAGGATTGGGAATGTCGAGTTTAAGAGAAATAATTTTAGATACCGAAACTACGGGACTTGACCCACGACAAGGTCATCGAATCGTCGAAATTGGTGCAATTGAGATGGTGAATAAGGTATTAACAGGCAGGAATTTTCATTTTTATATTAATCCTGAGCGGGACATGCCGTTTGATGCTTATAGAATTCACGGTATTTCCGGTGAGTTTTTAAAGGACAAACCTTTGTTTCATACAATAGCCGATGATTTTTTAGAATTTATCTCAGATAGCAAACTTATTATTCATAATGCTCCTTTCGACATTAAATTTTTAAATCATGAATTATCATTATTAAAAAGAGCGGAAATCAAACTTTTAGAACTGTCCAATGCTATAGACACTCTAGTTATGGCTAGAAGTATGTTTCCAGGCTCAAAATATAATCTTGACGCATTATGTAAAAGATTTAAAGTTGATAATTCAGGTAGGCAGCTTCACGGGGCTTTGAAAGATGCGGCATTACTTGCAGAAGTATATGTGGAACTAACGGGTGGTAGACAATTCGCTTTTAAAATGGTTGATAAATCTGTCGGAATAAATAACTTAACGGTTAATCGTGCAGATGCCCCAAAAAAAGAAGCCGGCATTGTTGTTAAACCTACAAAAGAAGAGCTACAAAAACATAAAGAGTTTCTTAGTAGTATTTTAAAAACTGCTTAGTAAAACGTCATTGCGAGGAGAGGCAAAGCCTCGACGTGGCAATCTCAGGAGTTTGATATTGTTTCATGAGATTGCCACGCTCTTTGTAGTCGCTTAGCTCATGACGATTATCAACATTCCTTAAACTTACCTATGAAAACAAACCTTGTTGTACTTATCACGTTTACAATACTTATTTCCTTAGGCTTTTGGCAGCTTAGCCGTTTAAAGGAAAAGAAATTATTCTTAGCCTCAATGCAAACTAACCTCACTTCATCTGCAATTAATTTAGCAGAAATTCAAGATAGTTTACCTTATCATAAAGTAAAAATTACCGGTCAATTTTTACCTAATAAAGACATATATTTATATGGTAGAAGGTCAATGTCGAGCGAAAAAGACGGCTATTATTTAGTTACTCCTTTTAAAACCATAGAAGATAAAGTTATTTTAGTAGCACGAGGCTGGTTTAGTAATCGCAATAAAAATATTATCACTCAAGCTACAAACGACCAACAACATGAGATTATCGGTGTTACTATGCCGTCTGAAAAAACTCGTAGCTACTTACCTGCTAACGATATAAAAAATAATGTGTGGCTAACTTTAGATTTGAAAGAAGCATCTCAAACCTTAGAATTAAATCTAGAGAATTTTTATATTATTGCGGAAGGAAAAGATATTAGCAATCTAGATATTTTATTACCTCTTTCAATAAATCATTTAGCAGCAATCAGAAATGACCATTTAGAATATGCCCTAACTTGGTTTGGTCTTGCTGTATCTTTAATAGTGATTTATATTATTTATAGGCGTAATGTTATTTCTGTGTAGGGATCAGTTTTCCGTCATTGCGAGGAAATTACGTAAGTAATTAACGAAGCAATCTCAGGATATTTAACGGGATTGCCACACAGCCTACGGCTGCTCGCAATGACGATTAGGGACGCATAGAAAAAAGAAAAAATGAGTGATCTACAACAACAAGCATCCGATCCTAATTATTCCGTTTGGGTATCAGCATCAGCAGGTACAGGTAAAACCAAAATCCTAACCGATCGGTTTTTACGTTTGTTAATAACAGGTGTAGAACCTGCAAATATTTTATGCCTTACTTTTACTAATGCTGCTTCTATAGAAATGCAAGCAAGAATTAATAGTAAACTTAAACATCTTTCTCTTTGCGATGCAGAAAAATTAGACAATGAACTCTTCTTAATGAGTGGCAATAAGCCGCTACCGCAAGAAATAGAAAACGCAAAAACTTTATACGATAAAATACTAAATAGTAATGAGTCTTTAAATATCTATACAATTCATGCGTTTTGTCAAAAAATCCTTAAAACTTTTCCTTTAGAAGCAGGTATCACACCGGAATTTAAGATTCTTGAAGAAACTAAATTACAGGATATCTTCCTAAATATCAGAAATGAAATCTACTTAAGTGATGAGCATAATGACTTAATTAAAATTTTGCTTAACCGCTTTCATGAAATAACATTGCAAGATATTTTTACTGAAATAATTGAGCAGAAAATTAAATTCAAGAAGTTATTTATAAATAAGCAAATTCCTAAAGAAATATATAATAAAAGATTAGCGTTAGGGGAATTAAATAATATTTACGATAAGGTAAAAAACTTATTTGCAGAATATGATTTGGAAATAGAACCGAAAGAAATTTTTTTTACCAAAGACGGAAAAAAACGTAAAAGCTTTTTATCGAAAGTATTAATAAGAAAATTTCCTAAATTATTGTTAGAGCTAGAAAAAATCACTTCTGAAATTTACCGATTAGATGAGCTGCGTCGCATAGAGGAGCTAGAATATTATACGAATTTACTTACTAAGCTTGCTCATATTATTTTAAAAAAATACGATTTCTATAAAGAAGAAAATAATTTACTCGATTACGATGATCTAATTTACTACACTGAGAAATTACTGAATAATAAAACTACACATGAATGGTTGCTACATAAGCTGGAGAGTGAAATAAATCATATTCTTGTCGATGAAGCACAAGACACAAGCCCCCAGCAATGGAATATTATTACTACTTTAATAACGGAGTTTAATGCGGCAAATAAGCCAAATAATAGTACCTTTATCGTTGGTGACGATAAACAATCGATTTTTAGCTTTCAAGGAGCGGATCTTCATAATTTTAGCTTAGTAAATGAGCAACTAAAAACAAATCTTACAAATGCTAATAAGAAGTTCAAAAATGTCACGCTTGAATGCTCATATAGATCATGTGCAGAGATTTTACAATTTACTCATAATGTTTTGAAAAATATAAAATCCAATTACCCTAGTTTATTCCTTTCAGATAACCCTTTAATATCCTCATTTCGTATACATCAAGGTCTAGTGACAATTTGGCCTTTAGTAACGAGTGAAAAACAAGAAGAGCTTTTTTGGGCATTGCCTGAAGATTATAAAAATTCTAAATCCGCCACTGATTTACTCATAGAAAAAATCATAAATTTTATACAAGAACAAATAAAAAGCAAAGAAATTTTGCCTTCTACCGCAAGCAGAATATCTGAAAAAGATTTCATGATATTAGTAAGAAAAAGAGACGAGTTTAGTAATAATCTGATAAAAGAACTTAGCAAAGCTAAGCTTAAAGTTGAGATAAGCGATAGAATTAACCTTAAGGAAAATCTAACGATAATGGATTTAATCTCGGTAGCTAAATTTGTGTTATTATCTGATGATGATTTAAACCTTGCCGGCTTACTAAAATCACCGATTATCGGCATGAACGAAAAACAATTATACGAACTTCTTGTAAATAAAACCGATAGTAGTTTATGGGATAATCTATCTGCTTGTGAAGAAATATACGCTAAGTTAAATTCTCTAATTGAAATTTATAAAATATCTACTGTTGAGAATTTCTTTGATTTAGTGGTGAATAATCTAAATTTACGAGAGATTTACGATGATGATATGATAAATGAACTATTAACATTAAGCAAAAACTATACAAATGATATAGATAATTCACTGCAAGGATTCATTGCTTGGTTTGAGAATAACGATATCTACATCAAACGTGATATGGAGCATTCAGACAAAATAAGAGTAATGACCGTCCATGGCTCTAAAGGGCTTGAAGCTCCTATCGTTATATTATGCGATTCTACTACTGTGCCGGTAAGTAGCAATAAATTTATTTGGGACGATAAAGAGGAAATGTTTTTTTCTGCTAATGCTGCGGACACACCCGCATTTTTACAAGATCTGAAAGAAGCTGAAAAATTAAAAGACTTACAGGAATATATGAGACTACTCTATGTTGCAATGACAAGAGTTAAAGACCGGCTAATTATATGCGGTTTTAGCAATAAAGCAGCCGCTCCTGAAAATTGTTGGTATGAAATAGTCAAGCAAACTTTTAATTAACAGCTGCTTTATTAAGGGCATTGCTAACTAAAGAGAGATGTCATACCGTGGCTTGACCACGGTATCCAGGAAAACAACTAAAAATACTAGATGTTTAGTATTTTTTTGGATCCCGTGAATAAATCACACAACTATCCAAAGTTAAAATGAACAAAAACTATTTAATAGTTAAAAATGTTATTTTTAACGTAAAACATTAAAAATACTACCAGCAATAGTTGTAAAAACACTTGCTTATTCTACTTATTTTTCAACTTCGGACAGTTGTGTGGATAAATCGCGGGATGGTATCAAGTTTTTTTTATTAGACTTCTTGCATAACGTAGCTAATAAGGAGGGCAACCCCCCCAAAAACAATCGACAAAAGGAGTAGAATTTTCTAGAAACAAAGGAGGAGATTCTATAAATGACAATATCAAAGCACAGTGATAGCCAAATCATGTCTATCTTAAAGCAAGCGAGCGGTGGGATGCCTGTAGCGTCTATACTGAGAGAGCACAAAATACCATCAGCGACATTTTATAAATGGAGATCAAAGTATGGTGGTATAGCTTTACCGATGATTACTAAATTAAAGGAGTTAGAATCGGAAAATGCACGGCTTAAAAAGATGTATGCTGAGGAAAGGCTAAGAGCTGATATATTAAAGGAAGTACTTGAAAAAAAGTTAGGAAGCCATCTCAAAGGCGGGAGATGGCTAAAATAATATCTGGAGAAAAAGATATTTCTATAAGGAGTGCATGCAAGATCTTTGGTGTCAGCGAAACATGCTATAGATATAAAAGGAAGCTATCATCTGAGGATGATATTATAGCAGGCCAGCTAATGCGTTTAGTAGGTGATCAAAAGAACTGAGGCCTTGGCCTCTGCTTTTTATATTTACGTAATATCAAAGGTTTTGGTTGGAATCATAAACGTGTATACAGGATATATAAGGAGCTAGCCCTTAATATGAGAATAAAGCCTAAGAAGAGATTACTTAGAGCAAAGCCTAAAAAGCTTATAGTGTCTAAAACAATAAATGATTGCTGGTCCATGGATTTTATGCACGATAGTTTAGAGAATGGTAGGAAATATCGTTTATTTAATGTGATTGATGACTTTAATAGAGAGAGCCTTGGTACTGAGACTGATTTTTTATTGTCAGCAGGAAGAGTTATCAGGTCACTAGATCAAATTATAGAATGGCGAGGTAAGCCAAAATCTATACGTTGTGATAATGGACCTGAATATATCAGTAAATTATTGAGCAAGTGGGCAAAAGAAAAGAATATCAAGTTATTATTCATTCAGCCAGGCATGCCTCAGCAAAATGCATATATTGAAAGATATAATAGAACTGTAAGATATGATTGGTTAAATCAGTATTTATTTGGTTTGTAATAGTTGAGATTTAATCTTACATTTAGTAAAATTAAGATAATATTAAATGGAGGATTAGAGATGAATCTAAATCAAAAAATAATAAAGCCAAAAATAGGATTACTAGAATTAGCTAGGAGTCTTGGTAGTATATCGTCAGCATGTAAAGCTATGGGTTACAGTAGAGACAGTTATTATAGGTTTAAAGAGTTATATGAAACAGGAGGAGAAGAAGCATTATATGAGATTAGTCGGAAGAAGCCAATTATAGCGAATAGAGTTGATCCTGCCGTAGAGAGAGCAGTATTAGATATGGCAATAGAATACCCTGCTTATGGTCAGCTGCGAGTATCAAATGAGCTTAAAAAGACTGGTATTCTTGTATCACCTGGAGGAGTTAGATCTATTTGGCTACGTAATGATTTAAATAATATCAATAAAAGACTTAAAGCATTAGAAGCCAAAATGGCTCAGGATGGTATTGTTCTTACCGAAGCTCAGTTACAAGTATTAGAGAAACGGCGTAGCGAGAAAGAAGCTCATGGTGAGATTGATACACAGCATCCAGGTTATCTAGGATGCCAAGACACATATTATGTAGGTAATTTTAAAGGCATAGGCAAGGTATATTCTCAAGTGTTTATTGATAGTTACACTCGGGTTGCAGAGGCTAAACTATATACTGATAAAACAGCACTTACCGCTGCTGACATGCTTAATGATAGAGTGTTACCATGGTATGAGAGTCAGCAAATACCAGTACTTCGTATTTTAACTGATAGAGGTGGTGAGTATAAAGGTAATATAGAACATCATGCTTTTGAATTGTTCTTAAGCATTGAGGGTATTGAGCATACTACTACTAAAGCATATTCTCCTCAAACAAATGGTATGTGTGAACGTTTTAATAAAACTATGAAACAAGAATTCTTTGATACTGCTATGCGTAAAAAGATCTATACTGATCTTGATGATCTACAACTAGATCTTGATATTTGGCTAGAATATTATAATAATGAAAGACCGCATTCCGGTAAATATTGCTATGGAAAAACACCTATGCAGACTTTTATGGATAGTAAAAAGTTAGCTGTTGAAAAGAATAACGAAATCTTATATCTTGAATACTCATCTGACAGTCATAACTTATCAGACATTCAGATATAATTTTTATAATGTCTGTAAGATTAAATCTTGACTTCTACAAATTTCATAGAATTTAGTTTACACTACATAATAGTAGTAACATTTATTTAAATTTCAACTTAAATATTTTTTATTTCAGTTTAACTCTTATATCTTAAATTTAAATCATTTATATTTAAATATTGTCATAAGAAAATTAATAAGATATTATCGGAACCGCTACTTCAGATAGCATAATAATTTATGCATTATAGTAATAATCATGCCCTAATAAATCAGATTTAGGAATATCACGCTTATATTCATATGAACCTAAATAAGCTTGTAATTCATGAACATTTTGTTCTATTTCTTCATAATTATATTTATGTGAGTCTTGAAATTTTTCAACTAATTTACCTTTATTAACAACTTTTTTATAAGCATCTTCTTTAAAAAACCCATCTTTTTGTTCTTCACTATGAAAGTAATCCTTAAATTCACTACGTTTTTTCGGTAAATTAGAGATAAATTTTGCAAATTTTTCTAATTGAATATTGGTAATTAGGGTAAATACCAAACGTATATTCTCTTTATATTGGTTAACTCTTGAAACTTCATGCTCTATTGTATCTTTTTGTTCAATTTCAATAACATTATTAGATAAAATAACTAAATCTTTTTTATTAACCTCTAGCTTTTGAGATTCCTTTTGCTTTATATTAAGTATTTCCTCTTCTAATTCCTCTTCACTAAATAATTTTTTAAACGCAGCAAGCCATGGACCAAAGGCTGTACTTTCTAACTTTTTAAAATATTCTTTTAACTTTATAACTAATTTCCTTGTTTATATTTTCTTAGTTTAATTTATAGTGTTAGTTGGAAGTAATCAAGTTATAGAGCTAAGAAAAATTAATACTTTTGTAAAAATTATATGTAGCGTAGCAATTGAAAAACAGTTTTAAAATGCTTAAAATAATTTGACTATTTTAGAAAATTTTAATAAAATCTATTAATAAACTCAATCGATAATACCAAATATGAAAACAGCTTTTATCTTCCCCGGTCAAGGGTCGCAATTGATCGGCATGGGAAAAGATTTTTATGATAATTTTATACCCGCCAAAGAAACTTTTCAAATCGTTGATGAAACACTAAATCGAAAACTTACCGACATAATTTTTAACGGCACTTCCGAGGAACTAACTCTAACTACCAACGCACAGCCGGCATTAATGGCAGTATCTGTGGCAATAATAAATATTATCAAAGCTGAAACCGGTAAAAGTTTGGATAGTCTTGGCGATTATACTGCAGGTCATTCGCTAGGTGAATATAGTGCTTTATGTAGCACTGAAAGTATTAGCCTTGAGACAGCAGCAAAGCTACTGCATATACGTAGTACATCTATGCAAGAAGCATGTCCCGAAGGCGAGGGAAGCATGGCAGCTTGTATCAATATTCCACTTCAAAAACTTGAAGAAATATTAGAAGATATCAACAAAATAAATTTATGCCAAATTGCTAATGATAATATCGAAGGACAAATAGTTATTAGCGGCAAAACCGCAGCTATAGATCATGCTATTAGTATAATTAAAGATTTGGGCTACAAAGCGATAAAACTGAAAGTCAGCACTCCATTTCATTGTAGCTTAATGAAGCCGGCAGAAGAAAAAATGCGAGTAGCTCTTGATAAAGCTGTAATTAATAAGCCTTTGTTACCGGTAATTCAAAATTATACCGCAAAACCTACTCTAGATCCTACAGAAATCAAACAAAATTTAATTCTTCAAATATGCGGACGAGTTAGATGGCGTGAAACTTTAAAGCTATTTAATCAGCTAGACGTATCCCATATAGTAGAAATAGGCGCCGGAAACGTATTAACAAATATGCTCCGAAAAATTAATTATCCATATAAGTTAAGTAATATAAGTAATTTAGAAGAACTACAGAATTTTTTAGATAAATTTAGCAAATAACACCTCTAATAACTTCTGATTTATAAAGTTTTTAAATTAACTTAATAATATTATTATATGAAAATTAGTTTTAGTTTTTTAAGCAATTGCTAGAATTATTAACTAGCGATTGGCGGAGCTATTTAAATAAGGTAATAACGGAACTTGAAAAGTTAGCTTTAACAGATACTAATGATACATTTTTAAAAGAAGAATGTTATAGAAAAATTGCTCTTATTAAAGGATACATTAAAGAAGGTGAGTATCCATGGTATGTTGTTCCTTTTGATAAAAAAGATAATGCAAGTTTACTACTTACCAATATTCACATGCTAGAGCTTGATTACCTAAATCAAAATACGTAAAAGCAGTAAAAAATATGCTGCGAAATAATTTCAAAGATATATATAATCCGGAAATTTATATTATCGCTAATTACGAAGAACCTATAATTAAAAACTATGCAATAACAGATAAAATAGCGAAAGGTAAAATTATTACATTTGAAGATTTAAATATTAAATATGAAGCACACACGAATGAAGAGTTAACATATATAGATGATATAGTAAATGATATTAGAAAACTAGACAGCGAGTTAGTAGCAGACATATCAAATATCATCAAATTTATTTATCAATTTTATTTTGTAGATTCTGCTATTACTCAGTGTACGATCATTTTTATGGCTGCATATTTTGAAGAACTACAAAATTTTCATCAAAATTTAGATAACCTTAATTTTATAGTACCATCACAAAAATATAATACTGAATGCCAACCAAAAAACTATAAGAACTTTATAAATATCGAAGCAGTAACTTGGAATAGATTTTTAGTTAAATATCAGAAATTATTTAATAATCTTAGCGAAGAACATTCAGAAATATTATTTAGTATTTGTAATGATAATGAGGAGTTTATAAAATTGTTAATTTCGGACTATTGTCATTTGAGTTTAAACAAACGAAGTAAAATTATAGAGTACTTAATAGATAAATATAAAGAAGATGCTGAATCTATTTATCCCACAGCTGTACAACTTTTTAATATTTGTGACGATAAAGATGGCTTGGTAAAGTTTCTAACTGCAAGCTCTTACAATCTTAGCTTACAAAAACGAGTTGAAATTATAGAATACCTAATAGGTAGATATAAAAACGATACCAAATCTATTTATTATATAACCGAGCAACTTTTTAATATTTGTAACGATGACACAACTATTGAAACTACAGAAATAGAGGCTAAACATTTTTACGAATACATTAAATATTTCCGTAGTTGGGATGGTTTACCTACTTATTGGTATACTGACTTTAAAGGACTATCACCTAGTTGTGATAAGGAAGCTTTGATTATAGGCGATTCCGCAAAGCCGGAAAATGATCATATTTAGTTAGAAAAATTATAAAATAATTCTAGAAATTTTATAATTTAGATGATATAAAGTTAAGCCATAACCGGAGAGATGGCCGAGTGGCCGAAGGCGGCGGTTTGCTAAACCGTTATACGGGTCATACCGTATCGAGGGTTCGAATCCCTCTCTCTCCGCCAGTCTGGACAGTTAGCCAATTCTTGTAGTTTATCGAACGGGAAAGCTAGTGTAGAAGTCAAGATTTAATCTTACAGACATTATAAAAATTATATCTGAATGTCTGATAAGTTATGACTGTCAGATGAGTATTCAAGATATAAGATTTCGTTATTCTTTTCAACAGCTAACTTTTTACTATCCATAAAAGTCTGCATAGGTGTTTTTCCATAGCAATATTTACCGGAATGCGGTCTTTCATTATTATAATATTCTAGCCAAATATCAAGATCTAGTTGTAGATCATCAAGATCAGTATAGATCTTTTTACGCATAGCAGTATCAAAGAATTCTTGTTTCATAGTTTTATTAAAACGTTCACACATACCATTTGTTTGAGGAGAATATGCTTTAGTAGTAGTGTAGAAGTCAAGATTTAATCTTACAGACATTATAAAAATTATATCTGAATGTCTGATAAGTTATGACTGTCAGATGAGTATTCAAGATATAAGATTTCGTTATTCTTTTCAACAGCTAACTTTTTACTATCCATAAAAGTCTGCATAGGTGTTTTTCCATAGCAATATTTACCGGAATGCGGTCTTTCATTATTATAATATTCTAGCCAAATATCAAGATCTAGTTGTAGATCATCAAGATCAGTATAGATCTTTTTACGCATAGCAGTATCAAAGAATTCTTGTTTCATAGTTTTATTAAAACGTTCACACATACCATTTGTTTGAGGAGAATATGCTTTAGTAGTAGTATGCTCAATACCCTCAATGCTTAAGAACAATTCAAAAGCATGATGTTCTATATTACCTTTATACTCACCACCTCTATCAGTTAAAATACGAAGTACTGGTATTTGCTGACTCTCATACCATGGTAACACTCTATCATTAAGCATGTCAGCAGCGGTAAGTGCTGTTTTATCAGTATATAGTTTAGCCTCTGCAACCCGAGTGTAACTATCAATAAACACTTGAGAATATACCTTGCCTATGCCTTTAAAATTACCTACATAATATGTGTCTTGGCATCCTAGATAACCTGGATGCTGTGTATCAATCTCACCATGAGCTTCTTTCTCGCTACGCCGTTTCTCTAATACTTGTAACTGAGCTTCGGTAAGAACAATACCATCCTGAGCCATTTTGGCTTCTAATGCTTTAAGTCTTTTATTGATATTATTTAAATCATTACGTAGCCAAATAGATCTAACTCCTCCAGGTGATACAAGAATACCAGTCTTTTTAAGCTCATTTGATACTCGCAGCTGACCATAAGCGGGGTATTCTACTGCCATATCTAATACTGCTCTCTCTACGGCAGGATCAACTCTATTCGCTATAATTGGCTTCTTCCGACTAATCTCATATAATGCTTCTTCTCCTCCTGTTTCATATAACTCTTTAAACCTATAATAACTGTCTCTACTGTAACCCATAGCTTTATATGCTGACGATATACTACCAAGACTCCTAGCTAATTCTAGTAATCCTATTTTTGGCTTTATTATTTTTTGATTTAGATTCATCTCTAATCCTCCATTTAATATTATCTTAATTTTACTAAATGTAAGATTAAATCTCAACTATTACATATTGGCGGTATAACACCGATACAAAAATTAGCTCTCGCAACTTAACTCTCTACTCTCTATTGCGATTAAAAATGGGAGGATTACCAAATGAGTAAATACGGCTTCTTCAGGATTCATATGTACCGGTTTCATAAACCATCTTGGTTCATAAGCCCCTATCGGAATAAGGCTTATTAAAATATTATGTTTTTCCGATCTCTTTAAAAAGTGTATCGTTATAACCCGAATCACCTATAAAACAAATATCTCCCATCTTAGTGTTAATGATAAAATTCCCCATAATGCTTTATTTTTATCAAATATTCCTCTAGCTGACCAATGTTGGGCTGGTTCTAGATAAATATTTTGTTCTTTATATGATTCTCACCATCCCAAGGTAATAATTTCTGCATCGCTAATATGTTTTTTGATTATTACGTCATTCATTAGCGGTGTAATAATCTTGGGTTTATCTCGTACCCATAAATCTTTAATTGCTCTTATATCTAAATGGTCATAATGATTATGACTTACTACTATAATATCAATTTTAGGTAAATCGGTAAAATTAATGCCAGGCTTTACTACTCTCTTTGGTCCTGCAAAAGTAAAAGGACTAACCCGCTCCGACCATACCGGATCAGTTAAGATATTTAAACCGTCTATTTGAATTAAAAAGGTTACATGTCCTACATAAGTTACCCTTATATTCTCATTATCAGTTATTTTTTGTGGTGAAATATCAGTGGAAGCAAGAGGAAGTAGCGTCGGCCATTTTGGTCGTTTTGAAGTTATTTTCCATTTTAGAATATCAAGTAAGGTTTTATATTAGGATCAATATTGAAAACATATTTTTATTTAGATAGATCTTCCTTTCGGTTTATTAGAGTTTTTAACTTGTTTAGCAAAAGATTTTGTTTCTTTAGTTGTCGGTATATGTATAAATCCTCTAGTTTTTTCTCCTATCAGCATGGCTTCTTGAAGTGTGTCTTTTGGTAGTTTAGCTATAGATGCGGATATTTCTGGAGTTTGTTTTATTTCTACCGTTCTCTTTTTTTCTTTATTTATATCTCTGCCTATTACTTCATCTAGCGGGACATTTTTATAATCGGCGAGAGCAACAATTGCTCCCATATCAGGCATTTTTGTACGACCATCTAGGAAATTTTTCCACGCTGTTTCATGGGTACCTGTTTTTTCACTTAACTTATACGGGGTTATATTGTCTGCTTCTAATATATTCAGTACAAATTTTTTAAAATTATTTCTAATTTCTTCTGGACCATCTGTATTTGCCTCTGATATATCGTTAATCCGATTAAATCTTTCTTTTGACCTTATATCTTCGCTCATTATTTTTTCCTGTAAAATTTACTCCTGAAAATTGAGAGTTAAAATAATTTTTTTAAATGATAAGAATTTATGATTTTTAAGAGGCTATCTATGAAATTATTTTAATTGATAATTAATGAGATTTTATAGCAAAAAAGAATTTAATTAGCTTTAAAATAACTTTATAGATAGCCTATTAAACTTATTTATTAATATATAACTAATAAATAGTAAATAGAAGATAATTATAATGAAAATAATAAATTTAAGCTATTTAATTAAGTATTTAGGTCTTATATATGAAATTTAAATTAACCTATTTTAACTCTTTTTATCACAAATTATAAAATTTTCTGGAATAGAAGCCACGCCTTTTCAAAATCTTATAATTTTAATATAAAATAACTTAAAATATAAATTAAATTTCAGGTGTAGAATCTAAGATATTTTAAAAAGATTATATAAATTAAAAATTGTTTTTTCTGCATCTTGATCATTTATTAATAAGGTAATTTTAACTTCTGATAATTGTATCATGTTAACATTTATATTATCTTTCGTTAACTTTGATAATATCGTTTCAAGTACTTTACAATCATTTTTAATCCCATGACCAATAAGAGAGATTGTAGCAATTTCGGCATCAAAAGTAAAATCTTGTATCTGCTTATCATTTTTTAAATTAGTAAGTAAAGCTTGTAAATTATTTTTATCAGTTAAATTTGTAATAAAACTATATTCTTCATTATTTTTTATCTCTTGCATAAATTCAATATGATTATTATTTTGTGTAATCATATTTGCAACTTGCAAAAAACTTAAAGAAATGCTCTTTACAGATATTTTTAATAAATTTTTATTAGAAGTAATGCTGTTAATAATTCCATTCTCCATATTTTTATCCTTTGAAGTAATTAACGTACCTTCTGTATTCGGTGAAAATGTTGAAAGGACACGCATATCTATGTTATACCGCATTACTAGCTCTACGGCTCTAGGGTGTAGTACTTTTGCTCCGCTTGATGCTAGTTCTAACATTTCTAAAAAATCTATTTCTTTTATCTTCTTAGCATTTGGAATAATTCTTGGATCAGCAGTAAATATTCCCTCTACATCAGTATAAATATCACATCTATCGGCTTTCATAGCTGCAGCGATTAAGGCGGCAGTAGTATCGGATCCTCCTCTGCCCAAAGTAGTTAACCTATTGGATTTGTTAGTTCCTTGAAAACCGGCTATTATAGGGACGGTATTTAACTGTAAATATTTTTCTAGTAAATCTGTAGTAATTGATTCTACTAAAGCTTTACTATGATTATTATCGGTGAGAATCGGTAATTGCCAAGCTAGAAATGATTGTGCCTTTATGTCTTCTTCTTGAAGAGCGAGTGCTAGTAATGAAGCAGTGACTATTTCGCCGCTAGAAAGTACTACATCATATTCTGCAAATTGAGAAATGTTGTTAAGGCTTGATACTTCATTACACAATGTGACAAGTTGATTAGTAACACCTGCCATAGCCGAAACTACTACAATTACTTGGTTATTTTTAGTTATTTCGGCTTTTATGATAGGAACGATTTTTTTTATTCTATCAATATTTGAAACGGAAGTACCACCAAACTTTTGAATTATTAAGGCCATAATAAAGGAAGCCTAATATAATATTATATAATTAATTTTCTGCTTGTTGTCTCGCTTGGCATTACGTTGATACCTGAACCGTCATTGCGAGGAAATTGCATAGCAATTGACGAAGCAATCCAGTCAAAAACTCTGATTTATAGAATTTTTTTAATTATTTCTGGATTGCCGCACAGTCCACGACTGCTCGCAATGACAAAATCTATACTTAATTGAGCAATGCCTACAAAAAAATACTTAAGCACTTGCAATTTCTTTAACATTAACGATTTTATGATTTCGCTTAGTTAAAAATTCTACTCTACCTTCTATCAGAGCGAATATTGTATGATCTTTGCCAAGCCTTACATTCGTTCCAGGATGAATTTTTGTGCCGCGTTGTCTGACTATAATATTACCGGGTATTACATATTGTCCATCGGCCTTTTTAACTCCCAGCCTTCGACCGGCCGAGTCTCTTCCGTTCCTAGAACTACCACCAGCTTTTTTGGTTGCCATTTTATAATTCCTTTTAAGTTATTATTATTGTTTGGTAATATCTAATATTTTTAATTCCGTCAGTTCTTGACGATGACCGGCTTTACGACGATAATTTTTTCTACGCTTTTTCTTAAAGACTATAATTTTATTATCTTTAAGTTGGTTAGTAATTTCAGCCGTAACGACAGCCCCTTTAACTATTGGAGTGCCAATAAAAGAAGGCTTTGAGTATTCACCAATCATTAAAATTTGATCAAACTGAATTTTAGAACCAAGTTCTCCATCAATTTTTTCGACTTTAATAATACTATTTCTGTCTACTTTATATTGTTTTCCACCTGCTTTTATAACTGCGAACATGAAAACTATCTCTTTAAAAATTTATAAATATTTGTCGTATCATATTATTATATTAGAAATTAGTCAATGATAATATTATGTTATGTCTATTAACACAAATATAATTGCGTATTGAGTTACCGCAGCAAATATTGCGGCTAACAAGTCATCAAGCATAACGCCGATACTGCCCTTAATATTTTTGTCAAACCAATTAATAGGCCAGGGTTTTACTATATCAAAAAATCGGAATAGACAAAAAGGTAATATGAGAAGTAATATAATATTTATTGTTAGCGGACTAAAATATTTAATTAAATGCGATTCGTTAGCAAATAAAGCAGAAAAAAATACTAAAACGATAGTTAGCATTTGCCCTACTACTTCATCAATTACCACTTCTTTGGGGTCTTCTGAATTTGTATAATTTAAATATATTTTAGTAAAATAAGTGCCGAGTATTAAGAGTATCAAACATAGGCTAAAACTTATAATAAATATACTGATAAGTTGAACTTCACCGAGAGTAAGACTTGAGAAAGGAATGATTATTTTGTGATTAACAATAAAATATATTAAGAAGTAAGTTAGAGGGAAAGCGGCAATTGATCCAAAAGTGCCTGGACAGTATTTTATTTTCCCGATATAAAAAAAAGTAGCAAAAAATTCTGAAAATTGTTTTTTAGTAAGCATTTCTTTAATTATTTTATCCTAGATTAGAGCTATAATATCTTATATAATAAAATTTTAACTTATACAGCAAAAATATCATGGGAATGAGCTTTAGCCATTTATTAATAGTTTTATTAATTATTTTTGTATTATTCGGTGCCGGTAAATTACCTCAAGTTATGTCCGATTTAGCCAAAGGTCTTAAAGCTTTTAAAGACGGCATGAAAGATGACGGTAGTGATAATAATAAAAATAAATAATTGATTCGAGGTCACTCCCCTGCAGATACCCGAGTCGTCATTGCGAGCGACCGTAAGGAGCGTGGCAATCTCAGGACATTTGACTGTAGAAGTCAAGATTTAATCTTACAGACATTATAAAAATTATATCTGAATGTCTGATAAGTTATGACTGTCAGATGAGTATTCAAGATATAAGATTTCGTTATTCTTTTCAACAGCTAACTTTTTACTATCCATAAAAGTCTGCATAGGTGTTTTTCCATAGCAATATTTACCGGAATGCGGTCTTTCATTATTATAATATTCTAGCCAAATATCAAGATCTAGTTGTAGATCATCAAGATCAGTATAGATCTTTTTACGCATAGCAGTATCAAAGAATTCTTGTTTCATAGTTTTATTAAAACGTTCACACATACCATTTGTTTGAGGAGAATATGCTTTAGTAGTAGTATGCTCAATACCCTCAATGCTTAAGAACAATTCAAAAGCATGATGTTCTATATTACCTGTAATAGTTGAGATTTAATCTTACATTTAGTAAAATTAAGATAATATTAAATGGAGGATTAGAGATGAATCTAAATCAAAAAATAATAAAGCCAAAAATAGGATTACTAGAATTAGCTAGGAGTCTTGGTAGTATATCGTCAGCATATAAAGCTATGGGTTACAGTAGAGACAGTTATTATAGGTTTAAAGAGTTATATGAAACAGGAGGAGAAGAAGCATTATATGAGATTAGTCGGAAGAAGCCAATTATAGCGAATAGAGTTGATCCTGCCGTAGAGAGAGCAGTATTAGATATGGCAATAGAATACCCCGCTTATGGTCAGCTGCGAGTATCAAATGAGCTTAAAAAGACTGGTATTCTTGTATCACCTGGAGGAGTTAGACCTATTTGGCTACGTAATGATTTAAATAATATCAATAAAAGACTTAAAGCATTAGAAGCCAAAATGGCTCAGGATGGTATTGTTCTTACCGAAGCTCAGTTACAAGTATTAGAGAAACGGCGTAGCGAGAAAGAAGCTCATGGTGAGATTGATACACAGCATCCAGGTTATCTAGGATGCCAAGACACATATTATGTAGGTAATTTTAAAGGCATAGGCAAGGTATATTCTCAAGTGTTTATTGATAGTTACACTCGGGTTGCAGAGGCTAAACTATATACTGATAAAACAGCACTTACCGCTGCTGACATGCTTAATGATAGAGTGTTACCATGGTATGAGAGTCAGCAAATACCAGTACTTCGTATTTTAACTGATAGAGGTGGTGAGTATAAAGGTAATATGTAGAAGTCAAGATTTAATCTTACAGACATTATAAAAATTATATCTGAATGTCTGATAAGTTATGACTGTCAGATGAGTATTCAAGATATAAGATTTCGTTATTCTTTTCAACAGCTAACTTTTTACTATCCATAAAAGTCTGCATAGGTGTTTTTCCATAGCAATATTTACCGGAATGCGGTCTTTCATTATTATAATATTCTAGCCAAATATCAAGATCTAGTTGTAGATCATCAAGATCAGTATAGATCTTTTTACGCATAGCAGTATCAAAGAATTCTTGTTTCATAGTTTTATTAAAACGTTCACACATACCATTTGTTTGAGGAGAATATGCTTTAGTAGTAGTATGCTCAATACCCTCAATGCTTAAGAACAATTCAAAAGCATGATGTTCTATATTACCTTTATACTCACCACCTCTATCAGTTAAAATACGAAGTACTGGTATTTGCTGACTCTCATACCATGGTAACACTCTATCATTAAGCATGTCAGCAGCGGTAAGTGCTGTTTTATCAGTATATAGTTTAGCCTCTGCAACCCGAGTGTAACTATCAATAAACACTTGAGAATATACCTTGCCTATGCCTTTAAAATTACCTACATAATATGTGTCTTGGCATCCTAGATAACCTGGATGCTGTGTATCAATCTCACCATGAGCTTCTTTCTCGCTACGCCGTTTCTCTAATACTTGTAACTGAGCTTCGGTAAGAACAATACCATCCTGAGCCATTTTGGCTTCTAATGCTTTAAGTCTTTTATTGATATTATTTAAATCATTACGTAGCCAAATAGATCTAACTCCTCCAGGTGATACAAGAATACCAGTCTTTTTAAGCTCATTTGATACTCGCAGCTGACCATAAGCGGGGTATTCTATTGCCATATCTAATACTGCTCTCTCTACGGCAGGATCAACTCTATTCGCTATAATTGGCTTCTTCCGACTAATCTCATATAATGCTTCTTCTCCTCCTGTTTCATATAACTCTTTAAACCTATAATAACTGTCTCTACTGTAACCCATAGCTTTATATGCTGACGATATACTACCAAGACTCCTAGCTAATTCTAGTAATCCTATTTTTGGCTTTATTATTTTTTGATTTAGATTCATCTCTAATCCTCCATTTAATATTATCTTAATTTTACTAAATGTAAGATTAAATCTCAACTATTACAATTGACGAGATTGCCGCGTCGCTTCGCTCCTCGCAATGACGATTCCGCCACACAACAACGTCCTAATTCCCTGAAACAGTAGAATATACACCATTCTCTTTCCTGATAATGTCATACCGTCTCTGTGCTACTCCATCGATGAAATGAATATTACCGGATAAACCTATATAAGGTTGTCTACTGTTCATTCTATTTAAAAACCTTTCGGATGCAAATTCATTGCCTATATAGTTTGCAGTCATACGTCCTAAATCATAAGAAAGAAGATGCATGAAGCCCATATGGCTAACACCTAAGTCTTTTGCTCTATCCGGAACGTTGCTATTGAGTAAATTTAAAGAACCGGTAAAGCTAATATCGATATTTTCAGGGTAATCGATATCAATACGATTATCACCGATTAAAATAGCTTTTTTATCTAAATTATATTTACGAATGCTATCGGCAAGTATGTTTAAATTTTTTGGATCATCTGATAGATAAATAACCGGTTTTGTTGTATCGTTACGCTCATTTATAATATCGGTATTGTCCGAAATATTTCTTGCGGCTTTTGCTATAGATTCAGGACTATCCTCATAGAATTCGGTGCGTGATAATGTTGCACTTTTCTGAATTAATATATTTTGCATTACTTGGCTAATAGTTTGGGAATGCTTCCCTTTAGGTAACAATGCCATAAAATCTTTATGGTCGTTACTTGCGTAATAATTGATGATGCGTATCAGTTGTTTTAAAGGCGCATGACCGAATACAAATAATTTATCTTCTGCAAGAGCCGGGTTATTTGACATAGTTATAATAATAATATCATTAGCTTTTGCTTTTTCGGCTATTAGAGAGGTAAAGTTAGAATATAGAGGGCCTAAAATAATCTTAGTTTTACGTGCTACTATTTTATCCATAGCGGCTAAAACGTTTTTTTCATCTGAACCGTCGTAAGAAGTAACATGTATGTAAGATTTAATCCCGTCGTTAAGTCCCATTTTAATTAAATCTTTATATTGTTTCCCGACAATACTATCAGGACCCTGATTTGGCATTAAAATTGCAATCTCAATTTCTTTTTGTTCTTTTTTAGGAAAACTTATAGGTTCTTCTTTAGGAGTTTGACAGGACGTTAAATATATCAAGCAAAAAAATGATAGAACGATTCGTAGTTTATGTTTTATACTAGCCATAATATTACTTAAAATTTAAAAATTATGATTTTGAAGTCAGGATTATATATTGTTGCAACACCGATCGGTAATTTTGAAGATATAACGCTTCGTGCTATATCGACTTTAAAAAATTCGGATATTATCTTATGCGAGGATACTAGAATATCACAAAAATTACTAGCAAAACATGACATTCATACAAAATTACAAATTTATAATGATCATAGTGACGAGAAAGATAGAGAAAATATTATAAGTTTAATAAAATCTGGCAATATAATAAGCTTAATTTCCGATGCAGGAACTCCTTTAATTTCCGATCCCGGCTATAAGTTAGTTAGAGATTTACGCAATCTTAATTGTCATATAGACGTAGTACCAGGGGTATCTGCACCGATTACTGCTCTAACTTTATCGGCTCTTCCTACTGATCGATTTTTATTTCACGGGTTTTTACCTAAAACTATAGAAAGTAAGAAAAAGATTTTTTCTGAGCTAGTAAATCTTAAGGCTACATTGATTTTTTTTGAAACCGCTCCTCGTTTGATAAACACCTTATCGGTAGCTAAGGAAATATTAGGAAATCGAGAAATATGTGTAGCTCGTGAGTTAACTAAACTGTATCAGGAAATAAAAACAGGGGATATAGATGAAATAATAAAGTTCTATCAAAATAATATTTTAAAAGGTGAGATAGTACTGTTGATTTCAGGAAATATACAAGAACAAAACCAACAAAAAAATTTAGAAAAATTTATAGAACTTTGCTTAAGTAAAAACTTAAGTAGCAAAACCACTACTGAACTTGCTTATGATAAATTCAAGGATGTTTATAGTAAGAAAGAAATATATAAATTGGTGAATGAGAGTAAGTAGATGTAGGTGTTATTGTTGCGTGGATACCCAAATCGTCATTGCGAGGAGCGAAGCGACGCGGCAATCCAGAAAAATAATAAAAAAATTCTGTAAATCAGAATTTTTAACTGGATTGCTTCATCAATTACTTACGTAATTTTCCTCGCAATGACATGGGGATATTAATGACAGCCGCAACCTTTTTTAGGTTTATTGTTTTCTGCTGAATTTTCAAGTTTTTTACCTGCTGCTTGCATATCTTGACCCGCACCTTGCATTGTATTACAAGCACTTGTCAAGAAAGCTATAGCTACTCATATAGAAGTTATAAGTGCTGAACGCATAAATTTACCTTTATAAAATTGAGCCTAGATATTAGAAAGTAAGCAAGAAATTGTCAACTTGAAAATGTATTAATATAATACTCACAATACTCTTTAATAGGGCAGACGTCACAATCGGGTTTTCTAGCTTTGCAAATATACCTGCCGTGTAGAATTAGCCAGTGATGGGCATGAGTTAACCATTTCTCATTAATAATTTGCAGTAGCTCTTTTTCTACTATTTCAGGAGTACTGCCTTTAGCAAGCCCGATCCGTTTAGCTACCCTCAAAACATGCGTATCAACTGCCATTGTCGGCACACCAAATAAGCAGTTTAGTACAACATTGGCAGTTTTTCTGCCGACACCGGGCAGATTAATTAATTCCTTAAAATCATTCGGCACTGAAGCTTGATAATTACTTATCAATATTTTACATAATGCGATAATATTTTTTGCTTTGCTGTTAAATAGTCCGATAGATTTTATATATTTTTTAAGCTCGTCTTCGCCGAGTTCTAAAATTTTTTCCGGTGTATCATGAGTTTCAAATAAAGATTCAGTCGCTAAATTTACCGATATATCGGTGGCTTGAGCAGATAATATTACCGCTACTAATAAGGTGAAATCATTCTTATATATTAATTCGGTTTTCGGATTTGGATTATTCTTGCTAAAAATCTCAAAAATTTTATTAACTATTTGTGCTTGCATGATGTATTATGAAGAGTATATTTCAGAGAATAATATTTATATCAGGTTTTGAATGACGGAAAATAAAAATTTTGAATTTATAGAAAATGAAATAAAAAATAATAAAGTAGTGCTGTTCATGAAAGGTACTAAGGAAGCTCCAATGTGCGGTTTTTCTGCTAAAGTAGTAGCTATTTTGCATAAATTAGGTGTAGAGTTTCGTGATATTAATGTATTTGTTAATCCGGAATTTCGTGAAGATTTAAAAAAATTTAGCGATTGGCCAACATTCCCACAATTATACATTAAAGGGGAATTAGTCGGTGGTTGTGATATTGCAACAGAGTTGTATCAAAGCGGGGAGCTTGAGAAGATGCTGAAAGAGTAACGTCATTGCGAGGAAAGGTGAAGCCTTAACGCGACAATCTCATGAAGCAGTACTAAATTCCTGAGATTGCCGCAGTCGCTCCGCTCGTTCGCAATGACATATAAAAAATAGCAAATTTATATAAAAACCATGAGCAAATATTTAGAATATCCCGAAGTAGAAAGCAACCGGCAGCCGCCGAAGAAGCTAGTAGTGTTACTGCACGGTGTCGGCTCAGACGGACATGATTTAATAGGATTAGTCCCTTATATCAAAAATGATTTGCCCGATTGTCATTTTATTTCACCGCACGGCATTGAGGCTTACGATATGATGCCTTACGGTAGACAATGGTTTAGTTTGCAAGATCGCAGTCCACATATAATAGCAAAGCTAATTGCGAATAATATTTCTAAGCTTGAAGACATAATAAAGCAAAAGCAGGAAGAGTTAAATCTTACCAATAAAGATACGATTATTATCGGTTTTTCTCAAGGTACGATGATAGGGTTATATTTAACACTAGTTCAAAAAGAACCGTTTTTCTGTACTATAGGTTTTTCAGGGGCATTAATTCCGCCTATGGAAGTTAATAATAAGTTTACCCCTATATGCTTGATTCATGGAGAATTAGATGAGGTAGTTGGTGTTAGTGAGATGTATAATGCTTCAAACTATTTATCTAAGCTGCATATAGAGCATAGCGGGCATAAATTAACTTCTCTTGCTCATTCAATAGACGGACGAGGACTTGAGATTGCGATTAATTTTGTAAATAACCGTCATTGCGAGCAGCCATAGGCTGCGTGGCAATCTCAGGATTTTGGTACGAGATCGCTTCGCCAAAATTTTCAATTTTTTCTCGCAATGACGATTATATATACACAAAACCAAAAATACACGAGGATGAATGAATATTTTTAATAATAATTTACACGAAACGGATAAAGAAATTGATGAAATAATAAAGCATGAAAAGCTGCGTCAAAGTAGTGTAATCGAGCTTATTGCATCGGAGAATTTTGTAAGTCCTGCGGTGCTTGAAGCTCAAGGGTCGATTCTGACTAATAAATATGCAGAAGGATATTCAGGCAAGCGTTTCTATAATGGTTGTGAGGAAGCCGATAAAGCTGAGAATTTAGCTATAGAGCGAGTAAAAAAACTCTTTAACTGTAAATATGCAAATGTGCAGCCTCATTCCGGTTCACAAGCAAATCAAGCCGTGTATCTTGCTTTATTACAGCCTGGTGATACAATTCTTGGTATGTCCTTAGATAGCGGCGGGCATCTAACGCACGGTGCAGCCCCTAATATGTCCGGTAAATGGTTTAACGCCGTTTCTTATAGCGTAAATAAAGGGACTTATTTAATCGATTATGATGAGATTGAACGCTTAGCGGATTTGCATAAACCACAATTACTTATAGCCGGTTTTTCTGCTTATCCTCGTAATATTGATTTTGCAAGATTTAGAGAAATAGCGGATAAAGTAGGAGCTTACTTTATGGCAGATATTGCTCATATTGCAGGACTTGTTGCAACAGGCGAGCATCAAAGCCCTATTCCTTATGCTCACGCAGTTACCTCTACCACTCACAAAACACTTAGAGGACCAAGGGGTGGTTTAATCTTATCTCACGACGAAGAGATTGGAAAAAAAATAAACTCTGCGTTATTTCCCGGGTTACAAGGTGGACCGCTTATGCATGCGATTGCTGCAAAAGCAGTAGCTTTTTTAGAAAGCTTGCAGCCTGAATATAAAAGCTATATTAAGCAGGTAATAAGTAATGCTAAAGCTTTAGCAAGTAGCCTGCAAGAAAGAGGATATGACATATTAACAGGCGGTACCGATAATCATATTGTTTTAGTGGATTTGCGTAAAGACGGGATTACCGGAAAGCTTGCTGCCAATTCTTTGGATAGAGCAGGAATTACATGTAATAAGAATGCTATCCCCTTTGATGAAACTTCGCCTTTCATCACTTCAGGTATTCGCCTTGGTACTCCCGCATGCACTACTAGAGGCTTTAAAGAAAAGGATTTTATATTAGTCGGTCATATGGTAGCAGATATTTTAGACGGCTTAAAAAATAATGAAGATAATGGTAAAGCCGAGCAAAAAGTACTAACTGAAGTAACAAAACTAATTAAATTATTTCCGTTTTATGACTAATTTAAATAAAAGACCTGAGTGGATAAAAGTAAAAGCTCCGAATTCCGCAGAGTACTATAATACAAAAGATTTAATAAAGAATCTGAGATTAAATACTGTGTGCGAGGAAGCTGCTTGTCCTAATATCGGTGAGTGTTGGTCGAAAAAACATGCAACCGTGATGATTTTAGGTTCGGTTTGTACTAGAGCCTGTAGGTTTTGTAACGTCAAAACGGGTAGACCGGATTTACTTGACCCGCATGAGCCGCAAAGGCTTGCTGAGGCGGTACAAAAGCTATATCTTAAGCATGTAGTAATTACTTCCGTCGATCGTGATGATCTTGATGATGGCGGAGCTACGCACTTTGCTCAGTGTATTAGCGAAATTAGAAAATCATCGCCAAATACTACTATTGAGATTCTAACCCCGGACTTTTTAAGAAAAGAAGGAGCAGCTGAAATAATAGCAAACGCAAAACCTGATGTCTTTAACCATAATGTTGAAACAGTACCGTCTTTATACAAAACGATTAGACCTGGAGCTAGATATTATAATTCTTTAAGCTTACTTCACAATATCAAAAAATTATCTCCTGAAATTTTTACAAAATCCGGTATGATGGTAGGACTTGGAGAAGAAATAAGTGAAGTAATACAGGTTATGGATGATTTAAGAGAAGCAAAGGTTGATTTTCTAACTATCGGGCAGTATCTGCAACCTACTAAAAATCATGCTGAGGTCGCAAAATATGTTACTCTCGAAGAGTTTAAATATTTAGAGCGAATAGCAAGAACAAAAGGATTCTTGATGGTTTCGGCAACTCCGCTAACCCGCTCTTCATACCATGCCGATGAAGATTTTCAAAAATTAAAAGAGAATTACCAACAGCGTCATACAGTGGCTTAACTGGTGTTGTTGTATGGATACTAGAACCGTCATTGCGAGGAAAGGCGAAGCCTTGACGTTGGCAATCTCATAAAGCAAGTATAGCATATTTCAGAAAGCTTTATACAAGTGAATTTTGCATGACTCGCCTGTGTTCACGTATTTTTATACGCTGTGCAGGCTCGCATTTAAATTCCTCTTGTCTGAACCTTTCTGAAATATACTGTAGTACAAGCATCCTGAGATTGCTACTTCCTTTTAGTGCTTAACTCATGACAATATTAACCTTTTCTAGGTAATGCCTCTAAAGTAAATAATCCTAATATTGATTAATTTTTATATATATGATATCATACGTATAACACACGTGTATATGAGTATTTTATGCAGAAAAAATTGACAATTACTATAGATGAAGTGGTTTATTATAGGCTTTATTCTGTAATAGGTGAACGTAAAATTAGTAAATTTATTGAACAACTTGTAAAACCTTATGTAATTACTGAGGAATTGGGATCTGCTTACAAAGCTATGGCTAAAGATACAAAAGCTGAAAAACAAGCCAATGAATGGGTAGAAGGATTAATAGAAAGCGATTTTTATGAAAAGAGGTGAGGTATGGTGGGTAGATTTTAATCCCTCGTTAGGCAGTGAAGTAACTAAAGTAAGACCGGTAATAATCGTTAGCAACAACTACTCAAATGTTTCATTAAATCGTGTGCAAGTAATACCTTTAACTAGTAATATTGATAAATGCTATCCTTGTGAAGCTTATATAATGATAGGTAGTAAAAAAGGTAAAGCCATGACTGATCAAATAATGACAGTAAGTAAATTAAGATTAAAATCTAAAATTAACGTTATCTCTAGTGAAGATATGCAGCTTTTAGAATATGCTCTTAAGTTACAGTTAAGTCTATAACGATTCTTTCAATACTTAGTACAATGATAAACGCAGAAATCATAAAAAATTACGACAAATGGCGTGAGCATAAGCAGATAAATAAGAGTTTAATCAAAAAAATAACTCAAAGTGTTTTATTGCGGTTTGATAATTTTAGTAAAATAAAACAATTTGAATTATCAATATTACTAACAAATACTGCAGAAATATTGACCTTAAACAAACAATTTCGTAATATAGAAAAAGCTACTAACGTTCTTTCTTTTCCAAGCAACGAATTAAATTGGCAGGATTTATATTCTAAACTTGAATTTTTAGGCGACTCTGATTATATACATTTAGGTGATATAGCATTTTGTTATGAGGTAATATATAATGAATCGTGTGAGCAGCAAAAAAATTTTGAGAATCATTTTATTCATCTTTTAATACATAGTATTTTACACTTAATTGGGTTTGATCATCAAAATGACACAGAAGCAAATATTATGGAAAATCTAGAAATTGAAATATTATCATATTTCGGTATTTCTTCCCCTTATTAACTAAATAAAAAAATTTATGTTAAAATCTTCAAAAAAAGAAGATTCTAGTAAAAAAAATCAAAATAATAAGTTAATTTTTACTGTACGAAAATTATTCTCTCCGATAAAAAATTTTTTTAGAAAAACAAAAACGCCTGATAATTTTTTTGGTGTCATGAAACGCCTTAAAATTAATAGCCAAAAAATGACTTTAGACGAGCGTAATATTTTAGCTAATTTATTGGAGCTAAAAGATAAAACTATTGAAGATATAATGGTACCGCGTTCCGATATTGCGGCAATAAAATTAACTACGAATCTAGAAGAATTAAGTGAGTCTGTTAAGTTAGAAGTTCCGCATACACGAACTCTTATATATGACGGTACTTTAGACAATGTAGTAGGGTTCATTCATATCAAGGATTTGTTTAAAGCATTGGCGACAAAGCAAAATGGTCGTTTAAAAAAGCTTATACGTAAGCATATAATTGCAGCTCCTTCTATGAAATTATTAGATTTGCTAGCAAAAATGCGTCGTGAGAGAACGCATATTGCAATAGTTGTTGATGAGTACGGCGGTACTGACGGTTTAGTTACTATTGAAGATCTTATAGAAGAAATAGTGGGGCGAATTGATGATGAACATGATGGGCAATCAGATAGTGATAATTTCAAGGTTATTAATAACTCAACAATTATTTCAAATGCACGTGTTGAAGTAGAAGTGCTTGAAGAAATAATAGGAGAAAAGCTAAAAAATGATGATGATGAGTTTGATACGATAGGAGGACTCGTATTGACTAGAGTCGGTAGTGTTCCGGCTATCGGTACTAGAATAGATATTTCAGAAAATATTGAAATTGAAGTTACGGACGCAACTCCTCGTTCTTTAAAACAAGTCAAAATTAGACTAAAAAACGGCTTGAATAGTAAATGAATACGAATTTAGAGTCGGTTTGTCCTCTAAATTCGTTAAAAATATTTTGTTATTATATTTCAGTATTATATTCTACTTCTCCAATTAATCCTTCTTCTTGGGTATTTGTTTCCATATAATAATTATAACAGGCTGCTCCTACTTTAATTGCAGCTAATGTTCCCATTATGCCGGCAGCACATGCCATAGCAATTTTTAAAGGTGGATCAATTATTACTACATAAATTCCAACAGCACACGCTCCTACTACTGCAAGCTTACCGTACCAAGGGTTTGTATTATCGTTTACTATTTCATTGATTATTTCTTTAAGCATGAATATAAATCTATTAATTAATATTAAATTTTAGAAGCATAATATATAACTAAGTATTAATTGATTGTCAATGATAATTACCACGAAACATGGTAAAATATAATTTTATAACATTATTTTTATTTGACTTAGCAGAGAAATTTGAGTTAAATATCGAAGCTCTATACATAAAAAATTATCGTTATGAATGAATTACATATTAAACTACAAAATTACAGTAGCACATATCCTGAAGAAATTGTTACAAAAACAAAAATGCTTGAATTTTTAAATGAATATGACAACCCTTTTAGCCGAGATTTACAAATAGGGCATCTCACTGCTTCAGCTTTTTTACTTAATAATGATAAAACGAAATTTTATTGATGTACCATAGAAAGCTTGATAAATGGCTTCAACCAGGCGGTCATTGTGATGGATATAGTAATATATTAAATGTGGCGATTAAAGAAGCTATAGAAGAATCCGGAATTAATGAGATTAAAACGATAAATAGGGATCTTTTTGATATAGACACCCATTATCTAGATTTTTTTCATTCCGTAGTAAGAATAAGGAAACTAACACTCCAAAAAACCTCAAAATTACGCATCCAAAGCCAATTAATGAGAGTGAATATCCAAACTCTTTAGCCGGGGAAGTTGTTACTATTAAACTTAATAAACAGTCTCATAATTTTATAAAGAGTGAAAAAGTTGTTCTAACCTCATGTAAACCACCTTCTTTTCAAAGTAAAGACGAATTTGATCCTATCTTAAAAGATGTTGAAAATATTTTAAAGGATTTTGAGGTTTTCTTAGATAATATAGATACTAAAGCTTTAGGAGAGATTGATTCATAGTAAAATCGATAGTTTTATGCTGTAAGATTTCTAGCTGGAAAGGGTATTGTTGTACAGATATTAGGGACGTCACTGCGAAGAGATGCGTAGCATCGACGTGGCAATCTCATAAGGTAAGTAGTATGAGGTTCATGAGATTGCCACGCAGCCTATGGCTGCTCGCAATGACAATTTAATACCCGCTACGCCTACGCAGGAATGACATCGAGAACCACACAACAATATCATTATGCTATTTTTTGATATTCAAAATATATTTTTCTGACTGCATAAATCCAAGCAAGGCATACGAAAGTAAATACCACCATTAGAATCGGTGAGATTGAGGTAAAAGTAGCAGTCGGAACTAAGGTAAAGATAATAGATTGTACAAGACCGCTAGAGGATTTGCCGACTTTCGCACTTATTACGTCAACCGCTGCTTTGCCTTTGGTTTTAAGTTCATCATCAAGCGGTATATATAACATTTCTCTAGAAGTATCCCATATAGAATATTTAGTACCTTTAGATAAAATATTTTGGATACCGCCGATCGAAACGGCAAGAGCAAGCGGTGACATTAAAATTGCTCCATCAAATAATGATAAAATTTGTTGATCAAATACGATAAGTACAAAGAACAAAATGCCGGTCACCATTATTATAACCGGTGGAATAACTGCTGCTACAAACCAGTTGTGCATACGCATAACGTTATTACCGATGATGGTCATAACCATTATTGCAACGCCCGTCCACAGTATATACAGACTGTTAAATTCAGCATAGGTATTTACAGTCGGATATAATTCCTTAATTTTTGCTTTCCATACAGCCTCGACTAAGTTAATAGCAAATCCGAAAGCTGCCGAACAAATTAAAAGTAGCCATAAATATTTTGATTTCGCAATATATTTAAAGCTTTTAATCAGTCCCATACGTTCTGAAGTTGATCTACCGCTTTTTGCTTTAGCATAAAATAACGGGTTAGTAAAAACGTTCTTGCTAATAAACCTAACTAACACACAACAAACAATAGCAACAATTGCTACAATTGTCGTGGATACTTGAACTAAAGTGATTTTACTATCAGAAATACTCATAAACTTCTTAATAATAGTATCTTCCGATGATAGATTCATCATCAAAAAGCCGACTAATATTAAAGAAGAGTTGCCAAATAGCGAAAAAAGAGTATAAAATCTTTTTGCTTCTTCGGTAGTAGTAAGTTCATTAGCAAACTGCCAAAATAATAATACGTAAAAAATATTAGGCCAAAGCTCGGCAAGGCTATAATATACTATATAACCCCAATTACCTACTAATGAGATATACCACTTAAAATGAGGATAGCGTTCCATCCAGTCAGCTAAATTATCGGGATGTACGTGAAAAACATAGATATTAGGATAGATTACAAAAGCAAATAAAACAAAAAAGCTGATGAAAAATGCACTTAAATAATAAAAGATCTTCTCAAAAGTAAGGTGATTAATCATTTTAGCGTAAATAATCACGAATAAAGCTGCAGCAGGTGTAACACAATAAACTTTAGCAAAACCTGCTATCTCTGCACTGATTTCAGAGATTAGAATACTATCTTTTAAGATTCGTAAAATATTCTGATTAAATAAGATACAAAACATTAAGGCACTCATCGGAATAAACTTTCCGAGTTCGTAATTATGCACAGGCCAAAATGCTGCTCTGAATTTGCTTTTAAACGATCGTGATGAGGTACTTAGCATTATAAATCCCTAAGGATAAAAAAAAAACTTAAGCACTTCAAGATTTTATGAAAAGATATTTCCTCTAAAATTTTAGAGATGATATACTGTTTGTTACACTCTGAAGGTGCTGAAACTTATATAATGTATTTAGTCTTTTGTCAAGGATTATTACCATAAAATAATATATTTACAATGCAAAGTAACGATAAATATCAAGAATATTTTGATCTCTATAATAATTATATAAGGACGCATAATTTAGGTAATAAATATTTAGAATCAGGCAAAATAGTAAGGCAAACAGAGCATTATAGGGTATTGTATTACTCAGTGTCATCCTGCGGCTTGTCCACGGGATCCAGTAATAAAAAATACAAAAAGCTCGATTTATCTCGCTTTATGTTGGATCCCGTGGACAAGCCGCAGGATGACAATACCTTCCTAATCACCCCTTCCATCTTCAACTCACCGGAAATATTTTTTTTAGCTCGTGACAAAAATTTTATTGAAAATTTGAGAAGCCATGGTGAAGTTTATTTAATAGATTGGCTAGAAATTGAGGAACCTAAATATTTACTAGATGACTATGTGCATAAAATAATTGAAGTAATAGATAGTTTGAAAATTAAGGACATTAATTTAATAGGTCATTGTATAGGTGGTAACCTTGTGACAGCTACAAAAATAATAGTGCCTAAGAAAGTTAAAACCTTAACTTTACTTACCTGTCCGTGGGATTTTTCTCATTTTTTTTACATAAGGATGCTACACAAATATTTAAAATTAGATAGTTATATAGAAAACCTAGCAATGATTCCTAAAATTCATATTCAAATTTTATTTTTTCTGTTATTTCCTGACTATTTTAATGCTAAATTAAAAAAATTTTTCTCTATAACTTGCGATAAGGAGCAGGAATTAGCATTTAGAATAGAAAATTGGCTTATGTCGGGTAATAATATATCTAAAGGGGTTTATAATCAAATTATGCAAAATATATTAGATGAAAATATGTTTATAAATCTTAAATGGAGAATCGATAATTTTATTATTGATCCGAGTTTAATTGATTGTCCTGTATATATAGTAGCAGCTGAAGGTGATCAAATAGTGCCTAAATCTTCCATTTTACCTTTGCAAAAATTATTAAAAAATTCTAAGCTTATAGAAGTAAAAGGCGGACATATTAGCTATTTGATAAATGATAAATTAGGTGAGTTGCTTAAGGAGTATTAATACAAATCTTTATTGGTGACATAAGAAATAAGTTTTTTATCAAAAGTTAATACGGAAGTATCATGTTTTTTAGCATTAGCCAGTAGTAAGCAATCTACTATATGTATATTTAGTTCTTGATAATATTTTAAGGCAAGAAGAATAGTGTCTTTATTATAACAATTTATACCCTTATAGCTTAGTAATTCAGTTAATATATCACAAATTGTATTTTTAGGAGCTTTGTAAAAAGAGGTAAGTACAAATATTACTTCTGTAAAAACAGCTTGCTCTATTATAACAGTTATTTCGCCTGTTTTTGCTTTATCAAATATTTCTTTAGTCTTTACTAGCATATCATGGTTATCGGCTAATAAATACCGTACAATAAAATTAGTATCACAAATATGTTTCATTTTAGGACTCTAGATTTTATAGTATTTTCCTGCCAAGCTTGTTCTCTAATCTCTCGAAAAGAAAGAGTTGTGTTTTTCTTATAATCGGCAAGAGAACCACTGAGATCTCGTAAGGGTGAAAGTAATATTTGATTATGGTCATTAATTTCCAAAGAAATCACATTTGTTTTTAAAATGTTACGAATTTTTTTTGGTAATATAATTTGACCTTTAGGTGAAATATTTAAAGTATCTATATACATAATTAAAAGTTTACATTTTTAAATTATATTGATAAATTTATTATATTACTACTTTCAATATAAGTAAATAAATTATTTAAGGAGTATACATTATGACAAAACCGGTTTATATAACTCATGCGAAAAGGACGGCGTTCGGTTCGTTTATGGGCAGCCTTAGTACAACAGCTGCACCTATGCTTGCCGCTCATTTAATAAAGGATATACTGCAAAATAGCAAAATCGATCCTGCTTTGGTAAATGAGGTAATAGTTGGACATGTAATAACAGGCGGTAGCGGGCAGAATCCGGCAAGGCAAACTCTGATTCATGCGGGGATACCGAAAGAGGTACCTGGCTATACGATTAATAAAGTATGTGGCTCAGGTCTTAAAAGCGTAGCACTTGCAGCAAATTCGATTATGACCGGTGATAATGAAATAGTTATAGCAGGTGGGCAGGAGAATATGTCGCTCGGTATGCACGGTAGCTATATCAGAGCAGGAGCTAAATTCGGCGATATTAAAATGGTTGATCTAATGCAGCATGACGGACTAACTGATGTATTTTCAGGAGTATTTATGGGAATTACTGCCGAAAATATCTCGAAACAGTTTAATATTAGCAGACAAGAGCAGGACGAATTTGCCTTAAGCTCTCATAAAAAAGCGGCTAAAGCACAGCTAGCAGGAATTTTTAAAGATGAAATCTTACCTATTGAAGTAACGATTAAAAAAACTACTAGTTTGTTTGAACATGATGAAACGGTAAGACCTGACACCAGCCTTGAAATCTTAAGTAAATTACGTCCTGCTTTTGATAAAAACGGTGTAGTTACTGCCGGTAATGCTTCCTCAATTAATGACGGTGCGGCATGTCTTATGGTAGTTTCCGAAGAAGCTTTGAAAAAGTATAATTTGATGCCGCTAGCTCGGATTGTTTCTTATGCTTCAGCCGGTGTTGATCCAAGTATTATGGGTACCGCCCCCGTTCCTGCCTCCCAAAAGGCTTTAAGTAAAGCAGGTTGGAGCGTTAAGGATTTGGAAGTTATCGAGGTTAATGAGGCGTTTGCTGCTCAAAGTATTTATGTAAACCGTGAAATGAAATGGGATATGGATAAGGTTAACATAAATGGCGGTGCAATAGCAATCGGGCATCCGATCGGGGCAAGCGGCGGACGTATTCTTATTACTTTAATACACAGCTTGCGAAGAGCTAAAGCTAAAAAAGGCTTGGTCACTTTATGTATCGGTGGCGGTATGGGTATGGCTATGTGTGTTGAATCGGTTTAAATGTGCATTTGAGTATGATGTAGAAGTCAAGATTTAATCTTACAGACATTATAAAAATTATATCTGAATGTCTGATAAGTTATGACTGTCAGATGAGTATTCAAGATATAAGATTTCGTTATTCTTTTCAACAGCTAACTTTTTACTATCCATAAAAGTCTGCATAGGTGTTTTTCCATAGCAATATTTACCGGAATGCGGTCTTTCATTATTATAATATTCTAGCCAAATATCAAGATCTAGTTGTAGATCATCAAGATCAGTATAGATCTTTTTACGCATAGCAGTATCAAAGAATTCTTGTTTCATAGTTTTATTAAAACGTTCACACATACCATTTGTTTGAGGAGAATATGCTTTAGTAGTAGTATGCTCAATACCCTCAATGCTTAAGAACAATTCAAAAGCATGATGTTCTATATTACCTTTATACTCACCACCTCTATCAGTTAAAATACGAAGTACTGGTATTTGCTGACTCTCATACCATGGTAACACTCTATCATTAAGCATGTCAGCAGCGGTAAGTGCTGTTTTATCAGTATATAGTTTAGCCTCTGCAACCCGAGTGTAACTATCAATAAACACTTGAGAATATACCTTGCCTATGCCTTTAAAATTACCTACATAATATGTGTCTTGGCATCCTAGATAACCTGGATGCTGTGTATCAATCTCACCATGAGCTTCTTTCTCGCTACGCCGTTTCTCTAATACTTGTAACTGAGCTTCGGTAAGAACAATACCATCCTGAGCCATTTTGGCTTCTAATGCTTTAAGTCTTTTATTGATATTATTTAAATCATTACGTAGCCAAATAGATCTAACTCCTCCAGGTGATACAAGAATACCAGTCTTTTTAAGCTCATTTGATACTCGCAGCTGACCATAAGCAGGGTATTCTATTGCCATATCTAATACTGCTCTCTCTACGGCAGGATCAACTCTATTCGCTATAATTGGCTTCTTCCGACTAATCTCATATAATGCTTCTTCTCCTCCTGTTTCATATAACTCTTTAAACCTATAATAACTGTCTCTACTGTAACCCATAGCTTTACATGCTGACGATATACTACCAAGACTCCTAGCTAATTCTAGTAATCCTATTTTTGGCTTTATTATTTTTTGATTTAGATTCATCTCTAATCCTCCATTTAATATTATCTTAATTTTACTAAATGTAAGATTAAATCTCAACTATTACAATTTTTCGTAATTTGCTATTGGAGGTAACTACAGTTTATTATAATATATATCTGATTTAATATCACTACAACCTAATAATGCATCATTACAGTGCGTTATGGTACTTATAAACTCATGGAATGCAGAAGAGTTAGAGAATGTTTCCGGTTCGTAACTCTCCCAATAATTTCTGCTTCTTCTATATTATTACAAACACGCTTTAGCTTTTGACCAAAATATTTAGGAATATTCCCTAAATTTTTTGCCCAACTCCATACCATAAAATAGTTAGGATTAAAATCAGTAGGATCTATAAGAGGAGTTAGTTTAAAATGCTTCAATAAATTAGAAAAGTTATTTATGAGTTTATGAGAGGCTAATGCTTCATTGGGTACGTAATTCTCATCATCAAATTTATGAAATATTTTTAATATTTTTAGGCATATAGGTATCTCTTTTGCAAGCTCCACATAACGAGAAGATGGAAATTGTGTATTATAAAAGGTATAAGTTTGATTGATTTTAAGCCATTTCTGATCATTATTTATTACTTGTGCATCTTCAATTGGATATGCGTCATTCCCATCAATTAAACAAGACAATATATAACTTAAGGTAGCTATTTGCATACTTGGTGACCAGTTTATAGGATTCCAAGAAGACCAAATGCTAGACACTATATATTTAATAATTTCCTTATTATTTTGCATTTATTATATACCTGTTTGGGTTAAGGAAATATATTAAATGAATTTGTAAAAGATAATAAAGTTTTATTAAAAATCATTAATAATTTGGTGATAATTGTGTTAATTATACACCCTTATCTTTATATGCTGTAAATAGTAACATTAAAAAGTTGTTTACTTCTGCTAGTTTCATACTTAGGATATTCCTATTTTAAGTGTAAACTTCTTTTTATGTACAATCAATCCGATGAACAAATCAAATCTATTGTAGATGTATGGAAGATTATTGAACTTTCTACTCCTCCTAAAAATGCAACTTTAAATAGTTACTTCGCTTATGCACAAAAACAAGCTACTCAGCAAAAAGAGTTTTATAAAGAAATTAATAAAAAAGACTCTCTTTTTCTGTTACAAGATGCACCTTTTGAAAAATTTAATAAGGGAAAATTAAAAGCAGAATTACCGGATTATGACATATGTGTTCATTGGCATCTATATCTTAGTTATTTAAATTGGACTGAAGCTGAAATTGCTATTGAAGAAAAATCAATGAATTATTTGATGTAAAACCTAAAATTTTGTATGGCTCTAAGAACCGCAAAAACCCTGTATTAACTCCGGTCGTTGCACTAACGCTTGATGAAGATATGAATCTTATAGATAACTCAATGGTTATATCTACCGGTGCTTATGTTCTAGGTAAAGTTGTACGAGTAGGGTTTTCAGAAAATGATTTTGAAGATTTGATTAAGTTTGAAGATAATAGTGCTGCATTAATAGTAAATGCATCAAAAGATTCTTGCGATAAATCCGGTCAACAAAAGAAATTTAATTTAGAAAGAGTTAATTATATTGCTAATTTTATAATTAGTGAATTAAAGATCGATGAGAAATTTTTACTCAGTAATCCTGAAATATGCGTTAGACAAATAACTTATAGAAAACTTAGGAAAAATGAAAAAACTAAAAATGCTTATACTAATCAAACAACAACAGATAATAATTTAAAAGAAGATACTAAAAAGGAATTAGATTGGGCTCCTGCCCCGGCTTTAGAAATGTTTAATAGTTTTTTCTAAAACCTCTTGATTTAGTACGCAATAATATTGATAAATTTACTGAAAATTCTCCAATTACTAAATATCTCGGAGCTAATGATAAACCTCATATAAAAGATGTTTTGAGTGATTCGTTATTATTAAAAGAGTTACTTGCATCTTCTAAAATGCAGTTTGCTAGATGGCCTTCATCACCAAAAAATTGCCTAGCTACTTTACAAACCGCTGCTATTAATACGATACTACAAAAAATAGAAAATACAGAGCATATTTTTGCAGTTAACGGTCCACCCGGAACCGGTAAAACTACTTTACTATTCGACATAATAGCAAATATTTACGTCAAAAGAGCATTAAACCTTGCTACATTAAAAACTCTCGATGAAGGATTTAGTGACGATCAACATTGCTTTAAAGTTTCAGGATTTGAATATAAAATAAAAACTCTTGTCCCTTCTCTTCAAAATCATGAGATTGTTATAGCTTCTTCTAACAATAACGCAGTTGAAAACATTTCTAAAGAGTTACCTCTTTATGCAAAGATAGATAAAATTTATCATGAAGAGTTAAAATTTTTTGATTGGTTAGTAAACGATACGGATAGAAATACAAACTGGGGAATATTTACAGCAGTACTGGGAAGAAGTGCTAGTCGTCAAAGTTTTATGGAAAAATTTTGGAAACCTGAATTTCCTAAAGAACAGGAAGGTTACAAATGTAAAACAATGTTTCAATATTTAAATTTACTAAAAAGTAAGTCTGAAGCTCATAGCTTAAAGTATTTAATGCCTAAATATTGTAACTCATATATAGATACTAAGGAAGAATGGCAAAAAGAATGTTTATATTTTAATGAATTATATGTAATAGTTGAGATTTAATCTTACATTTAGTAAAATTAAGATAATATTAAATGGAGGATTAGAGATGAATCTAAATCAAAAAATAATAAAGCCAAAAATAGGATTACTAGAATTAGCTAGGAGTCTTGGTAGTATATCGTCAGCATGTAAAGCTATGGGTTACAGTAGAGACAGTTATTATAGGTTTAAAGAGTTATATGAAACAGGAGGAGAAGAAGCATTATATGAGATTAGTCGGAAGAAGCCAATTATAGCGAATAGAGTTGATCCTGCCGTAGAGAGAGCAGTATTAGATATGGCAATAGAATACCCCGCTTATGGTCAGCTGCGAGTATCAAATGAGCTTAAAAAGACTGGTATTCTTGTATCACCTGGAGGAGTTAGATCTATTTGGCTACGTAATGATTTAAATAATATCAATAAAAGACTTAAAGCATTAGAAGCCAAAATGGCTCAGGATGGTATTGTTCTTACCGAAGCTCAGTTACAAGTATTAGAGAAACGGCGTAGCGAGAAAGAAGCTCATGGTGAGATTGATACACAGCATCCAGGTTATCTAGGATGCCAAGACACATATTATGTAGGTAATTTTAAAGGCATAGGCAAGGTATATTCTCAAGTGTTTATTGATAGTTACACTCGGGTTGCAGAGGCTAAACTATATACTGATAAAACAGCACTTACCGCTGCTGACATGCTTAATGATAGAGTGTTACCATGGTATGAGAGTCAGCAAATACCAGTACTTCGTATTTTAACTGATAGAGGTGGTGGGTATAAAGGTAATATAGAACATCATGCTTTTGAATTGTTCTTAAGCATTGAGGGTATTGAGCATACTACTACTAAAGCATATTCTCCTCAAACAAATGGTATGTGTGAACGTTTTAATAAAACTATGAAACAAGAATTCTTTGATACTGCTATGCGTAAAAAGATCTATACTGATCTTGATGATCTACAACTAGATCTTGATATTTGGCTAGAATATTATAATAATGAAAGACCGCATTCCGGTAAATATTGCTATGGAAAAACACCTATGCAGACTTTTATGGATAGTAAAAAGTTAGCTGTTGAAAAGAATAACGAAATCTTATATCTTGAATACTCATCTGACAGTCATAACTTATCAGACATTCAGATATAATTTTTATAATGTCTGTAAGATTAAATCTTGACTTCTACAACTGAAAAAACTAGAGAATTTCAAGGTGACTTTTTACTATACAGATGGAGGTCATGCCTCCATATTGCAGTTACGCCTATTAAAAAGCTATACGTTCAATAAGAGTACCAATAACCTTATCATGAATATCCAATGACTTGGAAAAGCAGATTGTCTTACGTGCAAGCCTCTTGCATCTCGTTCTAAGGTTCAAGTTACTTCGTTCTATCCGTTGAGTGTATTTTTTACTGATAATATGCTTTTTAGGGTCTAATAACCTAGCATAACTCCCCCATCCATCTGTATAGTAAAAAGTCACCTTGAAATTCTCTAGTTTTTTCAGTAATGATTCTAATGTGCTATCACATCTTGTACCAAACGTATAAGCAACTACTTTTAACGAAATCTTATCCAAGGCATACCAAAGCCATCGTTGTCTGGATTTATTCTGTACATAAGACCATTGTTCATCTATCTCAGGAGCAATAATTACTTCTGTTGTACTGATAGAATGATTTATTGTTTTTTAATACTAGATTTTTTTAAAACACGGATAACTGTATTGATACCCACTTTTAATACTCTTACTGTATCTCTAACTCCAGAGCCGTTGATTGACATTTCTACTATTTGCTCCTTAACTCCAGGCTTAGATGCATTATTAATATACTCCAATTAAAAATATCGATTACACCGCTTGCATTGATATCTCTGTTGTTTTGAAATTGAATATCCTGACTTTATTACTTCTTCTGTGTTGTTACAATATCTACACTTAACATCTATTTTTGCCATAACTCCTTAACTATAATTCTCTCTTATTACTGTTTGAGGATTATAGACTATTTACTCTAAACTGCAATACGGAGGCACGACCGCTTCTTCTCCTCCTGTTTCATATAACTCTTTAAACCTATAATAACTGTCTCTACTGTAACCCATAGCTTTACATGCTGACGATATACTACCAAGACTCCTAGCTAATTCTAGTAATCCTATTTTTGGCTTTATTATTTTTTGATTTAGATTCATCTCTAATCCTCCATTTAATATTATCTTAATTTTACTAAATGTAAGATTAAATCTCAACTATTACACTTAACGCTTTCTATTTCTTTTTGAACGTGTTTTTGAACTTTTCAAGCTTCTTTTACTACAGTGTTTTTAACTGCTAGATTTTCTTTCTTTACTTTTAAATTCTCTTCTAATGCTTTAATTTGTTCAGGTGATAAATTTTTATCTTTTAGTTTCTCAGTTAAATCATTAATCTCTTTTTCTATAATCTCTTTTTCTTCATTAGCTTTTTTAACTATTATATTTACTTCTTCTTGCTCCTCTTTAAGTTCTGCAAGTTTTTGTCTACGCTCTTCTATTTCTTCTTTAGTTAAAATATTTTATTGTATTATTGCTTCTTCCCGTTCTCTTTGTTTTTCTAACTGTTCTAGCTCTTTTTGAGCAATGTCAGAATTAAGTTGGCTTTCTGCTAGTTCTTGCTTTTTTAATGCTATAGCCTCTACTTTTTCTGCTATATCATTAATAAAAGAACTATCAGATTTAATATTTCGAGCTGCACTTACTAATCTACTTAACTCTGAGGATTATTAGTAGCGGTAATTTGAGCAAGAATAGCTTTGATATCATTAAGCGCTTGAGGATCAGCTGTTTTTTCTTTTTGTGGATATTCTTTATTCGTAATTTTACTCACAATAACCTTTTATGTGTGTTCCATCATCCACGAAACGTCAGCAAAAATTAATAATTCAGTCAAGAAAATTTTAACAAAAATTAATTTTGTATTTCTAACCATTGATTTAATAACTCGTCTAGTTTCTTTTTATCATTAATTAATTGATTAGTAATATGATTATATTTTGTAGGATTATCTAAATACAGATTAACATCTTCAAGTTCTTTTTCTAAGTGTTTGATGGATATTTCTAGCTTTTCAATATCATTGGGCAATGTTTCAAGTAAACGCTGATATTTATAAGATGGCTTTTTATTTATAGGTGCTTTTTGAGGAATTAAGGGGAGGGGTTTTGAAGGTTTTTTCTCTATAGGAGTCGTGGTAAAATACTGTTTATAATCTTCATAACCTCCTGTTAAATCATGAATTTTACCTTGAGCGAAAACTAAAGTTCTAGTAACTAACTTATCTAAGAAGTCACGATCATGGCTAACTACGATTAAAGTGCCTGAATAATCTGCAAGTATACCTAGTAAAATTTCTAGACTATCCATATCTAGGTCATTGGTTGGTTCATCTAAAATTAACAGATTTCCAGGGTTAATTAGAATTTTTGCAAGTAATAATCTATTAGCTTCGCCGCCTGATAGAATAGAGGTTTTTGCATTAAGTAGTTTAGGATTAAACATGAATTGTTTTAAATAACCGGCAACGTGCATGGTTTTACCGTTTGGCAAAAATACTTGATCACCGCCCGTAGGACATAAAGTTTGTTGCAATGTATGATTAGGCTCTAGTTTTTCTCTATGTTGATCAAAATATGAAATATCTAAATTACCGCCATATATAATTTTACCTAAGTCAGGTGTAAGTTGTTGTGTCAGTAATTTGATAAAAGTAGATTTGCCTGAGCCATTTGCACCAATTATGCCGATTTTTTCGCCTTTTTTTACACGAAAACTGAAATTATCAATGATTTTAGTATTTTTATAGCTGAAACTAATATTATCCGCTTCAATAATGAATTTGCTTTTAGCTATATTTTCGGCAAGCTCTGCCCTAACTCTTTGTTTTGAATTAGCTAGTTTTTCAGTCTGTTCTCTTGTTATTACTCTTAAAGCTTTCAACTCCGCAAGTTTCTTTTGATTCCGCGTACGTCTAGCCGTAACACCGGCATTTAACCATTCATTCTCTTGAGATAGTTTTTTATTTAATTTCCGAAGAGCTGCTTCTTCTTGCTCTATTATAACATTTTGCCATTCATCAAAAAATTTAAATCCTTTATCGGATTTATGTAAAATCCCTCTATCAAGCCACCAAATTTTATTAGTAACATTTGAGAGAAATGTTCTATCATGACTAACGCAAATAATAGCACCGTTATAAGATTTAACAAATTCTTCTAGCCACTCAATCGTTTCAATATCTAGATGATTGGTTGGTTCATCAAGCAGTAATATTTCCGGCTCTAATATTAAAGCTTTAGCAAGGCTTGCTCTTCTAAGCTGACCGCCTGAATAGATTGATAAGTTATCTATTCCGTTGATTTGTAATTTTTCTAGAATTATATCGATTTGGTATTTATCTATTTTTTTTGTACTATCTGTTTGTTGTGAGATAAAATCGTAAACAGTTAGATTAGTTTTTATAGAAATATCTTGTCGTAAATAGCCGGTTGTAATTGCAGGATCTTGAAATAGTTCGCCGTTATCTAGTTCGTAATCCCCTGAGATTATTTTCATTAGGCTTGATTTCCCGCAGCCGTTACGTCCTATAAGACAAATCTTATCACCTTTGTATAAATAAAGTTCTAAATCAGATAAAATTACTTTCTCTGCAAAGCTTAGATTACCATATTTTATGTAATAAATTGGGGTCATAATGGTATACTCGTTTAATTTGCAAAATTGGCTACGTCGTTTTATAAGTTCTGCGGTGCTCACGTACTAAATGTACGCTCCACTCCTCGCCTTATAAACTCCTTGCTCTTTTCCAAATTAAACTTCGTCTACCTACTTTCATTTACTTGAGGTATATGTTATTTTTGCGTTCAAGAGAAGTTGTTGCGGGGGTAATAAGAGTAAGCTCAAAACTTCCTAATGACTAAGCTAGCATTAGTACCGCCGAATCCGAACGAGTTGGAAAGCACGTAATCTATCTTAGCTTTTTTAGCTTTAAGTGCAACTAAATCTATCTTAACCTCATCCATAGGGTTTTCTAAGTTTAAGGTCGGCGGCGCAATCTGATCTCTCATTGCAAGAACCCCAAAAATAAACTCAACACTACCTGCCGCACCGAGTAAATGTCCTATTGATGATTTAGTGGAAGACATTAGAACTTTGGGATTCGCTTCTAGAAATAATTTTTGTGCTGCTGAGAGTTCAATCTCGTCACCAAGAGGTGTAGAAGTGCCGTGAGCATTAATATAATCAATCATACTAGGGGTAATACCGGCATCTTGCAGAGCTTCGCTCATCGCTCTATAAGCCCCCCTGCCTTCAGGATGCGGGGCTGTCATATGATATGCATCACCTGTAGAGCCGTATCCTATAACTTCGCCGTAAATTTTAGCACTACGATTTACAGCATGCTCATATTCTTCTAAAACTACAACGCCTGCTCCTTCACCCATAACAAAGCCGTTACGGTCTTTATCCCACGGTCTTGATGCTTTTTCAGGATTATCGTTATATTTAGTGCATAATGCTCTAGCAGCAACGAAACCCGCTACTCCAACAGGGGTAACAGGGGCTTCTGCTCCTCCTGCAACCATAACGTCGGCATAGCCGTGCTTTATCATACGCATAGCATCGCCTATAGCGTGAGCCCCTGTAGAACAAGCCGTTACTGCCGCTTGATTCGGACCACTAAAGCCGTATTTTATAGATACAAGACCGGATAAAAGATTAATTAATGAGGCGGGTATAAAGAAAGGGCTAACTTTGCCGTTATTTTCTTGATAAAGTTTGATAGAAGTATCTTCGATCATTTTAAGACCGCCGATTCCTGAACCTAATATCAAACCGGTTCTATCACGAAATTTTTCATCTTCGGGTAACCAACCGCTATCTTCAACAGCTTCGGTTGCAGCTGCTACTCCGTAATGGATAAATTTATCCATTTTACTTAATCTATTAACGTCATCTGCCCCTGTAAAATTCTCAAGTTTAAATCCATCTTTCTCAGATTTCTCTATAAGTCCAGCAATTTTACATGCAAGTTTAGAAGTATCAAATTCCGTAATAGTTTTTATACCGCTTACTCCACTTATAATATTTTTCCATGATGAACTAACATTAAGCCCAACAGGAGTAACAAGTCCAAGACCGGTAATAACTACTCTTTTATTCGACATTTTTTTATTTTTTGTTTAAGCAAATTATTACATAATTCACTATTTGTTATTAAGATATTGAATATGAAAGGCGAAATATGACTTTCACCTTATTATATAGATTAACTATCTTTACATAAAGCCCAACATCAAACTAAGATTTTTATAACTTTTGAATCAATAGTAAATAATTTGCTATCGGCGATGAACAGATTAAGATTTATGTTCTTTTATATAGTTAACAACATCGGATACTTTTTTTATTTTTGTTGCTTCATCATCAGGAACATCAATACCGAATTCCTTTTCTATTTCCATCATTATTTCTACGGTAGACAAGCTATCTACTCCTAAATCCTCTGCGAATCTTGACTCCATACTTATTGCTTCAATTTTCTTTCCTTGATTAGCGGAAATAATTTCAATAACCTTCTCTTCGATCTTATCCGTTGTACTCATAATTTTGAACTCCATAAATCATTTAAGTTTATACGCTATGGGACTGTTAATAAAATAAATTTTTTAAATTATTTTGTTAACAGCCCCATGTAAATAGCGATTATTTAGCTGCATGAATATTTATTTAAAATATTCATAGCATTTTATCTTTAAAAGAACTTCTAGCACAAAAAATTATTTTATGCCAGCATAAAATTTTATACCATTAACATACCGCCGTTTACATGGATAGTTTGACCGGTAATATATGATGCTTGATCACTTGCTAAAAATGCAACTGCGTTTGCTACGTCTTCCGGCATACCGTAAGTGCCTAACGGAATTTTTTGTACTATAGTTTCTCTTTGCTTTTCGTTTAATTTATCGGTCATATCTGATTTAATAAAACCAGGTGCTACCGCATTAATTGTGATGCCTCTAGTTGCGACTTCATAAGAGAGTGATTTGGTCATGCCTATTAATCCTGCTTTAGAAGCGCAATAATTAGCCTGCCCAGGATTACCTGAAACTCCGACAATTGAAGATATGTTAATAATCCGTCCATATCTATTTGGCATCATTTTTTTTATTGCTTCACGATTTAAAACAAAATTTGCTTTCAAATTAATATCAATAACTTTGTCAAAATCTTCATCTTTCATTCTAATTGCTAGCGTATCGCTAGTAATACCGGCATTACATACTAAAATATCTAGCTTTGGTGCTTTAGATATTAAATTGCTACATGCTCCCTTATTTGCAAGGTTGCATATTTCTATCGTATAATTATCTTTTAAAACATTTCCAAAGGATTTTAATTTTTCCTCATTACTACCGCTAATAATTACATGGCTTCCTAGTTTGTGCAGTAATCTCGCTATAGCTCCACCTATGCCTCCTGAAGCTCCCGTAATTAAGGAAGTTTTACCTGTTAAATCAATCATTTTCTTCCTCCGTTTGATCAAGATTTATATTAGTAATTTTTGACGATTTTTCACGTATGATTTTCTCAATTTCATTGGAAATTTGTGGATGTTCTTTTAAATATTGTTTAACGTTTTCACGCCCTTGACCGATTCGTACGTTATTATAGGAAAACCATGAACCTGACTTCTCAACAATATCAAGCTTAACTCCAAGATCGATTATTTCACCTTCTTTTGAAATACCTGAACCGTACATTATATCAAAATCTGCAGTTTTAAACGGAGGAGATACTTTGTTCTTGACTACTTTTACTTTAGTTTGGCTGCCTATTACTTCTTCTTTATCTTTAATAGAGCCTGTTCTTCTTATATCGATCCTAACAGAAGCATAGAATTTTAAAGCATTACCGCCTGTCGTAGTTTCAGGATTGCCGAACATCACGCCTATTTTCATTCTGATTTGGTTGATGAAAACAGTAATACAATTGGTACGATTAATTGATGCGGTAAGTTTACGGAGTGCCTGGCTCATTAATCTTGCTTGAGAAGCCATTTGAGCGTCGCCCATCTCGCCTTCAATCTCTGATTTTGGTACTAAAGCTGCAACACTATCTATTATTATCATATCAATACCGCCGGAACGAATTAACGTATCGGCAATTTCTAGAGCTTGTTCACCTGTATCTGGTTGTGAAATAATAAGCTCATCAATATTTACGCCTAATTTTTTAGCATAAGCAGGGTCAAGGGCATGCTCGGCATCGATAAAGGCGCATGTACCGCCCTTTTTCTGTGCTTCAGCAATTAGATGTAATGTTAAAGTGGTCTTACCTGAACTTTCAGGACCGAAAATCTCAATGATTCTACCTTTAGGAACACCGCCGATTCCAAGAGCTATATCAAGCCCAAGTGAACCGGTTGATACAGCTTCTATATCAATATTCGGACGCTGCCCAAGTTTCATGACCGAACCTTTACCGTAGCTTTTTTCGATTTGTGCAAGTGCTGCGGCAATAGCTCTTTCTTTATCTGTATTTGACATAAACTATCCATATTATAAACTTATCAATAAAATATAAGCTTAAGAAAAAAAAATCAAATTTTATTTATTTTATATCGAAATGTGGTCGTGCCTCCGTATTGCAGTTTAGAGTAAATAGTCTATAATCCTCAAACAGTAATAAGAGAGAATTATAGTTAAGGAGTTATGGCAAAAATAGATGTTAAGTGTAGATATTGTAACAACACAGAAGAAGTAATAAAGTCAGGATATTCAATTTCAAAACAACAGAGATATCAATGCAAGCGGTGTAATCGATATTTTCAATTGGAGTATATTAATAATGCATCTAAGCCTGGAGTTAAGGAGCAAATAGTAGAAATGTCAATCAACGGCTCTGGAGTTAGAGATACAGTAAGAGTATTAAAAGTGGGTATCAATACAGTTATCCGTGTTTTAAAAAAATCTAGTATTAAAAAACAATAAATCATTCTATCAGTACAACAGAAGTAATTATTGCTCCTGAGATAGATGAACAATGGTCTTATGTACAGAATAAATCCAGACAACGATGGCTTTGGTATGCCTTGGATAAGATTTCGTTAAAAGTAGTTGCTTATACGTTTGGTACAAGATGTGATAGCACATTAGATGTAGAAGTCAAGATTTAATCTTACAGACATTATAAAAATTATATCTGAATGTCTGATAAGTTATGACTGTCAGATGAGTATTCAAGATATAAGATTTCGTTATTCTTTTCAACAGCTAACTTTTTACTATCCATAAAAGTCTGCATAGGTGTTTTTCCATAGCAATATTTACCGGAATGCGGTCTTTCATTATTATAATATTCTAGCCAAATATCAAGATCTAGTTGTAGATCATCAAGATCAGTATAGATCTTTTTACGCATAGCAGTATCAAAGAATTCTTGTTTCATAGTTTTATTAAAACGTTCACACATACCATTTGTTTGAGGAGAATATGCTTTAGTAGTAGTATGCTCAATACCCTCAATGCTTAAGAACAATTCAAAAGCATGATGTTCTATATTACCTTTATACTCACCACCTCTATCAGTTAAAATACGAAGTACTGGTATTTGCTGACTCTCATACCATGGTAACACTCTATCATTAAGCATGTCAGCAGCGGTAAGTGCTGTTTTATCAGTATATAGTTTAGCCTCTGCAACCCGAGTGTAACTATCAATAAACACTTGAGAATATACCTTGCCTATGCCTTTAAAATTACCTACATAATATGTGTCTTGGCATCCTAGATAACCTGGATGCTGTGTATCAATCTCACCATGAGCTTCTTTCTCGCTACGCCGTTTCTCTAATACTTGTAACTGAGCTTCGGTAAGAACAATACCATCCTGAGCCATTTTGGCTTCTAATGCTTTAAGTCTTTTATTGATATTATTTAAATCATTACGTAGCCAAATAGATCTAACTCCTCCAGGTGATACAAGAATACCAGTCTTTTTAAGCTCATTTGATACTCGCAGCTGACCATAAGCGGGGTATTCTACTGCCATATCTAATACTGCTCTCTCTACGGCAGGATCAACTCTATTCGCTATAATTGGCTTCTTCCGACTAATCTCATATAATGCTTCTTCTCCTCCTGTTTCATATAACTCTTTAAACCTATAATAACTGTCTCTACTGTAACCCATAGCTTTATATGCTGACGATATACTACCAAGACTCCTAGCTAATTCTAGTAATCCTATTTTTGGCTTTATTATTTTTTGATTTAGATTCATCTCTAATCCTCCATTTAATATTATCTTAATTTTACTAAATGTAAGATTAAATCTCAACTATTACACATTAGAATCATTACTGAAAAAACTAGAGAATTTCAAGGTGACTTTTTACTATACAGATGGATGGGGGAGTTATGCTAGGTTATTAGACCCTAAAAAGCATATTATCAGTAAAAAATACACTCAACGGATAGAACGAAGTAACTTGAACCTTAGAACGAGATGCAAGAGGCTTGCACGTAAGACAATCTGCTTTTCCAAGTCATTGGATATTCATGATAAGGTTATTGGTACTCTTATTGAACGTATAGCTTTTTAATAGGCATAACTGCAATATGGAGGCATGACCCATTTTATATATAACTTTTAAAAAGTCCATGATGGTTTGTTATGATACTAACAATGTTCTATACTCCTATGCCTGAAGAGCTAGATGATACATCGGCTAATAATGGCATTTCGTGATTTTGTAACCCTTCTTCTGGAATATAAGTATATTCTCCGCTTGAGGTTTCATCAATTCTAAGTAGCGTCTCGAATATTTTCTCAAGGCAGTTTTTGTGTTCTTCGGATTTAATATTCGTTTTTCTCAATTCTGTTACTAAATTTGTAAAGGATTTAATAGAAATAAAAGAACCCTTTCCATTAAGAAGTTCACATATTTTATGTAATGTGTTACCTAAAGAATTTATATTAGCACATATGTTAGAGACAGAATTTAACTTTATAATTGCTTTATCTAGACCTTGTATTTTTAATTTTAATGGAGAAATATCATAATCTTGATCATGTAAATTTATCGTATCTTGATTAGTTTTGCTTAGTATTGCAAGTATATCTGTTAAATTTCCAATTTCTATAATGTCATCTAATGTAGTTCGAAATTCAATTAGTGTTTTAAGATTTAAAATATCCTTTTTTAACTCTATGTTTTCATCCACTAACTCTATGTTTTTGCCCTCTAATTCTAAATTTTCGTTTTTTATATTTCTTCCCTTATACCAATCCCATCCATATTTAGCTGCAAAACCTAGGCTTATTATTCCAAATACCGTAGCGGTGATATAAGCACCGGTATATCCACTGCCATTTGTATCTTCGTTAGGTTTTTCTGTAGTGGAAGTGGTTGCCTCAGTGAAAGGTTTACTTAGTAAATCTAAAATATTTTTACCTACTTCTGTAGGGGGTATACCGTCCAAAGTTACGTTGAAAGCATCTAGAATAACCTTAAGATTATCAGCAGTGTATTTGACTGGTATATTCAATAAGTTAAAAATTGCTACCCCTGCTTCTTGGGCATTATCCGAAATTATGCCGAGGGTATCTACAATAATCTTAAGATTATCAGCAGTGTATTTGACTGGTATATTCAATAAGTTAAAAATTGCTACCCCTGCTTCTTGAGCATTTTTCAAAGTTATTTCCGAATGATTTAAAATATCTCTCAAATTATTAACAAGCATTTTGGCATTATGCTCTTGTAAGATAGCTTCGCCTTCAGTGGTAGTGCATCCCTTTAATTCTACTAAGGTAGTGTTTTGAAGTAAGTGCTCTTCTTCTAAAATAACGCTAGTACTGTTTCCATAAGTAGCAATAGATTTTATAGGGATTTTAATGCCTGTACACTCCCTAATTACTGCCGATAAATCGTTAGGTACATCTGTTAAATGATTAGAGATCCCTGCCCAATTACATTTTATATTCTCAATTAAATAACCGTTAGTGAAGCTTCCTTTAACAGTATTATATACTGATGAAAGTATAGTATTGCCTAACTTATAAATAGTATGTTTTGTATTTCCAGGTAAGCTACTCACCATTTCATTTGCAAATATAGGCATGAAACAGTTTAAGTTTAGATTTAATACAGGTGCCATAATTATTACTCCTTTAATTTAATTAATAAAATCATAAAACGTGGTTTCTAGAGTATGTTAATGTTTTTGTCAAGATAAAGTTAAAATAAATTAATATATAGAGAAAGGGTTTGAGATGGGTTAGGGATACAAATCTCGTTATTGCAAGGAAAATTACGAAGTAATTGACGAAGCAATCTCGTACCAAAATCCTGAGATTGCCACGCAGCCTATGGCTGCTCGCAATGACGATATTTATACCCATGTGACAGCGGTAAAATCACTTACCTATGCAGAAATTTTTAAAGATCTCGCCTAGTATTTCTTCTACGTTAATAACGCCCGTAATAGCACCAATGCAGCGTGCTGTCATTCTGATATCTTCAGTTGCTAGGACTAAATCATTATCTAAGCTAAAAGCCGTTAAATGTGAGAGAGCTTGTTTTAAATAATGACGATGACGTTGATTTGTTATGTAAGGCGTTTCGGTAAAACTCGCCATATTTTCGGCAATATTTTCAATATTTTTTAATATACTTGAAAGAGCAATATTATTTTTTACTGAAACCCTTAAGCATTTATATTTATTTTCAATAGAAAAGATTTTACTAGGTTCAATTAAATCGATTTTATTAATTATTACGATAGTATTTTCATCAATTAAACCTGTAATATCTTCATTTATAGAGGAATCTAATTTTTCGGCATCAAACATAATAATTTTAATATCCGCTGTTTTAGCTGAATGAATAGCTCTTTTTATACCTTCTTGCTCTATCATGTCACTACTTTCTTCTCTTATACCTGCCGTATCCTGTAAAATAATAGGATAGCCGCCAATGTCTAAATGCCCTTCAATTATATCTCTAGTAGTTCCTGCAATATTTGAGACAATTGCTATATCTCTCTGCATTAAAAAATTTAATAAGCTAGACTTACCGACATTCGGCGGACCGATAATTGCAAGCTTAAGACCGCTATTTAGTAATTCTCCTCGTCTATTATCATTAAGATAATTAGACATTTCGTTTACAAGGTTTTTATGAGTATTGTGAACATCATTAAGGACGCTATCCGGTATATCTGCATCAGGGAAATCTATATAAGCTTCAAGCAGAGAGATGATTTTTAAAAGCTGACTACGCCAGTTATTATATAATTCTTCAAGCCCACCGCTTGCCTGTCTAATTGCTTGCCTATGCTGCATAATAGTTTCAGCATTAATTAAATCGGCTATCCCTTCTGCTGCCGTTAAATCAAACTTATTGTTTAAAAAAGCCCTTTTGGTAAATTCTCCTGCTTCTGCTAAACGAATATCAGCTATATTTAACAATGCGTTAATAAGCATTATGGAGATAGCTTTACTGCCGTGCGTATGAATCTCAACTACGTCTTCACCGGTAAAGCTATTAGGTGATTTAAAATAAACAACCATAGCATTATCAATTAGCTCTTTAGTTTCAGGAACTGTAATTTGTTGATAATACATGATGCGTGGTGTAAAGTCTGCTCTGCCGGTAAGTAGCTGTAAAACTTCTAAACTTTTAGAACCGGAAATCCTAAAAACCGCTACGCCTGCTTTACCGAATGCAGAGCTTTGTGCAAATATCGTTTCCATTTATTTTATACACTCTTGTTTATTAAATAATATATAATATAATATAATATAATAGCATATGATAGTACATAGATAGCATATAATATTATTCTTGAGAAAATCATGACCCCAAAAACAACCTCTTTAAATTTTAGTCGTTTAAATTGTCAAATTCCGAATTATAAAACTAAAATTCTAGAACTTAGCAAGGAACGTGAGTCAAGTTCCATATATATAGATTTTGCTCAAAAGTTTTTAAATTATATTCCGATAGATTATGATTTTGAGAATAGAGAAAAACTATTTCAAAATTTTGCAGATGAAGCCTTTAAGTTTTTTAAGCAAAGGGTAGAAAGAGCAAGAAAAATAGCAATAACAAAGACGGTTATAGAAAATGATCCAGCAATAAATGTCTTGATATTACTTGATAATAAACCGCATATTGTTGATTTTATTATATGTCTGCTTAAAAATATGAATTTGCAAACTAAGTTTTTACTCCATCCGGTAATAAACTGCGTCCGGAATAGTAAAGGAGAATTAGAAAAAATATTAGAAAATTCTGTGTCGGATGAAAAATCAGAATCGATACTGCATTTAACCATTTTAGGAAATTTTGACGATAAAACTACTACATTTTTAACTGAAGCTATAAATGAAAGATTAGAAGAGTTAGAGCAAAGCTATAGCCATTTACCGCAATTACTCACAAAATTACAAGATTTATCTAAAAATATAATTGATAATGATAAATTAAATTCTGAAGAGGCTAAAGAATTTTTAAATTGGTTACAAAACGATAATTTGGTTTTATTAGGGACTCTTGATTTTGAGGTAAAATCTTTAAAATTAAGCAATGAAATAGGAGCAGCAAAAATATGGCAAGAAGTAAAAGACGAGATTGATGATATTATAAAATGTTCAGCGAGTCCTTTATATCAAAATCAATTAATAATACTCGGTAAAATAAATAGTGCGTCGCTTATCCATTCAGATAATTTAATCGACTATATCTTAGTGAAAAAATTTAGCTCTTCGGGTGAATATATTTCGGGAAGTATAATTTTCGGCATATATAATGCAAATATGTATTACCATTCAATAAGTGATATTCCAATCCTACGACAAAAATTTAATTTTGTAATTGAGAAAGCCGGTTTTGCATTATCCGGTTATAATGCCGATAAGTTAAGAATTTTAATGGAGTCGTTACCGAGAGAAGCTTTAATACAAATTGATCAAGGCGATTTATATTGTATGTGTTTACATATGCTCTCAAGTATGATGAGTAAGAAGCTTAAATTATTTATTCAATATGATTGGTCGAGTTCTTTTTTTAATATCATAATTTTTCTGCCACGAGAACGTTTAACGGCTGAAATACATAATATGATAGATTGTTATTTAGCGGAAAAATTCGGTAGTAAAATTTTATCCAACTATATAACCGAAGTAGTCGGTAATTTTTCTTATCTTTTTGTAACGCTTGAAGCACAAGGGGAACATAAAATAAATTTTGAAGCAGAAATAATACAGCAAGATTTAGATCGTATCTCTACACGCTGGAGTGAAGATTTTTATTTTAAGCTTTCTAAAAAATTCGGTGAATATCAAGCAGGTATTAATTTAAAGCTTTTTGATAATGTTTTTCCGGCAGATTATAGACAAAAATTTTCTCCGGAAATAGCTTTAATAGATATTGAATATTTAATGGAAGCAAACAAGTCACAAGAATGTATGTTTAATCTAGTTTCTGTAAATGAAACGGAATTTTACTTAAAAATATATAGTCCAAAAGTAAAACTTGCCCTTTCTAACATATTGCCACCAATCGAAAATTTAGGTTTTAAAGCAATTGATGAACAAACTTTTGCAATTAAGGAGGCTCTGGAAATTAAAGAAAGCTGGATATATAATTTTATCTTAACTTCTATTGTACCTGTAAAAGATAATATTACCGAATTAAAAATAAATGTTGAAGAAGCCTTGGATAAAATGGCACTTGGGATGCTTGCCAATGATTCTTTAAGTAAACTAATAGTGCTTGCCGGCTTTAACTGGAAGCAAGTTAAACTCATCAAAGCTTTAACAAGATATTTACATCAAACGGGATTTAGTTACGGTACAGGTTATGTGCAACTAACACTACTTAAACATCCCGAATATACAAAAATGTTGGTAAATCTGTTTGATATAAAATTTAATCCTAAACATCCTGATAATAATTGTGATGTAATTCAAGATAAACTGAATAATTACTTAGTAACCGTTGAGATGAGTAGTGAAGATAAAGTACTGCGTAGCATGCTTGGTATAATTAATGCTATTACTAGAACAAATTACTATCAACCGCATAAACGTGTTTTTTCATTTAAGTTTGATTCTTCAAAAGTACCTGGTTTACCTAAACCTGTTCCGTTTGCCGAAGCGTTTGTTCATTCTAGAAATTTTGAAGCCGTTCATTTAAGAGGCGGTCCCGTATCACGCGGAGGACTTAGATGGTCGGATAGAGCAGAAGATTATAGGCTTGAGGTCCTTGGACTTATGAAAGCACAAATGACGAAGAATTCCGTTATTGTCCCTGTCGGCTCTAAAGGCGGTTTTTATGTTCATTTTACTGAGGAAGGACTTACTCGTGATGAATATATGGAAAAAGTGGTAGAATGCTATAAGAATTTCCTGAGAGGTTTATTAGACATAACCGATAATATCGTTGACGGTAAAGTGCTGCATCCGAAAGACATTATTATTTATGATAAAGAAGATCCTTATTTAGTGGTTGCTGCCGATAAAGGTACCGCCTCATTTTCGGATTATGCTAATAGTGTGTCAAGAGAATATAATTACTGGCTTGACGATGCTTTTGCTTCCGGTGGCTCTGCAGGTTACGATCATAAAAAAATGGCTATTACCGCTAAAGGAGCTTGGATTTCCGTAACTAATCACTTTAAAACTTTAGGGTTAGATGTCCAAATAGACCCTATTACCGTCGTAGGTATAGGAGATATGTCGGGAGACGTGTTTGGTAACGGTATGCTAAGATCAGAGGCTATTAAGTTAGTTGCTGCCTTTAATCATAAACATATATTTATTGATCCTGCTCCTGATCTTTTAACAAGTTTCAATGAGCGTTTGCGTTTATTTAATTTAAAGGGTTCTAATTGGTCCGATTATGATTCTAAGCTTATTTCTAAAGGAGGAAAAGTATTTGAACGTAGTAGTAAATTAATAAAATTATCACCAGAAATTAAAAAATTACTTGATATAAATGATAATGAATTATCACCGGAAGAATTAATTAAAGCTATTTTAAAAGCAGATGTTGATTTATTGTGGAATGGCGGAATAGGCACTTATATCAAAGCTAAAACGGAAAATAATTTAGAAATCGGTGATAAGACAAATGATAACCTTAGATGTAACGGTGAAGAAATTAGAGCAAAAGTTATAGCAGAAGGTGGTAATGTCGGTGTATCACAGAGAGGTAGAGTTGAATATGCTAAAAAAGGCGGACGCATAAATGTCGACTTTATTGATAATTCAGCAGGTGTTGATTGCTCCGATCATGAGGTAAATATCAAAATTGCTTTAAGTAGTGCGGTAATCTCAGGAAAAATTACTTTAGAAGAACGTAATAAACTTCTAAATGATATGACAAAGCAAGTTGAAGAATTAGTATTGCTTGATAATTATAAGCAAACCGAAGCAATAACAATTATGCAACTATCTCCTACTTTAACCGTTAATATACTTAGTCAATTTATAGATATTTTAGAAGAAGAAAAAGTATTAGAACGGGAAAATGAATTCTTGCCTAGTGCGGAAGAATTGAATAGAAGAGCTATCAGCGGTGAAGTACTAACTCGTCCTGAGCTTTGCGTGTTGCTATCATATAGTAAAAGATCAGCTTACCACGAGCTACTTAATTCTACTTTTTCTCATGATAAATATTTTGATGAATATCTTATAGATTATTTTCCTGAAATGATGCAAAAAAAGTTTCGTAATGAAATTTTATCTCATCCTCTTAAACATGAGATTATTAAAACTGTTACCATAAATAAAATAATTAATCAACTTGGAGGGCCGCTTATTAGTATTGTAAAGCGTGAGATTGGGGCCCCTCTTTGTGATATAATAAGGTCATATACCATTATTTGTGAAATTTTTGATCTTGATGATACATGGGAAACGATAAGTAAGCTACCTACTAATATTGATTACAATGTAAAAATCGATATGTTTACCGAAATAACGAAATTAATGCGTCGGGGTATTTCGTGGTTTATTAAAAATTTAAAGCATCCAATTAATATTAGTGAAACTATAGAAGAGTTTAGAGATCCTGCACAAAACTTAAGAAAAACGGTAGGTACTTTATTAGTCGGAGAAACTAAAATCAGATTTGAAGAAAAATTAAATTATTATACAACTAGCGGGATAGAGGAATCATTTGCTGCTACTATCGCTACATTTGACAATTTAATTTCAGTATTTGATATTATATATGTAACAAAACAGACTTCAGGAAATAATAAAGAGATAGCAAAAGCTTATTTTGCTATAAGCGATATGTTTAGTCTTGATTGGTTACGTAAAGCTTGTGATAAGCAATTGAACGATTCATTTTGGCGACGCCTAGGTATTCAATCGCTAAAAGATGATTTATATGACAAACAACGTAGATTATTAATAAAAATAATTAATAAATCTAAAACAACTATTGATTTAGATTTATGGATTGATAATAATAATAATTTAGTTAGAAATTTTCTTGATTTTATTAAAGAAATTAAATCTCAAGAAATTATAGACTTAAATATAATTATTTTAGCAAATAAGAAATTTGAAATATTCTTACAAAAACTTGAGTAAATTATGTCATCAATGCTTAAGCAAATTAGGTTAGATTCGGGTAAAACTTTAAATCAGGTATCTAGTGATTTAAAAATTAGAAAAAAATATTTAGTAGCTTTAGAAGAGGGTGCTTTTGAGGTTTTACCGGGAGAAGTATACGTAAAAGGTTACTTAAAATTATACTTGGATTATCTTAATGTAAAAGATCGAAATGCAGAGCAGATAGAAGCTACTAAACAGAACGAAACCGAAAAATTATTAAATAATAAAAGGGCTACGGCATTGATAAATTATAAACGTAAAAAACAATTAGTACTTATATCTATTATAATGTTATCGATTATTATTGTAAGTCATCCATTCATAATTAATGCTTAGAAGAAAATGGATAATGAAATGTTAAAGAGATTAATGGAAGAAGTTGAGCATAAACTTGACGAGTTATTGCGGGCACAAACGAATAATCAAAATGAAGTCAAAAAATTACAAAACGAAAATAAAGAATTAAAAGATAACTATATAAAAATGCTAGATCAAATTAACATTTATATTAATGAACTTGAAGAAATAAAAAAACAGCAAAAATAATTATGTCAATTGTTACGGTAACATTAAATAACAAGAGCTTTCAATTATATTGTAATAATGGAGATGAGGAAGAATTACTATCTTTAGCGAATAAAATGAATGATAAAATAGCGGAAATTAAACTTGGTAGTCCCACAGCCTCTTTTGAGCTATTATTAGTTATGGCATCTCTTAATGCTCAAGCTGAAATAGCTAATCTAACAGAAAAACTTAATAAAAACGGTTTTCAAAAAAATCATCCCGATGAAGAAAAATTCGCAGAAACCTTAACTACTATAGCAGGTTACCTAGAAAATCTTGCACGTAAAATGGGAAAGTGATATATTAGCTCTTGGCTGCTTGGTTCGTGAGCTTAATATTAACCTAGGACTACCACTAACTTTTAGGACATCGTCCCTGTCTAATACTAATTCAGTTTAGATATATGAAGTCCACCTTTACATAAAGGTCTTTGAAGGATTTTAAGTAACGGCCAAAGCGGTCATGTATACTCGTTTAATTTAAAAAATTGGCTACGTTGTCTTTTGCTGATAATCCTCGCGTACTAATATGTACGCTGCGGTTATCAGCTTCAAGACACCTTGCTCTTTTCCAAATTAAACTTCGTCTACCTACTTTTCGTTTACTCACAGTATACCTTTAAAATGAAACAAACAAAATCAAGCAATAAAGTTCTTGGTGCTTTTTTTGGCACTATCATTGAATATTACGACTATAGTTTATATGGTTTTTCAGCGGCAATTATCTCCGATAAATTCTTTTCAGCCGGTACTGACCCGTTAACAAAGCTTGTAAATGTTTTTGCCGTTTATGCGGCGGCATATTTATCAAAACCTATGGGTGCTTATATTTTTGGACGTATAGGGGATATATACGGTCGAAAAAAAGCCTTAAGTTTTACGATTATCGGTATTGTAATACCTACCTTAATAATAGGTTTATTGCCTGATTATTCTTCGATAGGAGTTTGGAGTACGATAATTTTAGTTTTATGTCGCTTTATGCAAGGTATTTTTATTGGAGGGGAATATGACGGTGTAGCGATTTATGTTATTGAACATTTAGAAGCAAAATACCGATTTACTGCCTCGGCAATAACTAGATGTACAGGAGTAATGGGTTTATTATGCGGGATTGGTGCAACTAATTTCTTCAATTCTCATATTTTTCCGGAGTGGGGTTGGCGTATTCCGTTTTTACTAAGTTTACCATTTGCATTAATAACTCTTTATTATCGCCGGAAATTTGATGAAACACCGGAATTTAAAGAAGCACATAATAGACAAGGTACTATTGAAAAGCTTAGCTCTATAATTAAAAAGCAATGGAAAAATATTGCACGGTTAATATTTTTAGCCGGAGGTTTTGGAGCAACATATCAAATTGCGATCATCTTTATGAAGCAATATTTACCGATTGTATTACCTTCAGTCGGTATTATTATGAGTTCTTTTTCAGTCTTAATAGTAATATGTTTTGCTGTTTGCATGCCGATTGCCGGCTTTATTGCCGACCGCTTAGGAGTTAATTCGGTATTAAAAATCGCATTTATATGTACCATTACAGCAAGTGTATTTTTTGTGATAGCAGTAAAATATCAAATGGCTAATTTAGGGCTTGCAGCTAGTTTAATGCTCGCTGCATCGGTTGCTCCTTTTAATGCTCTTGCCCATAGTATAATTATTAAGTCTTTTGTAGTTAAAGAACGCTATCGTGTTATAAGTTTAGGACATAATATCGGCTCAATGTTAATGTCCGGTACTGCTAATTATATTTGTGCAAAGGTAATAAAATCATTTGATTTCAATCTATTCCCGATTTTATATCTTTGTATGTTTGCCATACTTGCTTATTCTATGACGATGTTGTTTAGTAAAAATAATGAAGAGTAATATAAAATGAAAGACAATATAATTGATGAGATGCATAAGATTTTTACTAAAAATCGAATTGATAAAAATATTTCTATAATAGATGATTTTATTGCCGGAAGACGTCAGGAATATTTAATTGAAGAAGAAAGAAAATACATACCTGATATAATTACTACCGATGTTTTATAGATTCTAAACCATTTTCATCAAATAGAAAAAATTCACCTATTTCAGGGATAATAAACTTATTTTCATCAATATTATGTTTTTTCATAGCTTGCCGGAGTTCCAAAGGAGCCGCATTAAAGGCTTCATCAGCTAATTGAAAGACATCAAAATGACTAGCTATAGAGTATTTAGAATTTAAGTCCAAATGGCACCCCCCCAAAAACAATCGACAAAAGGAGTAGAATTTTCTAGAAACAAAGGAGGAGATTCTATAAATGACAATATCAAAGCACAGTGATAGCCAAATCATGTCTATCTTAAAGCAAGCGAGCGGTGGGATGCCTGTAGCGTCTATACTGAGAGAGCACAAAATACCATCAGCGACATTTTATAAATGGAGATCAAAGTATGGTGGTATAGCTTTACCGATGATTACTAAATTAAAGGAGTTAGAATCGGAAAATGCACGGCTTAAAAAGATGTATGCTGAGGAAAGGCTAAGAGCTGATATATTAAAGGAAGTACTTGAAAAAAAGTTAGGAAGCCATCTCAAAGGCGGGAGATGGCTAAAATAATATCTGGAGAAAAAGATATTTCTATAAGGAGTGCATGCAAGATCTTTGGTGTCAGCGAAACATGCTATAGATATAAAAGGAAGCTATCATCTGAGGATGATATTATAGCAGGCCAGCTAATGCGTTTAGTAGGTGATCAAAAGAACTGAGGCCTTGGCCTCTGCTTTTTATATTTACGTAATATCAAAGGTTTTGGTTGGAATCATAAACGTGTATACAGGATATATAAGGAGCTAGCCCTTAATATGAGAATAAAGCCTAAGAAGAGATTACTTAGAGCAAAGCCTAAAAAGCTTATAGTGTCTAAAACAATAAATGATTGCTGGTCCATGGATTTTATGCACGATAGTTTAGAGAATGGTAGGAAATATCGTTTATTTAATGTGATTGATGACTTTAATAGAGAGAGCCTTGGTACTGAGACTGATTTTTTATTGTCAGCAGGAAGAGTTATCAGGTCACTAGATCAAATTATAGAATGGCGAGGTAAGCCAAAATCTATACGTTGTGATAATGGACCTGAATATATCAGTAAATTATTGAGCAAGTGGGCAAAAGAAAAGAATATCAAGTTATTATTCATTCAGCCAGACATGCCTCAGCAAAATGCATATATTGAAAGATATAATAGAACTGTAAGATATGATTGGTTAAATCAGTATTTATTTGTTAATATACAAGAAGCACAGGATCTTGCAACTCAATGGCTTGTAGAAGTCAAGATTTAATCTTACAGACATTATAAAAATTATATCTGAATGTCTGATAAGTTATGACTGTCAGATGAGTATTCAAGATATAAGATTTCGTTATTCTTTTCAACAGCTAACTTTTTACTATCCATAAAAGTCTGCATAGGTGTTTTTCCATAGCAATATTTACCGGAATGCGGTCTTTCATTATTATAATATTCTAGCCAAATATCAAGATCTAGTTGTAGATCATCAAGATCAGTATAGATCTTTTTACGCATAGCAGTATCAAAGAATTCTTGTTTCATAGTTTTATTAAAACGTTCACACATACCATTTGTTTGAGGAGAATATGCTTTAGTAGTAGTATGCTCAATACCCTCAATGCTTAAGAACAATTCAAAAGCATGATGTTCTATATTACCTTTATACTCACCACCTCTATCAGTTAAAATACGAAGTACTGGTATTTGCTGACTCTCATACCATGGTAACACTCTATCATTAAGCATGTCAGCAGCGGTAAGTGCTGTTTTATCAGTATATAGTTTAGCCTCTGCAACCCGAGTGTAACTATCAATAAACACTTGAGAATATACCTTGCCTATGCCTTTAAAATTACCTACATAATATGTGTCTTGGCATCCTAGATAACCTGGATGCTGTGTATCAATCTCACCATGAGCTTCTTTCTCGCTACGCCGTTTCTCTAATACTTGTAACTGAGCTTCGGTAAGAACAATACCATCCTGAGCCATTTTGGCTTCTAATGCTTTAAGTCTTTTATTGATATTATTTAAATCATTACGTAGCCAAATAGATCTAACTCCTCCAGGTGATACAAGAATACCAGTCTTTTTAAGCTCATTTGATACTCGCAGCTGACCATAAGCGGGGTATTCTATTGCCATATCTAATACTGCTCTCTCTACGGCAGGATCAACTCTATTCGCTATAATTGGCTTCTTCCGACTAATCTCATATAATGCTTCTTCTCCTCCTGTTTCATATAACTCTTTAAACCTATAATAACTGTCTCTACTGTAGCCCATAGCTTTACATGCTGACGATATACTACCAAGACTCCTAGCTAATTCTAGTAATCCTATTTTTGGCTTTATTATTTTTTGATTTAGATTCATCTCTAATCCTCCATTTAATATTATCTTAATTTTACTAAATGTAAGATTAAATCTCAACTATTACACATTACGTAGCCAAATAGATCTAACTCCTCCAGGTGATACAAGAATACCAGTCTTTTTAAGCTCATTTGATACTCGCAGCTGACCATAAGCGGGGTATTCTATTGCCATATCTAATACTGCTCTCTCTACGGCAGGATCAACTCTATTCGCTATAATTGGCTTCTTCCGACTAATCTCATATAATGCTTCTTCTCCTCCTGTTTCATATAACTCTTTAAACCTATAATAACTGTCTCTACTGTAACCCATAGCTTTACATGCTGACGATATACTACCAAGACTCCTAACTAATTCTAGTAATCCTATTTTTGGCTTTATTATTTTTTGATTTAGATTCATCTCTAATCCTCCATTTAATATTATCTTAATTTTACTAAATGTAAGATTAAATCTCAACTATTACACATTAATTTGATCAAGTTTTAAATCTTCTAAGGATATTTGCATTGATTTTATAATACTCGGCGTATTTGTATATTTAATTTCAAAACCTAAACGTTTACCATTTTTAAAAATTAAAAGATCTATTTCTGCTCCGTTATGAGGTGACCAAAAATAGCATTCCTCAGCTTCAGCTTTATAGTATCTAATAATTTGTTCTAAAGCAAACCTCTCCCATGATGCACCGATTTTAGGATTAGTATTTAATGCTTCATAACTATGTAACCCTAATAAAGCGTGATATATTCCGCCATCTCTAAAAAAATTTTAGGAGTTTTAACTTGTCTTTTCTTAAGATTTTCATACCAAGGCTGCAAAACACGGATCATAAAAGTTCCTTCTAAAATATCTAAATAATGCTTTGCGGTATGATATGAGATAGATAAAGAATTTCCAAGTTCTGAAGCATTAAATATATTAGCGTGATAATGGCAAAGCATTAACCAAAACCTACGTAACTACATAGACGGAATTGTAAAACCTAAATTTGGTATATCTCTTTCTAAAAATGTTTTAATATAATTTTGATGCCATAAAGTACTTAACTCTTCATCATCTGCGAGATATGATAAAGGAAATCCGCGCCGCGTACCCATAATTTTTGAGTGTCTGGCACTTCAGATAAGGCAAACGGTGTCATTTCAATATAGCCTATCCTACCGGCCAGCGTTTCAGAATCTTGTTTAATTAAGTCTCTTGATGCACTGCCTAGTACTAAAATTTAATATCAGTTGTATCAACAAGAACTCTTAAAATAGGAAATAGATTCGGTTTATACTGAATTTCATCGATAATAACAAATCCTTTTAGATCAGACAAAGCAAGTATCGGTTCATTTAATCTTGCTAAATCTAAAGGATTTTCAAGATCAAAAATATTAATTTTAGGAATATTATAAGCTTCTGCAAATTGTTTAGAAAGAGTAGTTTTTCCACACTGCCTTGATCCTAATAAAGCACAAACTTTATGAGTTTTAAAATGTTTTATTATTGATGAAAGGAATTATTTTCTAAGCATTTAAACTAGCATACTCCAAAGTAAGATGAGGAATCAGTAGACGAAGGTCAATTTCAAAAAGAGCTAGGAGTTCACAAGGCGAGGATCGGAGCATATACTTGATACGTGGGAACCGTAACTCTTGTAGAACGAACGCCAATTTTTGAAATTCACCGAGTATACCATGAAAATTAGAAATTAAGTTTCTAATTTTCAGTATAAAAAGAAAAAGTGGTGAAGTCAAAAAGCTTTTTCTCGTTCTGCAACTATAATAGCATTTATTTTTTTAAGCGTCTGGTCGAAATCATCGTTAGTAATTACATAATCATACTCATTAGCATGTGACATTTCATTTTGTGCCGACTGCATACGTAATTTTATTGCTTCTTCATTATCGGTCGCTCTATTTCTTAAGCGTTGTTCCAGTATTTCAATACTAGGAGGCAATATAAATATAGCAACAACATTAGTAGCATTTTTCTTAATGCTCTTTGCTCCTTGCCAATCAATATCAAACAAAACGTCCAAGCCTCGATTTAATAACATTTCGATATATTCTTTAGGCGTACCGTAATAATGATCGTATATTTTAGCATATTCAAGAAATTTATTCTGCTTAACTAATTCTTCAAATTCTAGACTGGTCTTAAAGTAATAGTTTATGCCCTCTACTTCTCCTAAACGTGGTTTTCTTGTAGTTGCCGAAATAGATAAACGTAAATTATTATCTATTTTCAATAATGCTTTAGCTAAACTTGACTTACCCGCACCTGAAGGGGAAGATAAAATTATAATCAGTCCTTTATTTTTTATTGTCATATTTTATGTTTTATTTCGTAGGTACAGCATATTTCAGAAATATTCAGACAAGATGAATTTAAATACAAGCCTGCGAAAGCAGTAGATAAACTACGTGAGTACAGCCAAATCATACAAAATTCGCTTACATCAAGCTTTATGAATTATGTCGTACTTTTCTTTTTATTACCTCATCCATAGTACAATTAAAGTATTTTGCTATTTTTAAGATTGTATCTATTTCAGGATTGAATTCACGATTAGCTTCCGCTCTCATAATTCTACTAACAGTCGTATAAGGGATATTAGTGACTTCGGCAAGATATTTACGATCTATCTTTTCTTGTTTTAATTTTTCTTCTAAAAATTCTTTCACTTTAGTCGCAAGTGCCATATTAATAACCTCTGAATAAATAAAGGATAGATATATACAAAGTTTGACGAGTATTACCAACCTTGTTACATGGGTCGAAAAGCCTACTCAATGTCATCTCCGCATAGGTGGAGCTTTGTTGTATGGCTCAAAAAACGCCCTCGACGTCATACCGTGGCTTGTCCACGGTATCCAAAAAATAACTAAAAATATCAATAATATTGATATTTTTAACTGGATCCCTTGAATAAATCACGGGGTGACAGGAAGAAATCGAGCCATGCAATAACACGGGTATTACCAAACATTTTTTATAATTATAGGTAATTTGTAAGACCTTATAATTACCAAATCAAACCTGATATTATAATTTCTATATTTAGAATTGCTACTTAAAAACATTTCAGCAGCCCTAGTAATTCTTCTTTGCTGATTGAAAGATACAAATCTATCATCAATTTTAGAGTTTCTTGCTTTGACTTCAATAAAAACAATTTCTTTATTACGTAACGCAATAATATCTATTTCACCGGCATAATAACGTTTTATATGATGCAGTATTTGATAAAATTTTAATTTATAGATTATTATACAAATATATTCGGCAATAATACCAAAATAGCCCTTTTTCATTATTCCTTAGGTAACAATACTTGCACAAATTCCGTTTTAGATAGATCAGCTGCTACATTTACCATAACATCATGTTCCGTAACTTTAGACACATAACCCACTAAAATACCTGCAGGATAAATATTACCGTGTCCGGAGGTTACTATCTCCTCATCTTTTTGTACTAAATGATTGTTAGGCAAGTATAAAATTTTACTATTATTATTGTTACCCGCTAAAATACCTTGTTCTCTTGAAGAATTAGCTTTAATAGGTATTCTGGAATTAACATCACTAATTAACATTACTTTAGCATAATTATTACTCACTTCTATTACTTTTCCTATTAATTTTCCTGAATTAACAACGATTTGATCAGGTTCAATGCCTTGCTTTTTACCTGCCGAAATCAAAGCAGTTCTAGAAAAGGGATTAAAAGAAACACTAAGTAATTTAGTAGTAATATATTCAAATTCTTCTTCCTCGGCAATCGTTAACAAATCTTTTAATGCAATATTTTCGGCTCTTACCGATTCTACCTCACTTTGCAAATGTTGTAATCTTGCTATCTCAAGTTTAAGCTCTATATTTTTTCGTTCTAAATCTTGAAAATAAACAAATTTTTGTGTTATTGAATTTATATATTCAAATATATCTTCATAAACTGCTAAACCGGTTGATACTATACTACCGGTTATCTCAAGTGATATACTAGATATTTTTTTAGGCGTAGTAAAAAATAAATATACAGACAATCCAAGCCCAAATATAACAAAAAAACGCTTAAGAGTATTTGATATTATTCTTATTAATTCTAATGAATTTGAAGAATTTTTTACTCTATTTGCAAGTATTGCCATTTTTAATCCTGTTTAAATAGTACATGTTTTAGCTTTGTAAAATCTTCAAGTACTTTTCCTGTGCCAAGTGCAACACAAGAGAGGGCATCATCTGCAACTATCACAGGCAATTTAGTGGCTTCACTAAGAACAAAATCAAGATTTCGTAATAATGAGCCGCCGCCTGTTAAAACAATTCCCTTATCAACTATATCTGATGATAATTCAGGAGGCGTTGCTTCTAGTGCTACTTTTACCGCTTCAACAATTTGACTTACCGGTTCAATTAGACTATCAGCAATTTGTCTTTCGTTCAATATCATTTCTTTAGGAATACCGTAAATTAAATCACGTCCTTTAATTTCCATCTTTCTTGGCTCAGCATTTTCATCTACATAAGCCGTACCTATTTCTTGCTTTATCTTTTCAGCAGTAGCCTCACCTATCAATAGGTTATAGTGCCTCCTTATATATGAGATAATAGCTTCATCCATCTTATCACCGCCGACTCTTACCGACCTTGCATATACTATACCCCCTAGTGATAAAACTGCAACTTCCGTAGTGCCTCCTCCAATATCAACAATCATCGAACCGGTCGCTTCCGTTACGGGTAGCCCTGCTCCGATCGCTGCCGCCATAGGTTCTTCAATTAAATAAACATCCCTACCCCCTGCACTTTCTGCTGCTTCTTGAATAGCACGACGCTCAACCGGCGTAGAACCAGAAGGTACACAAATAACAATTGTCGGACCAAAAAAAGAGCGACGATTATGCACCATTCTAATAAAATATTTTATCATTTCCTCTGCGCCCTTAAAATCGGCAATAACGCCGTCTTTTAAAGGTCTTTTTGCTTCAATATCCGTAGGAGTACGCCCAAGCATCATTTTTGCTTCATGACCATAAGCATAAGGCACAAAAGCACCGTCTTTTTTTATTAAAGCAATAACAGAAGGTTCCCTTAGAACAATTCCACGACTTTTTTGATAGACAATAGTATTTGCCGTACCAAGATCTATGGCCATACCGGAAGAAAACCCTTCCAAAAATTTCATTATCATTTTATTTTTTCTCTCTAAATTCTAAAAACGCTTCTATGGAACTGTTAATAAGATAAACAGTCCCATAGTAAATAAAAATTTAATATATACGAAGTTTAATTTGAAAAAGAGCAAGAAGCCTCGGAATTTTTGTCCGCAGCGTGGGATACTACGTGAGGATTAAAAATGAGAAGCGACGCAGCCAATTTTTCAAATTAAACTTCGTATATATTAAATCTCCTTATAATGTAAAATAATAAAGTTACTAATAAAAAATATTAGCATACTAGGCAATAAAATAGCAGCAATTAAAGATAAATTATTATAAGTGAGTATTTTTAATAATATTTCTGATAACGAATATGCTATAAAACCTGAAAATAAACCTAATATCAGTATTTTTTCTTGGGAATTATCACGCTGTTTAAGACTAATAAAACAACTTGCTAAAATTACGGTTGCCATCATCATTATAGGCTTAAATAATTGCTTGTAATAATAAATTTGATAATTAATAGCCGGTAAGCCTGAATTTAATAATTCATTAATTAATTTAGGCAAAGCCCAAATAGAAACCATTTCAGGACGAATAAATTTATTTACTAAACTATTAATTGATAAATTTGTCTGTATAGTTAAATTGTTATAAGTCTTAGTTTTCTCTTTTGTAAAAACCTTAACTCTATTTAAATGTAACATTTTATTTTCAATAATACCGTATAAGGCATCAATTCTCTTTAAAAAAGAATTATTACTATCAACAAATAATATTGTAATATTATTTAATTTTTTCTCAGCAATATTAATAAATTGTGTTTGAATAATTTGATTTTCATCATTTAAAGATTCAAAAAATAATAAACCTGATTTAGATATTATCCCCTCACTCAAGGTTTTTTTAGTTAGTTTTGCCTCTAATAACTCATATTTTTGTAATCCTATAGTACCGATAGGATTCAATATAGTCGTAAAAACTATACCTAAAATTAAGGTTACAATACATGGAATAACAAGCACTTGCCAAATATGAATACCGCTAGATAACATGGCCGTTAATTCATTATTTTTTGTTAGATTTCTAAGAAAAAATAACATGGAGATAAAACTAATTAACGAAGATACTTGACCTAGTAAATAAGGAATCTTATATAAAATAAGTCTCCAAAAAAAACTAAAAGGAACATAAATATTTTTGAATTTTTGTAAAAGATCAAAAATATTTGAGATGATTAATAGCCCGATTAAAAGAAATAATATAATAAAGAAACACTTGGAATATAATTTAGTGAGATACCAAGAAAGTGTTTTTAGATTAATCATTATAAATTCAGTGCTAATACGAATTTAAATAAGACTTTGTGTGGTGGGGCTGGTAGGACTTGAACCTACGACCACACCGTTATGAGCGGCGTGCTCTAACCAACTGAGCTACAGCCCCTTTTCATTTGAAATTTATATAATTATTATGCCGTTAAGTCTAGTAAAATTTTTATATTTTTGAGGTATTGTCTAAAAAACAGGGCGATGTGGATCAGTTTTTTCGTCATTGCGAACGACTAAAGGCATTGTTGCATGGCTCACTTATGTCATTCCCGCGTGACATTGTTGCGTGGATATCTAACCGTCATTGCGAGGAGCGAAGCTTTGCTGCTATCCAGAAAAAATAATAAAAAAATTCTGTAAATCAGAATTTTTTTACTAGATTGCTTCGTCGAATTACTACGTAATTCTTCTCGCAATGACGGAAAAGCAGATTCACGCAACAATGCTTCTCGCGTGGGTGCATGAGTGTCAACTTAAGCAACGATGTCATTCCCGCGGAAGTGGGAATCCATTAAAGTAAAGCTTTTTAGCATATGGATTCCTGCTTTCGCAGGAATGACATAAAACGATCCATGGAACGCCGCCGCCTACACTCGGGAATTACATAAAGAGTATTTACCGGTCTACACAGGACGGGAATGACATAACAGGTTATAAATAAAAAAAGGTCGAGTAGTAAACTCGACCTTTTAGGATACTATAATTAGTAAATAATTTTAGTGATGCTTAATTACAGCTCTACGATTATGAGCAAAAGCTTCTTCAGTATTACCCATCATAGCAGGTCTATCTTTACCGTAAGAGATTGTATTTAATCTGTTATGGTTGATTCCTTTATGAGCTAAGAATTTTTTCGCTGCTTCTGCTCTTCTTTCACCTAAACCTAAGTTATATTCTCTGGTACCTCTTTCATCGCAATGTCCTTCAACAGTAACTTTTAATTCAGGATGCTTTGATAACCAGCAAGCTTGTCTCTCTAGTGCCTCTTTAGCCTTTGGTGATAAAGCAGAGCTATCGAAAGCAAACCGCACTACAGTTTCTGCATGTTTCTCGAAATCTTTCATTAATGAGGCTTCTTCACCTTGGTTCATATTACCGTCAAATTGCGGTGTTCTTTTTGTTGTATTACACCCTGCAAGCACAAATAATGCAAGAAAAGCTAATGTAATTTTTGTTTTCATAATTAAACTCCTTGAGATTATAATTTATTAATATTGAATTCATTTTAGCTAGTTATAAAACTAAACTAACCAAAAGCTATGTGAGTTAGTATATATCATTATTTTATTAGTTTAAAGACTAAAATATTATAAAATGCAATTACTTCTGTATAAATGTGGTAAAAATATCATTTTTATAATACAAGTGGATAGTTTGGATAAATAGATAAATGAAGTTTAATATAGAAAAGAGGAATCGATTTTGAAGCTTATAACCGGCAGCTTATATATAAATATATAATATGTGAAGATCAAGAAATATTAAACAACAACGACAATTTTTGAAATTCTACCTGAGTATATTCACCATCTAATTAATACACTGCCCCAAGTAAGACCTGCACCTATAGCTGAAAATAGTAGAATATCACCTTTTTTTATTTTGCCTGATGCTTTAAGAGTATTCAAAGCAAGCGGAATAGAAGCCGCAGAGCAGTTAGCATGTTTTTCTACGGTTTTCACTACTTTATGCTCTTCTATATTTAATAGTTCAGCGAGTTTATTGATAATACGGATATTTGCTTGATGAGGTATGAAATAATCAATATCGCTTACACCGAATTGATTGGCATGCAGTAAATCTTCTATAGATTGTTGCATTTTTTCTATTGCATGACGAAATAATTTTTGCCCCTGCATAACTATCTTGCCACTAATACCATTCATACTTACACCACCGTTCGTGTATAATATTTCATAATCAGCCCCGTTTGAGAAGATATTACTATCTATTAAACCGGAATCATCACTACTACGCTGCAATATTACGCTACCGGCCCCATCACCGAATAAAACGCAAGTAGTCCTATCATTCCAGTCTAATAATGACGTCATTTTCTCGGCTCCTATAAGCAAAATAGTTTTATATTTACCCGATGAGATAAGAGAATTTGCTACTTGTAAACCATAAACAAAGCCGGCACACACTGCTTGTAAATCAAAAGACGGTATATTAGTTAAACCAAGATAACCTTGAAGCTTAGAGGCGACTGAAGGGAAGCTATTATCCGGAGTAGTAGTACATGTAATAATTAAATCAATATCATTTGCCGACACTCTCGCATCCGCTATAGCTTTTTCAGCTGATTTTAAAGCAAGATGGGAAGTATATTCTGTATCACCTGCTATATGACGCTGCGTAATACCTGTTCTTGTTCTAATCCATTCATCGTTAGTATCTACAAATTTTGCAAGCTCGTCATTACTAACTATTTTTGAAGGAAGATACTCGCCGCAACCAATAATTTTACAGGTCATAAATTTTAGGTACTTAAGCTACTTCTTCTTCAGTTTCAATTTTCTTTGTTACTACTTGGCGATTATTATAAGTACCGTCGACTAAAGAAACGTGATGAGGAAGTTTATATTCACCGGTTTGCGAGTCAACTATTACGTTAACTTTGCCAAGTGCTAAATGCGAACGTCTCATATTACGTCTTGATTTTGATGTTTTCTTCTTTGGAACTGCCATTGTTAGCCTCTCTAAATATAAATTAAAAAGTATTTGTCAAATTAGTGAAGCAGTATATTATAATCTTGTAATAAAATCTAGATAAAATTAAACTTATGAAAATTTTTATAACATACATTTTTAGTATATTAGCCTTTTTTTCCTTAAGCGGCTGTAAAACTATCGAAAATAGAGGACAATCCATTGATGATTCGGCACTTGTAAAATTAGAGTCTAAAAAACTAAATAAAACAGAAGTCGTAGAGTTAATAGGTACACCTACTATGGTACCGGAATATTCCCAAAATACTTGGTATTATGTTGAAAGAGTTATTTCTCAAAGAGCTTGGCTCAATCCAAAAATTGAAAAGCAGAAGATAGTAAAAATGACGTTTGATGCTAATAATTTTATGCAAGAAATAGTAGTAATAGATGATTCTCATAGACAAGATATAGAAACAGTCCGTGAATATACTAGAACATATGGAACGGAACTTAACGGACTACAAAAATTTGTTAAAAATTTAGGTAGATTCAATAAAACTACCGACGGAAATAAAAACAAAAGCGAGAATAAGAAGAAGAGATAAGTACCTTAAATTGTCTTGATTATTGTCATTCCTGCGAAAGCAGGAATCCAGTAAAAAAGTGTAAATACAGCAAGTTTTTGAAATTAAAAGTGGAGGTTATCTCGCTTTATGATGGATTCCTGCTTTCGCAGGAATGACATCAGTAACATGACAACGTAGCAGCAACAACATCCATAAAACAAAAACTATCTAATATGATTTCGATATTTAGTAAATTAAAACAAAGTTTATCTAAAACTTCTAATAAAATATCAGAAGGTATCGACAAAATATTTTACAAGAAAAAATTAGATGCAGAAACTCTAGAAGAGCTTGAAGAGCTGCTTATTGCAAGTGATATGAGCGTTTCGGTAGTAACTAATATTATTGAAGAGTTTAAAAAGGTAAAATTTGACAAAGAAATAGATAGTAATACAGTAAAAGAAGCTCTAGCTGAATTAATAGAGCAGCAGTTATCAAAATCAGAAATTCCTTTTACACTAAACGAAAATAAACTAAACGTAATTTTAGTTTGCGGTGTTAATGGAGCAGGTAAAACCACCACTATAGGTAAGCTTGCTGCAATGTACTCAGCACAAGGGAAAAAAGTAGCGGTTGCGGCCTGTGATACTTTTAGAGCGGCTGCCGTGAATCAGCTAGGCACTTGGGTAGATAGAGCAAATGCACTACTTATTACCGGTGAAGAATCAGCTGACCCTGCGAGTGTTGCTTACTGTGCTATGGAAGAGTCGATAAAACAAAATATCGATATACTTTTTATCGATACGGCAGGCAGGCTTCATAATAAGAAAAATTTGATGGATGAACTGTCTAAGATTGTAAAGGTTATAAAAAAACTAGACGAGAATGCTCCTACTCATAGCGTCTTAGTAATTGATGCTATTACAGGACAAAATACTTATAACCAAGTAGAACATTTTAATGATGCTACTAATTTGACGGGGCTTATCGTGACTAAATTAGACGGTAGTGCTAAAGCCGGAGTGCTTGTCGGAGTAGTACAGAAATTTAATCTACCCGTATACTTTATCGGTATAGGCGAGAAGAGAGAGGACTTAAAAATATTCAACCGACATGATTTTGCTAAAAGTCTAGTGGGGTTGTGAGGTTTTGCTACGTGGATCGTTTTTTCGTCATTGCGAGGAAAAATTGAAAATTTTGACGAAGCAATCTCATGCCAAAGTCCTGAGATTGCCACGCTCCTTTCAGTCGCTCGCAATGACGACTTTGGTATTAACCCAAACCTCTTCACAATGACGATAGAATTAAAAATAAAATCACAAGATGACTCAAAAAAATACCTTATTACTAATAGACGGATACGGGTTTGTTTTTAGAGCCTATTATGCACAACAGCCTTTAACTTCGCCGAAAGGTGAACCTGTCGGCGCTCTTTACGGCTTCGCTTCGATGCTCCTAAAATTGCTGAGCGACTTTAAGCCTAAACATGTCGCTGTAGTATTTGACAGCGGCGGTAAAAATTTCCGCCATCATATTTATCCTGAATATAAAGCTAACCGCCCGCCTCCACCTGAGGATTTAGTCGTACAATTACCCTTAGTTCGGGATGTTGCTAGTAACTTTAACTTTCCTATTCTAGAGAAAAACGGTTATGAAGCCGATGACATTATTGCAACCTTTGCCGCTAAAACAGCTGCACTCGGCGAAGATGTAGTTGTCATCTCTTCCGATAAAGATTTATTACAGTTAATGGGTGAAAACATCAAAATATATGATCCGTTAAAAGGAAAATATATTACGGAAGATGATGTTGTTAAAAAATTCGGTACTACTTCTGATAAATTACGTGAAGTGATGGCTTTAATCGGCGATAGATCGGATAATATTCCGGGTGTGCCGTCTATTGGACCAAAAACGGCAAGTAGTCTTATAACGCAATTTGGTTCTGTAGAGAATATATTTAACTCTTTAGACCAAGTTTCAAGCCTAAAACAACGTGAAACTTTACAAAATTCTAAAGAAGCGGCGTTAATTTCATGGCAATTAATCGGGCTTGATTCTAATGTTGATTTAAATTTTCAGCTGAATAATTTAGAATGGTCTCCTCCAAATAGCGATAAATTAACAGGATTTTTACAGGAATACGGTTTTAAATCTTTATATAAAAGAGCAGAAAATTTATTTGATATTAAAATTAATGACCATAAAGAGATAGTAGACAATAAAGTAACCGGGGCAAAAGAAATCAGTAACGCTAGTGAACTCGCAGATTTTGCTAAAAAAGCTGAGAAAATAGGAATATTCGGGATATATTTACTGCAGCATAAAGGAGATAATGTTGCTCTTATTTTATCATTGCAAAACCAAAGCTATATTATTAAAATTTCTAACACTTCCCATGATCTATTTTCCTATAATACTAAAAATAATAATGACTGGTTTTCGGATATAATCTTCAATTTACTAACCGATAAATCTATAAAAAAAATTACCTACTCTCTAAAGCCTCTACTTAAATTCTATGCAGAACAATCTCATGAAATTACGGCTATAGAGGATTTAGAACTAATGCAATATGCGTTATCTGCCGGTTTATCACAGAAAAATTTATTTGAAGAGGCTTTGAAAGAGGATAATAGGATCACTGAATCGGCAAGAATAGTCGCCGATTTTACTTCACTTTATAAACAAAATATACTGGAGCTTAAAGATAATAAAGCCTTTAGGCTTTATAGCGACATTGACCTACCTATTTGTTTTATTTTAGATAAAATGGAAAAAATTGGGATTAAAGTAGATGCAAATTATCTAAATCAGTTATCTGCTGAATTTGGAACAGAAATAGCTAGACTTGAAGAAGAAATTTTTGCTCTTAGCGGAACTAAATTTAATATTGGTTCGCCAAAACAATTAGGTGAGATTTTATTTGAAAAAATGCAATTACCTTTTGGTAAAGCTTCGGCTAAAGCAAGCTCTTACTCAACAGGGGCAGAAATACTCGAAAAACTTAGCGAGCATGGATATAATATTGCCGACTTGTTATTAAGATGGCGGCAACTTACAAAATTAAAGAATACCTACACCGATAGTTTACCGAAACAGATAGATAATATAACACATAGAGTACATACGACATTTTTACAAACTTCTACCACTACAGGAAGACTTAGTTCACAAGAACCTAATTTACAAAATGTACCTATTCGCTCTAGTGAGGGGAATAAAATCAGACAAGCTTTTATCGCTGAAGAAGGATATAAATTAATATCTGCCGATTATTCCCAAATTGAGCTTAGAATATTAAGCCATATCGCAAATATATATGCACTAAAACAAGCGTTTATCAATAAAGATGATATCCATACTCAAACGGCTTGTCAAATCTTTAACTTGCAAAAACATGAACTAACTAGCGAACATAGACGTAAAGCAAAAGCCATAAATTTTGGTATCATTTACGGTATAAGTGCTTTTGGGCTTGCTAAACAATTAAACGTTAGTAACGGCGAAGCATCCGAATATATCAAGAAATATTTTGCCGAATATAAAGGAGTGCAGGAATATATGGAGCAAACGAAAGCTTTTGCAAGTAGCAACGACTATGTCATAAATTTCTTTGGCAGAAAATGTTTTGTACCTCTAATTCATGATAAAAAGCTTAAACAATTTGCAGAACGTGCAGCTATTAATGCTCCTATTCAAGGAACTAATGCCGACATAATTAAAATTGCTATGATCAATCTAGATCAAGAAATAGAAAAAAATAATCTTAAAACCAGATTAGTACTGCAAATTCATGATGAATTACTATTTGAAGTGCCGGAGGGTGAAGTAGAACTCGTAACGCCTATTATCAAAAAAATTATGGAAAACTCTACTAATATGGATGTACCGATTATAACCGAAATTAGAGTAGGTAATAACTGGATGGAGATTCATTGAATATACTCGTTTAATTTGAATAATTGGCGTCGTTGTTTCATATTTTTTAATCCTCACGTTACTTGTACGTACGCTGCGGTCAAAAAATATGAAATGTCTTGCTCTTTTCCAAATTGAACTTCGTCTATATGGCATTGCTAACTAAAGAGAGATATCGTCATTGCGAGCAACTGTAAGGAGCGTGGCAATCTCAGGACTTTGGCACGAGATTGCTTCGTCGAATTACTACGTAATTCTTCTCACAATGGCGGAAAACTGATCCACGCAGGCAATGCCTCGGCAGGAATGACATAAACATTTGAAGAATTTTAAAAGGAGCATAATGTATGAAAAAGTTTGTATTCACGTCTGAATCGGTTTCTGAAGGGCATCCAGACAAAATTGCCGATCAAATTTCAGATACGGTACTTGATGAAATTCTAAAACATGACCCTAGTGGTCGCGTTGCCTGTGAAACATTTGTAACAACCGGTCTAGTTTTAGTAGGCGGCGAAATTACTACTAGTACCTATGTAGATATTGAGCAAATAGTACGAAGCAAGATACAAGAAATCGGCTATAATAATCCAAATTATGGATTTGACGGTAGCTGTTGTGCCGTAATTTCATCTATCATTAAACAATCACCCGATATAGCTATGGGCGTTGACAATGCAAATGACGATGAAATAGGAGCAGGGGATCAAGGTATGGTTTTCGGTTATGCTTGTAATGAGACGGATAGCTTAATGCCTGCACCGATTTACTACGCTCATTTATTAATGAAAAGGCAAGCATATTTACGTAAAAAAAATATACTGTCTTGGCTTAGACCTGATGCAAAGTCACAAGTCACGTTACGATATGAAAATAACAAACCTGTTGCCATTGATGCAGTAGTTTTATCAACTCAGCATCATCCGGAAATACAACAAAAAGACCTTATTGAAGCAGTAATGGAAGAAATTATTAAACAGGCATTACCAAGCAATTTACTTCACAAAGACACTAAATACCTAATTAACCCAACAGGTAGGTTTGTTATAGGCGGTCCTGTTGCCGATTGCGGTTTAACCGGTAGGAAAATTACCGTGGACAGCTATGGCGGAATGGCAAGACACGGCGGCGGTTGTTTTTCAGGAAAAGACCCAACTAAAATAGATAGGTCGGCTGCTTACATGGCACGTTATATTGCTAAGAATATAGTAGGAGCAGGACTGACCGATCGCTGTGAAATACAAATATCTTATGCAATAGGTGTTGCTGCTCCCGTATCTATTTATGCTGAAACTTTCGGTACTAGCAAATTAAGTAACGAACAGATTACTAAGCTCATAACACAGCATTTTGATATGCGTCCAGGCAGAATTATTAAACATCTTAAGCTTCGCGCTCCATGTTATCAAAAAACAGCTTCTTACGGTCATTTCGGTCGAGAAGACGAAAATTTTGCATGGGAGCAACTAGATAAAATAGATATATTGAGAGAGTAATTATAGGGCTTAGAAAGAACTATCTTGATATTTATTTATCCTTAATATAGGATTACTTTCACATCCGCTTATTCAACTAATGAGTTAGAAAGTATGACTGAGAATATAAATAGTGATATAAAGTTCGGCAACTTGGAACAATCTGAAAACGAGCTTATAAATACTGCTCCAAAAGAGAATAAGCTGAGAGAGCATTATAAAAATATCACTCAAGCCTTAAATAACATACGGGAATATGAGTATGAAGCAAAAGCAACTCAGTACCGCGAAATGCTTGACGATGCCCGTACCTACGATAAATCCACAAAAAATTATAATTTAGGCTCAGCTCATTTTATAACGGCTAGCAGTTATAAAGCCTTACTTGGAGCTTATAAGGCTTTAAATCCTGACGAAAATACAGATAAAAATTAGACCATTTTATGAATGGCTTAGATGAGATTTATAAGCAATCCTTTTTAGCACGTAATTTAACTAGCTTAAATAAATTGCCACCCGCAGAACAGTTAAAAAAATTTTTAGAAACAACCACAGATGAAATATACGATAAACTGCAAAAAACCGGAGAAGCATATTTATCATATTCTAATGCTCCTACTAATACAGGATTACATGCAAATGTTATAAAATATTCTAAAGAAAACGGAAAAAATTATCGTATTATATATAATGCCGGTGCTGGAGTAAGAGCAGATAATTCAAAGCTAAATCAAACACCAAAAGATCAATTATCTAAAATAAATGAAACAATAGAAGCAAGAAGTAAAGCAAAATTCAGCTCCATTAAGTATGAACTCAAAAATCAAACAGATAAAGAAGTAAAAGATTTAATATATAAAGAAATAAAAGATAGTATATTTTCTATATTATCTATAAATGAACTAGAAGCAATAAAAGCTCATAATAACGAGATTAACAGGTTCAAATCGGAGCAGCTTATTAACCCAACAGCTGATTCAAGCAGAACAGTTACAGGACAAACTTTAGGGAATTGTAGCAGCAGGTCAATAAGAGAAGCTTTAAGAGACAATGTACCGGATTCAGAATTTCGTGAAATATATGATTTTATTACACAAAATCAAGTATCTCAAATAATATCAAACTTAGAAAGCGAACAAAAAAATTTAGCAAATACTTTAAATATACCTTTAACAAAAGAACAAAGTATCTCAAATACAACTCATCAAAATCAATTCCAAAAAGATATTACCAATTCAGCTACTAATAATTTTGATGCTTTTTATAATGAGGGGCATACACTAAGCACGCAGGAAAAGTTATTTAATAAAGTTGCTGAAGAATCTAATTTAAAGTATGTCAAGATTGATCTAGTAGATTTTTTATCTACCGTGTTTCCCTATAAGGACACTGATTCACCTATTACCGAAGATCTTTTAAAGCCTATCATAAACCATATCCAAACTTGTTTTGAAGAACGCGAAATAGCTCCCTCAAAAACAGTTTTAGAAAATTATAGATTATATAAATCTAACAAGAAACAAATCATTAACGAGCTATCAGAAAAATGCTTAAATGATAAAGATGTACATATACTTATCAAAGCACAAATACAAGCAAAAATAGAAAGCCGTCCATCTATAGATATTTTCCGGCAAATGAAACAAAGTAATACTAACCCTAAGCCGCTAGAGCTATCGGAAGAACATAAGAAACTTAATGATGTCATAAAAGATATGGCACAAAAATACAAAATGACCATACCGGAAGCAAAAGCATCTGAAGAAATCACTCAAGTAGTTAAAGATTACAGTGAAAATAAATTTAATGAAGCAATAACACCTATCAAAGCTCAAAAATTAGTAGATGAATTTACGCAAGCAACGCTAGATATTTTTGGAGAGAATAAATTAATAGACTCACCTATCATTGAAACAAAAAACGAGCATATTAATATACCACTCCCGAACATAGAAAAACAAGAAACTACTAATCTTAACTTGGATACAATACACTCAAAAAATTCGCCTGTATCAAGCTTTTTGAATGACACTGTACTTAAAGAAGAAAAACAAAATTTAGTAAATGAACTAATAACTGAAGCTAATAAAAACTTACCTGATAGTACGAAAGTAGTAGACGATAAAAAACAAGTAGTTAAAACTGATAATATATTCAATAAAAATTCAGAACCTAAAAAAACAAACTATCAAACATAAATTTTATAAGTATTTAAGTAAATTAACAGAAAAGTTGGGATTAAAATCCATAAGTAATTACTTTAAAGATTTAATTAAAGAGCCAAATCTTGAACAAAATATCAATTTAGAAAAAGAAGCAAAGTTAATAGCAGACAAACATCGCCTAACAAAATATATGGAACTTAGCGATAATAAAAATAATAATGTCGTATTTAGCGGTAAAAAAAACATCAAAGAATATTACTCAATTATAGATTCATTTTACTACCAATTCAGGTACTGCCTATAAAAAGTTAACTCAAGGTTGTCATTCCCGCAAGACCTTGTTGCGTAGATACCAAAACCGTCATTCCTGCAAGACCTTGTTGCGTAGATATAAAAAAAGTAGCTGCGAACTAAGAAAAGTAGTAAATCGACAAAAAACTTAACCACAAGTGTGTATGTCAAAGCTACAAAAAGTTTGCAACTGGAAAGAATATAACAGAAGTTTAAAGAAAAGAGGAACAATAATTTTCACATTTTGTGAAGAATATTTAAAAGAGTTATATTATGGAGGGGAACAGAGGCAAGGAGGAGCGAGAAGATATAATAGCAAGATGTATGAATATTTGCTAACAATTAAGCTGTTATTAAGATTGCCATGGCGAGCAACAAGCGGATTTGCAGAAGGAATGTTTAGCAAAATATTTGCGGGTAAGGATTTAAGAATACCGGATTATGCCCATGCATCAAGAATCGCTAGTAAGCTAAAGTTACGAGTAAAAAATATGTAGAAGTCAAGATTTAATCTTACAGACATTATAAAAATTATATCTGAATGTCTGATAAGTTATGGCTGTCAGATGAGTATTCAAGATATAAGATTTCGTTATTCTTTTCAACAGCTAACTTTTTACTATCCATAAAAGTCTGCATAGGTGTTTTTCCATAGCAATATTTACCGGAATGCGGTCTTTCATTATTATAATATTCTAGCCAAATATCAAGATCTAGTTGTAGATCATCAAGATCAGTATAGATCTTTTTACGCATAGCAGTATCAAAGAATTCTTGTTTCATAGTTTTATTAAAACGTTCACACATACCATTTGTTTGAGGAGAATATGCTTTAGTAGTAGTATGCTCAATACCCTCAATGCTTAAGAACAATTCAAAAGCATGATGTTCTATATTACCTTTATACTCACCACCTCTATCAGTTAAAATACGAAGTACTGGTATTTGCTGACTCTCATACCATGGTAACACTCTATCATTAAGCATGTCAGCAGCGGTAAGTGCTGTTTTATCAGTATATAGTTTAGCCTCTGCAACCCGAGTGTAACTATCAATAAACACTTGAGAATATACCTTGCCTATGCCTTTAAAATTACCTACATAATATGTGTCTTGGCATCCTAGATAACCTGGATGCTGTGTATCAATCTCACCATGAGCTTCTTTCTCGCTACGCCGTTTCTCTAATACTTGTAACTGAGCTTCGGTAAGAACAATACCATCCTGAGCCATTTTGGCTTCTAATGCTTTAAGTCTTTTATTGATATTATTTAAATCATTACGTAGCCAAATAGATCTAACTCCTCCAGGTGATACAAGAATACCAGTCTTTTTAAGCTCATTTGATACTCGCAGCTGACCATAAGCGGGGTATTCTACTGCCATATCTAATACTGCTCTCTCTACGGCAGGATCAACTCTATTCGCTATAATTGGCTTCTTCCGACTAATCTCATATAATGCTTCTTCTCCTCCTGTTTCATATAACTCTTTAAACCTATAATAACTGTCTCTACTGTAGCCCATAGCTTTACATGCTGACGATATACTACCAAGACTCCTAGCTAATTCTAGTAATCCTATTTTTGGCTTTATTATTTTTTGATTTAGATTCATCTCTAATCCTCCATTTAATATTATCTTAATTTTACTAAATGTAAGATTAAATCTCAACTATTACAAATTAGCACCTTTTTAGAAGTTGCTTTATCGCAAAATAAAGAAATGGTTAAGCTTTTACTTGCAAAAGGGTCATGCCTCCATATTGCAGTTACGCCTATTAAAAAGCTATACGTTCAATAAGAGTACCAATAACCTTATCATGAATATCCAATGACTTGGAAAAGCAGATTGTCTTACGTGCAAGCCTCTTGCATCTCGTTCTAAGGTTCAAGTTACTTCGTTCTATCCGTTGAGTGTATTTTTTACTGATAATATGCTTTTTAGGGTCTAATAACCTAGCATAACTCCCCCATCCATCTGTATAGTAAAAAGTCACCTTGAAATTCTCTAGTTTTTTCAGTAATGATTCTAATGTGCTATCACATCTTGTACCAAACGTATAAGCAACTACTTTTAACGAAATCTTATCCAAGGCATACCAAAGCCATCGTTGTCTGGATTTATTCTGTACATAAGACCATTGTTCATCTATCTCAGGAGCAATAATTACTTCTGTTGTACTGATAGAATGATTTATTGTTTTTTAATACTAGATTTTTTTAAAACACGGATAACTGTATTGATACCCACTTTTAATACTCTTACTGTATCTCTAACTCCAGAGCCGTTGATTGACATTTCTACTATTTGCTCCTTAACTCCAGGCTTAGATGCATTATTAATATACTCCAATTAAAAATATCGATTACACCGCTTGCATTGATATCTCTGTTGTTTTGAAATTGAATATCCTGACTTTATTACTTCTTCTGTGTTGTTACAATATCTACACTTAACATCTATTTTTGCCATAACTCCTTAACTATAATTCTCTCTTATTACTGTTTGAGGATTATAGACTATTTACTCTAAACTGCAATACGGAGGCACGACCAGTAATCTCTTCTTAGGCTTTATTCTCATATTAAGGGCTAGCTCCTTATATATCCTGTATACACGTTTATGATTCCAACCAAAACCTTTGATATTACGTAAATATAAAAAGCAGAGGCCAAGGCCTCAGTTCTTTTGATCACCTACTAAACGCATTAGCTGGCCTGCTATAATATCATCCTCATGTAGCCTATACGGATAGTAACACAAACGACTGTGAAGTTGTTGGTGATATGAGCAAAGAGATAACAGGCAAAGCTAAAACCGTTATAGCAGATGGAGCTTATGATACGCAGGAGTTTAGAAAGATAATATATGATTGGGGAGCACAAGATTTAATGCCCCCAGCACGAACATCTAAGTCACAAGATGAATTAAAGAATAAAAGCAAGGTAGAGAAAGAACATTTAGCTTACAGAGATAAAGTAATAAAAGGAATTAGAGAATATAAAAATTTTGATGAAGGTTTAAAAGCATGGAAAATTAATAGCGGCTATCATCAAAGGTTAAGGGTTGAATCGTTTATGTTTAGGTTGAAGCGAACGTTTGGCTTTAACTTACAACAAAAAACAGAGAAAGGAAGAAAAAACGAAGTAATTACTAAGATAAATATATTAAATGAAATGATTGCCCTTGGGAAAGCTCAATATAGCTTTTAGAATTATATAAAATTTAATTATTTTTATACTCTAAGCGCTATATTGACTTTTTTTAATCTCCACGCAACAACGCCTTGCGAGAAAGGCTTGCTTGCGTGGACTCCCAGTCGTCATTGCGAGGAGCGAAGCGACGTGGCAATCCAGAAAAAGATTAAAAAAATTCTGTAAATCAGCATTTTTACTGGATACTGTGGTCAAGCCACGGTATGACAACCGAGCGTTTTTCAAGAGCCACACAACAATGCCTCGCAGGAATAACATAGAAAGCCGAGCGACAACCTCACTATTTACTATATCCTTTTAAAATCTCAAAATCTTGCCCTTGAAGAAAAAACTTTTCAGGTAATGTAATTTTTGCTACAAAATTCTTTACATCTTCGCTTTGTAAATAGATTGTAGCTTTAGAATTACTCTGGTCCCCGTTATTAGTGCGAGCTGCAAGCAAGGTTACTATCTGCCGTAATTCTTCATGATTTTGTGGGTAAAGCTGTAACTCAAATTGTTTATTATTAATTGCATCCTCAATTGATGAAAAGCTTTTTGCCGTTAGTTTTATTCCTCCTTCATCTTTAACTATATCACAATTAACGACTACCAAACTTTTAACATCGAGTAAATGTACATAATCTTTTAAAACTTCCTCACTAAAAATACTAAGTTCAAAGATATTCTCGGGGTCAGAAAGCACAAGCGTCACGAACCTACCTCTTGCCGACATACGAGAATCCTTTTTTTGTATTACACCGGCAAGATTTATTCGGTTAGCACCGTCAGGTAAGTTATTATGTAAATCTGCAGTACTTAAAATATTTAAACGGTTAAATATTTCTTGATATTGCGTAAGAGGATGATTAGAGATAAATAAACCCATAGATTCAAACTCATAAAAAGCTAAAGTATTGTTATCGGCATAATCACTTGCTATTAATATATTAGGGCTTAAACTAGAAACTTCAATTAAGCTAAATTGATTCGATTCCTGTTCTGCATGGTATGAAGCCGAATAAGCAAGCAATTTTGAAATACTTGAAAATAATTGCAATCGATTATCATGCAGCTCATCAAAACAGCCTGATTTAATTAAATTTTCTAGTAATTTACTATTGATAGATTTTGGTGGTAATCGTTCAATAAAATCGGTAATTGATTTAAACGCTCCTCTAGCTAGCCGTTCGTCTGTTACTAACTTACCGAAATTCGGCGTAACTCCCTTAATAGCCCCTAAGGCGAAGATTATTGTGCTACTAATTTTTTCTGGATTCCCGCTTTCGCGGGCATGACATAGAGAACCTTGGGGATGACATAAAGAGTCTTCTGAATGACAAGTTGTAAAATACCCTTCAGAGATATTAATATTAGGTGCAGTAATTTTTATACCGCTATCTTTTGCTTCTTGTAAAAATAAATTAATTTTATCATGATTATTTAATTCAAGATTTAAGCATGCTACTAAAAACTCTGCCGGGTAATTAGCTTTAAGATATGCGGTTTGGTATGAAATAACGCCGTAAGCTGCAGCATGCGCCTTATTAAAACCGTAACCTGCAAATTTAGCCACGGTTGCAAAAATGGATTTAGCTTGAGATTCCGAAATATTATTAGCAATTGCTCCTTTAACGAAGATTTCTTCCTGCTCCTCCATTTCTTTCTTTATCTTCTTACCCATCGCTCTACGAAGCAAATCAGCAGCTCCTAGCGTATAACCTGCGAGAATCTGAGCAATTCTTTGTACCTGCTCCTGATATATCACCACTCCGTAAGTTTCTTCTAAGATTGGCTTTAATAGCTCATGTAAATAATCAGGCTGCTGTAATTTATGCTTACAAGCTATATAGGTAGGAATATTTTCCATAGGACCCGGACGATATAAAGCCCCAAGAGCTATCAAATCGTGTATAGAGTCAGGTTTAAGGCGTCTAAGTGCATCTTTCATCCCGATACTTTCAAATTGAAAAACGCCGACTCCTTTACCTTTACACAACATTTGATAAGTCTTATTATCATCAAAGGTCATATTGTTAAAATCTACTTCTATTCCTTGTTCTTTAAGTAGTTTCTTACAATCGGTAATAACCGTCAGGGTTTGGAGTCCTAAAAAATCAAATTTAATTAAACCGGCAATTTCGGAATATTTCATAGAATAACCAACTACCAACATATCGGAATTAGCATCTTTATATACCGGTACTATATCGACTAAATCAGTACCTGCTATTACGATTCCTGCGGCATGAGTTGAGGAATGCCTATGTAACCCCTCAAGAATTAACGAAGTATCAAGCACCAACTTAATTAATTCCGCTTCACCCTCTAAATTATACAACCCATTACCTTTAGCGGCATTTGCAAGCTCCGGAACTTCACGCATCGCCTGTTCTAGGCTAACGGGATTGACCGCACTAAAAGGTACAAGCTCCGTTAGATAATCAGCGAATTTATAAGGTAAGCTAAGTACGCGAGCAACATCCTTAATTACGGCCTTTGCCTGCATTTTACCGAAAGTTATAATCTGTCCTACTCTATTATTACCGTATTTAGAGCGTACGTAATTGATTACTTCTTCACGCCTTTCTTGACAAAAATCAATATCAAAATCAGGCATTGAAATACGTTCAGGATTTAAAAATCTTTCAAATAATAAGCCGAATTTAATCGGATCGAGATCAGTAATAAGCAAGCTCCAAGCAACAACCGAGCCTGCTCCCGAACCTCTACCCGGTCCAACTAAAATACCCTCTTTTTTACTCCATTTAATAAAATCGGATACAATTAAAAAATAACCGGCAAAATTCATATTACAGATAATATCCAGCTCATAATTAAGACGAGCAAAATATTCGGTTTTCAAGTCTTCTTGATTCTGCAGTGGAATATTTTCAGATTTAAACTTTGTAGCAAGCCTTGCAAGCAACCCTTCTTTTGCATCTTTTCTAATTAAATCCATTTCACTAATATCTTTGGTGGCAAAATTAGGCAGCATCGGCGGGTTTGCATGTGCTGCAAAATAACAACGCTCTCTTAAATTAACGGTGTTTTCGATAGCACTAGGTAGATCAGAAAAAAGCTCTATCATCTCATGCGGTGATCTAAAATAACAATTTTCACTAACTGTTTTACGATCAGGATATTCTTTAGTAACACCGGCTGATATACATAATAATACATCATGTGCATCATGCATGGTTTTTTCGCTAAACAAAACTTTATTAGTAGCAACAAGCGGAATAGCAAGCTCGGCAGCAATTCTAATATAACTATCTTCAATAAACTGTTCTTCCGGTAGATCGTGTCTCATAATCTCAAAATAAAAACGATCTCCTAAAATGTCCTGTAATTTACGTGCAAATAGCATCGCTTGCTCTTCGCTCCGAGCTAGCAAGCATTTTCCGACAATACCGTCGGTATAACAGCATAATCCTATTAACCCCTCTTGATATTCAATTAAATCTTCAAAATCAATGTGATCGCATAGCTTACGATCATTTTTAGTAAAAGTAAGGCTTGATAGTTTGAGTAAATTTTTATAGCCGATTTCATCTTTAGCTATAAGCAAAATTTGAGCAAAAATATTTATATCGTATTTTATATTTAGAATAACTCCGTGTATCGGCTGCAGTCCTTTTTTTACTGCGTATAATGCAAATTCTAACGAGCCGAATAAATTTCCCTTATCTGCCAAACAAATAGCAGGCATTTTATTCGATGAAGCAAGCTCTACTACTTTCTCGATCGTTAGTGCACTTTCTAAAAAAGAATAAGAGCTTTGAGTTCTTAAATGAATAAATTCAGGTTTCATTTTTTATTAATTTTATAAGTGTATAAATCGTCATTGCGAGCGAACGTGGAGAGCGTGGCAATCTCATGAAATAATAACAAACTCCTGAGATTGCTTCGTCAAAACTTACAGTTTTTCCTCGCAATGACGTTGTTTAGACTAAATCTTACTTCCGACTGCATAATATCTAAAACCGATTTTTTTCATTGCTTCATTATCTAGTATATTTCTAAGGTCAATGATTATCGGGGATTTTACTAAAGCATAAATTCCTTGCCAATTAAGTTCTTTGAATTCTAACCATTCAGTTGCAATAACTATAATATCTACTGATTTACAGGCTTCAGCTACCGAATCTAAATATAGCAAATTTTTATGTTCTAAATTCTTTTTAGCATTTTCAAGACCGATAGGATCAAATGCTTTAACATATACATCTTTATTTAATAAGATCTTTACAATTTCGATGGCAGGACTTGCCCTAACATCATCTGTTCCCGCTTTGTATGTTAAGCCTAAAATTGCTATATTTTTACTTTTTAAATCTCCGTCTAACAAAGTAGCTATTTTATCTACCATATTACTTGGACGCTGCTTATTACTTTTAATTACTGCCTTAAGAATCTTACAATCGATATGATGATTTTCTACAAGATTATTTAATGCTAGAATATCTTTTGGAAAACATGAACCACCAAAACCCGGTCCTGCATTTAAAAAGTTTTGACCGATTCTTTGATCAAGTCCTACACCTTTAGATAAATCTTTAATATTACCGCCGATTTTTTCACATAAATCAGCCATCTCATTAATAAAAGCAATTTTGGTAGCTAAAAAGCTATTAGAAGCATATTTAATAAGCTCGCTCGTCACTAAATCGGTAACCACGAACTTTGCACCTTGTTCTATTAAAGGTGCATAAATTTTTCGCAATATTTCCTCTGATTCTTTATTATTTACGCCGATAACTATACGATCAGGATATAAAAAATCTTCTACCGCACTGCCCTCTCTTAAAAACTCAGGATTAGAAGCAACATTAAATGAAAAGTCTTTTGATTTTAAATAAGCTATAATATTACTGCAACTATCAGGCGGAACAGTAGATTTTATGACTATTAAACAATCTTTATTTATATGCTTGGAAACTTTATCAATAGCATCATAGACATATTTTAAATCTGCTTCTCCCGACTCTTTTGAAGGCGTACCGACCGTAATAAATATTGCCTCGGCATTTTGAAGTTCATTATTATAAATATTTGTAAATTTTAACCTATTAGCTTCTAAAGCTTGCTTAAGATACTCATCAAGTTTAGCTTCATAAATCGGTAATATTTGCTTATTTAATTTGGATATTTTAACCTCATCATTATCAAGACAAGTAACATTATGACCTAAATAGCCCATAATAATACCTGAGACTAATCCCACATATCCGCTACCGATAAATGTAATATTCATAATTTTTTGTGATTTTTATATTAAATTTTTAGATTATACGTTATATTCAACTAGCGTGACAAGCATACCTCGAGTACATGAAGAGTTGGGATACGAAGCTCAATTTGGAAAAGAGCAAGGAGACTGTAAACCGAGGAGCGGAGCGTATAATAATACGTGAGCATCCGAGGTCTTACAAAGGCGACGTAGCCAATTTTTCAAATTCAGCGAGTATATAAAGCTTTTTATCATATTTCAATAAATTTACAAGCTCAAATGAATTTTATTAAAAAAACCTTTATTAGTATTTTTATAATTCTAATTTCATTATCTTTGGCTATAACTCTAACTGTTTATAGTGCAAATAAAGGACACTTAAATGAACCTTTGAAAAAAATAATTGAATTTTATTTAAGTAAAAATGATATAAAGGCTGTACTACATAATTTAGAATTTAAAGAAAACAGATTATCCATAGATAAAATTTCCTTAAGTCTTATAGATAATGCTAGAGGAGAAATTAACGATTTTAATCTTTTCTTTAATTTCAAAAATTTCTTCTCTAATTCGTTAATAGAGGCTAATTTTAATATCGATAAAATTTCCGTAATCTCAAATAACGATGAAGAGATTATAAATACTTCAACAACCGGTGATTATTCGTTAAATATAATTAAAAAAGATTCCCTAACCGACATACGACTAACTTCAATAAAAAGTGATATCTTAGCCGATGAGCAAGGAACAGACTTACCTCTAGGAAATGCTTTATGCTCATATAAAACCGCCTATTCTAAAGATCATCCAAAGACCGTTAATTGCAAACTTACCTTTGGGGATAAAGCTTTTTTATCACTAAACGGTATAATAACTGATAAAAATATCGATGCGAGTGCAGCTGCCGCAAATATGCCTTTAATAATTTATCAAACAGTCGAAAAAATTATTCCGGATAACCCTATAATCTCATATTTACGAGAACATATAAAACAAGGCTACATCCAAAACGGAGAATTAAATATTAAATTAGATAAAAAATTTTTAAAAAAAAATATTTTAGTAGAAGATAATTTAAAAGCAAATTTACATATCTCGAATTTTGAATATAAATATCATACAGATTTACCGCCTTTGACTAAAGTTGATACTAATATAATCATTTCAGGACCAGAAATAAAATTTCTAATTAATGAAGCATATAGCGGTAAAAGTGTTGTTTCAGACGGTATTATGACTTTCAAATGGGAAGGACCGGATAAATCACAATTTGTTTTTAATGCTACTGCTAAAGGCGAAATTAACGACTTAATTGCCTTTGTTCCAAATGATGTCTATCAAAATATTAAAGCTCAAAATATAGATCTTAAAAAAATCAAAGGAGCGGCAAATTCAATAATAGAGCTAATAATTCCTATTAGCCCAAATATCCCTAATAGCTATAATGTTTTGTCGACATTAACAAATATCTCTTTTAACACCTTAGACAATAATATCCTATTACAAAACGGTGAAGCCAAGGGTAGCTTTAAAGACAACAAACTAAATATTAACGGTAAGGGTAAAATTAATAATTATGCAAGCAGCTTTACTTATGATCATGATATATCAGATAAAAATAATGAGTGTTTACTTAAAATAAAAAGTAATATTACGGCAAATAATCAAAGATTCGGTGTATTTAAATTAATTTCAGGCAGCACCGTTTTAAATTTTGAGTATAAAAAACAGCATAATAATGAGAGTTTTATTACCGTTAATTCTAATCTTGATAATTTAGAATTCTATATAGATAAAGTATCTATTCATAAAAAATTATATAAAAAAGCCAATCTATCTTTATATACAAAATTAAATAATAAAAATTCTGATAGAAATATTGAATTCAATCTTTCAGGACAGGATAATTTAAAAATCAACGGTAATGTTTTAATTAGAAAAGATAACTATAATATTAATCTAGCCTCTGTTAAACATAATCATACGGATTTAAAAGGAAAAATAATCATAGATAATCATAATCTTAATACGGAACTTTATGGAAGCGGATTAGATTTATCAAATGCTAATATGATGCAGTTTTTAGAAAAAGAGGGAGATTCTACGCGTAATATTAATTTAAAAACTAATATATCAAAAATAATTTTAAAGAATAATATAATTCTAGGTAATCTTGATTTAGCAATTAAATGTGATAAAGTGCGGTGTTTCTCCGGTTTTCTAAATGCTAATATTGATAATAAAAAAGTTAAGATGTCGCTTACCGCTAAAGACACTTTTGAACAATGGCTAATTGAATCCGATAATGCCGGAGCATTGCTTAAGGGACTTGGAATGTATTCCACTATGCAAAACGGTCAGATTAACATCAACTTAAATACAAGAAGATATGAAGTAAAAAAAGGGGAAATAGTGCCGATATTAGACGGCAAATTTTCTATAAAACATTTTACGGTAGTCGATACTCCTTTTTTAACACGGCTTGTTTCCTTTGTTTCGTTGCCGGGTTTTCTTAGTTCAATAACTAATAATAAAAATATTTTATTTGAAGATATGACCGGTAAATTTAATTATAGAGGAAATATAATTACAATTTTCGATACGGAAGCACACGGACCGTTCTTTGATTTTACTATGAAAGGTAATATTGATACCAAACAGCAATTAATTACGGTTAAAGGAAATGTTATTCCTTCCTTTTTCTTAATCAGCACTATTGTAACTAAAATACCGGTAGTCGGTAAAATATTTTCCAGAGTAGCACCTTACTCCCTAAAAATGAACTATAAATAGTTATATTCCGTGTACAAAAAATTATATTTAATCGGTATTTTACTTTTAGGCTTAATTTCCGGTCTTACGTTCAATTTAATTTTTTTCACGGTTCCATACCAATTATCCGAAGCAAAATACACTACTGATATAATAGGCTCGATATCACTAGCTGCTTTTCCGTATTGCTTAAAGGTCATATGGTCACCTTTTATAGATAAATACTCTATACCTTTTTTATGTTCTAAATTCGGTCACAGGCGTGGCTGGGCATTGGTATCACAAATATTTTTAATCCTAGCGATGATGGGGTTCTTAAACGTAAACCCTTGTAATAACTTATATATTACTGCAATTATCTTATTTATTATTTCATTCTGCAGTTCTACGCAAGATATTGTACTTGACGCATATAGAATTGAGAGACCTACATCTAAAGAAGAGCTATCAATGGCTTTTACCTTTAGTAGCATAGGGTTTCGTTTAGGTATGTTACTTGGCAGCGTCGGTACTTTATATTCATCAATTATTTTCGGCTGGGATACAGTATATAAATTTGCTTTATTTATTACTGTAGTTGGTCCTATAGTAATCTTATGTATCAAAGAACCGAAACCTAAAGAAAAACGTCATACGACTACTAATTTAATAGGATTACAACAATATTTTGAAGTTATTAAAAAAAGTATTATATCTTTAAAAAATGAACAGCAATATTTACTGCTAATTATGTTATTTGTATTCTTGTACAAAGCTGCGGATTCTATACCTATGGCTATGAGTTCGCCTTTATTTCTAGATTTAAGTTTTACTACTCATGAAATTGCCGTTATTTACAAAGCTTACGGGTTACTAATCATGATAGTCGGAGGAGCTTTAGGCGGTGTTTTAGCTACAAAAATGGGTATATTTCATAGCGTCTTAATTGGTGGAGTTATTCAATTATTGTCGCCTCTTATGTTTATGATTCTTGCGACCATCGGCTATGATATAAGGATATTTATAATAACAGTTACAGTACAAAATTTTTGTGCAGGCTTTGCAGGAACTATTATCTCTATCTATTTTGCTAGTCTTTGTAATAGTGAATTTGTTGCCACGCAATATTCTATTATTGCATCTTTTAGCTCTCTTAGCCGTATTATTCTAGCTAGCCTTGGCGGTATTTGTGCAAAATATCTTACTTGGTCTGTATTCTTTTTAGGTAACACTCTGTTTAGCATGTTATTTATACCGATATTTTATAAAATATATAGAAAGAAACTAGACTTTGTGAATATTTCTAAAAAGATATGACAATTATTAAAAAAGGTTTATAATATTGATATATATACTTCTGCGAAATGAAGAGTCAAAATTTTTATGAAATTATATAGTTTTCAAGAACATTTATTAGAATTAAAAATAAGACTTCTTAGAATATTTACTGCTTTTATAATTATATTTGCTATTTGCTATTATTTTAGCGACAATATTTATAGTTTTTTATTAAAACCGCTTGCTAAGCTAAGCGGTGATACGGTACGAAATATAATTTATACAGGGCTTACAGAAGCATTTTTTACTTATATTAAACTTGCGGCTTTTACTGCTTTTACTATTATTATACCTATAATTGCTTTGGAATGTTATTTATTTATCAGTCCAGGGTTACATCGCCATGAAAGAAAAATTATCGCTTTTATTCTTTTTATGTCGCCTATTTTATTTTGGTGCGGTAGTATTTTTGTTTTTTACTTTGTAATGCCGAAAGCTTGGAATTTTTTTCTTAGTTTTGAAAAGCGTGATATGATAGTACCGATAGTTTTGGAAGCAAGAATTAGCGAGTATCTAAATTTAGTTATTCATTTAATTATTGCTTTTGGAGTTGCTTTTCAACTACCGGTTGTGATAATAATATTAAATATACTAAAAATAGTTAAGGTACAAACGCTTAAGCAAAAAAGACGTATTGCCGTGGTAATTAACTTTATTATTGCAGGAATATTAACGCCTCCTGACATTTTAAGCCAGTTTACTCTTGCAATACCGCTACTTTTATTATATGAAACTTCAATAATGATATGTAATTTTATAGAAAAACCGAGGACACTAAATGTTAAATATCAAATGGATTAGAGAAAATCAAGAATTATTCGATGAAAAGCTTAGCCAAAGATTTATTGAACCTATGTCTAGTAAAATTGCTATGCTCGACGGAGAGAAAAGAAAAATTACGGGTTTAATTCAAGAATTTCAGCATGCACGCAAGGTAAAATCAAAGATTTTAGGTAATATGGCCTCTAAAAGAGGCGAAGAGTTTGAAGAGCTACAAAGAGATGTCAAACATATAAATGAGAAGTTGGAAGAACTTGAACAGGATCTAAATAATAATAACGAATTAAATGAACTATTAAATATGCTTCCTAATATTCCGGACGAAGAAGTACCTTACGGAATGGATGAAAGTATGAATAAATTAGTTCGTACTTACGGAGAGACAAATCCAAATGCTTTGAATAAACAGCATTGTGAATTAGGTACAAAATTAAATTTAATGGATTTTGAACAAACTGCTAAAATTTCCGGAGCTAGATTTGTAACGTTAAAAGGTGATTTAGCAAAGCTAGAACGTGCTTTAATTAACTTTATGATTGATGTTCATACTAAAGAGTTTGACTTCTTTGAGATATCACCTCCGGTATTAGTTCGAGATAATGCTATGTATAATGCAGGACAACTACCTAAATTTGCCGAAGAGTCTTTTGCAACAACAAATGGTTATAGACTAATTCCAACCGCAGAAGTATCCTTAGTAAATATAGTCGCCGATACTATTATACCAAGAGAAAAATTACCGATGCGTTATGTTGCTTACACCCCGTGCTTTAGATCAGAAGCAGGTAGTAGCGGTAGAGATACAAGAGGTATGATTAGATTACATCAATTCGGTAAAGTTGAGCTAGTATCTATTACTACCCCTGAAGAATCAAAAAATGAGCATGAATATATAACTAATGCTTCAGAGACTATTTTACAAAAACTGAATCTTCCTTATCGTGTTATGTTACTTTGCACCGGAGATATGGGATTTGCGGCAAAAAAAACCTATGATATAGAAGTATGGCTTCCGGGACAAAAGCAATATCGCGAAATTGCTAGCTGTTCTAATTGTGGAGATTTTCAAGCACGTAGAATGAAAGCAAGATATAAAGAATTCGGCAGTAACGAAACTACCTTAGTCCATACTTTAAATGCTTCAGGATTACCTATCGGAAGAACTATGGTTGCAATACTTGAAAATTATCAAAATGAAGATGGATCAATAACTATACCTGATGTCTTGATAAATTACATGGGAGGGTTACAAAAAATCGCTACATATAGTGAATAATTGTTTATTAAATATAAATAATAAGGTAAAGTTTTGTGATATACTCGTTTAATTTGAAAAATTGGCTATGTAGTGATACCCAAACCGTCATTGCGAGGAAATTACGTAAGTAATTGACGAAACAATCTCAGGATGCTTGACAAGATTGCCACGTCGCTTCGCTCTTCGCAATGACGACTCGGAATCGATGCAACAATATCCATTAATATACAAAACGATAATTTAAATTCAGGTTATTTGTGTTTAGTGATTTACGAAAATTTGACAAAGATATATATAATTATAATGCTCCTAATTTTATACCTATAGCATGTCATTATAATGAAAATACTTTACTTACCAAAGACGGTAAATTACTACAAATTATAAAAATACACGGCATTAACTCAGAGAAAATAAGCGATAACATACAAAATTTACGCGAAATGGTTAGAACTTCTATAAAAAAGAATATAACCGATTATGATTTTGCTTTTTGGCTACATACAATACGAGAAAAACAAAATTTAGATGATTCCACTCCTTACAAAAAATTATTACCGGCAAATATTCATGCACTATGGCAAAGAAAAAACCACTGGAATGATAAATTCGTTAATACTTTATATATATCTATAGTACATGATTCTGCTAAAGTTGACATCAAAAATTTTAACTCTTTAATAAATTCTTTATCTAATAAATTAATTACTGATTTTGAAAATAACTATTTAGATTCAGCTTTTCAAAAACTAGAAAATATCACTAATAATATTTTAAACGATTTAAACGAATTCGGTACTGAGAAGCTCGGCATCATATTTGAAAATGATAATGTTTTTTCTAATCCTTTATTTTTATATAATCGAATAGCTAACCTTAATAATAATGATTGTTTGGTACCTATAATAGATTTATCCGATGCACTAGGTAGAAGTATTTATACAATTAGCGGCGATAAAATGGTAGTTACGGATCATGAGAAAAATAACAAATTCGTTTCTTTACTATCTATAAAAGAATATCAAGAAACTCCTTCTAATACACTGGATAAATTTTTACAGTTACCGATTGAATTAATAATAACTGAAATATTTTACTTTGTTAGCAAAAAACAAGTAATATCCAAATTGCGTGGTCAAGATCATATTCTAAAAATTACTAACGACCCAACTTTACTTAATCATAAAGGTATTAATAAGCTTGATGCAGCTAATTTAGATTTTCAATTTTGTAATCAGCAAATTTCAATTGCCGTTATAGAAGAAGATGAAAATAAACTAGATGCAGCCGTAGCTAAAGCATCAACCGAACTTTTTAAACTTGGTATTATTCATGTAAAAGAAGATCTTAATATTGAGCAAATATTTTGGTCACAATTACCTGCTAACTTTGCCTTTATCCGCAGAATGTCACCATTATCCGTAGAATATATTGCTTCTCTTACCGCTCTTCATAATACTACACTCGGTAATCAATATAATCCTTGGGGCAAGGCTATAACTTTACTACGAACCGAGAAAGGTACTCCATATTTCATGAATTTTCATGATAAAACGAATAAAGGTAATACTTGCATCTTTGGTACGAACAAAACCGGCAAAACCGTATTATTGAACTTTCTAATATCAGAATCAACTAAATACGATCCAACAATAATTTATATCTCTAATAATAATGATTCTAAAATTTTTATCGAGTCAATAGAAGGCAAATGGCTAGAACCGGACAAACAAATTATCAATCCATTTTTAGTAGATGATACAGAAAAATCACAAGCTTTTATTTTAGAATTTTTAAAATTAATCAGCGGTCATTACATCGCACCTCTTAGCGAAATAGAGATATCATTTCTAGAGAAATTAAAAAATAAAATTTTATCAATTGAAAAAGAAAAACGTATTTTTTCCGATATTTTAAAATTAGAAGATTTTAAAGAGGATGGGGGAATACAAATACTTGATAAACTTAAAGTTTTTACCGAAGAACAATTATATTTCGGATTATTTGACGGACCACCTCTTAACATTGAAGAAGGGAAAGTTATAGGATTCAATTTATATCAACTCTCTGATGAGCCGTTTTCTAAACAATTTTATCCAACGGAGAGGAAATTTTTAGAACAATTTAATAATAATTTAAAGAAACATCAAGCTATTTGTGCAGGAGTAATTTATGCTTTTACTTATCATTTAAGCCTAGTTGGCACAAAACCTAAAATATTTGCTGCCGATAATTTTGATAAACTTTACAGACCTGAAGTTTATTATGATAATATAAATTTAATCTATAATAATTTATCTCAAAATAATGGTATTTTCGTCAGTAATTTCAATTTTATTTATCTTAAGACATATCCAAAATATACTATAAAACCTTGGCTTGATTTAATTAATACTAAAATTATTCTACCGTCTGACGTTAAAATAGAAGATTTAGATCAAATTTTAGGTTTAAGCGAGCCGGAAATACGAAAATTATCACAGCTAATACTTTCTGCAAGAATGTTCTTAATTAATAAGGATAATGAATCGATAGCTTCTGAATTAAGTATTGCCGCTTTAATAGGAATTGTCCGTATTTTATCAAGCAGACAAGCGGAAATGGATATTTATAACAAAATACTTGAACAACACCAAGGTCCTCCGGATAATTGGATTAATTACCTATATAATGAGTTAAATACGGACTGAGGTGAATAGCTACTAAAACCATTGTCATTCCCGCGTGGCATTGTTACATAGATACCAAAACCGTCATTCCTGCAAGACCTTGTTGCGTAGATATAAAAAAAGTAGCTGCGAACTAAGAAAAGTAGTAAATCGACAAAAAACTTAACCACAAGTGTGTATGTCAAAGCTACAAAAAGTTTGCAACTGGAAAGAATATAACAGAAGTTTAAAGAAAAGAGGAACAATAATTTTCACATTTTGTGAAGAATATTTAAAAGAGTTATATTATGGAGGGGAACAGAGGCAAGGAGGAGCGAGAAGATATAATAGCAAGATGTATGAATATTTGCTAACAATTAAGCTGTTATTAAGATTGCCATGGCGAGCAACAAGCGGATTTGCAGAAGGAATGTTTAGCAAAATATTTGCGGGTAAGGATTTAAGAATACCGGATTATGCCCATGCATCAAGAATCGCTAGTAAGCTAAAGTTACGAGTAAAAAATATTGGAGTACAAGAGAAAGGTTCAGGGAAAGAGATAGTATTTGATAGTACCGGAGTAAATGTATATAGCACCAGTGGGTGGCATCAAAGGAAATACGGTAAGGATGGATTATAACGGTAAGGATGGATTATATCGTAAGAGAGAACAGTGGAAGAAGATACATGTAGCAGTCGATTTAGATAGTATGGAAGTACTATCTGTAGCCTATACGGATAGTAACACAAACGACTGTGAAGTTGTTGGTGATATGAGCAAAGAGATAACAGGCAAAGCTAAAACCGTTATAGCAGATGGAGCTTATGATACGCAGGAGTTTAGAAAGATAATATATGATTGGGGAGCACAAGATTTAATGCCCCCAGCACGAACATCTAAGTCACAAGATGAATTAAAGAATAAAAGCAAGGTAGAGAAAGAACATTTAGCTTACAGAGATAAAGTAATAAAAGGAATTAGAGAATATAAAAATTTTGATGAAGGTTTAAAAGCATGGAAAATTAATAGCGGCTATCATCAAAGGTCAAGGGTTGAATCGTTTATGTTTAGGTTGAAGCGAACGTTTGGCTTTAACTTACAACAAAAAACAGAGAAAGGAAGAAAAAACGAAGTAATTACTAAGATAAATATATTAAATGAAATGATTGCCCTTGGGAAAGCTCAATATAGCTTTTAGAATTATATAAAATTTAATTATTTTTATACTCTAAGCGCTATATTGACTTTTTTTAATCTCCACGCAACAACGCCTTGCGAGAAAGGCTTGCTTGCGTGGACTCCCAGTCGTCATTGCGAGGAGCGAAGCGACGTGGCAATCCAGAAAAAGATTAAAAAAATTCTGTAAATCAGCATTTTTACTGGATACTGTGGTCAAGCCACGGTATGACAAAGGCGAAATTGGTCCACGCGGGCAATGCCTTGTGAGGAGCGGAGCTTTGTTGCGATCTAGTTTTAATTTCATGAGATTGCCACGCTCCTTACAGTCGCTCGCAATGACGAAAAATCGGTCCATGCGAGCAATGCCTTCTCACAATGACAACAAAACAACGAACATAAAGAATACTCAAAGTGTTAAAAAAATATTTATTATTTTTCTTATTTTCATTTTTCTCATTTAATGTGCAGGCATCTATTTGGGGCGATATAGCCGATTGTCTTCGCGATCCCTGTAATTGCGGACAAAGCGATAGAACGGAAACTTGGAATAGAGGCAGCAAAAATGAAGTAAAAAGAGGACCCTTTAAACCAGGCACATTATGTCCTCCTTGGAATAAAAGCGACGGTCGTGATAATGATACTTGTTTATTAAAATTTGATTACCCAGGTACATTTATCGGTTTTTTACTCAATAGATGTGCGGAAGAAGCCCCTGATAGTAGTTACTTTACTCCAAAAATTCGTATTAGAGTTCAAAGCTGTAATGCTGTCGCTTGTTGGCATCAAAACTCCACCCTAAATTGGGATGGAGAATGTGTATTATGGCCTACAGGTTACGGTCTACCTCTAACTAGAGTCTGTGCTAGAGTTGCCGTACCGGATATGCCTCTGCCTCCCGGAATAAACGCCACACCTTCCCCTGCAGATCCAGGTTATACCGATGGAGTACATCTCAATAAAGTCGGTTATACAGAAGCTGATAATAAGATAATAGGTGTAGATGGAAAAATAGTCACTTTAAAATCTCCTAAACTTTGTGCTTATAGTGACCCTGGACTTGTTAACCTTGTTTCAGATTCCGGTGTACATCTTGATCCAATGGATTGGAATCCTAATCGTCAACCTCTTCATCAAACTAACGAACTTAGTCCTATTGCAAAAGTATTAAAATTTTTAGTTGAAATGGTAAAAGGAACAAGTTTGCCAGGTTTATTAGGGCAGCTTCTTGGTATGATAGATCAAGATTCAGAATTTATAAAAGTACTTCAATCAATACTTAACGCAATAGGAGAGGTTTTTAATTTTTTTCCTAGTTTAATAATAAAAGTTATTGAAGCACTTGGATCATTAAACGGTTCTGTAGATAGCTATTCTTTTGGTTGTGTACAATTGCCTTTAGGACCTTTTCCACCGCCATATTGCCCAAGTTTAGATTATATTAGCATTAATGCTAGTGCTAATAATGTATGTAGCATAAAAGATGCAAGCGGCAATTTTGATCAATCTTCTACTAGTCCGGCGTGTGTAGTGCCGTCTAATATCAATGTTAAAAACAATATTGTTAATAATACCATACGTGTTAGCTTTAGTAATCTTGTTCCACTTTGCACAGGATCAAACTCTGACCTCAAAACTTGTGTAGAACCACGTAATACAGATTTTTCTTCAGCAAAAATTACTCATACTAATACGGCTTTTAAAGATTTAATTAAATCGTGTAAGAATACTTCAGGCAGCACCCCATGTTTTAATACAGATATATCTACGCCATGTAGTGTTACGGCTAACGGTTGTAATGAGGGTTTTAGAATAGTATATTCACAGAAAATTGGAAATGTAGAAACACCTAGCGATTACTACATAAGCGATATACCGGACTGCCCAAGTTCTAGTTCAACTACCTGCCAAAAAGTATGGGGAATTAATATCGGTGAATTTAAGGATGTAAGTGTAAAATTCCCTCAGGTACAAAAACAAGATACAAATAGCCTAATGCCTATAAAGACAGATGTCACTCTAAAAGACAATAACGGTAAAGATAGAAAACTTTATGTCTCTATTAGTAATACCGAAGATGATAAGCAAAATCCTAATAATATTTGCTTATTTGAGTCCGGTAATTTAATAGATTGCGTACCGAGAGTAAATCATTCTTATAGTCTAGCTGCTTATGAATGTTCAAGACAATATGCTGGAATTACCTGCACTAATAACAATGCCAACGATGCTTATTATAAACCGCAATTCATTGCTTCAGTGCAGGTAAGAGAGAAACAAACAGATGGAACTATTAACATTATAGATGAAACAAGCACTCTTGTAACACCGTTAGCATACGCCGGACCTCCACCTCCCAATCCCACGGACACAGAAAGCATAGTAATGCTTGCCGGTTATAAGTATAGTTCTTCCGTTGCGTTTATACCTAAAGATCCACCAAAAGATCCGACAAATGATAAATATATTGCTATGCCGTTTTCAGGAGAGAATGCTCTAAATCAGTTGACTATTCACGGTAAATATAAAGACGATAAAGAACCTTATGATAGCAATGGAAAACCTGACTCAAGTGCGGTATATTTAAAATATTTAGAATATATAAACGGTAAATATATCCAAGGTGGAACGCATGCCTGCTTGATGCCGAAAAATTTCCAACATTGTAATCCTATGCCGATTCCTACTTTACCTGATGGTTCACCTATTCCCGGTTACAATAATGACTCGATAAATTGTGTACTTGCTAAATTAAACAACAACAATACTATAAATTGTAAGAATTTTAAAAATACATATAGCCTTAAATATCCAAACCTTGGTTTATGCAGCAAAGATATAAATACAAGTAGCTGTACTCTAAAAGAAACAGTGGAAGGTATTACCATTTATGCTTGCAATATAAATAATATTCCAAGTAACTGCTATACTAATAATAATAGCCCTAATACTCCAGTATGTGTTTTAAGTAGGGATTATAAAGATAGAGTCGAGCCAGGACCTGATAAAGGACCAAAATTAGTACCGTTAGATGATAAATCAAAATATTATACAGTGACATATACAGCAGGAGACGAAAACCATCCTCCAGAGCCGACATATAAAGCTGAGACCGAGGATGTAAGAGATAAAACTTGGCAAGAGCTAGATCTTTGTGCTCCTATATTAGTACCTACTTGTGCTAAAATTCCTAGCACAGCTGATGCTCCTTCCGGTAGCGCCCACGGTAATGCAGAATGGGATGAAAGCGATATAGGAGAACTTGCAATAGGAAGATGCCCGACGAATTGGATAGTTATTGATCCTAGTAAACCTTTAGAACGCCATTGTTTATCATACTTTGATAGAAAAGTTGTTGAATTTGAACCTTTAGGGCAAAATGTCGGCTGTAGAGAATCTACAGGATTGCCTATAAAGGTCGGTTATAACGACTTTCCATCAAGTCAATTACCTGAGACCCCTTATAATCCAGTAACTAAAATAGGTGACTATATCTTAAACAAAAAACCGGTACAACAGGGAAGCATTATGGCATTTCCAAAGGATGGGGCATTTATAGAAGCGACAGGTGAACCGGGCGATACAATATTGCATACTGTAGAATTCAAAGTAACTTTAGATGCAATAATGGACGATATTGAGTATTTTAGAGTAGAAGATTTATGGTATGATGATTGCACATTAATATATGTCAATGGCACAAAGCTACTTAGCCTCCCTACTAATGTTGATTCTCTAGACGACAAAAGGTACTGCAATAATGGGAACGACCAAGGTCAAGCATTACAAGCTAAAGTTAATAACCAACCTATTAGTGCAAACAATCCTATTAATATCAAACCTTATTTAAAACAAGGAGAAAATATTATAAGATTCCAGCTAAGAGTTATGTTTGGTGGGGGGCTATATTTCCACATGCAATATAAAATGAAGAGATAAATAAATGAGTTGGATTATTTTTTATACGGTAATCGCTGCTTTACTGGTTCTCGATTTGGGAATAGTACACAAAAAAAATACCGTAATGAGCTTTAAAGAAAGTGTACTTTTTAGTCTTTTCTATTTTGTAATAGCTTGTTTATTCGGTATCTATGTTTACTATAATACGGGAGCAGAACATGCTCGTGAATATTATACCTGCTTTCTCATTGAGAAAGCTATGTCCCTTGATAATATTTTTGTTATCTCTATTATTTTCCAATTTTTTAAAATTCTCGGGAAATATCAACATCGTGTTTTATTTTTTGGTATAATAGGCGTAATAATATTCAGAGCCATAATGATTTACAGCGGTATTATTCTTATAAATAAATTTGCTTGGTTATTATATATTTTTGCCGTAATACTTATTGCTACCGGTATAAAAACTTTTTATGTATCACATAAAACTTTTGATATACAGAATTCTTATATTTACAAGTCAATAGTAAAAAATCTAAATATTACTCCTAATCTTGAAGGGGGTAAATTTGTTGTTAAACGTAATAACAAACTATATTTTACCCCTCTTTTTATATCTCTAGTACTGATAGAAGCAATAGATTTAGTCTTTGCCATAGATAGTATACCGGCAATATTTGCGATTGCTAATGATGTTTATATAATTTATACTTCAAATATTTTTGCTATTTTAGGACTTAGAGCATTATTCTTTTGTTTAGCAGAAATTGTAGAACGTTTCAGTTATATAAAATATTCTTTAGCTTTAATTTTAATATTTATCGGATTTAAAATATTTATTCACCATTATATAGCAATTCCGGCATATGTTTCGCTCGTTGTAACTATTACTTTATTACTATTTGGTATAATTGCTTCCATAATTAGAAAAAATATGATTGACCATTAATAAAGGGGGTATATAATATTTTTTTATTTTTTAAGCAATTATAATGACTAAATTACTAAAATTATTTTTTATTACTATCATCATTGTTAATAACATTGCTTTTGCAAAAGAAACAGGGTTCTATATAGGAGCAGAAGGCGGAATAGTTGAACCGGTCGTTAGTAAATTCCGACATAAATACTCAAATACCGAAATAATTTTAAAAAAATCAAGCATGTGTAGTGGGAGAATAGGCTATATAATATATCCACAGATAGCTATTGAATTCTCAGCAACTTATCAACCTAAATATCGTCTGCATTACGTATTACCTCAGCAAAATTTAAGTAATGGTCTCACTATTCCTAAAACCCCGGGTAATACTAAAGTATTATCAAATATATATGCTAAGTCTTATTTATGATTTAGAAAAAATAAAAACTTTCACACCTTTTGTAATACTTGGAGGTGGAATAGCACAAGTAAAAGTTAAATCTACCTCCTCTAAGCGGAGTGTTATAAATGGTGATTATTTTAAAGTAAGAAGAACTCATAAAAATTGTGTTGCGTGGCAAGCAGGTCTTGGAGTTTCACAAGATGTAACTTCAAATTTAAGTATTGATGCAACCGCAAAATTACAAACGGCATATAGAGTAAGAATTAATTATGATACGCTTGATATGAAAACAGGACAATTCGTGCCGGCAAATCCTATCAAAAAACTATAGCCGTTGGAGAATTTGGAGTAGGATTTACTTATAGATTGCCATTTTAAGAATTCTGTGAAATATTTATATAAAGCAATAATGTCATCCCAAGCTGGCCTTGTTGTATAGCTCGCAAAACACGCTCGGTGTCATTCCTGCGAAAGCAGGAATCCATCATAAAGCGAGATAAATCGAGCTTTTAATTTCAAAAATTTGCCGTATTTATGCTTTTTTTTTGGATTCCTGCTTCCGCAGGAATAACATAACAGCCACAGGATAACAATACGAAATCTGCTTCATATAATAAAATCAACTATATAAGGAAAAAATATGACCTCAAAAGCTACTAACTCTTCTTCTACCCCTAACGGTCATGATAAGACAGCAAAAACTACCAAACCTGTTCTAAATGGTGCGGTTTCAAATCATAACACTTATGATGAAGTGCCGTATGAAAGCTATCCATATGCTCTTACAAATCCTTATCACTTAAGTACGCTTGCAACTCTTTTCGGCGTGAATGCTCCTGAAGTCGAGAATGCAAAAATATTAGAGCTTGGTTGTGCAGCAGGGGGTAATTTAATACCACATGCAGTTCTTTATCCAAAAGCTCATTTTGTTGGGGTTGATTTGTCTAAGGTACAAATTGACGAAGCAAATAAAAATGTTAAAGAACTAGGATTAAAAAATATAGAGTTCCATCATTGTTCGATAACCGATATTGATGATTCTTTCGGTAAGTTTGATTATATAATTTGCCATGGCGTAATTTCTTGGGTACCAAAAACCGTTAGAGATAAAATTTTTGAAGTTTGTAATAAAAATCTTAGTCTAAACGGAATAGCATATATTAGCTATAATACCCTCCCTGGCTGGAATATGGTGCGTACTATTAGAGATATGATGATGTATCATTCTAGCTTATTTGCAAATGTCCGTGATAGAATAGCTCAATCTAGATTGTTACTAGAATTTGTTAAGGATAGCTTAGAAAATTCTAAAACCCCTTATGCAGAAGTATTAAAAACCGAAGCGGGACTACTTGCTAAACAAGCCGATCATTATTTACGTCATGATCATCTAGAAGAAGAAAATGCTCAATTCTACTTCCATGAATTTATGAATGAAGCAAGAAAACACAATTTACAATATTTAGCCGATTGTAATCTTTCGACTATGTATCTTGGTAATATGCCTCCAAAAGTAGTAGAGCAGTTAAAAGCAGTGAACGATATAGTTAGAACTGAGCAATATATGGATTTCATTACGAATCGTCGTTTTAGAACCACTTTACTATGTCATAGTGATGTGAAAATTAATAGAAATATTAATAATGATGATATAATGAAATTTAATATGATCTTTAATATAGCGCCTGAAAAGCCGATGAAAGAAGTAGATCTTAATAATGCTTTCGAAGCCTTAAAATTCTTCTTAAACGGTAATAAAGATTCTAATTTAACAACTAGTTCGCCTTACATGAAAGCTATTTTATACACTTTCAGCGAGAATCTAAATAATCCGTTAAGCTTTGAGAAAATAACCTCTGAAGCCAATAAAAAGCTACATAGTACTAAATTAAACGAAATTAAAGCTGAGCTTTTAAATATTGCAATGAAGCTAGTACTACAAGGTTATATTAGTATTACAAATCAGAAGCATCGAAATAACCCTGAGCTTGATAAGCCTAAAACAACAAAAATGGTGATACATCAAGCAACCCATACACCTTCTATGTGGGTTACAAATTTAAAACATGAACCGATCGGCGTTAATTTCTTTGAGAAGTTTGCACTTAGATATATGGACGGTAAACATGATAAAAAAGCAATCATTGAGGCTGTACTTGGTCATGTAGAAAAAGGCGAGCTAACTTTAAGTAAAGAAGGTCAAAAAGTAGAAAACAAGGAAGAAATACGCAAAGAACTAGGAAGCTTATTTACTCCAATGATCGAGAAATTTTCTTCTAACGCATTGTTGGTGTAATATATATTTCGTCATTGCGAGCGACTGAAAGGAGAGTGGCAATCTCATGAAATAATAACAAACTCTTGGGATTGCTTCGTCAATTACTACGTAATTTCCTCGCAATGGCGAGGAAATTCTAAAGCATAATAACTCATGTTCATATTTTTTTATTTATTTGCAACATTAATAACTATCAGCAGCTTATGCGTTGTTTTAAGCAAAAATTCCGTATATTCGGTATTATGGTTAATTTTTGCATTTATCAACGGTGCAGGACTTATGATTTTGCTTGGAGCAGAATTTTTAGCTATGATGCTGATAGTGATTTATGTTGGAGCTGTAGCAGTATTATTCTTATTTGTGATAATGATGCTAGATATACATTTTAATAAGACAATAACACAGTTAAAAGAAAATCTTGCTTTAAGTATTTTTATAGCTCTAATAATGTTTGCTGATTTAGTAACAATTATTTTACTTGGCTCTAAAAATATTAATTTCAGCTCGGATGTAACGTTTGCCATAACAAATGATATCTCAAATACTAAAGCAATAGGTAAGGTGCTTTACACCGATTTTATGCTACCGTTTCAAATGGCGGGGCTTATTTTATTTGTCGCTATGATTGCATGTATTACATTAACGCTAAAGAAGCGTGAAGGAGTAAAATATCAAGATATTACAAAGCAACTCTCCCATAATAAAAGTAATGTTGTATTGATGACAAAGCCTACTCTAAATAAAGGTGTCGAGAATATTAAATATGAATGAATATATTTCGCTTAATCATTATTTAATCTTAAGCAGCTTGGTTTTTACTATTGGGATGTTTGGATTATTTATGCATCGCAAAAATATTATCAATATATTAATGTCCATTGAGTTAATGCTGCTTGCAGTTAACATAAATTTTGTTGCATTTTCCATATATATGCAAGAATTATCAGGACAAATTTTTAGTATTATAATCTTAACCGTAGCAGCTTCCGAAACCTCAATAGGGCTTGCGATATTACTAATATATTTCCGTAATAAAGGCTCAATTGAAATCACTGACATTAATCAGATGAGAGGATAAGATGTATCAAAATCTTGCCATAATGATTATCATGTTACCGCTTGCATCTAGCGTAATAAACGCGTTATTCGTAAAGATAATAGATAAAAAATTAGCTCAAATAATTGCAACCGGCTTCTTATCTTTATCTACCTTATTCTCATTAATAATATTTTGTGATGCGGGTCTAGACGGGAATATAATCCATATTAAATTATTACCATGGATTGAGGTTGGAAATTTTAAAGTAAATTGGTCGATTTATATCGATCAGCTCACTAGCATAATGTTTATAGCCGTAACATGGGTGTCAAGCGTCGTGCATATTTACTCGCTTGGCTATATGGCGGAGGATAAAGGGATTGTACGCTTCTTGTCTTTTCTTTCTTTATTCACTTTTTTTATGTTAATGCTAGTATCAGCTGATAATTTCTTACAATTATTTTTCGGCTGGGAGGGCGTCGGGGTTTGTTCATATTTACTAATTGGTTTTTGGTATTCAAAAGAATCCGCCAATAAAGCAGCGATTAAAGCTTTTATAACTAATAGAGCCAGCGATTTTGCTTTTATCTTAGGTATAATAACGATTATTGTTTATTGTGGTTCGGCAAATTACAAAGGTGTGTTTTCATCTGCAGAGTTATTATCTAATACAAAAATATTTTTACAATTTTCTATTCTAGATGTTATTTGCTTGTTATTATTCATCGGCTGTATGGGTAAATCTGCACAGATCGGTTTACATATATGGCTGCCTAATGCGATGGAAGGACCGACTCCGGTATCCGCACTTATTCATGCAGCAACCATGGTAACGGCAGGAGTATTCTTAGTAACACGCTGCTCATATTTGTTTGAATATAGCCCTTTAGTTCTACAGTTTATTACAATAATCGGCGGTGTTACTTGTCTTTTTGCCGCAAGCATTGCTGTTATGCAAAGCGATATCAAAAAGATTATTGCTTACTCTACCTGTAGTCAGCTTGGTTATATGTTTATGGCTTGCGGGGTATCTGCCTATAATAGCGGGATATTTCACTTAGTAACTCATGCCTTTTTTAAAGCCTTATTATTCTTATCAGCCGGCAATGTAATACATGCAGCTCATGAGCAGGATATTTTTAAAATGGGTGATTTAAGAAATAAAATGCCGGTAACTTACGGAAATTTCTTAATCGGTTCACTTGCATTGATAGGTATTTATCCTTTGGCAGGGTTTTACTCTAAAGATTCGATTTTAGAAGCAGTTTATAGTAGCGGCTCATTTATGTTCATTTTTGGGATAGTGGCAGCAATACTTACTGCTATTTATTCAATGAAAATTATTATGTTGGTATTTCATGGTAAAACTAGGCTAGAAAAAGAGGTTTTTGAGCATGCCCATGAACCGGCTAAAATAATGAATAACTCCCTTATATTGCTTGTCACTGGGAGCTTTTTTAGCGGTATGATCGGCTATTATTTACTTTCTATGGATAAACCAAACGGCTATTTCCATGAAAGTCTATTTAATTTACATATTTATAAACTACTAATTAGCCACCCGCCTTTATATATTAAGCTACTACCTATGGCAGTTGGCATAGCTGGGATTGTTAGCGGCGTTTGTGTATATAAAGGCTTTCTGTCATCTCAGCCTTCTTCTATGTCATTCCTGCGGAAGCAGGAATCCACTAAAAGCCACGGGATGACATTCCTGTCTAATATAATAAAAAACAAATATTACTTTGACGAAATATATAATTTCTTAATTGTGAAACCTATTAACTGTTTAGCTTCATTATTTTATCTTGGCGATCAGAAAATAATCGATCGTTTTGGACCAAACGGTTTTTCACGAGTCGTCAATTGCTTTAGCGTTCTTGTCGGTAAAACACAAACAGGATATGTTTTTAATTATGCTTTGTATATGGTATCGTTTATTGTTGCGGTAATTAGCGTTTTCGTTTGGAGAGGTTTTTAAGAACACTGATGTCATTCCCGCGTAGGCGTGGTGGTATATGTCATTCCCGCGTAGGCGGGAATCCAGTACTTTAAAACTTTATTTGAAAAGCTAGTTTTACGATGGATTCCTGCTTCCGCAGGAATGACATCGAGTAGTAATATACTACTAAAAAAACTTATAAAATCTTAAAATAGCATGTTAGAATTACCTATTATATCTATCAGTATTTTCCTGCCGCTAATAAGCGTGCTATATATTTTGCTGTTTATTAGTCAAAGTAAAAAGGCAAATAAAGCAATATATGTAATGTATGTTGCAGTACTTAGTTCTGTTTTAACATTCAGCTCAACTATCTATATTTTAATAGAGTTTGACTCTTCAAACCCCGCTTATCAATTTGTTGAACGCTACGATTGGCTTGATAAAATCGGGCTTGAATTTCATGTTGGTGTTGACGGTATATCGATATTTTTTGTGACTCTAACTTCTTTTCTTACTCTTATTTGTATAATCGGAAGCTTATTTACCGTTAAAAAATATATTAAAGAATATTTGGTATGCTTTTTATTAATGGAATCTTTTTGTATAGGAGCTTTTACTTCGGTAAATTTATTATTATTCTATCTCTTTTTTGAAGCAATATTAGTGCCGATGTATATTATTATCGGCGTCTGGGGCGGTGAAAATAGAATATATGCAGCTCTTAAATTCTTCTTATATACTTTCTTCGGCTCGGTATTTTTCCTACTTTCATTAATTTATATTTATAACAAAATTCATAGTTTTGATTTAACTTATATTTCTGAACTTACCGGTAATATTCCATTATTTGTTCAGCAAATTTTATGGTGGGCTATCTTTATTGCTTTTGCCGTTAAAATCCCCATGATTCCGTTTCATACTTGGCTACCTGATGCACACGTACAAGCTCCAACTAGCGGCTCGGTTATTCTTGCCGGTATTCTGCTAAAGCTCGGCGGTTACGGCTTTTTAAGAGTATTACTACCGTTATTTCCTAATGCATCACAAGAATTTGCAATTTACGTAATTTACCTTAGCGTTATTGCAATAATATATGCGTCCCTTGTTGCTCTTGCTCAAAAAGATATGAAGAAGATGATAGCCTATTCATCTATTGCACATATGGGATATGTTACAATAGGTATTTTTAGCTTTACCGAAGCCGGAGTTAGCGGAGCAATATTTCAGATGCTTAGCCACGGCGTGATTTCCTCATGCCTATTCTTAATAGTCGGTACTTTATATGAAAGATTGAACACCAAAGAAATAGCTAAATATGGTGGTGTTGCAAGTAAAATGCCTGTGCTTGCCACATTTTTTATGATTGCAATGCTTGGCTCTGTCGGTCTTCCCGGTACTAGCGGATTTATCGGAGAGTTTTTAAGCCTGCTTGGGATTTATAAGGTGAATGTAGCAGCAACCTTTATAGCGGCTCTTGGTATAATTCTTGGAGCTGTATACATGTTAAAATTATACAAAGAAGTAATGCTCGGTGAGATTACCAATAAAGAAATTATGCATTTCAGAGATTTATATAAATATGAAATAATCTCAATAGCCCCTTTAATACTACTAATTATTTACTTTGGGCTAATGCCGAGTTCTATTTTAAATGTATTTAGCTTATCAGTGGAGAATTTGCTAGTAAAATTTTGATAACCTATATAATAATCGTCATTGCGAGGAAATTACGAAGTAATTGACGAAGCAATCTCAGAAGTTAGTTATTATTTCATGAGATTGCCACGCAGCCTACGGCTGCTCGCAATGACGATCTTCAGTATCCGAACAATGACGGGAAAACATGACAAAAGAAAATGCTATCACTTCATCAATTACAATTTAACATAGAACAAAGAAATTTATTTGATCTAAATATTACTTTTCTTCCTTCTTCTATCATCTATATAAAAGGAGCCAACGGTTGCGGTAAAAGCTCATTACTGAGAATGATGGCAGGGGTTATGCAACCAAGTAGCGGTAATATTTACTATAAAAATAATAATATTAATAACACTCTTAAACCTTACTGCACTTATATCGGTCATAATTTAGGGCTAAAACTTGAAATGACTGTTTTTGAGAATCTAAAATTTTGGTCGGAAATTTATAATTCCGCTGAAACCCTATACGCTGCTATTCATTACTTTAAATTACAAGATTTATTAGATGAAAAATGCTATAGTTTATCTAGCGGAGTGCAGAAAGTCGTAGCCGCAGCAAGACTTATTGCCTGCCAATCTGACTTATGGCTACTTGATGAAGTTGAAACTAATTTAAGCAAAGAAAATAGAGATCTGCTAAATAATTTAATTGTTATGAAAGCAAATAACGGAGGTATTGTTTTTCTATCCTCTCACCTAGAAAATTCCATAAAATCTGCACAGACATTACAGCTGGATATATAATATATGAAATTTCGAATGCAAAGTTCGAGATTTCATGATATAATCTTTTTAAAGTTAAAAATTGTGATTTATGAAAGCAATTATTAAACGCCCTCATTATTTAGAAAAGATAACAGCACAATTTTTAAGTCATAAAATTGTAGCTCTTTTAGGACCAAGACAATGCGGCAAAACTACTTTAGCACGTCAATTTGCGGAGGGACAAAGAAAAGTACATTTTTTTGATTTAGAAGATATAAGAGATTTAGCTGCCTTAGAAAATCCTTATATTGCACTCGAGGGTAAAAAGGACTTAATTATTATTGATGAAATTCAAAGGTTACCTGATTTATTTCCTACTTTGCGGGTTCTAGCCGATAAAGATACAGAGCAGCGTTTTTTAATACTCGGTAATGCCTCAAGAGATTTAATTAGACAATCGTCAGAAACACTTGCAGGCAGAATATCTTATATAGAAGTGCATCCTTTTTCTTTGTTAGAAGTAGATAATATAGATAGACTGCATCTATTCGGCGGATTTCCAAACTGTTATCTTTATCCTGAAACAGGTTTTGACTGGTTAGAGCAATATATTAGGACTTTTTTTAGAACGTGATATTCCAAATCTTGGTTTCTCTATTCCGCCTAGCACATTACGTCGTTTTTGGACGATGCTTGCTCATTATCACGGGAATATTTTTAATGCTTCTGAAATTGGAAAATCTTTAGCAATAAGCGATCATACTATAAAAAATTATCTAGATATTTTATCCGGTACTTTTATGGTGTGTCAATTATATCCTTGGTTTGAAAATATTTCTAAACGCCAAAAAAAACGGCCTAAAATATATTTTACTGATTCAGGAATATTTCATCATTTAGTTGATATTTATTCACCTGAGCAATTATTAAGACACCCAAAACTAGGAGCAAGCTTTGAAGGGTTTGCTCTAGAGCAAATAATACGCATTTTTAATAAACGCAGCGAGGATTGTTATTACTGGGGGATACATCAAGAAGGAGAGCTAGATTTATTTATAAGACATAAGAGTCTAAAGCTGGGTTTTGAGTTTAAATTTAGCGACGCTCCTACTCTTACTTCTTCGATGTATAAAGCCATAGACTATTTAAAATTGAATGAATTATTCGTTATATATCCAGGTAAAAAAAGATATCAATTAGGAAGCAATATAACCGTTGTGCCGGTTAAAGATATAGTAACGCTTGTGTAGATTATACATTAGGCAATCCTTCCTCATTATTAGAAGTATGATTAAGCACTCCTGAAAGTGTTATACCGTTTTGAGCGAAATCATTTATCGGATTATATTCATCTAAAGAAGTAAGAAAAATGGGAGGCTCGACTTTTATTTCTGTACATGACGGAAATGTATTATGAAAAGTTTCTATAGCTTTAGATGGATTCATATCTAAATATCTACAATATGCAATAATGTCCCAAGAATATGTTAAAGAGTTGTTCTTAGGTGTTGCTGCAGTCTTAAAATCAGAAATTACTGAGAGCATTGTCGCAAAATGCTTATATTCTACTGTATATGGACTACTAGTTATAGCGTGAGATATGTTTTTTATACCATTCCAAAACCTAGATAAATAATGATTATCAGAGTTAAGTGATTTTATTACATCTATAGTAACGCTAGTCGGTGGCTCGGAATTATAGGTACAATAAACTTTTACTCTATAGGCACTTTCTGTAATTTCTTTTTTATAGGTTCATTTTGCATATTATATTCCTAATAAATGAAAAGTAGATAGACGAAGTCTAATTTGGAAAAGAGCAAGGTGTTTTGATATTTTTAACCGTAGCGTAGTAAACCTACGTGAGGATTAAAAATGAAAAACAACGTAGCCAATTTTTCAAATTAAACGAGTATATTACCTATACTCATAATCCTTATGTAATTTACTAGCTAGTGCCTGCTCCCATCTATCGCCATTTTGCAGTAATCTTTCTTTATCATAAATAAGTGCGGTATGGGTTAAGCTTGCAAACTCGAAATTAGGTCCTTCAACTATCGCATCTACAGGGCAAGCTTCTTGGCACAATCCGCAATAAATGCACTTTGTCATGTCTATATCATAACGTGTTGTACGCCTACTGCCGTCATCTCGCTCGTCAGCCTCGATAACTATAGCCTGAGCAGGGCAAATAGCCTCACAGAGCTTACAAGCAATACAACGCTCTTCCCCGTTTTCATAACGTCTAAGTGCATGCTCGCCCTTAAATCTAGGGCTAACAGGGCTTTTTTCATAAGGATAATTTATCGTAACTTTGGGCTTAAAGAAATACTTTAAAGTCAAAGCCATCCCCTTTATTATCTCATATAGAAAAAATGATTTTAAATAGTTTATCATAAAAGTTATATATTAAAGATCGATGGCATTATTACAGCTTCTATGTCATTCCTGCGTGGGCGGGAATCCGCAAAAATAACATATAGTGGCGGTGCAAAAATTATATATTTAACAAAATCGACATATAAAAACTTGTTTTTATATGTTTTGCTGGATTCCTGCTTTCGCAGGAATGACAGTGATATCTAAACACTCGGCAAATTATCAGTATAAACAAGCACACTAGAGACTAATACCACCCAAAATAAAGTTAGAGGTAAAAATACTTTCCACCCCAAACGCATTAGTTGGTCATAACGATATCTCGGCAAGGTTGCTCTAATCCATAAAAAGCAGAACAATAAGAATCCGACCTTAAATACAAACCAAAAGAACCCCGGAATACAATCTAACCACGATATATTAAAGGGCGGCAGATAACCTCCTAAAAAGAAAGTCGTAGTCATTGCACTAACGAGTATCATATTAGCATATTCACCTAAAAAAAATAAAGCAAATCCCATAGAGGAGTATTCAACATTATAGCCGGCTACTAATTCCGATTCTGCTTCGGGTAAATCAAAAGGTAATCTATTTGTTTCGGCAAGCACCGAGATAAAAAACACGACGCCCATAGGTAGTAGCATTAAATCAATCCACCACGGCAGAGTTCTTTGTGCTTCAATAATCCCACTTAAATTGAGAGTACCGGTAGTAAGTAACACGGTAATAATAACTAGTCCCATCGATACTTCATAAGAAATCATTTGGGCAGATGAACGTATAGCTCCAAGGAATGCGTATTTTGAGTTACTAGCCCAACCGGCAACAATAATGCCATAAACGCTTAAAGAAGATATAGCAAGGATATATAAAACACCGACATTAATATCTGCGAGAACTACGTCCTTTGCAAAAGGTATAACTGCCCAGCCGATTAAACTTAATATAAAAGTTATCATCGGTGCTAAAATAAATAATATTTTATCGGCGTGAGTTGGAATAATCGGCTCTTTGAATAAGAGCTTAACCGCATCAGCAATAGGTTGCAAAAGCCCGAATGGTCCAACGACATTAGGTCCTTGTCGAAGCTGCATTAATCCAATAACACGACGTTCTGCATATGTTAAATACGCAACGCATAAAATTAAAGGTATAGTGATCGCCACCACCTTTAGAGCGATGATAATTAACGGAAAAATATATTCAAAAAAGAGTTCTGTCATAATGTTATTTAATTGTCATACAACAGTCATTGCGAGGAGATGCGAAGCATCGACGCGGCAATCTCAGGACTTTGGCACGAGATTGCTTCGTCGAATTACTATGTAATTCTTCTCGCAATGACGGTTTAGGTATCCATGCTCTTTGCGTTTGCTTGTAATGACGACTCTTCATACCGCCCTCCCATTTCTCTTTTCCTTAGCCTCTACACACTTGGCCATAGTGACCGAGTTTTTACTAATTACATCAGTCATATAATAATTAATAGGTCCTGTAGTTATAGGCTCTTTTGATAACTTATCTTTAGAGCTAAATTTAGCAAATTTACTCTCTACAATTTTATCAATATTAGCAAATATCTTATATTCTTTAGCAAGTTTGGCTCTTACTTCTTGTAAATCACTCATTCCGATATCTATTTTCAGATAACCGGCAAGCTCTTTAATAATTTCTATATCTTCTTTAGCTGTTCCTACAGGCGATACTGCTTTTTCCGCTATTTGAGGTCTTCCTTCTAAATTTACGTAAATTCCGCACTGCTCGGTATAAGCTGCCGCAGGTAAAATTACATCAGCATTCGCAGCACCTGCATCCCCATGATGTCCTTGATATATTATAAAAGCCGATTTTAGCTTATCAAATGGGAGTTCATCGGCTCCAAGTAGGTAAGCGAGTTCTAACTCTTCAAGTTTAATAGGAGTATTAAAACCTATGTCAAGACCGCCGACTATAGAAGCGTGATTATGCAATATATTAAAGCCTTGAAAGTCATCACGCATAATATTATATTCAGCCGCCATCTTATGAATAAGCGACAATATAGCATATCCGTCATCTCGTCCATATACGCCGTCACCTACTATAATCATCGGATATTTTGCTGCTTTTAAGGCTTTCGTAAACTCATGAGTACCAATAGCTAGCTCTTCAATAATCTTAATATCATTTCCTAAATCCTGAATTCTATAAGTTTGGTTGTTGTGTCCTTCACCTATTCTTGCCACTTTTAATGAGCCTGCACGCACTCTTTGCCCTATTCGGCTATTTAATACCGGAGCTATCTGCCTTGGATTTGCTCCGATTAGTAAACATGAATCAGCCTTTTCTACACCAGCAATAGTTGTATTAAATAAGTAGTTTCCTCGCTGCGTGGTATCAAATTTATAATCAAACTGATTAACGCTATAATTATTAGAACCAAACTTTTGCAATAATGTTTTTAGCATGAACATTGCTTCAACAGATGCAAGAGAGCCAGCAATAGCAGCAATTTTCTCTGGTTTTACGGATTTAATTTTATCTGCTATCATCTTTAAAGCTTCGCTCCAACTAGCCTCTACTAACTTACCGTTTTTTCTGATATAAGGGAGATCTAAGCGTTGATATTTCAAACCGTCATAACTAAAACGATTTTTATCAGAAAGCCATTTCTCATTTATTTCTTCATTAACACGAGGTAATATTCTCATTACCTCATCGCCTCTACTATCTATACGAATATTAGAGCCTTCCGCATCATGCACACCAATACTAGCGGTATGTTTTAGTTCCCATTTACGAGCTTTAAAAGCATAAGGTTTGGAATTTAAAGCACCGACCGGACAAATATCTATCATATTACCGGAAATTTCAGAATCGAGCGTTTGCTCTAAATATGAAGTTACCTCCATATGCTCACCTCGATGGATAGCTCCCATTTCTTCTATTCCGGCTATATCATTTGCAAATCTAATACATCTTGTACATTGTATACATCTAGTCATCGCTGTTTTAATCAGCGGTCCCATATATTTATCTTTAATAGGTCTCTTATTTTCATGAAATCTATTAGTACCTTTGCCGTATCTAAAAGCCTGATCCTGCAAATCACACTCACCGCCTTGGTCACAAATAGGACAATCTAGAGGATGGTTAATAAGTAAAAACTCCATCACTCCTTCACGTGCTTTTTTTACCATAGGCGTATCAGTGTGAATAACCATACCGTTACTTACCGGCATTGCACAAGAAGCTATAGGCTTTGGTGATTTTTCCATTTCAACCAAACACATACGGCAATTACCGGCGATTTTTAGACGCTCATGATAACAAAAATGCGGGATTTCTTTGCCTGCTTGTGTGCAAGCTTGATAAACGGTGCTACCTTCTGGTACTTCTATTTCAGAGCCGTCTACGTTCAGTTTTATCATCTTATTTAATCCAATAAGTCATAGGGTTCGGATAAGCTTGATCCTCTATAATATATTTAAAACCGATGGCAACACGAAGTACATACCAAACAGCAAGTGCAAAGTATAGTACTACTCCAATAATGATAAACGTAAATATGAAACATACAATCCACCCAAGTACCCCAAGGCAAAAAGTACGGAATAAAAACACGTAATGACTGGTAGCAAAATTATCACCTTTATCTTTATTAAGATATGCAAAAAATACTCCAATTAATGGTAATATCGGCGCTACTACCCCGCATAAATATAATATATATACTACAATTAAGTTTTTCTTACCGCTCTCGGTATATTCTTTAAGATTCTTGTCCATATTTTTATTTACCTCTTTATTCCGACAGCCCTTTATGTCATTCCCGCATAGGCGGAGCTTTGCCCGTGCAGCTCTTATGTCATTCCCGTATAGGCGGGAATCCAGTCATTAATAAAGTATAAGCATACTAAATTTTTTAAATTAAAAGCTCAAATAATTTCGCTTTTTTCTGGATTCCCGTCTACGCGGGAATGACATCACTTCAAACTCTCTACCACAAAATGCATAATACTGCCGTGCTTTATATAATTTATCTCATTATCTGTAAATATTTGCAATATTAAATCGATCGTTCTTGCTTCACCGGTTTGTTTTTTTATCACGCATTTAACAGGATTATAAGGCTTTATTTGTTCACTTAAGCCTATAATATCAATAGTTTCCGAACCGTCTAACTTTAAATCTAATCTTGTATTATTGCCGGTAAAAGTTAGCGGTAAAATACCCATACCAACCAAATTTGAACGATGTATTCGCTCAAAGCTCTCGGCAATCACTGCCTTTACTCCAAGCCGTTGCGGACCTTTTGCCGCCCAATCTCTAGACGAACCGCTACCATATTCTTTACCGGCAAAAATCACCACAGGTACATCATTAGCTTTATAGTCCATAGCCGCATCGTAAATAGTTTGCTGCGTGCTACTTAATTGGTTTATAGTAAAGCCGCCCTCTACTCCCTTACACATTTCGTTTTTTATACGGATATTAGCAAATGTGCCACGCATCATCACTTCATGATTCCCTCTACGTGATCCGTAAGAGTTGAAATCTAGAGGCTCTATATGATGGTCCGTTAAATATTTAGCAGCAGGGCTGGTTTTACTAATACTACCTGCAGGCGAAATATGATCGGTAGTAATAGAATCACCGAAAATTGCTAGAATTTTTGCAGATTTTATATCTTTTATACTGTTCTTGCTGCCTATATCCTCAAAATAAGGTGGATTATTAATATAGGTACTATTCTTATTCCAGCTATAAGTAGAGCTATTAGTAATCTGTAAATCTTTCCACTCTTTTGTTCCGGTAAATATATCGGAATATTTTTCTATAAACATAGAGGAATTAATTGAATTTGTAATAACTTCATCTATCTCTTCTTTGCTTGGCCAAATATCTTTTAAATAAATATTTTTTTCTATCGGCTGATTATTTAAATCTATATTAAGAGTGCCGCTAAGTGCATATGCTACGACTAAAATAGGCGAGCCGAGATAGCTTGCTTTAGTAAGTGGATTAATTCGCCCTTCAAAATTCCTATTACCAGATAAAACAGAAGCAACAACTAGCCCGTTTTTGTTAATAGTTTCCTCTATTTCCGGATTTAAAGGACCGGAATTACCGATACAAGTAGTGCAGCCGTAACCTACTAGATTAAACCCTAATTCATCTAAATATTTATCAAGACCGCTAAGCTTCAAATATTCCGTTACGACTTTTGAACCCGGGGCAAGAGAAGTTTTAACCCAAGGCTTTACCTTTAATCCTTGTTCTAGTGCTTTTTTAGCAAGAAGTGCTGCACCAATCATCACGCTAGGATTAGAAGTATTAGTACAGCTAGTAATTGCTGCAATTACCACATCGCCGTTACCGATTTCGTAATTCTGATTTGCTACGGCATATTTTTTATCAATGTCTTTATTTTCTATACCGAAATTCGGTAATTCATGTTTAAAACTACTTGCTACATCGTTTAAATCTACCCTATCTTGCGGGCGTCTTGGCCCGGCAAGCGAGCTATGTACCATAGATAAATCTAGCTCTAAAATTTCGGTATATTCTGCCTCATGCTCGAAATCATACCAAAGATTCTGCTTGTTTGCGTATTTTTCTACTAATTTGATTTGCGTTTTTTCTCTACCTGTTAGCTCTAAATATTTTATAGCTTCTTGGTCAATCGGGAAAAAGCCACAAGTAGCACCGTATTCAGGCGACATATTAGAAATGGTAGCACGATCGGCAATCGTTAGATTTTTTAGCCCCTCGCCGAAAAACTCAACAAATTTGCCTACTACTTTCTTTTTCCGTAGCATCTCGGTAACGGTTAAAACTAAATCGGTTGCTGTAGCTATGCCTGTTAATTTTCCTGTTAGTTTTATCCCAATTACTTCCGGTAGAATCATAGTAAGAGGTTGTCCAAGCATTGCAGCTTCTGCTTCTATTCCGCCAACTCCCCAACCAAGCACCGATAATCCATTTACCATGGTTGTATGGCTATCAGTTCCAACTAAACTATCAGGGTAAGCAAGTCCGTCTTTATGCCGCACGACTTTTGCTAAATATTCTAAATTTACCTGATGACAAATACCCGTACCAGGCGGCACTACTTTAAAATTATTAAATGCCTGCTGCCCCCATTTAAGAAACTGATAACGCTCAATATTGCGTTTCATTTCCATTTGCACGTTTTTATCGAATGAGTCTTTAGCTGCATAAGAATCAACGCTTACGGAATGGTCTATTACCAAATCAGCAGGAATAAACGGATTAATTTTTAACGGATCGCCTCCTATTTTCTTCATCGCATCACGCATAGCAGCCAAGTCCACAATAGCAGGCACACCGGTAAAATCCTGCATCAAAACTCTTGCCGGCATAAAATCTATTTCCGCATCAGATTTTTTAGTTTTTAGCCATTCTTTAAATACAAGTAAGTTTTGCTTTGAACCATTAGAACGTAATACATTCTCAAATAACACTCTTAAACTATATGGAAGCTTTTTTAAGGGAAGTTCGATATCGCTTGCCGCTTTATTTATATCGTAAATTTTGTAGGAAGTATTATCAATTGATAGTTCTTTAAGATATTCTGAATTATGCACTTTTTGCATACGTTCCTCGTTTGATATTCGTTATGTTAGTGACATTGTCAGCTATGTCATTCCCGCGAAAGCGGGAATCCAGTACTTTAAACATTGTTGAAAGCTCGATTTATCTCGCTTTATGATGGATTCCCGCTTTCGCGGGAATGACATAAAAACTATAAAATAACCTTATCCCAAAACGTAGATTTTTAAAACAAATTAATGTTGTTCTGATAAAGGTTTTTGAAGTTCTAGAAGCTTAGTTGCTATTTCTGCTTCATTTAAATTTGTAACGTTAATAGCAGTTTCCGTTGCTATATTAACATAACTTCCCGTTACTTCGGTTACACCGCCGGAAATAAGATAAGTAATTTGTGGGTTGTGTATATCATCTATATAAACCTGTACTAGACCGGCTTTTAAACTAACAATCATCGGAACGTGACTCGGCAGCACTCCAAACATACCCTCCTCACCCGGCATTGTTACCATTTTAGCTTGCTTTTCAAATGCAATACTCAAAGGAGTAATTATTTTAACTAGAATTGTTTCGTTCATACTTTTATGTCATTCCTGCGAAAGCAGGAATCTAGTAATTAAAAATTTTTATGGATTCCTGCTTTCGCAGGAATAACATAAACTCTTAAGTTGACGCCCACACACTTTCGCAGGAGTGACATAGAGGCTACTTCAGAGTTTTCGCCTTCTCTATAGCCTCGTCCATAGTTCCGACCATATAAAAAGCAGCTTCTGGTAAATCATCGTATTTACCCTCTACAAGCCCTTTAAAGCCTGCTATAGTATCGGCTAAATTAACAAATTTGCCTTCAGCTCCGGTAAATACTTCAGCGACATGGAAAGGCTGTGATAAGAAACGCTGTATTTTTCTAGCACGCGACACGGTTAGTTTATCTTCTTCGGATAGCTCATCCATACCTAAAATAGCGATGATATCCTGCAACGATTTATAAGTTTGTAAAACCTGCTGCACTTGCCTTGCTACGCTATAATGCTCTTCACCGACAATCATCGGATCAAGTACCTGAGAATTACTATCTAACGGGTCAACTGCCGGATAAATCCCAAGTTCGGCTATCTGACGGCTAAGTACTGTTGTAGCATCTAAATGTGCGAAAGAAGTAGCAGGAGCAGGATCGGTTAAATCATCTGCCGGTACATATATAGCCTGCACGGAAGTTATTGAGCCGTTCTTAGTAGAAGTGATACGCTCTTGTAGTTCTCCCATATCGGTCGCAAGAGTAGGCTGATACCCTACCGCTGACGGAATCCTACCAAGCAACGCCGATACTTCAGAACCTGCTTGAGTAAAACGGAAAATATTATCTACAAAGAATAAAACATCTTGCCCCTCATTCATATCTCTAAAACTTTCCGCAATGGTCAGACCGCTTAATGCAACTCTTGCCCTTGCTCCTGGCGGCTCATTCATTTGTCCATAAACAAGAGCTACTTTTGAATTTTCCGGTTTCTCAAGGTCAATCACACCGGAGTCAATCATTTCATGGTAAAGATCATTACCCTCTCTAGTTCTCTCACCGACTCCTGCAAATACGGTATAACCGCCATGGGCCTTAGCTACATTATTAATAAGCTCCATTATAAGCACGGTTTTACCTACACCTGCACCACCGAATAGTCCTATTTTACCGCCTTTAGTATAAGGAGCAAGTAAATCAACAACTTTAATACCGGTTACTAATATATTACGCTCGGTTGACTGATTGGTAAAATCAGGAGCAGACTTATATATAGAAGAAATATTTGAGCTTTTAATGTCTCCTTTACCGTCAATCGGCTCACCTACAACATTCATAATACGCCCAAGCGTCTCAGTACCTACAGGAATACGAATAGGACTACCTGTATCTATTACTTCTACACCCCGCACTAATCCTTCAGTAGAATCCATAGCAATACAACGCACCGTATCATCGCCTATATGCTGTGCTACTTCCAGCACTATCCTTTGTTTATCGTTATAGCACTCAAGGGCGTTTAGAATTTCCGGTAATTTGCCGTTATTCGCAAATTTTACATCCACCACCGCTGAAATAATCTGAGTAATTTTACCGATATTTTTTGTCATAATTTTTCTGTTAAGATAATGTTCTTATAAAAAACGTCATTGCGAGAAGAAACTGCAAGTTTCAACGAAGCAATCTCAAGAGATTTGACGAGATTGCCACGTCGCTTCGCTCCTCGCAATGACGATAACTACAGAGCTTCAGAGCCTGCTATAATCTCTATCAACTCCGTAGTAATAATAGCCTGTCTTGATCTATTCAACTTTAAAACTAATTTACTTATTAAATCATTAGCATTATTTGTTGCATTTTCCATAGCGGTCATTCTAGCTCCCTCTTCACTTGCTCTATTTTGTAGTAAAGCATAATTTATTTGGGAATTCACATATAAATTAATTAAGTTAGAAATTAGATTCTCTCCCTCATGCTCATAATTATAGTCAATTGATTTGGACTTGCCTACTGTGTCACTCGTCGCTCTCCTATTATTTATAGGCTTCGCTCCTTGCTCCTTGTATCCAAATCCAACTGAATTGACTATAGAATTATCTGCAGAATCATCATGATATTTTTCTATCGGTAAAATCTCTTGTCTAGTCATCATTTGAGTCATTGCGTTTTTAAATTTATTAAAATATATAACACAATTACTAACTTCTAGATTTTTTACCGCTGACATGATTTTTTGCTTTACTTGCAGCATCAGATTTTCATCATGAATTTTGGGTAACTCAAAATAACTATCAATATAATTTGCATATTGCCTTTTTAGTGCTTCATAACCTTTTTTTCCTATAATGATAAGCTTTATTTGTTCGCCTTTATTTTCTAACTCTTTAATATCATTCTTAACTTGCTTAATTATACTGTAATTAAACGTTCCGCATAAACCACGCTGTGATGTCATAACTATCAATAAATTTGCTTTATTCGGTATAGTATTAAAAAATTTCTGCTCTTCTATAGATAACTCATACATATCAATTGATAATATATCGGTCATCATTTTACTAATAGCCTCAATATAAAAATTTGAATTGGCTATTTGGCTTTTTATTTTTGCCATTTTAGAAGCTGATACTAGTTGCATTGCTTTAGTAATCTTTTGTGTAGATTTAACGCTTTTAATTCTAGTTCTTAATTGCTTTAAATTTGACATATAGTTTTTTGGTTTTTATGTCATTCTCGTGCGTTCCCGTCATTGCGAGGAAAAATTGAAAATTTTGACGCAGCAATCTCAGGATGTTTGACGAGATTGCCGCGTCGCTTCGCTCCTCGCAATGACGATTTAGTATCCACACAAAAACAACATCATATTATTTAACAAATTCCTGAACAAACTTCGCTAAAAATACTTTTAGTTTCTGCTCGGTTTCTTCGGTTATACGTTGCTCGTTTTTTATTGATTCTAAAATATCTTTTTTATTTAACCTTATTTCAGCAAGCATTGCTTCTTCAAATTCTTTTACTTTCTGAAGCGGCACATCATTTAAATATTTCTTAGTTCCGACATAAATACTTACTATTTGCTCTTCTACCGGAAAGGGATGATATTGTGCTTGTTTTAATATCTCAACTAATCTTTTACCGTGATCGATTTGTGCTTTAGTGGCAGGGTCTAGATCTGATCCAAATTGCGAGAAAGACTCAAGTTCTCTAAATTGAGCAAGTTCTAGCTTTACCGAACCTGCTACCTGCTTCATAGCCTTTATTTGTGCTGCAGAACCAACACGGCTTACTGAAATACCGACATTAACAGCCGGTCTTACGCCCTTATAAAATAGCTCACTTTCTAGGAAAATTTGACCGTCGGTAATTGAGATAACATTTGTTGGGATATACGCAGATACATCACCTGCCTGCGTCTCGATTATAGGAAGAGCAGTAAGTGAGCCGCTACCTTTTTCCTCTGACATTTTAGCAGCACGCTCAAGCAATCTTGAATGCAGATAAAATACGTCACCAGGATAGGCTTCTCGCCCGGGAGGTCTTCTAAGAAGTAATGAGATTTGTCTGTATGCGACGGCATGCTTACTTAAATCATCATAAATAATAAGTGTGTGCATACCGTTATCACGAAAATATTCGCCCATACTACAGGCAGAATAAGGGGCAATGAATTGAAGAGCTGCAGCTTCCGAAGCAGTAGCCGAAACAACGATTGTATAGTCCATTGCTCCAGCATCTTCTAGTTTTTTTACTATCTGTGCAACACTTGATCTTTTCTGCCCAATAGCTACATAAATACAATAAATTTTATCGCTTTCATTAGTAAGTGAGTGAGCTTGTTTTTGATTAATAATAGTATCAACCGCTATCGCCGTTTTTCCGGTTTGTCTATCACCGATTATTAACTCTCTTTGCCCTCTACCTATCGGAATTAACGAATCTATAGCCTTTATTCCGGTTTGTACAGGTTCGCTTACACTCGTTCTTTCTATTATTCCCGGAGCCTTCATCTCGATATGTCTGTACTCTTTACTTGCAATATCGCCTTTGCCGTCAATAGGGTTACCAAGAGCATCAACAACACGACCAAGCAAAGCTTTTCCTATCGGTACTTCTAAAACTTCTTTAGTTCTTTTGACATTATCGCCTTGCTGTACTTGATTATCGTCGCCCATAATTACAGCACCGACGCTATCATTCTCCAAATTTAAAACAAGGCCCTTAACACCGGATTTAAATTCTACTACCTCACCGGATTTTACATTAGCAAGACCGTAAATTTTGGCTATACCGTCACCGACCGAAATTACCTGCCCTACTTCCTCAAGCTCACTCAAGCAATTAATATTAGCTATTTCCTTTTGTAATATTTCAGCTACTTCAATAGGCTTTAGTTTCATGGGTTTTATGTCTCCTACTAATATTTGTACGTTACTCCCGCATAGGTGTTAGTTTAAGGATCGATGTCATTCCTGCGAAAGCAGGAATCCATGAAAAAAAGTATAAATACAGCAAATTTTTGAAACTAAAAGCGGGGGTTATCTCGCTTTATGCTGGATTCCTGCTTTCGCAGGAATGACATCGATCCTATGCAGCAATCCTGACTTTCTTCAAACTCTTAGCTATTTTATCTAAACTACCCTTAGTCGAGTAATCTTGCAACATACTATCATATTTAATTATAATGCCGCCGATAATAGTACTATCAATATCAAATAATATTTCTGTTTTTTGATTTAATTCTTTTTCTATACGAGATTTAATCCACTCTTGCTCTTTAGGTTGTAACTTATTTGCAGAAATAACCTGAACTATCTTTATGTTTTTACTTTCATATAGTAAAGTATTATAAGCATCTACTATATTAGATAAAATAGCAGTACGAGAATTTTTTACCAATAACAATAAAAAATTATTCACTATTTTGTTAAATTTAGTATGTTTTACTAACGAATTAACCACATTAATTTTATCGTTCTTATTTACTATAGGAGAAAATAGGAACTCTCTAATATCAAAATTATCGGTAATTATACGATTTATAGCGGTAATTTCTTCAAAGATTTTATCTTGTATATTATCAACCATAGCGTTATTAAATAACGCCACTGCATAATTCTCGATTAAATTATCTTTGTTCATACATGTATTGCCCTATCATAAGCAGCGAGTACTGTCTCGTGCATCATTTCCGATAAAGTCGGATGTGGGAAGATAGTATTAATTAAATCCAACTCTGTTCCTTCTAAATTTTTTGAAATCACATATCCTTGTATTAATTCCGTAACTTCCGAACCTATCATATGAGCACCGAGCAACTCACCCGTCTTAGCATCAAATATAGTTTTAATTAAGCCGTCGCTATCACCACTTACTAAAGCTTTGCCATTAGCTATAAAAGGGAACCTACCTATTTTTAATTCATAACCTAAAGCTTTCGCTGCTTCTTCCGTAAGTCCAACGCTTGCTATTTGCGGTGAGGAATAAGTGCAGCCTGGAATGTTGTGTTTGTTAATAGCATGGGGTTTTAAGCCCGCTATGCTTTCCGCTGCAATAATACCTTCATGGCTTGCTTTATGAGCTAAACAAGGCACTCCTGCCACATCGCCTATAGCATAAACTCCTGACTCCGCAGTTTGCATTAATCTATTAGTAGTTATATAGCTGTTTTCTACTTTAACTTTGGTTTTCTCTAGTCCTAAATTTTCAGTATTTGCCGTAATACCTACTGCCATAAGCAAGATTTCAGCTTGTAATTTTTGTGTCTTACCCGCTAACTCTAGCTCAACTTCTATGCTGCCCTTTGATTTTGTTTGCTTAATTAATTTAGCATTTGTAATAATTTTTATTCCCTTTTTCTCAAAATTCTTATGAGCGATTCCGGCAATTTCCATATCTTCAGCAGGTAATATTCTATTATGCGCCTCAATTACGGTAACATCCACACCAATACTATTATAAAATGAAGCGAATTCTATACCTATTGCACCTGAGCCGACAATAATCATAGATTTTGGCACATGCTGCGGTATCATAGCTTCTTTTGAAGTCCATATTTGTTTACCGTCAGGCTCAAAACCTTTTAACACTCTAGACCTTGCTCCGGTAGCTATAATAATATTATCTGCTTTTACCTTAAGGTTATCATTTATATTTATTACCTTATTTCCTGCAAGGCTTGCTACTCCGTCTATCACGGTAACTTTATTTTTCTTAAGTAACAATTTAACCCCGCTCGCTAGCTTGCCTGAAATTTCTCTTGAACGTTCAACTATTTTCTTAATATTGATTTCAGCACCTTTAGCATCAATTCCATAATCTTTAGCATGTTTTATATATTCAAAAACCTCAGCGGATTTAAGCAGGGATTTAGTCGGTATACATCCCCAATTAAGGCACACCCCTCCTAAATGTTCTTTTTCTATTAATACAACTTTTTTCTTTAATTGTGCTGCTCTAATTGCCGTAACATACCCACCAGGACCACCGCCTATAACGGCTACATCGTATTGTTCCATTTTATTTTTATTTTGTTGGTTTTGTTATTATAAGTATCAACGTTATTGCGAGGATATGCGTAGCATCGACGCGGCAATCTCAGCAATCCTAATACTGCTTCATGAAATTGCCACGCTTCTTGCAGTCGCTCGCAATGACGATTAGAGTATACTACTCTTCAGCATCCATCTGTTTTTTTCATGTACTTTAATCCGTCCAATAATCATATCGGCTGTCCCCTCATCGCCCTCTGCTTGTGCTACTTTGAGTCCCTTATATAATGTATCTCTAATAATATCTTGATCTTTTGTTAGACTTTTAAGCATTTCGTTTGCTGTTACGTTTGGATTTGCCTCATCTATAGATGCAAGCTTTATTAAATTTGGTAATGCGGGAACTTTAGCGCCTAAACTTCTCACTCTTTCAGCAAGTTCATCTAAGCTTTCAGCTAAATCTTTATATTGTCCTTCAAATAATAAATGTAGACTTCTAAACTCTGCTCCTTCTACATTCCAGTGATAATTCTGTGTTTTAAAATATAAAGCATAACTATCTGCTAAAATTTGTTCTAAAGCTTTTACTACTTGCATAATATCCTCAAATTTTTATGAACTTTTTGACTTTATAACATTTCTTTAGATACTTCAAGAAATATTGAAGTTCATATAATTTTACCTAATTACAACAACTATATCTTAATTATTAATTTTATTAATAATTTCTTGACTCTCAAATAAATGCTGCTTATTATGCCTTTCAATTTTAAAAATCCAAAGGAACAGCAAAATGAATTACTATCTATTACACTTACTAACAGCTACCAGAGCACGCTTCGATGGGCTAACAACAATGGGAGGTAAAAAATATACTATATTACCTAGGCTCACTAGAGTATCTTATAACCGAAACTACTGAAAAATATGTGACAAGAGTGAATAATGATCTAAGTGCTAGGCATTTAGGAATCACTTTATTAAATAAAAATCCTGCAGATTTGATATTTCAAGGAAATTTCACGATAAAAGAAGCATTAAGTGATACTCAAGCTATTATTATGTCAACTATTAGTGGAAATGATATAAATGATTATATATTAACAAAATACGAAAAATTCTCTTTTCTATTTGATAATTCTACAATTGAAGCATGTAAAGAAGATTTTTATAGGGTTTATTCAAATCTTACAATGGTTAAAATTCCGCATCCTACTACCGAGTATATACTTGATATAGCAAGAAATAATACTATAGAAGACTATCTGACTCTAAATTATAATAGGTGTGAAATATTTGAGGTATTTAAAGGAAATACATTACAAAATCTATATGATACAATACATGATATATTAACCTCTCCCAATAATACTGAAAGCTGGAAAGAAATAGCAAATAATACAATTAATAGCACAATAGCAAGTGCTACTGATAAAATTTCTGAATTAACCTTTTCGGATGATATCAAAAATTTGACTGAAACCGCAATTAGTTCATTATCTGCCACTACTCAAGCAAGTGATATTAACACAACCGAGGGATGGACAGAGTCCGTAACAGAATATTTATCTGAAATGGCGACTAATGCAGTTAATAATACAATAACAAATTCTACTGCTGAAATTTCTGAATCAATCTTTTCCGATAACACTGAAAGTTGGACTGAAAAGAGAATAAATTTAATTAATAACACCGTAGCAAACCTTACTAATACTGCTTTCAATTCAACTTATAACCCTCAAGAAAATATGTTTGATGAGAGTGGTAACGATAATTCCTTAGCTACATATATAGGCATTGGTACAGCTGTAGCTGCCTCCATAGTTGTTGCAATAAGTGCAGGAGTAACTTGGTATTGCGTTAGAAGTAAAAACGCAAAAAAAGCTAAATTAAAACAATATATTGATGAAATTGAAGCTGAAAGAGCTGCTGAAAATAAACTTGCTGCTAACGATACTGAAGAGCATAGCGCTCCTCTACTTAACAACAGCACAGAGCATAATGATCATACTACGGTAGATATAACCGGAGTATCCTATGAAGACGAAGGTACTCCTGTATAGATAACTTAGATTCTTGCTTTTTAATCAACAACCAATAGCAAATTCACTATTGGTTGTTCCTCGAAAATAAAAATTGAAATTTATTTCAATTCTTTATTTATCAATTCTTTTAGCTTTTCTTTTGCTGCTTCTTTAGAACGTAGACTTGCATAAGAGTCATGGTGTTTTTTATCTTCAATAAAACGTACAAAGAAAATTTTTCTGTCATTTTTTTGTAACCAACCTATTTGGCGATCTTTGAGCTTTACAGTTCTATCTTCATTAAGGCGATTTCCACTACCTGTTTTGCCGTAGAGCTTCCACCCATCTGCAAAATCTTCAATAAACATAATATTTTTAGTCATTTCTTGGGCTTTAACACTTACCGGCAATTTATTCTCCGTAAGTTTTTGAAGAAAAGCTATTTGTTCTTCCGGTGAAATTTCTAAAGAACTAAAAAGCCATGAATTAGTTAAACTGTTATTCTTTCCTTTATCTCCTGAAATATCACGATTACCATAATCAAATTTTGTTACATAATCACGGAATTTTTCATAACCTAATTCTTTAGTAATAAGACGTGAATACCAAAGACAGCTGTTTTTTATCCAGTCTTTAGGCGTATGCGACTGCTTCCAAACTTCAAGATAATCGTCATATCTCTCTTTAAAAGGTAACTCCGGATGAGTTTCATCAATTAAAAACCATCATCGTAACCCATCAAGCTTAAGACAATTTTAAATGTGGAACATGGGGCGTAGCGTGATTTGCAATCACCATCCTCTTTAATAAATTTGTCATTTTCTTTAACTAAAAAGCAATCTGCTCTAGTTATAAAAGGTATAGTAAGTGATATTAGGGCAGTTATATATAAAATAATTTTTTTCATAGGTTAAAATAAAAATAGGTGGTTTTGTTGCATAATACCGATGTCATTCCCGCGTAGGCGGGAATCCAGCATAAAGCGAGATAAATCGAGCTTTATTAAAAAAAGCTTTAAAGTACTGGATTCCCGCCTACGCGGGAATGACATCGGCTTAAACTACATTTAATAAATCTCCTGCGATTGGTCCTCTTTGCTCGGCACATAATCAAAAATATCGTTATTATCACGATTATCGATCATATCTTCGTTCTCAAGCATCTGAATGTTATTGACTTTAAATGCTTCTATAACAGTGCCACTTGGCGTAATTTTACCGGTTGCTCTATCTACGGCGATTAGCTTAATTGAATCTGGAACTTTAAAAGGCAGTGATGGCTCATCCTTATAAGCATTACTCATAAAATCAATAAAAATCGGCAATACTACGTTTGAACCTGTTGCTCTTTTTCCAAGCTCTTTCGGTGTATCATAACCCACATAACTGCCGACTACTATTTTTGGCGTTAAGCCTACAAACCATGTATCTTTACTATCGTTACTAGTACCGGTTTTTCCACCGATAATTTTCCCTAACTTCTTTGCAGCATAACCTGTTCCTCTATCTATTGCTCCGGTTAAGAACGAAGTAATTTGATAATCGCTAGCTTCATCCGTAACTCTATAAATATCTTCTTTCGGTATTTCTAATATTGCGGTATCTAAATTGCTATCCGAAACATTACAAGAAAGACATTCTCTATTATCTCGCCTATAAATAATTTTACCGTTACGGTCTTTAATTAATTCTACAAAATGAGGTTCAACTTTTTTACCGCCGTTAGCAATAATTGCATAAGCATTAGTCATTCTGCTAAGTGTGGTTTCAATTGAACCAAGTACCATAGAGTAAACTTTTTTTGGTTCATTATTAATACCGAATCGCTTAATTATATCAACGATTTTTGTAAGTCCTACGGCAGTTGCAACTCTTACAGTTATAAGATTACGAGATTTTTCAAGACCGGTACGCATAGTGATTTCGCCTAAAAACTTACCCTCATAATTTTTAGGACGCCAGCTAGGCATCCCCTGACCTTGCGAAATCTCAATAGGTCCATCGTTAAAAATCTGATTCGGCTTAATACCGTTTTCAAGAGCTGCTAAATAAACAAAGGTTTTACTCAAAGAACCCGGTTGACGAAGTGCTTGAGTTACTCTATCAAATTTACTTGTAGAAAAATCATATCCCCCAACACTTGCAAGTACCTGTCCGGTATTCGGGTTCATAACCATAATAGCTCCGTTTACTTCAGGAATTTGACGAAGAGCATAGCCGTCTTTTATAGGTTCAACCACTATCACATCGCCTTTTTTAAGCAAAGTCTTCACTGATTTAAGATTACTTCTTGCCCATTTCATTTCAGCAATAGGAATCTTAGATTTACTGTCGTCTATAAGTCCAATCTCTGCATGATTACCGGCCACATCCAGAACTACAGCTAATTTATACTCTAAAAGCGATGGGGGAGCCGGTAGTTTTTTTATCTCCTCTTGCCAATTATCAAGCGGAATATTAGCTATAGGCTTTCTAAAACCACGTCTTCTATCAAATTCCCTTAGACCTTTCCTTAGAGAATTTTCGGCTGATTGCTGCATCTCTGCATCCAAAGAAGTGATAATAGTAAGACCTCCGGTATAAAATTCTTCCTTACTATTTAACATTCTAATTACTTCTTCTCTAACCTGTGCAGCATAATAATCTGCCGTAACAGTTTCTTCTTTAGCTCGTTTACGTAAAACTATCGGACTATTCATAGCTTCTTTCGCAGCATCTTTTGTTATATAACCATCTTCAAACATACGTGCTATTACATAATCACGACGAGCTTTTACTCTAGCGTAGTTTCTCTCTGGATTAAGTTCGGAAGGGGCTTTAGGAAGTGCCGCAATAAAAGCTGATTCTGCAATGGTAAGTTCCTCTACGGATTTATTAAAATAATTTTGTGCAGCCGCCGCAACACCGTAAGCACCACGACCAAAGAATGTTTGATTAAGATATAATTCTAAGATTTGATCCTTAGTAAATACTCTTGAAATCATATAAGAAAGAATCGCTTCTTTAATCTTACGTTCAAGAGAAACTTCGTTAGTTAGCAGAAAATTTTTAACCACTTGCTGAGTAATTGTAGACGCTCCTTCCATACGCCTATGATGTAAATAATTAGATATATTTAAAAATGCCGCTCTAGCTATTCCAAGTAAATCAACGCCCGGATGGTTATAAAAATTCTTATCCTCGGCTGCAATAAAACTTTCTATTAATGAACTAGGTATGCTATTAATCGGTACAAATACACGACGTTCAAAAGCGTACTCCTCCATTAATTTACCGTCATGAGAATAGATACGTGTTACCGACGGAGGATAATAACGTGCAAGCTGCGAGTAATCAGGTAAATCACGTGAATAGTGATATATTATATAAGCAGTAATACCGCAACCTACTAAAATAAGTACGGCAAAAATTTTTAAACAAAAAAATAGAGATTTATACATTTAATAGATAATATTTTAAATTATACACTTTAAAGGCAGTGCAAGAAATTTATCGGAAAAACTTATTATTTCATTACCGTTATAAAGTATAATGCCATGCATAATTCGTGGGGCTAATGCTTCTGATAAATCTTTAAGACCCATAAAATGCCAGCTTTGAATAGTTTCTGTGGCCTTACACTCTATGCCACAAAATACATCGCCTTTATATAAAAGAAAATCAACTTCTTTTCCTAGATGCGTACGATAAAATGCTTGCTCTATACCCGTAGTTAGGGTTAATATTTTCCTAAGTTCCGCCCATAACCATGTTTCAAATATTGTTCCGTAATAAGGACTATTTAACAATAAGTTAGGAGTTGTTATGCCGTTTAAATACGATGCATAACCTGAATCATTCATATAAATTTTAGAAGTTTTTACTAATCTTTTACGTGTATTACTAAACCAAGGCGCTAATTGATTCACTTGAAAAGTTGTTTCTAAAATCTCTAAATATCTTGATATTGTTCTTTGATCTAGCCCTATTTCAATACTTAAATTCTTTTGATTTAATAAATTACCGCTTTGTAAGCCAACCAAGCGAAAAAGTTTAGCAAAGGAAACAACGTCTAAAAATTTATTTATATTTCGTACATCTCGCTCAATATAGGCTGATTGATAAGACGAAAACCAACGTTCACGAAATCTTTCTTGCTTTTTTAATATAACTTCCGGAAATCCGCCATAGAAAATATATTCATTTAAAGATTGGTTAGTTATTGTTGGTTTATATTCTAACTCTTTAGTCCATTTGTTTTTTAATTCAGGAATAGTTACCCCTGAAAAAATATCTAATATAAAAGAAGAAGGTTTATTTTGATTTAAAATTTCTCCTAAACTTAACCCTTCAAGATGTATTACGTCTACACGTCCTGCTAAACTTTCATATACTCCCGGGTAAGAAAAAATATTAGCCGATCCGGTTAAGAGGAAACGTCCCGGCCTCTTATCTTCATCAGTTGACTTTTTTATAGCTTTTAAAAGATCCGGGGCTCTTTGAATCCCGTCAATAGCAAGAGGAGAAATTGCATTTTTTATAAACCCATGAGGATCGGCAGTGGCTGCTTCTAATTGCGAGATATCGTCTAAAGTAATATATGACTTAAAAATTCCTTCGTCATATAATTGCTTTACTACTGTAGACTTACCAACTTGCCTAGCTCCAATAATAAGAACTGCAGAAAAATCTTTTAACGACTGCTTTACAAATGATGTTATATGTCTATTTATCATGTTGTAAGTTATAACATAAGTATGCTATTATTTACAACTGTTATTTTTGTAATATACTCGCTGAATTTGAAAAATTGGCTATGTCGTCTTTGTAAGACCTCGGATGCTCACGTATTTAGTATACGCTCCGCTCCTCGGCTTACAGACTCCTTGCTCTTTTCCAAGCTGAACTTCGTCTATCAACTTTTCATTTTACTTCGGAGTATACGTAAATTACATAATCAAATTACCTCACCGCTTAAGCTATTACTTGCGGCCTTAGTAATTTTTACATCAATGATTTTACCAAGTAAAGATTTATTAGGGTTCTGGATATATACGGACTGCATGTATGGAGTTTTGCCTGTTATCTGATCATCGAATTTACCGTTGCGGTCGAATAAAACTTTCATAATACTACCAATACAGCTTTCATTGAAAGCTAGTTGCTGACTAGTGAGTTCTTGTTGCAATATAGTTAATCTCTCTGATTTTATATACTCTGGTATTTGATCTGTTCTAGTTGCTCCAGGCGTGCCCGGGCGAGGGCTATATTTGAACGAATAACACTGGCCGTATTTTACTCGGCGGACCAAATCTAAAGTATCCTCAAAATCTTCATCAGTTTCACCGGGAAAACCGACAATAAAATCAGAAGATAAAACTATATCGGGTCTTGCCTCTCTTAAGCGATTAATTATATCAAAATAATAATCCCGATCATGCTTACGGTTCATGGCTTTTAATATTTTATTTGAACCTGATTGCACCGGAAGATGTAAAAACGGCATTAATTTAGGTTCAGTGCCGTGCAGTTTTATTAGATCATCAGCAATATCTATCGGGTGCGACGTCATATAACGCAATCTCTCTAAATTTGGGATTTGTGCTAGATGTCCCAGTAAATCGGCTAGAGTAAATATCTTATCATCAGGTCCTTTACCGTGATAAGCATTAACATTTTGCCCAAGTAGTGTAATTTCTTTAACACCGCTGCTAACTACTTTTAACGCTTCTCTATAGACCTGCTCTACGTTCCTTGAAAATTCAGCTCCTCTTGTATAAGGCACCACACAGAAAGTACAAAATTTATCGCATCCTTCTTGCACCGATATAAAGCTACTAGCACCTTGCGGATATAATTGTTCCGGTAAATTATCAAATTTCGCTTCTTCAACAAAATCAAGATCGATTAAATGTTTTTCGTGTCTAACGACTTTTGAGATTAATTCCGGTAGGTTATAATAAGATTGCGGACCGACAACAATATCGACATAAGGAGTTCTTGAGAAAATCTCTTCCCCTTCCGCTTGTGCAACACAGCCAGCCACAACTATTATTGCAGAGTTTAAGCCTTGTCTTTTTCTTGTATCTTGTAGTTTCTTAATACGACCGAGTTCTGAATAAGTTTTCTCGGCTGCTTTCTCTCTGATATGACAGGTATTTAGGATAATAACATCAGCTTCTTCAATATTTTCCGTAGGTTCATAACCAAAAGGATAAAGCAAATCCTGCATCTTAACGGAGTCATAAACATTCATCTGACAGCCGTAGGTCTTAATATAAAGCTTTTTACTCATAAAATTTTTAATATTATAAAAAGTTCTACACTATACTATATTTAGATAATTTTATCAAATTTTAAATAAACCGAAAGCGGGTATTGCTAACTAAAGGCGGATAGTTAATAAATTAACGTCATTGCGAGGAAAAATTGAAAATTTTGGTGAAGCAGTCTAGTAAAAAATTCTGATTTACAGAATTTTTTTTAATTGTTTTTCTGGATTGCCACGTCGCTTCGCTCCTCGCAATGACGGTTTGGGTATCCATGCAACAATGCCCATAATTTACTGATTAATCCTTGCTGTACAGATTCTTTCGGTGATTTCTTTAAGTTTTTCTATTCTCTCAATAAGATAAAGCAGCTGTTCTTTTGTAATTTTATTGTTTTTATCATATCTTGCATCAACATAAGCTTTTTCATGAAGCTCAAAGCACTCTTTTTGTTCAGCAGTTGCTTTAGGGAATACTTCCCATAATTCACTGACATAATTTCCTACCATACTACCTAATTTTTGCAAATTATGTAATTTAGGTTTGTAATTTGAGAAAACTAATAAAATAGTACTGTAAAAACTTTCGGTAGCTTGATGTAATTCAAAAGCACCTTTATTTAAATATCCTTTTTCTAGTGGATTTTTACAATCTAAAAAACTTTTACCTTTATCAAACCATTCTTCATAATAATCTTTAGCGATTTCTTTCATCTCGCTCCAAGGTAAATCTTTAGCTTCACTAAGCGTAAATTCCCCGCTATCATATAAAAGAATACCTTCTTTTCTTGGTCGTGCCTCCGTATTGCAGTTTAGAGTAAATAGTCTATAATCCTCAAACAGTAATAAGAGAGAATTATAGTTAAGGAGTTATGGCAAAAATAGATGTTAAGTGTAGATATTGTAACAACACAGAAGAAGTAATAAAGTCAGGATATTCAATTTCAAAACAACAGAGATATCAATGCAAGCGGTGTAATCGATATTTTTAATTGGAGTATATTAATAATGCATCTAAGCCTGGAGTTAAGGAGCAAATAGTAGAAATGTCAATCAACGGCTCTGGAGTTAGAGATACAGTAAGAGTATTAAAAGTGGGTATCAATACAGTTATCCGTGTTTTAAAAAAATCTAGTATTAAAAAACAATAAATCATTCTATCAGTACAACAGAAGTAATTATTGCTCCTGAGATAGATGAACAATGGTCTTATGTACAGAATAAATCCAGACAACGATGGCTTTGGTATGCCTTGGATAAGATTTCGTTAAAAGTAGTTGCTTATACGTTTGGTACAAGATGTGATAGCACATTAGAATCATTACTGAAAAAACTAGAGAATTTCAAGGTGACTTTTTACTATACAGATGGATGGGGGAGTTATGCTAGGTTATTAGACCCTAAAAAGCATATTATCAGTAAAAAATACACTCAACGGATAGAACGAAGTAACTTGAACCTTAGAACGAGATGCAAGAGGCTTGCACGTAAGACAATCTGCTTTTCCAAGTCATTGGATATTCATGATAAGGTTATTGGTACTCTTATTGAACGTATAGCTTTTTAATAGGCATAACTGCAATATGGAGGCATGACCCTTTTCTTAATATCCGTGTAAAAATAACGCCCTATCTCCAACTGCTTATTTACCTCGTTTATTGACTCTAGAATTATAGATATCTCTGAATCATACGGGATAATCTGAGGTTTTATTACTCCTGTTTTTTCTAATCTTTTATATAATTATCTTCTAACCTTAAAGCAGTATGCCCTTTATATTTACCTTTTTTAAAATTATCAAGATATCAGTATTGCTATGGTAACCGTTAGGTAAATCACGTACCCAGTCGCCTCTAGCAAAAGAGCCATACAAAATAATCATAGTAATTTTATCCTGTGCAATATCTAAAATCTGCTGCATTATAAAATTAAGCCTAGCTTGGATCTTAAGAGAACGTTCAGGTAAGGTGGTTTTCATTTAAATCTATATTTTATATTTCTGCTTTTAGCTTTTTTATTTCTTCTATGGATATTCCTGTCATCTCGTGTATTTCTTCTATAGGTATTTTTTAGTTAGCATTTTCTTTATTATTTCAATTTTTCCCTTTTCTATACCTCTTTCTATCCCTTTTTCTATACCCTTTTCCATACCGGCATTAAACTTTTCCTCAAATTTGTCTATTTCATGTTGTATAGCCATTTCAGCTCTAAGGTAATCATCATGCTCTTGGTCCGTCCATTTATATTGCTCTAAACTTGCATATGCCGATAACACAATTTCATTTTTAATCTCTTTTGGCGACTCTTGTTCTTGCGAAGCATATTTTAATAAATGTAACCATTCATCGGCATCATCTTTAAGATCATTTTTTTAAATTTTCCTAGTTCAATAAATACATAAGTTAATGAAAACAAATATTGTTTATGGGTATTGCTTTCTTTTATATGATGATAGCTAACATACGGCAATTCATCAGGCAAAGCTTTTGTTCCTATGATAGAAATTATTACTACCGGCAATAAATCTTTATGTTTCATACCTTTCTTAATTTGACTAACATAGGTATAACAACCGTAAAGCTGCGTTCTATTAAGATAATCTTCCTCCATTTTACGCTGCATTTCGATCATATACCATCTACCGGTTTCATCTTTAACTTTTAGATCGAATAAACTTCTTTTCCCTTCAAGACATAAAGGCAATTGTTCAGTAGTTATATAGCTTAAATCTATGATTCTATCTCCTTTCGATAACCTAAGAAGGGAGTTCAATAAATTTATTAATTTTATTTTATCGCTAAATAATTTTTTAAATGCGACATCATTTGTACCGTCTAAATATCTTTACATAAATAATTATATTTTTAGTAAGTTTGCATATATAGCAAATTAACCTCAGATAGTAAACTACTTTTACAATTTATTATAAGTATTAGACTTCTTGCATAACTTATCTTATAAAGAGGGATCCCCTTGAAAACACGGAAGCACTTGCCACCGCAGCGTATATAAATACATGAGGATGCGTTACCTTCTTGATGTACAAATTACCTTTAGAAGGAGGTTAGGCAAAAAGTCTATTAATACCTATCATTATCATCATATACCCCCCAAATTGCTTTCTTTGAGATCCATCCCGTATAATCTTTACATGTAATTTGGCAGAATTGTCCTTTGCATTTTTTTAAACCGCAGCGAACCTTGGGTATTAATTTTGCTATAACTCGGCTTTTATGGTCTGCGGATTTGGTAAGCTCTATTTCCTTATCGGAGGTAATAACTACTGATCTTTTACCTGATAAAACGCTTGAATGTATCCAACCGCCTTCGCCGTTAATGTCACGTACTTGTCGCCATTGTTCGTACTCTGCAGTTATTTCTACCGGTTCGCCTTTTTTAACAAAAATCCATTCTACGGCAGATTTAGTGGTTGGTCCGCTCCTTGCATTTACTTCATTAGATTTTATTGAAACAAATCTTGGAATAGGTAATTTTTTATTATCGGCGTTAATTGTTGTTGATAATATTATCGTAATTAAAATGATAAAAACTTTAATCATTATCTTCCACTTCAGATAAAGCATCCTCTTTTTTTGCTATTATATAATTACCAAGCCTAAATTGCACTTTTATTCTATTAATTTCCTGCTCGCTAATACCTATATTTTTTAGGACTGTTCCACCGATTTGTAATCCAGTCTCATAACTTTCCGGAATAATAGTTGTGGCACCTAAATCATAAAACTCTCTGGCATTTTTTAAGTTTTTTAACTTAACGATAATCGGTATATCCTGATAATTACCGCTAATTGTTTTAAGCGATTTCTTGATAGTTACTTGATTATTCATAGTAAGTATTATAGCAAATGCTCTTTCCGTACCTAATGCCTTTAGAGTATCGGCTTGCGATACGTCACCTTTAAAAACCGGTAAACCGTTTGAGAGCTCTTCTTTGACTCTATCATCATCTAAATCAAGTATTACGTAACTTATACCCTCCGCTTCCAAAACTCTTGCTACCATTTTACCGGTATTACCAAGTCCGGCAATAATAATATGGTTTGTTAAATCTCTTGCTCCAAGCTCAATCATTTGAGTCGGAGTTTTGCCAAGTCTTTTATCAACTTTCTCGGCAATCTTTTTCCCTAAAGCTGCGAGTAATGGAGTAAGTGCCATAGTAAAAGTAACTACGAGTAATAATATATCGGCAGTACTTTCTTCTAATACTCCACTATCTTTACCTAAACTGAATAATATAAAACCAAACTCTCCACCTTGCGATAATAATAAGCCTGAATAAAAAGCAACTCCTTTATTAAAACCGAATAAAATACAAAAAGCCGTTATGATTAAGGTTTTTATACCTATTAAAGCAATAGATAAAGTAAGAATGTGAGATATTTTTTCATACATTTCTAGTGCGTCGATATTCATACCGACGGTCATGAAAAATAATCCTAAAAATAAACTTTTGAAAGGATAAATACTTTCTTCTGCCTGCAATCTAAATTCGGTTTCTGCAACTAATACTCCGGCAACAAATGCTCCTAGAGCTAAAGACAAACCAAATGTTTCGGTAGCCCAAGCAGCAGAAAGTACTATTAACAAAGTCATCGAAATAGGTAACTCGCTTGCATTATTACTTTCTGATGAAATGAAAGAAAATACAGGACGAAGAAAAACACGACCGACAATAAATATTGTAAGTAAGGCCGTTACGGCTTTTAAGAGCGCAATACCAAGAGCCGCCGCAAGCGAAGCTTTATTACTGTCGGCAAGTAGCGGCACTACCACAAGTAATGGAACTACGGCCAAATCTTGCAGTAACAGAATAGCTAAAGAAACTCTTCCTATTTGCGTTGATTGACTACGATTTTCCTCAATAACCTGCATAACAAGTGCCGTAGATGAAAGGGCAAGACCACCGCCGGTAATAATAGCCGCACTACTATTGCCGTCTATAAGTACCATTGCACCGGCAATTACTATAGCAGTCGTTAAAACTTGCAAACTACCGAGACCAAAGACATATCGTCTCATAGCTTTTAATCGCTCGAAGGATAACTCAAGACCTATTGCAAATAATAGAAATACTACACCAAGTTCACCTAGTAACTTAGTTTGGTCATATGTTACGATTTTTAAACCGTGATCACCTATTGCAGCTCCTGCAATTAAGTAACCAAGTACCGGACTTAATCTAAGACGCTTAAGTATAGCCACGATAAAAACCGCAGTACCGAGTAAAATTATAACGTTAATAAGAATATGATCGTTCATCTTTTCCAAATTTCTTCTAGCTTAAAATGTTCCCGTGCTTCAGGATAAAAAATATTAATTAAAATAGTACCTGCATCTATTAGTACCCACTCTGATTTACCAAACCCCTCAATATTACTATTTATACCGGCATTATTTTTTAATTCTAAAGCTACATATTCAGCAATTGCTCCAACATTTTTAGTCGAACGACCGCTAGCAAATATAATATAATCGGCTAATTTATGTTTTCCTGTTAAATCAATTACCTCGATATCTTCTGCTTTTTTCTCATTCAAACATTCTAAGATAAATAATTTTAATTCTTCAGCTTCTTTTTTCATAATAATTAATAAATGACATAATAATATTAATTATTATATTCATAAGAGTAGAGTTTATCAATGAATGTTTAAAATTCTATAATAAAAATTCATATAAAGCTTTACTTTAACTAAAAAAAACTTTAATTAATATTTAGGCTTTTATATCTAAAAAGTGATAAAATAATGGCAATAACTGCAGAAGAGTTAGAAAAAATACTTAAGGAATCCTTTCCAAACAGTATAATAAAAATTACTGATTTAGTAGGAGATCAAGACCATTATGCCTTAGAAATATCAGATGTTCAATTTAATGGACTTTCTTTAATTAATCAACATAAATCAGTAAAAAACGCCCTGTCTGAAATATTAAATAAAAAACTACATGCAATTACCATAAAAACTATCGCAGTTCCTGAAAAATAATTACAAATATTAATATAATAAATCTTGCATAAATTCAACTTATTATTTAATTTAAGTTTCATGCTTACTTGGCATTAGTCAGCAATGTGTTGACTGATATTCTTAAAAGAGTATACTGTAAATTAATCTATCCGGTCATGCCTCCATATTGCAGTTATGCCTATTAAAAAGCTATACGTTCAATAAGAGTACCAATAACCTTATCATGAATATCCAATGACTTGGAAAAGCAGATTGTCTTACGTGCAAGCCTCTTGCATCTCGTTCTAAGGTTCAAGTTACTTCGTTCTATCCGTTGAGTGTATTTTTTACTGATAATATGCTTTTTAGGGTCTAATAACCTAGCATAACTCCCCCATCCATCTGTATAGTAAAAAGTCACCTTGAAATTCTCTAGTTTTTTCAGTAATGATTCTAATGTGCTATCACATCTTGTACCAAACGTATAAGCAACTACTTTTAACGAAATCTTATCCAAGGCATACCAAAGCCATCGTTGTCTGGATTTATTCTGTACATAAGACCATTGTTCATCTATCTCAGGAGCAATAATTACTTCTGTTGTACTGATAGAATGATTTATTGTTTTTTAATACTAGATTTTTTTAAAACACGGATAACTGTATTGATACCCACTTTTAATACTCTTACTGTATCTCTAACTCCAGAGCCGTTGATTGACATTTCTACTATTTGCTCCTTAACTCCAGGCTTAGATGCATTATTAATATACTCCAATTAAAAATATCGATTACACCGCTTGCATTGATATCTCTGTTGTTTTGAAATTGAATATCCTGACTTTATTACTTCTTCTGTGTTGTTACAATATCTACACTTAACATCTATTTTTGCCATAACTCCTTAACTATAATTCTCTCTTATTACTGTTTGAGGATTATAGACTATTTACTCTAAACTGCAATACGGAGGCACGACCCTCCACCTGTACCAACTGACAGATTACCTCCTGTAGTACCGCCTGTGCCAGGACCGTTAGGACCAAAGCCACCAGTGCCAACTGATGGGCTACCACCTCCTGTACTTGGTCCGTTAGGTCCAAAGCCACCGGTGCCTGTAACCGGAGTAGTCGGGGTATTATATCCTGCCGAATTGCTAGGTGTTACATCGTAGCCGCTCGGAGTGATAGGCGGAACATATATATTGTTAACTACACTACCGCTAGTTGGTGGCGGTTGTATAGGATTAAAACCACCACCAACACTTGGACCGACGAAAGGACCCATAGGAGTAAGCGGAGTAGTTACTCTGTGTATTTCATTTGAAGGGCGCTCGATTATAGGTAATAAATGCTTAATTACCGCCGCCCTTTGATCTACCGGTGTATTTACTAAAACATTTGCAACTTTTGCCGCATCAGTACCCAGAGGAGCTTTTATTATCTTACCTATAATATTATCAACAACATTATCTCCTGTTGGTTCTATCGGTAAAAGTACAAAGAAATTACCTGTAATTTTCCATCTGACGAAGCCGCCTTCATTAGCCGTTACGTTAAACGGTAGATTTGCGGCATTACCGACTATTATACTACCTCCTGCTGCACTAATGACAGGATAAGCACTACCTTCTCCAATAGCAGACGGGTTATTTTGAGCAGTTAAAAATACTTTAATAGAAGAAACATTTGATAAATTGAAGGTGCTACCGCTTGCGAGTACTATATTACCGCTATTAGCGTTACCTGTCTGACCTGCATTTATAGTATCATAGAAGACATTTATAATAAGCTCACCGGTAGGAGTAGCAGAGCCTGTATAAGTAACTTGATTATTACCAAGGTCAGAAGTAATATTACTACCTGATATATTACCGCCGACATTTACTTTAGTATTATCACCGGTAAACATCATTGTCGCCTGATCGGCAACTATAGTAGTTGCTCCTAAATTCGACGCAGTGAAAGCTGTTTTTTTCGGTGCAAAAGTAATAACATTAGCACCCGTTACCGCTTTTTGTAGCCACACGTCATCATTAAACTTATGACTATCGCCGTTAATCGGAGCTTATACAAGCGTAGCATTAGTATATTCTGCTGAAGAGCTGCTACTGCTTCCTTTGAAGTCCTCTGAAACGATTTTTGTTTTGTAACTAAATTTCATGGTTGCTCTTGGCACTTTAACACCGCCGACCGTGGCTGACGGAATGTCTAAGCTCCTACTGTTATAACCGGTAAATACAGCTGATTTACCGGCATCAATAGTAATAGCTTTGGTATGGGCCTCTCCTTTTACCGTGCCTTTATTACTACTGAACTGAACTAGTTTAAGGTTTACATTCTCACCGCCTAAATCATCGGTAAAACCGTTATCGGCATTAAATATCGCCGTACCCTCGTTATTAGTTTTGGTTGTGACACTAGAGTAAACATCTTGGCTACCAATGGTGAATTTACCGCCACTATTAAGCTGAATGGTTTAAGGTGGTTTGAGTCTGAACCGAACGGCGAAGTACCTGTTGTTAAATCTCCCGTTATTGCAAGAGTATGAATTTTATTGCCGGTAGTTGTAGCCCCGCCAACCGTACTTGTATTGGTAAGTGTTAAGGTTACAGCATTAGAAGTCGTAAATTTTACGTTATTAACATATACTTGATTTGTAAGCGTTACATCTCCACCGTTTATTTGTATTATACCAAGAGGAATATTTGCTTTACCATATGTACCATTATCCGTTACAGCGTCTGAATCGTCAAATCTTACACCTCCGGTAATATCAATTGGTGCGGGAGTAATTAATGCATTTGGAGCAACATAGTTAAAGTATCCGGTAAATGTAACATTGCTTGAGTCTCGGTCAAGTATAGCATTTGGTCCCAAGTAAACTACACCGCCTTTAATAACGCTATCAGGTACACTATTCATCACACCAACGCTTAAGGTTCCATTTGGAACGGTAATATCATCTACTGCTGTATTACTACCTATGTTACCTCGGATAGCACTAACCCCATTGTCATTACCGTTATTGTTAACGTTAAATTAACAGCTTTACCGCCTGTTTCATTAATGTTACCGGTTAAATTTGTTTCCTGAGTAAATACTATAGTACCCGTATCCGTTCCTTGAACTTCAGTAATTGACATATTACCGCCGGAATTAATCGTGACGGTGCTGTTGTCAGCCCCTGCTTGTAGCATTGCAAGGTTTGTAATTGTATTTGTTGAGTTTCCGTTACCGTCAACCGTACCTATAGTACCGTTATCCATAAACACTACAGTACCGTTAGGTTGACCACCTGTACTTGTTATATTACCGGTAATAAGTGCCGGTATATTATTTTTTGTATCACTAGCAAATATTGCGGTACCGGCATTATTTTGGAAATTCATATTGCCGTTAATCTGTACGACTCCAAGCTCGATATTAATAGGACCGGAAGGAGCGGAGAAAAAAACATTCGATCTGACTGATCCTATTGCAACTTTTGCAACGGATACGTTTATATTTGGGGTATTAAGAGCAGTTATTACTAGTGTTCCTTGCCCTGTAAGTTGTACTTTACTCACCGGATTTGCTTTTGTTCCGATAGCATAATTATTAGCCGTACCGTCTATTGTTAACTTGGTATTAGCATTTTTTGCATTTATCTCAACTATAGCGACATTTGGAACAAGCGGCTCTATATTGCCTGTTAACTCTATAGCACTATTATTGCCGCTAGCTACGGTAGTCATTAACTTTAAAACAGATGCAGAGTCCACGAATGTAACGCCCGGAGCTTTTAATTGAAAATCTCCGTTTAATGCATCAAGTGCGTAAGTTCTCGGACCGTTATTATCACCGATATTGGTTTTGGCAATTTGTGTCGAAGTAATTGATTGGTCGACGAATATAGCTCCGTTTCCAATATTAAGAGCTGCTGCATTACTTACGTCAAAGCTATTAGCACCACCAACAACTCCGACCTCACTACCTGCAGTAACATTTATAGCTGCTAATTTATTCACAGCAGTACCTAGTGTTTTGGTATTATCGCCACCTTGAATCTCAAGTTTAGCACCTTTAGTACTACTTAAATTGACCTTATCGCCACCGCCGGCAAAGCCGCCGAAACTATTCGCAAAAGTAACTTGTTGATTGCTACTTGTTGTTAAACCGAATGTAGAATTAGTATCGCCAAAATTGATAGTACTACCCATCGGCTGTAAGAGAGTTAGCAGACCTTTCTAACACCTACAGTAAATGTCTTAGGAGCTGCGGCTTGTCCGATATTAATTGTTTGCACCGTACCGATAGATATATCCGTAGCAGTTAAGTTAGCATAGGCATTCAATGTTCCGGTAGCACCATTGGTAACCACACTATTAAACGTATAACCTGCAGGATTTGCTCACGAAAATTCTAAGATGCCACCGGCTCCGAAATCTACATCACCGGTAGTAGTGAGTGAACCTTGTAAATCTGCTGTACCACCATTACTGAAGACTAAAGAAGCAGTCGATACATCTTGTTGGAAAGCCGCTATTTGACCGGCTACACCGTTAATCGTTATTGTATTTATATTGTTTACGACGACACTAACAGTACCGTCCCCGTCAAATACTAAATCGCCGGCTGCCGCTGCACTACTTATCACCGCTGCTAAAGTACCGCCGTCATTAACGTTAACCGTACCTGCCTTACCGGTAAAATCAGTCTGTCCACCAATCTGATCAGTTGCAATGACACCGGCATCAGTAAAAGTTGCTCTACCTGTAATATCCCCGGTATATGTTCCTGTCCCGACAGTAACGTTACCCGTAGTATCCGTAGTCAATTGACCGGCTCCAACTGCAGCATTACCTGTAAAGCCGCCGGCTGCCGTAGCTACCGTACCTGCATTATTTATCGTCAGATTAGTTGCACTAGATGCTCCGTTTATTGTAACAACTCCTGCTCCGTTAAGATTTAAAGCCGTAATGCCGGTAACAGGTCCTAATATTCCTGCTCCTAACTCATTAACCGTACCGTTAATGCCATTACTACTTGTTACTGCCGCTAAATTACCCCCCTGCAGCAAGATTTATTATATCGGCATTATTTACAAAATCCGTTTTTCCGGTAATATTAGTCACTGCAAGCGTAGTAGTATTCGTAAAATTAACCGAACCGTTAACAGTGGTAAGAGTTAAATTACCGGCCATACCTGTAGAAAGAGGGTTGCTATATTAATTGCCGGCGTAATCGTGATATCACCGTTGCCGGCTAATATCATAGAATTTAAAGTATTGCCGTTATTAATACCTAAATTATTTCCACCGGTTATCGTTAAAAGACCACCGGTTGAGCTTAACTGAATCACGCCACTAGCCGCTGCACCAGGATTTAAATCCCCATTTATTGTAGCCGTTACGTTTCCGTTACTTGTAATATTTAATATTGAACCGGCATTATTGAATTTCATATTAGCAGTACTAATATTAAAATTTGCATTATTAGGCGTTAATATATGTCCCGATTCCGTTTCCATCGCCGATATTTATATTAGTAGCACTTGCCGAGGTAGCGGTTTGATCGGTAAAGTTACTATTTCCCGTAACGTTAAGAGTCGTAATACCGCTAAGGTTAATCCCTCCCTGTGCCTGAACGTTTCCTATAGTGCTAACCGAAGCTAGCTTATTAACGGCACCGAACGATCCTCCCTGAACGGTTAAAGCATTAGTGCCGTTTAAGATTACATTACCGCCAACCGCCTGCGAAGCCGTCTAAATTACCGCCAAATGTTACGTTTTGTACGACAGGTGAAGCTAAAACTAAAGCAGCACCAGCACTTTCAAAATTAATTTGATTTCCTCCCGCTAAAAGATTTAAATTCGGATTATTGACCGCTAAAGTAAGAGCCGCTGTAGAGAAATTTGCTCCTATTTGAATAGCTTTAGCCGTAGCAATACTAGCATCAGTAGCCTTAAGAGTAGTATCTACCATGACACCACCATTGCCTGCTTGTAAAATAGGACTTGAAAAAATATAAGAACCTACCGGATTAGAAAAGGCTAACGTTGCCTCAAGATCATTATGCTGCACTCCTGCTGTTGCAGTTAATGTTCCTCCTACTGCAGCTATCCCGTCAGCAGTAAAATTAAACTGATCAACCGTAACATTTCCCTGTAAATTAACAGGGTTATTCCCTTTAGCATTCAATGTATTAATCGCATGATTAGCTCCTACATCACTGGTAACCGTACTACAACCAACAAAATTTAAAGTTGCTAGATTCCCTCCTAAAATATCGTCTATGTCCCCGGTTACTGTGACACCGTCATCCAATATAGCAGTCGCGGATGTACCGTTAAAATCCATATTGGAAGTTATGTTAGCGTTAAATTGTGATATAGAATTGTACCAAATGTTACTACTCCGCCGGCTCCTGTATTAATTGGCGTTGTCCAAATAAGTTGCGTCTGACCAGCTAGATTTGTTGGATTCTGCTTAATTTCAATTGTTTTTGCAAAAATATTACTACTAATAGTGGTTACATTTAGACCATCTGTCATAAAGGTATTGAATCTTTGGGTAGGACTAGTTCCGACAGATACATTAATATTCGTTGCAGAGGTTGATACGTGAAACGCTGCTATACCTGTAGCGTCTATAATGGACTGAGAAAACTGGACAGAAAAAATAGTACTCAAGTTTCCGAAATAAGTTACAATAAATAGGTAAAACTTAGGAGGAAAGATGAAGAAAAATAAGGTTAGGATTTTCAGTAGTGAAGAAAAGACTAAGGTAGTATTAGAATTAATAAAAGAGGATGCTACCTTAAGTCAATTAGCATCAAAATATGAGATAAGCTCCAAGACAATTCAGAATTGGAAAAAGCAGTTTGTTGCTAATGCAGCTCTAGCTTTTGAGCCAGCTAAAGTTTTGAGTGAATATCAAGAACAAATTAGTGATCTCAAAGAACAAAATGATGAACTAGCTAAAGCTCTTGGGAAAGCTACGGTGGAGAGGGACTGGGCTGTGGGAAAGCTAAAAAGCTTGGACTTATCAAATAGAAAGAGTCTTGTCCAGTCCAAGCTAGATCAACTACCAAAGACAAGACAATGTGAGTTGCTAGATATTAGTCGCTCTACAACATATTATAAAGTTAAACCGCTTAGTGTAGATAAATTAAGTATCTTAAATAGAATAGATGAAATATATACAGATAATCCCGAATTTGGTTATCGTTATATTTATCATCAGTTATTAGAGGATGGTTTTTCAATTGGCAGAGATCGAGTATTAAAATATATGAGGATGATGGGAATAGAAGCCATTTATCCTCATAAGAGAAAGTCTACTTCTGTAAAGGATAATGAGCATAAAGTATACAGTTATTTACTTGATCAATATTGGACTAAATCTAGAACAACAAAAACAGTACATGTACCTAATGTCAATGAGGTTTGGAGTGGTGACATTACTTACATTAGAACTCATGATGGCTTTATGTATATGGCGGCTATTATAGACTGGCATAGCAAAGCTATATTAAGTTATAAATTATCCAATTCTATGGATGCAACTCTTGTTACTGATGTCTTGAAGGATGCCCTTAATAAATATAATGCTCCAAAGATATTTAATAGTGATCAGGGTAGTCAATATACTAGTCATGACCATATACAGATACTAAAAGATAATAATATTCAAATCTCAATGAATGGAAAAGGTCGAAGTATTGATAATATCGTAATAGAGAGATTTTTTAGGACTATAAAATATAACTGTATATTTATTAATGATTTTAAAAATATTAAAGAACTGAGGATAGGTATTGATAATTATCTGTATAAGTATAATTATCAAAGATTTCATTCGGGTATTGGTTACAAAAAACCTATGGATGTTTATCTGAATTATACGCAAAATTATTATCAATTAGCTGCTTAACAATATAATAAAAATAGGAAACGAATTTGATTATTTTTTGTCTTGATTTCTCAGTCCATTATAGTCTGTATCGCTAGTTATAGGAACGGTAGCTAAAAACTGTCCACCATTTGCATTTTCATTACTAAAGTCAGCTCGAGAAGTAGGAGCTAAAAATACTAAATTTCCTATAGGATTTATATCAATTGGACCAGCATCATTATTCACATAATTATATACAGCATTAGCACTAATATTGATTGTTCCAAGCTCTGTTGCCCAACTACTATCTTTTACCTGAAGATTTGATTTAACATTTACAATAGCATCTAATCCGTTTGTAATCGTGGTATCAGTAGTTGCGGCAGCAAAAACTATATCTCCATAATCTGCGGCTTGAATAGTTAATTGTCCGTTAATACCCTGAAAATCTATATCATTAATAAAATAAGTATCTGTAGGAACGTTATTGCCGAGCCCGGGAGCAAACGGATTAGCACAGCCCGCTGCATTTACAGCAGCTGCAGCTGCTGCTTGACTCGGAGCAACGCCGTTTAAAGTAACATTTACCCCAGCAGGGATAGTCATATTTAATGAGTGATTTGCTAGAAGTAAATCCGGTGGAACGATACAGCCAACCACTGTATTCTGTGGAAAAGTCACCGATGCACCGATAGCATTTACATATATACTGGCAATTGCATTCACATCGGCAGTAACGCTATCTACATTATTAAACGTAAGTAGAGAACCTAGAGCAAAAGGAACATTACCGTCATTTTGATCCAAATTAACCCCACTAAATAAAACCGCATCATCTGCTATCACGTCTTGGTTGTCTAGAGCTAAAGAGCTAGTACTCGCAAGTATCATTGCCGCCGCTGAGGCTGTCGTAAACATGCCTTTTTTAATTAAATTTTTAGAGTATTTTTCGTTGAGTTGACATAACGTCTCCTAAATTTGGGCTTAATTTTCTAAATTATCAATTCGAGACTAGTATTCATTAAACAAATATAAATTTTCTGTATTTTGGAAGATTTTTAAAAATCTTTGGTAAATGAGATTAAGATAAAAATTCTTAATATTTTCGCTAGGTTCTGTGAACATTTCTAATTAATTTGCTATTTTTTAGAGATGTTCACAGAACCTATGTTGCACTTTTAAAAAAAGTTAATAATAAAATTAATTTTTTATTCAGAGCTTTAATTAATATTAATAATAAAAGAGGATAAGATGAAATGATTAATAATTATTAAAAGAACAAAAATTTTTCTAACTTATAATTTTGTTATATAAATAACACATTACTTTTAGTTGAAAAACGTTAATTAAATACTAAAATATCTATAAAAATACTTATAAATAAAGTATTTTCTACTTATAGAAAGTAACTATAAATTACTTTTTTTTGTTTAAAATAAATTAAACTTTATGTATTTTTATAGAGATTCGGTAAATCGTATATAAAACTTAAGAAATACCCAAACCGTCATTGCGAGAAGAAACAGCAAGTTTCGACGAAGCAATCTCAGGTTATTTGACAAGATTGCCACGCTCATTTACGTTCGCTCGCAATGACGATATGAGCAAAATCTATAAATTTTTGCATAAACAAATTGATTTGCTACGAATAATAGAGTATATAGTATAAACATAATTAATTCTCGGGGCGTAGCGCAGCCTGGTAGCGCATCTGGTTTGGGACCAGAGGGTCGGGAGTTCGAATCTCTCCGCCCCGACCATAAAAACATAAATTATAATGTCAAAAGACGACCTCATTCAGTTTACAGGTACAGTACTTGAACTTTTACCTAATGCTACTTTTAGAGTAAAGCTTGAGAATGATCATGTAATTATTGCTCATACTTCCGGTAGGATGCGTAAAAATCGTATCAGAATATTACTAGGAGATAAAGTTACGGTAGAAATGACTCCTTATGATTTAACTAAGGGGCGTGTGATTCATCGTCACTAGTCTTAAATATGAAGCGGAATCAAAAAACATTAGACTCCTTGCACAACCTATCTTATAAAGAGGAATTTGAAGGAAACACGGAACGCAACACCGCAGCGTACAAAAGCGTACGTGAGGATGCGAGTACCGGATTGACGTGCAAATTACCTTTAGAAGGAGGTTATACAAGGAGTCTATTACCTATTATATTAGCATCAAGCTCTCCTGCAAGAATTGAGTTACTAAACAGAATCAAAATTATCCCTTCACAAATTATTCCGGCAGATATAGATGAAACACCTAATTTGCGTGAATTACCCGCTCCCTTAGCCATAAGACTTGCTTACGAAAAAGCTATAAAAGTTGCATCTCAAATAGAGGAACCCGCTATAATTATAGCTGCCGATACCGTAGCGGCAGTAGGTAGAAGAGTATTGCCGAAAGCTACTACTTATGAAGAAGTCAAGAATTGTATTAAGATGGTATCCGGACGTCGTCATCGTGTCTATACCGGTTTATGTATTATCAAAAAAGAGAATGATCAGCTTACAATTAGACAAAAAATAGTTCAGACTATTGTTAAGTTTAAAAAATTAAGTGATGAAGAGATTAATTTTTATTGTTCTTTGGATGAGGGAATAGATAAAGCCGGCGGGTGCAAAATTTACGGTTATGCAGAAGCTTTTATCTCATTTATTTCCGGCTCATATTCAAATGTTATGGGGTTACCTTTATTTGAAACGGTAAATGCTCTAACTTCTTTAGGTTTTAAGGTATATAATCGCTAATAGTCGGGGCATTTGCCCGCGTGGATACCCAAATCGTCATCGCGAGGAAATTGCATAGCAATTGACGAAGCAATCTCAGGAGGCTTGCCAAGATTGCCACGCCGGCATGAATGCCGGCTCGCAATGACAACTTTTAAACCACGCACATAAATTACCTAGCTACTTAATTCCCAGGCTCATCCAAATGACTTCTCTCATAATTTTCATGGCGCTCTTGGGCTTCAATACATAATGCAGCAATAGGTCGTGCTTCTAATCTTTTTATACCTATTGGGTCGCCTGTTTCTTCACAGTAACCGTATTCCCCATTTTTAATACGTGATAATGCTTCTTCTATTTTACTCATTAATTTACAATATCTATTTCTACTACGAAGCTCAAAAGCTCTTTCTGTTTCATGAGTAGCACAATCGTTAAGATCGGATTCTTTTAAATTTTCTTCCTTTAAATGATTTAAAGTCTCTTGAGATTCCTTTAATAAATCCTCTTTCCATCTTAAAAGTTTTTGTCTAAAATATTCTAGGTGATTAGGACACATATATTCTTCATCTTTAGAAGGTTTATATCCCATAGGTAATTTAGGTGTTTCTAGCATATTAATATCTCAATATTAGCTTTTAAGAGGCTATCAGTAAACAAATTTTTCGGTAATTTAGTTCTTTTTTGCTGCAAATTATAAGATTTTTTTTTGAAATATGAATAACTATTCCGACAAAAATCTTATTAATTTTCGCTAAAAAAGCTCTTTAATTACTAATTAAAGTTTATTTACTGATAGCCTCTTATATATTATGTTTATAAGGTTTTTAAAATAATATAATATACGACTTAAAATTAACGCAAGAAGATTATGAATATTAATATATTTTATTTTTTAATTGGATATGCGGTAGTATATACAGCCTCTAAATGCTTTATACTTGTTTTAGTATAGTTTTGTGTAGTAGATAGACTTTTATGACCTAATAGCTCTTGAATAGAGCGTAAATCTGCACCATGCTCAAGCAAATGCGAAGCAAAACTATGCCTAAATGAATGAGCAGTTAAATGCTGCGGTAAACCATAAAAATGCTTTAATTTAATTAATTCACGATTAAATACCGGTGGCTGCAATTTCTTACCCTGCTTTCCTCTAAATATTGGTTCATTATCGCCTAGCTTATACGGCAATATTTCTAAATATTGGGTAATTAAATTTTTAGCAATCGGTAACCACGGAATTATTCTTTCTTTACTACCTTTACCTATTATTCTTATAAATTCTAGATTTTGTAGATGAAGTTTTGTAATTGATAATGCCTCCGATATACGTAGACCTGAAGCATATATAAGAACAAGTAGGGATTTATTTCTAAGTTCTACCCACTTAACATTCCCGTATTCTTCAATATGTTCAAGTGATATTACTACATCATCCTCCGATAAAGCTTTTGGTAACAATTTAGTCTTTTTAGGAGTTTTTATAGAAAAAATTATATGACTATTTAATTGTGTTGTTTTCTCTAAAAACCTATAAAAATTTTTTACTGCAGATAAACCACGCGAAATTGAAGAAGTGGTAAAATTATCACAGTTACGTTTTGCAAGCCAACTTCGGATTAATCTTATATCTGCGGTTTTAATATGATTTATCGTTACAAGCTCTGAATGATAATAATTCATAAACTCAAGGAAATGCTTAAGGTCATTATTATAAGAAATTACTGTATGATTAGAGTAATTTCTTTGCAAAACGAGGTATTTTTGCCACTTATCTATTAATTCTTGAATTGATGTGTCCAACATTTATAAAAACTTAACTATTTTTAATATTATTCTTAATGCTAACAATTATTGACTCATAATTTTATAAATGTTAGCATGAATTGAGGGTTTATGTTTACATATACGTAACCTATAAAACACAAAAAATTTTTTAAGTAAAAAATTTAATTTATTTTAGGAGAATGAATAATGTTAAATAATACACAATTTTTAGATTTAATGAAATCCTATATGAATCCGGAATTTTATATGAGTTCTATGAAAAATATCCCTAGTGTAGATCTTTCATCTATCACAAATACAATGCAAAGAGCTATGAATATTCTTTTAACAACTAACCAAATTGCTACAGAAAGCATGCAATCTTTGCTTAAGAAAAATTCCGAGATTATACAAAATAATGTTAATACTATTTTGAATACCGCCAAAGAAGCAGCAAATTCTAAAGATTTCAAACAAGCTAGTGAATGTCATCAAAAATGTTTAAGATCTATTTATGAAACATCTATGGATAATGCTAAGGAATTAGCAAGTATTGCTTATGAGTCTTCAAACAAAATATTAGAAGCCGCAAATAAGCATATTGCCGAGAATGTTCATCATGCTTCTAATAATATGCAAAATATGGCAGAACAAGTACAAAAAAACTTTAATAAGAAATCTATGTAATTTTTAACTATTTTTTTATGTCATTCCTGCGAAAGCAGGAATCCATAATAACGCGAGATAAATCGAGCTTTTAATTTCAAAAATTTGCTGTATTTATACTTTTTTCTGGATTCCTGCTTTCGCAGGAATGACATAAAGAAGCTATATGGCTGCTCGCAATGAGGGTTCGGTATCGCACGCAATGACTATTTACCCGAATTACTCGCTTTTCTGTTTAACCAATTTTGTAAATAAGACTCTGCTAGCTCCTGATCTTCTATAATAATTACATTTTCAGCATTACGTTTATCAGCAGCTGCTGTAAAATTAAACGAACCGGTTATTACTTTCTTTCTATCGATAATGATAACTTTATTATGAGCGATTCCCGGTACTTTATCTATGTCCACATCAATTTTTGCTCGTTGTAATTCATGCAATTTAGAAAATTTTTGCTTAAAATTACTACGATCAAGCAATATTCTAACTTTTACTCCTCGCATCTGTGCATTAATAAGCGCAGTAGTAATCAGTACATCACTCATACCGTATGCTTGCATATAAATAGATTCTTCAGCTCTATCTATCTGATTTGCTATAAACTTAGTACAACCGGCAGGAGGAGTAAAACATGTACTAACTTTACTTCTTGAAAGCTCTGAAATATTGTAATGCTTTATTTTTGGCGCAGATGAAGCTAATGATTTTTGATTTATTAGATTAGTAAAATAATCTGGATTCTGTCCATAAATACCTAAAGCAACTCCTAAGATAAAGGCAATAGATATTTCTATAAATTTACTATTTTTTCTCTTCACAATTTTTATATATTCTGAATAAATGAAAAATCGGCAGACGAAGTTTAATTTGGAAAAGAGCAAGGTGTTTTATATTTTTTGACCGCAGCGTACAACTAGTACGTGAGGAACAAAAAATATGAAACGGTAATCCTCCCATTTTTAATCGCAATAGAGAGTAGAGAGTTAAGTTGCGAGAGCTAATTTTTGTATTGGTGTTATACCGCCAATAGCCATATTAAGTCTTTCGTTATTATAAGACCAAAGCCATTGAGTTGCAAGATCCTGTGCTTCTTGTATATTAACAAATAAATACTGATTTAACCAATCATATCTTACAGTTCTATTATATCTTTCAATATATGCATTTTGCTGAGGCATGCCTGGCTGAATGAATAATAACTTGATATTCTTTTCTTTTGCCCACTTGCTCAATAATTTACTGATATATTCAGGTCCATTATCACAACGTATAGATTTTGGCTTACCTCGCCATTCTATAATTTGATCTAGTGACCTGATAACTCTTCCTGCTGACAATAAAAAATCAGTCTCAGTACCAAGGCTCTCTCTATTAAAGTCATCAATCACATTAAATAAACGATATTTCCTACCATTCTCTAAACTATCGTGCATAAAATCCATGGACCAGCAATCATTTATTGTTTTAGACACTATAAGCTTTTTAGGCTTTGCTCTAAGTAATCTCTTCTTAGGCTTTATTCTCATATTAAGGGCTAGCTCCTTATATATCCTGTATACACGTTTATGATTCCAACCAAAACCTTTGATATTACGTAAATATAAAAAGCAGAGGCCAAGGCCTCAGTTCTTTTGATCACCTACTAAACGCATTAGCTGGCCTGCTATAATATCATCCTCAGATGATAGCTTCCTTTTATATCTATAGCATGTTTCGCTGACACCAAAGATCTTGCATGCACTCCTTATAGAAATATCTTTTTCTCCAGATATTATTTTAGCCATCTCCCGCCTTTGAGATGGCTTCCTAACTTTTTTTCAAGTACTTCCTTTAATATATCAGCTCTTAGCCTTTCCTCAGCATACATCTTTTTAAGCCGTGCATTTTCCGATTCTAACTCCTTTAATTTAGTAATCATCGGTAAAGCCATACCACCATACTTTGATCTCCATTTATAAAATGTCGCTGATGGTATTTTGTGCTCTCTCAGTATAGACGCTACAGGCATCCCACCGCTCGCTTGCTTTAAGATAGACATGATTTGGCTATCACTGTGCTTTGATATTGTCATTTATAGAATCTCCTCCTTTGTTTCTAGAAAATTCTACTCCTTTTGTCGATTGTTTTTGGGGGGGTGCCGAACAACGACGCCAATTTTTCAAATTAAACGAGTATACTATTTTCTTACATAGCTTCCCGGGGCTTCTTCTATAGCCTCTAGATTCTGATAATCTAAAGAATCTACTAGCTTAGTATCATTATTTTTTATAAGCCAATCAAGCCAATAGTTCCACCATGAGCCTTCATATTCCGTAGCCTTTATAAGCCACTCATGACTACTTAAACTTAAGTCGTCATTAAGCCGATAATTATATTTAGCAGTCGCAGGAGGATTAACTACACCTGCTACATGCCCTGAATCCGTGAGACAAAAAATCTTATGTCCGTTTAATAATTTTACTCCATCGTATATTGAACGCCATGGAGTTATATGATCTTCTTTTGCAGCTACGAAAAAAGTGTTGCAATCAACTTTTCCAAGATCTATTTTTGTTCCGAGTATCTCTAAATTATTAGACTCTTTTAGCAAGTTATTACAATATGTATTTTGTAAATATTCCTCATACATTTTTGCCGGCAAGTTAGTAGAATCCGCATTCCAATATAGCAAATCAAAAGGCATAGGTTTTTTGCCAAGCAAATAATTATTGACAAAAAACGTCCAAATTAGATCATTTGCCCTTAGCAAACTAAAACTATTTGATAAATATTGTCCGTCAAAATAGCCCTTTAGCTTTATATCTTCTTTAATGTAATTAATCGTAGCTTCATTAAAAAATATTTCAAGCTCACCCGGGTGAGTATAATCAAGCAAAGTAGTAAAGAAAGTGCTACTGTGAACAGAATCTATTTTTTTTACTTTAAAGTAGGTGATAATTATAGCAAGGAACGTACCACCCATGCAATAGCCGACAAAATCAATTTTCTCAAAACCAAGATTTCTAACATACTCAAAAGGTGCTAAAATACCGTCTTTTAAGTAATCCTCGAAGCCTTTTTCCGATAGAGAAATATCAGGGTTAACCCATGAAATAAGAAAAACTTGAAAATTATTTTCCACCAAAAAAGATACTAGAGAATTATGCGAAGACAAATCGAGTATATAATATTTATTTATACATGGCGGAATAATAAATATCGGAATCTTATGAACTTTCTCTTTCGGTTCATAGCATATTAATTGCATTAAATCATTTTGAAATATGACTTTTCCTTTTGTTGCCGCAATATTTTGACCGAGTTTAAAGGCGGATTTATCGGTAGTTTTAATATTTAATATATCACCAGAGCTTTTTATATCTCTTAAGAAATTTTCTAATCCCTGTACTAGATTTTGGCCGCCGCTTTCTAACGTCACACGTAAAACCTTAGGATTACAAAAAGCAAAATTTGAAGGTGAAAAAGCATCAATAAAATGTTTAGTTACAAACTCTAAATGTTGCTTGAGATCATTTGATAGCTCATACTGTTCTATATTCTTCTTAAGCCACTCACTAGATAGTAAATAATATTGTTTAACAAAGTCAAAATAAGCATTATCCTCCCACGAAGAATCTTTAAATCTTTTATCTCGATTATCCGGAGAAAATACAGCTTTTGCCGGACTACCGACAAATTTTGCAAAGCTATTCGTTGTAAGCTCTCTTAACTTATCAATATATTCAATATTAAGCTGACAAAATTTTTCAGGATTTGCCCAAAATTGTTCTACCATTAAAGAAGCTATAATCCTGTTTTTATCACTATCAATTAGGCTCCTAGGTATCATGCTCCCCCTACCTTGCATGAAATGCAAAATAAGCTCTTGATATTTATCGGCTATTTCTTTGAAATTATTAATTATCGTCTCGTGCGGGATGTTATACATGTTTAGCTCTGATAATGTTATATTATTTTAACGTCATTGCGAGGAGAGGCAAAGCCTCGACGTGGCTATCTCAGGCATTTTATACTGTTTCATGAGATTGCCACGCTCCTTTTAGTCGCTCGCAGTGACGGTTGCTTATATCATCTTTAAACCATCCCACATACTATCAACCTTGTCGATAACTTCCTGACTCATTTCTATTTTTTTACCCCATTTTCTATTTGTCTCAGGGTATATTTTATCGGTTGCATCTATTCCCATTTTACTACCAAGCCCTGAATCAGGTGAGGCAAAATCTAAATAATCTATCGGGGAATTATCTATAAAGCTCGTATCACGCCTTGGATCGCTTCTGGTCGCTATTGCCCAAATTACTTCTTGCCAATTACGAACATCAATATCATCATCTACGACTATAATAAACTTACTATACATAAATTGCCGTAAGTACGACCAAATCCCAAGCATTATTCTTTTAGCATGACCGGGATAAGATTTTTTAATCGATACTACCGCAACTCTATATGAACACCCTTCAGGCGGAAGCCAAAAATCGACTATTTCCGGAAATTGCTGCTGCAAGATAGGAATAAAGATTTCATTTAATGCTTCCCCTAAGATTGACGGCTCATCAGGCGGTTTTCCGGTATAGGTACTTAAATATACTGGATTTTTCTTCATCGTTATTGCAGTTACGGTAAAGACCGGAAACTCCTCAACATCATTATAATATCCGGTATGATCCCCGAAAGGGCCTTCAGGTGAATATTCCTCTAAACTTACATAACCTTCTAGCACTATTTCACTATGTGCAGGTACTTTAAGGTCAATAGTTTTGCATTGCACCAGCTCTATTTTTTCATTACCGAGTAAACCTGCAAAATTATATTCTGAGATATTCTCAGGTATCGGTGTAACCGCTGCCAAAGTTACCGCTGGATTTGCCCCAATAACGATAGCGGCGGGAAACGGCTCTTTTTTTGCTTCTTTCCAACGTTTATGATGTTCTGCTCCACCCCGTAACTTTAACCAACGCATTAATAATTTATTTTCCGAAATAACCTGCATTCTATATATACCAAGGTTGTAATTATCTATTTTATCATTACTAGGTCCCTTAGTAACTACTATCCCCCAGGTAATTAAAGGCGAAATATCATCAGGCCAACATCTTTGGATCGGCAATATATTGATATTCGGTTTGTCAATGACGACTTCATGACAGGCTGCTTTTGATATTGTTTTAGGAGACATCGCAAATATACGCTTAGCAAGCGGTAACATTGATAATGTTTCTTTAAAAGATGAGGGGGGTTGCGGCTGTTTAAGGAATGCTAGTAAAACGCCAAGCTCTCTTAATTCTTTGGGTGACTTAAGTTTAAGTCCCATACGAATACGATTTATACTAGCATAAAGATTAGTTAGAACAGGTATATCGGATTTAGTGCAATCGGCTTTTATAGCATTTTCAAAAAGTAATGCAGGTCCGCCTTGTGCTAATGCTCTTCTACTAATTTCAGTAATTTCTAGGTCAGTTTTAACGGGGGTAGAAATACGCTTTAACTCACCGTTTTTTTCTAAAAATTTTAAGAACTCTGGTAAATCTTTAAAGCTCATAGTTTTATTTTTTTTGTTTGTAATGTTTATGTCATTACTGTATGACATTATTGCATGGCTCGTTTTATGTCATTCCTGCGAAAGCAGGAATCCATTACTTTAAAACGTTTTAAAGCTCGGTTTATCTCGCTTTATGATGGATTCCTGCTTTCGTAGGAATGACATCGAAAACACTTCCTCATTATCTGCTAAAATTCCCCTTCACTTTCATATCATTCTGAATAATTGTGCAGTTAATTAGCTCGTCAATTACAGAATTTTTAATATTATATATTATATTTTTTTCTGAATTGATATGAATATTTTTAGCTGTTAATTCATCTATACTTCTAGATTTAATATGTGCAAAATATACTTCATCACCTACTTGGAATATAGGTGTATTACTTCCTATTTTAGTATTAAAAATTGATAATAATATCTCTGGAGTTAATGTTAGATCATTTTCCATTTCCGCTCTAATATAGCTTTTTTTGTTTATTTTTATTCCTGCTGCTTTAAGCTCTTTTATGTTCTCTTGATCTGAATTATATTCTTTTGCTAAATCCTTGATAATTTTTAAGTTTACATCAGCGATATTCTGCTTTATCCAAACTTTATTTACCTGCTCTTTAATGGCATCAAATTCAGGTATTTTTGCCGGCTGAATAGATTTTAATTCTACCAATATAAGATAACTTTTATCTTCTGCTTCTATAGGATAAGATAATTCTCCTTCCGAAAGCTCAAAAATACTATCAGCATTTTCGGCAATTATTTTATCTTCAATAAGCTCTGCATAACTTATATAGTTAACGTTTTGTATCGGTAGCTTATATTTTTCAGCAATTTCAACTAAACTAGAACCGGCTGCCGTCTCATCTTCCAGCTTTTTAGCAAACTCCATATTAAGTATGTCGATTTTTTGAGCCTTTAATAAATCATGTAATTGTTTCTGTACTGCTTCAAAACTTTGATCACCGAATTCATCTTTATTTTCATTATAAAATTCTAACAACTCATCTTGAGTAATTGAGACTTTTAAATCCTTAATATTAGCTTTAATATAAGAAAAGCTGCGTTTCTCAGGTACCTCAAACACGGTTTTATTATCTTGGTAAAAAACCTTTAATTGCTGGTCGGTAGGGGTGGAGATTTGTAAATCTTTCGGTTTATTTTGTAATTCTATCTGCACTAATTCTACTTCTCTTTTTTCAGCCATATAATCTACTATATTGTCAGTTATAGCTTTAGGAACATAGAAACTTTCTACAAAACTACCGACCAGGATGTTTTTTAAAGCTTTTTCTTTGAAGTTTAATAAATATTTTTCTTCATCCATATAAGAATTTCTAAAATAAGTTTTAAAAATTTTTATATCAAAAACACCTTGCTCATTTTTAAAAACCGGTGATTCTTTGACTAAAATTTTAACTGTATCATCACTTAGATCTAAGTCGTAATAACTAACTAAATAATCTAAGACATTATCGTAAACAAGTCTTTTAAGGATTCGGTTATCAATATTTAACTGCGCTATTTCTTCATCGGTTAAACTTGTTCCCGTTTGCTTACTTATAGCATTAATTTCTAAAGATTTTGCTCTCAAAAAATCTTCCTGAGAGATATTTTTCACATGAGAAAAAGTAACAATATCGCCGTTTCTTCTTCCGTTTAATACATCTTTAATACCAAAGCCGACAAAAGCAAAAGCTATCATTGCGAATAAAACTCGCATTATAAAACTATCAGCAGTTTTTCTAATATTATCTAACATAATTTTTTATTTAAATTTTATCGTCATTGCGAGGAAAGGCGAAGCCTTGACGTGGCAATCTCGTGCCAAAATTCCTGAGATTGTCACGCTCCTTGCAGTCGCTCGCAATGACGACTCTCAAGACTACATTATAAAGCAAAAAAGCCTATAGAGTCAAACTATATAGGCTTTTTTATTGTTTTTTGTAGACGTTCGATGATTCCTTCGTGGTTTGTCATTCCGTTATTGCGAGGAAAAGCGAAGCGTTGACGTGGCAACCTCAGGGGTTTGTTATTATTTCATGAGATTGCCACGCAGCCTAGGCTGCTCGCAATGACGAGCTAGAGTATATTAGAAGTTTACGCGAACTTTTACACTACCTTGCTGAGCGAAATACTTACTTCCGATATTTGTATCGTAATTAATACCGTATTCCATCATTTTGTGCTTAGCAGTAACACCGACGCCGACATCAAAGCTTGTTTTGCTTTGCTTAAAGCTGTTGGTTGAGAAAGGAGCAGTCATACCTTGTAATCTTGCATCAATCGCCGGAACTTTATTCTTGAATACATAATCAACCATTGCGTAAAGCTCAGGTGTTAGAACTACTTCTTCGTTGACATTGATATTACTTGATACTTTACCGCCGAGTAAACCATCGAAGCTATTATAGTTCTTACCTTTAACTGTAAGGTTTTGGTTAGTAGTACCGGTTTCTTTATAACCCTTATCTTTGATAGCCGAATATCTAAGCCCAGCAAGCGGTGTTAAGTTAATGTTCTCAGGCATCATATAGGTATAACCGGCCATTAACTGACCTGTATAGCTTTCAGATTTATACTTACCGCTTGCGGTTTGATAACCGATAGTCTGCGGTGCTGTTGCTATAACGCGTCTTGACTTGCTTTTTATCTTATTATCCGAGTAAGATGCTATAGCTTCAACGAAGAGATTTTCATAAGGTACATTATATAAACCGTATACGGAATAGATGTTACTCTCTACCTTATTCTTATCGCCCGTCTTATTATTTTTCAGCTTAATATCGGTATCGGCTCTTGTATATGCAGCCCCTAGTGCTAGATCATCGTTAACTAAGCCGTCAAAACCTATAGTGCCACCGGTTGTATCAGACTTATAACCGCTTATATTGTTACGCATCTTCTGCGTTGCATTACCGACAAACGGACTTATCCATGCGCCGAACTTAGCATCTCTGTCCTCATCACCGGCAGCTACGGCAGCCGGCTGTATTGCATCCATTCTAGCATTTAGATTAATTAAGCTACTTGAGATATTACTTAGTATAACTTGATTATTAATAGCAGCTATAGTATCGCTAGGCTTTACAACGTCTTGTATGAGGTGAGTTACAGCATCTGCTTCTTGTTGGGGCGTCATCAAACCAAAGTTATCCAATGCTTGACGCGCATCCGAGCCGTTTGGTGCTGCTGCCATTAATTTAAGTGATTTCTCTATATTTGCAGCATTTGGGATATTTGCAAGCGGTCCACCCGGTTTGAAGTCGTTATCTATAACTTCTTGAGATTCATCTTTTGCAAATAACGTTAAAGTCGATGCATCAAAAGTGAAGTTGACAAAGCGGTTGTCATCATTAACGGTTACTTTAACATTACCTGCGGGAGTAGGCTTTAATCCGCCTGCTGTTTCTGCAGATATTACCGTATATTTTGTATCCGGACTTATATTATTAATGTCGAAATTAGTAGCAGTAACAACAAGTGCTAACGTTGAAACTCCTGATAAATCAAGAGTACTACCTGATTTAATTAAGATATTACCGCCTGACTTAGCTGCTCCGTCAAAAGTAGTATTTAAGGTTAGCGTATCAGTAAAGCTACCGGCGCCGGTATATGTTACTTGGCTTGCACCTAAAGTAAGTGTAGTACCGCTACCTGTTATATTACTATTAAAGGCTAGGCTATTACCGAAATTAATAGTAGCATTGTTAGCTGCAAAGCTGTTAGCTGTTACATTTTTAGCAAAATTAGTGATAGAAGCTTTAGCTAAAGTAACAGTACCGGTGTTAGTAAATGTATCGGCAAAACTTGTAGTACCGCCGAGCGTCGCTGCACCTTTTGCGTTAACACTGCTTGCAAAGTTTGTTGTGCTTGCCGTTGTGATATCACCAACCGAATTAGCCGCAGTTCCTACAACACCGCTAACACTACCGCCATTCGTGAAGTTTAACTTCAGAGCCTGACCGCCGGTTTTATTTATGCTGCCTGTTAAGTTAAAGTTTGCAGGTAATGTTAAGAGTGCTGTACCGTTACCTTGGATTTCGGTGATAATAGTATTACTGCCTTGGGTTATGCTTACAGCCCCAGCACCTACTTTTAACATAGCAATATTAGTAATAGGTCCATTAATAATACTTGCACCGGTTGCGATGATTGTACCGTTAACTCCGTTACTGCTTGTAACACTACCGGTGATATTTTTATTTGCACCAAGTGTTATAACTGCTGCTTGATTATTGAAATCTACATTACCGTTAATATTACCGTTTTGAGTTAAAGCAGTAGCACCACCGAATGATAAATTAGAGTTGATATCCTTATTATAGGTAATTGCCGGCACTGATAATTCTAAATCGTTAACAAATATATCGGTATCTATTTGGAATGTTCCGTTTCCTCTAAATTCTAATTCTTTTAATTTATTTACTGCAGTACCGTAAGTAGCATTCCCGACACTTGCAAGAATTACTTTCCCGCCCGCAGCTCCTGAATCTACAGCAAGCTTACCTTTATTTGGAGCTAGTGGATTAAGTACAGCATTTAATGTTATCGTACCGTTACCGGCTACACTATTTTGTAATACTAAAGTTGCATCTTCATGGGCAAAATTAATAGTCTGACCATTGGCTAAAATTCCTACATTACCGCCATTTGCATCAATCGTATAAGAACCGGCAGCGGCAGCAATCGCTGCACCTGTAGGTCCTACACCTGCAGCACCGATATTTATTACATTAATTTGGTTAGTAATACCGCCTGCATCAACAAAATTTGTAGTACCTAAGATATTAAATGCAAGAACATTCGTAGTATCTATATTATCAAAGGCTACGTTACCTAAAACATTTAATGATGTTAATTCACTTCCTGCCGTACCTATTGTTTTATTTCCACCGTCACCTTGTAAGGTCACAAGTTTTGTTGTACCAGCAAGAAGTAACGTACCGCCACCGGTTGCAAATGCCGGTAAATCATTTTTAAGAGTTATAACTCTATTATCTGTAGTACTATCGTTAAGTAAGAAAAGCTTTGAGTTTGCTCCTTTAAAATTAATCGCTTGAGCGTTTAATATATCAACATCAGCGTTCTTAGCATTTATTGCAAAAGACTTATTATCTTGAATGTCAATTTGTGCAACTGTGCCTATACTAGCATCATTTGCAACTACTGTGCCACCGGCATTAATATTAAGTATACCGGTAGCACCGTTTGCTATAATTCCACTTAAGTTATAAGTGTTACCGCCGGGACCGTTAAACTCTAATATACCACCATTTGCATTTGCACTGAAGTTTACATTTGTAGCTACCAAATTACCGCCGACTTTTATCGTACCTACTGCTCCACCGCCGGCAATATCATCAAAATTTACGGTTTGTGCATAAATATCACTAGTAAACGCAAGGTCTGCAGCCCCATTATCTACTTTAGCATTCAGAACTTTTAGAGATGCTCCATTTGTACCTACCGCTCCGGTAACCCCTACTCCGGCTGTTGTTAATGTACCGTTACCTCCTGCTGTAGTTACTGCTCCGGTAATTCCATTATTTGCCGTTAACGCACCGTCTGCTGCAAAATTTACTGCTGCCGTGATCGCTCCCGTTGCCAGTACGTCTGCCGCTGTATTATTAATGGTTACTGTTGTGGCATCAATGCTTGTTACATCACTTGCACCATTAAACAATACTTGTTTTAATATATTACCACCATTTGTTCCTATCGCTCCGGTTACATCACCTGCTCTAACTGTAAGTGTACCGGTATTATTGGCCTTTGTTGTCACCGCTCCGGTAATACCGCCATTCGCCGTTAACGCACCGTCAGCTGCAAAATTTACTGCTCCCGTGATTGCTCCTGCTGTTACATTTGCATTTGCATTATTAATTGCTACACCAGCTGCAAATATATTACCTGCATTGCTTGCAACTGCGTTATTAAATGTTAATTGCTTTATTGAGTTACCATTAGCACCGATATTCTGTACATTACCTGCTGTTACAATAACCGTACCGTTAGCACCGTCACCGGCTGCTGTTATGGCCCCTGCAATACCGTTACCTAAAGTTAACGTCCCGTCAGCATTAAATAGTGCTGTACCGTTAACTAAACCAGCTGCTTTTAGATTACCGGCATTTGCAAATTCTATTGCTCCTTCTATTTGGTTAGCAGTTACTATAGATACGTTATTTCCGTTATCTTCTCCTATTGTTATTGTTGTTGCAACTACATTACCGGCTGCTATTCCATTACCGCCATTATTGTTGCCGTTATTAAAAGTTACTAATTTTAGCCCTTCATTAGCTATAACACCTATATTTCCTACATTATTACCGCCTGTAATAATAAGTGTACCTTGATCATCTAAAGTTGTTGTTATATTCCCCGCTATTCCATTTCCTAAAGTTAATGTACCATCATCATCAAATTCTACTGCACCTGTAACTAAACCGTTTGCCTTTAATTTACCGGCAGCTGCAAAATTAATCACTCCATTAACTGTACCTGTTACTACATTTACTGTGGCACTATTAACCTTTACACTGGTTGCAAATATATTACCCGCACTACTTGCCGCAGTGTTATTAAATTGTACATCTAGTAAGGAATTACTGTTTGCTCCTACATTCTGTATATTACCGTTCCCAACTACGACAGTGCCGTTAACACCATTATCGGCAGCCGTTATGTCTGCTGATATTCCATTTCCTAATGTTAATTTACCGTCATCATTAAATACTGCAGTACCCGTGACTAAACCGTCTGCGTTAAATAATGTTCCAGCTACAGCTAAATTTATATCTCCATTTACTGCACCTGTTGCAACAACTTCACCACCATTCACAACAATATTTGTTGCTGCAAGCGTAGTAGCATTTACGGTTACGCCAGCATCAACAGTTATTGAAGCTAAGCTCTTAGTTGCACCTACCGCAGCAGTAAAAGTGGTATCTGTGCTAACTCTTAATACACCCTGACCGGCAGCTCCACCGTCTATAGCCCCATCAAGTGTTATCAAGTCCGAGGTTCCGGAATTTATAGTTAAACCTGCAGCGGCACCATTTAAGGTAATAGCTCCTAAACCGTCATAAATATCGTTGCCAGCACCTCCATCTTCACCTGTTAAAGTTAATGTAAAGTTATTACTAATGCTAACAGGAAATGCCGTGCCACCACCGAGCACAACAGAACCTAAAGAAATATCTTCATTTACCGTAAATAAACCCGGAGCATGATCGGATACAAGTATTGTCGTATCTACTGCTTCATCAGCGTCAACCGTAACAGCATCATTTGCATATTGTAAAGTACCACCGCCAAATTGTCCTGCAGGATTAAGCCCCAGTCCTTGGCTAAAGTTTGTATTTGCATTTATCGTTGCTCCTCCCAACGCTCCGCTACTGGTTAGCATTATAGCTGCAGTTGAAGTGGTGAATAAAGCGGTTTTAAGACCTTTTTGGATTGCTTTTTGAAATAATTTTGGAGAAATATTCGCCATAATATGTAAACCTTAATAAAAATTAAATAACTGAGAAAGTGTTACGACTTTAATACAATTTTTTAATATGTCTATTATAATTAATAATTATATATAATATTTTAGAAATTTAGTATGAATATGTGGCATTTGCATTCTGCAATGGTGGTAGCCTTGTTACATAGATACCAAAACTGTCATTCCCGCAAGGCCTTGTTGCGTAGATATAAAAAAAAGTAGCTACGAACTAAGAAAAGCAGGGTCGTGCCTCCGTATTGCAGTTTAGAGTAAATAGTCTATAATCCTCAAACAGTAATAAGAGAGAATTATAGTTAAGGAGTTATGGCAAAAATAGATGTTAAGTGTAGATATTGTAACAACACAGAAGAAGTAATAAAGTCAGGATATTCAATTTCAAAACAACAGAGATATCAATGCAAGCGGTGTAATCGATATTTTCAATTGGAGTATATTAATAATGCATCTAAGCCTGGAGTTAAGGAGCAAATAGTAGAAATGTCAATCAACGGCTCTGGAGTTAGAGATACAGTAAGAGTATTAAAAGTGGGTATCAATACAGTTATCCATGTTTTAAAAAAATCTAGTATTAAAAAACAATAAATCATTCTATCAGTACAACAGAAGTAATTATTGCTCCTGAGATAGATGAACAATGGTCTTATGTACAGAATAAATCCAGACAACGATGGCTTTGGTATGCTTTGGATAAGATTTCGTTAAAAGTAGTTGCTTATACGTTTGGTACAAGATGTGATAGCACATTAGAATCATTACTGAAAAAACTAGAGAATTTCAAGGTGACTTTTTACTATACAGATGGATGGGGGAGTTATGCTAGGTTATTAGACCCTAAAAAGCATATTATCAGTAAAAAATACACTCAACGGATAGAACGAAGTAACTTGAACCTTAGAACGAGATGCAAGAGGCTTGCACGTAAGACAATCTGCTTTTCCAAGTCATTGGATATTCATGATAAGGTTATTGGTACTCTTATTGAACGTATAGCTTTTTAATAGGCGTAACTGCAATATGGAGGCATGACCCCTTGGTACTGAGACTGATTTTTTATTGTCAGCAGGAAGAGTTATCAGGTCACTAGATCAAATTATAGAATGGCGAGGTAAGCCAAAATCTATACGTTGTGATAATGGACCTGAATATATCAGTAAATTATTGAGCAAGTGGGCAAAAGAAAAGAATATCAAGTTATTATTCATTCAGCCAGGCATGCCTCAGCAAAATGCATATATTGAAAGATATAATAGAACTGTAAGATATGATTGGTTAAATCAGTATTTATTTGTTAATATACAAGAAGCACAGGATCTTGCAACTCAATGGCTTTGGTCTTATAATAACGAAAGACTTAATATGGCTATTGGCGGTATAACACCAATACAAAAATTAGCTCTCGCAACTTAACTCTCTACTCTCTATTGCGATTAAAAATGGGAGGATTACCCAAGCATTAAAGAACACAAAAATATAAAGGGCTTAAAAAATCAAAATTTACGTGATCACATGAACGAAGCAGAATTAATTTTTACTGCTCTTGCTGAATTATCTACTCGTCAGGTAGCAGAAACTAATAATGCAACAGGCATGAAAGAAAATAAAATTGCAAGTAAAATAGGAGGAGGCATAGCTAAAAATGCTAAAACGACCTTGGAAAATAAAACTGGTAAAAAAGTAATCTCAACAGAAAATTATTTACCACCTAAACTTACAAAGTAAAAAAATTTGTTATTTGTTATAGACCGTGAGGCGTTATTGCGTGGACTGGTAAAACCCACTGTGTCACCTAGTTCGCTTGCTAACTAGGTCCATAAAAATAATAAACAAATACTAATAATTTTAGTATTTTAACTGGATCCTGTGGTCAAGCCACGGGATGACAGAGATGAAATTGATCTGTAGAAGCCAAGGATTGCATCAGTTTTGTAAAAAATACTCTCACTTTTGACAGAGGTTTCGTGGCGTTTTACTATTTCGGTTATGGTTCTATATTAACTTCCAAAAAGTCAATTAAACTTTACTTCAGGTGGTAATGACATTAATATTGCCTCAACATTTCCATCGGTCATTAAGCCGAATTTAGTACCGCGGTCATATAGCAAATTAAATTCTACATATCTACCCCGCCTTATAAGTTGGTATTCTTTCTGCTCAGTTGTCCAAGGTAAAAATAACTTACTTCCAACGATTTCAGGATATACCGACAATAAAGCTCTACCTACATCCTGCGTAAAAGCAAAATCCTGTTCAAAATTATCACTATTTAAGTAATCATAGAATATTCCGCCTACTCCTCTCGGCTCTTTTCGATGCTTTAGATAAAAATATTCGTCACATTGCTTTTTGAATTTAGGATAATAGCTAGAATCATACTTATCGCACGCTTCTTTAAAAGCTGTATGAAACTTTGTAGTTTCGTTTTCTTCCGGATAAAAAGGTGTTAAATCGCCACCGCCTCCAAACCAACTTTTAGAAGTCTCTATATAACGAGTATTGAAATGCATGGCAGGAATTAGCGGCGATTTAAGATGTGCGACTAATGAAATGCCTGTTGCAAAGAATTTCCCGTCTAGCTCTGCTCCTGGAATTTCACTACGGAATTCGGGAGAAAATTCACCGAATACGGTAGATATATTAACCCCGACTTTTTCAAATACTTCTCCTTTCATGAGAGACATAATACCGCCGCCACCGCCGTTACGTTGCCAGCTTGTACGTACAAACTTAGCTGGTTTTAAACCTTTTGTCTGTGCATATTCTTCTTCGATTTTTTCAAATTCTTTGCACAATAAATCACGTAAATTAGTAAACCAATTACTTGTTATTTCTTTATTTTCTATTTTCATAATTATTAAGCAACGATTTAATTACTTTCCTCATCATATACATAATCACTAAAAATACAGCAGTAATGATCATGATATAAAAAGCCGGAGCATAAAATAAACCTGTATGCTCTACAAGCCAACGGGAAATAATAGGTGAAGTTCCGCCGAATATCGCTATTGCAAAATTGTAGCTGAAAGCAACACCAGTGAATCTTTGTTCTGCCGTAAACAAGGATATAACGAATATATAAGCCGTACCTGCTATACTTCCTGCGAGCATACCAAGTATTGTAAGAGCTATGATTTGTTGCCACATCTCTTCTGCTGACATAAGTAACATGGTCGGTAAAATCAATATCAAGATAGCAACACCAACAAGCATTGCCATTTTAAATTTTCCGATAATATCGGCAGTACCGCCGGCAAGCGGCATCGCTATCATTGCAATAAATGAACTATACGCTAAATATGATAAAGCAATAGTATTGCTAAGATGCATTACATTATAATAGAAAACATTTATATAAGTTTTTACTAAATACATAACACTGCTAGCAATAGCACCTATACACATAGTTAAAAACATCGATCTCCAAGCAGTTCTAATTACATTGGAAAAAGGTGCTTTAAGAACTTGTTTCTTTTTCTCAAGCATTTTAAAAATCGGTGTTTCCGATACACGTAATCGCAAGTAAAATCCGGCAAGACCCATAAATCCGCCAAGTAGGAAAGCAAAACGCCAAGCAAAATCTATATGCGAAAAATAACACTCAATTATAATACCGATAAATGTTGCAATTAAAGTACCTGCGATATTTGAACCATGTACTAACCCTGCCGTAAAACCGGCTCTTAAGTTTTGACGATGTTCAAGGATAAAAATAGCCGCTCCCGTCCCTTCACCGCTAATACATAAACCTTGAATAAGCCGCATTATAACTAAAGTTATAGGGGCATAAATTCCAATACTTGCATATGAGGGTATAAGACCCATAATAAAGGTCGGAATAGTCATACCTAGCATCGAGATTATTAATGCGATACGTCTACCGTATCTATCACCTATATAACCGAATAATATACCTCCTATCGGTCTTGTCAGAAAGCCGACCGCAAATACTCCAAGGCTTAGAAGAGTTTTAATGAATTCTGATTCACCTGGAAAAAAAACTTGTCCAATAATCAACGAAAAAACTGAATATACCGTAAAATCATAATATTCGAGTACATTACCTGAAATAGCAGATAAAAAAATGAACCTAGACCTATTCATCGGGCTTTAAATAACTTAATTACTAATTAGTTATTATAGACGAGTTACTTCATTTATAAAGTGTAAAGTTTTGAAATATCATTTAAACTAATTGGGACAAGAAAGTTTTAGCAGAAACGATTACAGGATAATTATAACTGAAGCAATCAATTTCCTTATATTCCATGTTAAGTACTACTTGAAAGGCAATGTAGAAGTCAAGATTTAATCTTACAGACATTATAAAAATTATATCTGAATGTCTGATAAGTTATGACTGTCAGATGAGTATTCAAGATATAAGATTTCGTTATTCTTTTCAACAGCTAACTTTTTACTATCCATAAAAGTCTGCATAGGTGTTTTTCCATAGCAATATTTACCGGAATGCGGTCTTTCATTATTATAATATTCTAGCCAAATATCAAGATCTAGTTGTAGATCATCAAGATCAGTATAGATCTTTTTACGCATAGCAGTATCAAAGAATTCTTGTTTCATAGTTTTATTAAAACGTTCACACATACCATTTGTTTGAGGAGAATATGCTTTAGTAGTAGTATGCTCAATACCCTCAATGCTTAAGAACAATTCAAAAGCATGATGTTCTATATTACCTTTATACTCACCACCTCTATCAGTTAAAATACGAAGTACTGGTATTTGCTGACTCTCATACCATGGTAACACTCTATCATTAAGCATGTCAGCAGCGGTAAGTGCTGTTTTATCAGTATATAGTTTAGCCTCTGCAACCCGAGTGTAACTATCAATAAACACTTGAGAATATACCTTGCCTATGCCTTTAAAATTACCTACATAATATGTGTCTTGGCATCCTAGATAACCTGGATGCTGTGTATCAATCTCACCATGAGCTTCTTTCTCGCTACGCCGTTTCTCTAATACTTGTAACTGAGCTTCGGTAAGAACAATACCATCCTGAGCCATTTTGGCTTCTAATGCTTTAAGTCTTTTATTGATATTATTTAAATCATTACGTAGCCAAATAGATCTAACTCCTCCAGGTGATACAAGAATACCAGTCTTTTTAAGCTCATTTGATACTCGCAGCTGACCATAAGCGGGGTATTCTATTGCCATATCTAATACTGCTCTCTCTACGGCAGGATCAACTCTATTCGCTATAATTGGCTTCTTCCGACTAATCTCATATAATGCTTCTTCTCCTCCTGTTTCATATAACTCTTTAAACCTATAATAACTGTCTCTACTGTAACCCATAGCTTTACATGCTGACGATATACTACCAAGACTCCTAGCTATTTTTGTAATAGTTGAGATTTAATCTTACATTTAGTAAAATTAAGATAATATTAAATGGAGGATTAGAGATGAATCTAAATCAAAAAATAATAAAGCCAAAAATAGGATTACTAGAATTAGCTAGGAGTCTTGGTAGTATATCGTCAGCATGTAAAGCTATGGGTTACAGTAGAGACAGTTATTATAGGTTTAAAGAGTTATATGAAACAGGAGGAGAAGAAGCGTTATATGAGATTAGTCGGAAGAAGCCAATTATAGCGAATAGAGTTGATCCTGCCGTAGAGAGAGCAGTATTAGATATGGCAATAGAATACCCCGCTTATGGTCAGCTGCGAGTATCAAATGAGCTTAAAAAGACTGGTATTCTTGTATCACCTGGAGGAGTTAGATCTATTTGGCTACGTAATGATTTAAATAATATCAATAAAAGACTTAAAGCATTAGAAGCCAAAATGGCTCAGGATGGTATTGTTCTTACCGAAGCTCAGTTACAAGTATTAGAGAAACGGCGTAGCGAGAAAGAAGCTCATGGTGAGATTGATACACAGCATCCAGGTTATCTAGGATGCCAAGACACATATTATGTAGGTAATTTTAAAGGCATAGGCAAGGTATATTCTCAAGTGTTTATTGATAGTTACACTCGGGTTGCAGAGGCTAAACTATATACTGATAAAACAGCACTTACCGCTGCTGACATGCTTAATGATAGAGTGTTACCATGGTATGAGAGTCAGCAAATACCAGTACTTCGTATTTTAACTGATAGAGGTGGTGAGTATAAAGGTAATATAGAACATCATGCTTTTGAATTGTTCTTAAGCATTGAGGGTATTGAGCATACTACTACTAAAGCATATTCTCCTCAAACAAATGGTATGTGTGAACGTTTTAATAAAACTATGAAACAAGAATTCTTTGATACTGCTATGCGTAAAAAGATCTATACTGATCTTGATGATCTACAACTAGATCTTGATATTTGGCTAGAATATTATAATAATGAAAGACCGCATTCCGGTAAATATTGCTATGGAAAAACACCTATGCAGACTTTTATGGATAGTAAAAAGTTAGCTGTTGAAAAGAATAACGAAATCTTATATCTTGAATACTCATCTGACAGTCATAACTTATCAGACATTCAGATATAATTTTTATAATGTCTGTAAGATTAAATCTTGACTTCTACAGCTAATTCTAGTAATCCTATTTTTGGCTTTATTATTTTTTGATTTAGATTCATCTCTAATCCTCCATTTAATATTATCTTAATTTTACTAAATGTAAGATTAAATCTCAACTATTACAGAAGTTTTAGCTTCAACTAACATCTATGGTTTGTTATTTTTTGTTACTAAAAAATCTATTTCTTTCTTTTGTTTATCTCTAATAAAATATAATTCATATTCACCAAATCCTAAATCACTCCAAAAATGACAGAATTTTAATAAATGATTTGCAATAAAATTTTCATATCTTACTCTCATATCTTCTATAAGCGACCAGTCCCATAGATATATTTTTGGCTCTTGTATTAAACTTCTTGGGATATTATTTGACCATGGATAAATACGATAACTATAAAAAAACGACTCAAATGACTCAGGCCATCTTGTAATGGTTGGAATCGACACTTTAATTTTATTTGCAAGAGAGCTATAAGATGCTTGCCTCCTATAGAGGAAGTCAAAAAGCTCCCTAAGGCTTCCATTTGAGATAACTCTTGGATTTGTGTTAACCCTCTAATATCTTCTTTAAAAAGCTGAGTATTTTTAGTTTTCTTCCATCTATGCCAAAATGTGGAAGAATTCTTAAGATAAGGATCAGGAAAACCACCAAATTTAAATAAGGATTCAAATTGTTCTTCAGATATTTTTTTTGGTAGATTTATTTCTTTGGTTAGACTACTAAAATTTTTTATTACTTCAGCTAGTGTCAAAGGGTGCATACGATATGGGAAATATCTTCCCATCATACTATCACCACCTTTTTTATATACTCCAAGCTTTGAGCTGCCGGTAACTATAATGTGAGCTTGTTCTCCACAAACATCATAAAATCCTTTTAAAAAAGTTTGCTAGTTTGAGAATTTATGTAATTCATCAAAAATCACGATAGGGTTATTTTGATCCGGAATATGTAGATTTATAAAATCCGCTATTGCTGTTGTTCCTTTTAAAATTAGCAAACGAGCCTTTTCTTCATCCCAATTTAAGTAGTAATTTTTATCTATTACTTTTTAGCTAAAGTAGTTTTACCGACTTGACGGGCTCCTTCTATAAAAATCATTTACCTATTTTCTTGCAAGTGATTTTTTATTACTAATTCATAAATCCTTTTCATATATTTATTATGACCATTATAACATGCATATTAATTTGGTCATAACTATTATAATATACACGTTATAATGGTCAAGTACTTATAACCTAGTTATCTATCTAGTGGGAACTACTGGGATTCCCACTTTTGTAAGTTTAGCACCTTTTGGCTTTTTAATTCCTGCGAATTTTTGGTCTTCTTGTTGTTTTCGTAGTTTTTCTCCTATTTTTGCAGCTTCTCTGCTACCTTTAAGAGCATTTTTTACGGGCTTTGTGTTAAGATTCGTAACACCTTTTGAAATCTTAATATCTTCATCTTTATCAAAATATCTTATGTCTGTAGCAGTACTTAAATGATAAACTCCACTACTTTTTTGTATAAACTGATTTTGATTTTGTAAAGCTTTGCCTTCTAAATCTAAGAATTTACCATTTTTTTCAATAGCAAATACTTTTCCATTTTTTTTTGAAGAATAGTTTCATCAAGCTTAATATTCTTATCTAATACTACTTTTCCAAAATCACCTACCTCACCAATTTTTGTACCACTAAGATCATATGCGTAAAGTTTTTCTTCATGGAAATCTAAGTTGTTTAAAAAATTCTTTATGGAATTCTTATCATTAGTAAAATTGCCTGATTCATAAGTACCTATAATTTTCTCTTCTTTGCTTACTACTTTTTCCGTATATTTTTCTTCTTTAATAACTTTTTTAGTATTTTTAATAATTCCAAGATAAGCTAGAGCTTTTTTAAACTTACCCAAATTACGCTTTACCTCAACTTCTACGGGTCTAGAAAATTCTTTTTCTTTTACTTCTTCAACCTCCCCTATAACTAACTGCCCATCTATAGGTCTACCCAGTTTATCTTTAAAATGAATTAATTTGGCATTTTTTACTCTATTTAATTCAATTTCTTCAGTTTGAAAATGTAGATGTTTTTTTCTAGCATAAATTCCTCCTTGAATAAATTTTGAGTTATTTCAAGTGTAAAGGAGTAAATTAAATTTTTGCAAGAAGTTTTTATTGTTAGTTATTTCTCAATAACTAACAAATATTAAGAATTAAAAACTACTGTGCCGTCCAGCCCCCATCTATCAAGAGTCCACTACCTGTTATTGATGATGCTTTTTCATCACATAAGAATATTACTAAGTTTGCTATTTCATCAGCTTCTACAAATTTTTTCGTAGCTTGAGATTTTAAAATTACATCTCTTAGTGTCGATTCCTCACTGATATGTCTAGCTTTAGCAGTATCTGCTATTTGATTCCTGACTAAGGGAGTATTAACGTAACCGGGGCAGATAGCATTAACCGTAATATTATTCTCAGCCACTTCTAAAGCAACGGTTTTGGTAAGCCCAAGGATACCATGCTTGCTGCTACATATGCCGACTTAAAGGGTGATGCGACATATGCGTGAGCGGAAGCGATGTTAACAATCCGCCCGAAGCCATTTTTTTTCATAATTGGTATTGCGTATTTTGTGGTATAGAACGAGGCTATTAAATCTATACGCAAAATTTGTTCCCATTTATCTTCAGGAAATTCATCGATAGGAGCAACATGCTGAATACCGGCATTATTTACTAATATGTCTATTTTGCCGAATTCTTTTATTATTCTCTCAAACATAGAAAATATTTCTTCAGGTTCTGCCAAATTTGTTCCTTGATAAAACACGCTACTTGCACCAAGCTCTTTCAATTCTGCTAAAATTCTGGCTACTTCCGTCTCTTTTGCAAAACCGTTAATAACTATTTTAGACTCAAGTTTTGCGAAATGTTTTGCTATCTCAAGTCCGATACCGCTAGTAGAACCGGTAATAACTGCTACTTTGTCTTTCATTTTCACCTCCTACCGTGTGTAATAACCGTGACTTGTACCAGCTACATCGTCATTGCGGGCAGCCGTAGGCTGCGTGGCAATCTCATGAAGTAATAACAAAACTCCTGAGATTACTTCGTCAATTACTGTGCAGTTTCCTCGCAATGACGATTTAGCCGATACAAGCCACGGCATGACATAGTTAATCAAGTATTATTTGTCTTTTATTTAAAAGTAACTTATATTAGATTTTACTTAAAGAAATAATGTATATACTCGTTTAATTTGAAAAATTGGCATTGTCGTTCTACAAGGGCTACGGTACTCACATATTAATATATGCTCCGTTCCTCGCCTTGTGAACTCCTAGCTCTTTTCCAAATTAAACTTCGTCTACTCTTCATTTTAATTAGAGTATAATTTATGGAAATTGTTAATAGTGTTGATGTATCTGTATCTTGTCAAGGCAAAGAATATCCATATGACCATCCAAAAGTTTATTTAGAGATTGATAAAGAGAAAAAGGAAGTTATCTGTCCGTATTGTAGCAAGAAATTTAAACTAGTAACAAATGTAATAGTTGAGATTTAATCTTACATTTAGTAAAATTAAGATAATATTAAATGGAGGATTAGAGATGAATCTAAATCAAAAAATAATAAAGCCAAAAATAGGATTACTAGAATTAGCTAGGAGTCTTGGTAGTATATCGTCAGCATATAAAGCTATGGGTTACAGTAGAGACAGTTATTATAGGTTTAAAGAGTTATATGAAACAGGAGGAGAAGAAGCATTATATGAGATTAGTCGGAAGAAGCCAATTATAGCGAATAGAGTTGATCCTGCCGTAGAGAGAGCAGTATTAGATATGGCAATAGAATACCCCGCTTATGGTCAGCTGCGAGTATCAAATGAGCTTAAAAAGACTGGTATTCTTGTATCACCTGGAGGAGTTAGATCTATTTGGCTACGTAATGATTTAAATAATATCAATAAAAGACTTAAAGCATTAGAAGCCAAAATGGCTCAGGATGGTATTGTTCTTACCGAAGCTCAGTTACAAGTATTAGAGAAACGGCGTAGCGAGAAAGAAGCTCATGGTGAGATTGATACACAGCATCCAGGTTATCTAGGATGCCAAGACACATATTATGTAGGTAATTTTAAAGGCATAGGCAAGGTATATTCTCAAGTGTTTATTGATAGTTACACTCGGGTTGCAGAGGCTAAACTATATACTGATAAAACAGCACTTACCGCTGCTGACATGCTTAATGATAGAGTGTTACCATGGTATGAGAGTCAGCAAATACCAGTACTTCGTATTTTAACTGATAGAGGTGGTGAGTATAAAGGTAATATAGAACATCATGCTTTTGAATTGTTCTTAAGCATTGAGGGTATTGAGCATACTACTACTAAAGCATATTCTCCTCAAACAAATGGTATGTGTGAACGTTTTAATAAAACTATGAAACAAGAATTCTTTGATACTGCTATGCGTAAAAAGATCTATACTGATCTTGATGATCTACAACTAGATCTTGATATTTGGCTAGAATATTATAATAATGAAAGACCGCATTCCGGTAAATATTGCTATGGAAAAACACCTATGCAGACTTTTATGGATAGTAAAAAGTTAGCTGTTGAAAAGAATAACGAAATCTTATATCTTGAATACTCATCTGACAGTCATAACTTATCAGACATTCAGATATAATTTTTATAATGTCTGTAAGATTAAATCTTGACTTCTACAGATTTCAAAACTCCTGATTTCTCTATTTGCGGCTATACTAGTATCCCGACATATAATAGAGCTTCAAGTGAAGATCAGTTTTTATTTATCAATAATAGACCGGTAAAAGATAAGTTGCTACAAGTAGCTTTAAGGGTAGCATATCAAGATTATTTAGCTCGTGATCGTTATCCGCTATGTGCTATATTCTTACAAATTGATCCACAACTTGTTGATGTTAATGTACATCCGGCAAAAGCAGAGGTTAGGTTTCATGATCCGAATTATGTACGAAACTTATTAATAGAAGCAATTAAAAATGCTTTAACGAATAAAAGCCATGTTACTTCTACTACTATTGCCTCTGATGCTCTTCAGTTATTTAAAAATCCTTTAGCTAACAAACAACCGTCAGTAAGTAAAGCTGTAAGCGTGAATAGTAAACCGACAGATTATAGACCTGCTATGTCACCTAGTTTTAAATCTACGCCAAATACTGCTTGTCAGAAGCTAATTGATACGCTACCACATGCTAAAATAGAACAAGAAGTAGAAAGACGTATAGAACATGAGCAGCAAAGCCATAAACAATATAAGCTTGGGGCAGCTAAAGCACAACTTCATACTACTTATATTATTTCACAAACCGAAGATAGTATAGTAATTACCGACCAGCATGCAGCACATGAACGTTTAGGATACGAAAAAATAAAAGATTACCTTAAAACGGAAGAGTTAATAAAACAGCGTTTGCTTATTCCTGAGATAGTAGAACTGCCAAGTGAAAGAAAAGCAGATTGTTTATATGAAAATAGAGAAAAACTATATAAACTTGGTTTAACTCTAGAAAAATTCGGTGAGAAATCTATTATAGTGACTGAAATTCCAAATATCCTTGGAGATGTAAACGTACAAAAGTTAATTCAGGATCTCGCTGATCATTTATCGGATTTCGGTGAGAATATAGCTTTGACGGAGTTAATAGAGCATGTGACAGAAACTTATGCCTGTCATTATTCTATTAGAGCAGGACGAAAATTATCGGCAGATGAAATGAATGCCTTATTGCGTCAAATGGAAAATACGCCGTTTTCAGGTCAATGTAATCACGGCAGACCTACTTAATATTGAGTTAAAGCTTAAGGATATCGAACGCTTATTTGGACAGTAACTCGTTTAATTTGAAAAATTGGCGTCACTGCGAACGACCGTAAGGAGTGCGGCAATCTCAGGACATTAAAACTAGATTGCCACGCAGCCTACGGCTGCTCGCAAAGACGCATCTCTCTTTATTTTACAATGCCTAGTTTTTACTTGACTATTTTTCAATTTCGTTTTATTCTGCTTTTCTTGAGTAATAATAAAATAATATCTTGATTTAAGGTGTCAGCTAATGGCAAAGAAAAATAAAAATGTTTTGGTAAGGCTAGTAAGTACTGCCGGCACAGGTGTTTTTTGGGTAAAAAAACGTAATCCGAAAACCCAAACCGAGAAGCTTTCTTTTCGTAAGTATGATAAAGTAGTTAGAAAACATGTTCTTTTTAAAGAAGAAAAAATAAAATAATTGTAAGTAATATATGGCAGTAAAAATTCGTTTAGCTAGAGGCGGTGCTAAAAAGCGTCCTTTTTACCGTGTAGTAGTAGCTAACGCAACAGCACCTCGTGACGGTGACTTTTTAGAAAAAGTCGGAACTTATAATCCAATGCTTGCTTCAGATAATAGTGAGCGCGTGGTTTTAAAAAAAGATCGTATAGAATATTGGCTTGGCACCGGTGCTAAACCAACTGAACGAGTCGCAAAATTTATTGAGCAAGCAGGCGTTACTCTTCCTGAGAAAGTTAAAAAGGAAATGGAAGTTAAAGCAAAAAACCGCAAAACTAGACCAAATAAAAAGGAAGCTAAAGAAGCTTAATTTATAGTGTATTTTCGTCATTGCGAGGAAAAATTGAAATTTTTGACGAAGCAATCTCGTGCCAAAGTCCTGAGATTGCCACGCTCCTTGCAGTCGCCCGCAATGACGATTTTATGTCCATGCAATAACGTTTTTCCTACCAAATTATATACTTTTCTCTATAATCATATTAATATGCCGGATTAGCTCAGTGGTAGAGCAACCGCCTTGTAAGCGGTAGGTCATCAGTTCAAATCCGATATCCGGCACCATCAAAAATTTTCTTGTCATTTGTCGTATTGGGGCTATCTTTGTATAGATACCAAATCGTCATTGCGAGGAAATTTACAATAGTAAATTGACGAAGCAATCTCAGGAGTTTGTTATTATTTCATAAGATTGCCACGTCGCTTCGCTCCTCGCAATGACGGATAAACAGACCCACGCAACAATACCACGCAGGAACGACATAAGGGCCATGCAACAAAACCGTTTTTAACTAAGATTAACATCCTTTAAACTATGATAGTAATCGATAAAACATCTTATAGAGCTGTGGGGTTTGATAAACGTATTAAATTCCTAGTGCTACATTATACACAGTGTGATTTTAAGCAGTCTTTAGATTTTCTAACCAGTGAAAAGTTAAGTAGCCATTATTTAATAAACAATGAAAACTCTGAACATATATTTCAATTAGTAGAAGAGCATGCATGACATGCTGGAGTAAGTTACTGACAAGGTCATGAGCGTATTAATGATACATCAATCGGTATTGAAATCGTAAATCCTGCATTTGAAATAAATGTAAAAAACAGTAATATAGTTTGGCTACTCTATGCGGAAAGGCAGATTAATAGTGTCATAAGTTTGTGTAGACAGATTATCGCTAGATATGATATTAAACCTACTAGAGTGGTTGGGCATTCTGATATTGCTTCAGGTAGAAAACAGGACCTTGGTTCGCTATTTCCTTGGAAACTATTATATGATAACGATATTGGAGCATGGTATGATGAGCAAATTTTTAACAAGCTATTGCCTCAAGTCGACATAACCGATATTGCAGCAATTCAGCAAAAATTTATTACATACGGTTATAAACTCGAAGCTACTGGAATTTTAGATTCTAAAATGAAAGATGTTATAATTTCGTTTCAAATACATTTTCGCCCTAGTAATTTTTCCGGCGATTTGGATGCTGAAACCATAGTAATTTTAGATGCCTTAATATTAAAATATAATCTGAATTAATATGACAAGATTTATAACTATATCGAATCTTATGGATTATCGAGTTACTTTGAAATTAATGGAAGATTATGTTAACAGAGTAATTAGTGATAATGAGCTGGAAATTGTTTATTTAGTCGAACATTCGGAAGTATATACAGCCGGTACTAATTATAAACAAGGAGAATTATTAAATTACGATGATATTCCGGTAATTTACACAGGACGTGGCGGTAAATTTACTTTTCATGGACCAGGTCAGCGTGTTATTTATCCAATTCTTAATTTAGCCTTACCAAATCGACACAAAGATTTAAAGCTATATATAAAAATGCTTGAAGAATGGATTATAAATAGCTTAAATTATTTTGGAATTAAAGCATATATTATTAAAGATAAAGTAGGAATTTGGGTAAAAGTAAAGAAAGGTGAATTTGCTAAAATTGCTGCAATAGGTGTTAGAGTAAGAAAATGGGTTACATATCACGGTGTAGCTATAAATATTTCAACAGATTTAAGTAAGTTTAGTGGGATTATTCCTTGTGGACTTGAAAATTCTTTAGTAACATCTTTAAATCAGTTAGGAATTCATATTGAAATGTCTGAATTTGATAAAATTATTCAAACTGAATTTGATAAAATATTTAAATGATCAGAAAATTTTTACTCACAATTTTAGCAATTTTTGCTCTTTGGGTCGGTGGTCTTGGTTATTATTTATATTTAATAAATTCTTATAAGCTTAATAGTAATACCACTAATGCAATAATAGTATTTGCAGGAGGAGGACATAAAATTGAAACTGGTATTGCTTTGCTTAAAGCAGGCTATGCACCTATATTATTTATTACCGGTATAGAATCTACAGAGCAATTAAAAAATTTGTTAAAGGAACGTAATGTTATAGAACAGCAGGTAATACTTGCTCCGAATAAAATGATGTCCGAAGAAGATAATATTAAGAAAGCGGTTGATTTTATTGTAACTTACAATCTTACTTCAATAATTTTAGTAGAGCATAATTATAATATACCTTTTATGCTAAATAAGCTTGAAAAAGCGATTCCTTCTTCTAATAATATCTATATAGTGCCATATCCTGTTTTTTTCAAACAAAAGTATGATGTGTTATTAAAATCCTATCATCGTTATTTAATGAGTATAGTAAACTGATCCCCGCTTTGTGCTTCGTTGTTAGTATTGTTGTGCGGATCAATTTTATCTCTGTCATCCCGTGGCCCTTCCACGGAATCCAGTAAAAATACTAAAATTATTAGTATTTTTTATTGTTTTTGGGTTACGTGGGTTTTATCGGTCCACGCGACAATGTCTTTGTTGTTCGTTGGCTTGCCTATTATAGACTTCGCTCCTCACGCCCGTCACAAAATGGATCTGTTACTCAAGGTAGAGCTTCTTAGGTTCTTTACTCTTTGCTAGTACAATATTTTAGAACGGCTACGCCAAATAATGCAGAAATTAAAGAGCCTATTATTACTGCAGCTCTCATAGAGTTTGAAGGACAACTACTCTCAAACGTAATACTACCTATAAATAAACTTAGGGTAAATCCAATTCCTCCAAGTATAGATATAGAATAAAATTTTAACCATGAGGTATCACTTGGTAAATTACAGAGTTTAAATTTTACAAATGGATATGAAAATAGCATAATACCTAATTGCTTACCTACAAATAAACCAAATATTATCCCGTAAACTAAAGCAAGGATTGAGTTGGAACAGGCGCCTTTAAATACAAAATATTCTAAAAGGATACCGGAATTCATAAATACAAAAAGCGGTAAAATAAAGTAATTTACAAAAGGACGAGTTAAGTTTTCAAGTTTTTTAAAAGAAGTGTTAAATTCTCCTTTTATATTAACAGGTATAAAAAGTGCTATAATAGCTCCGCATAAAGTACCGTGAATACCTGACTCCACCATACTAATCCATAATAATAAACCTACAATTATATAATAAAATATTTGTTTAACTTGTCGATAATTCAGTATAAACAAGGTGAATATAATTACAGAGGAAATTAATAATGCCGGAGTATTGATTGTTTTAGTATAAAACGAGGCTAGTATAATTAACGCAAAAGCATCGTCAATTAATGAGCAACCTATAATAAAAGCTCGCAATTCTAAAGATATACGTCGACTGAAAAAAGATAAAATACCAAGGACAAAAGCAGTATCGGTTGCTATAGGAATAGCCCATCCTTTTATTAATCCCGGTTTATCATAATTAAAAAACATGTATATTAAGGCAGGAACTAGCACACCTCCAAGGGCTGCTGCCGCAGGTAATATTAGTTTTTTTTTATTTTTATATTCACCTTCTACTAGATGAAATTTCATCTCTAAACCTATTAATAAAAAGAAGAAAGTCATGAGACCGTCATTAACCAACCCTATAAAAGTTGTTTGTAAACTTACATTTCCTATTATTAAAGAAAATTTACTGTAAATAAAAGAAGAATAATATTTTGCTAGGAAAATATTATTGCTGACAATTATTGCTAAAGTAAAAGCAATAATTAATAATACACCGGCAAAAGTACCAGATTTAATTAATTCTCTTAATTGATTATTTATGCCCATGATTTTAATATTAGTTATAACAAGCTCATAATAATAAGTTATTTAAATTCATTAAGAAAGTCAAAAATCTATATAAATTCATAGCAATAATTTATTTTTTAGTGAGATAAAAAGTTGTTTTTATACTTTTATAAACTTGTATAATAAGTGTAAGAAGATATAAATATGATATATTATGCACCTTAACTACTTAAAAGATTTGATTGGTTTTAAGTCTGTAACTCCTGAGAGTGACGGGGCTATTGAGTATATTGACGATCTACTTAAACAGCACGGCTTTAAGACCGAAATAAAAATATTCGGCGATTCTAAAAGTGAGCAAGTCACTAATCTTTATGCTGTTTTCGGTAGCAATGAGCCTAATATTTGCTTTGTTGGGCATGTAGATGTAGTGCCGGCAGGTAATCATGAGCTTTGGCATAATGTGAGTCCATTTAAGGCTAGCCAGCAAGACGGTAAGATATATGGCAGAGGTGCGGTGGATATGAAAGGGGCGATAGCATGCTTTCTAGCAGCTAGTTTAGATTTCATAAAAAATAATACCAGCTTTAAAGGTTCTATTAGTTTCTTACTTACTAGTGATGAAGAGGGAAAAGCAAAGCATGGTACTAAAGAAATGCTGCAATATATTTATGATCAAGGGCATAAAATTGATTTTGCTATTGTCGGTGAGCCTACTTGCGAAAAAGAGATAGGCGATACAATTAAAATCGGCAGAAGAGGAAGTATTAATTTTGAATTAAATATAGAAGGCTTAAGCGGGCATGTAGCTTATCCTCATAAAGCAAATAATCCGTTGCCTTGCTTAATAAAAATATTGAATGAGTTAACAAATATAAGACTTGATGAAAGGACGGAATTTTTTCAAAGTTCAAATCTTGAAGTGACGAATATCGATGTCGGTAATAATACTTCAAACGTAATTCCGACAAGTACGGAGGTATCTTTCAATATACGTTTTAATAATTTACATAATGCAGAAACTTTAGCAAAACGGGTAGAAGAAATTATTAAACGATATTGCAAAGAATATAAAGTAGATTATAAGTTAGAGTATAGTAGTTCTGCTGATAGTTTTATTCAAAATCCTAACGATAAAATAAAAGAATTTGCTAAAATAGTAGAGCATATACTTAAAATAAAGCCTGAATTCTCTACAAGCGGCGGTACGTCGGATGCAAGATTCGTCAAAAATTATTGTCCGTTAGTAGAATTCGGTTTATTATCCGAAACGGCACATAAAATAAACGAATACACAAAAATTAGCGATTTACAAAAATTATATGATGTGTATTATAATTTTTTGATGGAAATACTTTAATGTCATTCCAGCGTGGATACCAAGTCGTCATTGTGAGCAGCCATAGGCTGAGTGGCAATCTCGTCAAATCTTCTGAGATTGCTTCGTCAATTACTTTGTAATTTCCTCGCAATGACGGATAAGCCCGATCTAAGCAACAATGCTGAGCTAGGAATAACATTACCATATGCGGATGTGATGAAACTGGTAGACATGCAAGATTTAGGTTCTTGTGCCGCGAGGCGTGGGGGTTCAAGTCCCTTCATCCGTACCACTTAAATTCTCTCATAAAAAATAACATAAAATTTTTATGCAGCAATTTAGTATTTATCAAACAAGCGATGAATTGCTTCTAAAATCGATATTGCTTCTGATAGAAAAATGCCATCACTCTGATCTTAAAAGCGTGATATTAACTGCAGATGCAGATCAACAAGAAATGCTCAATAAAAATCTTTGGACTTATTCACGTAAGCAATTTATACCTCACGGTAGTAAACTTGATCCGCAGCCTGAAAAACAGCCGATTTATATTACCGATGAGTTACAAAATCCTAATAATGCTAGCGTGCTTGTTATTATTTCTCCTACGGATGTAGGAAAAATTTTACAAGCAAAAGAATATATAAGGGTTTTTAAAAGGATAATTATAATAACCGATTTACCGGAAGATTTAAAAGAATTAACGGCAAAAATAAATAAATTTACCGAGCAGGAAAATAAAATCGATTGTTTTACTCAAAATCTTCGTGGAACGTGGAATAAGGTAGAATGAGCTTAGGTCCTGTGTGCTTTTAATAGAATAATCATAATTATGGCTCTTTTTAGCTGCAAATTATCAGATTTTTTTGAAATATGAATAACTATTCCTTCAAAAATCTTATTAATTCTCGCTTAAAAATATCTCATAATTATAATCATTAATCAAAGTGTACAGACCTAGAGTCTATCTATAAAGTAATTTAAAGCTAATTAAATTCTTTTTTGCTAAAAATTATAAATTTTTTTTTTGAAATAGGGTTAGCTATTCCAGCAAAAAACTTGTTAATTTTCGCTATAAAATCTCTTTAATTATCAGTTAAAATTACTTTATAGATAGACTCTTATATTCTTTTACGTACAAATAAATATAATCCGATCGCTAAAGCAATAACCAAATTGGAATAACAAGCAAAAATAAAATCTAGATTTTTTGAAGCAAAATTTTGCAATATAAAATGAATTGAAGTAACTAGCAATATTGTTAAGGCAGAAAATAATACCGGCATAAAAGTTGTTTTTTTGCTATAAGGATATCTCAAAAAAACTGCAAGTGCTAAAAAAGGTAATACAAAATTATATAAAGGCCAAATTATTCTTTGATGTGCTTCAGCAACTAATTTAATTTTTTTAGTAATAGCTAAATCATGAGGAGGGGCAAGTAATTCGCTTATATAATATTCGTTTGCTTCTTTATTATGTTTAGTTCTTTGCGATACTAATGGATTATCATTTTGTAGTTTTACCATTAAAGAATCGAAAGTTAACTGAGTTAAATTACCGTTTACGTCATATTCTTGTCTTATGCCTTTATTAAGTTCAAAAATCGGGCTATTATCATATATATTAAGAGTACCTGAACCCGCAAATACTACTGATGGGTTATCAGCGTTGCGATTATCAAATATTATTACGCCGTTCATAATATTTCCTGCTGATTTTTTATCTATAAAAACAGTGATATCTTTCGTTACTTTATTAAAAGTTTTCTCTTCAATCATACTTGAGATATAATTATTCTTTATAAAGTTTAAACGTGATTTTAAGTTTATATGAGATAAAGGCATGATGGTAGAAGATATATAATAAGCAAGTAGCATAACTATTGATGCGACATATAAAGCAGGCAATGCTAGCTGTACATTATTAACTCCCGAAGCTTGTAATATAATTAATTGTCGCTCGACTTTTAAATTATTATAGATATAGATCACGGCAATAACCGTTATTACCGGTAACAGAATAAATAATAAAGTAGGAAGTACTAGAACTATTAAACTGAAGAAGTCCATAACTTTTATACCTTTATCAAATAAGTATAAAAGTTTTAATATTTGCGTTATCCATACTATACTAGTTACCGAAAAAGTAACGACTATAAGCAGCGGTAAGATATTTTTTATAAAGTATTTTCGGTATAATAGCATAATATTTGTTTGGTTTTTTGATGTCATTCCTGCAAGGCATTGTTGCGTGGCAATCTCGTTAAATATCCTGAGATTGCTTCGTCAATTACTTCGTAATTTTCCTCGCAATGACGAAAGGATAAAGACACCAACCTTTCTTATTATATTATTTGCAAAGGCTCGATAAATTAATTTACCTATCACTATTGTTATAAATGTAATAGCAATGCCATAAATTATATCACTTGGGTAATGCATGGCAAGGCTTATACGAGATAAAGACACGAGTATGATAACACAAATCATTAAGATTTTTAACGGTAATTTAATATAATCCCAAATAAAATATGTTACCAAAACGCTAAGAGCCGCATGGCTACTTGGAAAGCTTGAAAAGCATCTTTCATTTGCAGTATTTATTATGGTCATGAAACTATCAGCAGGAAGACTGCAATAAGGGCGAGGAAAATTAACTGAAAATTTAAGAGCGGTAAAAATTAAACCGAATACCCCGTATATTATACCGATATCAATTAATTTATTATAATTGTGCCAAAATTTATTTTGCTGTTCATTATCATTTTTAATTTTCTTTAATTGAATATAAAAATATATACAGTATAAAATATATATTAAGGCGAAATTAGCGATATTAAAACAAAACGAAATTATTTTTAAAAGGTAAGGTATAAATCCGATATTAGTAACTTTATTCAAAAATAAGAATATTTCTTGATTTAAGCCACAAAAATTATAAAAAACTTCAAACATTATTTTAAATATTTATGTTACAAGTAACAATACTTGGATGCGGAGCATCTATAGGCGTACCGGTGATCGGGTGCGATTGCAGTATATGCTTATCGAATTCAAAGTACAATAAAAGAACTAGATCGGCAATATATATTAAAGATGAAAATAGCCAAATACTAGTTGATTTTGGTTTTGATATTAGAAATCAACTATTACGAGAAAAGATAAACAAGCTCGATTGTGCTATATTAACACATTATCATTCCGACCATGTTAACGGCATCGATGATTTACGGGTATTTACTTTTATGCAAGGTAAGCCAATTGAAATCTATACAGATCACGATAGTACGGCAAAGCTCCATACAAAATTTGATTATCTATTTAATAATAAGTTATTTAAGCTTGGGCGACTGTTCACAACTCAATCTGTTAGTTTTTTTGATAAAATTAAGATTAATACTACTGAGATACAATTTTTTAGACAACATCATGGTCCTATAGATAGTTTAGGTTTACGTATAGGTGATTTTGTTTATTCGCCCGATGTAATCGATTTTCCTCCTGAATCGGAAGAGTATTTAAAAGATATAAAAATATGGATATTAGATTGTATGGATTATAAATCAAATCCGAATCATGCAGGGCTTGATAAAGTTCTAGAATGGCATGAAAAATATAAACCTGAGCAGATATTATTAACCAATATGAGACATACGATAGATTATCATGAGATTACGAAAATGCTTCCAAATAATGTTAAGCCGCTTTATGACGGTTATAAATTTACGGTTTAGTTTATGATTATTTTAGAAAAAGTTTGTAAGCGTTACGGCAAAAATTACGCAATTAAGAATATTGATTTAGATTTTACTACTAAAGAAACTACTGTAATAATTGGACCTTCGGGAAGTGGAAAAACTACTCTACTTAGAATTTTAAATAATTTAGAAGAACCAAGTAGCGGTACTTTTTTGGTAGACGGGAAGAAGCTATTATCTAAAGATAGAAGAAAGCTTCGCTTAAAAGTCGGTATGGTTTTTCAAAATTTTAATCTCTTTCCGCATTTAACGGTAGGAGAAAACCTAATTTATACACCGGTAAATGTATTAAATTTATCAAAAGAACAAGCAATTTCTATGGCAAAGGAATTACTTGCAAAATTTAAGCTAACGCAAAAATTTGACTCATATCCGCTGGGTCTATCAGGAGGACAGAAGCAACGCGCCGCAATAGCAAGAGCCTTGATGATGAAACCGGAAATTTTGTTATTCGATGAACCGACTTCGGCACTCGATTCCGAAAATATTAAAGATGTTATAGAGAATATAAATTTATTAAAAGATCAAATGAGTATGGTAGTAGTCACGCATCATTTGAAGTTTGCAAAATTAATAGCGGATCGTGTTATTTTTATGGATCAAGGGCAGATTTTAGCAAATCAGCCTGCTAAGGAGTTTTTTAATAAACCGGCATCGCATCGAGCTAGGTTGTTTTTAGAGAATATCGGTGATTTAATGTAATATTCTTGATAAATATAAAATTGCAAATTATAATTAGTATTTAATTTAGTATTAATTATAGGTCTAATAATGGAACATATTTATGCAAATCTAACAGTTAGTATCTCTGAATTTAAAAAAAGTCCTACCGCATTATTAGATAAGGCAAGCGGCGAGCCTGTTGCCTTATTAAATCATAATAAACCGACTGCTTATTTAATTTCCGCTGAATTATATGCAAGAATCATTGAAGCTTTAGATGATAATTATTTATTAGAGCTTTCTAAAACTAGATTAAAAGATAAAAAGGAAGCAATCAAGGTTGATATAAATGACTTATAGTCTAGAATTTATTCCTATTGCCAGAAAAGAATGGGATAAGTTAGGTTCTACAATAAAAGAGCAGTTTAAAAAGAAGTTATCAGAGAGACTTAAATCACCCCACGTACCCAAAGATGCAGTAAACGGTGGAAATAACTTATATAAAATAAAGTTGAGGTCAGTCGGTTACCGACTAGTGTATGAAGTAGATGATAAGCGTATAATAGTACTTGTACTTGCTATTGGAAAAAGAAATCAGAATGAAGTGTATAACAAATTATTTTCTCGTATTTAATTTCTTAGTATCATATATGTAAATGAACATAATATCGCCACAAAACTTTATTTCCGTTAGCATCGGTTTCAAAAGCTGTTTCAGCAACGGCAATTGCATTAATGGTAGATCAAGGAAGTTTAGATTTTGATGAAAAATTCAAATTACCATACTTAAAAAATACTATTAGTCTTAATAATATTTTAAGCCATACCACAGGTTATCAATTCTCAGGAAATATTGAAATTGAGCAAGGAATGAGTCACTCAAAGCTTTTAATGCTGCTGCAAAAACAACAAGCTAGTTGTAAACCAGGGCAATGTTATAAATATAGTAATATCGTTTTTAGTTTGCTTGAAGAGCTTTAAATTGTAAAAAATTAAGTTTAAATGCTGCAACAGATAATTTGCGTACAACGCTTAAAACGCAAGATATACAAATATTACCGCTAGAGCCGAATATACAACTTGCTTATCCGCATTCTAAATCAATAATAGACGGACAAGAGGTAATAACATTACTGCCGTTTCCGCCTTACTACCCAAAGACGGTACCTACATCTGCCGGTATTTTTGCATCGATAGATGGAATGATTGAAATATTCAAACTTAGTTTTGGTTATAAACCGAATCTTATTTCTAAAAGTACTTTAGATCGTATGTATAAAATAGTAAAATCAAACAAAGATGTTTTTGAATTTAAATGGCAACCGATGTGGTCTATTGATAAAAAAATGATTGAGTCATATTACGCTCTTGGATGGCGTATTCTTAAAGTATAAGGACGCTCAAATAAGGATTTAATTTTTCACTCAGGCTATATTAACGGTATTAATTCTTTTATTGGTTTTATACCCTCAGAAGATCTTAGAATTATTATTCTAGTGAACCAAGAAGGTAGTTTTCCACTTAAAAATGGGTTGAGACTTTGGTTTGATTATATAGGTTAAAAAAATTATATTATATGAATAAAAAACTTATAAAACTTATTTTTATAATTTGCAGCACCGTAATTGTAACTGGTTTGTTATACAAATATATCAATCAGCATCATCCAAAATTTTTCAAAGAGCCACAAAATATAGGGAGTTTTTGTACGTCGTTATTAATATTATTTAGTATAATTTACAGTACTATTGGCCAAAATGAAGTGCGTAAATTTTGTTTGCAATTAGCAATGTGGGCAGCAATTTTTTTAGTTATAATAACCGGTTATGCTTTTAGGTTTGAGCTGAACTATGCTTATCATAGGGTAATATCTGCTTTGATTCCCTCATATAAATGGTCTACTGAAGTCGGAGAAATTATTATAGCTCGTAGCGGGGACGGGCATTTCTATATCAATGCTTTTGTAAATAACGTTAAAATAAAATTTATGGTAGATACCGGTGCAAGCGATATAGCTTTAACTAAAGAAGATGCCCAAAAATTAGGCCTTGACTTAACTAAATTAAAATATACTAGAACTTATCTAACGGCTAACGGCGAAAATAAAGCTGCTCCTATAACCTTAAATAGTGTAGTAATCGGTACGGAATTTAAGAACATCAAAGGACATGTAGGTCTAGGTGACCTTGATATTTCACTACTCGGTATGTCGCTACTTGAACGTTTCAAAGGTTTCAGGATTGATAAGGATTTATTAATTTTGAATTATTAGACTTCATCGTCATTGCGAGGAAAAATTGAAAATTTTGACGAAGCAATCTCAGGATTTTGGCACAAGATTGCCACGCAGCCTATGGCTGCTCGCAATGGCGATTTTAAACCATAAACGCCGTATTAAAACGGAATTTTGAAACCAGGCGGTAAGCTCATACCGTTTAAAGCTCCTGATAAAGAATTTTGTGAATCTTCATCACATTTTTGTTTAGCATCATTAAAGGCAACTTTAATTAAATCTTCAAGCATTTCTTTTTCTTCTGCTTTTAATAAAGATTCATCAATTGTAATCTTTTCAACTTCACCTTTACCGGTTGCAATAACCTCAACAAGCCCGCCGCCGGCTTTACCGGTATATCTTGCATTTGCCATTTGCTCTTGAGCTTCTTGCATTTTCTTTTGCATTGATTGGGCTTGCTTTAAAAACTGATTAAAATTTACCATAATTCTATCCTTTAATTTTTAGCTTTTAAGTAAAAAATCTGAAATTACTATATTTGGGAAATGTTTTTTAATTAAACTAAAATCATTACTTACTTCAATCTTACCTATTAACTGATTCTTTAAGGTTCGCTTGCTCTGTCCCTTTATGATTACTATCTCAAGCTTTTCTTTAGTAAAAGCAACTAACAAATCTTCTATTTGTTTTTTTATTTTGCTTGTAATTTCAAGGCTTACGAGTTCTAATCTATTATCACTGAGATTTTTAAGTTCTGTGTTATTAAGTAGAAAGTAATATATATCTATCTCATTATTTTTATATAGATATTCAAGAAAATCTACAATTTCAAATTTTTTTTTTATTTCCGGATTAATTGGTTGATTTAAATTTTGATTATTACCGTCAAAATCTGCAAGCAAGGATAACGATGTCGAATATATAGATTTTATAACTAACATTTCCGTTTCTGCTAGTCTGTTATAGGAAATTTTTATTTCTCCTACTCCCTTATTATATATTTGCCATAAGATTGATAAATGCGGCAAACTGATTTTACCTAATATGCTTTTAGTTCTATCGTTAAATGATTCATATATTGGCAAACTATAATTAGGCAACATTTTTACTTTATTAAGATACGCAATAAAATCTGCTACCGATTCTATAAAAATCTCAAGATTAACCGAAAAACCGTAAAGTCTATTTATTAAATTTATAGCTTTTTCCGTCTCTTTGCGAACTATATACTCCACAAATTCTATTATAACGGAAGCGTCAACAAGCCCAAGCATTTGATTAATTACATGAGGGTTAATTATATTATCGGATTTTGCAGACATACTGGCTGCTTGATCTAAAATAGACACTGCATCACGTGCCGACCCTTCAGACTTATGAGCTATAATTCTAAGGGCCTCTATATCGGTTTTTAAATTTTCCTGCTTAGTTATATATTCAAGTAGCTTAAAAATCTCTTCAAAATTCAACCGCCTTAAATCATAACGTTGGCATCTTGAGATAATAGTTGCAGGTATCTTTTGTACTTCCGTCGTTGCAAAGATAAATATTATATGAGGCGGCGGTTCTTCTAAAGTCTTAAGAAGTGCATTAAATGCTCCCTTAGAAAGCATATGCACTTCATCGATAATGAAGATTTTATGCTTCCCTTGTAGAGGTTTATATTCAGCGGATTCTATAATTCTACGTATATCATCTACGCTAGTTTTACTTGCTGCATCAATTTCGATTATATCAGGGTGATTATGATTATTAAAGCTGACACAATTCGTGCATTCTTCGCATGTTTTAATAGTCGTATTTTCGGCGATTAAGGCAGAGCAATTTACGGCTTTGGCAATAATACGAGCCGAGGTAGTTTTACCGACCCCTCTAATACCTGTTAAAAGATAACCTCCGGCGAGCCTATCGTTTAAAATAGTATAACTTAGAACTTTGACAAGTACCTCTTGTCCCTGAAGCTCAGCAAAATTACTAGGACGATATTTCCTTGCAAAAGGTATATACTGATTAGATGAATTTATATCTGTCACGATTGTTATAAGACTTTTTATGTCATACCTCGTCATTGCGAGGAAAAATTGAAAATTTTGACGAAGCAATCTCAGGATATTTGACGAGATTGCCACGCCGCTTCGCTCCTCGCAATGACGATTAATTGGTCAAGCCACAGCATGATAATATAACTGTATTTACTCGAAGTCTTTTTGAAATTGCTCTTTTATTTTTTAAGAGTTCATATGCTCACGTACTTAAGTGTACGCTCCGCTATTCACTCTTAAAAAATAAAAGAGCAATTTCAAAAAGACGAAGAGTAATGCTAGTAATGACCCACCGAATCCCACTCCGGCTGCTTCCTTTCAGACCTGACCGACTAAACAGGCACAATGCCCACTACTAGCATAATTAACATAACCTGTTTCTTTTCAAGAAACAATATATTTTTTTTCTATTTCCGATTTTGTTAATCTTTCAGGTGGACCGAATATTTCAGGGTTTTTTAATTTGAATAAATCATCGGAAAATTTTTGTACTTTAGCTATTTTATCAAAAGTAATAGTGACTATATTATTATCTTCAAATATTTTTAATGCCTCAATTTGTTTAGTAGCTTTATTAAAAGTAATTTCGCTATGCTTATCCGTTAAAGTATGATAGATAGTAATTTTAGAAATATTTCCTTTGTTAACTACCGATTCAAAAACAAAATCCTTGTCAAAATGCTTGTTATCTTCTAATAAAAAATTAAATGTATTTTCGCTTCTATTAATACGGCTTACTTGCTCCATATCATAATCATACATCGATACGAAATTTTTAGTACCTATTATAACTAAAGGGAAAGGAGGATAATAATTACATCTAAAATTATAAGGTTTGTGGATTAGTAATTTTCCTTTAACTATTTTACCGTACGAATCTTCTTGAGTAAAATCTATAGCAACCGATTTTATCGTATGTAGATAAGTTTTTAGCTCCGAAATAGTTGTTTTATCATCTGCTCCAAACACTACGACTGAATTTATAAAAACACAAATAATAATTAAGAATATTTTTTTCATTTTTATTGTTTTATATTTTAAATTATGTTTAAAATACCTTAGTTATTTTGTTAAAACAAATAATATTTATGAAAATCGTTGCTTTAAAAGAAAAGGCCAAGCATGAAACGCGAGTCGCTATAACGCCTGAAGTAGCAGGATTACTAGTCAAAAAAGGCTATGCGGTTACGGTAGAAAAAGATATAGGGCTTTCTGCCGGTTTTCTTGATGAAGAATATGTTGCTCTAGGTGCTAAAGTATCTTCGGTACCACTCGAAATTACTTCCGATGCCGATATTATATTAAAGGTGCAACCTTCATCCGTTACGGATAAATATAGTGAGCTTGAATTTGCAAAAAAAGGAGCAATTATTATAGGATTATTATCACCTTATTCAAATCATGAATATATAAAAGCGGCAGCCAAAAAAAACCTTACGACTTTTGCTATGGAATTTGTGCCGAGAATTACTAAAGCTCAAAATATGGACGCTTTATCTTCTCAAAGTAACTTAGTAGGCTATAGAGCGGTAATTGAAGCAAGCTATCATTACACAAAGGCTTTTCCTATGATGATGACGGCAGCAGGGACGATTTCACCGTGTAAAACTTTGGTGCTGGGTATCGGTGTTGCAGGACTCCAAGCTATTGCAACGGCAAAAAGACTCGGTAGCATTGTTGCAGGATATGATGTAAGAGCAGCTACCAAAGAGCAGGTAGAGAGCTTAGGAGCTAAGTTTGTTTCACCGGAACTACAAGAAGATTTGCAGGATAAATCAGGTTATGCTAACGAAAGTTCGGAAGATTACAAAGCTAAACAAGAAGAGTTCTTAGCAAAAATTATTAAAGGATATGATATAGTTATTACTACTGCACAAATTCCAGGGAAAAAAGCTCCTCTGCTTGTTACGGAAAAAATGCTAGAATCTATGAAGCACGGTTCAGTGATTGTTGATATAGCGACCTCTACAGGAGGAAATGCGGAAGGTTCAGAACCTGATAAGATCATTACTAAACACGGTGTTACCATAATAGGTTTATCAAATCTTGCTACTAAAATTGCTACCGATAGCTCAAAACTCTACTCTAAGAATTTATATAATTTTCTTAGTTATGCCATGCAAGACGGTAAATTTAATATGGATGATGAGTTAGTACGTGATATGTTGATTACTAAAGACGGCAAAGTTGTGAGTGAGAAATTAAATATATGAATCAATTACCGATAATGGCTAAACAAGCGGTTGAAATTGCCCATAATACTCAAGAATTATCAGATAAATTAAAAGATTTGGTAATAGATACTAGTTGGCAAACAAACACAAGTACTATAGACCCGCTAGTATTTGCTATAACCATTTTTGTATTAGCTTCTTTTGTTGGATATTATGTAGTGTGGAAAGTAACGCCTGCACTCCACACTCCGCTTATGTCCATTACTAACGCTATTTCAGGTATTATAGTTCTTAGTTCTATGATCGCCGCAAGTAGCTCTGCTTTTGGGTTTTCCGGTTTACTTGGGTATTTTGCAACGCTGCTTGCTTCTATAAATATCTTCGGCGGATTTATAGTAACAAAAAGAATGCTCGAGATGTTTAAGAAGAAATGATTATAATGTTATACTGCGTTGCCTGCGTGGAGCATTAAACGTGTTCGATGTCATTTCTGCGAAAGCAGGAATCCATCATAAAGCGAGATAAATCGAGCTTTTAATTTCAAAAATTTGCTGTATTTATACTTTTTTTAGATTCCTGCTTTCGCAGGAATGACATAATTAAGTCATAAGGTTAACGTTTATAGTGACAAAAACCAACCTACAACTCTAGTTCTTTATATTCAACGGTAACTACTTCGTATGATTTAGATCCTTTCGGTGTTGTAACTTCTACAAAATCACTTACCGATTTTCCAATCAAAGCTTTTGCTATAGGAGAAGCGATTGAAACTCTTTTTCTAGTTATATCGGCTTCATATTCTCCTACAATAATATATGTTACTTCTTCTTCAGTATCGTCGTCAATCAAAGTGACCGTAGCTCCGAATTTTATGTTATCTCCTGATAATTTACCAATATCAATAATTTCCGCTCTTGCCGTCATATCTTCAAGCTCTTTAATACGCCCTTCTATAAACGCTTGTTTCTCACGTGCCGCTTCATATTCTGCATTCTCGGATAAATCGCCGTGTTCTCGTGCTTCGGCTATATCTTCACTAATTTTTTTACGCTCTACATGTTTTAAATGTTTAAGCTCGTGTTCTAATTTTTCAAAACCTTTAGCGGTGATAGGAAATTTTGTATTCATAATTATATTGTGTAGATTTAGTAATTTTAGTATACTATTTTCAATAATATAGATTTCAGCAAGTATATTTGTAATAGTTAAATTTGTCAAATAAGCCTTTTTAATTATTTTTCACATATCTAAAAACATATTAATGATTCTATGGAAATTAAAGATTTTGACTTTGAGAAAAAGCGTAAAATTTTCCACCTATCGGCTATAATATTTCCGTTGCTTTATTTATTTATTCCAAGAACCGCTATTACGTTATTATTATTTATAATAACGGCTATTACATTATATTTAGACGTATCACGTCATAATAATGCAAAAATTAGCGAATTTGTAACTAAATTTTTTTCAAAAGTTATAAGGCCCTCAGAAAATAACGGTTCTTTTGCTCTAAGCGGCATTAGCTTTATGATGCTCGGTTTTTTCTTAACTGCTCTTCTTTTTCCTAGAAATTTAGTGATTTGTTCGTGGTTGATTTTAATTATTTCAGATTGTTTAGCGGCTCTTGTCGGCGTTAAAATAGGAAATAGCTTAGGTAACGGCAAATCTATAGCAGGTTCTGTTACTTTCTTAGCTTCTGCAATTTTTATAAGTATATTAGTGTATTTCTATTTAGGGTACAATACGAGTTTTATTATTATCATTATAAGCTGCATAGGGGCTACAGCAGCTGAATTTTATTCAAAAGATTTAAGAATTAACGATAATTTATCTATACCGCTTTCTTATTGTTTATCTACAGCTATTCTTTCTTACATATTGTGATATACTCGCCCTACTTGAAAAATTGGCTACGTCGCCTTTGTAAGACCTCGGATGCTCACGTATTTAGTATACGCTCCGCTCCTCGGCTTACAGACTCCTTGCTCTTTTCCAAGTTGAACTTCGTATAATAAGGAATATATTATGAGAGTTACACCGGAATTTTATGAGTTATTAAGAAACCGTATTAACATATCCGATGTAGTACGGCAAAAAGTAGCTTTAACTAGAAAATCCGGTAACTATGTAGGTTTATGTCCTTTCCATCAAGAAAAGACCCCATCTTTTACAGTTAGTGATAGTAAGAGATTTTTCTATTGTTTTGGTTGTAAAGCAGCCGGTGACGTTATAAAATTTACTTCTAATATTAGCGGTTTATCCTATAATGAGTCTGCTATAAAGCTTGCAACCGATTATGGTATAGAGATACCGAAATTAACTGCGAAACAGAAAGAATTTTATGAAGAATCCGATGAAATTCTAAGTATTTTAGAACTTGCCAATAAGTTTTTCAGGACACAATTAACGCCTGAAATATTAAATTATCTACACGAAAGGGGGGTTACCGAAGAAACAGTAAAAGAGTTTTCAATAGGCTTCGCTCCGAAGAATAATAAATTTGAAAAGTTTTTTCACGATAAAGATATAGATATTATAAAGCTTGGTAAAGCAGGGCTAATCGGCAAGCGAGAAAACGGCGAAATATATAATTTATTTTCTAACCGTATTACTATTCCAATCAGAAATATTTACAATAAAATTGTAGGCTTTGGCGGTAGGGTACTAGGGGGGGAGCTACCTAAATATTTAAATTCACCTGAAACTACAGTATTTCAAAAAAGTGAAACTCTATACGGTGAGCATAAAGCGATAAGCAGTAGCTATAAAAAAAATCACTCGATTCTAGTAGAAGGTTATTTTGACGTTATAGCACTACATCAAGCAGGCTTTAGCGAAGCGGTTGCGAGCCTTGGTACTAGCGTTACTGAAAATCATTTACATAAATTATGGCGTGCCGGCGATGAAATTATATTATGTCTTGACGGAGATAATGCAGGTATAAAAGCTAGCATAAGAACTATTAACTTAGCATTACCGCTTATTAATAGTGAAAAGAAAATTTCTTTTATTAGGTTACCAAACGGACTTGATCCCGACGATGCAGTAAATAAAAACGGCGCTGATTTTTTTGCAAAGCTTATAGATAAAAGAATAAGCCTGTCAGAAATGATTTGGTATATTGAGTACAGTGGCAGGAGTTTTAAAACTGCGGAAGAAAAAGCTAATTTAGAGAAAAATTTAAAAGATTACTGCAGTAAAATATCGGATAGTAATTTAAAAGCAAGTTATTACAGGTTTTTTAAAGATCAAATATGGCAAAATTTAGTCACAAAGCAGAAGAAAGCTACAACTAAAAACTCAAATTTGGCTCCTATAATTTCAAGTCACGGCTATTCAGAGCTTGAAATGCTAGAACACGCTTTTTGTGCTCTGTTGATTAAATTTCCTATAATACTTGAAGAAAAAGATATTAGAGATTTCATCTTAAATTTAAATTTTAATAATACATCGCTTGAAGAATTCCGTAATTGGTATTTAAACGAGATTATAGATAATAACGTAGAAGCAAGTGAAATTACTGCAATTGTGGAAAAAACTAGCTTTTTTGATATTTTTTTATTATTATCAAAAACGGATAATTTGTTTTTAGATATCTCATTTAATAAAAATAATATCAGACTAGATTTATTATGGCAGTGGCTACATAAGAAATATTATCTAATAAATTTACAAAAAGAATACGCTATTACCATAAACAGTACAGACAATCACGACTTTGAAAAAGTTTTATTATATAAAAAAGAAATTCTGAAGATTGCAAATGAACTTCAAGTTTTAAACGAATCTTTTATTAATCACACGATAACTTAATTATTTCAAACTTCTTTTAAAAGAAAAAAGCATATAGGTATTTAATGAGCAATAGCAATATAGACAATGATCTAGATAAAATAGATAGTTTACTTAAAAAAGCTAAATCTAAAAAGATACCGGTCACTTATGATGATATAAACAAAGCTCTTCCTCTGAATAAAAATCCTTCAATAAGACAATTAGAGGAAGCTATATTAAAATTTTCTGATGCAGGAGTAGATATTTTAGAATCTAACGAAGATGATGAAATTAAGCTTGATATCGGAATGGATGAAGAATTTAAGCTATCTACCAATGTTGATAATGAACCTGAGGATGAGGTAGAAGAAGAAAATATAGGTACTACCGATGATCCCGTAAGATTATATCTTAAAGATATGGGAGGCGTCGATCTTTTAACTCGTGAAAACGAAGTAGAAATAGCAAAGAGGATTGAGGAAGGGCGTAAAACAATGATTGCTTCCTTATGCAAAAGCCCTATTGCTATGCGTTGTTTTATAGTATGGTATGAAGATTTAGTTAATGAAAAAATGTTACTACGTGATCTGATAGATTTAGAAGCTAACATGTTACATGACGAAACACCCGAAAATGATGAAGAACATAGTAGTGAGACCGAAGGAGAAGAGCATGAGGATAATCACTTATCTATGTCTAGAGTAGAAACGCAGATATTACCTAATATCATAGAGCGTATGAAAAAGATTTCTTTTATCTGCGAAGAGCTACTCATTGAAGCTAAAAAATGTTATGAGAAATCTTTTGAGCCGAAGGTTTTACAAAATAGCAAAAAATATAATAATAATTTGGAATTATTGATAAATGAAGTTTTGGAAATACATTTTAATTCTAAAAGAACAGAAGAAATTTTAGGTAAGATGTATGGAATAAATCGTGATTTAATTAATAAAGAAACAGCCTTTTTAAAACTTGCTGAAAAATACGGAGTAACTCGCCAAAATTTCCTAGATGAATATATAGGATCGGTGATCAATGCAGCATGGAAAGAAAAAATGCTGAAAAATAAAAAAGTCGCCTGGAAAGAGTTAATTACTAAAGAATCGGATTATATAGATCAAATGATTGCCGAATTATCGCTTATAGAATCTAATACCGGGCTTTTAGTTAATGATTTTAAAAAACTAGTGAATACTATACAAAAAAGTGAGAGACAAACGCTACAAGCAAAAAAAGATATGATAGAAGCGAATTTACGTTTAGTTATATCTATCGCTAAAAAATATGCTAATAGGGGATTGCAGTTTTTGGATTTAATTCAAGAAGGTAATATAGGACTCATGAAAGCGGTGGATAAATTTGAATACCGCCGTGGCTATAAATTCTCTACCTATGCTACTTGGTGGATTAGACAAGCTATAACAAGAGCTATTGCAGATCAAGCAAGGACTATACGTATTCCTGTGCATATGATTGAAACAATTAATAAGATACTGCGTACCTCAAGACAAATGCTTAATGAACTTGGCTATGAACCGACGGCAACGGAAATTGCTAACCGTCTTTCAATGCCGCTTGACAAAGTGCGTAAAGTCATGAAAATAGCTAAAGAACCTATAAGTCTTGAGAATCCCGTAGGTGATGATAGTGACGGCGGTCAATTAGGCGATTTTATCGAAGATAAGAATGCAGTAGCGCCGATTGATGCGGCAATTCAGTCAAACTTACGAGAAGTTACCACTAGAGTACTTGCAACCCTTACGCCACGTGAAGAAAGAGTGCTTAGAATGCGTTTCGGTATAGGCATGAATACTGACCATACATTAGAAGAAGTAGGGCAGCAATTTAAAGTAACTAGGGAACGCATAAGACAAATAGAATCCAAAGCTTTAAGAAAGTTACAACACCCTATTAGATCCAAAAAGCTTAATAGCTTTAGAAGCGGTGGAAAGCGCGGTGAAGGTAATCCATCAGATTTACTAGAAGCATGATATACTTATTTAATTGTAATAGTTGAGATTTAATCTTACATTTAGTAAAATTAAGATAATATTAAATGGAGGATTAGAGATGAATCTAAATCAAAAAATAATAAAGCCAAAAATAGGATTACTAGAATTAGCTAGGAGTCTTGGTAGTATATCGTCAGCATATAAAGCTATGGGTTACAGTAGAGACAGTTATTATAGGTTTAAAGAGTTATATGAAACAGGAGGAGAAGAAGCATTATATGAGATTAGTCGGAAGAAGCCAATTATAGCGAATAGAGTTGATCCTGCCGTAGAGAGAGCAGTATTAGATATGGCAATAGAATACCCTGCTTATGGTCAGCTGCGAGTATCAAATGAGCTTAAAAAGACTGGTATTCTTGTATCACCTGGAGGAGTTAGATCTATTTGGCTACGTAATGATTTAAATAATATCAATAAAAGACTTAAAGCATTAGAAGCCAAAATGGCTCAGGATGGTATTGTTCTTACCGAAGCTCAGTTACAAGTATTAGAGAAACGGCGTAGCGAGAAAGAAGCTCATGGTGAGATTGATACACAGCATCCAGGTTATCTAGGATGCCAAGACACATATTATGTAGGTAATTTTAAAGGCATAGGCAAGGTATATTCTCAAGTGTTTATTGATAGTTACACTCGGGTTGCAGAGGCTAAACTATATACTGATAAAACAGCACTTACCGCTGCTGACATGCTTAATGATAGAGTGTTACCATGGTATGAGAGTCAGCAAATACCAGTACTTCGTATTTTAACTGATAGAGGTGGTGAGTATAAAGGTAATATAGAACATCATGCTTTTGAATTGTTCTTAAGCATTGAGGGTATTGAGCATACTACTACTAAAGCATATTCTCCTCAAACAAATGGTATGTGTGAACGTTTTAATAAAACTATGAAACAAGAATTCTTTGATACTGCTATGCGTAAAAAGATCTATACTGATCTTGATGATCTACAACTAGATCTTGATATTTGGCTAGAATATTATAATAATGAAAGACCGCATTCCGGTAAATATTGCTATGGAAAAACACCTATGCAGACTTTTATGGATAGTAAAAAGTTAGCTGTTGAAAAGAATAACGAAATCTTATATCTTGAATACTCATCTGACAGTCATAACTTATCAGACATTCAGATATAATTTTTATAATGTCTGTGAGATTAAATCTTGACTTCTACAATTTAATTTGCAAAATTGGCTACGTCGTCTTTGTAAGTCCTCGGATGCTCACGTATTATTATTATACGCTCCGCTCCTCGGCTTACAGACTCCTTGCTCTTTTTCAAATTAAATTTCGTCTATCTACTTTCATTTATAGCAGTATACTCATTATAATTTACAAAATTGGCTGTGTTGTTGCATGTATATGTTATGTCATTCCTGCGTAGGCGGGAATCCAGCATAAAGCGAGATAAATCGAGCTTTTAATTTCAAAAATTTGCTGTATTTATACTTTTTTTGGATTCTCGCCTACGCGGGAATGATATCGAACGGATTTTTTGGTCCACGCGGGCAATGCTTGCTCTCAATGACGGCTTAGGTATCTTTTTCGCAGGAATGACAATAACAATCCCTTTATGTATCGATATAAGATTACCATTGAATATTTAGGCACGAATCTTGCAGGTTGGCAAAGGCAAGCAGGAGTAATGTCGGTACAACAAATACTAGAAGAAGCGATTTATAAATTTTCCGGTGAACAAGTAATATTGTTTGGGTCAGGAAGGACAGATGCCGGTGTTCATGCTATAGGTCAAGTAGCACATTTTGATCTTTCAAAACATTTAGAACCTCACAAAATTATTACGGCTATTAACTATTTTGCAAGACCGTATGCTGTAGGAGTATGGAATTGTGAATTAGCCTCCAATAGTTTTCATGCTAGATTTTCAGCTACCTCCCGTCATTATATATATAGAATTATTAATAGGTCTTATCCATCCGTAATTGATTTAAATAGAGCATGGTGGATTAGTTCGTCTTTAGATATTCTAGCTATGCAAAAAGCTGCCGCTTATCTATTAGGCAAACATGATTTTACTTCCTTTAGGGCTAGCTCATGTCAATCAAAATCACCGATTAAAACTTTAACTGAACTTAATATTGTTAAAGAAGATGAAGAAATAAAATTATATCTTTCAGCCCCATCATTTTTGCATCATATGGTGCGTAATATTGTCGGTAGTTTAGTGCTTGTCGGTAAGAATGTTTGGCAGGCGGAACAAATTAAAGATGTTCTAGAAGCCAAAGATAGAAAAGTCGCCGGTCCTACTGCTCCCGCAACCGGACTTTATTTTGTAAAAGCAGAGTATTAATAACCATAGTATTACTCCTATCTACTTGCCAATAGTATAACCTCCGTTCCGTATTGTAACTTTCAATATTTAACACTATTTACAAAAAATCAAAATAGTATTTAGTTTACTAAAAAATTAATAATTGGTTAATTATGATGAATCAAGGAGCTTTACAATCTAAACCCAATAATCCCCAAGCTATTGCTTTTCCTGAAGGTAAAACCATTTTGGCCACCACGAATACTTCTAAAGAATTATCATGTGTGTCAGAAACAAATCTAGACTTACAATTATTATATGACTCTATTGCTCCGGTAAAAAATGTTAAGTCTACTGTAGAAATGGTGGTTTATTTATTAAATTATTTATCTCCAAAAAATGAAATAATCGCTATGCAAAATACTATGCAGGCATTATTTATTAATTTATAACTATGAAGAATTTATAAGTAATAAATTGCTTGATAGATACAAAATTACAAAAATATCCAAAAATATTTATGACTATCAAATAGGGAAAAATTCTTATTTATATGGTTTTAAATCAAACAAAATTAATAACTCGCAATACAAAGAAAGTATTTTTAAAAATACAAGCTACGGAGGTTGCTGTATACGCCGCTATAAAAAATGATCATAAACAAACCGCTGAAGAATTAATAAAAGAAGTATTAAAAAATGCAGACTTACACTTAACCGTGTTTTCAGTGTAGAAGTCAAGATTTAATCTTACAGACATTATAAAAATTATATCTGAATGTCTGATAAGTTATGACTGTCAGATGAGTATTCAAGATATAAGATTTCGTTATTCTTTTCAACAGCTAACTTTTTACTATCCATAAAAGTCTGCATAGGTGTTTTTCCATAGCAATATTTACCGGAATGCGGTCTTTCATTATTATAATATTCTAGCCAAATATCAAGATCTAGTTGTAGATCATCAAGATCAGTATAGATCTTTTTACGCATAGCAGTATCAAAGAATTCTTGTTTCATAGTTTTATTAAAACGTTCACACATACCATTTGTTTGAGGAGAATATGCTTTAGTAGTAGTATGCTCAATACCCTCAATGCTTAAGAACAATTCAAAAGCATGATGTTCTATATTACCTTTATACTCACCACCTCTATCAGTTAAAATACGAAGTACTGGTATTTGCTGACTCTCATACCATGGTAACACTCTATCATTAAGCATGTCAGCAGCGGTAAGTGCTGTTTTATCAGTATATAGTTTAGCCTCTGCAACCCGAGTGTAACTATCAATAAACACTTGAGAATATACCTTGCCTATGCCTTTAAAATTACCTACATAATATGTGTCTTGGCATCCTAGATAACCTGGATGCTGTGTATCAATCTCACCATGAGCTTCTTTCTCGCTACGCCGTTTCTCTAATACTTGTAACTGAGCTTCGGTAAGAACAATACCATCCTGAGCCATTTTGGCTTCTAATGCTTTAAGTCTTTTATTGATATTATTTAAATCATTACGTAGCCAAATAGGTCTAACTCCTCCAGGTGATACAAGAATACCAGTCTTTTTAAGCTCATTTGATACTCGCAGCTGACCATAAGCGGGGTATTCTATTGCCATATCTAATACTGCTCTCTCTACGGCAGGATCAACTCTATTCGCTATAATTGGCTTCTTCCGACTAATCTCATATAATGCTTCTTCTCCTCCTGTTTCATATAACTCTTTAAACCTATAATAACTGTCTCTACTGTAACCCATAGCTTTATATGCTGACGATATACTACCAAGACTCCTAGCTAATTCTAGTAATCCTATTTTTGGCTTTATTATTTTTTGATTTAGATTCATCTCTAATCCTCCATTTAATATTATCTTAATTTTACTAAATGTAAGATTAAATCTCAACTATTACACATGGCCCCATTGTTCATCTATCTCAGGAGCAATAATTACTTCTGTTGTACTGATAGAATGATTTATTGTTTTTTAATACTAGATTTTTTTAAAACACGGATAACTGTATTGATACCCACTTTTAATACTCTTACTGTATCTCTAACTCCAGAGCCGTTGATTGACATTTCTACTATTTGCTCCTTAACTCCAGGCTTAGATGCATTATTAATATACTCCAATTGAAAATATCGATTACACCGCTTGCATTGATATCTCTGTTGTTTTGAAATTGAATATCCTGACTTTATTACTTCTTCTGTGTTGTTACAATATCTACACTTAACATCTATTTTTGCCATAACTCCTTAACTATAATTCTCTCTTATTACTGTTTGAGGATTATAGACTATTTACTCTAAACTGCAATACGGAGGCACGACCAGTTTTTGTCGCAAGGTTGATGCTTGAAATGCACCGGTCTCGCAGTTAAAAATGAATGAAATTAAGGCGACTTGTTGCTTAATTAAATTATTAATATTTCTTTTTAATTTACTATTTAGAAGAAAAGCTGCTTAGTTTAGAGATTTGGTGAAAGGCAATTAATAAAAATTAGTTTTATTGAATCTTTCATTAAACGGCAAAAAGCTTGATTTTATGCTGCATTTGCGGTTTGATATTTTTGTAGAAATACTGAAAAATGAAGAATGGCGCACCCTAAAGGATTCGAACCTCTGACCCACAGATTAGAAATCTGTTGCTCTATCCAGCTGAGCTAAGGGTGCTAAACATTTACGGTAAACTTTATATCAGTTTTAATAGTTTTTTTCAAGTATTCTTTTATTATCATAAATAAATGTGATAAATAACATAATGAATAAATTCTATAATTACAATTCTTCTTCACATCAGGTTTTACTTAATCTTAAAGTAAAGCCTAATTCTAAACAGAATCTAATTAGCGGTTTTGTAATTATCAATAATATCCCATATTTAAAATTATCTATAAAAGCAACACCGGAGCAAGGTAAAGCTAATGAAGAAATCATAAATTATCTAGCAAAAGAATGGAAATTATCACGCAAGGATATAGAAATTATTAAAGGTCATACTCATAGCTTAAAAACGATATTGATAAAAAATATTGACGAAGACTATTTAAATTTAATTATTAATTCCTATATTAAATAAATAAAGTTTTGTTACAAGATGCCAAAATCGTCATTGCGAGCGACTAAAAGCCTTGTTGCATAGATACCAAAACCGTCATTCCTGCAAGACCTTGTTGCGTAGATATAAAAAAAGTAGCTGCGAACTAAGAAAAGTAGTAAATCGACAAAAAACTTAACCACAAGTGTGTATGTCAAAGCTACAAAAAGTTTGCAACTGGAAAGAATATAACAGAAGTTTAAAGAAAAGAGGAACAATAATTTTCACATTTTGTGAAGAATATTTAAAAGAGTTATATTATGGAGGGGAACAGAGGCAAGGAGGAGCGAGAAGATATAATAGCAAGATGTATGAATATTTGCTAACAATTAAGCTGTTATTAAGATTGCCATGGCGAGCAACAAGCGGATTTGCAGAAGGAATGTTTAGCAAAATATTTGCGGGTAAGGATTTAAGAATACCGGATTATGCCCATGCATCAAGAATCGCTAGTAAGCTAAAGTTACGAGTAAAAAATATTGGAGTACAAGAGAAAGGTTCAGGGAAAGAGATAGTATTTGATAGTACCGGAGTAAATGTATATAGCACCAGTGGGTGGCATCAAAGGAAATACGGTAAGGATGGATTATATCGTAAGAGAGAACAGTGGAAGAAGATACATGTAGCAGTCGATTTAGATAGTATGGAAGTACTATCTGTAGCCTATACGGATAGTAACACAAACGACTGTGAAGTTGTTGGTGATATGAGCAAAGAGATAACAGGCAAAGCTAAAACCGTTATAGCAGATGGAGCTTATGATACGCAGGAGTTTAGAAAGATAATATATGATTGGGGAGCACAAGATTTAATGCCCCCAGCACGAACATCTAAGTCACAAGATGAATTAAAGAATAAAAGCAAGGTAGAGAAAGAACATTTAGCTTACAGAGATAAAGTAATAAAAGGAATTAGAGAATATAAAAATTTTGATGAAGGTTTAAAAGCATGGAAAATTAATAGCGGCTATCATCAAAGGTCAAGGGTTGAATCGTTTATGTTTAGGTTGAAGCGAACGTTTGGCTTTAACTTACAACAAAAAACAGAGAAAGGAAGAAAAAACGAAGTAATTACTAAGATAAATATATTAAATGAAATGATTGCCCTTGGGAAAGCTCAATATAGCTTTTAGAATTATATAAAATTTAATTATTTTTATACTCTAAGCGCTATATTGACTTTTTTTAATCTCCACGCAACAACGCCTTGCGAGAAAGGCTTGCTTGCGTGGACTCCCAGTCGTCATTGCGAGGAGCGAAGCGACGTGGCAATCTCATGAAATAATAACAAACTCCTGAGATTGCTTCGTCAAAATTTTCAATTTTTTCTCGCAATGACGAAAAAACTGACTTAGTAACAAAGCTAAAAACAAGAATTTATAAATTGGTTTAATATGACACAAGAAAAAAAGAAATTTGATGCCGAGGTTGGCAAGATTTTAAATTTAATGATTCACTCTCTTTATAGTAATAAAGAGATTTTTATGAGAGAGTTAATTTCTAATGCTTCGGATGCTTGCGATAAATTACGTTATTTATCTCAAAGTAATAGTGCATTAGTAGCTGGCGATAGCAATTTTAAAATTACGGTTAAAGTCGATAAAGATAAAGGACAAATCATCATCCGCGATAACGGTATCGGCATGAATAAAGACGATTTAATTGAAAATCTCGGTACTATTGCAAGATCAGGTACAGCAAATTTTCTTAAAAGCCTTTCTGGTGATTCTAAAAAGGATAATATGCTAATCGGTCAGTTTGGTGTTGGATTTTATTCAAGCTTTATGGTAGCCGATAAAGTGACTGTAACTTCAAGAAAAGCCGGGGAAGATAAAGTCCATGTTTGGGAATCGGACGGGCTTGGCGAGTACATTGTTTCAGATTCGGATAAAGAATTCACAAGAGGCACGGAAATCGTTTTACATATCAAAAAGGAAGAAGATACATTCCTTGATCATTTTAGATTAAAACACATCGTTAAAAGCTATTCCGATCATATAGCAGTACCGATATATTTCTTTGATGAGGCCGGTAATAATGAAATCCAGCTTAATTCAGCTTCTGCATTATGGACAAGACCGAAATCAGAAATTACGGAAGAACAATATAAAGAATTCTACAAAAGCTTATCTTATGCTATAGATGATCCATGGGTTACTCTGCATAATAAAAATGAGGGAGCTATAGAATTTACTAACCTACTTTTCATTCCCTCAAGCAAAACATTTGATTTATTCCATCCTGATCGCAAAAGGCGTGTAAAATTATATATAAAAAGAGTATTTATTTCCGATGAGAATATTGATTTAATCCCGTCATATTTAAGGTTTTTACGAGGGGTAGTCGATTCAGAAGATTTACCATTAAATATTAGTCGTGAATCACTGCAACATAATAGCGTACTTGAGAAAATCAAAAATGCTATTACAAAAAGAGTACTTGGCGAGCTTAAGAAAAAGAAAGAGGAATTACCTGAAGAATATAATAAGTTTTGGGCTAATTTCGGAGGTGCTTTAAAAGAGGGTTTATGCGAGGCTACAACCGATCATGAAAAATTATTAGAGGTATGTATATTCAGAAGTGCCTTGCATAATAAAATGATTAGCCTTGACGAATATATAGCAGGATTTAAAGAGGGGCAGAATACTATATATTATTTAAGCGGGGATAATCCCGATAAATTACTTTCAAGCCCGCAAATCGAAGGACTACTTAGTAAAAATATCGATGTATTACTTTTTACCGATACAGTGGATGATTTTTGGGTAAATGTTAATAGCGAATATAAAGGACATACTATTAAATCAGCAACAAGAAGCGATATCGATGTAGAGCAAACTACTTCACAATCTGAGGAGAAAAATGCAGATAGTAAAAAAACCGATGACGAATATAAATCGCTAACCGATTATTTTAAAGAAACACTTGGGGGGTTAGTAAAAGAAGTTAAGATCTCTAAAAAACTAACCTCAAGCCCTGCTTGTCTTGCCGTTAGCGACGCTGCTATGGATATTCGTATGGAGAGATTTTTGATTGAGCAGAAACAAATAGCTGCTGCATCTGCCAAAAATTTAGAGCTAAATCCTAAAAATAAAATCATAAAGAAAATCTTTAATGATTTAAAAGTAGATAATAAAAATAATGAAGAATTGGTTAATCTAATATTTGATCAAGCCTGTATTTTAGAGGGCGAACCGGTTGCTGATACCGGTGCATTTTCAAAAAGATTAAACGATATTGTACAAAAAGCTATATTATAACTTTAAACTTTTTTAATTTTAATGTAGAATGGTTGCTTAGATATCGTCATTGCGAGGAGAATTATATAGTAATTCGACGTAGCAATCTCAGGATATTTGACGAGATTGCCATGCAAGTACTACGACTGCTCGCAATGACGGGTATACAATTCACATAAAAAACTTCAAACAAATAATAGTTCTAATGTCTTATTACGATACTATATTTAGCAAACATATAGACAAAATTAAGAGCGAAGGAAGATATCGAGAATTTAAAGCCTTAAAAAGACAAGCCGATAATTTTCCTTTTGCAGAACACGCTAATAAACAAATAGTTATGTGGTGCATTAATGACTATTTGGGTATGAGTAAGCATGCAAAAGTAATGCAAGCTTCTATAGATGCCTTGCTAAAATACGGTGTTGGATCAGGTGGAACTCGCAATATCGGCGGTAATAATATTGCCATTCTTGAGCTTGAAAAAGAGCTTGCAGATTTACACAAAAAGCAAGCAGCTTTAGTTTTTACATCCGGTTTTGTTGCAAATGATACAACGCTTGCAAGTCTTGCTAAAATCATGCCGGGTATAGTATTTTTCTCCGATGAACTAAATCATGCTTCAATAATTGCAGGAGTTACAAGTTCAAGAGCCGAGAAATATATATATAGACATTTAGATGTTAAGCATCTAGAAGAGCTTTTACAATCAGTCGATATTAATAGACCGAAAATTATTGTTTTTGAATCGGCTTACTCTATGGACGGTTTCTTCTCACCTATCAAAGATATAATTAACTTAGCCAAAAAATATAATGCTTTAACCTTTATCGATGAAGTTCATACGGTCGGTTTATACGGTAAACATGGAGGCGGTATTGCCGAGCTTCTTAATTGTAGCGATCAAATCGATATTATTCAAGGTACACTTGCCAAAGCATACGGCACTATCGGCGGTTATATCACTAGCAACCATAATTTAGTCGATGCTATAAGGCTAACCGCTCCAGGATTTATTTTCACTACTTCATTACCGCCGGTAATTTCTACCGCTGCAACGCATAGTATTAGACATCTTAAAGAATCGAATGAAGAACGAATAAAACATCAAGAAGTAGTTACAAAACTTAAAAATTCTTTTGAAAATTTTAATATACCTTATTTGAAAAATGAAAGTCATATAGTGCCGATAATTATTGGTGATCCGATTAAAGCAGCTAGTGCCTCAAATATGCTCCTTAATGAATATGGTATTTACGTTCAACATATCAATTTTCCAACCGTACCGAGAGGTACGGAACGCCTCCGAATCATCCCAACCCCTGCCCATACCGATAAAATGATAAATGATTTATCTATAGCCTTAGTGCATATATTTGCCGAACTTGATATAGAATTATCTTCTACAAAAGAACTAAACGAAGAAGTACGCTTGAATCTTATTGCATAACTTCACGTCATTGTGAGGAATTTGCAACTTTGTTGCATGGTTCGTTTTATGTCATTCCCGCGTGGCATTGTTGCGTGGATCAATTTCACCTCTGTCATCCCGTGGCTTGACCACGGGATCCAGTTAAAAATACTAATATATTAGTATTTTTTATTATTTTTATGGGCCCCGTCGTCAAGCGAGCTAGGTGACATAGTAGGTTTTACCGATCTATGCAACAAGACCTACTCGCGTAGGCGAGAAGCCAGAAAACAACCTTAATACTAGTACAAAAATTACATGTTAATTAATGAAATAAACCTAAAAAACAAGTTTTTTTAGGTTTTACTGGATTCCTGCTTCTAGCTAGGAATGACATAGTATACACACAACAACGCTTTCAGTCTCTTAGCCCACGACAATATAGATAGTTACTAAGCAATACCGATGAGCTTACAAAAACTATTGCATATTTCGGCTCATTAGTTTATTTTGATTAGCAAACTATGTACAGAATTAATGGATTATTAAAATGGGAATTACTGTATTAAAAAACGAAGGATTGGATTTTCATGCAAGAATCTCTACTCCTTTAAGTGAGATAGATGACGATATTCAAAAAGAATTACTTGATTTAACCAAAAAAGTTAAAATAGCAGGTTTTAGAGCCGGTAAAGTACCGGTTTCAATTGTTAAGAAAAAATACGGTACTTCCGTCAGAAATGATATAATAGAAAGAAGAATTAACCTTTCGGTAAATCACGTTATTAAAGAGCATAATCTAAATATAATCGGTAGACCCAAAATTGAAGAATTGCAAAACGAACCCGATAAGGCTTTAGAATATACCGTAAAAATAGAGCTATTACCTAAAATTACTATTCCGGATTTAAAGAAAATCTCACTAGATCGCCCAAAATTAGAAGTAAACTCTAAAGATGTTGAAGAACAACTAGAAAAACTTGCCGCACTAACAAAAAGCTATACTAGAGAAAGTAAAGCAAAAATAAAAGATGGAGATCAGGTTACTATTGATGCAATCGGGTACATCAAGGATGCAGCTTTTGAAGGCGGTAAATTAAATGATTTTAAGGTAGTAATAGGTAGTAATGCACTTATTCCAGGTTTTGAGAAACAATTAATAGGTTCTAAAACAGGTAGTGAAGTTGATGTTAATGTTACTTTTCCTGAAAATTACCATGCTAAAGATTTAGCAGGTAAAGTTGCTCGTTTTGCGGTACAAATTAAAGCAGTACATACTGCAGAACCTACCGTTATTGATGAGGAGTTTGCTGAAAAATTCCAAAGTAATAGCCTTGAAGAATTGCGTACACATTTTGCTAAACAAATAGAAAACGAATCGGAAGAAGCTATTAATACTATAATGAAAATGAACTTATTTGATAAGTTAGAAAAATTGTTAGATTTTGACGTACCGGAATCTTTATTAGAACAAGAAAAAAATATTCTAAAGTCCGAAACCGATAAAAATGGCCAAGATGAATCATTATTAAAAGATAAATCCCCTAAAGAAATAACAGAATATTATAATAAATTAGCCCTACGCCGTGTGCGAATAGGCTTATTACTTGCTGAGTACGCAAAATCTAAAAATTTGCAATTAGAGCCCGATGATTTAAGAAAAGTTATTATGCAACAAGCACGTAATTTTCCTGGGCAGGAAAATATGATATTTGATTTTTATAAAAATAATCCTAGAGCAATTGAAGGACTTAAAGGTCCTGCCTTAGAAGATAAAGCTGTACAATATATATTTAATAACGAAATAAAGCTTAAAGAAAAGAAATATACTAAGGAAGAGCTAGAGAAATATCTAGAGGCAGAAGAGCAACGTATTACTTTGATTTAAGGTTTATTAATGTCATTGCGAGTGGATATATTGCGTGGACACCTAATCGTCATTGCGAGCGGGTATTGTTGCGTAGATATCAAAACCGTCATTGCGAGGAGCGAAGCATTGTTGCAATCCAGAAAAAGATTAAAAAAATTCTGTAAATCAGGATTTTTTACTGAATTGCTTCGTCAATTACTCCGTAATTTTCCTCGCTATGACGGAAAGCCGGTCCGTGCGGTGAGCAATGCCCGTCTTTCTTAGCTCCGGCAATATATTACTCCTGATTTTTATAGTCTTTAAGGCTAGTTTAACTATTTTATTTACCTCTAGATTAGTGTAGGCAGAGATAGGAAAAACTTCTTTATTAGTAGCTTTCTGCAACTCATTTATTTTTTCTTGTATTTCCTCATCGGTAAGAACATCACATTTATTAAGACATATGATTTCGATTTTATTTTTTAGATAATCGGAATATGATTCAAGCTCAAGATGTACTGTATTATAATCTGCCATTACATCATTACTAGAGCCGTCTATTAAATGTATTAATACAATACATCTTTCTATATGCTTTAAGAATTTATCGCCAAGTCCGTGACCTTGATGAGCCCCCTCAATTAAGCCAGGAATATCGGCTATAACAAACTCTTCGTCATCAACATACGCCACTCCAAGATTCGGCACTAAAGTAGTAAAGGGATAATCGGCAATTTTAGGCTTAGCTGCCGTTACAACCGATAAAAAAGTAGATTTACCAGCATTCGGCAACCCCACAAGCCCAACATCAGAGAGGAGTTTTAAGCTTAAATGAATCCACATTTCTTCAGCAATTTCCCCTTCCGTACGCTTTCTTGGAGCTTGATTAACCGACGTTTTGAAATGGCTGTTACCAAGACCGCCGCTTCCTCCTTTAATTATTTCAAAGCTTTGGTCACCCTCAGTGAAGTCATGCAATAATATATTGCCGTCCTCGGAAAAGATTTGAGTACCGATTGGAACATCAAGAACTAACGATTTTCCTGATTTACCGCTTCTATGTGAACCTTTACCGTTTTCACCGTTTTCTGCGGTAAAATGTTGTTTATATCGATAATTTACTAGCGTATTAAGATGGTGATTACTCCTGAAAATAACACTACCGCCACGTCCGCCGTCACCGCCATCCGGTCCGCCTCTATCAATAAATTTCTCACGATGAAAACTAACGCAACCATTGCCACCATTCCCACCTTTTATATATATTTTAACTTCATCAATAAAATTCATATGATTTATATTTTCAACGTCATTGCGAAAGAGTGCGTGGACTGGTTTTCCGTCATTGCGAGGAAATTGCATAGCAATTGACGAAGCAATCCAGTAAAAAATTCTGATTTATAGAATTTTTTAATTATTTTCTAGATTGCCACGTCGCCTATGGCTCCTCGCAATGACGATAATGTTTACCTCTCCCCGATACCTTTATACTCTCTATGTACATAACCGGTGTAAAGCTGTCTAGGTCTGCTAATTTTTTGTTCAGGGTCTTCGTGCATTTCTTTCCATTGTGCCATCCAGCCTACGGTTCTTGCTATTGCAAAAAGTACCGTGAACATTTGCGACGGTATACCCATAGCTTTATAGATAACACCTGAATAAAAATCAACATTTGGGTATAATTTTCTCTCAATAAAATATTCATCTTTAAGAGCGATAGCTTCAAGTTCTATTGCTATTTGCAGGAGTGGGTTGTTTTCTAGCTGTCCGAGTTCCTTTAATACTTCTTTGCAAGTTTCTTTAAGTACTACGGCACGCGGGTCATAGTTTTTATAGACACGATGACCAAAGCCCATCAACCTAAACGGATCATTTTTATCCTTAGCTTTAGCTATATATTTAGGAATATTCTTAGAACTACCGATTTCTTTAAGCATATTTATTACCGCTTCATTAGCCCCGCCGTGGGCAGGTCCCCAAAGTGAGGCAATCCCTGTACTTACGCAAGCAAAAGGGTTAGCTCCAGATGAGCCGGCAATTCGGACTGTTGAAGTAGAAGCATTCTGCTCATGGTCAGCATGCAGAATAAATATTTTATTAAGAGCATTTTTTATTATTGGATTTACTTTATATTTTGTACAAGGCGTTGCAAACATCATATGCAGAAAATTTTCAGTAAAATCTAACGAATTATCAGGATAAATAAACGGTTGCCCTATAGAATATTTATAAGACATTGCGGCGATAGTTGGTATCTTAGCAATCATTCTAATAGCGGTAAGTTCGTAGTCTGCTTCTTTAAAATTCAGTAAATCAGGATAAAATGCTGAAAGAGAACCAACGGCCGCAAGCATAATAGCCATAGGATGAGAAGAGCTACAAAAGGTTTGAAATAAATAGTGTAATCTTTCATTCACTAATGAATGATGAGCAACCTGTTTAGTGAAATTATTATACTGCTCGATGCTTGGTAATTCTCCATAGATTAGCAAATATGCCACTTCTAAAAAATCACTTTTCTCGGCTAAATCTTTAATGTCATATCCTCGATGTCGCAAGATTCCTTTATCACCGTTTATATAAGTGATAGTAGACTGACAAGAAGCAGTAGACATAAAGCCCGGATCATAAGTAAAACAATCGGCTTCCGAAGATACCCTGCTTATATCAATTACATCCTCACCAATACTTGCTTTAAGTATAGGTAATTTAAATATTTTTCCTCTGATTTTTAATTCGGCAAATTCTGAATCATTATTATTTTCATTGGTCATATGGATATACCCTTTGTTGTTATATATCAATATAACCTTAATTTCAGAAAATTAGAAATGAATTATATGAAATCAGTACGAATTGTATAAGTTTATTTATTAAATTGATTAATTTTATTTAAAATAGTAAAATCTAAGAAATTTTTAATTTAATAAATTTAGTTATTTTTATGATAGTGCAGAAAAGTTATATTGATAATAACCGTAGGCTTGCAATTCCTATCAAAATAAGACAAAAATTAAAACTTAAAATAGGGGATGAAGTAACAATTAAATATAACAGAATTAATAGTTTCAACCTTTCATTCAAGTATAGAAAAAGCAAGAAACAATTTGAATAAATATAAGAATGTTGATTTACATAAAGAATTAAAGCTTATTAGGTGCTGTAAATATTTCTAACATTTGATAAATTCGTTTAAAGCTTTTTTGACTATTCCATTTAAGGTATAACCGTGTTGCATAGCATACAGGCTTACTTCTTTATGTAATTCAGGCTCGATTCTAACATTAAAACTACCTTTAAACGGTTTATCGGGAATTTTACCGACTATATTACAATCTTCTAAGTAACTATCTATAGCTTCACGAAATGACTTCACTAAAGTTTTAGCATCAGAGCCTTCATAAGTTATTAAATCTCTTATAAATTCTACTTTGCCAAAAAATGATTCTTCTGAAGCGTCAAAATGTACTGATCCTAAATAACCTTTATAACTCATAAAATCGTTTTTTATCATATTAGCCCCTCTTCTTCTAATTTTTTAATTATTTGTTCAATTAAATAAGGTTTTATAATTGGTTTAGGGTGAGGCTTATGTAGGTTAATAATTAAAGCTGTTTTTTATTATAAAATTTCCTTCTAGAACCGCCGGTTTACCCGTTTTAAGTTCTTCAAAATGTAAGCTACCTAGCAGTCTAGTTAACTCATCCCAAGTAAAGTCTTTTGGCTTTGATTTCAATCTTTTAATAAGTATATCTATTGAACTCAATTTAATATTTTTTTAATTATAACATAACTATAGCATTATTTATTAACATAAGCAACTAAAATTAGTTACGTAATATAAAAGTTTAGCTAGTAACCAAATCTTTATTTGCAAGATACTCCTTAATCTTTAGTAAATCATACCAAGAGGTACGTTTTTGCATAGGTTGGCGAAGTAAATAAGCAGGATGGAAAATTGCCGTAGTTTGGATAGGAGCGTATAGATATTTATTGGTATAACAATAATATTCTTGTCTAATTTTAGTAATACCCGAATTTTTTCCAAGTAAGCTAGTTGCAGCCGTGCTACCGACTAGAATAATTAGCTTCGGGTTAATAAGAGCAATATGTTTCTCGACAAACGGTCTACAAATATCGACTTCTTCGAGTGTTGGCTGTCTATTAGCGGGAGGACGCCAAAATACCGTATTAGTAATATAAGCGTTATTTTTCCGTGAAATTCCGATAGCATGCAGCATATTATCAAGTAAATTGCCGCTTTCACCGCAAAAAGGTATTCCTTTCAAATCCTCAGTACTTCCAGGAGCTTCGCCTATTAACATAATTTTAGCTTCCAAATTACCATCACCGAAAACCGTATTAGTAGCAAATTTCTTAAGTTCACAACCATTAAAATTTAGTAGAGATTCTTTTAGTTCTTCGATATTATTAGCTTTATCGGCAAGAGATCTTGCTAGGGTTATATTATCGTGAACTTTATCATTCATATTGAATGCAGTTTCTTTTGTAGACATAAGTTTTACTTGTGGCTTTTCGGTTGCAACGTCATTCAGAAAACTTGATACAAGCGAATTTTGCAGGTCTCGCCTGTGCTCACGTATTAATATGCGCTCCGTAGGCTCGCTTTGAAATTCATCCTGTCTGAAGCTTCCTGAATTTAGCTGTAGCTTGGTATTATTACTCACTTTTAATTTCGGCGGATACTCAGAGCAGTAATATTCAACACCGATTGCATCTAACCATTTAAGTGTATCATTCATTATCTTAAAATAAAATATGTTAAAATATTCCGTACCACACGAACTAAATAATACAAGACTCGACAAAGCTTTATTACATCTTTTTAAGAATGTACAGGGTAATTCAGAAAATTTCAGACAAGATGAATTTCAAAGTGAGCCTACGGAGCGTATATTAATACGTGAGCACAGGCGAGACCTGCAAAATTCGCTTGTATCAAGTTTTCTGAATTACCCTGTTTCTAGAAACCAAATCCAAAAAGCTATTAGGAATTCGCAAGTACTAGTTAATGATGTAATTATTTCTGATCCTGATGTTTTGGTCAAGGAGAATGATGTTATATTATTTTCTTTTAAAGAACCTGAAGAGCTAAAAATTGCAGCAGTAAATATAGCACTCGATATAATATATGAAGATGAGGATTTGATAGTAATTAACAAAGCTGCGGGTATGACGGTACACCCAGGGGCAGGACATTATGACGATACGCTTGTTAATGCATTACTTTATCATACGAAGAATCTATCGGATATAGGTTCAGCAGAAAGACCCGGGATAGTGCATCGTTTGGATAAAGATACTACGGGCTTAATGGTAGTTGCTAAAAATAATAAAGCCCATATGCTGCTTGCAAATCAGATAGAGCAAAGGCAGGTAATACGGAAATATAAAGCTTTAGTTTGGGGAGTGATTAACCCGCTAGAAGGAGTCATTAAGAATAATATCGGTCGTAGCCGAGTAGATCGTCAAAAAATGACCATATTAAAATACGGTGGTAAAGGAGCCGTGACGCATTACAAGACTCTAGAGCTGTTTCACAAGGGTACTATTAGTATGGTGGAATGCAAACTTAGTACCGGCAGAACTCATCAAATCAGGGTGCAGCTAAGCCATTTAAAGCATTCGGTAGTAGGCGACCAAACTTACGGCAATAACGACCGGAAAATTGCTCATTCACCGTCTGAACTAAAAGCAAAATTAATCGATTTTAAACGTCAAGCTCTGCATTCTTGGTATTTAAGTTTTACTCATCCGACTAATAATGAGATTATGGAATTTTCTTGTGAGCTGCCAAGGGATATGGAGGAGATTACAGCCACCGATGCATTGCACAAATTCATTGAACTTAAGAAACAAGCTCCTTTGGGTAGTATAGAAGATATTTTAGAGATGAAAAATCTAGGTAGAAAATGAGAACTTGACATAAATTGTATTACAACTATAATTACACTATGTGTTTATAATTGTAATACTTAAGAGTTATGTCTGCACTTACTGTAAGATTACCCAATGATTTAGCCGAGGAAGTAGCTAAAAGGGCTAAAAAACTTCATATTTCACGTAGTCAATATATTAGAAGATCTATTGAAACTATGAATAAAAGCCTATATGAGCAAGAAAGGAAAGAAAAATTATTTGCAATTAGTATGCGTACAAGAAAAGTAAGCATGAAAATAAATTCTGAATTTTCTAATATAGAGCATGACCCTAAAAATTAATCTCGGAGAAATTTGGCTTGCCGATTTAAATCCTAGAGTTGGTAGTGAGCTTGGTAAAACAAGACCTGTATTGATTATTCAAGATCAAGTATTATTGGACGCAAAACATCCTTCTACTTTAATCATTCCGCTAACAACTAATTTAATAGACGATGCTTTCCCTTTACGAATTCGTATTAAAGCTCATAATAAATTAGAAAGAGATTCAGATCTTTTAATAGACCAAATACGTAGTATAGATAATAAACGGTTAATTTTAGGTCCTCTAACTATTTGCAGTCCTATCATTGTGCAAACAATATATAAAGCAATATTAGAAGTTATAGGAGTTGGACCTATCCCGTGCAATATTCTATAAAACAAGTCTTGAGTAAAGCATCAGATAAATTAAATAGAATAGGCATCAGTTCGTCGCAATTAGAAGCACGAATCTTACTACGGCATGTTATAAATAAACCTATTAAGTATTTGCTTATTAATCTTGATGAGCAGTTAAATGAAGTTGAGATAGAAGCTTTTGAAAAACTGTTAGAGAGAAGATTAAAGCATGAACCGATAGCCTATATTACAGGTGTTAAAGAATTTTACTCACGTGACTTTATTGTTAATAAACATGTGTTAATTCCAAGAAACGATACTGAATTGTTGGTGAATGTTATGTTGCAGCGTTATTCCCATAGCCCTCAATGTCATTCCCATACTCCTCTATGTCATTCCCGCGAAAACGGGAATCCAGAAAAAACATTAAAACAGCAACTGGATCCCCGCTTTCGCGGGGATGACATAAAAGAAGCTCGCAATGACAAACTCCTCAGCATCCTCGAACTCGGTACAGGTAGCGGTTGCATTGCTATCAGCATATTATGCGAACTACCCAATGCTAATGTAATTGCCACCGATATAAGTCTTGATGCAATAGAAGTTGCAAGGAACAATGCTCTTAAACATCACATAACGGATCGCATTCAGATTATTCAAAGTAATTGGTTTGAGAATATAAAGGATCAGAGGTTTGACTTTATAGTTAGCAACCCACCATATATATCACACAGTGAAAAATCAGAGATGGCAATTGAGACACTGAACCACGAGCCGCATCTTGCATTATTTGCTGAAGAAGTTGGCTTGCAGGCTTACCGCATAATTGCCGAAAATGCAAAAAAATTCTTAAAACCAAACGGTAAGTTAGTATTAGAGATAGGCTTTAATCAAGCAGAAAGAGTTAGCAAAATCTTTTTGGATTATGGCTATAATATTGACAATATTTATCAAGATTTGCAGTCGCATCACAGGGTAATAGAAATATCTCAAGCATACTATCGTGAAATAAAGAGTTGGTATACGAAGTTCCACTTGAAAAAGAGCAAGGAGTCTGTAAGCCGAGGAGCGGAGCGTATACTAATACGTGAGCATCCGAGGACTTATAAAGATGATGTAGCCAATTTTTTAAGTTCAACGGGTATACATTTAAATCGGTCATATGCAAGGCGAATCGGTAAAAGCTTATCAGGGCTGCAACAAAATTTATTAGATGACGAACTACCGAAATATTTATTTTCCAAAGAAAAGCTTATTGATGAAAAACGTAAAATCTTTTTAGAAATAGGTTTTGGTATGGGCGAGCATTTCATTAACCAAGCCAAAATGAATCCTGATTCACTTTTTATCGGGGTAGAGGTATATTTAAACGGCGTTGCAAATGTTTTAAAGCTTGCGAGTGAGCAGAATATCACAAATTTTTTATTATTTCCTAACAATTTAGATTTTATATTAAACGATTTACCAAATAATAGCCTTGACGGTATTTATATTTTATTTCCCGATCCATGGATAAAAAATAAGCAAAAAAAGAAACGTATTTTCAATAAGGAGCGTCTTAAGATTTTACAAGATAAGCTAAAAGATAACGGTAATTTAATATTTGCTTCCGATATCGAAAATTATTTTTATGAGGCAATAGAGCTAATAGAACAGAACGGTAATTTTGAAATTATGAATAGACATGATTATTTAAAACCGCACGATAATTATATAATTACCAAATATCATCAAAAAGCTATTAAAGAAAATAGAACGCCGAAATTTATGATGTTGCGGCACGTTTCAGGCGGTCATTAATCGCAGCTCCTATATTCACTTGAGGTATAGGGCTAGCAGCTATACCTCGTGCATCATAAGAGGCAGCATAATCGTCGAGGATTCTTAAATATGCATAAAGATTTGCAGCAGCTTCTATAAGGTCGCCTTTAAGGCTTAGATTTAATGAAAATTTTCCCGTAAGATTACTATTGCCAAAATTTAATCCAATTTCTCTATCCTCTAAATTTGTAGCATTTAATCTAACCGGCACATTAGGAGAATAGTGCTTTGCAAGCATGCCTGGAGCCCTTATATCATTTGTTTCTGATGCTTTAAAAACTTTTACCTTAAGTACTTTCTCTAAAATTTCAGCAGTTATAAACCCTTCTCTAAGAATAGTAGGAGTAACAGTTGTAGTATCGATGATCGTTGACTCTAAACCATATTCAGATTGATAGATTTCAGGTGCTAAAATAAAAATTTCGGGGTTTTTCGAAAAGTGCTTTGCAACATGCTCACTATTAGTCGGACTAATATAGTTTGAAGGGTTAGCGCTTGGGGCAGCTATAGGTACACCTGATTGTCTGATAAGCTCTAATGCTATATAATAAGACGGCATACGAAGTGCTATGGTATTTAATCCTGCAGTCACTGCCGAGGCAATATTTGCATTCTCTTTTAAAGGGACAACTATAGATAGCGGTCCAGGCCAAAATTTCTTTACTATTTTTGCAGCAAGTTCATTAAATTCACCTATCGCTTTTGCTTGCTCTACAGAAGCGACATGCACGATAAGCGGATTAATAGCAGGACGGTTTTTGAACTGAAAAATCTTTAAACAAGCTTCATTATTAGTAGCATCCGCTCCGATTCCATAAACTGTTTCAGTTGGAAAAACAACCACTTTACCGGATTTTATAAATTGAACTGCTTTACTGAACATTAATTTAGTTATTTTGGTTTTGTTATATATCTGCTTCTCTATGTCATTCCCGCTTCTAGCGACGTTGTTGCGTGACTCACTTATGTCATTCCTGCGGAAGCGGGAATCCAGTACTTTAAAGATCTTTAAAAGACTTTTTTAAAGCTCGATTTATCTCGCTTTACACTGGATTTCCGCTTTCGCGGGAATGACACCGAGCGGGCTTTTTGAGCCATGCAACAACACTGCTTCTAGCTAGGAATGACATAGGAAAGTTTCAATCATAAGCGGTTAAACTTGGCTATCTTATCAAATAACCCGCAAATATTCTGTAATAACGATAAGCGATTCTCTGCGATTTTTGGATCAGGATCATTAACGAGTACATTATCACAAAAGCTAGCAATAGGAGTTAATAGAGACGATAATAAATTTAAGGCTTTCTTGTAATCTTTATCAGCTATACTATCTATAATTTGTGGGGAAATTTTTTGCATTACTTCAAATAATTCTTTTTCAGGTTGTGTACTAAAGAGACTCGCATCAACTAAGCCGGTAATTTTCTGATTACCGATTATATTGCTAGCTCGTTTGTAAGCATTTAATAATTGCTTGCCTGCGTCTTCTATTAAAAATTCTTTTAACGCCTCAAGCTTAAATTTTGTATCTACTAAATTTAAGTCAAGAACAGCATTAATTAATAAAATATCATATTCATTTTTAAAGTAAAATTTTGCTCTTTCTTCAAAGAAAGATGTTATTAAATCTTTATCTGCTGAATTTCTATATAACTTTAAGGAAAAAATAATTAAATCATTTAAATTTAGCTCTAATTTATTTTCAAGTATTATTCTTATTATACCAAGAGCTTGACGTCTTAAGGCATATGGATCACCTGAGCCTGTTGGAGCTTCGCCTGCTATCATTAAACCGGTTAAACTATCTAGCTTATCGGCTAAAGCAAGCAAAGCTGTATTTCCACTTGGTACATTATCGCTTAAACCTTGCGGTTTATAATGGTCTCTAATTGCAGCGGCTATTGCTTCATTTAGCCTTTCATGCTTTGCATAATAATAACCCATAATACCTTGTAAATCAGGAAACTCTCCAACCATTTCAGAAACGAGGTCACTTTTGCAAAGTCTAGCTGCCGTAGTTAAATTGCTATTGTTTGAAGCTATATGACCGCAAATTTTGGTTATACGCTCAACTTTTTCTCTTAAGTTACCAAGTTTTGCATGGAATGTAACATTTGTTAGCTTATCTAATCTTGATTCTAAAGTTTTAGCTATATCCTGCTTATAAAAATATAAACCATCCGAAAGCCTTGCTGATAGTACTTTCTCGTTACCTTGAATAACAAGTTCAGCATTTGCAGATCTGCCGTTACTTACAAACAGAAAATATTGTGCAAAATTTCCTGTTTTATCAAATAAACAAAAATATTTCTGATGCGTACGCATCGAAGAAATTAGCACTTCCTTAGGTAATTCTAAGAATTTTTGTGGGATTTTTCCAAGCAATACAACAGGAAATTCACTCAGCCCTGCTACATCTTCAATTAAACGATTATCTTCTTTTATGTTTAGATTATGAGAATTTGCCAGTTCCAATAAGCCTGTTTTAATTATTTCTTCTCTCTTTGTTCTTTCTAAAATAACGTGATTTTCTGAAAGCTTGTTTTTGTAATCCTCAAAATCTGTTACTTTTAATTTTTTATTATCAGTTAAGCGATGCCCGTACGTAATATTATTAGCGGTTAAATGCCCAAATTGCAGCGGTAGTACTTCGCTATCAAATATGCATAAAATGTTACGCAGTGGTCTAACCCATTTTATTTTGTAATCACCCCAAAACATCGATTTTGCCCAGCTATATTTATTAATAGCATCTATAATAATCTCCGGCAAAATCTCTTTTATTTCTCTTTCTTCTGTCTTTTTGACAAAGAAATAATATAGCTGATTATTAATTAATTTAGTAGAAAGCTCTAATTTACTAACATTATGAGCTGTACAAAACCCATTAACTGCAGCTTCCGGAGCATCTATGCTCGGTCCTTTAATTTCCGTTTCTTTCGGTAAAGTTACTTTCGGTAAGTGGGTAGCATACAATGTTATCCTACGAGGTCCTACAAATGCTTGTACTTTTGCAAATATTTCGTTTTCTTCAAAAATTTTCGTGAATATGTTTAAATAACCCTCTTCAGCATTTTTTTGCATGAATGCAGGTATTTCTTCACTAAATAGCTCTAATAATAATTCACTCACCGCTTAACTCCAACCATTTCATACAACAAATTTTAGTTAAGTGCTGTACTCTTAAAATATAAGAGGCACGCTCAGTAACGCTAATTACCCCAAGTGCATCTAATCGATTAAAGGCATCGCTTGCTTTTGTACATTCGTAATAAGCAACATGTGGTACATTTTCTTTTATTAACCTCTCACATTGTTCTTCGCTATCTTTAAAATGTCGTACTAACATCTCACTATCTGCAAGCTCTAAATTATATTTTGAGTATTGTCGTTCAGCCTCAAAATCAACTTCCCCGTATTTTAAAGCTTTTTCTCCTACCTGCCCATTCCAATCCAGTTCCTTTACTTCATCGACACCTTGAATATATAATGCAAGCCTCTCAAGCCCATAAGTGATTTCACCGGCAACGGGACGGCATTCAATACCACCGATTTGCTGCATATAAGTAAATTGGGATACTTCCATACCGTCACACCATACCTCCCAACCAAGCCCCCAAGCCCCGAGCGTCGGCGACTTCCAATCATCTTCAACAAAACGAATATCATGCGTTTTTAAATCTATGCCTAAACATTCTAAGCTTTTAAAATATAAATCTTGAATATTATCCGGCGATGGCTTTAAGATGACCTGAAACTGATAGTAATGTTGCATTCTGTTAGGGTGCATGCCGTATCTGCTATCGCCTGGTCTTCTTGATGGCTGAACATATGCAACAGACCAAGGTTTTGAGCCAAGACATCTAAGTACCGTTGCAGGGTGAAATGTACCTGCTCCAACATGAGCATCGTAAGGCTGCAAGATTGCACAGCCGTAATCCTGCCAGTAATTTTGCAAGGTTAGTATAATTTGCTGAAATGATAGTTTTTTCATAAATAATTATGGTTATTATGTCATTCCCGCAGAAGCGGGAATCTAGTAAAGCATATAAAAAACAAATTTTTATATGCTTATTTATCAAATATGCACTTTTGTACAATGTCACGCAGCTTTGTTGTATGGCTCAGAAAAAGCATACAATGTCATTCCTGCGTGGATTAATTTCGCCGCTGTCATTCTGTGATTTATTCGGCGTTGTTGCATGGCTCGTTTTATGTCATTCCTGCGAAAGCAGGAATCCAAAAAATATAAATACAGCAATTTTTAAAATTAAAAGCTGGGGCCATCTCGCTTTATGATGGATTCCCGCTTTTGCGGGAATGACATAAAGAACAATGACCGGTCTACGCAACAAGACCTACGGCTGCTCGCAATGACGAAATAGCATAACACAAAGTTCTTAATAATACTCCTTACCGATCTCGATTTTAGGGCGGTTATTAGCTACACGCCAATCGTTAGTATCACGGAAAGAATAAACACAGCCGCAAAATTCTTGCTTATAAAAATTCTCTTCTTTGGCGATTTCATACATCCTACTAGCACCACCGTCTTTACGCCAATTGTAAGTCCAATATGTTATCCCCTCATAATGAGATGCGGCTCTAATCCCTGATTCATTAATTTGGTTCATATCTTTCCATCTAGAAATACCAAGCGAACTAGTTATAACCTTAAAATCGTTTTCATAAGCATATAAAGCCGTACGCTCGAAACGCATATCAAAACACATTGTACAGCGTTTACCTCTCTCAGGCTCAAACTCCATCCCTTTAGCACGCCTAAACCAATTTTGCGGATCATAATCTGCGTCGATAAATTCTATATTATGCTTCTCGGCAAACTTAATATTTTCATTCTTACGAAGCTCATATTCTTTTTTAGGATGAATATTAGGATTATAGAAAAAAAGCGTAAACTTAATACCAGTATCGATCATTTTCTCCATTAAAGGACTAACGCACGGAGCACAACAACAATGGAGTAAAACCTTACTTTCACCGTCCGGTACTTCAAAAATTTCACTCATGATTAGCTGACCAAATTCTTTTTATATGTTTCTTTATAGAATTTTAGGATTATAGAAGATAACAAAGCAAGTGCAATTAAATAATATGCAATAGCATAATTGTCTCCGGTAACTTTCGTTAATATCATTGCTAACATTGGAGCAGTACCGCCAAATATAGCAGCTGCAAGGTTGTATGAAAGTGCAACACCGGTAAATCTTATGCTAGTTGGAAATATCTCTACTAAAACCGTTGGGATAGGTCCCATATAAATAGCGATAATTCCAGCAAATATTACTTGAGATATTATAGCTAAAGTAAAGTTCATTGATCCTAAGGCTAGAAAAATAGGATAGACTGATAAAATTAACAAGATAATCCCCCATATTAGTACAGGACGCCGCCCCACTTTATCCGAAACATACGCAGATATAGGAAATACTATCATCATTACGATTAATATTATACTACTAACAATTGTGCTTTGCTGACTAGTATAACCAAGCGTTTGCATAAAATTACCGATAAAAACCGTAGAGGTATAAAAAGGAGCAGTTACGGTAATATAAAGACCAAGTGCGATAATTAGTTCTTTTGGGTATTTTGTTAATGTTTCTCGTAAAGGAAAACGTGCTAAACGCCCTGTTTCCTTAGCTTTTTTATAAATAGGGCTTTCTGCTAGGTTTTTTCTAATATATAAACCTACAGAGCTAATAAATAAACCGGCAATAAAAGGTATTCTCCGGCCCCATTCAAATAGCATATCGGCGGGCATAAAATAAGAAAAACTGGCTGCTGTAGCAAGTCCAAGCAGCATACCGCCGCACATACTAACGAATGAACTACTCCCCGCAAGTCCTCGCTGCTCGAACGAAGCATGTTCTACAATATACGAAATACAGCCGCTAAACTCCCCTCCTAAAGAAAACCCTTGTATGAGTCTTATAACAGTTAAAATAATAGGAGCGGCAATACCTATAGTTTTATAGCCTGGTAAGAGACCTATCCCGGCAGTCGGTATTGCCATAGTTATAACACCTATTACCAAAGCGGTACGTCTGCCGGATCTATCACCGATATTACCGAAAATAATACCGCCGAGCGGTCGTACTATAAAGCCTGCAGCAAATACCGCAAAAGTTAAAGTCTCTCGCATTTTTGAATCCGAAAAAAAATGCTGCCCTATAATATAAGCAAATTGAGCATATAATGCATAATCATACCATTCTAAAGCATTGCCGATCATGCCGGATATTACTACTTTTCTCATTAAGTTATTTTATTGATTTTAAAAAAGATAATAAGAGGAATATTTTATATTCTCAAGTAAAAACATAATCCGAACAAAATAAGAGAGTAGTTTTATACGAAGATCAAATTTAAAAAGAGCAAGGAGTCTGTAAGCCGAGGAGCGGAGCGTGTATTAAACATTCAGCATCCGAGGACTTACAAAGACGACGTAGCCAATTTTTCAAGTGGGGCAAGTATACCCTATCTATGTTTTTCATTAACCACTTTCTTAGTTAATTTAGCATTTATTTGAGAAGGAGAAACTTTAATATTTTGTTTGATGTTTTTTGTTTTTTCTTGAGAGAGAAGACTTTCTTTATCATTTTGTAATGTTTTCATAAACTTATCTATATTGCTTTGTTCTAGTTTTATTGCATTATCATTATTTAAAATTAATCCTCCAATTTTTTCACCAAGTTCAGGTGCATATCTGACTGCAAAAATCGATGCCGGTACAACTATGATAGAAAAAGTCGCTCCCGCAGTCGCAACACTAATTGCTCCGACTAATAAAGCACAAACAGCACCAGCTATTTTTCCGGTTGCTTGTTTAAATATATTACTTTTTTGTGTAAACGCTAAAGATATTTCTAATATTTTATTAAATTCTTTCTTTATATAGATTGTTGCTTCATCAATATTATTATATTTCTTCATTGCATACATTATAGAAGCCTTAAATAATTTTTTATGAGATTCCGCATAATTTATTATTTTGTCAAAATTCTTCTCTTTTAAAAGAGTTTTAAATATATTTTTAATTTTTTCTTTTTCGGTACTATTTATTTTTTCATCTCCAAAATAAACTTCTACAAGATTTTCTGCTATTATATCTTGTGATTGCTCTAAAATATTATTCTTATTTTGCTCATTTTCGTCTTCAGAAGTCATCATTATTGCAAATAACTCTAATGCTACGGAAAAATTATCATCGTTAATAACCCGCATACCTAAATAATTTTTGAGTCTAGAAATACATTTATTAATATATTTTTCAGCTTCCGGTTTAGAATTAAGCCTTAGCGTATAATCTATAGCAAGCATATTTGCAATAGTAGAGTAAGTAGATTTCGTAAGATTATTGACAAAATTATTAACAATATCTTTTTTAAATAAATTAGTATTTATGTTATTAAGTACTATTGTATTATTCATTTTAGTAATTTATTTTGAGGCTAATTCTCTGATATATAATATCAATTTAGCATAAATAAGATTAGGAGCGTGATTCACTGAAAGTTTATATACATTCTTAGGCGTTAACACTTCTTCATTACGCACTCGTACAAAAGATATAAGAGTATTAGGAGGCATATAAGAATAAATTTCAGAGAATATTTTTAAAAAAGTCAAAAAATCTGCACAGGCATATTTTATATTTATGCTATAATTATTTACATGAATCGATTCACCTTCTCCTCCTTCAATCGCCTGAACATTATTTTTAAAAAATACTGAATTTATAGATACGTCTATAGGTTCTACTAAATCATATTTATTGCTTAAGCTTTTTATTTTAGGAATTAGTTCTTGATAATTTAAGCAACTCACATTACTTGGGACGCTTAAATCTACATATTTTTTGTAAGATTCTAATATTTCTTCTTTAGAGTTAATGACGGAATAAAGCTTTAAAACTTCCTCTGTTAAATTTTCTTGTGAAACTTGTTTATCAAGAATAGATTTACTGTATTCTTGCTGGAAATTTTTTATTATCCAAATAGTTAAGGAAATAAAGAAGAAATATATAATAAATTGAAAGAATATAAGATTCTTTAAATACATAATATATTTTTCAAACATTATCTTTACCTTGGGTTATTAGGCTTTGGTTTTTCGTCATTGCGAGAAGAATTACATAGTAATTCGACGAAGCAGTATCAGGAACTTGTTATTATTTCATGAGATTGCCACGCGATCAAAGATCGCTCGCAATGACGTTTTTAGTTTAATCAAGTCTTATCGTCAACTATATTAACCGATAAAGGAATTACTACCTTACCGAATATATCAAGTATTTTATCCTTATATATAACATGATCTATCTGCAAATTAGATAATTTATTTTTTACGTTTTGCATATGATCATCTAGCATCTTTAGAGATTCATCTACCGATAGATTATTAGTATGATATTTAAGTATTAATTTGATTATTAATAGTCTCTTAGAAACTAACAAAATATTATCTATATTTGTTAATTCCCATTTAATTTCTTCTAATTTAAAAGCCGGATTTAAAGTAATTATAAGTCTGTTAAGCAAATCAAACGGTAGCGGTACCGGTGCTTCTAGTAATTTTTCTATTACATATAAATCAGCTAGGCTAGTAGTATTTTTAATATAAGGATATTTATATTTGATAATATCATATTCTTGATTTGTTGCATAATATTTTTCATTAATAGAGTTTATGTCTTTGTAATTCTGTTTTGTATTATATTTAATAATACCGACCACTAATATTAATATTATAAGTAATGCACTATATAATTTAAATGTCAGATCCTTTATAGTAACTAGTTTTTTTATTGATTTTAAATTATTATTATAAGCGGGAAAACTCTTATATTCTAGAAACAGCCTACTAATATTCGTATCTATAAATCTTTCTTTTTCTAGAGTTTGCTTATTTAGTGTATTATCAACCGGTATAAAGATTACAGAGCGATCTTCAAAATTTGTTGATTCTAATAAAGATTTTAACTCTTCATCTACTATAAGAATTATACAGGCTCTTTGATCAAGATTACTTATATAGTTTTTAAATAATATCAAACAATCATTAATTTCTTGTTCTATAATACCTTGAATATAGCCGGTTGTTTTATCAAATGGATACTCAAGATTTCTAATTGTTATTATATTATTTTTATGTTTGATAATAAATTTTATACCGCTAGCTTGTGAGACATATACACAAATTTGGAAATAATCATTATATTTATCATTTTCTATATTCTGAACTATTTTATTTATAATAACTTTTAGCTCTAACGTTAAAAAGTAAATTCCTTTTAAATCAAGCGATCTTTTATCTATAATACATGAAATTATATCACTTAAAGGTGTTTCAAATGGACACGACATAATTAAAGTCGACCAAATTTCACTTGGTGTAGTAGTAATTTCGTAAACACAATGCGCTATAATGTCTTCTTTATTAAAATAACCTTCGATAAATTGTTCAATAGGATCAATTTTAACTATTGACTGTAATATAGGTATTTGATCGTGCCGTGTCTTACATTCAGTACCGTCAAGTAAAAAATAAATATCGCTTTTTGGAAATTTACTAAAAAAGTTTTTATAAGGGTTTAAGTCTATCTGTTCCTGAGTAGGAATAAATAATTTATCCAATAATTTATTATCAAGAAAAATACTAAGAAATACACCTTTATTACCTAGTAACACCACGATCTTTTTTCTTTTGAAAGAAAATATTTTTAATTTTGTAACAAAATTAACAAAATGTAATTTGATCGAATCAAAAATATTTTTCATAAATAAATTTATTTTAATCATAATTCAGTGTATTTTACTATACTAGACGTCATTTCTGCATAGCTTGAAAAATCTGCTCTATGTCATTCCCGCGAAAGCGGGTATGACATAACCAAGCCATGTAGCAAGACACCGTATAGATGAAAATGACATAACATTAAATAATATATCTTACCATGACTAAATTTACCACCGAAGAAGTTAGAAGTAAATTTATAACTTACTTTAAAGCAAATAATCATACACATGTACCGGCTAGCTCGTTAATTCCACACAATGACCCTAGCTTAATGTTTGTTAATTCCGGAATGGTACAATTTAAAAATGTTTTTACCGGACAAGAAAAAAGACCTTATAACAAAGCGGTAACTAGTCAGAAATCTCTTAGAGCCGGTGGCAAGCATAACGACCTTGAGAATGTGGGTTATACAGCAAGACATCATACATTTTTTGAAATGTTAGGTAGTTTTTCATTCGGTGACTATTTTAAAGAACAAGCCATATATTACGCTTGGAATTTATTGACTAAAGAATTTGAGCTCCCAAAAGACAAGCTATATGTAACAGTCTATCATACCGACGACGAAGCAGCTTCTTACTGGAAAAAAATAGCAGGATTTAGGGATGATCACATAATAAGGATTAAAACAAACGATAATTTTTGGTCTATGGGCGATACGGGTCCTTGTGGTCCTTGCTCTGAAATTTTTTATGACCACGGAGAACAAATATACGGTGGGCTACCTGGCACCAAGGACGAAGACGGTGACAGATTTATCGAGATTTGGAATATGGTATTTATGCAATATGAACAAATCGATAAAGATACTAGAATAGAGTTACCGCAAAAATCTATCGATACCGGTATGGGCCTTGAGCGTATGACGGCGGTATTACAGCATGTTAACAATAATTATGACATAGATTTATTTCAGGAAATAATTAATTTTACCGAAAATATAGTAAAAGTGAAAATAGAGGGAGAAGCTAAATTTTCTTACCGAGTTATTGCCGACCACGTGCGAGCAAGTAGCTTTTTAATAGCTGACGGTGTTATCCCTTCAAATGAGGGGCGTGGTTACGTACTTCGCCGTATTATGAGGCGAGCCATGAGGCATGCTCATATGTTAGGCAGCAAAGAGCCGCTTATGTATAAATTACTGCCAAAACTTGTTGATTTAATAGGGAATGTTTATCCTGAACTTAAGAGAGCAGAAAGCTTTATCAGCAGCATCTTAGAACAAGAGGAAATTAGGTTTAAAACTACTTTAGAACGTGGATTAAAGCTACTTACCGAAGAAACAGAAACGCTAACAAAAGGTAATGAGTTGTCGGGGGAAATAGCGTTCAAACTATATGATACTTATGGATTTCCGCTTGATTTAACCGAAGATATTCTAAAAAATCGTGATATTTCCGTTGATCATAAGGGATTTGAAGAGCAGATGCTTGCACAAAAAGAACGCGCTAGAAAATCTTGGCTTGGCTCCGGTGAGTCCAAAACCGATCGGTTGTGGCTTGATGTTAAAGAACAGCATGGCAGTACGGAGTTTTTAGGATATACGCTTAATGAGGCAGAATGTAAAATAATTGCATTAATTAAAGATAATAATTTAGTTAATGATATAAAAGAGATGGATACGCAATTTCTGCTAATCAGCAATCAAACTCCTTTTTACGGTGAGTCCGGCGGTCAGATGGGTGATATTGGAGCGATATTTGCAAAAGATTCTGCAATAGAGGTAGTAGATACTGTAAAATATCTAGGCTCTATTATAGTCCACACATGTATTTTGAAAAAAGGGCAGATTAAAATAGGTGAAAATGCTAATTTTAGTATAGACATCAAATATAGACAAAATTTAAGGATTCATCACTCGGCCACGCATATATTACATGCAGTACTACACGAGGTGCTTGGTAAACATGTTACACAAAAAGGTTCTTTAGTCGCTCCGACTTATTTACGTTTTGATATTAGCCATTCTAAAGCCGTGACTAATGAAGAAATCACTTTAATCGAAGATAAGGTAAATGAGATTATTAGAGATAATCATGAAGTAGATACTACATTAATGACAACCGAAGATGCAGTCAAACAAGGAGCTATGGCACTGTTTGGCGAGAAATACGACTCTGAAGCTAGAGTAGTTAAGATGGGTGAGACTTCTTTAGAATTATGCGGCGGTACGCATGTCAGACGTACCGGTGACATCGGTTGCTTTAAAATCACAAGCGAAAGTGCTATAGCAGCTGGTGTTCGCAGAATTGAAGCAGTTTGCGGTGAATTCGTAATTAAATTAATGAGAGAAAAGGATGGTTTACTTAAATCAATAGAAAGCAGTTTAAAGACTAATAAAAACGAGCTTATTACTAAAGTAAACAACATTCTAGAGCGTAATAAAGAGCTTGAGAAAGAGCTTGAAAAAGTCCATTTAGCCCGTTTAGATTTAAGTATAGAGCAGATTGAAAAGCAAGCTGAAGATATAAAAGGAGTTAAGTTAATTTATCGATATATAGAGAATTTAGACAATAAAGTATTGCGTCAGGCTGCAGAAAATTTAACGAAAAAAGTAGAAGATTTAATAGTAGTATATATTACGGGTAATAACGATAAATTATCTATTACGGTTGCGGTGAGTAAAGCTATAACAGACAAATACAATGCAGGTATAATCGCAAAAGAACTCTCTTTATTCTTGGGAGGCAGCGGCGGAGGTGGACAGCCTTCGATTGCTCAAGCCGGAGGAAATGATATAGGTAAACTAACTAACATCCATGAAAAATTACATAGTTTTTTAACAGTGTCGTAGTGTACTAACTTAGGACGTGGTTGCGAGCAGTTGTGGGAGTTGTTGCATGACTCGTTTTATGTCATTCCCGCGTAGGCGGGAATCCAGAAAAAAGTACAAATACAGCAAATTTTTGAAATTAAAAGCTCGATTTATCTCGCTTTATGCTGAATTCCCGCCTACGCGGGAATGACATAGGTATCCACGCAACTATATATTATAATGCCGTTAAATTCCCGAGTGCTTCTACTAATTTATGGTTATTAGCAAAATTTTCTATCTCATTATGATTGCCGTAATGATCAAAATTTAGTAATAGTTTTTCTTGAGAATTTTTATAAAAAATGTTGGTAAATAAACGCATTTCGCCGTCAATTTTAACTTCTACTGCTTTATTTGTAATAGTTGAGATTTAATCTTACATTTAGTAAAATTAAGATAATATTAAATGGAGGATTAGAGATGAATCTAAATCAAAAAATAATAAAGCCAAAAATAGGATTACTAGAATTAGCTAGGAGTCTTGGTAGTATATCGTCAGCATATAAAGCTATGGGTTACAGTAGAGACAGTTATTATAGGTTTAAAGAGTTATATGAAACAGGAGGAGAAGAAGCATTATATGAGATTAGTCGGAAGAAGCCAATTATAGCGAATAGAGTTGATCCTGCCGTAGAGAGAGCAGTATTAGATATGGCAATAGAATACCCCGCTTATGGTCAGCTGCGAGTATCAAATGAGCTTAAAAAGACTGGTATTCTTGTATCACCTGGAGGAGTTAGATCTATTTGGCTACGTAATGATTTAAATAATATCAATAAAAGACTTAAAGCATTAGAAGCCAAAATGGCTCAGGATGGTATTGTTCTTACCGAAGCTCAGTTACAAGTATTAGAGAAACGGCGTAGCGAGAAAGAAGCTCATGGTGAGATTGATACACAGCATCCAGGTTATCTAGGATGCCAAGACACATATTATGTAGGTAATTTTAAAGGCATAGGCAAGGTATATTCTCAAGTGTTTATTGATAGTTACACTCGGGTTGCAGAGGCTAAACTATATACTGATAAAACAGCACTTACCGCTGCTGACATGCTTAATGATAGAGTGTTACCATGGTATGAGAGTCAGCAAATACCAGTACTTCGTATTTTAACTGATAGAGGTGGTGAGTATAAAGGTAATATAGAACATCATGCTTTTGAATTGTTCTTAAGCATTGAGGGTATTGAGCATACTACTACTAAAGCATATTCTCCTCAAACAAATGGTATGTGTGAACGTTTTAATAAAACTATGAAACAAGAATTCTTTGATACTGCTATGCGTAAAAAGATCTATACTGATCTTGATGATCTACAACTAGATCTTGATATTTGGCTAGAATATTATAATAATGAAAGACCGCATTCCGGTAAATATTGCTATGGAAAAACACCTATGCAGACTTTTATGGATAGTAAAAAGTTAGCTGTTGAAAAGAATAACGAAATCTTATATCTTGAATACTCATCTGACAGTCATAACTTATCAGACATTCAGATATAATTTTTATAATGTCTGTAAGATTAAATCTTGACTTCTACAACTGAAAAAACTAGAGAATTTCAAGGTGACTTTTTACTATCCATAAAAGTCTGCATAGGTGTTTTTCCATAGCAATATTTACCGGAATGCGGTCTTTCATTATTATAATATTCTAGCCAAATATCAAGATCTAGTTGTAGATCATCAAGATCAGTATAGATCTTTTTACGCATAGCAGTATCAAAGAATTCTTGTTTCATAGTTTTATTAAAACGTTCACACATACCATTTGTTTGAGGAGAATATGCTTTAGTAGTAGTATGCTCAATACCCTCAATGCTTAAGAACAATTCAAAAGCATGATGTTCTATATTACCTTTATACTCACCACCTCTATCAGTTAAAATACGAAGTACTGGTATTTGCTGACTCTCATACCATGGTAACACTCTATCATTAAGCATGTCAGCAGCGGTAAGTGCTGTTTTATCAGTATATAGTTTAGCCTCTGCAACCCGAGTGTAACTATCAATAAACACTTGAGAATATACCTTGCCTATGCCTTTAAAATTACCTACATAATATGTGTCTTGGCATCCTAGATAACCTGGATGCTGTGTATCAATCTCACCATGAGCTTCTTTCTCGCTACGCCGTTTCTCTAATACTTGTAACTGAGCTTCGGTAAGAACAATACCATCCTGAGCCATTTTGGCTTCTAATGCTTTAAGTCTTTTATTGATATTATTTAAATCATTACGTAGCCAAATAGATCTAACTCCTCCAGGTGATACAAGAATACCAGTCTTTTTAAGCTCATTTGATACTCGCAGCTGACCATAAGCGGGGTATTCTATTGCCATATCTAATACTGCTCTCTCTACGGCAGGATCAACTCTATTCGCTATAATTGGCTTCTTCCGACTAATCTCATATAACGCTTCTTCTCCTCCTGTTTCATATAACTCTTTAAACCTATAATAACTGTCTCTACTGTAACCCATAGCTTTATATGCTGACGATATACTACCAAGACTCCTAGCTAATTCTAGTAATCCTATTTTTGGCTTTATTATTTTTTGATTTAGATTCATCTCTAATCCTCCATTTAATATTATCTTAATTTTACTAAATGTAAGATTAAATCTCAACTATTACAAAATATCATCGGTAGGAAGGTATTACTTTCATTTATGTCATTCCTACTATTTAATATTTTAAGCTGTATTTATAGATACTATGGTCAAGCCACGGTGACAGAACAGATTAAATATTAATCAAATGGTTTCACTATAACCATTATTACTGCAATAACCATACAAATAGCTGGGATCTCATTAACTATACGATAAAATTTTTCTGAATGGATATTCTTGCCATTTGCAAAATCTTTTCGCCATCTTGCAAGTAAACCGTGAAATATCACTAAAATTAACACTGCGAACATTTTAACGTGAAACCAAGTATCAAGAGCAACAAACCCGTAAATATGAGCATTTATTAAACCAAATATAAATGTGCTAATCATTGCCGGGTTCATAATGAACCTGAGTAATTTTAGCTCCATCACTTGTAAGGTATTATCTAGCTCACTACCTATTTTAGCTTTGGTATGGTAAACATATATTCTAGGTAAGTAAAGAAGTCCTGCCATCCAGCATATAGCAGATATCAGATGGACTGACTTAAACCATAGATAGTAACTTGCCATTCTTTTCCTTGTTAATTTGTTAATTTACATAAACATTTAGTAAATTCGTTTGGACATATTCTTGTACTAGAGCTACTCGTAACTAAATTAGTATCAACCTTATTAATAAATTGTAGCAATATATTTGTCAAACTATTAATAAAAATTTTATTTGTTCCGAGTGTCGGAATTCGGATATATTGAATTTCATATTTATCTGCGATTAATTTATATTCAATATCAAGTTCTACTAGTGTTTCAACGTGCTCGGATACAAATGATATAGGTACGATAATTATGTCTTTTTTTAACTTTCCTGCTAGCTCTATTTCATCTTCCGTATTCGGTTTTAACCACTCTACAGGCCTTACTCTACTTTGATAAGTTATCTTATAATCTAGATCTTTTATATTTAACTCTTTAACTATTGCTTTTACTGTTTCTTTTATCTGAAAACTATAAGGATCGCCCGCTTTTATTATTTTTTGAGGTAATCCATGAGCAGAAAATAATATACGAAAATTTTTATCGTCATTGTATAGTTTTTCCTTAATCAATGAAACATGGCTTTTTATAAAGTCTTCTTCTAGAGGATAACAACAAATTATTTTAATTGGAATATCAATATCAAAGTTTTGTAAAAAATTTTTAACCGAAGATCCTGTCGTAGTACTTGAAAATTGAGGATATAGAGGCAATAATATTATTTCGTTTGGATTATATTTTTTTATTTGGTCTGTTACTTCTTCAGCAGACGGTGCTGAATATCTCATATTTATAAAAATAGCGAAATCTTCTTTTATGAGTTGCTTTAGTTTTTCGGTTAGTTCTAATTTCTGCTCCTCTGTTTCCTGAAGTAAAGAAGATTTACCACCGATTAAAGAATAAATTTTTTGAGATTTTCTCTCTCTAGTAGTAGAAATTATTTTTGCAATAATATAGCGTAATGGATTCGGTAGATTAATTATAGCTTTGTCATAGAATAAATTAAATAAAAAAGGTTTTACGGATTCAAGGTTTTTTGGACCTCCTAAATTAAAAAGTACTATTGCTATTCTTTTCTTCATATAACCTAACATATTCTGTCAAAAACTTCACATTTTCCGGAGGTGTTTCGGGCAAAATACCATGTCCTAAATTAAAGATAAAATTCTTTCCTTTCATTGTCTGAAGAATTTTATAAGCTTTTTCTTTGATAATTTCTTTATTAGTTAATAATACGACTGGATCTAAATTACCTTGTACTATTACTTTATCACTCCACTCTTTCATTTTTTCGAGAGGAACCATTTGATCTACGGCTAAAATATCTATAGGTACTTCTTTTATAAATTTTTCGTACAATAATCCCGCTCCTTTGGGAAAAGCAATTATAGGAGTTTTTGGAAAAGCTTCTTTTAGTTTTAATATAATTTTTTTTGTCGGCTTTATTACAAATTCAGTAAACTCCTCTTCTTCAAGTACTCCTGACCATGAATCAAAAAGCTTTAAAACATCTGCTCCCGATTTTGCTTGATTCATAAGATGATCAGCTGTTTTTTCCGTTATAAAATTCAACAATTCTTTAGCAAGTATTTTATTTTCATATATAAATTTTTTGCTCTTTTTAAAATCCTGTTTTCCTTTTCCTTCTAGCATGTAACTCATCACTGTCCAAGGACTACCTGCAAATCCTATTAAAGAAGTGGTGGGAGGTAATTCTTTTTTTACTTTTTTTATTATTTCATAAACTTTCTCTAATTTATTACTCGGATTGCTTTGTAGATATTTAAAATCTTCTTGTGATTTGAACCGCTTTAATATAGGTCCTATGTTTTCTTTAAAATCTACTTTCCATCCAAGAGCATGAGGTAAAACTAATATATCAGAAAAAATAATAGCTGCATCAAACTCATAACGTTTTATCGGTTGTAAAGTTACTTCCGTTGCTTTATTAACATCATAACAAAAATCTAGAAAATTTTTTGTTGTTTCTCTTACTTTTTTATATTCCGGCAAATATCTACCTGCTTGACGCATAAACCAAATAAGTATCTTATTACTATTTCCTTTTAATGGATTTATGATTTGCTTCATACTATTATTAAAAATATTAAATTAATAAATATATTTGTTATTTGTTGTTTATGTAAACAGAATTATGTAGATTAAATGTTTTAAACAAAGTTATCAACAAAATTTTCATTAAAATCTTCTTAAAAATATCGGCATTTTAATTATAATTCACATAAGTTTATAATGAATTTATACAAGTGGATAATTAAGTGTAAAATCCGTTTATAGCTTAGAAAAGACTATTTTTTCAAAGGAAAATGAGATTTATCCACAATTTTATCCACAAACTATTTATTTAAAAGAAAATATACTAGATTTACTTGATTTAATAAGGATCTGAGGAAATTTTTAATAGATTTTAATAGGAAAAATAATAAGTTATTAAAAAATTTATCCACAATTACATGTGTAAAGTATGACAAAGCTAATTATTCACTTGGTTTCAGACTCTTCTGTGCAAACTGCAAAATATGCAGCAAATTCTGCTCTTGCACAATTTACTTCCGTAAAACCAAAATTATATCATTGGCCAATGATTAGAAATTTGGAATTGCTAAATGAAGTATTAAGTAAAATAGAATCTAAACACGGGATAGTATTATACACGATTGCTGATCAAGAACTCCGAAAAGCTTTAACAAAATTTTGCTATGAATTAAAAATTCCATGTATTTCTGTAATAAGTAAGATTATTAAAGAAATGTCTGTTTTTTCAGGTATTGAAATAGAAAAAGAACAAAATTACAATTATAAATTCGATAAAACTTATTTTGATACACTCAATGCTATAGATTACGCCATAAGACATGATGACGGACAAATGCTTAATGAGCTGTCGGAGGCCGATATAATATTGATAGGTCCTTCTAGAACTTCTAAGACACCGACTTCCGTATTTTTAGCGTATAATGGTCTAAAAGCTGCCAATATTCCCTATGTTTATAATTGCCCCTTTCCTGATTTTATAGAAAAAGACATAGATCAACCAGTAGTAGGGCTCGTTATTAATCCAAATAGATTAATAGAGATAAGAGAAGCTAGGTTAAATTTATTACAAATTAACGAAAATAAAAGCTATACAGATTTTAATATAGTACAAAAAGAATGCTTAGAAGTTAGAAAAATTTGTGATCAAAGAAATTGGCCGGTAATCGACGTGTCAACTAGATCAATAGAGGAAACAGCAGCTTTAATAATGCGGATATATTATAATAGAAAAAAATAAATATAATAAATAAAAAAATTTTCATTATTTACAAGTAGAAGCCTGTACTTTATAATTTTATTTCTAAATATAGATGTTGTCCATATGAATATGAAAACAACATTATGTCACTCTAGGGTAGGTGGGAATCTAGGGTAAAGCGAGATAAATCGAGCTTTTCAAGGAATTTTAAAGTACTGGATCCCGCTTCCGCGGGAATAACATAAAAGCCATATGTACAGTACTACAAAAACACAAAGGAGAAATTATGGCAGATAAAATAACGGACAACTCTTTTAAAAAAGAAGTATCAGAATCGGACTTACCGGTACTGGTTGATTTTTGGGCAGAATGGTGTGGACCATGCAAAATGTTAACACCGATAATAGATGAAATCAGTAAAGAATTAAAAGGCAAAGTAAAAGTACTTAAAATGAATATAGAAAATAATCCTGAGACTCCTAATAAATTTAGAATAAAAACTATACCTACTTTAATTTTATTTAAAGAAGGTAAGCAGCTAGAAACGAAAACAGGAGTAAATCAAAATAACCCAAAGCAGGATATTTTAGATTGGATTAATAAATCTATTTAATAGTTATGTCACTTAACCATTCAAAAGTATTTATAGAAATAACAAATGGTTATGTAGAAGGTATAGATACTCATAAAAGAGCTCAAGGTTTAAAGCATTTTTTTTTGAAAAAAGGAGTTTCTCTTTCTCCAAATATACCTATATTAAACGATATTAACTTTTCTTGCCAAGAAGGAGAAAAAATAGCTTTTATAGGTAGTAACGGTTCCGGAAAAAGCTCTCTTTTGAAGTTAATCGCCGGAATATATCCGTTAAAATCCGGTACGGTTAAAGTTCATGGGGATATTGCTGCAATTATAGATATGGGGGTCGGTTTTGAGCCGGAACAAACCGGTCGTGAGAATATAAAAATGTTGATGCTATATAATAATATGTTAGATAAATATAGCAGGAAAATTGAAAAGGAGATTATAGATTTTTCGGAACTAGGTAATAAAATCGACTTACCGATAAAAAATTATAGTTCAGGAATGTTATCACGACTTGCTTTTTCTGTATCAATATTTCAAAATCCCCAAATTTTATTACTTGATGAAGTTTTTGCGGCAGGAGATAGCCGTTTTATAGAAAAATCTCTTAATTTAATGAAAAGTAAATTTAAAAATACCCCTATCTCGATAATAGTAAGTCATCAAGAAGAAATTATAAAAGATAATTGCGAAAGATGTATTTTATTAAAAGACGGCAATATTATAGGTGATGGAACACCGACGGAAATGTTTAAAATCTACAACCAACAACAAGGAAATTCATAAATGATAAAGTATTTTTTTTCTAAAAAATACTGGCGAGCAATAGCATTACTAGTTAAAGCTTCTATAATTAGGCAAAATAAGGATTCTTTTTTAGGTTCTTTATGGGGTTTAATTCAACCTTTTATTCACATAATGGTAATTTCATATTTTTTCGGTTTTTTATTAAGACAACCGAGAGAATTTATGGTAATGAACTTAGTCGGTGGTATTCCTTTATGGAGTTTTATAGTAAGCAGCCTAACGATTTGTTCAAGTTCTTTAGTTACACGTGATCAAATAATAAAAAAAGTTAGAATTTCTAAGACTTTTTTTCCTGTTGCGGATAGCTTAGGGCAATTATATACTTTAATTTGCTCATTTTCGGCAATGTATTTTGCTTTTATTTTATTATTTCCGGAAAAATTTTCTTGGCAAATAATATTTATGCCGATATTAATTTTGCCATTAATAATATGTGTGATTAGCGGTTCTATCGCAGTAGCATTTTTAACGCCGTATATTCGAGATATACCACAAATGTTGAGTGTTATTCTTGGAGTTATTTATTGGAGTATACCGATAGTTTATCCTTATTCACTAATTCCGGTATCTAAAAAAATATATTTTGAATTTAATCCGTTCTTTTTAGTTATAAGACCCGTACAAGCGTTGGTGATTGACGGAACATTACCGGATATGATGCTGATAGTTAAGTCTATTATAGTTGCATTTATTACTGTTAGTATCAGTTATTTAATTTACAGACAATTTTCTAAAAGAGTTATTTATTATTTATGAAACTTGGTTTTAATCTAAATTTTAATGAATTAGATTTAACCGGACTTAAAAAATTAGATCAAATATTTTTAGATTATCTCTTTAAAGCCGATAAATCTCTGCATAAAGATTTAATGTTATTTAGATCGACTCCTATCTCCATTATTCCACAAGATTATTCCGAATTTTTGCTAAAAATTTCCCCTCACTTAGACGATTTTTTAGCAGAGTTATTTTGTATTTCAAAAGAAGTAACGATATCAAGGTTAAAACATAAAGATTTTGATATTATTTATGAATGTAAAAGAAAATTTGTTCAGCGTGTTGCTGTAAAAAAATACCCACCGGAAAAAATAAAAGATATTGATTTTGAAGATGTGTATTTAAAGCTAACTGATTTAATAGGTACGAATTTTACCTCTAAAGAATTTGCCAAACAAATAATTATATGGCAACAGGATGAAGAGAATTTTGCAGAAGAGTTAGATATAGCAGCCAGGTATGCAGCATGTAGAGTGTCATCCCGTGGCTTGTCCGACACAAATCGCCATTGCGCGCGACTGAAAGGAGCGTGGCAATCTCATAAAAATGTCCTGAGATTGCCGCGTCGAGGCTTTGCCTCTCCTCGCAATGACGGAAAAGTTGACCCCGTGGACAAGCCACGGGATGACACTCTATTTACCCTCCCTCAAAAACTAGATAAAGAAAATCTAATAGATGATAAAAAAATATTAAAATATCAAAAAAACGAGAGAGTAGATTTTGACTATACAGATTCTTTTTTAAATCTAGATGAAGCCTTAAACGATTCTCATTATTGTATTTATTGCCATAAGCAGGATAAGGATAGCTGTTCTAAGGGGTTAATGCAAACTCAAGTTCGTCATTGCGAGGAGCGAAATGAGGTGACAATCTTGTCAAATCTCCTGAGATTGCCACGCTCCTTTCAGTCGTGTAGCTCAGACGGTTTAAAACAAGGCTGCCCTTTAAAGCAAAAAATTTCCGAGATGAATTATGTTAAGGCGCAAGGCTTTAACTTAAGTGCTCTTGCTATTATTGTTATTGATAATCCGATGGTTGCAGCAACGGGTCATAGGATTTGTAATGATTGCTCTAAAGCTTGTATTTACCAAAAGCAAGATCCGGTAAATATTCCTTTAATAGAATCAAATATTTTAGAAGAAACGCTTAAATTACCTTACGGACTCGAGATATATCTACTTCTTACCCGCTGGAATCCGCTTAATATTTATGCTCCGCTTCCGAAAAAACCCACTAATTATAATATTTTAGTTACCGGTCTTGGTCCTGCAGGTTTTAGTCTTAGCTATTATTTATTAAGGTCAGGCCACAATGTCACGGCTATTGACGGCTTAAAAATTACCCCTTTACCTTTTAACGTCCATAAGCCTATAAAATTTTGGCATGAATATAAAAATTTGTTATCGGAAAGAATGCCAAGAGGATTTGGAGGAGTAGCAGAATACGGTATAACTGTTCGGTGGGATAAAAACAATCTTGATATATTACGGTTAATACTCGAGAGAAATAACAATTTCAAATATTATGACGGGGTAGCTCTAGATTTTAATATAACGAAAGAACAGGCTTTCGATTTGGGTTTTGACCATATGGCTTTTTGCATTGGAGCAGGTCAGCCGAAAGTTTTAGATATAGAAAATTTTGAAGCTAAGGGCGTAAAAACAGCTTCTGACTTCTTAATGACTTTGCAAAACGGAGGAGCATTTTTGAAAAATTCTAATACTAATATGGTAATTAGAATGCCGATTGCGGTAATAGGCGGCGGCCTTACTTCCTTAGATGCAGCAACGGAAGGTTTATATTACTATAAAAAGCAAGTAGAGGAATTTGCTGAAAATTATATAGAAAAAGATTTAACGGATGAAGATAAAGAAATAGCTGAAGAATTTATTGCTCATGCAAAATTATTTAAAGAGGCTAAAAGTAATGAAGAATTAAGAAAGGTTTTTAATAAGCTTGGAGGAGCTACTGTTTATTATCGTGGAAGATTGCAAGATTCGCCGGCATATAAATTAAATCACGAAGAGCTAATATATACATTAGCACTCGGTGTTGATTTTAAAGAAAATATGCAACCTTTAAGGATTAATGTTGATAAATACGGTCATGTGGAGGGGGTGGAATTTAAGACTCGTCACTGCGAGCAGTCAAAGACTGCGTGGCAATCTCAGGAGTCTAGCTTGACAAGATTGCTGCGTCAATGCTACGCATTTCCTCGCAATGACGTTAAAGCCAAAACCGTAATCATGGCAATCGGTATTGAAAACAACACTCAATTCGATGAGGATAAATATAGTTATTTCGGTGATTGTAATCCTAAATATTCAGGTAGTGTAGTGAAAGCTCTTGCTAGCACTAAAGAGGGTTACGAGGCTATTAACAAAAGGCTTATAAATAATAACCCTAACTTTAAAGCTAGTTATAAAGATTTCTGTACGCAGCTTGATTATTTGCTAACTTCTAGGGTTAATAAAATAAATATCCTAGATGATAAAATTTTTGAGCTTATAATTCACTCACCGCTTGCTGCTAAAAATTTTAGGTTCGGACAGTTCTTTCGCTTACAAAATTATTCTGAAGATGCATCTAAGTTAATAGAGCCGGTAGCCTTAAGCCCTACCGATATAGATGTAGAAAAAGGTTTAATTAGATTTGTAGTTTATAAAGTCGGCAAATCTACTAGCTTATGTAAAACATTATCTGAAAATGAGAAAGTAGTATTAATGGGACCGACAGGCTCGCCGCTAGAAGTACCTCAAAATAAAAAAATAGTTATTGTTGATTCCGAAGTAGGTAATATAGGCTTATTAAAAGTTCTAAAAGAAAATAATAATGAAGTTATATTTGTTACCTATCCTGATATAAAAATCCGTAAATTAGTTTCAGTGGATATAGTAATAATTAATACTTCTCCTGACATAATAGAAGAATTACAAAATCTAAAAAATGAAATATTCGGTGAAAATACGGAGCTAATAGTTAGCGTTAATTCATCGATGCAATGTATGATGAAAGGAATCTGCGGACAATGTATACAAAAGGTTAAAGGAGAGCAGAAATATATTTTTGCATGTATTTGTCAAAATCAAAAAGCAGAAATAATTGATTTTAAGAGCTTAAAAACTCGTTTACGCCAAAATTCTTTACAAGAAAAAATGCTCCGTCATTGTGAGGAAAAACTTTAAGTTTTGACGAAGCAATCCCAGGATATTTGACGAGATTGCCACGCAGCCTACGGCTGCTCGCAATGACGGCTCGGTGTCTAAGGTTGATCAAGTTGCGGAACGAGAGAACCTATCACATTACTTCTCAAAACGACAAAATGCTCTACTACTATCTTGATTAAGAAAATCGATAATTTGCATTACTATAGAATTATTTTTGTATTTCTCAGCAACTTGTTTAATACGTTTAGCAAAATTACCTTCACCTGAGAAAATTTCTTCGATAGCCTTTAAAGCACTTAAAGAGTCTGCTTTATCAAACCCTTTTCTATTCATGCCGATTAGGTTTAAGCCCTCAAGCACCGCACGTTTACTACTCACAAGCCCGAACGGTATTACGTCCGCTCCGACCGGTGATAGCCCGCCAATCATCGAATATTCACCGATTCTAGCATATTGATGTACGGCAGATAGCCCGCCGATTATTGCGTAATCACCTACCCCAATATGACCTGCTAGGCTTACGTAATTAGCAAATACTACATTATTGCCGATTTTACAATCATGACCGATATGAACACCGACCATAAATAAATTATTATTTCCTACTCTTGTCACCATTCCGCCGCCTTGGCTTCCTGCTTGTACCGTAACATATTCTCTAATAGTATTATTAGAGCCGATTATCGTGCTTGATCTCTCATTAGCATATTTTAAGATTTGTGGAGGCTGGCCGATTGATGCAAAAGGGTAGATTACAGTGTTTTCACCGATTTCAGTAATCCCTTCAATTACCACATGAGATTTTAGCTCGACATTGTCATGAAGCACAACTTCAGGACCTACAATACAGTATGGACCGATTTTTACGTTTTTACCGAGCTTTGCCCCTTCTGCGATTAAACTAGTCGGATGTATATTAGAATTTGACACTATATCCCTTACGATTTATCTTTAATCATTGCGGTAAATTTACTTTCTGCAGCCATTCCACCTTCAACTGTAACCGTACTTGAAAATTTCCATACGTTAGCTCTTTGCTGCTCAATAACAGTGTGGATATACATAGTATCACCGGGCTGAACGATTCTCCGAAATTTTGCATTTTCAATAGCCATTAAAAACACTTCTTTATTTTTAGTAGAGCCTAAAGATTTAGCAACTAATATAGCAGCTAATTGTGCCATAGCCTCAACCATTAGAACGCCCGGCATAACAGGTCTTGCCGGAAAATGTCCTGTAAATTGTGGTTCGTTAACAGTAACGTTTTTAATACCTTTTATTGATTTGTTAAGATCAATTTCAAGTACCCTATCTACTAATAAAAATGGATAGCGATGAGGTATTAAATCCATGATTTCGGTAATATCTATGATCATTTATTTAGGTCTCTTCTTTAATGTAAATTTTCTGTCATTGCGAGCGGGCATTGTTGCGTGGAACGGTTTTTCCGTCGTTGCGAGAAGAATTACGCAGTAATTCGACGAAGCAATCCAGTTAAAAAATTCTGATTTAAAGAACTTTTTAATTATTTTCTAGATTGCCGCGCCGGCTACGCCTCCTCGCAATGACGATTAGGTGTCCACGCAACAATGTCTCCTCGCAATGACGACTTAGTATTTTTTCAATAGCAAACTACTTTTTTAATTTGCTATTAGAGGTTTTTACTAATTGTTTCATAATAATAGATTGTCTATGCCAATCCATGATAGGAACTGCAGGGCTACCGCCGACAATTTCACCTGCCTCTATATTTTGTGCTACTCCGCCTTGTGCTGCTACCTGTGTGCCGTCGCCTATATTTAGATGTCCAGCGATTCCTACTTGCCCCCCAAGAGCACAATATTTCCCGATTATACTACTACCTGCTATACCTACCTGTGCTACTATAATAGAGCCTTTGCCTATTTTTACGCCATGTCCTATTTGCACTAAATTATCTATGCGGCATAAATCTTCTATAATAGTATCTTGAAGCGAACCTCTATCAATAGTAGTATTGCTACCGATTTCAACATTATTGCCGATTTTAACTATTCCTATATGAAATATTTTATGATGCACGCCTTTTTCGGCAGAAAACCCAAACCCGTCCTGTCCGATTTTTGCACCTGCAAGTATTACTGCCTCATCACCTATAATTGTATAATTTATTGAAACATGTTGTTCTATTCTAGCGTTTCTGCCGATATTTACGCCTCTACCTATAAAACTTCCGGCTTCTATAATACTATTATCACCTATAATAACATCATCTTCAATAACTACATTGTGACCTATATAACAATTTTTTCCGATAGTCGCCGAATCTGCAACAATAGCGGATTTCATTATTTTAGCAGGATATGATTTAATAGGAGTATAGAAAAAATCTATTAATTTGCCATAAGCAAAATATGAATTCTCGGCATGTATTAAAACAGTATTTGGATTTGCTTCCCCCGTAAAATTTTTCGGCACTATACAAGCAGCAGCTTTGGTAGTTTTTAAAAATTCAGAGTATTTAGGATTGCTTAAGAAGCTAATATCATTTGGTGATGCTTCTTGCAGAATTTTTATGTCATGAATAGCTATATCTTCATGAATCTTAGGAGGTTCTACAATGTCGTGTAAAAAATCTATAATTGCCGTTAGTTTTCGTGGTCCTAAATTTTTATAAAAATTACTACTTACCATATGAAACTTTAAGCAAATTAATCATTAGCGACAGTATATAAGTGATAGTTTTATTATGCAACAAAATTTACAGGTGGCATAAAAGGTATTGCTAAGTAAAGAATGATATCGTCATGAGCTACGTAGGCATGTCTGTGTGGACTGATAAACTCTACTGTGTCACCTAGTTGCTTGACCACGAGGTCCAAAAACAATAAAAAATACTAATAATTTTAGTATTTTAACTGGATTCCGTGGTCAAGCCGCGGGATGACAAAGGTGAAATTGATCCACGCAACTATTAACATTGTAGTTTATAAAAGTCACAAATATTAATTTTTATTAATATGAATTTAATATTATCTTAATATCTAGAAAAATATTTAGTTAATATCAATTTACGTTTTATTAAGAAGAAGTAAATTAATATATTGTAGTTATTTTAGTACAAATCTTATCAATTTTTACAAAAATATTAATAATCTAATTTCTCTTAATAAAGCCTAAATTATATTAACTAAATCAAGGTATTGAAAATGTTAGAAATAAACAACTTAGCCTTTGCAGGCGACGGAGTAAAAGTCATAGCGTATGCAGAGGCTCTAAAGGCATTAAAAGACAAAGATTGTTTAAAAAATGTCCAAAAAGTAGTTAGAGCTTCCGGTGGTGCAATAGCTGCTTTCTCCATAGCACTAGGATATCAACCGGAAGAAATTGAGGATATACTTAAGAAAATTGATTTTAATAAATTCTCAGATCATACTAGTAAATGGGATGAAGTGTATAATCTTGTATTCTACGGAGGGTTAAATTCTGAGAAATATCTAGAAGAATTTTTAGGGCAATTATTAAAAGACAAGGGATTTGACCCCGATATTACTTTTAAACAGCTACATGATAGTCAAAACAAATATAGATTTATACGTAGTGTGTACTAATCTCAGTACTCAATTTCCGGAAATTCTATCTTATGAAAATGCTCCTGATGAGAAAGTCGTAAAATTCGTACATGCTTCTGGTGCTTTTCCTATATATTTTCAGCCCGTACAAAAAACTGTTCAAGGAGTAGTTTCAACATATGTGGACGGTGGAGTTACGAATAATTACCCGGTTGAGGTGTTTGATGATAAAACTGCGGCACGAAGTCTTCCTCAAGCATATAATAAAAATTATAAAACTCTTGGGTTTAAACCAATCAATAAGGAAATATTAGAAGCTTATCAGAATGGCACAGAACCTAAACCGTTTGTGGATACTACTACTGTTGTGGATCAACCATATGCGCTAGCTGAAGTTCTCACAAGTTCTGACTTGATAAGTTGTTTTCAGAATCATGATAGAACAGTTTTTATTGATGATCATAATATATCAGCTTTAAGTTTTGATATCACAGCTGAACAAAAAGAAGCATTAATAAATTCAGGTTATTCTGCAACTTGTGACTATGTGACGAGAATGGAAAATATAACGCTTGCAGGACTAGCAGTAAACGATTCTAATGATAGCCATGATTATAACGATGCGAATGGATAACTCACTATTCGCTTTAATCTTGTAGCTTGGATCAATTTTTCCGTCATTGCGAGGAAAAACTGTAAGTTTTGACGAAGCAATCTCGTGCCAAATTCCTGAGATTGCCACGCTCCTTGCAGTTGCTCGCAATGACGTTTTGGCGTTCATGAGAGCAATACTAATTTTTAAAATTAATTGTAATAGTTGAGATTTAATCTTACATTTAGTAAAATTAAGATAATATTAAATGGAGGATTAGAGATGAATCTAAATCAAAAAATAATAAAGCCAAAAATAGGATTACTAGAATTAGCTAGGAGTCTTGGTAGTATATCGTCAGCATGTAAAGCTATGGGTTACAGTAGAGACAGTTATTATAGGTTTAAAGAGTTATATGAAACAGGAGGAGAAGAAGCATTATATGAGATTAGTCGGAAGAAGCCAATTATAGCGAATAGAGTTGATCCTGCCGTAGAGAGAGCAGTATTAGATATGGCAATAGAATACCCCGCTTATGGTCAGCTGCGAGTATCAAATGAGCTTAAAAAGACTGGTATTCTTGTATCACCTGGAGGAGTTAGATCTATTTGGCTACGTAATGATTTAAATAATATCAATAAAAGACTTAAAGCATTAGAAGCCAAAATGGCTCAGGATGGTATTGTTCTTACCGAAGCTCAGTTACAAGTATTAGAGAAACGGCGTAGCGAGAAAGAAGCTCATGGTGAGATTGATACACAGCATCCAGGTTATCTAGGATGCCAAGACACATATTATGTAGGTAATTTTAAAGGCATAGGCAAGGTATATTCTCAAGTGTTTATTGATAGTTACACTCGGGTTGCAGAGGCTAAACTATATACTGATAAAACAGCACTTACCGCTGCTGACATGCTTAATGATAGAGTGTTACCATGGTATGAGAGTCAGCAAATACCAGTACTTCGTATTTTAACTGATAGAGGTGGTGAGTATAAAGGTAATATAGAACATCATGCTTTTGAATTGTTCTTAAGCATTGAGGGTATTGAGCATACTACTACTAAAGCATATTCTCCTCAAACAAATGGTATGTGTGAACGTTTTAATAAAACTATGAAACAAGAATTCTTTGATACTGCTATGCGTAAAAAGATCTATACTGATCTTGATGATCTACAACTAGATCTTGATATTTGGCTAGAATATTATAATAATGAAAGACCGCATTCCGGTAAATATTGCTATGGAAAAACACCTATGCAGACTTTTATGGATAGTAAAAAGTTAGCTGTTGAAAAGAATAACGAAATCTTATATCTTGAATACTCATCTGACAGTCATAACTTATCAGACATTCAGATATAATTTTTATAATGTCTGTAAGATTAAATCTTGACTTCTACAAGAGTATTGCTTAGAATCATCTTGGAACAACTAAGGTTGTTCTGGAGTGTAGAAACCTCCATCAACAGGCAGTAAACCACCGTTAAATTGGTTTATTCCTCGATATTTTACGGTCGGGGAGGTAGTAGTCATGTTCAGGGCTTAGAGTATAACTTTAAGCCTAAAAACTACTCAGCTGTTCTTGTTGACGGTGTTTCTAACTCCCTGATCACCAATTTCTTGGTGATCAAACTTGAATCATTTAAGTTTAATCAGGAGGACTAAGCCGTTATGAACACTAAAACAGCAGAAGAAAGAACAGCTATCATTGAGCCGTATCTAGTTTATCATTATAGATAAAGATTTATTACATGAAATTTATCCGAATGGAATGGGTATGGTAAATATAGAACTTATTTTAGCTAAGAAGCCTTACAACACATATGCTTACTATAAGTTAATCAGAAATTTATTCAAATTACCATACCGAAAAATTATACTTATAATCGATAAACAACTTTTAAAAGCATCTCTTGGCTTATTTCGTTCAATTATTCTCGGCACTTTATTATATCTAAACTTAGTTAAAATTTTTATCTATGATAAGAATGATTTTGTATTGAATATACAAGCTCTAAAAAGTAACGAAAATTACTTTTTGCCATATAAAATTAGGTCATGCCTCCATATTGCAGTTACGCCTATTAAAAAGCTATACGTTCAATAAGAGTACCAATAACCTTATCATGAATATCCAATGACTTGGAAAAGCAGATTGTCTTACGTGCAAGCCTCTTGCATCTCGTTCTAAGGTTCAAGTTACTTCGTTCTATCCGTTGAGTGTATTTTTTACTGATAATATGCTTTTTAGGGTCTAATAACCTAGCATAATTCCCCCATCCATCTGGGTCGTGCCTCCGTATTGCAGTTTAGAGTAAATAGTCTATAATCCTCAAACAGTAATAAGAGAGAATTATAGTTAAGGAGTTATGGCAAAAATAGATGTTAAGTGTAGATATTGTAACAACACAGAAGAAGTAATAAAGTCAGGATATTCAATTTCAAAACAACAGAGATATCAATGCAAGCGGTGTAATCGATATTTTCAATTGGAGTATATTAATAATGCATCTAAGCCTGGAGTTAAGGAGCAAATAGTAGAAATGTCAATCAACGGCTCTGGAGTTAGAGATACAGTAAGAGTATTAAAAGTGGGTATCAATACAGTTATCCGTGTTTTAAAAAAATCTAGTATTAAAAAACAATAAATCATTCTATCAGTACAACAGAAGTAATTATTGCTCCTGAGATAGATGAACAATGGTCTTATGTACAGAATAAATCCAGACAACGATGGCTTTGGTATGCCTTGGATAAGATTTCGTTAAAAGTAGTTGCTTATACGTTTGGTACAAGATGTGATAGCACATTAGAATCATTACTGAAAAAACTAGAGAATTTCAAGGTGACTTTTTACTATACAGATGGATGGGGGAGTTATGCTAGGTTATTAGACCCTAAAAAGCATATTATCAGTAAAAAATACACTCAACGGATAGAACGAAGTAACTTGAACCTTAGAACGAGATGCAAGAGGCTTGCACGTAAGACAATCTGCTTTTCCAAGTCATTGGATATTCATGATAAGGTTATTGGTACTCTTATTGAACGTATAGCTTTTTAATAGGCGTAACTGCAATATGGAGGCATGACCCAAGAGGCTTGCACGTAAGACAATCTGCTTTTCCAAGTCATTGGATATTCATGATAAGGTTATTGGTACTCTTATTGAACGTATAGCTTTTTAATAGGCGTAACTGCAATATGGAGGCATGACCCAAGAGGCTTGCACGTAAGACAATCTGCTTTTCCAAGTCATTGGATATTCATGATAAGGTTATTGGTACTCTTATTGAACGTATAGCTTTTTAATAGGCGTAACTGCAATATGGAGGCATGACCTCCATCTGTATAGTAAAAAGTCACCTTGAAATTCTCTAGTTTTTTCAGTTGTAGAAGTCAAGATTTAATCTTACAGACATTATAAAAATTATATCTGAATGTCTGATAAGTTATGACTGTCAGATGAGTATTCAAGATATAAGATTTCGTTATTCTTTTCAACAGCTAACTTTTTACTATCCATAAAAGTCTGCATAGGTGTTTTTCCATAGCAATATTTACCGGAATGCGGTCTTTCATTATTATAATATTCTAGCCAAATATCAAGATCTAGTTGTAGATCATCAAGATCAGTATAGATCTTTTTACGCATAGCAGTATCAAAGAATTCTTGTTTCATAGTTTTATTAAAACGTTCACACATACCATTTGTTTGAGGAGAATATGCTTTAGTAGTAGTATGCTCAATACCCTCAATGCTTAAGAACAATTCAAAAGCATGATGTTCTATATTACCTTTATACTCACCACCTCTATCAGTTAAAATACGAAGTACTGGTATTTGCTGACTCTCATACCATGGTAACACTCTATCATTAAGCATGTCAGCAGCGGTAAGTGCTGTTTTATCAGTATATAGTTTAGCCTCTGCAACCCGAGTGTAACTATCAATAAACACTTGAGAATATACCTTGCCTATGCCTTTAAAATTACCTACATAATATGTGTCTTGGCATCCTAGATAACCTGGATGCTGTGTATCAATCTCACCATGAGCTTCTTTCTCGCTACGCCGTTTCTCTAATACTTGTAACTGAGCTTCGGTAAGAACAATACCATCCTGAGCCATTTTGGCTTCTAATGCTTTAAGTCTTTTATTGATATTATTTAAATCATTACGTAGCCAAATAGATCTAACTCCTCCAGGTGATACAAGAATACCAGTCTTTTTAAGCTCATTTGATACTCGCAGCTGACCATAAGCGGGGTATTCTATTGCCATATCTAATACTGCTCTCTCTACGGCAGGATCAACTCTATTCGCTATAATTGGCTTCTTCCGACTAATCTCATATAATGCTTCTTCTCCTCCTGTTTCATATAACTCTTTAAACCTATAATAACTGTCTCTACTGTAACCCATAGCTTTATATGCTGACGATATACTACCAAGACTCCTAGCTAATTCTAGTAATCCTATTTTTGGCTTTATTATTTTTTGATTTAGATTCATCTCTAATCCTCCATTTAATATTATCTTAATTTTACTAAATGTAAGATTAAATCTCAACTATTACACATGGCCCCATTGTTCATCTATCTCAGGAGCAATAATTACTTCTGTTGTACTGATAGAATGATTTATTGTTTTTTAATACTAGATTTTTTTAAAACACGGATAACTGTATTGATACCCACTTTTAATACTCTTACTGTATCTCTAACTCCAGAGCCGTTGATTGACATTTCTACTATTTGCTCCTTAACTCCAGGCTTAGATGCATTATTAATATACTCCAATTAAAAATATCGATTACACCGCTTGCATTGATATCTCTGTTGTTTTGAAATTGAATATCCTGACTTTATTACTTCTTCTGTGTTGTTACAATATCTACACTTAACATCTATTTTTGCCATAACTCCTTAACTATAATTCTCTCTTATTACTGTTTGAGGATTATAGACTATTTACTCTAAACTGCAATACGGAGGCACGACCAATCACGCCACATAGCCTTTACTAATGCAGGCTGACCACGCATATTCTCGATCGTATTAATAGCCTCGTCAGACATCTTAGGAATAAGCTTTAAACAAGCTTCTTCTAAACCTGCACCAGCAGCTAAAATTAAGGCTGTATTACCGTTCTCATCGGATTGATTAAATAAATTAGTATTTTTTATTTTATCAATTAACTTTTCAACTTCTTTTTTATCGCTATCTTTTGCGGTTATTACACGCGTCAATTTTTCTAGTAAAGATATTAGCTGATTATATAATATTTCATCTGATTCTTCATGTATTCCAAAAAATTTTTTCACCCTTGTAAACATAATTCATCCTTATTAAATTCTATAATTTTTTAATATTTTGTTAAAAATCAACAAAAATATGAATATATCATAATAAAGGGCTTTAAAAATGCAATAGATATTTAATCGAAGATATAAAAAAGTGGGATTGAAATAAGAAATGGTGGCCACGGTTGGAATTGAACCAACGACACAAGGATTTTCAGTCCTTTGCTCTACCGACTGAGCTACGTGGCCGTATATACTCGTTTAATTTGAAAAATTGGCTACATCGTTCTACAAGAGCTGCGGTACTCACGTATAAGTATACGCTGCGTTCCTCGTCTTGTGAACTCCTTGCTCTTTTCCAAACTAAACTCCGTCTATACTATTCTTTCATTTATTTAGGGTGTAAGAAAAACCAAATATAACTTAAGCTTATAATAGATTAATCGGCTTTTGTCTATTCTTAATTAGTAATATTAGACAAAATACTTAATTATGATATTATGAGCGTTTATTTTTATAACGGTTTTTTATGATCAAAATCGGCGATATAGAACTTCCTTCAAATGTAATTCTTGCTCCAATGTCTGATATTACGGACTTAGAATTTAGAAAGTTGGTGAAAAGATTCGGTGCAGGGCTTGTAGTTTCTGAGATGATAGCAAGTCGGGCAATGGTTGTGAAATCTAGGCAGTCAATGCAAAAATGTGCTATCGTGCATGACGATCCGACAAGTGCATGCGTGCAGCTAGCGGGCTGTGAGCCGAATGTAATATCTGAAGCTGCTAAAATGAACGAGGATATGGGAGCAAAGATTATCGATCTTAATTTCGGCTGTCCGGCGAAAAAAGTAGTAGGCGGTTATGCAGGCTCGGCTCTAATGAGGGACGAGCAGTTAGCAGCTAAGATTTTTGAAGCTACCGTTAAAGCGGTAAAGATTCCGATAACGGTTAAAATGCGTATGGGGTGGGATGATAACACGAAAAATGCTCCGACTTTGGCTAAAATTGCTGAAAGTTCAGGAATCCAGATGGTTACCGTTCACGGTAGGACTAGATGTCAGTTTTATTCAGGTAGTGCCGATTGGGATTTTGTACGAGCAGTTAAAGAAGCGGTAAAAATTCCGGTTATCGCTAACGGCGACATCACTAATTTTGCTAAGGCAAAAGAAGCCCTGCAAAGATCAGGTGCAGACGGTATAATGGTCGGTAGGGGAGCGTACGGCAAGCCTTGGCTTATTTCGCAAATCGCACATTATCTTAAAACCGGCGAAGAAAAGCCCGCCCCTTCTATAGCAGAGCAGCTAGATATCGTAACTGAGCATTATGAGGCAATAATTGACTATTACGGTGAATCTGTGGGCGTACCTATTGCTCGTAAGCATATTGGTTGGTATAGTAGCGGTCTGCCAAGTTCAGCAGAGTTTAGAGGTGCCGTTAATTTGATGAACGACCCCGCAGAGGTAAAAGAGAAAATCGCAGAATTTTATACGAGTGTTATGAAAGAGTAAGCGTTGTTGCCTGGATACTGAGGGTCGTCATTCCCGCGCAGGCGTTGTTGCGTGGAGATTAAAAAAAAGTTAATATAGCGCTTAGAGTATAAAAATGATTAAATTTTATATAATTCTAAAATGTAATAGTTGAGATTTAATCTTACATTTAGTAAAATTAAGATAATATTAAATGGAGGATTAGAGATGAATCTAAATCAAAAAATAATAAAGCCAAAAATAGGATTACTAGAATTAGCTAGGAGTCTTGGTAGTATATCGTCAGCATGTAAAGCTATGGGTTACAGTAGAGACAGTTATTATAGGTTTAAAGAGTTATATGAAACAGGAGGAGAAGAAGCATTATATGAGATTAGTCGGAAGAAGCCAATTATAGCGAATAGAGTTGATCCTGCCGTAGAGAGAGCAGTATTAGATATGGCAATAGAATACCCCGCTTATGGTCAGCTGCGAGTATCAAATGAGCTTAAAAAGACTGGTATTCTTGTATCACCTGGAGGAGTTAGATCTATTTGGCTGTAGAAGTCAAGATTTAATCTTACAGACATTATAAAAATTATATCTGAATGTCTGATAAGTTATGACTGTCAGATGAGTATTCAAGATATAAGATTTCGTTATTCTTTTCAACAGCTAACTTTTTACTATCCATAAAAGTCTGCATAGGTGTTTTTCCATAGCAATATTTACCGGAATGCGGTCTTTCATTATTATAATATTCTAGCCAAATATCAAGATCTAGTTGTAGATCATCAAGATCAGTATAGATCTTTTTACGCATAGCAGTATCAAAGAATTCTTGTTTCATAGTTTTATTAAAACGTTCACACATACCATTTGTTTGAGGAGAATATGCTTTAGTAGTAGTATGCTCAATACCCTCAATGCTTAAGAACAATTCAAAAGCATGATGTTCTATATTACCTTTATACTCACCACCTCTATCAGTTAAAATACGAAGTACTGGTATTTGCTGACTCTCATACCATGGTAACACTCTATCATTAAGCATGTCAGCAGCGGTAAGTGCTGTTTTATCAGTATATAGTTTAGCCTCTGCAACCCGAGTGTAACTATCAATAAACACTTGAGAATATACCTTGCCTATGCCTTTAAAATTACCTACATAATATGTGTCTTGGCATCCTAGATAACCTGGATGCTGTGTATCAATCTCACCATGAGCTTCTTTCTCGCTACGCCGTTTCTCTAATACTTGTAACTGAGCTTCGGTAAGAACAATACCATCCTGAGCCATTTTGGCTTCTAATGCTTTAAGTCTTTTATTGATATTATTTAAATCATTACGTAGCCAAATAGGTCTAACTCCTCCAGGTGATACAAGAATACCAGTCTTTTTAAGCTCATTTGATACTCGCAGCTGACCATAAGCGGGGTATTCTATTGCCATATCTAATACTGCTCTCTCTACGGCAGGATCAACTCTATTCGCTATAATTGGCTTCTTCCGACTAATCTCATATAATGCTTCTTCTCCTCCTGTTTCATATAACTCTTTAAACCTATAATAACTGTCTCTACTGTAACCCATAGCTTTATATGCTGACGATATACTACCAAGACTCCTAGCTAATTCTAGTAATCCTATTTTTGGCTTTATTATTTTTTGATTTAGATTCATCTCTAATCCTCCATTTAATATTATCTTAATTTTACTAAATGTAAGATTAAATCTCAACTATTACAAATAAATCACTTTTAAGCAAGTTTTATAAACCCGTATAAAAATCTAGGAGGTTATTATGAGTTCAGCACATAATAAAGACAATATGAAAGATAAAAAAATCATGAATCTCATAAGGATAATAATAAAGAAAATAATGTTCATTCTAAGTCAGATAATGCACATTCTGATAAAGAAAAAAAATCTAACCATAAATAAATACTAGCATTTAGTATAATATATGAAATATTTAGGATTTGGTGGTATCTCGCTCGGTTCAATACTTGCAATAGTAATATCGTTCAATGTTAACCATTCAATATTATGGGCTATAGTGCATGGTTTCCTTGGTTGGCTCTATGTAATATATTATATTTTACTTAAATAGTATTATTTTTTATTTAAACGCTAATCACATTCTACTGATACGGAAAACAAGTGTTTTCCGTACAGATATATTTTCCTTGGTGATTAGAATGCTTTTGACCAAAAACGATATTTAAGATAGAGTTAAATTAAATCCATTAATTACTTTCAGGTCTTTTTCAAATGAAATCACAGTAACAAAATTACCAAAGACAGCTAAACAAGAACTACAGTAATCAAGTTGCTACTGTGATGCAAACGCAAGTAGTGCCATTAACGGAAGAGGACTTAAATCAAGACGGTCGTGCCTCCGTATTGCAGTTTAGAGTAAATAGTCTATAATCCTCAAACAGTAATAAGAGAGAATTATAGTTAAGGAGTTATGGCAAAAATAGATGTTAAGTGTAGATATTGTAACAACACAGAAGAAGTAATAAAGTCAGGATATTCAATTTCAAAACAACAGAGATATCAATGCAAGCGGTGTAATCGATATTTTTAATTGGAGTATATTAATAATGCATCTAAGCCTGGAGTTAAGGAGCAAATAGTAGAAATGTCAATCAACGGCTCTGGAGTTAGAGATACAGTAAGAGTATTAAAAGTGGGTATCAATACAGTTATCCATGTTTTAAAAAAATCTAGTATTAAAAAACAATAAATCATTCTATCAGTACAACAGAAGTAATTATTGCTCCTGAGATAGATGAACAATGGTCTTATGTACAGAATAAATCCATACAACGATGGCTTTGGTATGCCTTGGATAAGATTTCGTTAAAAGTAGTTGCTTATACGTTTGGTACAAGATGTGATAGCACATTAGAATCATTACTGAAAAAACTAGAGAATTTCAAGGTGACTTTTTACTATACAGATGGATGGGGGAGTTATGCTAGGTTATTAGACCCTAAAAAGCATATTATCAGTAAAAAATACACTCAACGGATAGAACGAAGTAACTTGAACCTTAGAACGAGATGCAAGAGGCTTGCACGTAAGACAATCTGCTTTTCCAAGTCATTGGATATTCATGATAAGGTTATTGGTACTCTTATTGAACGTATAGCTTTTTAATAGGCGTAACTGCAATATGGAGGCATGACCATTTTTTCTTATGCCTCTTGCTTTGCTATCTCTGCCTTTTACCATGATTGGGTTTGATAGCTATATATTAATGATTATGGAGTTTTTATTGAAATAATCATAAAATCAGCCGTCTATTTTAATAGCTTACTGGGAGCTGTATGGTATTTCGGTTATATTACCAATTTCAGCATATTACTTTTTTATTCGGTTTTTTTGGATTTGTATATGGAAAACATCGTGGCGTTTGCTTGGTCTTGTAATTATGATAATATCTTTTATATTTATGTTCTACTCTCCAAAGCCGGAATTAATATTTGACACAAATCATATGGCAGTAGGCATTAAAGACAAAGACGACAAGCTTATAATTTATGCCGATAAAATGCATACATTTAATAGAACTTATTGGGCTAATTGGTTCGGACAAAAAGATAGTATGGTATTACCTTTAAAAGATAATATTTTCATAACTAATCACGGACAGAAAATTATTATTAATAAAAACAATTATTGTAAAGACGCCGAAATTCATATCAACCTTAACTACAAAGCTAAATGCAAAGGAAGTTTAATAACGATTAATCATGATTTTTTTAAAAAAGTCCTGTTATACTTATCTTTTGCAATAAAAAGGAATGTACGGTAAAATCAAATAATGCAAGTTATACATAAAACTTTAAAAATTCCTTCAAAAGGATATAAAAAAATCTTGAGCCTTTTAAATGAAAAGGGGCAAGCACGACTTATCGGCGGCTGCGTGCGGGATGCGTTACTAGAGAAAGATAGCTACGATATCGATATAGCTACTAATTTAACACCGGATGAAGTAATAAATATTTTATCAAAAGCTAAGACAAAAACCATTCCGACCGGCTTAAAATTCGGTACGATTACGGCTATTTTAAACGAGGAAAAATTTGAGATTACAACTCTCAGGAAAGATATCGAATGCAACGGCAGGCATGCCAAAGTAATATTCACAAACGATTTTGCCGAAGATGCCGCAAGACGAGATTTTACTATTAATGCTTTAAGCTATTGTCCATTTAAGAACGAGATATATGATTATTTTGAAGGATTTAAGGATTTGCAGCAGGAAAAGGTTGTATTTATAGGGGAAGCTCTAGATAGAATTAAAGAAGATTACTTACGAATCCTACGCTTTTTTCGGTTTTCTAGCTATTATGCGAATCAGCTTGATGATGGCGGCTTTAAAGCATGTAAAGCTTTAAAAGACGGCTTAAAAACTTTATCACGAGAGCGAATAAAAAGCGAAATGGATAAAATCATTGTTTCAAAAAAAGCAGCACAAATTTTAGAAGCTATGTCCCACATAGGAATATTAGAACTAATATTCTCTATCCAAAATTATGAAATAGAATTTTTTGAGCAATCTAAAGAATTAGAATTAGCAACTAATTATGCTTTATTACTATATAATTTAAAAAATATAAATTCAAAGCTTCTTCTCGATTGGAAATTCTCAAGACAGGAAGCAATGCAAATATTATCGATACTAAACTTTCTGAATGATTCTAAAGATAGCATGAAAAAAATTTGGTTTAAAAAAAAGAACTATAAGGAATATTTATTAGCAGCCTGCATAATCAGTAAACTAGACCATTCACAAGTAAAAGAATTTATCTATAAATATGATACATTATTACGTCCGAAATTCCAAGTAAACGGCAATGATTTATTAAATTTGAATATAGAAAAAAAAGAGATAGGTACAAAACTGGAATATTTAAAAAATTTTTGGATAGAGCGGGATTTCAAACCCAGTAAATTGGAGTTGTTAAAAAAGTTATGAGAGATAGTGTGTTAAACCGTCATTGCGAGGAAAAATTGAAAATTTTGACGAAGCAATCTCGCACCAAAATCCTGAGATTGCCACGCTCCTTTCAGTCGCTCGCAATGACAATTTTATTATATCTCACCTTCTTCAGCCTTACTAGCTACGCTAAGCCTAAAATAGTTGTAAGTATCACGCCAATCGCTAGTATAGCCGCAATGCTTGTTAACGATAAAGCAGATATCGAGAGTTTAGCAGTAAACAATGATTGCCCTCATCACCATAATATAAAGCCAAGCGATCTCGCTAAAGTCAAAAATGCCGATATAGCTATTTATATTAATGAACAATTTGACGGTTTTGCCAAGAAATTAATTGATAATCATAGCAAAAATATTATCAAAATTAGCGATATTAAATCTTTAACCATTATAAAAGATATAGTCAAATCAGTTGGATTTAATTACAAGGAGCGAGGAGCGAAACCTATAACTAATAGGAGAGTGACAAGTGACGATGGAAGTGGATTCAAATCATTTGACTATAATTGGCATATTTGGCTTGATCTTGATAATGTAAGAATTTTGCTACAAGAATTTGCACGAATATTTAGCGAAAAATTGCCTGAGCTACAAGAAGATATTAATAATAACCTTTCAGCGGCACTTAGAGAATTAAACACGCTACAAGAAATTAAGAATAATGAATTTGTAACGATAAAAGATGTAATTTTATTAAGTGATAGTAGCGAGTATTTTTTTGTTAATACTAATATTAAAACTGCAAAATTATATAGCGAAAGTCAGAAAAGCTTACGATATATACGCAAGCTAGAAGATTTAATTAAAGAGTCTAATAATAAATGTCTTGTGTTAAGTAGCGAACAAAATTCACGATTATACGATAAATTAAACGCTAAAATAATAATATTAAATAGCGAAAACTGGAATGTGAAAAATATTAATTCAAGCACTTTTCAGAACCAATATTTACAAATGATTAATCAAGTTAAAAAATGCTTATATTAAATAACGAAGAAGAGACAAAAAAGCTTGCAAAACTTTTAGCACAAAACTTAAAGCTAAATGATATAGTCTTACTTAACGGTGATCTTGGGGCCGGTAAGACATTTTTTTGTCGTGAAATTATTAAACATTTTTGCGGTGAAAATACAAACATTCTAAGCCCGACTTTTAATTTACTGCAAACATATAAAACTTCCAACTTTACTATTTATCATTATGATCTTTATCGTCTTAAATCACCTGAAGAAATTTATGAACTTGGATTTGAAGAGGCATTAAACGGCAATTTAATTTTAATAGAATGGTCTGAAATTATTAAGCATTTATTTATCCCGCCTTTAATCGAGATAAATCTAGAAGTATTAGACGAAAATAAACGTTTGTGTAGCATTATATGTAGAAGTCAAGATTTAATCTTACAGACATTATAAAAATTATATCTGAATGTCTGATAAGTTATGACTGTCAGATGAGTATTCAAGATATAAGATTTCGTTATTCTTTTCAACAGCTAACTTTTTACTATCCATAAAAGTCTGCATAGGTGTTTTTCCATAGCAATATTTACCGGAATGCGGTCTTTCATTATTATAATATTCTAGCCAAATATCAAGATCTAGTTGTAGATCATCAAGATCAGTATAGATCTTTTTACGCATAGCAGTATCAAAGAATTCTTGTTTCATAGTTTTATTAAAACGTTCACACATACCATTTGTTTGAGGAGAATATGCTTTAGTAGTAGTATGCTCAATACCCTCAATGCTTAAGAACAATTCAAAAGCATGATGTTCTATATTACCTTTATACTCACCACCTCTATCAGTTAAAATACGAAGTACTGGTATTTGCTGACTCTCATACCATGGTAACACTCTATCATTAAGCATGTCAGCAGCGGTAAGTGCTGTTTTATCAGTATATAGTTTAGCCTCTGCAACCCGAGTGTAACTATCAATAAACACTTGAGAATATACCTTGCCTATGCCTTTAAAATTACCTACATAATATGTGTCTTGGCATCCTAGATAACCTGGATGCTGTGTATCAATCTCACCATGAGCTTCTTTCTCGCTACGCCGTTTCTCTAATACTTGTAACTGAGCTTCGGTAAGAACAATACCATCCTGAGCCATTTTGGCTTCTAATGCTTTAAGTCTTTTATTGATATTATTTAAATCATTACGTAGCCAAATAGATCTAACTCCTCCAGGTGATACAAGAATACCAGTCTTTTTAAGCTCATTTGATACTCGCAGCTGACCATAAGCGGGGTATTCTATTGCCATATCTAATACTGCTCTCTCTACGGCAGGATCAACTCTATTCGCTATAATTGGCTTCTTCCGACTAATCTCATATAATGCTTCTTCTCCTCCTGTTTCATATAACTCTTTAAACCTATAATAACTGTCTCTACTGTAACCCATAGCTTTATATGCTGACGATATACTACCAAGACTCCTAGCTAATTCTAGTAATCCTATTTTTGGCTTTATTATTTTTTGATTTAGATTCATCTCTAATCCTCCATTTAATATTATCTTAATTTTACTAAATGTAAGATTAAATCTCACTATTACACATTATAGCAAATTCGTCAGAATCTTCCCTTATTGATTTTTTATAAGCTTCTCCGTTATTTAGTACAAAGCTTGGTATTCAAAGAGATAAAAGTCCTACTAAAAAAATTGAATTATAATCATATCTATTTCTTTAACATCTTATCTAAAAAATCTTTACTCTCTTCCTCTGATAAAAAATCGCTTTTACTTGCATTTCTTGCTTGCATTGCTCAGTACATATCTTCAAACTGATTAAATTTCTCATATTCTTCAGGCGATATAAGGAGTTTGCTGTATTTATTTATAATTACTGGTGATTTTACTGCTTGAGTCATTGATGCTCCAATTTTAATATCTAGCTAATCAATTGTCATGTGATAAAAACGCCTTTTCAATAGGAAGTAACTTTAATTCCGGTAACATCGGCATAATTAAATCTATTCCGGCTTTTTCGTTACTATTACCGTGTACTAATATGAAAGAGCCATCTTGAACTTTTTCGCCTTTAGCAAGCCAAGCATTGCTACCAAGCGGAATAAATCCTAAATCTTTTAGCTTTTCTATTAATGTTTGATCAGAAACTAATCCGGGGAAACGAAAGAAAGGTGACGGAGCAATATTATAACTTACTAATATTTTCCCTGCTTCTAATACTTCATTTTCAAAATCATCTTTATTGGAAAGAAGAAAATTATCTTCAAGAGGTTTATCTTTAAAGTAAGGATGACTAAATGAATGATTAACCCATGTTATTTGTAAATAACCGTTTTCTTGTTGCTTTAATAACCATAAGAACTCTTCAGTATGCTTATTAATCCATAAGCCTGAAACGCATATAGCAATCGGAATAGGTTTATTTAGTTTGCTCGATAATTCTACGAGCTTTTTAAAAAAATCTTCTTCAAAGCTTTTGGAAGAAGGGCACATATCAATTGTCAAGAACTGCCCTTTTACTTTATACATGCTACTCGTAACACCGTAATTTTGCAGTATATAAGGTGCAGAGTTATATTTATTTAAAGCTTTAATATATGGAGTTTTATTTAATTTTTTTAGAAGATTTTCTTTTTCTGTTTTATTCGTAGGTAAAATTACCAGCTCTTGTAAGACTAGCTCAGTTTTAAAAGAATTTGGATCTACTAAAACGAAATATAATTTTTCATTAGACCTCTTGGGGAACTCTACTTCTAGAGGTAATTTGTACGTCGATCCGGTGCTCGAATCCTCACGTATGTCTATATACGCTGCGGTTCTGCGTTCCGTGTCTCCTTCAAATTCCTCTCTATAAGCGAGTTTCTCAAGAGGTCTATTGAAATAAGAACGAATGGCGATTTTCGTCTTTTTATCATGAATTACAGGCAAAAATACCGGTTTATAATCAGTTATAATCGCTGCTTTTTCATCCGCATAGATTAAATTAAAAAACAATATTATAAAAATAAAACTTAAAATATTTCTCATTACTATCCATTCAAGCATTGTTACGTGGACCTGCTTATCCGTCATTGCGAGGAAATTACAAAGTAATTGACGAAGCAATCCAGTTAAAAATTCTGATTTACAGAATTTTTTTTAATTATTTTCTAGGTTGCAACAATGCTTCGCTCCTCGCAAGACCTTGTTGCGTAGATATAAAAAAAGTAGCTGCGAACTAAGAAAAGTAGTAAACTGACAAAAAACTTAACCACAGGTGTGTATGTCAAAGCTACAAAAAGTTTGCAACTGGAAAGAATATAACAGAAGTTTAAAGAAAAGAGGAGCAATAATTTTCACATTTTGTGAAGAATATTTAAAAGAGTTATATTATGGAGGGGAACAGAGGCAAGGAGGAGCGAGAAGATATAATAGCAAGATGTATGAATATTTGCTAATATAGAAGTCAAGATTTAATCTTACAGACATTATAAAAATTATATCTGAATGTCTGATAAGTTATGACTGTCAGATGAGTATTCAAGATATAAGATTTCGTTATTCTTTTCAACAGCTAACTTTTTACTATCCATAAAAGTCTGCATAGGTGTTTTTCCATAGCAATATTTACCGGAATGCGGTCTTTCATTATTATAATATTCTAGCCAAATATCAAGATCTAGTTGTAGATCATCAAGATCAGTATAGATCTTTTTACGCATAGCAGTATCAAAGAATTCTTGTTTCATAGTTTTATTAAAACGTTCACACATACCATTTGTTTGAGGAGAATATGCTTTAGTAGTAGTATGCTCAATACCCTCAATGCTTAAGAACAATTCAAAAGCATGATGTTCTATATTACCTTTATACTCACCACCTCTATCAGTTAAAATACGAAGTACTGGTATTTGCTGACTCTCATACCATGGTAACACTCTATCATTAAGCATGTCAGCAGCGGTAAGTGCTGTTTTATCAGTATATAGTTTAGCCTCTGCAACCCGAGTGTAACTATCAATAAACACTTGAGAATATACCTTGCCTATGCCTTTAAAATTACCTACATAATATGTGTCTTGGCATCCTAGATAACCTGGATGCTGTGTATCAATCTCACCATGAGCTTCTTTCTCGCTACGCCGTTTCTCTAATACTTGTAACTGAGCTTCGGTAAGAACAATACCATCCTGAGCCATTTTGGCTTCTAATGCTTTAAGTCTTTTATTGATATTATTTAAATCATTACGTAGCCAAATAGATCTAACTCCTCCAGGTGATACAAGAATACCAGTCTTTTTAAGCTCATTTGATACTCGCAGCTGACCATAAGCGGGGTATTCTATTGCCATATCTAATACTGCTCTCTCTACGGCAGGATCAACTCTATTCGCTATAATTGGCTTCTTCCGACTAATCTCATATAATGCTTCTTCTCCTCCTGTTTCATATAACTCTTTAAACCTATAATAACTGTCTCTACTGTAACCCATAGCTTTATATGCTGACGATATACTACCAAGACTCCTAGCTAATTCTAGTAATCCTATTTTTGGCTTTATTATTTTTTGATTTAGATTCATCTCTAATCCTCCATTTAATATTATCTTAATTTTACTAAATGTAAGATTAAATCTCAACTATTACATGATAACTAAATTACATTTGAGCTTACATCCTTATTGTAACTATGTCTATAAATCACACAAATTATTATGATGAAAATCTATTATTTTGAGGGAAGCCCATAGGCGGTAATTTACCGGTACCCCCTCTTTTTCCTAAAAATGCAATGATGTTTTTCTCAAGTTTTACTTTTCCATTGTTGTTCCAACCTAAGCCATCTTCTTTATTAAATATTTTAATATCAAGTAACTTTGCATTCTTAAATTTTTGCAGCGTTACGCCTTGTCCCTTTTTCATTTCCGGTATCTCACCTATGTTAAATACCAGTAATTTACGGCTTTCACCGATGCAAGCAATACTATCCCCGTTTACAGGTAAACATGCTATACATGCGTGACCATCAGGCACGCTCATAATTTGCTTTCCTGTTTTTGTTTGAGCCATTACTTCATTTGAATTAACCAAGAATCCCTTACCTATACTACTTGCGAGTAATAAAAGCTGATCAGGCTTGTAGACTAAAATATTTGTAATATCGTTATTGCCTATATCGACAAGCAGCTTTATAGATTCGCCGGTTCCTTTACCTTTGGAAATATTATCAGCAAGCAAAGTAAAAAACCTACCTTCCGAACTTACTATTAGTATCTTATCGGTCGTGTAAGCTTCTATAATAAACTTCTCTGCATCACCTTCTTTATATTTAATATTCGATAAATCGGTGTTATGACCTTTTAACGAACGCACCCACCCCATTTTTGAGCAGATAATAGTAATCGGTTCTTTAGTAATAAACGCTGTTATATCAACTACCTGATTCGTAAGCGTTACTTCTTCAAAGCTTGTACGTCTAGCTCCTATTACTGTATTTAATCCAAATTTCGTTTGTACTGCTTTGATTTCTTTTTTAACTATTTTCCATAGTTCTTTAGGATTATTTAAAATCTCTTCTAATATAGCTTGTTGCTTCTGCAAGTTACTATGCTCATTAATAATTTCCTGCTCTTCAAGTTTGCGTAACGAGCGAAGACGAGTATTTAATATCGCTTCTACCTGTATTTCGGTTAGTTTAAACCGCTCCATCATTATAGCTTTCGGTTCATCCTCTTCACGAATAATTTTAATTATCTCATCAAGATTTAGATAAGCTATTCTAAGACCTTCTAGAATTTCTAAACGATGCTTGATTTTGTTTAAAAGATAAGTTGACCTGCGAGTAACAATATTTTGTCTATGAGCTAAAAACTCTTGTAAAACTTCTAAAATATTCATTACTCTCGGCACGTTATTACTACCGATTACATTCATATTTAGCTGAATACGGCTTTCTAAATTCGTTAGCTTGAATAGAGATTCCATAACTATTTGTGGATCACATCCCCGATCTCTCGGCTCTATAACCAATCTTATAACGTCGGTTGATTCATCCCTAATATTGCCGACAAGCGGGATTTTTTTATCCTTTAGTAATACCGCTATTTGTTCTATAAGTTTTGATTTTTGAATTTGATAAGGTATCTCGGTTACGACTATCTGATATGTACCGTAACTTAGCTCCTCTTTCTCCCATCTGCTTCTCACTCTAAAACTACCACGCCCAGTAGTATATGCAGCATTTATAAATTCGGCTTTATCAATAATTATGCCGCCGGTTGGAAAATCAGGACCTTTAATGAAATTCATTATATCATTAATTTCAGCTTTCGAGTGGTCGATTAAATACATTAGAGCATCACATAACTCATGTAAATTATGCGGCGGTATATTGGTTGCCATACCGACTGCTATACCTTCCGAACCGTTAGCTAGTAAGTTCGGAAAACCTGCGGGCATTATTATCGGTTCTAAATCTGAATCGTCGTAAGTAGGGCGAAAATCTACCGTATCTTTATCAATATCTACCATTAATAAAGTACATATTTCCGTCATGCGTGATTCGGTATAACGCATAGCTGCTGCATTATCGCCATCGATAGAGCCGAAATTACCCTGTCCGTCAATTAAAGGATAACGAAGCGAAAAATACTGAGCAAGACGTACCAAGGTATCATACACTGCCACATCACCGTGCGGGTGGTATTTACCTATTACGTCACCGACTACTCTTGCACATTTTTTATAACCAGAATTCGGCTCAAGTCTTAGCTGTAGCATTGCGTATAACAACCTACGATGTACAGGCTTAAGTCCATCGCGTACGTCAGGAAGCGAACGTGACATAATCGTTGACAACGCATAAGCAAGATAACGCTCCGATAACGCATTACCAAAGTCAATACTTTCTATTTTAGCTTCTTTCATAATCGTAACAATCTCTGCGGTGTCCTATTTTTAATATTCGAATAGTAATGTTTTCAATTTGATGTAGAAGTCAAGATTTAATCTTACAGACATTATAAAAATTATATCTGAATGTCTGATAAGTTATGACTGTCAGATGAGTGTAGAAGTCAAGATTTAATCTTACAGACATTATAAAAATTATATCTGAATGTCTGATAAGTTATGACTGTCAGATGAGTATTCAAGATATAAGATTTCGTTATTCTTTTCAACAGCTAACTTTTTACTATCCATAAAAGTCTGCATAGGTGTTTTTCCATAGCAATATTTACCGGAATGCGGTCTTTCATTATTATAATATTCTAGCCAAATATCAAGATCTAGTTGTAGATCATCAAGATCAGTATAGATCTTTTTACGCATAGCAGTATCAAAGAATTCTTGTTTCATAGTTTTATTAAAACGTTCACACATACCATTTGTTTGAGGAGAATATGCTTTAGTAGTAGTATGCTCAATACCCTCAATGCTTAAGAACAATTCAAAAGCATGATGTTCTATATTACCTTTATACTCACCACCTCTATCAGTTAAAATACGAAGTACTGGTATTTGCTGACTCTCATACCATGGTAACACTCTATCATTAAGCATGTCAGCAGCGGTAAGTGCTGTTTTATCAGTATATAGTTTAGCCTCTGCAACCCGAGTGTAACTATCAATAAACACTTGAGAATATACCTTGCCTATGCCTTTAAAATTACCTACATAATATGTGTCTTGGCATCCTAGATAACCTGGATGCTGTGTATCAATCTCACCATGAGCTTCTTTCTCGCTACGCCGTTTCTCTAATACTTGTAACTGAGCTTCGGTAAGAACAATACCATCCTGAGCCATTTTGGCTTCTAATGCTTTAAGTCTTTTATTGATATTATTTAAATCATTACGTAGCCAAATAGATCTAACTCCTCCAGGTGATACAAGAATACCAGTCTTTTTAAGCTCATTTGATACTCGCAGCTGACCATAAGCGGGGTATTCTATTGCCATATCTAATACTGCTCTCTCTACGGCAGGATCAACTCTATTCGCTATAATTGGCTTCTTCCGACTAATCTCATATAATGCTTCTTCTCCTCCTGTTTCATATAACTCTTTAAACCTATAATAACTGTCTCTACTGTAACCCATAGCTTTATATGCTGACGATATACTACCAAGACTCCTAGCTAATTCTAGTAATCCTATTTTTGGCTTTATTATTTTTTGATTTAGATTCATCTCTAATCCTCCATTTAATATTATCTTAATTTTACTAAATGTAAGATTAAATCTCAACTATTACAAATAATCATCACAACTAAAGATAAATGCAAACCTGAAACGCAAAGCACGTGTGATATACCGCTTTGCCTCATATCCTGCATTATTTGCCTGTTTAAACCTTTCGTCTCACCGAGTAATATCGCAGCTGCAAAATTCCCTTTATCTTTTCCTAGCTTGTCTATTAAATTATTATAAATAAAGATACACACTCTATAAATAAAACTATCAAAATTTGTCTCGTTACGTTCTATAATTTGTGGCTGCGACATGGCATAACCGTTTGCCCCTATATCCGATAGATAAGCGTAAAAACCAAAATCATACCCCCCGGGGAGTATAGCGTTTTGCGGCTTATAGAGTTTAGCAAGCAAAGTAATTCTGTCATTTATCCTAATTTCTTGTATATATTTTTTGATATACTAATTTAACTTTTTGTAAATTACGGTTAATTTTTTCAATCTTAATGTTGTTTAATACTATTTGTCCTCCTATAATAGTCGGTTTATCGATTCTACATTGCTGCTAATTTTTGTTATTATTGGTTTATGAAGTGCTTCGTCGTGTAAATTTGTCATACGATATTTAGAAATAAATACGCCAAAAATAAAAGCAATAATCATCCAATAAGTAAACTGTAAAAATATATTAGAATTTCTAGTAAAGGTTAATATTAAGCAAGCACAAAAAATGAAAAAAATTGTTGTAAATGAAAGCTCAAAATCAAGCGAAAAATAAACAATAATACCATAATGAAACTAACAAAATACCAAATATTTAAATTATTATACTCTGCTTCCAAAGTTATTTTAAAATATTGTAGCATTTTCAATTGAAAGTTAAAAATGTATTATACGTTATATCTATTATATTTTCAATAATTAGAATAAAATTCTCTCGTAATTATAAGTTAAGTTAAATTAACTTATATATTGCTTTTTACTAACTTATTTATTATAATGCCCAACGTTTATGTATATAAAATTTTAATTTAAATTGAGATATTTGTAATGAATAAGTTAACAGAACAAAATTTACTAAAAAAATCAAGATTTTTAAAATATTCTCTTCTGGCCTCTATTTCAGTAGGAGCGATAATCGCAATACCATTTGAGGGTATGGCGAGCAGCAATCAAAAAGCATTATTTCGTGACGCACCCGAAAAGAAATTATCGCTCAGATTGTCACAATCAAACGGAAATAGAGATACGACAAATACACCGCAGCAGATAGGAACAGTGATTGTACCGGAACCGGAAAGAAACACATATACTTCATCTGAAATAAGAGAAATGGAAATATCTAAGCAATCTAAAGCATTTAATCCTTCTAATCCATTAAAAGATATTCCTATAGAGGATCATTATAAAAAGGTATCACGTAGTAAGTCTGTTGTCGGAAAAGCAAGAGGAGTACGACCACCTACTAGAAGCAAAACATTTGTAGGTACTGAAAAAGTAGAGCAAAATCAAAATAATTATACTTCTAAACCGACAGAGCAAACGCCTCAAAAACCAGAAATTATAATAACAGCATCTTCGCCTACTGTTAGCCCAGCTTCAAATGGCTTTGTCACTGCACCTAATACACCAAATACTACCCTGACATCACCAGAACATTATACTACGGCATCCGGTACTCCATCAACACCGGCGACCCCGTATCAGCTTACTCCAGATTCTAAACCAAATGATAATTTGGGAGCTGAGACACCGCCAAACACAAACCCAAAGGTGGTACGAAAACTATTATTTAGTAACGAGCCACAACATACAGTACAACCTAGTACACAAGCTAAACCTTCAGTTCCTCCAAAACCCCTGTTGAGCAGTGCCGAAGTTGCAAAGAAAATGGTAGATAATACATTACGAGTTAATGAGAAGCTAGGAAGCAAGTTAGCTGACGTAGAATCGACAATTAAAAATACCCAAGGTAAAAAAAATAAAAAACCGTTACAACAGCTACAAAAACAGATAGTTTCATCACAGAAAAAAACAAAAGCACTAAAGTTAGAAGCTGAAGAGATAGGAATAAAAATAAAAGCATTAGATGAAGAAAATAAGAGTCTAACCAGTTGGAACAAAAAGATAGGAGAAGTAAAAAATAAGCGTGAATTGGATAAAGATAGTGTAAAATTAAAAGAAAATAATAAAAAAATAGATGAACTTCAGCAAAAGTTAACAAATAAAAACAACGAAGCAAATAGGTTATCTGAAGAAATAGATATTTCAGTAAATAAGGTAGTTTTAATAAAACCTCAAGCAAAAGCTCCGGTTACGGAAATGTCGCCGGCTGGGTCATTCTTAAATCAGCAGCAACAACTAGAGGTGCTTACTCGACAGCAGAAAGTCAATGCTGCTAGACAAGCTGTAGTCGATAAAAAGAGAGCGGAAGCAAATGAAGTAAAAAGAAATAGTGCAGAATCCAAAGAGCTAATAAGTGAAAGAGAGGGAGTTCAATTAGAACGCAATCAACAACATATTGCTGTGGAAAAAACAAAAAAACAGCAACAAGCGGAGGGTAAGCAAAGAACTGAAAGAGAAAAGAAAAGAAAAGAAAAAAATCATCAAAAAGAAAAAGCAAGAGATATAGTAAGAATCAGGGAAGACATTGCAAAAAAAATGCAACAAATATCAAATACTAATACAACATCGAACAGGTCGCAAGAATTAGAATTAAAAGTAGGAGCTATAGAGGATGAAAAGCAAAGACGAGAAGCGCAAAATCAATTATCGAAAATAAAGAAGCAAGAAAAAGATATAAAAGCGACGGCAGATGAAGCTCAAAAAATATTGAATGATGCAAAAAAGGAAGCAAGTAGAACAAAGCTAAAAAAACTGCAAGAGCAAACGGATAATCATGTTGCAATAGTAACAAATGATAAGATTGAAGAAAATATAAAAAAACCAGAGGGACTAGCTCTTGCTCTGTCAACAACTTCTTCTGCTGTTACTATTTCTAACCAGTCGCTAACAGCAAAGCCAACCATGCAATTAAGTGATAAGTTTCAGAGAACTTTGCCGGAGGATGAAGATGAGTACTTAGAACCAATAAAAGTTCAGCACCAACTTTATACAGTAATGTTGTCGAATCAAGAAGTAGCGGACCCTAAAAGTATGGATTCAAGTTTTAAGAGTTTGGAAGGTCAAAATTTGTCATCAGCCTATGATTTCGTGCAACTATCAGCGAGTTGGGATGCAGCGTATAACCAAAGAATGAATACAAAGGCTGAAAATGTACCTCAAGAAACTTTAACTGAAGAAAGTACTTATTCAGTTTCTAGTAAGAAAAAACAAGGTAATATAATAAAGAGAGCTGTATCAAAAGTAGGGTCAATTTTACAAACAAATGATGCAGAGAACAGAAAAAGGAAAAGAGTTGAAGAAACATATCATGCAGAAAGCAGTAAAAGGAAAAGAGATGGAGAAACCTCAAAGCAAAGAACAGTAGATAAAGAGGGGGGATTTGGTCAAGGTTCGGGAAATGGGCATCATAAGGAGCTTATTTTAAGCGTAGATAGTAAATTAATAGAAAAGGCAGCTCAACTTATAAGTGACTTAGAACAGAAGAGAAAGGAAATACAGAAAACAACTATTTCTTTAGATCAAAAATCACGTAATAGAGCTTTACAAGAAATAAATAATAATCAACAGGCAGTAATTAAAATTTCTCAAGAATTACAACAAGTATTAATAAATGACCAGAAAAATATAGAAAAATATAGTACAAAAATAGAAAGAAAATTAGGTGATATTGAAAGAAGAAAAGAAGAAGTGTTGAAAGAGATAGGAGCAGATACACAAGTTCGCCGAGGAGTTTTGTTTGATTTAAATGCTTTAGAATTTTTAGGGTATCAAAATAATCTTACTCAGACATTAGACACAGTTGTTAGGGCAGATAGTAGAGAGCATCCTGTATTATTGAATAACTTACTCAAAGGCTTAGAAAAAAGAAAGCAAGAAGCTAAAATGGTATTAGACCGAGCCATTATACATAAAATAAATAATCCTGATGATAATGAAGTAAAAGAACCAATAGCATTGGTGAATAAATTATTGGAAAAATATGATGCAGATATAGAATTAGTTAAAGAAGCTTTAGAGGATAACAAAAAGAATAATAGAAAGAATAATAATGTACGAAAACCTTTAGAACATTTAGACCTCGCACTTGAAGCAAAGCTTGCGCCTCTAAGAGAATATGATGCTTTAGATGAGAAGCTCCAAAAAGTGATTGCTTCTAAGAAAGATGTTGAAGTAGAATATCGCGCATTACGTAATCAAAAACATAATCAAAATCCAAATACAGACTTAGATAATGATCCAGAACTTACGGAGTTAGCTACAAAACATATAGATCTAGAGAAAGAACAGTTACAGTTAGAACGAGAGGTGCAACCAAGTATGGAAGAACATACATCTTATTTGTTTAATGATAAGGTTTATTCAGTCCCAAATAGGCCGGTGTTTTCACGACCACAAGATACAGAGATGATATATGCTGTACTTGATTTACCAAATAATGGAAACAACTATTCAGTTAAGGATAAGCCAGTATTTTCACGTTCAGTTTCAGCTAGTAGCCCAAATATATTTGGTAGTAATGAAGATTTATCATGGGATAATACAGGAGATATAGGAGTGGGTCATAGATATGGAGCCGAGGATAGCTGCCCAACTCCGGACCAGTCAAGCTCAAAGATAGCCAATAGTAATGATAAAAATTCAAGCGAAACTAAATTAGCTCTTCTACGGATATATCAAATGGCAGTAATAGTTAAAAGGCAAGAACTGGAACAATTGCCAAGGACAAGCCCAGGAGCTGCTCAAATCGTTCAGCAGATTGAAGTGCTGAGAGAAAAAGAAGAACTTGTAAGTAAGATTTTGAGTAGAGCTGAAAAAGACCCGTTAGCATTTGATCAAGCTTTTTCTTTTGAAGCAATAAATAAAGAGCTTAAGAAATACGATGCAGAAATTCCTATATCCTTGGATCCACAATATAATTCAGACGAAGATATTGCAATTTTAGTCAGTAGTCTAGATGAGGAGGTTGAAAAACTCAATCGTGAAATGGATAAAATTTCAGCGTCGGATGGTAAATCAGAATCTACCTTACCTGCAGGCAATGAAGAACAAGAAGACACAGAAGTAACAGAATCTGGTATTCCAAAAGCAGGAGATAAAGGGTTACTTGCACTACCTGTATCAAGTAATGAGTGTGCATTAGCATTAAGTGATGGTAGCGAAAAGGAATGTTTAGCATTAGGCGATGGTAGCGAAGATGAAAAAAGTTATGATTCAGGATTTGAAGAGGAAGAAGAAATAATAAAGCAATTATCCGATTCCGATGGGGGTAACCTTAAAATAACGGAAGTTGATACGGCTATTCCTCTTAAACAGAAAGCAAAAAAAGAAATGCAAACGCAAATTTCAGAAAATGCTCCTACTTTAAATCAAGCGAAAGTTGTTAATGCTATTGTAAATAATATGATTCGTAACAGATTAGATACATCTATGAATATGTCTAATAATATGGTAGCGGTAGGAGCCGGTGATGAAGAAGAATCTCGTATAAAAAGAGGTTTGTGGATGCGTGGTATGTACGGCACTAATAATCATGGACGCGTAGAAAATATGACCGGTTATAGAGGTACTAACAAAGGTGCTACTATTGGGCTTGATGTTGAAATCGACAATAATATTCTAGGTATAGCTTACAGTAATGTTCACTCAGTATTTAAATTTAAAAATAGCAAAAATAATGACAAAGAACTTATTGATAGTCATGTGGTTTCTATTTACGGACAAAAAGAATTACCGAGGAATTTTGCACTACAAGCTTTAGTATCTGCTTCTAAAAACTTTATTAAAGATAATACAACTTATTCATATGGTGATACTAAAATTAGAAGTAATGTAAAACATCGCAATCATAGTTATAATGCGGAAGCATTACTGAATTATAATTATCTTTTGCAGAACAAGCTTATTATTACCCCAAATATTGGCTTGAGATATGGGAAGTCACGAGATGGAGTATATAATGAAACCGGTATTAACGTACAAGAAATAGCTCTTACAACGAAAGAGAATAATATATTGTCCGGAATTGTCGGTACTAAAGTCAAAGTACCTTTAAAAGATGTTCTAAAATTTAATAATTTAGGTCTAACATTCCAAGGAGCGGTAGAACATAATTTTAAAGAGAAAACCCAAAGAATAAATAGAGTTGTTAAAATATTTGATACTGAATTTAAGCAAAATTATGCAATACCGAAACAACCGAAAACATCCTATAATTTAGGAACGGGTATTATAGGCAGTATCAAGAATACTACTATTTCTTTGGATTATAATTATTATCTAAATAAACATTATAGAAGCCATCAAGGTAGTGTTAAGCTTAAGGTAAACCTATAATTTTATACTTGCAATATTGGCAAAGTTGTTGTATAAAACTTCTAACTTACTGTCATGTCGTAGATTAATTCCATCACTGTCATACCGTGGCTTGTCCACGGTATCCAGAAAAAACTAAAAATACTAATACTAATACTAATACTAATACTAATACTAATATTTTTAACTGGATCCCGTGAATAAACACGGAATGACAACAAAAAAACTAAGCCGGCCGTAGTGCCACGGTATGACTAACATATCTATTTGCCTACTTTAAAGGCCCCTTCGTCTAGCGGTTAGGACACCACCCTTTCACGGTGGGAACACGGGTTCGAGCCCCGTAGGGGTCACCATTCTATATTTTTCTATAAACTCATTACCTCAAATAATCTAATTTTAAATTCAGAATAAAAATAATAATTGAAAATAATAACTTTTAATTTATAATGCTTCAAAAAATTTGGTTGAAAACACAAAGCTCAGTTCAATTAGAGCTATATAATACAACCAATAAAATTTTATGAAGTATACTTATGAAAGCAGATATGTTTTCTTCAAAAAATCCGGTAAATATAAGTGATGATCAAACAATTATAGCGTGTCTAGACCAGAACATCCCTTCATTTGTTGGCACCCCCCCAAAAACAATCGACAAAAGGAGTAGAATTTTCTAGAAACAAAGGAGGAGATTCTATAAATGACAATATCAAAGCACAGTGATAGCCAAATCATGTCTATCTTAAAGCAAGCGAGCGGTAGGATGCCTGTAGCGTCTATACTGAGAGAGCACAAAATACCATCAGCGACATTTTATAAATGGAGATCAAAGTATGGTGGTATGGCTTTGTAGAAGTCAAGATTTAATCTTACAGACATTATAAAAATTATATCTGAATGTCTGATAAGTTATGACTGTCAGATGAGTATTCAAGATATAAGATTTCGTTATTCTTTTCAACAGCTAACTTTTTACTATCCATAAAAGTCTGCATAGGTGTTTTTCCATAGCAATATTTACCGGAATGCGGTCTTTCATTATTATAATATTCTAGCCAAATATCAAGATCTAGTTGTAGATCATCAAGATCAGTATAGATCTTTTTACGCATAGCAGTATCAAAGAATTCTTGTTTCATAGTTTTATTAAAACGTTCACACATACCATTTGTTTGAGGAGAATATGCTTTAGTAGTAGTATGCTCAATACCCTCAATGCTTAAGAACAATTCAAAAGCATGATGTTCTATATTACCTTTATACTCACCACCTCTATCAGTTAAAATACGAAGTACTGGTATTTGCTGACTCTCATACCATGGTAACACTCTATCATTAAGCATGTCAGCAGCGGTAAGTGCTGTTTTATCAGTATATAGTTTAGCCTCTGCAACCCGAGTGTAACTATCAATAAACACTTGAGAATATACCTTGCCTATGCCTTTAAAATTACCTACATAATATGTGTCTTGGCATCCTAGATAACCTGGATGCTGTGTATCAATCTCACCATGAGCTTCTTTCTCGCTACGCCGTTTCTCTAATACTTGTAACTGAGCTTCGGTAAGAACAATACCATCCTGAGCCATTTTGGCTTCTAATGCTTTAAGTCTTTTATTGATATTATTTAAATCATTACGTAGCCAAATAGATCTAACTCCTCCAGGTGATACAAGAATACCAGTCTTTTTAAGCTCATTTGATACTCGCAGCTGACCATAAGCGGGGTATTCTATTGCCATATCTAATACTGCTCTCTCTACGGCAGGATCAACTCTATTCGCTATAATTAGCTTCTTCCGACTAATCTCATATAATGCTTCTTCTCCTCCTGTTTCATATAACTCTTTAAACCTATAATAACTGTCTCTACTGTAACCCATAGCTTTATATGCTGACGATATACTACCAAGACTCCTAGCTAATTCTAGTAATCCTATTTTTGGCTTTATTATTTTTTGATTTAGATTCATCTCTAATCCTCCATTTAATATTATCTTAATTTTACTAAATGTAAGATTAAATCTCAACTATTACAGCTAAGACACATATTATGTAGGTAATTTTAAAGGCATAGACAAGGTATATTCTCAAGTGTTTATTGATAGTTACACTCGGGTTGCAGAGGCTAAACTATATACTGATAAAACAGCACTTACCGCTGCTGACATGCTTAATGATAGAGTGTTACCATGGTATGAGAGTCAGCAAATACCAGTACTTCGTATTTTAACTGATAGAGGTGGTGGGTATAAAGGTAATATAGAACATCATGCTTTTGAATTGTTCTTAAGCATTGAGGGTATTGAGCATACTACTACTAAAGCATATTCTCCTCAAACAAATGGTATGTGTGAACGTTTTAATAAAACTATGAAACAAGAATTCTTTGATACTGCTATGCGTAAAAAGATCTATACTGATCTTGATGATCTACAACTAGATCTTGATATTTGGCTAGAATATTATAATAATGAAAGACCGCATTCCGGTAAATATTGCTATGGAAAAACACCTATGCAGACTTTTATGGATAGTAAAAAGTTAGCTGTTGAAAAGAATAACGAAATCTTATATCTTGAATACTCATCTGACAGTCATAACTTATCAGACATTCAGATATAATTTTTATAATGTCTGTAAGATTAAATCTTGACTTCTACACATAAAGCATAAGATCAAAATATTCCAATAAGGTTCCTATAGATAACAACCCTACGGCTTGCTTCTGTTCTTTTGTCAAACTTTTTTGTTCTTTTTCGTAGCCTAGCATAATTCTTGTATAAAAAATTAAATTGTAAAAAGAATTATGCTGTTTTGTATAAAAGTCAATAAAGGATTTTTAAATAGATTAATAATATTTCTTAATGCTTAATTACAAATTAGAGGAGTATCTAATATATTAGACCAAACTTTATCCCAACCTTTTGCATGAGAAATATTAGGAAAAGTTTGCTTTTTTACACATGGTGAGTTACTTGTTTTTACGTAAAATTCTGCTATGAAAGGCGGGACTCTTTTGTCATTCATGCCGGAGAGATGTAATTGAGGGATATTATTAACTTGCTTTGCATAATTTATCGGGTTTAACGATTTAACTAAGTAACCACGATAATTATGATATTTATCAAATTTTTCAGTATCTAAATTACCGGCAATCGTTATAATATCTTTAACATTGTTATTTTGAGCGGCAATTAATATTGTAAGCCCGCCCCCACCGGAGAAGCCGACTAAGCTAAATTTTTGTCCGTTATTGATAATATTTATGACATTGTTAATTGAATCTACGACTTCCTGCCCCATTCTTTTATCTAACCAATAATCGCTAATGCATTTTGGGTTCATTTCTAAAGGAGTATATTGACAAGGTCGTGCTATATAAACAACATTTGGTCTTTTATCCATTGTAGCAAGCTTTAAGAGCGTCGGATTAACAGGGGTAGGGTTGTCCGAGTTAACGCCGCCATCCGCAAGATGCCCATCTCCCTCAATATAGAATACAAAAGGTAGGTGACTAGCGGTAATACGTTGATAAATCGTAAGAGTAAAATCACTACCGTTTACTAGCTGCATCCGAAAGTTATTTTGATTAGCTATATCTTGCGAATGTTTTACTCTGCTAGCGACATCATGAGTAGTAGAACAGCCTGAAAGAAATGTTGGTATTAAAAATATTATTGCCCAAATAATTTTTTTCATTATTACAGAGGTTTAAAATTACTGATAAGTTTTTCTAAATCCTTAGTCATAATAATATCGATCTGTCCTGAAGATTTTAGTTCTTCATATGTTAATTCTTTTAAACCGCCACTTAAAGTAATTTGAACAATCTTATAATTTCTAGAACTCCAAAACTTTAAATAGGTATCTATATCTTTCATCCAAAATGGTGACCATTCTTGGAAAACAGTTAAGTTCGGAGAACGATCAATTAATTTTTGAGCTCCATAAACGGCATTTTCTTCAGCACCTTCAATATCCATTTGTAAGATATCGATAGTTTGAATTTCTTTTATACTGTCAATATTTACTGCATCAACTGTAATAAGCTCCTCTTTTTGTGTGGTGTCGAGTCTTTTAATATGGGAAGCATCGGTATTACCAGTATCTTTTGCTAAAAAAGATACTGTAGTATTTTCAGAGAATGCGGCTTTAGGGTATATTTTAGCATTAGTAATATTATTTAAAACTAAATTAGTTTCTAAAAACTTTAACACATAAGGATTAGCTTCAAAGATTAAAATTTGTCCTTCGTTTGCTAGCTTACTAATAAGAACTGCATGTATACCGATATGCGCCCCTAGGACTAGTACTTTATCTCGTGGTTTTATTATTTGACGCAATGCATTTTGGAGATGTGGCTCCCATTCAAGAGTGTCTGCAATATAATTACTTACATCATCTTTAGCTTTTAATAAAATATTTAAATTATTTTTATCTTTAATAAGCACCCCTCTAAAGTTAGAGTTTAAATTCAAGAGATTAGTATTACAATATGTTACTGGGCAGGGAGTGGATTCGGTCGTCACACATGTAGGATTACAAACAGACCCAAGTTTTGAGATTAATTGCTTATAATAGTTATTTCATTTTTTGTGCTTATAAATTCCTACTCCTAGTAAAATTAGTATAGAAATAATTAATAGCGTTATAATTTTGTTTTTATTTAATGTTGACATTTATGTATATCCTTGATTTTTTTATTAAAACGGTATTTCATCGTCTAGGTCGCTATGGTCAAAGGAATGATTTTTAGCTTCAGGATGTTTATATCCGCTATGCCCTGAATCTTGAGTATGATTATTAGAGTTTTTACTATCCAATAATATTAATTGTGAATTAAAATTTTGTAACACAACTTCCGTGGTATATTTTTCTTGACCTGAATTATCATTCCACTTACGGGTTTGCAATGAACCTTCAATATATAATTTACTACCTTTTGTAACATAGCGTTCTACAACAGATACTAATCCTTCACTAAATATCACTACTCTATGCCATTCAGTTCGTTCTTTTCGTTCGCTGGTAATGCGATCTTTCCAAGTTTCGGTTGTTGCTAAGGAAAGATTAATGATTTTTTTCCCTTCGCCCGTAGTTCTAATTTCCGGATCACGCCCTACATTACCTATTAATATTACTTTATTTAAACTACCTGCCATAGATTACTACCTATTTTAAAATATTATTATTGCAATAATAAAATAAAAGAGCCTATAATACTACAGGTTTTTTAAAAAATATCTCAAAAATTTTGTAGCGAAGTGATTATGAACCAAGAATATATTAAGGTACGCGGTGCTAAAGAGCATAATCTAAAAAATATAAATGTTGATATTCCAAGGAATAAATTTGTTGTTATCACCGGTCTTAGTGGTTCAGGCAAGTCTTCTTTAGCTTTTGATACTATTTATGCAGAAGGTCAAAGGCGATACGTTGAAAGCTTATCTTCATATGCAAGGCAATTCTTGCATTTACAAAATAAACCGAATGTAGAATCTATTTCCGGATTATCGCCTGCTATTGCAATTGACCAAAAAACTACTTCTAAAAATCCTCGTTCTACGGTTGGAACTATAACGGAAATTTATGATTACCTTAGGTTATTATATGCAAGGGTGGGTATTCCTTACTCTCCGGCAACCGGTCTTCCGATACATAGCCAAACAGTTTCTGAGATGGTAGATATAATTAATGAACTACCTAAAGGCACGAAAGTATATTTACTTGCTCCTATTGTTAGAGGACATAAGGGGGGGTTCAAACGTGAAATTATGAATCTGAAAAAGCAAGGCTTTCAGAAATTAATAGTTAACGGTGAAGTTTGTGAAATTGATGATTTACCGAAACTTGATAAAAATAAGAAGCATAATATAGAAGTCATCGTTGATAGAATAGTTCTAGACAAAAGTTTAGGTAATAGGCTTGCAGATAGCTTAGAGAGTTCGTTAAATCTTGCCGAAGGTATTACTTATTTAGAAATTGTAGAATTACCGCCGGCAGTTAAGACCGAATTTGAAAAAAATCAGCGCATTACTTTTTCCGAAAAATATTCTTGTCCGGTATCCGGTTTTCAGCTTACTGAAATAGAGCCTCGAATTTTTTCTTTTAATAGCCCTTTTGGAGCATGCCCTAAATGTGAAGGAATAGGTAAGGAGTTTTTCTTTGATAGAGAATTAATTGTTCCAGATCAAAGAATTTCCATTAAAGACGGTGCAATAGTACCTTGGGGTAGCACATCTTCTAAATTTATCCTAGAGACATTAAAGGCTCTTGCCGATCATTATAAATTTTCTATTGAAGTACCTTTTGTAAGTTTATCACAAAATGTTAAGGATATTTTATTTGAAGGTTCAGGAGAAGAAGCAATAAAATTTGAGTTTCACGACGGTTCTAAAACGCAAATAATAAAACAACCTTTTGCCGGTATAATACCAAGTTTGCAGGAAAAGGACCGTACTATAGAGTCGGTTTTAATTAAAGAGGAACTAGCTAAATTTAAGTCAGAACATAAATGTACTGCCTGCTCAGGGTTTAGATTAAAAGACGAAGCATTATGCGTTAAAATAGCGAATTTTCATATAGGCGTAGTAGCAGGTATGAGTATTGCAGCCTTGCAAAAATGGTTTAGTCACTTAGAAGAAAAATTAAATAAAAAGCAATTATTTATTGCTGAGCGTATACTCAAAGAAATTACTGAGAGATTAAAATTTCTTATGAATGTTGGGCTTGATTATCTAACGTTATCACGAGAAGCAGGTACTTTATCGGGAGGGGAAAGTCAGCGTATTCGTCTTGCATCTCAAATAGGATCAGGGCTTAGTGGTGTTTTATATGTACTTGATGAGCCGTCTATCGGTCTTCATCAACGAGATAATACAAGATTAATTGAGACACTAAAAAGGCTTAGAGATCTAGGTAATACCGTTTTGGTAGTCGAGCATGACGAAGAAACAATGTATGAAGCTGATCATATTATTGATATAGGACCGGGAGCCGGTATTCACGGCGGTCGTGTTATTGCAGAAGGCAATGCAGAAGAAATAAAGAATTTTGAAGAAAGTATTACAGGTAGGTATCTAAGCGGTCGTCAAACAATCAAAGTACCATCTGAAACAAGAGTAGGGCATGATAATAGGTCAATTGAATTACTTGGGGCGGTTTCTAACAATTTAGATAATGTTGATATCAAAATTCCGCTTGGTACGTTTACCGCTATAACGGGAGTATCGGGAAGTGGTAAATCAAGCTTGATGATTCATACTCTATATAAAGCGGCTCTAAAGCATTTAGAGCCGACTAGCAAAGTATTTCCGGGAAAATATAGAGAATTAAAAGGACTTGAATATATTGATAAAATTATCGATATTAATCAATCCCCGATAGGTAGAACTCCTCGTTCAAACCCTGCGACTTATACAGGTGCCTTTACCCATATTAGGGATTGGTTTGTGGAATTACCTGAATCAAAAGCTAGAGGGTATAAAGTAGGCAGATTTTCGTTTAACGTTAAAGGCGGTAGATGTGAAGCATGCCAAGGTGACGGGCTGATTAAAATAGAGATGCACTTCTTACCTGACGTATATGTAAAATGTGATATTTGTAATGGTCACAGATATAATAGAGAAACACTTGAAATAAAATATAAAGGCAAATCTATTGCCGATATTTTGATGATGACAGTAGAAGATGCAATGCAATTTTTTGAGAAAATCCCGTTAATCTATGAAAAACTAATTACCTTAAATGAAGTGGGTCTAGGCTATATTAAAATCGGTCAGTCTGCTACTACTCTTTCAGGCGGTGAAGCACAACGCGTTAAGCTTGCTAAAGAATTATCAAGACGTTCAACCGGTAAAACGCTTTATATACTTGATGAGCCGACTACGGGGCTACATATTGACGATATTAATAAATTGCTGAAAGTTTTGCATAAACTCGTTGATATGGGAAATACTGTTTTAGTTATCGAGCATAATTTAGATGTTATAAAAACGGCAGATTATATTATTGATGTCGGTCCTGAGGGCGGTGACAAAGGCGGTAAGATAGTTGTATGCGGTACTCCTGCCGATATCGCTGCTTGTGCGGAAAGCCATACCGGTAGATATTTAAAGCAATATTTGAAATAAGTCTAATGCCTATGGTCGTGGTGGTGGGTATAGAAGCCTAGAGAAGAAAGTGCATTTGAAAATTCAGAGTTAGGAGTTATTTCGTTTGGTATTCCGCTACAACATATATGACCGTTTAAGCATATCACTTGATCGGAGTTTTTTATTACGGTAAATAAATCGTGAGAGACCATAAAGGCCGTAATATTTAGCTTTTTACGAATCAGATTAATAAGTTGATAAAATTCTTGCTGGCTTGTTACGTCTAAAGATTGCAGCGGCTCATCTAAAATAATTAAGTCAGGATTATTAACTATTGAACATGCAAGAACTACCTTTTGAAACTGCCCTCCTGAGAGCTTAGAAATTTCTTGATCTTTTATATGTTCCAAATCAATAAATGAGTTAATCTCTTTAATATTACTATTAAAATTACTAGGTGCTAACAAATCTAAAAATTTTTTTACTGTAATAGGTAAATCAGGGGTTAATCCGAACTTCTGCGGTACATATCCGATTTTTAATTTGGGATCAATTATAATCTCGCCGTTTGTAGGTTTTTCAAGCCCAAGCATTAACCGTACTATGGTAGTTTTACCTGCACCGTTAGGTCCGATTAAAGTAGTGATATTGTTTTTCTTGACGGTAAAGCTAACGTTATTTATCGGCAATTTATTACCGAATTTTTTAGATACGTTACGAAACTCGATTATAGGTTTTTGCATGTGTCAGTTCACTCTTGTCATCCCTGCGTAGAACGTTCCGTCATTGCGAGAAGAAACTGTAAGTTTCGTCGAAGCAATCTCAGGAGTTTGTTATTATTTCATGAGATTGCCACGCAGCCTATGGTTGCTCGCAATGACGGTTATGTAGAATAAATGCCAATTAATTCAGTTTCAGCTAGTAAATGTTTCTGTAGAGCCAGCACTAAATCTTGCTTGCTAGCATTCTCATCAAGCTCAAGATAATCATTCAAAGCGTATAGTTTGAAAAAATAACGATGAGGTTTGCCGGCAGGCGGACAAGGGTCTCCGTATTTCTTTTCTTTCCAGCTATTATTTAAAGTTTTAATATTGCTATCTATTTGTCCTTCTGAAAGCTCAGTAATAGAAGTAGGAATATTATATATTATCCAATGATTCCATATACCATGCGGTGGTACTATTTCTATTGGTGCATCAGGATCATCCATGATAAGCACAAAAGATTTAGTATCTATAGGAGCATCACTCCACTCTAAATGCGGAGAAACATTCTGTCCTTTACAAGTAAATTTATCAGGAATACGCTCATTATGCTTAAACGCCGTACTTGTTATTATGAAAGTCATAGATTGTTCCTTAGGAATCGTTATCCCGTGATTTATTCACAGGATCCAGTAAAAAATGTACACTATAAGTTGTTGTTTTTCTGGATACCGTGGACAAGCCACGGTATGACAGTTAATTCACAACTTGCCATTGTCCGTCAGGTTGGCGGCATGCGTTACCGTATGCTTTTTGTTGTTTTCCGCCTATTGCAACTGTTTGAGTGTACTCACGGCAATATTGACCAGTGCTATTTCTATAAGTTTTATTAGGTGTTACGTAACCATGATTACCGTTATCCGGATTACGCCATTCTACGCTAGTGCCGCTAGGTGCTGCTTCTAAAGCTCTTTGTGAAGTGAGTTCAGCAAGTCTTCTATCCTGCTCATCCATACCTTTACCTATTTGTCCACCAAGAACTACCCCAAGTAATGCACCTACACCTACTCCGACAAGCTGTCCTTTGCCCTTACCGAATTGAGAACCAAGTAATGCACCGCCGGCACCGCCAAGAAGTGTTCCCGTACCTTGTTTATTCATACCGCCCGGACCGTTACAGGCTTGTAACATAGAAGCTACAAGAGCTATAATCATAATTTTAGATAATAGTTTCATATAAATTCTCTCTTATTAAATATATAATTTAATAAGTATATGGTTTTTAGAATTTTGTAAAGTTAAAACTAGATTCTATAAACAGAATTTAAATTATTTATATTTTAAAATATTATTTTTAATTTTGTTCACGGAACCTAATTATAATTGAATTTTATATTTTCTTTGTTAAACTACAAAAAATAAATTGGAAAGATTCGTTATGGATACTAATAGCCGTAATCGGTTAATAAAATCGGTATCTTATTTATCGGTTACTACGGCATTAATTATTTTAAGTATAAAATTATACGCTTGGGTTGTTACCGATTCGCAATCAATTCTTGCTTCTTTAATTGATTCAATGCTTGATATAACTTCTTCCTTTATTAATCTAATAGCTTTAAGATTTGCCCTGCAACCGCCCGATCATCATCACAGGTTCGGGCATGAAAAAATGCAGGATTTAACAATTTTTTCTCAATCGATATTTTTCTTTGCTTCAGCTTTTTTTGTAGGCTTTTCTTCGGTTAAATCTTTATTTGAAAAAACAAAACCGGAGAATATCAGTGACGGTACTACGGTAATGCATGTATGTATATTCTTAACAATTATTTTAGTACTTTATCAAACTTATGTAATTAAAAAAACAGGATCGGAGTTAGTAAAAGCCGATAAACTTCATTATTTTACAGACTTATTAACTAATGTTATAGTAATTATCTCTATAAATTTAAGTGATTATTTTTGGTTTGCTGACCCATTATTTGGTGTAGTTATTTCGTTATATATATTTCACTCTTCTTATTCTTTATTTAAAAAGGCATTTAAAAATTTAGTCGATCATGAATTACCTGAGCAAGATAGACAAAAAATTATCTCGATAGTTAATAACCATTTAGGCGTAAAAGGTATGCACGAAATGAAAACTAGATATGCCGCTCAAAAAGCTTTTATTCAGTGTCATTTGGAAATGGACGGCAATATGTCGCTTTATAATGCTCATAAAATTAGCGATGAGATCGCTTTTGAAATATTGCAGGAATTTCCAGAGGCTGAAATAATTATCCACCAAGATCCTTTTGGAATCGAAGAACACGTAAATTACCGTGAATATATTGTTAGATAAAAAAACGGATTTTAATAATTTTTTCATGGAGCAAGCTTTAAAACAAGCAGGGATTGCTTTTGATAAAAATGAAGTTCCGGTCGGAGCGGTGATTGTAGATAGGTTAAATCAAAAAATCATTGTTAGTAGTCATAATAATACCGAAGAAAAAAATAACGCTCTTTATCATGCTGAAATTATTGCTATTAATGAAGCATGCAATCTTATATCTTCTAAAAATTTAAATGATTATGATATTTACGTTACTTTAGAACCTTGTGCCATGTGTGCAGCGGCTATAGCTCATAGCAGGTTAAAACGTTTATTTTACGGGGTTTCTGATTCCAAGCACGGAGCAGTCGAAAGTAATTTACGATATTTTAACAGTAGTGCTTGTTTTCATAGACCGGAAATATATAGCGGAATTCTTGCGGAAGATTCGAGGCTATTAATGAAAGAGTTTTTTAAGAGGATACGATAATCATGGTAGAATTGTTGATACCAAAACCGTCATTCCTGCAAGACCTTGTTGCGTAGATATAAAAAAAGTAGCTGCGAACTAAGAAAAGTAGTAAATCGACAAAAAACTTAACCACAAGTGTGTATGTCAAAGCTACAAAAAGTTTGCAACTGGAAAGAATATAACAGAAGTTTAAAGAAAAGAGGAACAATAATTTTCACATTTTGTGAAGAATATTTAAAAGAGTTATATTATGGAGGGGACAGAGGCAAGGAGGAGCGAGAAGATATAATAGCAAGATGTATGAATATTTGCTAACAATTAAGCTGTTATTAAGATTGCCATGGCGAGCAACAAGCGGATTTGCAGAAGGAATGTTTAGCAAAATATTTGCGGGTAAGGATTTAAGAATACCGGATTATGCCCATGCATCAAGAATCGCTAGTAAGCTAAAGTTACGAGTAAAAAATATTGGAGTACAAGAGAAAGGTTCAGGGAAAGAGATAGTATTTGATAGTACCGGAGTAAATGTATATAGCACCAGTGGGTGGCATCAAAGGAAATACGGTAAGGATGGATTATAACGGTAAGGATGGATTATATCGTAAGAGAGAACAGTGGAAGAAGATACATGTAGCAGTCGATTTAGATAGTATGGAAGTACTATCTGTAGCCTATACGGATAGTAACACAAACGACTGTGAAGTTGTTGGTGATATGAGCAAAGAGATAACAGGCAAAGCTAAAACCGTTATAGCAGATGGAGCTTATGATACGCAGGAGTTTAGAAAGATAATATATGATTGGGGAGCACAAGATTTAATGCCCCCAGCACGAACATCTAAGTCACAAGATGAATTAAAGAATAAAAGCAAGGTAGAGAAAGAACATTTAGCTTACAGAGATAAAGTAATAAAAGGAATTAGAGAATATAAAAATTTTGATGAAGGTTTAAAAGCATGGAAAATTAATAGCGGCTATCATCAAAGGTCAAGGGTTGAATCGTTTATGTTTAGGTTGAAGCGAACGTTTGGCTTTAACTTACAACAAAAAACAGAGAAAGGAAGAAAAAACGAAGTAATTACTAAGATAAATATATTAAATGAAATGATTGCCCTTGGGAAAGCTCAATATAGCTTTTAGAATTATATAAAATTTAATTATTTTTATACTCTAAGCGCTATATTGACTTTTTTTAATCTCCACGCAACAACGCCTTGCGAGAAAGGCTTGCTTGCGTGGACTCCCAGTCGTCATTGCGAGGAGCGAAGCGACGTGGCAATCCAGAAAAAGATTAAAAAAATTCTGTAAATCAGCATTTTTACTGGATTGCTTCGTCGAATTACTACGTAATTCTTCTCGCAATGACGATTTAGGTATCCACGCACGCAAGCCTCTCGCAAGAATGACATAAAGAAGTAAGAAAACATGTTAAAACTATTAACCCCCTATTATTTTAATAAATTATCAAAGGTTATAATACCTATATTAGCTATATCTACTTTTGTCATGATGATTATAGGTCTTTATTTAGCTCTAATAGTTTCGCCGGTAGATTATCAACAAGGGGAGTTTGTACGCATTATGTATGTTCATGTTCCTGCTTCTTGGATGGCCCTTGGTATTTATATTTTCATGGCAGCATGTAGCTTTAGTTATTTAGTATGGAAAACTACTATTAGCTATTTGCTAGCCGTAGCTTCTAGTTACGTTGGAGCTACTTTTACTTTGATTAGCTTAGTAACAGGTTCTTTATGGGGAAAACCTATATGGGGAACATGGTGGGTATGGGATGCAAGACTTACCTCTATGCTCATATTATTTTTATTATATCTAAGCTATATTATCATAGTAAATAGTGCGGATAATATAAGAAAAGCACAAAATCCTGCTTCTATTATCGCTCTTATCGGACTGATTAACATACCGATAGTAAAATTCTCGGTAAATATTTGGTATAGTCTGCATCAGCCTGCTAGTGTTTTAAGGCTAGGGAGTCCAACTATTCACTCTTCAATGCTAAAGCCTTTAATTATCATGTTTATCAGTTTTATATTATATTTTCTATTAGTATTACTTTTAAGAGCTTCTATATTAATCGACAAAATCAAAAACAGATAACAAAATGACCTATGTTATAACTGATGAATGCGTAAAATGTAAATATACCGATTGCGTTGACGTATGCCCTGTAGATTGTTTCTACGAGGGTGAATTTATGCTAGTTATCAATCCTGATGAATGTATAGATTGCGGTGTATGTGTTCCTGACTGTCCTATAGATGCTATCAAACCCGAATCACCGGAGTTAATAGAATGGGTAGAACGTGCAAAAGATTTTATAGAAAATAAAGGATGGAAAAATATTACCAAGAAAAAGCCTGCCTTGCCTGATGCCGATAAATTTAAAGATGAGAAAAATAAGTTTAATAAATATATAAATAATATGAATTAAATACGTGTGTTTCTTTTGTCACAAAACTTTATAAAAGCTTTATTATATGAATCTAATTACCGATTAAATATAGAACTAAAAAATATAATATGTTATATATGCCAATAAAGATAATGTTTAATTATTTAATTTGAGGTGCTAACCATGAAAAAGTTACTTTTAATAGCTGCTACAAGTGCAACAATTTTATCTTCTAGTATATCATTTGCTGATGACATGGGTAATGATTGGTATTTAAGAATAGATGCCGGTGCAACAATGTTTAATAAAGAAAAAGATAAGGCAACTGGTGTTAAATTAAAATCTAATACAACTGTTCCTGTTGATTTAGGTATCGGTTATTATATTTCCGAAAATTTTAGAGCCGATTTTACTTTAGGTACTATAATAGGTGGAAAATTAAAGAAATCTGGAGCTGCGACTAATACACCTTTTACCGTTACTAACACTTCAGCAAGCCATAAACCTACTATTACACGTTTACTTATTAACGGTTATGTAGATTTAACTAATTTTGATATGTTTGATGTTTTTGCCGGTGCCGGTGTTGGTCCTGCATTAGTTAAAGAGAAAATTACATATAATGGTATAACAGGTCTTTCATCTAACACTAAAAACAGAACTAATATCTCTTACAAGCTAACTTTAGGTACTTCTGCACAAATCGCCGACGGTGTTAAAGCAGAACTAGCTTATAGCTGGATAGATGACGGTAGAACAAAAAGTAAGAATGTAATTTACCAAGGAACAAGTGTACCAACCGGTGGCATGCGTTATCAAAGCCACAACTTAACAGCCGGTATAAGATTTGATATATAATTAACAAGAATATTAATAGTTTTAGGTAAGTCGTCATTGCGAGCAGCCATAGGCTGCGTGGCAATCTAGAAAAAATAATAAAAAAATTCTGTAAATCAGAATTTTTTACTGGATTGCTTCGTCAAGACTTGCAACTTCTTCTCGCAATGACGATGAGGTCAACCCGTGCAATTAGCTAGGATGACAACTCAGAAATGTCATTTAAAACTATTTTTATCGAATTTAGGTAAAAATTATTATCTAATATCGTTTTTACTAACAACTAATAAAATTTAAAGGAAAAATTTAACAATATGAAAAAATTACTTTTAATAGCAGCTGCAAGCACAGCACTTTTAACTTCCGGTCTTTCATGCGCTGATTGCGATATGAATTCTTCTATAGATTCATCTACTAATTCATCGATGTCATCATCTATGGAAAATCAATGGTATTTAAAACTTAATGCCGGTGGCGTGATTTTTAACAAAACAAAGCCTAAAGGTACAGATTTTAAATTAAAATCTAACACAGGTTTTACTGGTAATATCGGAGTAGGTTATTATATCATGGATAATTTAAGAACCGATTTAACAATTGGAACAGTAACAAATGTTCATTTGAAAAAATCAATAACTGAAAAAAATAGCTCAGGAGGTAGTTTAACTCAGTCAGTAAAACATAAGCCTACTATTGTAAGTGCATTACTTAACGGTTATGTAGATTTTGTTGATTTAAGTATGTTTAAAGTTTTTGCTGGTGCTGGTGCTGGGCTTGCAATGGTAAAAGAGAAAATTATAGGAAAAGATGTTGTTACAACTGCTAGTAGTAGAACTACAACTCTTAATGATCCTAACCTAACTATTAAAAATAAAACAAATTTTGCTTATCAATTATCTTTAGGTACTTCATTTGAAGTAGCACAAGGCGTGAAAGCAGAACTCGTTTATGCTTGGACAGATTACGGTAAAACAAAAAACACCACTAAAACTCTTGATGGAGTTCAATATAAATTTGGTGGAACCCGTTATAAAGGTAATAACTTAATGGCAGGATTAAGATTTGATATGTAATTTACATATTTAATCCTATAATAGAAGAAAAGAGTCTTTAGTTCTCTAAAGGCTCCTTTTTATTTGTATTGTTCCATGGTATCCAGTTAAAATGTAATAGTTGAGATTTAATCTTACATTTAGTAAAATTAAGATAATATTAAATGGAGGATTAGAGATGAATCTAAATCAAAAAATAATAAAGCCAAAAATAGGATTACTAGAATTAGCTAGGAGTCTTGGTAGTATATCGTCAGCATGTAAAGCTATGGGCTACAGTAGAGACAGTTATTATAGGTTTAAAGAGTTATATGAAACAGGAGGAGAAGAAGCATTATATGAGATTAGTCGGAAGAAGCCAATTATAGCGAATAGAGTTGATCCTGCCGTAGAGAGAGCAGTATTAGATATGGCAATAGAATACCCTGCTTATGGTCAGCTGCGAGTATCAAATGAGCTTAAAAAGACTGGTATTCTTGTATCACCTGGAGGAGTTAGATCTATTTGGCTACGTAATGATTTAAATAATATCAATAAAAGACTTAAAGCATTAGAAGCCAAAATGGCTCAGGATGGTATTGTTCTTACCGAAGCTCAGTTACAAGTATTAGAGAAACGGCGTAGCGAGAAAGAAGCTCATGGTGAGATTGATACACAGCATCCAGGTTATCTAGGATGCCAAGACACATATTATGTAGGTAATTTTAAAGGCATAGGCAAGGTATATTCTCAAGTGTTTATTGATAGTTACACTCGGGTTGCAGAGGCTAAACTATATACTGATAAAACAGCACTTACCGCTGCTGACATGCTTAATGATAGAGTGTTACCATGGTATGAGAGTCAGCAAATACCAGTACTTCGTATTTTAACTGATAGAGGTGGTGAGTATAAAGGTAATATAGAACATCATGCTTTTGAATTGTTCTTAAGCATTGAGGGTATTGAGCATACTACTACTAAAGCATATTCTCCTCAAACAAATGGTATGTGTGAACGTTTTAATAAAACTATGAAACAAGAATTCTTTGATACTGCTATGCGTAAAAAGATCTATACTGATCTTGATGATCTACAACTAGATCTTGATATTTGGCTAGAATATTATAATAATGAAAGACCGCATTCCGGTAAATATTGCTATGGAAAAACACCTATGCAGACTTTTATGGATAGTAAAAAGTTAGCTGTTGAAAAGAATAACGAAATCTTATATCTTGAATACTCATCTGACAGTCATAACTTATCAGACATTCAGATATAATTTTTATAATGTCTGTAAGATTAAATCTTGACTTCTACATTACTTTATCTATGATTAGAAAATTACATAAAAATTTAAATATTCCAGCGGATATTTTAATTCAAGAAATCCACAAGAAGAGAGCATGACTTAATTCTCATACTTTAGGTTTTCCTTTGTAAAACGTTACGTTCATTTGATGTATTGCTTCAAAGCCTAAATAAATTTTAATACGTTCTAGAATAATATCTTGATAATAAGGTAATTCTGCTGCCGTAGCATTATCTTCTGCTTGTATAAATAGCGTATTAATTTTCTGTTTTTTGTAAGTATATGTGGTGATTTTTAAAGGCAATGCTTTAGTGCTGAAATTAAACCCGACTATTTTATTCCAGTTAATCATGATTTCAGGCAGCAATGGATGTTGTTTGGCAAATATACATCTAACTATTTTATCGATATCCTCTTTAATTAGCTTCATTTTAATAAACTCTGCACTGTTAAAGTTATGACGGCTATTGCAAGCATTATAGATATTACGGAAAAATATAGAGATGTAACCGATATAATCATTAAAAATATATTACAAACTGCTATAATCGATACTACTTGTTTATGAGACTTACCTTTTTGTACCGCTTTTTGAAAAAAATGCTTTAGATGAGGCTGCCAAATTTTTTCTTTATTGAGTAGCCGAATTAATATGGTTAGCACTGCATCAGTGATGTAATATAAGCTAGCAATAGCACAAGCTACAAATAAATTAGTGCTTGTAAGAGCAAGCAAGAGTAAGCAAAGACCCGTTAAGAATCCAAGGCTAATACTTCCCACGTCGCCTAAAAATATTTTTGCCGGATGCCAATTAAATATTAAAAAACCACAAGAACAACCAAGAATAATCACATTTACGCTAGCTATAAAATACGGATTACCAATAGCAGGAAATTGCAAGAAACATAATATAAGCATGGTGCTAGATAGATGGATAGATTCCACGCAACTCATACCGTCTATACCGTCCATAAAATTATATATATTAATAAAACCGCTTAAAGCTATAACTAAAATAGAATATATTATTATATGAATGGAATTTACCTGCGAAAAAAGAAAAATAGCAAAAGCTGCACAAATTAAGTGGAATATTAAACGAATTAGAATAGGTACGGCTTTTAAGTCATCCAAAAAGGAAATAGAGGAAATTATCAATAATAAAGGTAATATTTTTATTGAATTAGCAAGGTTATTGCTCGTTATATATTCAAATCCGCTCAAAGCAATCATTACGACAATTACAATAGCAAGACCACCGCCGCGTGGTGTTATCTTATCATGAGAGCGACGGCTACTCGGTACATCAACTAAACCGATTGCAGGAAGATATTTAGTTAATATATATGTTAATATAGCGGTCGCTATAAAAGAAAAAATAAATAATGTGCTATAGCTATTTATATTCATAGTAACATATTAGATTTAAAACTATTGTAGAAGTCAAGATTTAATCTTACAGACATTATAAAAATTATATCTGAATGTCTGATAAGTTATGACTGTCAGATGAGTATTCAAGATATAAGATTTCGTTATTCTTTTCAACAGCTAACTTTTTACTATCCATAAAAGTCTGCATAGGTGTTTTTCCATAGCAATATTTACCGGAATGCGGTCTTTCATTATTATAATATTCTAGCCAAATATCAAGATCTAGTTGTAGATCATCAAGATCAGTATAGATCTTTTTACGCATAGCAGTATCAAAGAATTCTTGTTTCATAGTTTTATTAAAACGTTCACACATACCATTTGTTTGAGGAGAATATGCTTTAGTAGTAGTATGCTCAATACCCTCAATGCTTAAGAACAATTCAAAAGCATGATGTTCTATATTACCTTTATACTCACCACCTCTATCAGTTAAAATACGAAGTACTGGTATTTGCTGACTCTCATACCATGGTAACACTCTATCATTAAGCATGTCAGCAGCGGTAAGTGCTGTTTTATCAGTATATAGTTTAGCCTCTGCAACCCGAGTGTAACTATCAATAAACACTTGAGAATATACCTTGCCTATGCCTTTAAAATTACCTACATAATATGTGTCTTGGCATCCTAGATAACCTGGATGCTGTGTATCAATCTCACCATGAGCTTCTTTCTCGCTACGCCGTTTCTCTAATACTTGTAACTGAGCTTCGGTAAGAACAATACCATCCTGAGCCATTTTGGCTTCTAATGCTTTAAGTCTTTTATTGATATTATTTAAATCATTACGTAGCCAAATAGGTCTAACTCCTCCAGGTGATACAAGAATACCAGTCTTTTTAAGCTCATTTGATACTCGCAGCTGACCATAAGCGGGGTATTCTATTGCCATATCTAATACTGCTCTCTCTACGGCAGGATCAACTCTATTCGCTATAATTGGCTTCTTCCGACTAATCTCATATAATGCTTCTTCTCCTCCTGTTTCATATAACTCTTTAAACCTATAATAACTGTCTCTACTGTAACCCATAGCTTTATATGCTGACGATATACTACCAAGACTCCTAGCTAATTCTAGTAATCCTATTTTTGGCTTTATTATTTTTTGATTTAGATTCATCTCTAATCCTCCATTTAATATTATCTTAATTTTACTAAATGTAAGATTAAATCTCAACTATTACAAATAATATTTACGGTTTGGCATGTCTCTACTATCTCATTTGTCATATGAATGTCGGCTTTTGAAGGTTCAGGGCTGCCGCTTGGATGATTATGCACAAGTATAAGGCTGCTTCATTAAATAAAGCTCGTTTAATTATCTCACGTGGATATACTTCAGCTTGGTCTATAGTTCCTTGACTTAAAACCTCATCGGCAATTAAAATATTTTTCTTATTCAAAAATAATATACGAAATTGCTCTAGTCGCATATTACCCATGTTAACTTTTAAATAATCAATCAAAGAACTCCAAGAAGCAATAATATTTTTATTTATTATTTTTTGTTTCAATACTCTATTTATCAACTCACGTATTAAAGCAAAATTGATATATAAATTTTCATTGGTGCCTTTAATACTAAGTAACCTTTCCTTATCAAGGTTAATTAAATCCGTAATATCAAAATGATCAAGTAATTTTTTAGAAAGAGGTTTTACGTCTTTACGAGGGATAGCAGAAAATAACATTACTTCAAGTAATTCATAATCGGAAAAATGTTCTGCTCCAGCAGCGACGAAGCGTTCTTTTGCTCTTTTTACGGTGACCTATATAATGAGGCGTATCATTATTACTAAATTCTATCAAATTATTTTCTAACATTCTTCATATTTACTCAAATTTGTTGCTGATGTCATTCCTGCGAAAGTAGGAATCCAAAAAAATAACCTATAATTATTAGTACAAAATACATATAAAAAACAAGTTTTTTAATATGTTCTATTGGATTCCCGCTTTCGCAGGAATGACATCAAACCGCTGTGTCAAACCATACAACAAAATCAATTTTTATCCTATAGCTTAGTATGGAGGATAATCAAGTTTTTTAGGTGATAACGTAAATATTTCAAAACCATCTTTAGTCACGCCTATAGTATGCTCAAATTGAGCCGATAATGATTTATCACGTGTAGTAACCGTCCATCCATCTAATTTACTTAGTATAGTATCATAATTACCGGCATTTATCATAGGTTCAACGGTGAAAAACATCCCTTCTTCTAGTGTTAGACCCGTGCCGCTGCGACCGTAATTTAATATTGACGGTTCGTCATGAAAAACTCTTCCGATACCGTGACCGGTATAACCTCTGACCACCGAATAATTATGTTTCTCGGCATAGCTTTGAATAGCATACCCGATATCACCGAGTTTAGCACCTGGTCTAACTACTTCAATCCCTTTCATCATTGCATCATAAGTTACTTGAATAAGACGCTTTGGCTTAATTGCTACGTCACCGACATAATACATACGACTAGTATCACCGTACCAACCATCTAAAATTACTGTAACATCAATATTTACTATATCACCGTTTTTTAATGGTTTATCATTTGGAATGCCGTGACAAACCACATGATTTATAGAAGTACAAATCGATTTCGGAAAGCCTTTATAATTTAACGGTGCAGGAGTGGCATTATGAGAAGTAATAAAATTATGACAAAGGTCATTTAAACTATTAGAAGTGACGTTCGGTTTTACGTAATCAGCAATAAAATCGAGCGTCTCTGCAGCTAATTTTCCAGCTAGCCGCATCTTTATGAAATCTTTTTCCGTATGGATTTTTATGGTCATGTTTAATTTAAATTCTTTTAAAAAATCATTATACTATAAGTTCTTTTAAAACACTAACTAATTAAGCTTGATGTTTGAATAAATTTAGTATAAAGTATTAGGTAACACTTTATATTTTACTACATGCAATATTATATTATAGATAAGAAAAAAGCAATTAGATGAGTTCCGTCCATTAAGCCCCGAATTGGCTAAAAATTTAGACGAATGGTTTAAAGTAGAGCTAACTTATACCAGTAATGCTATTGAAGGCAATACCTTATCATGCGGAGAAACTGCTATAGTTATTGAAAAAGGATTAACTATAGGAGGTAAAACGTTAGTAGAACATCTTGAGGCTATAAACCATGCAAAAGCTTTAGAGGTAGTATACAAGCTTGCTAAGAAGAAATATAGTCAAATTACGGAAAAAGACATCTTAGCAATTCATCATACAATTCTTCATGGCATTGATGACTATAACGCAGGACATTATAGACATGTACCGGTACGTATTTCAGGATCTACCGTAGTAATGCCTAACCCTATGAAAGTATCTGCTTTGATGGCAGATTTTATATCTTGGTTAAGTTCAGTAGAAAAAATTCACCCGATAGAGCTTGCGGTAGAATCTCACTATAGACTTATAACAATTCATCCATTTTCCGTCGGGAACGGTCGTACTGCTCGTCTTTTAATGAATTTAATTTTAATTATGAAGGGTTATCCTCCCGCAATTATAAGACCACAAGAGCGGTTAGCGTATATTACGTCTCTTGAAACTGCACAACTTGGAGGATCAAAAGAGAAATATCAAAAAATTATTTATAACGCAGTTAATTGTTCATTTGATATTTATTTGAAAGCAGTAACAGGGCAAGAGGCGTCAGACATTAGAAAGTCGGAAAAATTAATGAAAATTGTAGAGCTAGCTAAAGCGATCGGAGAAACTGTTTCTACGATTCGTTTTTGGACTAAGACCGGATTGCTTGAGATTGCGGATATTACTAGGTCAAATTATCAACTTTATTCCATAGAGGCACTGCAGCAATGTAAGAAAATCCAGCAACTAAAAAAACAAAGACTAACAATAAATGAGATTAAAGGTAAGTTATAAATTACTCTTGTATCATTTGTAATAGTTGAGATTTAATCTTACATTTAGTAAAATTAAGATAATATTAAATGGAGGATTAGAGATGAATCTAAATCAAAAAATAATAAAGCCAAAAATAGGATTACTAGAATTAGCTAGGAGTCTTGGTAGTATATCGTCAGCATGTAAAGCTATGGGCTACAGTAGAGACAGTTATTATAGGTTTAAAGAGTTATATGAAACAGGAGGAGAAGAAGCATTATATGAGATTAGTCGGAAGAAGCCAATTATAGCGAATAGAGTTGATCCTGCCGTAGAGAGAGCAGTATTAGATATGGCAATAGAATACCCTGCTTATGGTCAGCTGCGAGTATCAAATGAGCTTAAAAAGACTGGTATTCTTGTATCACCTGGAGGAGTTAGATCTATTTGGCTACGTAATGATTTAAATAATATCAATAAAAGACTTAAAGCATTAGAAGCCAAAATGGCTCAGGATGGTATTGTTCTTACCGAAGCTCAGTTACAAGTATTAGAGAAACGGCGTAGCGAGAAAGAAGCTCATGGTGAGATTGATACACAGCATCCAGGTTATCTAGGATGCCAAGACACATATTATGTAGGTAATTTTAAAGGCATAGGCAAGGTATATTCTCAAGTGTTTATTGATAGTTACACTCGGGTTGCAGAGGCTAAACTATATACTGATAAAACAGCACTTACCGCTGCTGACATGCTTAATGATAGAGTGTTACCATGGTATGAGAGTCAGCAAATACCAGTACTTCGTATTTTAACTGATAGAGGTGGTGAGTATAAAGGTAATATAGAACATCATGCTTTTGAATTGTTCTTAAGCATTGAGGGTATTGAGCATACTACTACTAAAGCATATTCTCCTCAAACAAATGGTATGTGTGAACGTTTTAATAAAACTATGAAACAAGAATTCTTTGATACTGCTATGCGTAAAAAGATCTATACTGATCTTGATGATCTACAACTAGATCTTGATATTTGGCTAGAATATTATAATAATGAAAGACCGCATTCCGGTAAATATTGCTATGGAAAAACACCTATGCAGACTTTTATGGATAGTAAAAAGTTAGCTGTTGAAAAGAATAACGAAATCTTATATCTTGAATACTCATCTGACAGTCATAACTTATCAGACATTCAGATATAATTTTTATAATGTCTGTAAGATTAAATCTTGACTTCTACAATATAAACACTATGCTATATTACATAAACAAAACTCTTTCGAATAATAAAATACAAGCTATCATTTTAGGGATAATCGGGCTTGGTATTGTTTCCGTTCTCACATCATATAATATAGACGATCCGTCTTTTAATTCGGTTACAACAGAATATCCTAGCAATTTAGTCGGAATTGCAGGCTCTTATTTATCAGACTTTTTATATCAATTTTTTGGGTTAGCTGCTTTTATCATACCGCTTGCTTGCTTTGTTTGGGGTAGGAATTGTTGGTATGGAAGATATCGCGACTCATTTATCCGTATATTTGTAATGTTGCTTGCTCTCATTAGCAGTAGCACATTATTATCTAAGATTAAGCTAGAATTTATACCTGCAAATGCAGGGGGAGCCGTTGGAATAATAGCTTCTAATTTTTTTGAGCGATTTACAAATCAACTATACTTATTGTTAATATTTTTTACCTTTATTATATTAGTTGTTTTACTTGAAATTAAATTTACTTCTTTAAGTAATTTTATTATTAAGCTAGGTAAATTTTTAATCTATCGGGTACAATATTTTTTACATAATGTATTTTCACGATTATCGTCGATAAGATTATTCCCTACTAAAAACAATGATAAGATAAATATAACTTCTTCTTACCAAAAGCCTGTAAGTGAAAAAGTAAAATTCACTGAAGAAGCAAAACCTATACCTGCAAATCTTATAAAATTCTTTAGAAAACCCCCAGTAGCTCCTAAAATATCTCAAAGCGAAATAGCAGCATTGCCGCCTATTTCGTTATTACGTGATCCTGAAAGCCATCATGTAAAAGGGGCTTCTTCCTCAGAGCTTAAGCAAAAAGCTGAAGAGTTATTAACCGTGCTGAATGATTTTGGAGTTAAAGGGCAGATAATTAACATCAACCAAGGGCCTGTTGTAACTCAATATGAGTTTGAGCCGGCAGCAGGCACTAAAACATCAAGGGTAGTAGGATTATCCGACGATATAGCACGCTCGCTTTCGGCTCTATCGACAAGGATAGCAGTCATACCCGGTAAGAATGTGCTTGGCATTGAGCTTCCTAATAAGCAGCGTGAATTCTTTTGTTTAAAAGAACTGATAGAAACTCCAGAGTACCAAGACAAATCAACTTTATTGCCGTTAGTTTTGGGTAAAGATTTAGCAGGTAAGCCGCTAATTGCAGATCTTGCTAAAATGCCTCATTTATTAGTAGCAGGAACCACCGGCTCAGGTAAATCGGTCGGTATTAACGCTATGATAGTCTCGCTCTTGTACCGCTATACTCCTGAAGAATGTCGCTTTATCATGATTGACCCGAAAATGCTTGAATTATCGGCTTATGACGGAATACCGCATTTGCTAACTCCCGTAGTAACCGAGCCTTCTAAAGCGGTAGTTGCTCTTAAATGGGCAGTTAAGGAAATGGAAAATCGCTATAGAATGATGAGCAATATCGGCGTTAAGAATATCGCAGGTTATAATGCAAAAATCTTAGAAGCAGTTAAAGAAAATAGAGTAATTGAGCGTTCGATTCAAACGGGCTTTGACCCTGAAACCGGCAAGCCTATTTATGAAACCGTTACGATGAATATGGAAAAGCTACCTTACATAGTAGTTATTGTCGATGAGATGGCTGATTTAATGCTAGTGGCCGGTAAGGATATCGAGATGCTGATTCAAAGGCTTGCCCAAATGGCAAGAGCCGCCGGCATCCATATTATTATGGCAACACAAAGACCTTCGGTAGACGTTATTACCGGTGTCATTAAAGCCAACTTTCCAAGCCGTATTAGCTTTAAAGTTACCTCTAAAATCGATAGCCGAACGATTTTAGGCGAGCAAGGTTCCGAGCAGTTACTAGGTATGGGTGATATGCTATTTATGGGGAGCACTTCAAAGATAAGTAGGGTACACGGACCGTTTGTTAATGAAGCAGAAATCGAGAAAATTACGGAATATTTGAAAGAAACCGGTGCGCCTGAATATATCTCTGCCGTTACCGAGCAGCCTGAAGAAGACGATAGTAGCATTGATATCGGTGACGGCACGTCTGATGAAGTGCTTTACAAAAAAGCCGTGCAGATAGTGCGTGACGAACGTAAATCCTCCATTAGCTATATCCAAAGGTCGCTTAGAATCGGCTATAACAAAGCTGCTAATTTGGTTGAGAAGATGGAGAAAGAGGGAATAGTCTCACCGCCGAATCATACAGGTAAAAGAGAGATATTACTGCCCGAGAGGTAGGAGTTGTTTTTCGTCATTCTCGCAAGGCGTTGTTGCGTGGAGATTAAAAAAAGTCAATATAGCGCTTAGAGTATAAAAATAATTAAATTTGTAGAAGTCAAGATTTAATCTTACAGACATTATAAAAATTATATCTGAATGTCTGATAAGTTATGAATGTCAGATGAGTATTCAAGATATAAGATTTCGTTATTCTTTTCAACAGCTAACTTTTTACTATCCATAAAAGTCTGCATAGGTGTTTTTCCATAGCAATATTTACCGGAATGCGGTCTTTCATTATTATAATATTCTAGCCAAATATCAAGATCTAGTTGTAGATCATCAAGATCAGTATAGATCTTTTTACGCATAGCAGTATCAAAGAATTCTTGTTTCATAGTTTTATTAAAACGTTCACACATACCATTTGTTTGAGGAGAATATGCTTTAGTAGTAGTATGCTCAATACCCTCAATGCTTAAGTGTAATAGTTGAGATTTAATCTTACATTTAGTAAAATTAAGATAATATTAAATGGAGGATTAGAGATGAATCTAAATCAAAAAATAATAAAGCCAAAAATAGGATTACTAGAATTAGCTAGGAGTCTTGGTAGTATATCGTCAGCATGTAAAGCTATGGGTTACAGTAGAGACAGTTATTATAGGTTTAAAGAGTTATATGAAACAGGAGGAGAAGAAGCATTATATGAGATTAGTCGGAAGAAGCCAATTATAGCGAATAGAGTTGATCCTGCCGTAGAGAGAGCAGTATTAGATATGGCAATAGAATACCCCGCTTATGGTCAGCTGCGAGTATCAAATGAGCTTAAAAAGACTGGTATTCTTGTATCACCTGGAGGAGTTAGACCTATTTGGCTACGTAATGATTTAAATAATATCAATAAAAGACTTAAAGCATTAGAAGCCAAAATGGCTCAGGATGGTATTGTTCTTACCGAAGCTCAGTTACAAGTATTAGAGAAACGGCGTAGCGAGAAAGAAGCTCATGGTGAGATTGATACACAGCATCCAGGTTATCTAGGATGCCAAGACACATATTATGTAGGTAATTTTAAAGGCATAGGCAAGGTATATTCTCAAGTGTTTATTGATAGTTACACTCGGGTTGCAGAGGCTAAACTATATACTGATAAAACAGCACTTACCGCTGCTGACATGCTTAATGATAGAGTGTTACCATGGTATGAGAGTCAGCAAATACCAGTACTTCGTATTTTAACTGATAGAGGTGGTGAGTATAAAGGTAATATAGAACATCATGCTTTTGAATTGTTCTTAAGCATTGAGGGTATTGAGCATACTACTACTAAAGCATATTCTCCTCAAACAAATGGTATGTGTGAACGTTTTAATAAAACTATGAAACAAGAATTCTTTGATACTGCTATGCGTAAAAAGATCTATACTGATCTTGATGATCTACAACTAGATCTTGATATTTGGCTAGAATATTATAATAATGAAAGACCGCATTCCGGTAAATATTGCTATGGAAAAACACCTATGCAGACTTTTATGGATAGTAAAAAGTTAGCTGTTGAAAAGAATAACGAAATCTTATATCTTGAATACTCATCTGACAGTCATAACTTATCAGACATTCAGATATAATTTTTATAATGTCTGTAAGATTAAATCTTGACTTCTACATATTACCTTTATACTCACCACCTCTATCAGTTAAAATACGAAGTACTGGTATTTGCTGACTCTCATACCATGGTAACACTCTATCATTAAGCATGTCAGCAGCGGTAAGTGCTGTTTTATCAGTATATAGTTTAGCCTCTGCAACCCGAGTGTAACTATCAATAAACACTTGAGAATATACCTTGTCTATGCCTTTAAAATTACCTACATAATATGTGTCTTGGCATCCTAGATAACCTGGATGCTGTGTATCAATCTCACCATGAGCTTCTTTCTCGCTACGCCGTTTCTCTAATACTTGTAACTGAGCTTCGGTAAGAACAATACCATCCTGAGCCATTTTGGCTTCTAATGCTTTAAGTCTTTTATTGATATTATTTAAATCATTACGTAGCCAAATAGATCTAACTCCTCCAGGTGATACAAGAATACCAGTCTTTTTAAGCTCATTTGATACTCGCAGCTGACCATAAGCGGGGTATTCTATTGCCATATCTAATACTGCTCTCTCTACGGCAGGATCAACTCTATTCGCTATAATTGGCTTCTTCCGACTAATCTCATATAATGCTTCTTCTCCTCCTGTTTCATATAACTCTTTAAACCTATAATAACTGTCTCTACTGTAACCCATAGCTTTATATGCTGACGATATACTACCAAGACTCCTAGCTAATTCTAGTAATCCTATTTTTGGCTTTATTATTTTTTGATTTAGATTCATCTCTAATCCTCCATTTAATATTATCTTAATTTTACTAAATGTAAGATTAAATCTCAACTATTACAAATAACAAACTCTTGAGATTGCTTCGTCAATTACTACGTAATTTCCTCACAATGACGTTAAAATAACATTTTACTCGCCATCTATATTAGAAAGCTCATCTTGTAATTCTTGAGAAAATATATCCTCATCATCGTTAGAATCATTTGATTTCTTAAGGGAATTTTTAAAATTATTAAAGTCTTTATTTTCAAATATTTCAATAGATTTTAAGGTTTCGTTTGGAATTATAACTATAATATTTTTACTTAATTCATCTAAATAATCAGTGGTAACGGAAACTTTCAACACTCCTCCATATTTGCTCTGTTTGCTACTTACCACAAAATCTTTTAAAGATTTACTTTTAAAATAATTTTCAGAAGTAAAGATCATTGTGATAAAAAATAGTACTAACGAGATAGTAGTACCTACGGCAAATCCTGCTAATAGCCCTAAGAATCTGTCAATAAAACCGTTTCTCATAAACGAAATTATAGCAAGAAATTTATAAACTATAAAAACACATAAAATTAAAGAAACAACATAAGATATAAGACCGGCTATAATTATTCTTATAACCTCATTATCCATATATTTCCCGTTTAGTTCAGAAATATACGGATATAAGAAATATCCTAACATTATAGAAGTAATAAAACCGAGTATTCTAGTTGAAAACCCGATTATACCTTGATATAAGCCGAAAAATGAGAAAAGAGTAATAATAGCAAAAATAGTAATATCAAAAAATGTGATCATTATTGTTAACTTCTATTGAATAATTGGATTTAAATCTTATATACTTTAAGAGGCGATCTATAAAGATATTTTAAAGCTAGTTAGATTCTTTCTTGCTATAAATTGTAAGATTTTTTTGAAATATGAACTACTATTACTACAAAAATCTTATTCATTTTCGCTAAAAAAGCTCTTTAATTATCAATTAAAATATCTTTATAGATCACCTCTAATATTATAATTAAAGTTTTATTTATGGGCGATAAAATTTTTCATAACTTATCCGGTAAAACACTCGTTGCTACACCGCATGTAATTACAAAAGGCATTTACCATAAATCCTTAATTTATATGTTATCACACACGGAAGAAGGAGCAATAGGATTAATATTTAACCGCTTAGTAAATCATATAGATTTAAAATCGTTTTTTAAAATAAAAAATGACGAAATAACAACCTCGGTTATGGTTCCTATATATCTTGGCGGACCCGTAGAACATGAAAAAGGTTTTTTTCTTCATTCTAGCGATTATAATAAAAATTTGTTATTGGATTTCCAGAATGATTTAGCAGTAAGCTCTAATTTAGAAATTTCAGAAGATATAGCTTTCGGTAAAGGACCTAAAAATAGCTTATTCATTGTCGGTTATACCGCATGGAAACCAGGGCAGCTTGAAGAAGAATTAGAAAAAAACCTATGGTTGGTTATGGATTGTAATAAAGAATTTATTTTTGCCGATAATCCTGAAAGTAAATGGCATAATGCATTAAAACATCTAGGCATTGATGAAATACATTTCTCATCACAAATAGGAAATGCTTAGAGATTATCTGTTAACCATTTTTCGGTGTAGAAGTCAAGATTTAATCTTACAGACATTATAAAAATTATATCTGAATGTCTGATAAGTTATGACTGTCAGATGAGTATTCAAGATATAAGATTTCGTTATTCTTTTCAACAGCTAACTTTTTACTATCCATAAAAGTCTGCATAGGTGTTTTTCCATAGCAATATTTACCGGAATGCGGTCTTTCATTATTATAATATTCTAGCCAAATATCAAGATCTAGTTGTAGATCATCAAGATCAGTATAGATCTTTTTACGCATAGCAGTATCAAAGAATTCTTGTTTCATAGTTTTATTAAAACGTTCACACATACCATTTGTTTGAGGAGAATATGCTTTAGTAGTAGTATGCTCAATACCCTCAATGCTTAAGAACAATTCAAAAGCATGATGTTCTATATTACCTTTATACTCACCACCTCTATCAGTTAAAATACGAAGTACTGGTATTTGCTGACTCTCATACCATGGTAACACTCTATCATTAAGCATGTCAGCAGCGGTAAGTGCTGTTTTATCAGTATATAGTTTAGCCTCTGCAACCCGAGTGTAACTATCAATAAACACTTGAGAATATACCTTGCCTATGCCTTTAAAATTACCTACATAATATGTGTCTTGGCATCCTAGATAACCTGGATGCTGTGTATCAATCTCACCATGAGCTTCTTTCTCGCTACGCCGTTTCTCTAATACTTGTAACTGAGCTTCGGTAAGAACAATACCATCCTGAGCCATTTTGGCTTCTAATGCTTTAAGTCTTTTATTGATATTATTTAAATCATTACGTAGCCAAATAGATCTAACTCCTCCAGGTGATACAAGAATACCAGTCTTTTTAAGCTCATTTGATACTCGCAGCTGACCATAAGCGGGGTATTCTATTGCCATATCTAATACTGCTCTCTCTACGGCAGGATCAACTCTATTCGCTATAATTGGCTTCTTCCGACTAATCTCATATAATGCTTCTTCTCCTCCTGTTTCATATAACTCTTTAAACCTATAATAACTGTCTCTACTGTAACCCATAGCTTTATATGCTGACGATATACTACCAAGACTCCTAGCTAATTCTAGTAATCCTATTTTTGGCTTTATTATTTTTTGATTTAGATTCATCTCTAATCCTCCATTTAATATTATCTTAATTTTACTAAATGTAAGATTAAATCTCAACTATTACATTTCAGTAAGCCTAAGCAATAATGCTTTAAAAATTTTCCCTGGCTGCTAATTAAATACACAAAATTAGAATGTTGTAATTCATATTTGTTTGTTTTTACATCAAATATTTTGGATGTATAGAAGACCTTAAATTGATCTGCTAATTGTTCAATATCTTCTCCTCTCCCCGTTAAACCTATAAAATTACCATCTATTTTTTCTAAATATTTTTTTAATACCTCACTTGTATCATGCTCAGGATCTAAAGTAATAAAAACTACTTGTACTAAAATATTCTCTTTCTTCAAAATCTTAATAATATCTTCTACTCTTTTTAGTGCTTGATTGTCATACAAAGAATAGGTAGTACCAAAATAAATCAAACTTAAATGACCTTGCAAATGGGTACTATCAAATTCCTTTCCTTCTTGATCTATAAGAGTGAACTTAATTTTAGGTGAATCGTCCATATTACTAGTTTTTGCACCAATCTTAAGCTTAGACGGAGTTAATGAAGAATAAAATAAACATAAAAATATTATGCCCGTAATCATAGCTAGGGCTATAATAATTTTTATAATATACATTTGGTTTTTATTATTTCTCATAACCTAAGTAATTATTAATATTTATTTATAATAAAACTTATTCTTATCATATATGCAATAAAAATCATCTTTTATTGTATTAAATATCGTAATATCTAAATTGTGATATTTTTATCATATACATATTTTTAGTTAAAATAAATAAATTAATTAACTAGGTTGAAATTTTTTGAGTTAATCTTAAAGTTAAGATTATTAAATAAAAAACAATAGGAAACGGATTAATCATGTATAATTATACCGCTTATGTAAAAAGTTCAAATGACAAACCCAAAAAACAAGAAAATACGGAAATAGTGGACAACGCCACCCCCGAAGACCACCCACCCCAAACACTAAATGACAACACCAATGGGTCGTGCCTCCGTATTGCAGTTTAGAGTAAATAGTCTATAATCCTCAAACAGTAATAAGAGAGAATTATAGTTAAGGAGTTATGGCAAAAATAGATGTTAAGTGTAGATATTGTAACAACACAGAAGAAGTAATAAAGTCAGGATATTCAATTTCAAAACAACAGAGATATCAATGCAAGCGGTGTAATCGATATTTTTAATTGGAGTATATTAATAATGCATCTAAGCCTGGAGTTAAGGAGCAAATAGTAGAAATGTCAATCAACGGCTCTGGAGTTAGAGATACAGTAAGAGTATTAAAAGTGGGTATCAATACAGTTATCCGTGTTTTAAAAAAATCTAGTATTAAAAAACAATAAATCATTCTATCAGTACAACAGAAGTAATTATTGCTCCTGAGATAGATGAACAATGGTCTTATGTACAGAATAAATCCAGACAACGATGGCTTTGGTATGCCTTGGATAAGATTTCGTTAAAAGTAGTTGCTTATACGTTTGGTACAAGATGTGATAGCACATTAGAATCATTACTGAAAAAACTAGAGAATTTCAAGGTGACTTTTTACTATACAGATGGATGGGGGAGTTATGCTAGGTTATTAGACCCTAAAAAGCATATTATCAGTAAAAAATACACTCAACGGATAGAACGAAGTAACTTGAACCTTAGAACGAGATGCAAGAGGCTTGCACGTAAGACAATCTGCTTTTCCAAGTCATTGGATATTCATGATAAGGTTATTGGTACTCTTATTGAACGTATAGCTTTTTAATAGGCATAACTGCAATATGGAGGCATGACCCAGGAGTAATATTTAAAATACCGACAAATAGAGGATTTAAAACAAGCGAGTGTATGACTCCTTGATTCTCAATTAAATGTGCTGTTTCTGCAAAGATTTTATTGTTGTAAAAATTATTAGTCGGACATGAATAACGGCATTCCACACTTAAACCTGCAATTAGATGAATAAGAAACGGTCTGTTTAATAATTCAGGATGAGGTATTTTTAAATCAGGCAAATCTATATGGCAATTACTCCAAAGTAGGATATCTAGTCAATAACTCTTGGAGACCATTTATCGTAAGAACTTGCTCGACCTAGTTGTTTTTCAATCTTTTTAAGCTCAATTAGAAGTTTACTAGGCGTTAAAGTACTTTTACCCTGCACCACTATATTTAAATAGGACTTATTCCAAGCTTTATCGGCATTAGGTGGTAGAATAACTTGTGTTTCAAAAATAATAGATTGCTTAAGTGTAATAGTTGAGATTTAATCTTACATTTAGTAAAATTAAGATAATATTAAATGGAGGATTAGAGATGAATCTAAATCAAAAAATAATAAAGCCAAAAATAGGATTACTAGAATTAGCTAGGAGTCTTGGTAGTATATCGTCAGCATGTAAAGCTATGGGTTACAGTAGAGACAGTTATTATAGGTTTAAAGAGTTATATGAAACAGGAGGAGAAGAAGCATTATATGAGATTAGTCGGAAGAAGCCAATTATAGCGAATAGAGTTGATCCTGCCGTAGAGAGAGCAGTATTAGATATGGCAATAGAATACCCCGCTTATGGTCAGCTGCGAGTATCAAATGAGCTTAAAAAGACTGGTATTCTTGTATCACCTGGAGGAGTTAGATCTATTTGGCTACGTAATGATTTAAATAATATCAATAAAAGACTTAAAGCATTAGAAGCCAAAATGGCTCAGGATGGTATTGTTCTTACCGAAGCTCAGTTACAAGTATTAGAGAAACGGCGTAGCGAGAAAGAAGCTCATGGTGAGATTGATACACAGCATCCAGGTTATCTAGGATGCCAAGACACATATTATGTAGGTAATTTTAAAGGCATAGGCAAGGTATATTCTCAAGTGTTTATTGATAGTTACACTCGGGTTGCAGAGGCTAAACTATATACTGATAAAACAGCACTTACCGCTGCTGACATGCTTAATGATAGAGTGTTACCATGGTATGAGAGTCAGCAAATACCAGTACTTCGTATTTTAACTGATAGAGGTGGTGAGTATAAAGGTAATATAGAACATCATGCTTTTGAATTGTTCTTAAGCATTGAGGGTATTGAGCATACTACTACTAAAGCATATTCTCCTCAAACAAATGGTATGTGTGAACGTTTTAATAAAACTATGAAACAAGAATTCTTTGATACTGCTATGCGTAAAAAGATCTATACTGATCTTGATGATCTACAACTAGATCTTGATATTTGGCTAGAATATTATAATAATGAAAGACCGCATTCCGGTAAATATTGCTATGGAAAAACACCTATGCAGACTTTTATGGATAGTAAAAAGTTAGCTGTTGAAAAGAATAACGAAATCTTATATCTTGAATACTCATCTGACAGTCATAACTTATCAGACATTCAGATATAATTTTTATAATGTCTGTAAGATTAAATCTTGACTTCTACATCAATTTTAATTCCGTATTATTATTTCAACACACAACTCTGCTTATTATAAGCTAGTTTTTTACAAACTGCTTTAGCTTGACTAAGACTACCATAATCACCGGCTAAGATTAAATAGAAAAATTTGCCGTCGTCATATTTAACTTTTTTGGTTGTGATAACAACATTTTTAAGAATTTTCGGGAATTTCTTTTTTATTCTTTCCCCTTCTTGCATTGCTTCTGCTCCAGATTTTACCGAACCAAGCTGTATTTTATAACTCTCATTATTTTTACAATTTTTAGCATTACTAACCTTATCCTTACTTCCTTTTTCAAGCTTTATTATATTTAAATCCGTTTCATTTTTGGAGTTATCACTTGGCTCTATTAATGCAATAAGGTTGGATATTTCATCAAAAGATTCATCACCTTGACTTTGGTTATGAGAATCTATATTCATAGGTTTCTCAGGGTCAGGAAGCAATTTTACGGTTTTAATATTTGTATCTTTAGCAATAAGATTTTCATATATACTACTATGTACTGCTGCTATTTTGTTATTTTCTATTATAGACGGTTTTATTTTTGTAGGCAGCTCATCAGGATAAATAGTAATTACCGGCTTGCTATTCTGATAATATTGATAACCAAAATAAATAGCGGATATACATATTAAGCATACTAGACATATTTTAACAAAAATATTATTGATCATATTTAGTAATTTGATAATAAAAAAACGTCATTGCGTGGAGATTAAAAAAAGTCAATATAGCGCTTAGAGTATAAAAATAATTAAATTTTATATAATTCTAAAAGCTATATTGAGCTTTCCCAAGGGCAATCATTTCATTTGTAGAAGTCAAGATTTAATCTTACAGACATTATAAAAATTATATCTGAATGTCTGATAAGTTATGACTGTCAGATGAGTATTCAAGATATAAGATTTCGTTATTCTTTTCAACAGCTAACTTTTTACTATCCATAAAAGTCTGCATAGGTGTTTTTCCATAGCAATATTTACCGGAATGCGGTCTTTCATTATTATAATATTCTAGCCAAATATCAAGATCTAGTTGTAGATCATCAAGATCAGTATAGATCTTTTTACGCATAGCAGTATCAAAGAATTCTTGTTTCATAGTTTTATTAAAACGTTCACACATACCATTTGTTTGAGGAGAATATGCTTTAGTAGTAGTATGCTCAATACCCTCAATGCTTAAGAACAATTCAAAAGCATGATGTTCTATATTACCTTTATACTCACCACCTCTATCAGTTAAAATACGAAGTACTGGTATTTGCTGACTCTCATACCATGGTAACACTCTATCATTAAGCATGTCAGCAGCGGTAAGTGCTGTTTTATCAGTATATAGTTTAGCCTCTGCAACCCGAGTGTAACTATCAATAAACACTTGAGAATATACCTTGTCTATGCCTTTAAAATTACCTACATAATATGTGTCTTGGCATCCTAGATAACCTGGATGCTGTGTATCAATCTCACCATGAGCTTCTTTCTCGCTACGCCGTTTCTCTAATACTTGTAACTGAGCTTCGGTAAGAACAATACCATCCTGAGCCATTTTGGCTTCTAATGCTTTAAGTCTTTTATTTGTAATAGTTGAGATTTAATCTTACATTTAGTAAAATTAAGATAATATTAAATGGAGGATTAGAGATGAATCTAAATCAAAAAATAATAAAGCCAAAAATAGGATTACTAGAATTAGCTAGGAGTCTTGGTAGTATATCGTCAGCATATAAAGCTATGGGTTACAGTAGAGACAGTTATTATAGGTTTAAAGAGTTATATGAAACAGGAGGAGAAGAAGCATTATATGAGATTAGTCGGAAGAAGCCAATTATAGCGAATAGAGTTGATCCTGCCGTAGAGAGAGCAGTATTAGATATGGCAATAGAATACCCCGCTTATGGTCAGCTGCGAGTATCAAATGAGCTTAAAAAGACTGGTATTCTTGTATCACCTGGAGGAGTTAGATCTATTTGGCTACGTAATGATTTAAATAATATCAATAAAAGACTTAAAGCATTAGAAGCCAAAATGGCTCAGGATGGTATTGTTCTTACCGAAGCTCAGTTACAAGTATTAGAGAAACGGCGTAGCGAGAAAGAAGCTCATGGTGAGATTGATACACAGCATCCAGGTTATCTAGGATGCCAAGATGTAGAAGTCAAGATTTAATCTTACAGACATTATAAAAATTATATCTGAATGTCTGATAAGTTATGACTGTCAGATGAGTATTCAAGATATAAGATTTCGTTATTCTTTTCAACAGCTAACTTTTTACTATCCATAAAAGTCTGCATAGGTGTTTTTCCATAGCAATATTTACCGGAATGCGGTCTTTCATTATTATAATATTCTAGCCAAATATCAAGATCTAGTTGTAGATCATCAAGATCAGTATAGATCTTTTTACGCATAGCAGTATCAAAGAATTCTTGTTTCATAGTTTTATTAAAACGTTCACACATACCATTTGTTTGAGGAGAATATGCTTTAGTAGTAGTATGCTCAATACCCTCAATGCTTAAGAACAATTCAAAAGCATGATGTTCTATATTACCTTTATACTCACCACCTCTATCAGTTAAAATACGAAGTACTGGTATTTGCTGACTCTCATACCATGGTAACACTCTATCATTAAGCATGTCAGCAGCGGTAAGTGCTGTTTTATCAGTATATAGTTTAGCCTCTGCAACCCGAGTGTAACTATCAATAAACACTTGAGAATATACCTTGCCTATGCCTTTAAAATTACCTACATAATATGTGTCTTGGCATCCTAGATAACCTGGATGCTGTGTATCAATCTCACCATGAGCTTCTTTCTCGCTACGCCGTTTCTCTAATACTTGTAACTGAGCTTCGGTAAGAACAATACCATCCTGAGCCATTTTGGCTTCTAATGCTTTAAGTCTTTTATTGATATTATTTAAATCATTACGTAGCCAAATAGATCTAACTCCTCCAGGTGATACAAGAATACCAGTCTTTTTAAGCTCATTTGATACTCGCAGCTGACCATAAGCGGGGTATTCTATTGCCATATCTAATACTGCTCTCTCTACGGCAGGATCAACTCTATTCGCTATAATTGGCTTCTTCCGACTAATCTCATATAATGCTTCTTCTCCTCCTGTTTCATATAACTCTTTAAACCTATAATAACTGTCTCTACTGTAACCCATAGCTTTACATGCTGACGATATACTACCAAGACTCCTAGCTAATTCTAGTAATCCTATTTTTGGCTTTATTATTTTTTGATTTAGATTCATCTCTAATCCTCCATTTAATATTATCTTAATTTTACTAAATGTAAGATTAAATCTCAACTATTACAATTAATTTTCCATGCTTTTAAACCTTCATCAAAATTTTTATATTCTCTAATTCCTTTTATTACTTTATCTCTGTAAGCTAAATGTTCTTTCTCTACCTTGCTTTTATTCTTTAATTCATCTTGTGACTTAGATGTTCGTGCTGGGGGCATTAAATCTTGTACTCCCCAATCATATATTATCTTTCTAAACTCCTGCGTATCATAAGCTCCATCTGCTATAACGGTTTTAGCTTTGCCTGTTATCTCTTTGCTCATATCACCAACAACTTCACAGTCGTTTGTGTTACTATCCGTATAGGCTACAGATAGTACTTCCATACTATCTAAATCGACTGCTACATGTATCTTCTTCCACTGTTCTCTCTTACGATATAATCCATCCTTACCGTTATAATCCATCCTTACCGTATTTCCTTTGATGCCACCCACTGGTGCTATATACATTTACTCCGGTACTATCAAATACTATCTCTTTCCCTGAACCTTTCTCTTGTACTCCAATATTTTTTACTCGTAACTTTAGCTTACTAGCGATTCTTGATGCATGGGCATAATCCGGTATTCTTAAATCCTTACCCGCAAATATTTTGCTAAACATTCCTTCTGCAAATCCGCTTGTTGCTCGCCATGGCAATCTTAATAACAGCTTAATTGTTAGCAAATATTCATACATCTTGCTATTATATCTTCTCGCTCCTCCTTGCCTCTGTTCCCCTCCATAATATAACTCTTTTAAATATTCTTCACAAAATGTGAAAATTATTGTTCCTCTTTTCTTTAAACTTCTGTTATATTCTTTCCAGTTGCAAACTTTTTGTAGCTTTGACATACATACTTGTGGTTAAGTTTTTTGTCGATTTACTACTTTTCTTAGTTCGCAGCTACTTTTTTTATATCTACGCAACAAGGTCTTGCAGGAATGACGGAAAAATCGTTCCATGCAGCCTACGGCTGCTTGCAATGACGATGAAAACCTAACTACATCCTATCCATAGGCTCTACACCTATCACTTCAAGACCACTAGCTATAACTTTCTGTATGGCACTTGCAAGAGCAAGACGAGCGGTAGTTAATTCTTTATTGCTCTCGATTACAAATCTATAATCGCTATTTTCTTTACCAAAATTCCACATAGAATGAAATCTTGAGGCTAAGTTTATTAAATAAAATGCAATGCGGTGTGGTTCAAAATATTTTGCAGATGTTTCTAATGTTTTTGTCCAGCTAGCCAAAAGTTTTATGATCTCAATTTCTTCTTCCGATGATAATAAAGATAAATCATACTTACCTTCTTCAAAGTTATTATAAGATTCAGGCATTAATCCCCTAGCTTTCGATAAAATTGATATTGTTCTTACATGTGCATATTGTACGTAAAAGATAGGATTTTCTCTTGATTGTTCTTTTACTTTTACTAAATCAAAATCAAGCGGCTTATCATTTTGTCTTGTTAACATCATAAATCTTATGACATCTTTCCCCACCTCATGATTTACGTCTTGCACACTGGCAAAACTCCCAAGGCGTTTTGACATTTTAACCGGCACACCGTTTTCAACAAAATTGACCAATTGACAGATTTTAACGTCTACTTTAACTTGTTCTTTGCCTAGAGCCTTAACTATTGCCTCAATTCTTTTAACATATCCGCTATGGTCCGCACCAAGTATATAAATTAAGTGATTTGCTCCTCTATCTATTTTATCCTTAGCATATGCAAGATCGGAAGCAAAATACGACCAACTTCCATCAGCTTTTTCTATAGGACGATCTTGACTATCACCGTAATTGGTAGATTTAAATAATTTTTGAACTCTATTATCCCATTCCTCATGAACTTTACCTTTAGGAGCAGGGAGGCTGCCTTCATAAATTAGCCCCATATGCTCTAGTAGTTTAACTGTTTTTCCTATCTCGCCTTTATCATGCAATGATTGCTCAGAGAAAAATATATCATGTTTAATACCTAAATCTGCTAAATCTTTTCTATTTAAATCAAGCATTTTTTCTACAGCAAAATTTTTGACTATTTTGAACCTTTCATCTTCGTTCATCGTTAATAATTTATTACCGTATTCTTTCGCCAAAATTTGCCCAAGCGGAATTAAATATTCCCCTGGATACAAACCGGCAGAAATAGTAATTTTCTCGCCCAGAGCTTCTCTATAACGTAATAATACCGTACTCACTAAATCATTTATTTGCGAACCTGCATCATTAACATAATATTCTTTTGTAACAGAGTAACCTACCTTTTGCAGAATTCTTGCTAACACATCACCGTATACCGCGCCCCTAGCATGGCCTATATGCATTGGACCGGTAGGATTTGCCGAAACATACTCGATGTTAATATTTCTGCTTTTATCTATATCAATTACAAAAAACTTTTCTTCGTGCTGTAGAATATCTTTAACTGCTATCTGCCAAGTTTCAGCTTTTATAGTAAAGTTAATAAAGCCGGGTCCTGCTATTTCTATACTTGCAATATAAGGTAATGTTATAAGAATTTCTTTAAACTTTAAAGCCACTTCCCGAGGAGAAATATTTTCTTTAGCAGCAAGAATCATTGCAATATTACTTGATAAATCACCGTTAAAACTATCTTTCGGAGTTTCAATAGTAGCATTATTTGCTATTTCTTGATTATTATATAATTGCCTGCTTGCCGCAATTATATCTTGTTTTAATTGATTAAATATATTCATAATTAAGTTTTTAGATATTATTAAAATTCAGCGAGCAAAGCTGATTATATTCTTGAATGGCAAAACGGTCGGTCATACCTGCTATATAATCGGCAATAACTCTAGCTTTACTGTATGTTTCATTAGCGCCTATTAGCATTTTCCAATTAACCGGTAATAAATTAATATCATCCATATAAACCTTAAACAGACCTTGAACAATTTTAGTACATTTAAGGCTTATGGCCATAATTTTATTACTTTTATAAACTCGCTCATGCAGAAACTTTTTAGTTTCCTTAATACGGACATTAGTTTTTTCCGTAAAATCCACTATCTGATAATTTAAGTTACGTATTTCGTCTATATTAGTAATTTTTTCTTTATTTAAATTTTCTTGTGTTTGCCATAGTAAATCGGTAATTAACTCATGTATTAGCTTACGTACTACCTCATAAATCAGACAAGAAGAACCAATATTCTTAAATTTTGCTTTAATCTCAAAAACATGTTGGTCAATATATTTAAGCTCAGCAAGACTATTAAAATCGATAATTTTAGCACCGATACTATCTTCGAGATCATGCGAAATATAACTAATATCATCAGCAAGTGCTGCTATTTGAGCCTCTGCTGATGCGTAAGTACCAAGATCTAAATCATTTTGCTTATTATACTCTGCGATATATTCATTTATCTCAGTAGTAATAGGACCATTATGTTTTACGATTCCTTCTAAAACTTCCCATGTTAAATTGACTCCGTTATAAGCCGCATATCTTTTTTCAAGTAATGTTAGTATCTTTAAAGATTGAGCATTATGGGAAAAGCCTTTATACTCTTTCATACATTCATTTAAAGCTCTTTCGCCTGCATGACCGAAAGGCGTATGACCAAGATCATGAGCAAGTGCTATTGTCTCAGCTAAATCACTTGATAAATTTAAAGTATTAGCGACCGAACGAGCAACAGTCGAAACCTCTAAGGAGTGAGTTAGCCTATTTCTGTAATGATCCCCTTCGTGATTAATAAAAACCTGAGTTTTATATTGCAAACGCCTAAACGCATTGGTATGAATAATACGATCACGATCACGTTCAAACTCGTTTCTATACGAAGTCGGGATTTCTTTATATAATCTTCCCCTACTTTTAAGAGGATCGGTAGCGTATGAAGCTAGCATCGTTATCCTTTATTTTGAAAGGCGTTGTGTTGAGGCTACCAAATCGTCATTGCGAGCGAACGTAGAGAGCGTGGCAATCTAGAAAACAGTATAAAATTCCTGAGATTGCCACGTCGAGGCTCTGCCCCTCCTCGCAATGACGACTTGGTATCCACACAAGCAACGCCGACTTGAAAAATGTTAAAGTATACTATATAATTTACAAGACTTTTACAAGGTAATTTTGGTGACGATAACAATTACGGATAGGGCTTTTCAACGAGTTTGCGAGTTAATAGAGCTAGAAAAAGATGAGAATTTAGTACTGCGAGTTACGGTTGATAGCGGCGGTTGTTCAGGACTTATGTATAATTATGAACTAGTCTCAAAAGATGGTATAGAGCAGGATGATTATGTCATTACTAAACATAATGCTACAATTATTATTGATCCTATCTCTCAAAAATTTATGCTAGATTGTACTTTAGATTTTATAGAGGAACTCGGCAGTTCATATTTCAACGTTAGTAATCCGCAAGCCAAAGCAAAATGTGGCTGCGGTAATTCTTTTTCGGTATAGATATTGTTGCCCATGAAATTCTAAATCGTCATTGCGGGGAGCGAAGTGACGTGGCAATCTAGAAAAAATAATAAAAAAATTCTGTAAATCAGAATTTTTAACTGGATTGCTTCGTCGAATTACTATGTAATTCTTCTCGCAATGACGTATAAACCGAGCCATGCAACAAGGTCGACTTGACCATGGGATGACAGAGCTGAAATTGACCCACGCAACAATGGTGGGAATCTAGTAAAGCAGATAAAATGTGTGATTTGTAGACATGTAGAAGTCAAGATTTAATCTTACAGACATTATAAAAAAATATAATGGACTGAGAAATCAAGACAAAAAATAATCAAATTCGTTTCCTATTTTTATTATATTGTTAAGCAGCTAATTGATAATAATTTTGCGTATAATTCAGATAAACATCCATAGGTTTTTTGTAACCAATACCCGAATGAAATCTTTGATAATTATACTTATACAGATAATTATCAATACCTATCCTCAGTTCTTTAATATTTTTAAAATCATTAATAAATATACAGTTATATTTTATAGTCCTAAAAAATCTCTCTATTACGATATTATCAATACTTCGACCTTTTCCATTCATTGAGATTTGAATATTATTATCTTTTAGTATCTGTATATGGTCATGACTAGTATATTGACTACCCTGATCACTATTAAATATCTTTGGAGCATTATATTTATTAAGGGCATCCTTCAAGACATCAGTAACAAGAGTTGCATCCATAGAATTGGATAATTTATAACTTAATATAGCTTTGCTATGCCAGTCTATAATAGCCGCCATATACATAAAGCCATCATGAGTTCTAATGTAAGTAATGTCACCACTCCAAACCTCATTGACATTAGGTACATGTACTGTTTTTGTTGTTCTAGATTTAGTCCAATATTGATCAAGTAAATAACTGTATACTTTATGCTCATTATCCTTTACAGAAGTAGACTTTCTCTTATGAGGATAAATGGCTTCTATTCCCATCATCCTCATATATTTTAATACTCGATCTCTGCCAATTGAAAAACCATCCTCTAATAACTGATGATAAATATAACGATAACCAAATTCGGGATTATCTGTATATATTTCATCTATTCTATTTAAGATACTTAATTTATCTACACTAAGCGGTTTAACTTTATAATATGTTGTAGAGCGACTAATATCTAGCAACTCACATTGTCTTGTCTTTGGTAGTTGATCTAGCTTGGACTGGACAAGACTCTTTCTATTTGATAAGTCCAAGCTTTTTAGCTTTCCCACAGCCCAGTCCCTCTCCACCGTAGCTTTCCCAAGAGCTTTAGCTAGTTCATCATTTTGTTCTTTGAGATCACTAATTTGTTCTTGATATTCACTCAAAACTTTAGCTGGCTCAAAAGCTAGAGCTGCATTAGCAACAAACTGCTTTTTCCAATTCTGAATTGTCTTGGAGCTTATCTCATATTTTGATGCTAATTGACTTAAGGTAGCATCCTCTTTTATTAATTCTAATACTACCTTAGTCTTTTCTTCACTACTGAAAATCCTAACCTTATTTTTCTTCATCTTTCCTCCTAAGTTTTACCTATTTATTGTAACTTATTTCGGAAACTTGAGTACTATTTTTTCTGTCCAGTTTTCTCAGTCCATTATAATCAGATTTATCCATTAAATTTTTAACGATATTGCTTTCTGAAAATTTAGCTGATTGAAAATATTCGGAAACAAGTTTTATTACCTCATCACAAAATTCGTCTTGTAACTCCTTACTTGCAGTTAATTTTTGGTTTTGAATTAACTGTATAGCATCAGATTTTTTATGCTCTAAAAATTCTTCAATTTCTTTAGTTTTTTCTTGAATGATTTTCTTGGTAACTTTATTGCTTTCTTCTATCATTTGAGAGCGTAAAGTTTCTAATTTTTGTATTTGTGCGTTGGTTTGTTCAAAGAGCAAAGCAGCATCTTCTTTTAACTTTTCAGCTTTTAGAACTTTTTCTTGGACTTCTAAAATCTTAGCATCTAAAGAATTTAAAATGGCTTTTTTTGCCGGTCTATAAATTAAATATACAAAAATTATAAAACTAACGGCAAGCCAAAAGCTTTCATCTAGGAAATTCATTGTTTTATTTTTTACGTTATTGCCTAATTATCAATATCGTCATTGCGAGCGACTGCAAGGAGTGCGGCAATCCAGAAAAATAATAAAAAAATGTTATACATTTTTTACTGGGTTGCTTCGTCAATTATTTCGTAATTTTCCTCGCAATGACGTAGGCTTTTTAAGCTATCTATATCTGCTTTAGCTCCGGCTATTTTTTCAATAATATTAACTGCGAGCTTTATGATTGCTTCGCTTTTATTAGTTCTAAATTGCTTAGCAGCTAAATTTATATCTTCAATATTGTGATTTATAGAGTTTTTTAAATCCTGCTCTAGATTCTTTTTTTTAATTAAAAATTCTGCTTCTAAAGAGTCTATTTTTTCTTTTTTTAGCCTATCTATTTCGGTATTTGTTTTGTCTATTTCCTCGTTATAATATTTATTTAGCTTTTCTACTTCTTGGGCTAGCGTATCGGCCCTCGTAATATTATCTTGAATATTTGTCTGTCTATTATTAAAAATTTCTTCGGCTTTTGGGGTGATAAATTTATAAACAAAGATATACAATAAGCCGAAAGTAACGATAAGCCAAAAAATTTGTGAATAATAGGTAGCAATATCAAATTGAGGCATCTTATTTAAAAATGAATTTTAAGAAAAAATAAGTAACATAGCAATTACAAAGGAAAAAAGCCCCATTGCTTCAGCAAGACCTGCACCGATCAGAGCCATTCTTTGTAAGTTTTCTGCAGCTGAAGGGTTTCGTGCTATTGAACTAAGTAGAGAGCTAAATATATTACTAACGCCTAGAGCCGCACCGTACATGCCGATAGCCATAAGCCCTATACCAATAAATTTTAAAGAAACCATATCCATAAAAAACCTAACTTTTAATTAATCAAAAAATAAATATATACTTGCTGAATTTAAAAAATTGGCTTCGTTATTTTTTGCTTTTAATCCTCACGTACTAGTATGTACGCTGCGGTTAAAAGCTTCAAAACACCTCGCTCTTTTTCAAATTGAGCTTCGTATACCAACTCTTCATTTACTCAAGGTACATAAATTATTGCTAACCGAATAGCGAATTATGTAATAATCCGCTATTCGCATCAGTGTAAATTGATGGCGTCATTAAGATACATACAAGATAAAATAGTAAAAATATAAGCTTGAAGTATTGCAACAAAAATTTCAAACCCAATTAGTATCACCATAAGAGGGATTGGCAGAAACTTCAAGTAAATCATTAACGAGACGGTAAAACCGGCTATTACTTTTAATAAAACATGTCCCGCCATCATATTGGCGGCGAGTCGCAATGATAAACTAACCGGCCTTGCTAAATATGTAAACAGTTCAATTACTATCATCAACGGTGCTAACCATAAAGGAGTACCGTGTGGTAAAAAAAGAGTTAAAAAACGTAACCCGTGTTTTACGAAACCGACTATAGTGACCGTTAAAAATACTAGAATTGCTAAGGTAAAAGTAACGATAATATGACTAGTAGCAGTAAAGCTATAAGGTGTCATACCAAGTAAATTACAGAATAAAATAAAAATAAACAGACTAAAAACTAACGGAATAAATTTGCGTCCTTTTACTCCTATATTCTGATTTAACATATCAGCTACAAGATTATAAACTATTTCAGCACTTACTTGTAATCTAGAAGGTACTAATTTCCGGTTATAAAAAGCTAAGTAAAAATAAGTTAAGGCTAAGATGCTAGCAAGTAACATATAGATACTCGAATTAGTAAAGCTGACGTCAAAGCCGAACATTTTGATGTCTATCAATTTTTTGATATCAAATTGTGCTAAAGGGCTATGAGTCATTTCCTTATTTTCTGCATTATAATGTTAAAGCCGGCAATCATTCCTATTATTGTAAATATAATAAGAAATAAAGGCTTAGAATTAAAAAACTTATCCGTAAATATTCCAATTACGACACCTACCATTGTACCTGAAACTAAATCTACAGCGATAGTGAACGGGCTAATTTCTTGCTGAATCTTAGAATTAGAAATCTTAGAAGTTTTTAAATCTTTAATTCTTGCTTTGATATTTTTTAGTTTTTCCGTATTCATTAGTTTATCTCAGTCATTGCGAGAAGACGTGGATCAATTTCATCTCTGTCACCCCGTGGCTTGACCACGGGATCCAGTTAAAAATACTATTTATTGTTTTTATGGACCCCGTGATCAAGCTACGGGGTGACACAGTAGGTTTTACCGGTCTACGCAACAATACCTGCTCGCAATGACAATCTACTGCCAAAATTACAAACTCATCTCATTTTTTGCTTTTTCTCTCTGCTCCTCTAAAGCTTTATCGACTGCCGTAGAAATACTATCTATACTATAATTTCCGGTTTGTACTCCGTTAACGAAGAAAGAAGGAGTACCTATAAATTTTGGTGCTTTTGCTACAAAATTAGTATTAGCAATTAGCGTTTCAGTAATTTTATCACTATTTAAACATTGCTTATATTCTTCCGGAGGAACACCGCCAAGCTGACCTATATCAGTTAATAATTCTCTGTATTTATTGCTATATGCCCATTTATCTTGTTGTTGTAATATGATATTATGAAACTGCACAAAACTATTTATATCACCTTTGCAGCGTGCTAAAATTGCAGCGTCTAAATCTTGTTTTGTAGCAATAAATTCACGAACCACATATGCAATTTTATTAGTATCGATATATTTTTTCTTAAGTTCCGGAAAAATTGTTTGATGATAATAAGCACAATGCGGACAGGTAGGAGAAAAGTACTCGACTACTATAACATTTGATTTTTTGTTACCGAGAACCATATCATTATCATCAACTTTAAAAGTAACTTTAACAGGTTTTATTTCAGGATTTTTTTGTTCTTGTGAATCCGGCGTTGATATTTCATCAGCCTGATTATTATCGTTATCAGGAACTATTGATTCAGCCGTGTTTTCAGAATTTACTGCTTCTTGATTTATTTCGTGAGAAGCGTTGTTGTTTTGCAGAGTTTTTTCCTGCACTATTATTTGTTTCTCTTCTTGATTCTTATTTTGTGTTTTTTCTTCTGAACAACTACTCAAAAATAATAAAAATATCGGCACGATAAAAATACTTCGCATAACTTTCCCTTAACTATTAACTTTCTCTACAATAAAAGCATATCAATTTTATTTCAATAAAAATATCTACTTTATAATAGAAGCAAAATGTGCTATGCTATAGAAAATAATAGTCTAACATTAAGTTCTTAGGCACTAAAACCACTACGGAGGAATTAATAATGGCAAATACAACACAATCCGAAAATAAAACCGAACAAAAATCCGAGTTTAAAATAGGGCAGAGAATTGTCTATCCTGCACATGGAGTTGGTGAAATAACAAATATTGAATATCATACTATTGCAGGTACTGAAATTAAAGTATATGTAATTTCCTTTTCGCAAGATAAAATGACATTAAAAGTGCCTGTTAGTAGAGCTGCGGTTGTTGGTCTTAGAGCGGTTGCAAGCAGAAAAGATTTAGATGTCATATATTCAACTCTTCAAGGTAAACCAAAACAAGGAAATAGAATGTGGAGTAGAAGGGCCCAAGAATATGAAGGTAAAATTAACTCAGGTAATATTGTAGCCATAGCCGAAGTATTACGGGACTTACATAAAAATGTTGATAATGATCGTTCTTACAGTGAAAGAACACTCTACGAATCAGCTTTAAATAGACTCGCAGGTGAGCTTGCTATCCTTGAAAACATCCACCCAACTGAAGCAATTAATAAGTTAGTTGAAGTATTACGTGAAAAATTAGTGTAGAAGTCAAGATTTAATCTTACAGACATTATAAAAATTATATCTGAATGTCTGACAAGTTATGACTGTCAGATGATGATGTAGAAGTCAAGATTTAATCTTACAGACATTATAAAAATTATATCTGAATGTCTGATAAGTTATGACTGTCAGATGAGTATTCAAGATATAAGATTTCGTTATTCTTTTCAACAGCTAACTTTTTACTATCCATAAAAGTCTGCATAGGTGTTTTTCCATAGCAATATTTACCGGAATGCGGTCTTTCATTATTATAATATTCTAGCCAAATATCAAGATCTAGTTGTAGATCATCAAGATCAGTATAGATCTTTTTACGCATAGCAGTATCAAAGAATTCTTGTTTCATAGTTTTATTAAAACGTTCACACATACCATTTGTTTGAGGAGAATATGCTTTAGTAGTAGTATGCTCAATACCCTCAATGCTTAAGAACAATTCAAAAGCATGATGTTCTATATTACCTTTATACTCACCACCTCTATCAGTTAAAATACGAAGTACTGGTATTTGCTGACTCTCATACCATGGTAACACTCTATCATTAAGCATGTCAGCAGCGGTAAGTGCTGTTTTATCAGTATATAGTTTAGCCTCTGCAACCCGAGTGTAACTATCAATAAACACTTGAGAATATACCTTGCCTATGCCTTTAAAATTACCTACATAATATGTGTCTTGGCATCCTAGATAACCTGGATGCTGTGTATCAATCTCACCATGAGCTTCTTTCTCGCTACGCCGTTTCTCTAATACTTGTAACTGAGCTTCGGTAAGAACAATACCATCCTGAGCCATTTTGGCTTCTAATGCTTTAAGTCTTTTATTGATATTATTTAAATCATTACGTAGCCAAATAGATCTAACTCCTCCAGGTGATACAAGAATACCAGTCTTTTTAAGCTCATTTGATACTCGCAGCTGACCATAAGCGGGGTATTCTATTGCCATATCTAATACTGCTCTCTCTACGGCAGGATCAACTCTATTCGCTATAATTGGCTTCTTCCGACTAATCTCATATAATGCTTCTTCTCCTCCTGTTTCATATAACTCTTTAAACCTATAATAACTGTCTCTACTGTAACCCATAGCTTTATATGCTGACGATATACTACCAAGACTCCTAGCTAATTCTAGTAATCCTATTTTTGGCTTTATTATTTTTTGATTTAGATTCATCTCTAATCCTCCATTTAATATTATCTTAATTTTACTAAATGTAAGATTAAATCTCAACTATTACAACTTAATCAATTGTGCTTTACTTGCAAAATTTTCTATTCCCTCTAAATCGGCAGCGGTAACCCATAGCTGCATGTTTAAACCGGTAAAAAATTCGATTAAATACCCTCGTCTTTTGTCGTCTAGATGCACAAAGACCTCATCTAAAAGTAAAATCGGTGCTATTTTAGTTAGTTTTATAGCATAATTCATTTCGGCAAGGATTATCGCAATTAATATAGCTTTCTGCTCACCTGTAGAACAAAATTTTGCTAAGATATTTTTCCTTTTATGTTTGACTAGAAAATCGCTTTTATGGACTCCAAAGCTAGTGCGACCGAGTAGTTTATCTTTGCCTCTTGCTTTGTAAAGTTCTGCAGTAATAAAACCCACAATATCTTCTGCACCGTCTAATATTTTTTGTTCAACAATGCCGTCAATCGATAAATCGGCTTTTGGAAACTCATTTTCAAGTTCATCTATTGCTTGCTGCATAAATTCTAAGGTTTTTAAGCGATTATTAGCAATATGACTAGACATATCAGCCATTTTTTCTTCTATGATTTTCAGCCAATTATCATCTCTTATATCTTCTGCTAGAATTTTATTTCTCTCATACATGTAATATTCATATTTACTCACTAATTCTGCATGCTTTGAATCAAAATTATAAACTATTCTATCAAGAAATTTTCTTCTATCACTACTACCGCTTGTAAAGATACCTTCCATTTGCGGAGTCAGCCATACCATGCTGGTAAATTTACTTAACTCATTATTGGCTATTTTACTTTCGTTATACTCGGTTATTCTTCTATTAGAGCTACGTTTAAATTGTGTGGTAAATTCTGCAAGCCCTAATTTGCTTTGCAATAGAGCTTTAACTAGACACTGATCTTCTGAAGCTTTGCATATATCGGCAAGTTTAGCTGACCGAAGTCCTCTACCTGGATAAAACAACGATATAGCTTCTAAAATATTAGTTTTACCGCTACCGTTTTCACCTATTAAAATTATTGGGGTATTATCTGTTTTTAATTCAAGATTTTTAAAATTACGATAATTTTCAAGGCTTAAGGAATGTAGGAAGATATTTTTCATTTTATGAAAGAGAATAATAGTTAATGATGCGTTGTATTTATACTTCGAGTAAATGAAGAGTTGGTATACGAAGGTCAATTTCAAAAAGAGCAAGGAATTCACAAGGCGAGGAACGGAAGCCGTTACTTAATACGTGAGTACCGCAGATCTTGTAGAACGACGTAGCCAATTTTTGAAATTCACCGAGTATATATACCGTCTAGAAATTGCCATAGTAGTTTTGCGCCTTTTATCGCTCCTTGATATACTAATTTTTGTTCTTTTGAGCTTAAATTATTAAACAAATTTGCACATTCTTGTGTATGCCATTGATCAACTGTACTATGAACAATGAAAAATTGTAAAGTTCTGTAATCTGAAATTCCATAAAATTTTTGTAATCCTTGAATTTTAGAGTCAGATACTTCAGGAGTTTGACGCTCATAAGCATAAAGTGCTCCAAGACCTATAGAAAAAGATTTCTCTGTTAAGTTAAAATAACCTTGAACAAGTTTTTGAGTTGAGTTTAATTTAGGTTCTGAAGTGAGCCGGCTGTAGAAGTCAAGATTTAATCTTACAGACATTATAAAAATTATATCTGAATGTCTGATAAGTTATGACTGTCAGATGAGTATTCAAGATATAAGATTTCGTTATTCTTTTCAACAGCTAACTTTTTACTATCCATAAAAGTCTGCATAGGTGTTTTTCCATAGCAATATTTACCGGAATGCGGTCTTTCATTATTATAATATTCTAGCCAAATATCAAGATCTAGTTGTAGATCATCAAGATCAGTATAGATCTTTTTACGCATAGCAGTATCAAAGAATTCTTGTTTCATAGTTTTATTAAAACGTTCACACATACCATTTGTTTGAGGAGAATATGCTTTAGTAGTAGTATGCTCAATACCCTCAATGCTTAAGAACAATTCAAAAGCATGATGTTCTATATTACCTTTATACTCACCACCTCTATCAGTTAAAATACGAAGTACTGGTATTTGCTGACTCTCATACCATGGTAACACTCTATCATTAAGCATGTCAGCAGCGGTAAGTGCTGTTTTATCAGTATATAGTTTAGCCTCTGCAACCCGAGTGTAACTATCAATAAACACTTGAGAATATACCTTGCCTATGCCTTTAAAATTACCTACATAATATGTGTCTTGGCATCCTAGATAACCTGGATGCTGTGTATCAATCTCACCATGAGCTTCTTTCTCGCTACGCCGTTTCTCTAATACTTGTAACTGAGCTTCGGTAAGAACAATACCATCCTGAGCCATTTTGGCTTCTAATGCTTTAAGTCTTTTATTGATATTATTTAAATCATTACGTAGCCAAATAGATCTAACTCCTCCAGGTGATACAAGAATACCAGTCTTTTTAAGCTCATTTGATACTCGCAGCTGACCATAAGCAGGGTATTCTATTGCCATATCTAATACTGCTCTCTCTACGGCAGGATCAACTCTATTCGCTATAATTGGCTTCTTCCGACTAATCTCATATAATGCTTCTTCTCCTCCTGTTTCATATAACTCTTTAAACCTATAATAACTGTCTCTACTGTAACCCATAGCTTTATATGCTGACGATATACTACCAAGACTCCTAGCTAATTCTAGTAATCCTATTTTTGGCTTTATTATTTTTTGATTTAGATTCATCTCTAATCCTCCATTTAATATTATCTTAATTTTACTAAATGTAAGATTAAATCTCAACTATTACAATTTAAACATCCAAGCCCTCAGCAAAACGTTTCCATAGTTCTGGGTGATTTTCTTCACCCTGCTCTTCTTCTATAAGATTACCAAGTAATATTTGCCTAGCTTTTATATCACTACATTTGGAATGTATTGCACTTATATAACGTGGGAAAGCTGTAACGTGACGATAATATTCTTTTGCGTAAATTTGTAAAGTAGAATGAGTAAGTTTCCCCATATTCCATAATTGATAAAATGGATGATTTAAAAGGTTATATTGTTCAAGATCTATATTAAGCTGTTCTAAAAATTTCATCTTACCTCTTTATTTAATGAATTTGTAAACTTGATAATCATTTGTCTTGTCTATTATTACCGAATGCCATCCTGCTAGAAAATCAATAGGAAAAAAACATCTCCATCATAATTTTTATTTATTTTTGTAAGTAAAAATTCATCAATAAGATTTTGCTCTAGGAAAAGAGTCGCTATTTCTGCCCCTCCTACCATAAAAATTTTCTTATAAGTAAAAGGTTTTATTACTCGCCAAAAATCATCTAAAGATTTAATAAAAAATATATTATTATAAGATTGTAATGGTGTATTTCTTGAAAAAACAATACAAATACAATTTTTTAAAATCTTTACAGGTATAGAGTCAAAGGTTTTTCGTCCCATGACTATAATATTATTTTTTATCGTCTGATAAAAATATTCAAACTCCTTAGTATAAGACCAGGGCATCTGACCTTTATTACCTATCACCCCTTGTGGGTCACATGCCATTAGACCGATGATTTTTCTATTTTTCATGAGATAAATGTTTAGGCGCTGTTAACAAAGTTATTTTAAAGCTAATTAAATTCTTTTTTACTGCAAATTATAAGATTTTTTTGAAACAGGACTAGCTATTCCAGCAAAAATCTTATTAATTTTTGCTAAAAAATCCCTTTAATTATCAATTAAAATAACTTTGTTAACAGCGCCTAGTCATATGGTCTGTTACAAAAAATCTTTGATGCTCTATAACATTATGCACTCGTAAATAATCAGCTCCATGCTCTGTTAAATATTTTGATATTGCTATTGTTTCCAAATCTCTTTCCGATGCTTTGGAATTATAAAAAGCAGAAATATAAGATTTTCATGAGTGTCCTACCAATATCTCACATCCTGGATTTTTAAATTTTTTAATATGTTGTAATATATAAATTTTGGTAAATGGATTTTCCAAAACCAATTCCAGGATCAAGAATGATATTTTTTCTATCAAATCCACATTTTTCTAATCTTGTTATTTCTTGCTCTGTCCATATATTTAAACTAGCAAGCGGAGAGTTATCGAAATCAAGACATTTTTGTTTTTGCGGTGGAACGGTTAATGAGTGCATAGTAATAATTTTACAATTATAATCGGCAATTAATCGTAATGTATAATTATCTAGATTATTTTTAACCAAGTTTATACAGGAAATAGGGTATTTTTTTTAAAACAATTTTAATTACTTCAGGAGTAAAGCCATCAATACTGACTATAATTTCTTTTTCTTTTATAACTTCCCTAAGCTCTTCAAGAACATTCTCAAGCCTTGCATATCCTTCATCTTCATTAATAATTAAAGCGGGAGGACGTGTTGATTGTGATCCAAGCTCAATTATTGTAGCCCCTTCATTTATCAAGCGTACAAAATTTCTAACGGTATCTTCTTTATGAAAATTTAATCCCCCATCAGAAAAAGAATCAGGAGTAGGTCGTGCCTCCGTATTGCAGTTTAGAGTAAATAGTCTATAATCCTCAAACAGTAATAAGAGAGAATTATAGTTAAGGAGTTATGGCAAAAATAGATGTTAAGTGTAGATATTGTAACAACACAGAAGAAGTAATAAAGTCAGGATATTCAATTTCAAAACAACAGAGATATCAATGCAAGCGGTGTAATCGATATTTTCAATTGGAGTATATTAATAATGCATCTAAGCCTGGAGTTAAGGAGCAAATAGTAGAAATGTCAATCAACGGCTCTGGAGTTAGAGATACAGTAAGAGTATTAAAAGTGGGTATCAATACAGTTATCCGTGTTTTAAAAAAATCTAGTATTAAAAAACAATAAATCATTCTATCAGTACAACAGAAGTAATTATTGCTCCTGAGATAGATGAACAATGGTCTTATGTACAGAATAAATCCAGACAACGATGGCTTTGGTATGCCTTGGATAAGATTTCGTTAAAAGTAGTTGCTTATACGTTTGGTACAAGATGTGATAGCACATTAGAATCATTACTGAAAAAACTAGAGAATTTCAAGGTGACTTTTTACTATACAGATGGATGGGGGAGTTATGCTAGGTTATTAGACCCTAAAAAGCATATTATCTGTAATAGTTGAGATTTAATCTTACATTTAGTAAAATTAAGATAATATTAAATGGAGGATTAGAGATGAATCTAAATCAAAAAATAATAAAGCCAAAAATAGGATTACTAGAATTAGCTAGGAGTCTTGGTAGTATATCGTCAGCATATAAAGCTATGGGTTACAGTAGAGACAGTTATTATAGGTTTAAAGAGTTATATGAAACAGGAGGAGAAGAAGCATTATATGAGATTAGTCGGAAGAAGCCAATTATAGCGAATAGAGTTGATCCTGCCGTAGAGAGAGCAGTATTAGATATGGCAATAGAATACCCCGCTTATGGTCAGCTGCGAGTATCAAATGAGCTTAAAAAGACTGGTATTCTTGTATCACCTGGAGGAGTTAGATCTATTTGGCTACGTAATGATTTAAATAATATCAATAAAAGACTTAAAGCATTAGAAGCCAAAATGGCTCAGGATGGTATTGTTCTTACCGAAGCTCAGTTACAAGTATTAGAGAAACGGCGTAGCGAGAAAGAAGCTCATGGTGAGATTGATACACAGCATCCAGGTTATCTAGGATGCCAAGACACATATTATGTAGGTAATTTTAAAGGCATAGGCAAGGTATATTCTCAAGTGTTTATTGATAGTTACACTCGGGTTGCAGAGGCTAAACTATATACTGATAAAACAGCACTTACCGCTGCTGACATGCTTAATGATAGAGTGTTACCATGGTATGAGAGTCAGCAAATACCAGTACTTCGTATTTTAACTGATAGAGGTGGTGAGTATAAAGGTAATATAGAACATCATGCTTTTGAATTGTTCTTAAGCATTGAGGGTATTGAGCATACTACTACTAAAGCATATTCTCCTCAAACAAATGGTATGTGTGAACGTTTTAATAAAACTATGAAACAAGAATTCTTTGATACTGCTATGCGTAAAAAGATCTATACTGATCTTGATGATCTACAACTAGATCTTGATATTTGGCTAGAATATTATAATAATGAAAGACCGCATTCCGGTAAATATTGCTATGGAAAAACACCTATGCAGACTTTTATGGATAGTAAAAAGTTAGCTGTTGAAAAGAATAACGAAATCTTATATCTTGAATACTCATCTGACAGTCATAACTTATCAGACATTCAGATATAATTTTTATAATGTCTGTAAGATTAAATCTTGACTTCTACAAAAAAATACACTCAACGGATAGAACGAAGTAACTTGAACCTTAGAACGAGATGCAAGAGGCTTGCATGTAAGACAATCTGCTTTTCCAAGTCATTGGATATTCATGATAAGGTTATTGGTACTCTTATTGAGCGTATAGCTTTTTAATAGGCGTAACTGCAATATGGAGGCATGACCGAAAAATTTAATATCTCTTAATACAATTTTTATAGACAAGTAGAAATGTAGTGCTAGTATAAAAATAGCTATATTTAACGATGAATTAGATTATGACAAATAATCAATTTTCCGAAGATACCAAAAAAATCGCTGATCAAATAAAAGATGCATTAATGGGTATTAGTGACGATCTTGTACTTGAGAGTAAAGAGGTGGAGGAAATTTTTGAAGAATTAAGCCAAAATGAAGAGTTTGAGTATGAGATAGAGCGAATACTTGCTATCTTAAACGAACAAACTATGGATTTAACTCAACTGCAAAGCCGAATTATCTTATTAATCCGTAGGTATTTAGGTAAAACTAAAAACTTAAAGCTTAAAATGGATGAGAAGCTCATTAACAAGAACGTTGCCGAAGTCAGTAATTATTTAATGCATCAACGTTCTAAAATCGTTAGAGATGCTAATAAAAACCTTGCAAACCCAAAAGATAAATTACAAAGTATGACCAAACAAGCTAGAATGGACTTAAAGCGTTTAATAAAGAGCTTTGCCGTTTATCAAGTTTATATGTTTATGAATCCAAAAAGAATAGCAGGAGAAACAAAGCTAATGAACTTCGCCTATAATATGATCAGAGTGGGAATGAAACTCGCTAAAAAATACGAAGGCGGCAAGGAAAAAGACATTAAATCATATTCACCCAGACTTATTAAAAAACTTGAAAAAGCTCATGCCGGCTTTAAAAAAAGTGGCGGTATATCAATTTAACTATTGTGTAGAAGTCAAGATTTAATCTTACAGACATTATAAAAATTATATCTGAATGTCTGATAAGTTATGACTGTCAGATGAGTATTCAAGATATAAGATTTCGTTATTCTTTTCAACAGCTAACTTTTTACTATCCATAAAAGTCTGCATAGGTGTTTTTCCATAGCAATATTTACCGGAATGCGGTCTTTCATTATTATAATATTCTAGCCAAATATCAAGATCTAGTTGTAGATCATCAAGATCAGTATAGATCTTTTTACGCATAGCAGTATCAAAGAATTCTTGTTTCATAGTTTTATTAAAACGTTCACACATACCATTTGTTTGAGGAGAATATGCTTTAGTAGTAGTATGCTCAATACCCTCAATGCTTAAGAACAATTCAAAAGCATGATGTTCTATATTACCTTTATACTCACCACCTCTATCAGTTAAAATACGAAGTACTGGTATTTGCTGACTCTCATACCATGGTAACACTCTATCATTAAGCATGTCAGCAGCGGTAAGTGCTGTTTTATCAGTATATAGTTTAGCCTCTGCAACCCGAGTGTAACTATCAATAAACACTTGAGAATATACCTTGCCTATGCCTTTAAAATTACCTACATAATATGTGTCTTGGCATCCTAGATAACCTGGATGCTGTGTATCAATCTCACCATGAGCTTCTTTCTCGCTACGCCGTTTCTCTAATACTTGTAACTGAGCTTCGGTAAGAACAATACCATCCTGAGCCATTTTGGCTTCTAATGCTTTAAGTCTTTTATTGATATTATTTAAATCATTACGTAGCCAAATAGATCTAACTCCTCCAGGTGATACAAGAATACCAGTCTTTTTAAGCTCATTTGATACTCGCAGCTGACCATAAGCAGGGTATTCTATTGCCATATCTAATACTGCTCTCTCTACGGCAGGATCAACTCTATTCGCTATAATTGGCTTCTTCCGACTAATCTCATATAATGCTTCTTCTCCTCCTGTTTCATATAACTCTTTAAACCTATAATAACTGTCTCTACTGTAACCCATAGCTTTATATGCTGACGATATACTACCAAGACTCCTAGCTAATTCTAGTAATCCTATTTTTGGCTTTATTATTTTTTGATTTAGATTCATCTCTAATCCTCCATTTAATATTATCTTAATTTTACTAAATGTAAGATTAAATCTCAACTATTACAAATTATAGGAGGAATAGAATCTAATATTGTTTGTGAATCTAATATTATTACGGGACGTATTTTTCCAACTTCATTTATTTTAGCAGGATCAAGCCTAGCCAAATAAATACCGCCCCGTGTTAATATTTCTTTTTGCTCCACCATTTCCCCTTTTCTTTTAGTAATTCTGAATTTAAGTTTTCAGTGATTTCTGTCATTTCTTCTAGATATTTTTTAGATTTTTTCATTGCATTAAAGCTTTTTATAATATCGTTTTGTTCAAATTGAAACTGTAGATTATCGAGTTCATGTACAATGGCTTGACGAATAAAGGCTGTTCTAGATAATCCTAGCTTTTTAGCAATTTCATTACTAGCTTTAGCTATATTATCGGGTAGAGTAATAGATAAGCTTGTCATATCATTTTTTATATATAATTTTATATTAAATTTAATACTAAATTCTTAAAAAAGCAATATATACTAGGTCAACTTCAAAAATTGGCTATGTCATCCTACAAGAGCTGCGGTACTCACGTATTAAGTAACTGCTGCCGCTCCTCGCTTTGTGAATTCCTTGCTCTTTTTGAAGTTGACCTTCGTATACTACTTTTCATTTCACATCAGTATACTTACAATTCTCTAACTGGTTTTAATACTAGCTTCTTATTCCTGAAGATATTGGTTTTAGAAAAGAAGCCGTTTTTTGGTTTTTTAAAATCACGTTTATAATTTTCACCGGTGACAACATTATAGCTAGTAATTAAAGAAGGTATAACCTCGTTATAATATATTTTATAAAGGTCGTGCATAGTTTCTTTGGTAGTTAAATACCCCCATTTTACGGCTTGTTGCGGTACTCTAGCGAGTGCCTCAATACAGGCTACAGCTTCTTCAATTTCAGGGTTTTTATTTTTATACACTTCAGCGTTTGGCGATAAATTAGCTTGCATATCTTTAAACATAGCCTCAATCATTAATGCCATATATTTATCGGTTTTAAATTTTTTTACAAATATTAGGTTATTTCTACTGCTATAATTTAAAAGCCGAAATTTATATATTAAAATCATGAATTTTATAGCATAAACTTTTAAGCCACTAACCTTGTTTGCATTATAAAATTTAAGTTTCGTTTCATAATCTAATTGCTTTTTCATACCCGCTTTAAGGAGTTTACTAAGCAAATTATGACAATGTATTATATCATTTTTTCTAGCAATTCGTACTTTATCGGTAGCTTTAGTACCGGAAAGATTAGCCGAATGGCGAGTTATTTGTCTGCCTTTATCATCTCTTTTTATATCGGCAAAATGCCCAAGCTCTTGGGCTGCGATAATCTGAAGCCTAGCAACGGCAGGCCAGCCATTACCGTACATAGGATAATCTTTATTGTTTTCAGCAAAAGGATTGCCGCCGCATGAAACAAAAATAGCTACATCCTTGCCGTTAGTGCTTTGCATACCGCTATTACCGCCTACTCGTTGCCAGCTAACCATATCCATCATATCGCCGATATTATGCGAATAGGTAAGAAATACTTCCGTCTTATTAAGAAGAAGCCACCTTATTACAATCGGATGAGCCGACTGAACAAAAAGACGTGCCAGCATTTCAGTTACTTCTTTCTTAACCGGTTGTAGCTTTTGTATTTGTTTTTTTAAGTTATCAAAGATTGATTTTATTTTCTGATCTGAAGCAGAGTTTCTATATAAATTTTGAAAAAGCTTGGTAGTTTCAGGGATTAAATGCGGGCTTGTTAGTTCTTCTTTACTAACCATTAAGCTTATATTAAGAGCAGGCTCGGTAAATCTTGCAAAATTGCAGCAATCATCGGTATCTATCCGTAATTTACCAGACTTAATTAATTGCATAGCCAAATGCTCATACTCTATTTCCATGTCCTGCTTATAAATAGCAGGAACATTGTCAAGAATGTAGTATATGCTGGTCATTTTTTAAATAAATTTATTGTTTAACATCACCTACTATCGTTATAGCACCATTTTCATCTATATCTAAAAATAATACCTCTATTGCGTCAAATTCAAACACAGGTCCCTGTTCAAATTACGGTTTAGGTTCAAGTTTTACCATAACTTTAACAAAATTTAAATTAGGAAATACTTTTTGAAAGCAATCTACAAAAAATTTATCCGATGACCCTAACTTTATTGCATCTAATGCTTTTTTGCTATCAGTTTCATTTTTAATACAGATGTTAATTGCCTCTTCTCTAAAAAATAAATGAGGATAATCCTTGAAAACTTGTTTTATCAGCTCCTTATATTTATCATTATCACCAAAATATTTGAGGCACGCCTCATTACCGTGTCTAAATATTTTATATGCCAAGAATAAGAAGAAGCAGCCTTGCTCTTCTGTCGTAAGTTTATCTTCAGAATATTCTTTATTAAAAAAAGCTTCAATTCCTCTTCTGATGCCCGATAAAGAAATCATCGGAAAATATGATTTTGAGAAATCAAATAAAAAGTAAGGTATATTTATACTTGTTAACTGTCCAGTTTTTGCTTTCTCGGTTATTATTTCAGATTCAGGTAATTGCTTTTCTATTTGCCATAAATCATATTCTACGTTACCGGGAGTAGTTTTCTTTATATCATCCCATGATTTGTGAAACTTCTTTTCTACAGTAGTTAAAATTCGTGTTAAAAACGGTTCTTTACTCTTTAATATATCCTCTGCATTCTTATGCATATAACTAATCAAAGAAATAGCATCTTGGAGTGCTACTTTTTCCATAGGTTTACTATTCATTTCTTTGGTATTATTGGTATCATAACGAAAAAATTTATTTTGCATCGGCAGTTTATCCGTAAAGAAATTGCTGAACTCCGTCTCATTATTTTTTGTGATTTCTGCGCTCCTTAAATTAGCAAAAAATAAAGCTAATCTCTGTAGTTCTTGACCTATAGGTACGGTCATATCCTTTTGCTTATTAAACATTTTACAAAATTTAGTAAGTACATCTACTAACTTTACTTCTTCCTTAGAGTTAAACATATTATCACCTGCATCATGAAGGACTGCTATTATAGCATTGAAAATAGGATGTAAAAACCCAGCTGATCCTACATCAGCAGTATAACAAAATATTTTTGCCCAATACATAGGTCCAACTCGTTCCAAATGCCCAGCATCAGGAACTACTAAGCCACTGCTTACGGCACTAGCAGCAATAAATACATTGTGTAAAGCCGTATTAAAATATTTATAATATTCTTCTAATCTAGGATTAATGTCTTTCAATCCGTTAATTTGGTTGTTTATAGTTATAGTAAGCGGGATATTTGCGTCTACTAACATTTTTTTATGTCTGCAATAGTTAGCTTTATTTCTGTAACATCTTGACGAAGTTCAAGCATAGAGCTTTTTAATTCATTATGTTCTTGTCTCGTTACATAATCGCTATTATTAACCAAAATTAATTGACTTTTAGATAAATCATTTTCTCTCGGTAGCAGCGGTGAATTAGTAGTTTTATTAGGTTCTTGGGGTATTTGACTAAGAATTTCTTGAAATTCTTTCTGGTTCTTTTGGGAAGGTGTATATTGTCCGAGTACAATCTTAACTTCCTTGAATTTACCTACTTTACAAAGAATTTTGTCTAATAAAAAATAAGTATTTTTAGGGACAGATTTGTATTGAGCTGTTTTACGAAATGAAATTTCTGCCTTAAAGTAAAGCTGTTGCTTTTCTGTTATATCATTATTAGTTTTTGCTTGGGAAGTATAGATTATACCATTTCCATAGTGATAGTATTGTATATATCCGACTAATCTTTTAATTTCTGCTAATTTATTAAATGCTCCTTCATAATTACAACTTTTACATAGTGTCTTAATATCTTTCAATATTTGTTTTATCATATCCTATCTATTATTAGTTATATTTGTTTAAATCATGTTATGGCCGCCATTAATGGAAATAGTCTCGCCTGTTATAAAGCCGGCATTTTCATCAACTAAAAATGCCACGGCTCTAGCTATTTCTTCAGGCTGTCCTAGTCTTTTTTTGGGGATACTATTAACGATTTTAGCAAGTACGTCTTCGGGTACTACTCCTACCATTTCGGTTGCAATATACCCTGGAGCTATACAGTTAACGGTGATATTTTTAGAAGCAGTTTCACGAGCAAGAGCCTTAGTAAAACCGATGATTCCGGCTTTAGCGGCGGAGTAATTAGTTTGCCCAACCTGCCCTGCTTGAGCATTAATTGAACTGATATTTACTATACGACCATAATCTTGGTTTCGCATCTGCTCCATTACGCTGCTAGACATATTAAAGCAAGAATTGAGATTAACGTTAATGACGTCATTCCAATCTTGATGACCCATTCTATGTAGCATTTTATCTTTGGTAATACCTGCATTGTTAACAAGAATACTTACCGGTTTTTTAAATTCCTCTTCAATTTCCTTTACTGCTTGCCTGCATTCTTCAAAATCCGCAACATTCCAGCATTTAGTTTTGATACCGTATTTTTCTTCCATTTCTTTAGCAGCGTCGTAATTACTGAAAAAATTAGCAACTACCGTAAGACCCTTATTTTTTAATTCTAAAGCGGTAGCCTTACCTATTCCTCTAGTACCGCCTGTTACAATTGCAATTTCTGACATTATTTCTCCATACCTATATTTTGACTTTTATTAAATTTAACCGGTGGGGTTATACTTGGTTTAAGTTGGACACCGATTTAGTTAACGGTTCAACAACTTTCTTATCACTGTGTATTACGATAGATTCTTTAGGATGATTTTTTTTCATATTCTGCATCTATCTTTTATCCATCTTTTTTTATCTTCAATTTTATTTGTTTTAGCCGTTACCTCCATTATACCAGCAAGTGTTTCTTTTCTACTTTTTGGAATACCCGCTTTATTTTCGCTTTTTGTTCCATAACAGCCGATAGTTGCGCCGCCTGCATAAATACTACCTTCTTGTTGAGCAATATGACCGTTTTTAAGTAATTGTATATCGATGTCTGTTATTTTTATACCGGTATATTTTGATAATGCTTGAGATATTTTATTATGTTCATTAAGTCCTTCTCTATCTTTATCGCTAGCACACATTGTTAATATTTCTTCCTGAGGTAAATTTATTAAACTAGTGGTTTTATTTTCTTGTTTATTTTGTCTTATTTTTTCTGTTAAATTACTTAAGGCATCTGATATATTTAGATTAATATTTTCTTTATCAAACGATATAAAAGGAAGTTTTTCTCGAAAGATACTCTAAAAGGAATATCTGCTTGCTCAATATTTTTTCTTAATGTTACAGATTTTTTTAATAATTCTTTTTCCTGATTCGTTAAATTTGCATTGTTAATTATTTCTACTGCATTTCCTTTAGGTTTATTTATCCTAAAAAAACGTTCAAAATTGCTTCTAGGTTTAATATGTGCTTTTAATTCATCAATTCCTTTTTCAGTTGGTAAATTTTCTGCTATTTTGTTTAAAGTGTCACTCACTCCTGAAAAATTATTTGTTACTCCTATAAGCCTAAATAAATTAAGAGGAGTATTAGTATTTTTCCCACCGACATTTTCCATAGATTTTTTTGTCTGATCAACAATTGTGGGATCATTGCTAGCTCCTATAGGACCTGAGTTTAATGTATTGGTATGAATAGTAACGCCGTCTTCAAGCCATTCTTGGGCTTGGCGTGCATTTAAGTCGGTAATTTTTTGTCTAGAATCTATATCATTTGAAACCGAGGCTAATGTACCTGCATGTTTAGATGTAAGCAATGTTTCAAAATTTTTACTGCCTTTATCGGTTATTGCCCCAATTTTCTCAAAGGCATTTCTCATGCCAACGATTTGTCGTAACTGGGTTGGGATAACATGCTTACCGTTTTTAATTGCATCAGCGTACTGATCAACAAGCTTCCTCTTCCATTCAGGCATTACATTATACCAGTTTTTACCTTCTCTATTTTGATATTCTTGCTTTTGTTCTTCTGTCAAGCCTTTAAAAGCTACTTCCGCTTCGACTACAATATGCTCTTTTCCCTCATCATTGGTGACTTTTGACAAAGTTACTATATCACAATGCTCATCATTGAAATTTTGAAAATCTTTAGCAACATTTAATTTTTTATGAGCATTTTTTATACCATGTGTTCCTAGCAATTCAGCAACATTGTCAATCTCAGTTTGCATATTTTTTGAGATATTTTCTTGTGATTTTTCCATATTCAAAGCATTAAAACTATTAATAAATTTTACTGCTTCTTTATTTAATTTCAGCACAAGCTCAGGTTTATTTTCGGTCTTTGCTATGTCTATCGCTCCTCTGATAGCGTTTAAATATTGCATTTCAAAAGCTTCAGTGCCTAAAACAATTTTTTCATTAGGGTTGTTGCGACCGTCACGTTTTAATATTGAAGTTTCGCTATTTTTTTCTTCAATTTTAGTAAGCTTTATACCGGTTCTCTCATGACGTAAAATTTCTAAACCCTGTAATGCCTCGGTAAAGCTGCCTTTTTCAACAGCTTCTTCAATTTTAGCTCTATTTGTTTCTAAAGGAACGCCTACTCCGGATGTAGTTAAAAATTCTTTTGTACGATTTAATAAAAACGCCTTATCGTTATCAAATTGTTTTTTTAATGATGAAAGCATTATAAAATTCTATATGTAGTTGTTCATCTCTTGTTATTTTAATTAAAAATTATTATATAAAAATAGTCTAGTTAAAAATATTTAACTTTATTAATTAAAATATGTTATTTATATGAATATTGATAAATTTACTGCACATGCTAAATCAGTGATAGCTAGTAGCCAATCGATTGCTGCTAAAAACGATCATCAGCAAGTATTACCTTTGCATTTATTATCTAGTCTTTTCAGTGAAGAAACAGGTATAATTCAAACCCTTATTAATAATACCGGTAGCAATATAAACTTATTAAAAGATCAAGTTCAGCTAGAACTAAATAAAATTCCAAAAGTTCAGGTTGAGGGTGGGGGGCAAATTTATTCTTCTGCTGAAGCTCTTAAAGTTTTAGAAAAAGCTAGTAGCATTGCTAAAGACAGAGGGGATAGCTTTGTAACCATAGAGCGTATATTTGAAGCATTAACTTATGATAATACTATAGCCGGTAAAATTTTAACGAACCATGGAATTAATAGTAAAAAATTAGCAGTAGCTATTTTACAGTTCCGTAAAGGCAAAAAAGCAGATACCGAATCAGCAGAAAATAGTTACGATGTTCTAAAGAAATACGGCAGGGACGTAACAGAGCTTGCCGAAAGCGGTAAGCTTGACCCGATAATCGGGCGCGATGAAGAAATACGAAGAACCGTGCAGGTGTTATCACGCCGCATGAAAAACAACCCTGTGTTGATCGGTGAACCAGGAGTCGGTAAAACTGCTATAATAGAGGGGCTTGCACAACGTATATTTAGTAAGGACGTACCTGAGTCACTTATGAACTGCCGTATTATTGAGCTTGATATGGGAGCATTAATAGCAGGAGCTAAATATCGAGGCGAATTTGAGGAGCGTCTTAAAGCAGTACTTGGTGAAATCAAGGAGTCAAGCGGTGAAATTATCTTATTTATTGATGAATTGCATTTATTGGTCGGTACGGGGAAAACCGACGGTGCTATGGATGCCTCAAATTTACTAAAGCCGATGCTTGCTCGTGGTGAGCTACATTGCATCGGAGCTACTACTTTAGACGAATATCGTAAATATATCGAGAAGGATGCAGCACTCGCTCGTCGTTTCCAACCTGTTTATGTAGGTGAACCAAGCGTAGAAGATACTATATCAATACTTAGAGGAATTAAAGAAAAATACGAGCTGCATCATGCCGTGCGAATTTCCGATAGTGCAATAGTTGCAGCAGCGACGCTATCAAACCGTTATATTACTGATCGTTATTTACCTGATAAAGCTATTGATTTGATTGATGAAGCTTGTAGCCGTATGAAAATTGAGTTGTCAAGTAAACCGGAAGAGCTTGACGAGCTAGATCGCCGTATTATTCAGATAAAAATAGAACTGGCAGCTTTAAAGAAAGAAAATGACGAGCATTCTAAAAAGAAAATTACCCATTTAACTGAGGAACTCGAAAAGTTAGAATCTAAATCATATGATATGAACGCTAAATGGCAAGCAGAAAAGTCTAAACTACAGCAAGCTCAAAAACTTAAAGAAGAGTTAGAACGAGCAAGAATCGATCTAGAGCGTGCCGAGCGTGACGCTAATCTCGCTAAAGCTAGTGAGCTAAAATACGGAATTATACCTGAGATTATGAAAAAGATTCAGGAAGCCGAAAGTATGGATAATAAAGGGCTATTAAAAGAAATTGTATCGGAAAGTGATATAGCAAGTATTATCTCTCGTATTACTGGTATTCCGATTGATACTATGCTATCAAGTGAACGTGAGCGTTTGCTTGTAATGGAGCAGAAATTATGTGAATCGGTTATAGGACAAGATGAAGCAATTAAAGGCGTTAGTGATGCAGTTAGAAGATCACGCGCAGGTATTCAGGATATTAACCGCCCGCTTGGTTCCTTCTTATTCTTAGGACCTACAGGAGTAGGTAAAACCGAGCTTGCCAAAGCCTTAGCCGGTTTTCTTTTTGATGACCGTAATGCGATACTTCGTATAGATATGTCGGAATATATGGAGAAGCATGTTATTTCTCGTTTAATAGGAGCCCCTCCCGGCTATATCGGATATGATCAAGGCGGAGTGTTAACGGAAAGCGTAAGACGCCGTCCTTATCAGGTAATATTATTTGACGAAGTTGAAAAAGCCCATCCCGACATATTTAATATTATGCTGCAAATACTTGATGAGGGAAGATTAACCGATAGTCAGGGTATCACAGTTGATTTTAAAAATACTATTATAGTTTTAACTTCTAATTTAGGTGCTGAGATACTCGTTAATCAGAAAGAGGACGAAGATACATATAAAGTAAAAGATGAGGTTATGGAATATGTAAAAGCAGTATTTAAGCCTGAGTTTTTAAATAGGCTAGACGAAATTATATTATTCCATCGCCTAAATCGTGATAATATCCACGACATAGTTAAAATTCAGCTAGAAAGTTTAAAGAAAATTTTGCTACAACAAAATATTACTCTTGAATTTGATGAATCTGCCTTAAATTACTTGGCCGAAAAAGGTTATGACCCAAACTTTGGAGCAAGACCCTTAAAACGCCTTATCCAGCGGGAAATACAAAATAATTTAGCTAAAATGATTTTAGCAGGTGAAGTAAGTAGCGGCAATACCGTGAAAATAGCTAGAGAAAAGGAAGAGCTAAGGATAAAGATGATTGATTAAGCTCTGCGTACGAAAACTAAATTATTGCATAACTTATAATTTTCATTAATTTTTTTTGAGCCTAGTCTATTACTTTGTTATAACCACCTTTCTAACTTTGATAAATAAGTAAGTTAGATACAATAAAAATCTAATGAACGGAGGTGTGAAGCATTATGTATAATGACGATGAAATAGATTACGAAACAGCAGAAGAGATATTGAAAGAAATCTACTCCTTAAATGAACTTGAAGAATTAAAAAAACAAGATGGAGTAGAACTTGAAGAATATGTCGATGCTTACAATGAAGCAGTATTAGATGATAATAACAATATAACTTTTAGAGAATTTTTTGCATTGAAAGATTTCAAAGAAACCGGCTATATGAGGTTGTATGATAAAACAAAAGAATCCTATGAAATGCAACGTGCTTTAGTAATACTAACTAATGATCAATACCAAATGAGTCAAGGACAAGTTGAAAATCTTACTATTTGCCGTGGAGAAACAAGAGAGAAATCAGAGGTGGGTATATTTAACATAGGAAATGAATATTCTACAGAGCGGTTTATGTCTACAACTTCTGAGCAGAGTATTATTAATAATCATATGTCAGATGAATTAAAACCGCATCAAATTAATATTGAATATGAAATTGAAATGAATTCCTCTCTAGTAGGTGCTGATATTTCTTCTATATTAAACGATGGAGAAAAGGAAATAGTAGTATTGCCAAATACTAAGTTTGAAATAACTAATGTTAAGCACGAGGATGAGCATATCCTATGTATTAGTATGAAAAACAAGCCAATCATATATGATACATGGAAAAGTAATTTTGATCTATGGCTTTCTAACATAGAGCAATTAGTATCCACAAATACCGATATAGACATGGAAACTTATACATTAGGATCCGATGCTTCACAAATTGATATCATAACTTGATATAAAAAAGAAATATTACTTACCGCATTATGGATAAAGATTTATCCATAATTCGGGTCAATTTAGAGTTAATAACATTCAATTTCAGCTAATGTTATACTTTCAGTACCTGATAATTTATAACAATCATTACTAGTAGAGTTAGGAATTTGCAAGTCAAATAATATGTAATAGTTGAGATTTAATCTTACATTTAGTAAAATTAAGATAATATTAAATGGAGGATTAGAGATGAATCTAAATCAAAAAATAATAAAGCCAAAAATAGGATTACTAGAATTAGCTAGGAGTCTTGGTAGTATATCGTCAGCATATAAAGCTATGGGTTACAGTAGAGACAGTTATTATAGGTTTAAAGAGTTATATGAAACAGGAGGAGAAGAAGCATTATATGAGATTAGTCGGAAGAAGCCAATTATAGCGAATAGAGTTGATCCTGCCGTAGAGAGAGCAGTATTAGATATGGCAATAGAATACCCCGCTTATGGTCAGCTGCGAGTATCAAATGAGCTTAAAAAGACTGGTATTCTTGTATCACCTGGAGGAGTTAGATCTATTTGGCTACGTAATGATTTAAATAATATCAATAAAAGACTTAAAGCATTAGAAGCCAAAATGGCTCAGGATGGTATTGTTCTTACCGAAGCTCAGTTACAAGTATTAGAGAAACGGCGTAGCGAGAAAGAAGCTCATGGTGAGATTGATACACAGCATCCAGGTTATCTAGGATGCCAAGACACATATTATGTAGGTAATTTTAAAGGCATAGACAAGGTATATTCTCAAGTGTTTATTGATAGTTACACTCGGGTTGCAGAGGCTAAACTATATACTGATAAAACAGCACTTACCGCTGCTGACATGCTTAATGATAGAGTGTTACCATGGTATGAGAGTCAGCAAATACCAGTACTTCGTATTTTAACTGATAGAGGTGGTGAGTATAAAGGTAATATAGAACATCATGCTTTTGAATTGTTCTTAAGCATTGAGGGTATTGAGCATACTACTACTAAAGCATATTCTCCTCAAACAAATGGTATGTGTGAACGTTTTAATAAAACTATGAAACAAGAATTCTTTGATACTGCTATGCGTAAAAAGATCTATACTGATCTTGATGATCTACAACTAGATCTTGATATTTGGCTAGAATATTATAATAATGAAAGACCGCATTCCGGTAAATATTGCTATGGAAAAACACCTATGCAGACTTTTATGGATAGTAAAAAGTTAGCTGTTGAAAAGAATAACGAAATCTTATATCTTGAATACTCATCTGACAGTCATAACTTATCAGACATTCAGATATAATTTTTATAATGTCTGTAAGATTAAATCTTGACTTCTACAAATAATAGTGCTTTTTCTTCTTTATACGGATCAACTAAGTAAGAATTTGTAATATCTGTAACTATTGGCGATAAGTAAGTTGTTGTTTCAATAAGCTTATCAATAGCATTTTGTCCGTCTTTTAATATTTTATCGACTAGTTTTTATCTTTATAAAAACTATTTATGGAACCTATTAAGGTTGTTGATATCTCATATATAATAACACTGTTTTTAATTATATTGGTTATATTAGAGCCTAATTTTGCTGTTTTAGAAAAAATTAAAGAAATAACAGTAGGATATTTATTAAATACATTAGGTAGTTCTAAAAAATTATTTACGGCTGAATAGGCAGAATTGGTTGCTTCTGAAAAACAATTAAATCTTTGTATATATTTTCATAATTGTTATTGCCCATAAACTTACCTCTTTTTTATATAGATAATTACCATGTTTCATGGTAATTACATATCATACTACTAAATTAAGAAGTGTCAATATTAAAATTTATTTGCTGATATCCTCTAAACTCCATCTGGCTTTTGGACAGAAATTCAAAGGAGTAAATAACTTATTATTGTAACGCTCAAGTCCTGCATATGCAATTATTGCAGCATTATCGGTACATAAACGGATAGGTGGATAAATAAGCTGATAACCATATGTTTTAGCACAATTACTTAATATTTCTTGTAAATATTTATTAGCAGCAACCCCACCGGCAATAACTATAACGTCATTTAAAAAGCTTGATCCAAGCGGATTTTGCGGGTAGAGCCTGTGCTCATGTACTTTTGTACGCTCCGCAGGCTCTTCCTTAAATTCATTTTGTCTGAAGCTTTTTAAATTTAGCTGTGTAGTATAATCTATATTCTCGTAATAATCATTTACAACTCGTTCATATGCTATAATAGCATCCTGTACCTTACTACTTAGAATTTCTCCTATGGTGAACTGAAAACTTGCCGCTATATCATTAATTACAGCGTCATTAAGTTCCTTTAAACTCTTTATTAAAGTACGTACGGCAGTTTTAAGCCCTGAAAAGGACATATTGCAATTACCGCTGTTAATTATAGGTTTTGGAAATTTATATTTATGAGGATTGCCAAGTGTTGCTCTTTTCTCAATTTCAGGTCCTCCAGGAAAGGCTAAGTTTAGCATTTTTGCTACTTTGTCAAAGGCTTCGCCTACGGCATCATCTATAGTAGATCCTAATATTTTATATTTTCCAAGCCCTAGGACCGCTACAAATTGGCAATGTCCTCCCGAAGCTAACAAGAGTAAATAAGGATAAGGGGTACTATCGGTTAGCCTTGCGGTTAAAGCATGGCCTTCTAAATGATTAATTGCAATAAATGGTTTGTTTAAAGCACTGCTTAGCGACCTTGCAAACATTGAACCGACTATAACACCGCCGATTAAGCCTGGACCGGAAGTTGCGGCAATTGCACTAATTTCCGTTAATTTAGTGCTGCTCTCTTTTAAAACATTTCTTAATGCTTTATCTAGATTCGATAAGTGAGAACGTGCAGCAATTTCAGGTACGACCCCTCCAAAAACTGCATGTTCTGTATTTTGTGAAATAATTATATTAGATAGGATTTCTCGATTTTCGGTGATTATAGAAACAGCTGTATCGTCACAGCTTGATTCTATACCTAAAATTTTTATCATTCAAATTGAAACCGGTATTGGCTAAAAAAGTAGTGCTACCCGCGTGGATACCAAATCGTCATTGTTGCATAGACCGTTTCCGTCATTGCGAGGAGTTGCGTTAGCAACGACGTGGCAATCTCAGGATATTTAACGAGATTGCCATGCAGTCTACGACTGCTCGCAATGACAACTCATATCCATGCAACAATGCCGGCTCGCAATGACGATATTTATCTTTATTTAATAATGCTTAATTAGATATCTTTAAGGTATTTAATTGATTATACAGCTTATAAATAGATTGTTCGGCATCAATAATTTTTTTATTAACTATTTTTAGTAATTTTTCCGAAGGTTTTTCTGTTATTTGCGTTGCAGAACTTACTTGCTCTGCTAAATTTTTAAGTGATTCTTGTATTTCTACAAAAGATTTCTTAAATTGTTCTTTAATAGTAATAGATGATTCTTCAAGCTCTTTAATTTTTAAGCATAGATTTTCTAATAAATGATCTATTTTAGTTTGCATTAAAGTCAATTTTTGCTTTTGTTTTTCACTAAGATAGCTTAAAGTTTCTTGCATTTTTGCCTGTATACGTACTTTTGTAGTACGTTCAAGTTCTGAAGCTAAACCTATTTTACTCATTAAAAATATTATCCATTTGTGAACGTCAAAATGATACCATTTTGCACCGTTACGATAATCTGAAGGAAAAGCATGATGGTAATTATGCCAATTTTCACCTAGTAAAAATAGAGCCATCCACCAAATATCTCCAGCGGTACCTTTGTAATATTGTTTACTACCGGCAAAGTGGCATAAAGAATTAACACAGAAGGTTGCTTGCTGCTGTAGGAATCTACCGAGTCCCATAAATAAAAATCCTGCATATGCCGATAATATAGTACCTCCGACTAAGTAACCGATAAATAAAGGCACGACAATATTCATAAAAGCTGCTATTTGCCAATAATATTTTAGCTGCCATTTTAATAAATTGTTTTTCCGGTGCTTAGCCCAAGTAATGCGATCAATAGACTTATAGCTACCGCTTCCGACTAGCATCCATCCTATATGAGACCACATAAAGCCTAAAAATTTATTGTCAAATTTTAAAGGAGTATGCGGATCTTGGTCTTGATCCGTATATCTATGATGTTTATAATGATTCGATGCCCAAGATAAAGCCGGTCCTTGTAATGTTCCTGCAGACAGCATAATTAAGACAAACTCGGCATATTTATTTATTTTATATGCATTATGAGACCATAACCTATGCAAACCAATCCCAACGGTAATATTATTAATATAATAACTAGCAATTATAAAAATAACTTCAGTTAGTTCTACCCCATAATCAAACGAATATTTAACTACAAGAGATATAATAAAAATAGGATAAAATATTAAAGCAAATAAAGCAGGCTTATTTAGTTTACTTAACATAAAATTTACAGTTTTTAGTTATAAAATATATAAATTAGCAACGAATAAAATCTTATTATATTATAGTATACATAAATATAATTAATAGATATTAACATACTTAATGCACAAATACAAAGAAAATTTGACAACAAAATCCTAGTCGCTATCTTTATTTAAACAATAACCGATAAAACGAACTGTCTTAATAATTAAATTGTCTTTCCCTAAGGCCTCTCTAATTCTATTTATATGAACATCTATAAGACGTTCATTAAAAGCCTCTTCACTTTCCCATAAATATTTTATTATTTCTTGACGCGAAAACACTTCATTTGGAAACTGAAAAAAAGTCGCAAAATTTTAAACTCAGTAGGACTTAGGCGAATATTCAGTCCGTCTTTGTATACTTTTTCAGTATTTTAAATCAATATTTATATTCTTAAATTTAATAATATTATCTTGTAAAACTGACTTAGAACACCTCAATAAGCTCTTTAAAGTACTTACTATTTGCTCAGATCAAAAGGGCTTATAAAAAAATAGTACGTTATCGTCTACTTCTGTTAAATTTAATTGCTTGTTTGGTAATAAAAATATTATAGGAATTTTAGAAAATTTATTAATTTTTCTAACGTTATTTATTGTTATTAAAGGATTTTCTTGTAATTCTGCACTAATAATCATGATAGCAAGCGGCTGACTAAAGAAATAAGTTAATGCTTTTTCTAGAGTTGGAGCCCTAATTATATTAAATCCCACTCTCTCTATGTCATTACTTAAAGAAATATTAACGCTTTTTATTCTTTTCTTCTATAATTAAAACTTCAGGTAATAGCTTATCAAACACTGAATTAATCTCCATTAATATTCAGTAAATAATTAAAAATTTTTGTAATAATTTTCTGATTTATTAGGGTTTATAGCAAACTTTTTATAAAAAGAAACAAAGAAATAATAATTTTTTAAAGATAATACTTGAATTTAATAGTTTTAGTTGCTATAAATAGCTTTATTTTAAAGTTTGTCTGTTGGAGATTTTTATATATCATGAGCTTTTATGAATCAGTTTTTATTATACGCCAAGACGTATCATTAAACGATATAGATAAAATCGTTGATGATTTTGCTAAAATTATCAAAGATAATAATGGCACTATCGTAAAAAAAGAATATTGGGGGTTAAGAATTTTAGCTTACAAAATCGGTAATAACAAAAAAGGACATTATTATTTTTTAGGTCTAGATATTACTGGTAATGTAAAAGAAGAGCTAGAAAGAAAAATGAAGCTTAACGAAAATGTCATTAGATTTCTTACAATTAAAGCAGATTCAATTAATAGTGAACCTTCACCGATATTAAAAAATCAGAGTACAGAGAATACTCCGGTAATTGATGTAACGATTAATAATTCAATTTGTAAGAATTAAGGTTAAAGAATGTTAAAAAGTAATAATGCTAGTGAAACAGCTACTCGCAAGGTAGGAGATAAAACTGCTAAAAAAGTGTTTTTTAGAAGACGTAAAGGATGCCCTCTTTCTGTGCCTAATGCACCTGTTATTGATTATAAAAATCCTGAGCTTTTAATAAAATTTGTCTCTGAAGGAGGTAGAATGCTACCAAGCAGGATCACAAATGTTTGTGCAAAGAAACAAAGAAAGCTAAATAATGCTATTAAAATTGCAAGAATTTTAGCGTTATTACCTTTTGTATTTCAAGCTAAATAAAGGCATAATACATGGAAATTATATTAATAAAACCCGTAAGAAAATTAGGTAAAATTGGAGACATGCTCAAAGTAGCAGACGGATTTGGTCGTAATTATCTTTTACCACAAAAATTAGCGATTAGAGCTACTGAGCCTAATAAAGAGCTAATAGTGAAACAAAAACACGAATTTGAAGCAAAAGATAAGCAAATAAGAGAAGAAGTAGAAAAAATTAATACTCTTATTAAAGATCAAAAATTAGTTTTTATCCGCCAAACATCAGATGACGGTAAACTTTTCGGTTCGGTTACTAACAAAGAAATAGCCGATAAATTATCTGAGAATGTATCTTATAATATCTCTCATTCAAATATTATTCTTGATAAACAAATTAAATCTACCGGAATTTATACAGTTGAAATAAGACTCCATGCGGAGCTTAATGCTATAGTTACAGTTATTGTTGCAAGATCAGAATCAGAAGCACAAGATTATTTACGCGAACAAAAGACTGAAACTTCAGAAGATTTAGCTGAGTCAGCGTAAATTTTTTCTATCGTCATTGCGAGCGAACATCGTTCCTGTGGCAATCTAGTTAAAAATTCTGATTTACAGAATTTTTTTAATTATTTTTCTGGATTGCCACGTCGCTTCGTTTCGGTGTTGTTGCATGGATCGAAAAATCTACTCGATGTCATTCCCGCGTAAGTGGGAATCCAGCATAAATCGAGCTTTTAATTTCAAAAATTTGCTGTATTTATACTTTTTTCTGGATTCCTGCTTTCGCAGGAATGACATACTACTACGTTTGACCACAATATCCGAACACTTTACAATACTAATATTTTTCAACTATGCTATATGAAAAATTTGAGTATAATATCAATAATCTAATAGGTAATTTTGGTTTATCTAAAATAGCGGTCGCAGTCTCCGGTGGGAGCGATTCGGTAGCACTTCTTTATCTCGCTAATATTTGGGCAGAAAAAAATAATATAGAATTATCTGTTATATCGGTTGATCATAACTTACGGGAACAGTCGAAGCAAGAGACCCATTATATCCAAAATATCAGTAATAGTCTAAATCGTAAACATTATAGTTTAACTTTTGATCACCAAAATAATTTTTCCAATTTACAAGAAAGAGCAAGAGAAGGACGCTATGATTTGATGACAAATCTATGTCTAGAACTCGATATATTAGTACTTTTAACTGCTCACCATGAAGATGATTACGTAGAAAATTTTTGTTTAAGATTAGAACGTAATAGCGGTATATTTGGACTTAGTAGCAGTAATATTAATTGGTATAATAATATACAAATAATTAGACCGTTATATAATATTCCAAAAAGTGAATTAGTAGAGTATTTAGTCAGTCATAATATAAAGTGGTTTGAAGATGAGTCAAATTCATCTGATAAATATAAACGAAATATTATTAGGCAAAAATTAGCTAAAGGCGAAGATTATATTAAAGCCGATATAATCTTACAACAGCTTAAAATTAATGATTTACTAGATAATAAATTTAAACCGGAGTTAATATCAGCAATAGCCGAAGCAGTCAAAATTTTTGAATATGGTTTTACTTTTCTTGATTTAGTTAAATTTGATAAGTTTTCAAATGAGGTGAAAGTACAAATAATTAATTTTTTACTGATAATAATTAGCGGACAATCTAGAGCAGCTCGTTTTTATTCGGTAGAACCTATTTTAAAATTAATTACTCAAGATGTAAACTTTAAGAATACCCTTCATGGCTGTGTAATTAATCGCATACAAAACGAGTTACTTATATACAGGGAATTCGGCAAAAAATTACCTGAAAATAAAATATTATTGGATAAATCCGTTATTTGGGATAATAGATTTTGCATCACAAGAAATCAAGAAACTCCAAATTGTTTTGTAACTCATCTATCGTTAGAAGATTATAAAATGATAAAGAAACAATTAGATCTAGAGCCTTTGAAAAATCTATCCTGCAAAAACCACAATGCAATTTTATTTACCTTACCTATCATTAAAATACTTGAAAAAGTTATAGCAATACCACATATATCATATTATGATAACGACATGTGGAACTTTGAAGTATCTTTTGCTCCAAATTTTGTATCTCGTTTCACCCATTTTTGCTAACACCGGTATTTAATACCCTATTACCGGACAGTTTTTTAAAAGCCTATGCGATGCCACCCCCGCGAAAGCGGGGATCCAATAGAAAATTTTGATTTTAAAGGTTTTTTATTTAACTGGATTCCCGCTTTTGCAGGAATGACATCAGACAAAAACTGTTCGGTACTATAATTTAATACCGATAAAAATTTTTATTAGGTTTTATATCGATGAATAATCAAGGTAGAAGTATTTTAGCTTGGGCAGCACTTTTTGTTTTCGTAATATTACTTTTTAATGTTTTCCAATCTGACGGTTTACTTGGTGGAAGAAATAATATAACTTTCTCGGATTTTTTAACACGAGTTGATGAAAAGACCGTTAATTCGGTAAAAATTCAAGGTAGAGTAATTGAAGGCGCTTCAAATGATGGCTCTACTTTTAACACTTATGCTCCTGATTATCCTGATTTAGTAAACCGTCTTACTAGTAATGACGTTAATATTGAAGTAGTACCTCTTGAAACAAGAATGAACACCTTTTTAGGCTTTTTAATTTCTTGGCTTCCTATGCTTTTATTGATAGGTGTTTGGGTTTTTTTCATGCGTCAAATGCATGGAGGCGGGAAAGCCATGGGGTTTGGAAAATCGAAAGCTAGGTTACTATCAGATAAAGGACCAAAAATTACCTTTAAAGATGTAGCGGGTATCGATGAAGCAAAAGAAGAATTAACTGAAATAGTAGATTTTTTAAGAGATCCAAGCAAGTTCCAAAAGCTTGGGGGTAAAATACCGAAAGGCTGCTTACTTATAGGGCCTCCTGGAACAGGAAAGACTCTTCTTGCTAAAGCAATTGCAGGCGAGGCTAATGTTCCGTTTTTTAGCATATCCGGCTCTGATTTTGTTGAAATGTTTGTGGGTGTCGGTGCAAGCCGTGTGCGTGACATGTTTGAACAGGGTAAACGTAATGCTCCTTGCATTATCTTTATCGATGAAATTGATGCGGTAGGTCGCCATAGAGGTATCGGTACGGGCGGCGGCAATGATGAACGTGAGCAAACCTTAAATCAAATGTTAGTCGAAATGGACGGCTTTGAAGCAAATGAAGGGGTCGTGATTATTGCAGCTACAAACCGCCCTGATGTTCTTGACCGTGCATTGCTACGTCCCGGTAGGTTTGATCGTCAAATTGCCGTTGCAAACCCTGATATAAACGGTCGTGAACAAATTCTAAAAGTACATTTAAAGAAAATTAAATATAATAGTACGGTACTAGCACGAATTATTGCTCGTGGTACCCCGGGCTTTTCCGGTGCTGAACTTGCTAACTTAGTTAATGAGGCTGCTCTTATCGCTGCAAGGCTTGGTAAGAAAGAAGTAGATATGCACGACATGGAAGAGGCGAAAGATAAGGTGCTGATGGGAGTTGCACGTCGTTCTATTGCAATGTCGGAGAAAGAAAAAAGATTAACTGCGTATCATGAAGGGGGGCATGCGTTAGTCGGGCTTTATTGTCCTGCAGCATCGCCTATTCATAAGGCTACAATTATACCGCGTGGTAATGCTCTTGGAATGGTACAAAGACTTCCTGAAACTGATGAATATTCTCAGAATCGTGAACAGATGGAATCATCTATAGCAGTTTATATGGCAGGAAGAGTAGCAGAGGAAATTATTTTCGGTAGAAATAAAGTTACCTCAGGAGCTTCATCGGATATAAAAGGTGCAACTAATATTGCAAGAGCAATGGTTACAAAAGCCGGTTTAAGTGATTTAATAGGACCGATATTCCATGGTTCAAGCGACGATGATATGTATGGTAGACAACCGAGTAATGAAACCTCGGAAGCTACTGCAGAGTTAATCGATGCCGAAGTTAAAAGAATTATTACGCAAGGATATGAATTTGCAAAAGATATTCTAACAAAACATATAGATCAACTTCATACACTGGCTAATGCTTTGATTGAATATGAGACATTATCCGGTCAGCAAATTAAAAATTTACTTAGCGGCAGAGCTTTAGATTCAGAAGAGGAAAATAAGTTTCCTTTTAATGATTCATCTACTATAAAAATAGATAAAGAAAAATCACCTGAGAAAACAAAAACAGCTAAGGCTAAAAAAGAAAATCCCGCTTCCTAAGTTTAATAGTATAATTTATGTGTATAAATTTATAGATTTATTTTGCGGCATCGGTGGCTTTAGAAAAGCCTTGGAAACAAAGGGGCTTGAATGTGTTTTTTCTTCCGATATAGACAAAGACGTACAAGAAGCATATAAAAGAAATTTTGGTGATAAACCGCATAGTGATATTACTGAAATATCAGCAAACAAAATCCCTAAACATGATATTTTATGCGCCGGTTTTCCTTGCCAGTCTTTTAGTATTTCAGGCAAGAGGCTTGATCGGTCAAGTTAATAAAGGCTGTCAAGGTGAAAGGATTTACAACCCTTTCGGTCATTCAATAACTCTATCAGCTTTTGGTGGCGGGTGTTGGTGCTAGAACCGGTCTTTATTATATAAATGACAAGATAAGAAGATTATCAGTCAATGAATGTAAATATTTAATGGGTTTTCCCTAAGATCATTATGTTGCAGATGGATTAAAGGGTTATAGGCAGCTATGTAATTCAGTAATTCCACAAATAATAGCAAATATATATGACTCAATAATAGCAGTTTAATGGATAATGGAAACGCATATATAGGTAAAAATGTAGAAACTCTTTTTAAAAATAGTATCAGTGAACATATTGATATAATAGATAAGATTAGAGATGTTTTTAAAATAGAAGGCAATTTTTCACATGCTATCAGCACAGGAATATATGCAGAAAAATCTGATGTTAAAATGAATTTTAGCTGCGGTTATAACATAGATGTTAGTATTAAGGCATATAAGCAGGCAATAGCCTATAATCAACTTACAAGAGCATCTATAAATAATTTTTGCAAAACATTTAACTTAAATTGTTTAGATTATCTACAAAATTTGATAATTAACAAATCGAGCAATATTAAGTCAAATTTAATTCCATTTGAAGAACAAGAAAGAGTGTTATTAATTTTTCAGCCTATTGCAAAAGAAATGGTTAAATGGTCATTCTCAAATGAAACTGCAAGAGAGTTATTAGTTTATATCCGAGAGAAGAAAAACTAATGCGTATATATGTAATGAAAGATGTTCTAAAAGCTCTAAATTATGATATTATTTTTACAAATAAGGGTAATATTATAATAGGTAATTATATTGTAATTCAACGAAAAGGGGGGTGGCTCTTTAAGTAAAACAATCCCTAAAGATTCAATTAAACATCCCGGTAATAACATTCAACTAAAATTAAAAATCAAAGATTTTGTTAATGGTATGAAAAATTGTGAATTAGCTAATTATTTTATATAGTCCTAAAAATAAATTTTAAGAGAGTACTTAAATGGCAGAGTTAAGATTATTGCTAAATTCAGTAGTAAAAAAAGGAAAAGAGCATAAAGAACAAGAGGAAATGCTTAAACCTAAAAAGGTAAAGATTTATAGGTATGACCCTGATCTTGATGAGAATCCTACTATCGATAGTTTTGAGATAGATTTAAGCAAAACCGGACCAATGGTTTTAGATGCTTTAATTAAAATCAAAAACGAAATCGATTCGACTCTAACGTTCAGGCGTTCTTGTCGAGAGGGAATTTGCGGTAGTTGTTCCATGAATATTGACGGTACAAATACTTTAGCTTGCATAAAACCGATAGAAGAGGTATCAGGCGATATCAAAATCTATCCGCTTCCTCATATGAAAGTAGTGAAAGACTTAGTACCTGATATGTCACATTTTTATGCACAATACGAATCCATAGAACCTTGGCTCAAAACAGATAGCCCTACCCCTTCAAACTCTGAAAGGTTACAGTCGATTAAAGACAGAGAAAAGCTTGACGGTTTATATGAGTGTATATTATGTGCTTGCTGTTCTACTTCCTGTCCTAGCTATTGGTGGAACGGTGATAAATATTTGGGTCCTGCGATTTTATTGCAGGCTTATCGATGGATTGCCGATTCAAGGGATGATCATACCGGCGAACGTCTTGAAGATTTAGAAGATCCGTTCAAGCTTTATCGTTGCCATACGATTATGAATTGTACTAAGACCTGTCCGAAAGGCTTAAATCCTGCTAAAGCTATCGGTAAAATAAAAAGTTTAATTGCAGAACGCCACGGTGTGTAATGAAAAACTTATTTGTTATTTACATAGGGGGTTCTTGTAGCGGGGCTTTAATAGAATTGCATGATATTAGATTAGTTATAGCCGAAACTATTGAGGATACTTATAATTATTTAAAAAAAGTTGGTGAGGTTCTCTAGAAAGTTTGCATTTAGATGCCTAGGGCGTACTGACTTGGGCTGATGGATATAGCATTGAAATTGTTGACTTTGAACCTAATAATAATCAAGCCAAGTTATATTTTATTAATTTGGGAGGATATGATAGCAAAAAATTTACAGAGCTTCATAAAAATATTTTTGTTGTAGCAAAAAGTGAACAAGAGGCAAAATCTCGTGCGTTACAACATATCACAAATTGGGAAGTACTATATAAAGATTATCAGTATGATGTGGATAAGATTTTGAATGTTAGCGGCTGTAGGAGTCAAGATTTAATCTTACAGACATTATAAAAATTATATCTGAATGTCTGATAAGTTATGACTGTCAGATGAGTATTCAAGATATAAGATTTCGTTATTCTTTTCAACAGCTAACTTTTTACTATCCATAAAAGTCTGCATAGGTGTTTTTCCATAGCAATATTTACCGGAATGCGGTCTTTCATTATTATAATATTCTAGCCAAATATCAAGATCTAGTTGTAGATCATCAAGATCAGTATAGATCTTTTTACGCATAGCAGTATCAAAGAATTCTTGTTTCATAGTTTTATTAAAACGTTCACACATACCATTTGTTTGAGGAGAATATGCTTTAGTAGTAGTATGCTCAATACCCTCAATGCTTAAGAACAATTCAAAAGCATGATGTTCTATATTACCTTTATACTCACCACCTCTATCAGTTAAAATACGAAGTACTGGTATTTGCTGACTCTCATACCATGGTAACACTCTATCATTAAGCATGTCAGCAGCGGTAAGTGCTGTTTTATCAGTATATAGTTTAGCCTCTGCAACCTGTAATAGTTGAGATTTAATCTTACATTTAGTAAAATTAAGATAATATTAAATGGAGGATTAGAGATGAATCTAAATCAAAAAATAATAAAGCCAAAAATAGGATTACTAGAATTAGCTAGGAGTCTTGGTAGTATATCGTCAGCATATAAAGCTATGGGTTACAGTAGAGACAGTTATTATAGGTTTAAAGAGTTATATGAAACAGGAGGAGAAGAAGCATTATATGAGATTAGTCGGAAGAAGCCAATTATAGCGAATAGAGTTGATCCTGCCGTAGAGAGAGCAGTATTAGATATGGCAATAGAATACCCCGCTTATGGTCAGCTGCGAGTATCAAATGAGCTTAAAAAGACTGGTATTCTTGTATCACCTGGAGGAGTTAGACCTATTTGGCTACGTAATGATTTAAATAATATCAATAAAAGACTTAAAGCATTAGAAGCCAAAATGGCTCAGGATGGTATTGTTCTTACCGAAGCTCAGTTACAAGTATTAGAGAAACGGCGTAGCGAGAAAGAAGCTCATGGTGAGATTGATACACAGCATCCAGGTTATCTAGGATGCCAAGACACATATTATGTAGGTAATTTTAAAGGCATAGGCAAGGTATATTCTCAAGTGTTTATTGATAGTTACACTCGGGTTGCAGAGGCTAAACTATATACTGATAAAACAGCACTTACCGCTGCTGACATGCTTAATGATAGAGTGTTACCATGGTATGAGAGTCAGCAAATACCAGTACTTCGTATTTTAACTGATAGAGGTGGTGAGTATAAAGGTAATATAGAACATCATGCTTTTGAATTGTTCTTAAGCATTGAGGGTATTGAGCATACTACTACTAAAGCATATTCTCCTCAAACAAATGGTATGTGTGAACGTTTTAATAAAACTATGAAACAAGAATTCTTTGATACTGCTATGCGTAAAAAGATCTATACTGATCTTGATGATCTACAACTAGATCTTGATATTTGGCTAGAATATTATAATAATGAAAGACCGCATTCCGGTAAATATTGCTATGGAAAAACACCTATGCAGACTTTTATGGATAGTAAAAAGTTAGCTGTTGAAAAGAATAACGAAATCTTATATCTTGAATACTCATCTGACAGTCATAACTTATCAGACATTCAGATATAATTTTTATAATGTCTGTAAGATTAAATCTTGACTTCTACACAATAAACACTTGAGAATATACCTTGCCTATGCCTTTAAAATTACCTACATAATATGTGTCTTGGCATCCTAGATAACCTGGATGCTGTGTATCAATCTCACCATGAGCTTCTTTCTCGCTACGCCGTTTCTCTAATACTTGTAACTGAGCTTCGGTAAGAACAATACCATCCTGAGCCATTTTGGCTTCTAATGCTTTAAGTCTTTTATTGATATTATTTAAATCATTACGTAGCCAAATAGATCTAACTCCTCCAGGTGATACAAGAATACCAGTCTTTTTAAGCTCATTTGATACTCGCAGCTGACCATAAGCGGGGTATTCTATTGCCATATCTAATACTGCTCTCTCTACGGCAGGATCAACTCTATTCGCTATAATTGGCTTCTTCCGACTAATCTCATATAATGCTTCTTCTCCTCCTGTTTCATATAACTCTTTAAACCTATAATAACTGTCTCTACTGTAACCCATAGCTTTATATGCTGACGATATACTACCAAGACTCCTAGCTAATTCTAGTAATCCTATTTTTGGCTTTATTATTTTTTGATTTAGATTCATCTCTAATCCTCCATTTAATATTATCTTAATTTTACTAAATGTAAGATTAAATCTCAACTATTACAGATAATAAAATAAAACTAACTCCTTGTGCCAAAGAGAGTCCTTTTGAATTTATATGTAAATATGTTCCCATTGGAAAATAATGAATTAATTCGTTATCTGTAATACTTTAAATAATGTTCCCATTTGTTTCGGTGATATTAATCTTTCTACTTGTTTTTCTATTATTCTTGCTTGCTCCTCGCTAAGCTTGTCTTGCAATGTTTGCTTGCGTAATAAAATTCCGTTTTCTACTAAAAAATCTCGTTGTGATATTGTATCTATTACATTTATTTTACTATTTTTAGCTACTGTTTTTAATGTATAAAAATCCACATGCGCCGATAAATCAGCTTCTCCAAGATTTTCAAGGATGGGGCAATATTTATGGTTTTTAACCGCTTGTAATGTTGGATTATACTGATATCTAGTTCTGTTACCCGGAGCTAGATCATAGCCGTAATCTATTATTAAGCAGCTGCCGCTTAGTTTTTTTAGATGCTGTGCTATAAATTTTATAATTTCTATTGAGTTATAAGATTCTTCAAGTACTGCTCCGTCTTTTGCTTCAATATGAGTACGCAGCAAATATTCTTGTAATTGCTTATTAACGCTTATTTTATCGTATTTAATTCTGCCGTCTAACTGTTGCACTACAAATATTCTTTCATACCATAATTCCTTGGCTTTAATATATTGCTTTATCGGCATAGCATCAAAGAATTCATTAGCTATTATTATAGTAGGTTTTTTGGGTATATCTTCTACAAATGATCGATGGCTAATCGGTAAATTAATATCTTGTAAATTAGCCTTTTGATGAGCAATAAAATTTTGATTAATTTCTATTAGTTCAATAGATAAAGCTTTGTAAAATTCCGGTACTAATTTTGCAGTGCGTAGTAAATCACGCATTAATAGACCTCGACCTGGACCAAGCTCAACCAAACTAAGACTTTTTGGGCAACCGATTCTTTGCCACTCCTTGATACACCATAAACCGATAATTTCACCGAATAGCTGCGAAATTTCAGGAGCTGTAACAAAGTCACCTTCGCTAGCTAGAGTTTTTACTTGCTGATAATAGGAAGTAGGATTTGATTGTAATACTTCCTGCATGAGAACATCGCAAGTAATATATCCGGTTTGATCAATTAACTGCCTTATTTTCGATTCGACTGACATATTAAATAAATCCCTAAAAGCAACATTGGTATAGATAAAATCTGTCCCATAGTTAAGCTATCTAAAATAAACCCGATCTGCACGTCAGGTTCTCTAAACATCTCAACAATTATACGGAAAAGAGAATAAAATATTAAATATAGCCCTGAGTTTAAGCCTTGCTTTTTAAGAGCTTCACGTTTGAATACTGAGTATGCTAATATACAAAATAATATTAACCCTTCAAAAAAAGCTTCATATAGCTGACTAGGATGACGGGGCTGTAAATCGCTATTTGGAAAAATTATCCCGAAAGAAGAAGTTGTAATGCGTCCATATAATTCACCGTTAATAAAATTGGCGATTCTGCCTAAAAACAACCCGATAGGTACTACAGGCGCTATAATATCCGTGAGGCTTAAAAAATTCACTTTATATTTTCGGCAAAACAAATAAGTGGCGATAATCATTCCTATAGTAGCACCGTGAAACGACATTCCACCTTCATAGGTTTTTAAAATCTCTATTGGATTTGAAAAATATTTCAAAGGGTTATATAGTAAAACATAACCGAGGCGACCTCCGACTATTATGCCTATAACGGCATAAGTAATGAAATCTTCTAGATTTTTTTTAGTAATTTGAGGCTTAAATTTTTCTATAATTTTGTTTGCATAGAACCAACCTAGCAAAATTCCTACTACATATGAAAGAGAATACCAAGAGACAGCAAGTGGACCTATAGAGAAAATAATTGGATTGATATTAGGAAATGTCATAATAAGTTATTTAATCCATTTAACGTCTGAGTTACGGAAAATTATGTAAGTAATTGACGAAGTAATCGAGTTTTTATCATTTTTATGAATTGCCACAGCCATTTCGTGGCTTCGCAATGACAGTATCTATATTTGCTTAGCAATACCAAGTTCTTTTGAGTTAAAATTATTGATAAAAATAAAATTCTTAGTAATAATAAAAAAGATTTATATTTATAATAATAATGATAGGTAAAATATGCAATATTTAATGGATCTATACCATACCTCAAGTACTGAGTTAGTATTATTGTTTGTTATGTTAGTATCTCTTATACCGGTGATATTTCTAATTAAAAGATTAATTTTTATTCCTGTAAAAAATTATTTAACTAGACATCATTATGATGATTATGAAAGGATACTAAAAAAATATCCTATATTTCGTTATTTATTACACACTTTATTAGCACTTTACTTTATAGGTTGGGGAGATGTTTTTCACCCTACTTCTTTTAAAGCGCATGTGTTACTTGGAATCAAAGATACTATAGTAATCTTATATACTAGTATATCCGTGACGATGTTATTATTAACGCTTATAGATGCTTTTGCAGATTTGTATAACAATAGGATCAAGGTCGTTGCAAAAAATGCACCGCTTAGCTTATATTTTCAAATATTAAAAATTATTGTCATAGTTATTGCAGCAATGGTAACTATTTCATATACATTAAATATTTCGCTTAGTACATTCTTAACAAGTTTAGGTGCGGCAGCAGCTCTTTTAACATTTGTTTTTAAAGATACCGTTTTAGGGTTAATTGCAAGCTTGCAACTAACTACTCAAGAAATTATTAATATTGGAGACTGGGTACGTATAGGCGAAATTGAAGGAACAGTTGAAAAAATTACTATTTCCGTAGTAACAATTAGGAATTTTGACCAATCTATTTCTACAGTTCCTACTTACAGTATTTTAAATTCTAATGTAACTAATTATAGAGGAATTAGTGAATCAGGAGCAAGAAGGGTGAAGAGAGTATTTAATATTAATATGGCAACTATTAACTTCTGTGATGCTACTATTTTACAAGAACTAAAAAAATCTCCTTATATATCAAAGGATGTAATAGATAAAATAACTCTTGATAAAGAAGAGAAGGATTTAACCAACATTAAACTATTCAAATTATATATTCAGGAATATCTAAAAAATAATCCAGCAGTTTATACCGAAGGATTTACTTTGCTAGTAAGACAGCTTGAACCTACGATTAATGGGTTGCCTATAGAAATATATACCTTTGTTAAAGAAGTGAATTTAGTGGGTTATGAAAATATACAAGACAATATTTCTGAACATTTAATTTCTATACTTCCTGAATTTAAATTAAAAATATTTCAGAATGTAGGAATGGTATAATATATCTGAAGTTAAATTTGTATCCAAGATGGAAGTCACCCTTCATCTTAGATATTCACTACTTTTGAAAGAAAAGAAGTATATATACTACTTGATTATTTTCTCTAAATGCTTTAAAACTTAAAGCTTTAAAAATATGAAAATTTAAGACCTAGGAATGAATAATAATATAATTAATTTAATGGCCACTATTATACTGTCTTTAAGTATAATTTTCGGTTGGCAATATTTTGTTGTAAAACCTGAACAAAAAAAACAGCAACAGCAAATAGCGGTGCAGAAAGCAGAAAATTTAAAGAAACAACAGTTAAAAGCTTTAGTAGAACCTGCAACTGATATTGTTGTTCAAGAAGAAAGCGGGGTACAGCGTATTAAAATAGAATCTGAATCACTCACCGGTTCTATTTCACTAAAAGGACTTAGATTTGATGATTTAATATTAAAGAAATATAAGCAAGATTTATCTAACAATAGTCCTGAAGTGAGATTATTTTCACCGACTAATACAGAAAATGCCTATTTTGCTGAAATTGGTCTAGTTAGTAATTTATCTAGTGTAAAACTCCCCAACAACGATACTATATGGAATAGTGATAGTGAGATATTAAACCCTGAAAAACCTGTTAATTTATTTTGGGTTAACGAAGATGGGGTTAAATTTTTAGTTACTATTACTGTCGATGAAAACTATTTATTTACTATAGAGCAAACCATCGTTAATAATAGCGATAAAGAGCTTCCAATCCAATCATATGGTTTAATAAATCGTAAATATACCGCAGTGGAAAAAGCGGTAAATATACTGCATCAAGGACCTATAGGTTGTATAGACGAGAATCTTAAAGAATATTCGTATGATGATATTAAAGATAAGAAAAGTGCAAAATTTGCAGCAAGTAAGGTTGACTGGATAGGAATTACCGATAAATATTGGTTATCTTCCTTGATTCCTGATAAATCAAGTAATTACAGCTCGAATTTTAATTATGCTCTTAAGCAAGGGACTGAAAGATACCAGGTTGATTTTATTTCACCAGTACAAATAATAAAACCCGGCGAAAATTTCTCCATTAAAAGCAGAATTTTTGCAGGAGCAAAAAAAGTAGATCTGCTTGATAAATATGAAAAGCAATATGATATTAAATTATTTGATAGAGCTATTGATTTCGGTTGGTTTTATATAATTACCAAACCGGTTTTTTACGCCATGAATTTTTTCTATGGCTATGTCGGTAATTTCGGTGTTAGCATATTAATTGTTACGGTTATAATTAAGCTATTAATGTTTACGTTAGCCAATAAGTCTTATCGTTCGATGAAAAAAATGAAAAATTTACAGCCGGAAATCGATAGGATAAAAAATTTATACAGTGATGATAAGGCACGTTTAAATCAAGAAATAATGGCTTTATATAAAAAAGAAAAAGTAAATCCGGTAGCGGGTTGTTTGCCTATACTTGTTCAAATTCCGGTATTTTTCTCTATCTATAAAGTATTATATGTAACTATTGAAATGCGGCAAGCACCGTTTTACGGCTGGATTAAAGACTTATCCGCCCCTGACCCTACTACTATTTTTAATTTATTCGGCTTATTACCTTTTTCACCGCCGTCATTTTTAATGATTGGAGCATGGCCTATTTTAATGGCTGTTACTATGTTCTTACAGCAAAAAATGAGTCCTGAACCTGCGGACCCGATGCAAGCTCAAGTAATGAAATTTATGCCGCTAATTTTTTTATTTATGTTTAGTAGTTTTCCTGTGGGACTTTTAATATATTGGTCTTGGAACAATATTCTATCCATAATTCAACAATATTATATTAATAAATTTAATTAATTAATGAGAATAGATAAAAATCTACCTAATTTTCTAACTATTGCTCGAATAATGGTAATTCCGGTTATTATACTGGCATTTTATATAAATAATTCACTTGCACGTAAACTCGGAGCATTATTATTTGTTTTAGCTAGTATTACGGATTTTTTTGACGGTTATATTGCAAGAAAATATAATTTAGTTACGAGCTTTGGCAAGATGTTTGATCCTATAGCAGATAAGCTACTAGTAGGTTGCGTTATTATAATGCTGCTAAAAAAAGATAATGTAGATGAGATACCTTGTCTATTAATTTTAGCACGAGAATTTTTAGTTAGCGGTCTTCGGGAATTTTTAGCTTTAGTAAAGGTTAGTGTGCCTGTATCGAGACTCGCTAAGGTAAAAACGTTTTTACAAATGTTTGCTTTATCGATATTGATACTAGGCTCAAAAGGTTCAGGAATTATTTATTTAGATATAGTAGGGGAAATAATCTTATGGATTGCCGCTTTTTTAACAATCATTACAGGTTATTCTTATTTTAAAGCATGTAAGAAATATTTTTAAATAGGAGAATTTTATGATATATGTAAAATATATAATTTTAGGGTTTATTATGGGGTCTAGTTTAAATCTTTACGCTGCTAACAATGATATAATTGCCAATAAGGAAGTCATAAAGGTAGAAGTAAGTAATGAACATTTAAAAACATTAAATGAAGCTTCTACTCTTCTAATTAGTTGTGTAGATTTTAGATTAATAGACGAAACAGATAAATAATGAAGCAATTAGGGCTAGACGATGATTTTGATAAAGTATCGCTTCCCGGTGCATCGCTTGCCCTCGTTAACGACAAATATACTTATTGGGGAAAAACAATAGAAGATACGATAGGAATTTTACAGCAGTTACATAATATTAAACAAATTGTGTTTCTTGACCATAGAGATTGTGGAGCTTACAAGATGCTTGTAGGCCAAGAACATTTAGACACACGTGAAAAAGAAACGGAAGCGCATGCGGAAATTTTAAATAAAGCACGTAACCTAATCAAAGAAAAATTCCCTCAATTAAAGGTCATACTTTCTTAATGGGAGTTGACGGCGTAGTAGAGCAGATTTATGAAGATGTAACTCTTAGCTCTGTCATTCCGTGATTTATTCACGGAATCCAGTTAAAATGTAATAGTTGAGATTTAATCTTACATTTAGTAAAATTAAGATAATATTAAATGGAGGATTAGAGATGAATCTAAATCAAAAAATAATAAAGCCAAAAATAGGATTACTAGAATTAGCTAGGAGTCTTGGTAGTATATCGTCAGCATATAAAGCTATGGGTTACAGTAGAGACAGTTATTATAGGTTTAAAGAGTTATATGAAACAGGAGGAGAAGAAGCGTTATATGAGATTAGTCGGAAGAAGCCAATTATAGCGAATAGAGTTGATCCTGCCGTAGAGAGAGCAGTATTAGATATGGCAATAGAATACCCCGCTTATGGTCAGCTGCGAGTATCAAATGAGCTTAAAAAGACTGGTATTCTTGTATCACCTGGAGGAGTTAGATCTATTTGGCTACGTAATGATTTAAATAATATCAATAAAAGACTTAAAGCATTAGAAGCCAAAATGGCTCAGGATGGTATTGTTCTTACCGAAGCTCAGTTACAAGTATTAGAGAAACGGCGTAGCGAGAAAGAAGCTCATGGTGAGATTGATACACAGCATCCAGGTTATCTAGGATGCCAAGACACATATTATGTAGGTAATTTTAAAGGCATAGGCAAGGTATATTCTCAAGTGTTTATTGATAGTTACACTCGGGTTGCAGAGGCTAAACTATATACTGATAAAACAGCACTTACCGCTGCTGACATGCTTAATGATAGAGTGTTACCATGGTATGAGAGTCAGCAAATACCAGTACTTCGTATTTTAACTGATAGAGGTGGTGAGTATAAAGGTAATATAGAACATCATGCTTTTGAATTGTTCTTAAGCATTGAGGGTATTGAGCATACTACTACTAAAGCATATTCTCCTCAAACAAATGGTATGTGTGAACGTTTTAATAAAACTATGAAACAAGAATTCTTTGATACTGCTATGCGTAAAAAGATCTATACTGATCTTGATGATCTACAACTAGATCTTGATATTTGGCTAGAATATTATAATAATGAAAGACCGCATTCCGGTAAATATTGCTATGGAAAAACACCTATGCAGACTTTTATGGATAGTAAAAAGTTAGCTGTTGAAAAGAATAACGAAATCTTATATCTTGAATACTCATCTGACAGTCATAACTTATCAGACATTCAGATATAATTTTTATAATGTCTGTAAGATTAAATCTTGACTTCTACAGTTAAAATACTAATAATATTAGTATTTTTATTATTCTCTTGGATACCGTGGACAAGCCACGGTATGACTATGAGAAAAATAATTTATTTTGTATCTGTACCCTTATTATCTTTAGAATTAGCAGTATTATTTGGAGAGTCGTCTTCTGTAGGTAGTTTAGAGATGGATAGTTTTTGTTTATATTTTTGCTGCTCTGCTAAAAAATTTTGAGCCTCTTTGGAAAGGCTATTATATAATTCGCGTTTCTTCTTATTAATATCGACTATTGCCACTCTATATTTTTGTATTTCCTCCCGCACTTCCGGTTTTATAGTACCGGCGTAAGTAGAAAAATCATCTATAATTTTTTGTGTTGTAGCGTCGTTGGTTTTTGCTGCATCTTTTTTTGAGCCGTCAGAAGTTGTGCTACTGGCAAAGCAGCTTAGACTCAGTAAAATAGCTATTCCAAATATTATTTTTTTTATCATATAAACCTTAAGTCTTATTCTTAATAAGTGGCGTTGTTGCATGGATCGGTTTTCCGTCTGAGCTAAGAAGAATTACGCAGTAATTCGACGAAGCAAGGAAGAAAAAAATCCGATTTACAGAATCTTTTTAATTATTTTTCTGGATTGTCACGTCGCTTCGCTCCTCGCAATGACGACTACGGTATCTACGCAAAAACTTCTTAATAAGTAGACCATTTTTAAGTCTAATAGTCAATGTAAAATATCTATCTTTTCTACTTGTATTTTATTATTAGGCACGTATAACTTTATACTAACAGTTGGAAATAAGTATAAAATTATGAAAAATATACAATATTATAATAATAATTCTCAAGAGTTTTACGATAGAACAATTAACGCCGATTTATCCGATAACTATAAGGCATTTACAAGTTATTTACCTAAAAAGCTCATATTTTAGATGCCGGTTGCGGAGTCGGGCGTGATACAAAATATTTTTTAGGTCTAGGATATCAAGTTACCGCTTTTGACGGTTCAAGCGAAATGGGAAATTAGCCGCAAAAGAAACCGGAATAAACGTACTACACTCAACTTTTCAAGATATCAATTTTAAGGAGTTATTTGACGGTGTTTGGGCCCAAGCAACTCTTTTGCATGTACCTTATAATGAAACAATCAATGTTTATAAAAAAATTCATGCTGCATTAAAGACGGAAGGGCTTTTTTATACTTCTTATAAGTATGGGTCAGATATAATGCAAGTTAATGATCGGGATTTTTACAATATGAATGAAGATACAATAATGCCTTATTTTGACGGGTTATTTGATATAATAAAAATATGGACAGAAGAAGATAGTAGAAGTAAAGTAGCCCCAAGTAAAGATGGGTTATGGCTAAATTTTATTGTAAAAAAAAAAGTAAAGCAATATGATTAGATTAGTTTATTTATTGCTCGCTTTAATAATCAGTTTTAAAATATACGCAAAGGAACATAAAGGCTTAACCTATAATCGTTATGAAAAAGATAAGCATGTTATTCATGTGTTAACTATTGATCCTAAGAATTTTAGGTTAAAATTAGCTAAAGCTCACAATCAGGTTATAGACAGAGAAACAGTAGACGCTATAGCATGCCGCACTAATGCAGTTGCTGCTATTAATGCCGGATCCTTTGAGATTGCAGGTAGCGATGACGGTAGACCTAGCCTTACCTTAATGGTTGACGGCAAGCTATTCAGTCTTAGAAAACAACTACAAAGTTTGTTAATCATAGATCAAAATAATATTCAAATTACCAAGGCTAGTGCAAAAATTTCTGTAGATATAGGCGATAAATCTGTTATTCCAAATCAAGTTAATTATTTTTCAAATCTAAAAGATATTACTTTCTATAATGATGTATGGGCATCTACTACATTAACGCCATATACTAATAAGGAAATCTTGATTGACCAGAATTTGATTATTATGGACATAAGCAATCATGGTGATAATCAAATTCCACAAAAAGGTTTTGTATTATCTTTCCCAAAAGAAGTAAGCTTGCCGATAGTAAATATAAATGATTCCGTAAAGCTAAATTTAGAATTTATCGATAAAGACGGCAAGCCTATAAATTTAAGCAAAACTGCTTCAGTAGTAATCGGCATCCCTGTATTAGTTCAAAACGGTAAAAATATTGTAGATAATCTAAAGCAAAATGATTCGGCTCATGCGCGTACTGCTTTGGGAGTGCGTAATGACAGCACTATAGTTATAGTTGTAGCCGAGCATATTTATAAGCAACACGTAAAAGACCTTAAACTTGTACAAGCTAGATTAATATTGCGGAAAGAAAAAGGAGTAACTTTTGAGAAATTAACGCTCCCCGAAGCTTTAAAGATTCTAGAAAAGCATCTTGTAAATGATACTGTGATAGGGCTAACTAAAACAGAACTTGCAGATTATATGTTAAACCTTGGATGTGAATCGGCAATTAATCTAGATAGTGGTGGTTCTTCCACATTATTTATGGACAGAAAAATTATAAATAATGTTACAGGCGATGAAGATGGAGCTTTAGGCGAACATACTGTGCGTCCCGTATCCGATGCAATAGTTATTATACCAAATAATATAGACTGAATTTATGCGTTTTTTGATTATAATTATAAGTTTATTTCTGACAGAGTCAGCCATAGCAAGAGAATGCTCACTGCCGAATCAGTGGCATAAATTATGTCCTGTCTTAGACTCACGAGTAGAGCAAACTACTCGAAAAATGAAATTACAAGAATCAAGTGCAAAAAGCTTAGAGAAATTTTTAAATGCTACTAATTATAATTTGTAATAGTTGAGATTTAATCTTACATTTAGTAAAATTAAGATAATATTAAATGGAGGATTAGAGATGAATCTAAATCAAAAAATAATAAAGCCAAAAATAGGATTACTAGAATTAGCTAGGAGTCTTGGTAGTATATCGTCAGCATATAAAGCTATGGGTTACAGTAGAGACAGTTATTATAGGTTTAAAGAGTTATATGAAACAGGAGGAGAAGAAGCATTATATGAGATTAGTCGGAAGAAGCCAATTATAGCGAATAGAGTTGATCCTGCCGTAGAGAGAGCAGTATTAGATATGGCAATAGAATACCCCGCTTATGGTCAGCTGCGAGTATCAAATGAGCTTAAAAAGACTGGTATTCTTGTATCACCTGGAGGAGTTAGATCTATTTGGCTACGTAATGATTTAAATAATATCAATAAAAGACTTAAAGCATTAGAAGCCAAAATGGCTCAGGATGGTATTGTTCTTACCGAAGCTCAGTTACAAGTATTAGAGAAACGGCGTAGCGAGAAAGAAGCTCATGGTGAGATTGATACACAGCATCCAGGTTATCTAGGATGCCAAGATGTAGAAGTCAAGATTTAATCTTACAGACATTATAAAAATTATATCTGAATGTCTGATAAGTTATGACTGTCAGATGAGTATTCAAGATATAAGATTTCGTTATTCTTTTCAACAGCTAACTTTTTACTATCCATAAAAGTCTGCATAGGTGTTTTTCCATAGCAATATTTACCGGAATGCGGTCTTTCATTATTATAATATTCTAGCCAAATATCAAGATCTAGTTGTAGATCATCAAGATCAGTATAGATCTTTTTACGCATAGCAGTATCAAAGAATTCTTGTTTCATAGTTTTATTAAAACGTTCACACATACCATTTGTTTGAGGAGAATATGCTTTAGTAGTAGTATGCTCAATACCCTCAATGCTTAAGAACAATTCAAAAGCATGATGTTCTATATTACCTTTATACTCACCACCTCTATCAGTTAAAATACGAAGTACTGGTATTTGCTGACTCTCATACCATGGTAACACTCTATCATTAAGCATGTCAGCAGCGGTAAGTGCTGTTTTATCAGTATATAGTTTAGCCTCTGCAACCCGAGTGTAACTATCAATAAACACTTGAGAATATACCTTGCCTATGCCTTTAAAATTACCTACATAATATGTGTCTTGGCATCCTAGATAACCTGGATGCTGTGTATCAATCTCACCATGAGCTTCTTTCTCGCTACGCCGTTTCTCTAATACTTGTAACTGAGCTTCGGTAAGAACAATACCATCCTGAGCCATTTTGGCTTCTAATGCTTTAAGTCTTTTATTGATATTATTTAAATCATTACGTAGCCAAATAGATCTAACTCCTCCAGGTGATACAAGAATACCAGTCTTTTTAAGCTCATTTGATACTCGCAGCTGACCATAAGCGGGGTATTCTATTGCCATATCTAATACTGCTCTCTCTACGGCAGGATCAACTCTATTCGCTATAATTGGCTTCTTCCGACTAATCTCATATAATGCTTCTTCTCCTCCTGTTTCATATAACTCTTTAAACCTATAATAACTGTCTCTACTGTAGCCCATAGCTTTACATGCTGACGATATACTACCAAGACTCCTAGCTAATTCTAGTAATCCTATTTTTGGCTTTATTATTTTTTGATTTAGATTCATCTCTAATCCTCCATTTAATATTATCTTAATTTTACTAAATGTAAGATTAAATCTCAACTATTACAATTTATAAGGTTTAGAGAACTCAGACAAACCTAAGATTTTATAGTTTGCTGCCCCATAGCTTTTTACGTTTTTCTAAATATCTTTCTTTTGTCATTATTTTTTCAGGAGCTACATAATCTAAAAATACTTTTCCGTTTAGATGATCGATTTCATGCTGGATAACTCTTGCTAAAAATCCTTCTGCGATGCCTTGGATTTGATTTCCATTTATATCATATGCGTGATAATGAATCTTTTTGAATCTTGCAACTGGACCTGTAGCATTTTCAACAGAAAAGCATCCTTCGTAATCTTCATGTTTATCAATATCTATCGGTTTATATGAGGGGTTAATCCAAATAGTTTTAGGCATTGTATCCTTAAGATCAGGACGCCATTTTTTTAACTCTTCATCTTCATGTACTGCAAATATTATTATACATTTTGATATGCCTATTTGCGGTGCGGCAAGCCCTGCACAATTTTCTTCTTGATCATATTTTTTTCTAAAATAGAGATATCGCGTAAATCTTCTGCAGATAAAGGGGAATCTAAAGTTTTTGCCTTTATTCTAATAGTTTTATCTTCTGAGCTATTTAAGATTTGAACATTCAAAGTTACATATTCCGGTAGTGAAATATTATTTTCATTTTTCATATTACTTTTACAACCTGTTATGAAAATTATAGCAGTTAATAATAGAGCTATATTAAAATTATTCATTGTTATTCCAACCATACTCATAGAAATTGTTATTATCACTTAAAGATTCTATGGCTCTTTTAGCAAGTGGCCCTATATTATTAGGTAAATTGCTTAAAGAATGCCATTCTCCAGTGATATGAATATTCGGCTCTTTATTGTATGGTTTGCATTCCCAATTCTTAGTATAGAAGAAGAAATGAATTTTATGTTTATCTTCTAGCTTTCTATCTATAATGGTTGTAAGAATTAGATCATTTTGGCTTACTTTAACACCTGTTTCTTCCATCACTTCTCGCTGCAAAGCTTGCTTTAAAGATTCACCTTTTTCGACGTGACCACCAACTAAAGTATATTCATAACTTATCTCTGTATTTTTCTTTAAAAGAAATACCTCGTTATTGCTACTAATTAATATCAGCCATACTATAATTTCAATCATACTATTCTACTTTTCGTAAAGCCATGCTGAAATATACCCCGTCGCCAAGATTTACTGTGCGGAAATCAAAAGACTCAAAATCTATTCCTGGTAAAGGGTTTGAATAAGAGCTTTTCATATCTAATAAATTATTCTTTTCAGCATATTCTTTGAAAGTCATATTTGGAGAAAGCTTTTTGCTTGTGTCTTCAAAGCTGAAATATCTAATCTCGTAATTGATGCCGTTAATGGTAACTCTTGAGCCGCAAATTTGTGGATTAACTGAGGAGGAAGAAGTACTATCCGCTATTTGAGGCTCTACTTCCAGCAACTCTTTTAAAGTTACATTACCCTCGCTACCATACATTGCAGCTGATAAAATTATAACAACGAAAAAACTTGTAATATATTTTTTAACATTTTCTTCTCCTATTAAATCCATAGTATTATTTTGTTTGTCTACAACAGGCGTATTTGCAGCAGGCTCATCAGAGTTATTGGAAGTATATTGTGTATTCTCTTCTTGTTTCTGCTGAATTTGAGATAGAATCCCTTGATATTTTACACCATCAGCTTCTTGAGTAAGCTTAAGTTGAAAATACTTGGTTAACTTTTGTAAAAATTTATGTGTACTGTCGCCTACTCTATTACATGCCGATAAGGGTATTTCTTCACCTAATTCTAAATAATACTTAGTTGTTTCAAAATTTAAACGTCAAACACATAAGAACAGTGGAGATTCTCCATATTCTGTAGTAATTTTATAATCTGCACTTTTTTCTGCAACCAAAAACTTTATCATATCTAGTTTACCAAAATATAAAACTATATGAAGGGCAGTCCATCCGTTGGCATCTTTTTCATTTATATCAATATTTTCTTCTGTATTTAATACTTTCTTCATAAGTTCTAGATCGCAGCTTTTTGCAGCTATATGAAGAATATTACTATTAAAAGGTTCGGGTTTGAATCATCCGGGATTATTGCACTGTATGCTTTAATAATTTACCATATGTCCCACCAACTATATTTGACCAAGAAATATTTCCAAGGGATTGCATAATTCGCATACTGTAGTAATTATAATAGAAAACTATAGATAGAAATTAAAGCCAAGTAAATAAATTATTATATTTTTTACTATTGATTTTTTAAATAGATATATTTTCACTCTATATCCTTGCCTTGAAGTGTATCATTTTATTTATATTTCCTTTGAGAAAAAATCAATAGGTTTGACTTTTCTAACATATTCTAGTATAATATTTATCTTCAAAATAAATAGAAAAATTTAATTTATGAATACTCCCAAAAGTGATAATTATCTCTCGGAACTAAGAAAAGTAATTTGGCCCATAGAAAAATACGAAAATAAGAAGTTTTTGCCTATGGCATTTATGATGTTCTGTATTTTATTAAACTACTCAACGCTTCGTTCAATTAAAGACGGATTTGTAGTAACGGATATAGGGGCAGAAGCAATAAGTTTCTTAAAAACATATATAGTACTACCTTCTGCCGTAATTGCTATGGTAATTTATGTTAAACTCTGCGATATTTTAAAGCAAGAAAACGTATTTTATGTTATTACTTCATTTTTCTTAGGGTATTTTGCGTTATTTGCGTTTGTGCTTTACCCCTACCCTGATTTAGTTCATCCTGATCCTGAAACCATAGAATCTTTAAGTTTAGCTTACCCTAATTTTAAATGGTTTATAAGAATAGTTGGGAAATGGAGTTTTGCATCTTTTTATACTATAGCAGAGCTTTGGGGAACAATGATGCTTAGTTTATTATTTTGGCAGTTTGCTAACCAAATTACTAAAACCGATGAAGCTAAACGTTTTTACTCAATGTTTGGTTTACTTGCTAATTTAGCATTGCCTGTAACATCCGTGATTATTGGATATTTCTTGCATGAAAAAACTCAAATAGTTGCAGAACATCTAAAATTTGTGCCTTTATTTGTTATAATGATAACAAGTAGCTTTCTGGTAATATTAACATATAGATGGATGAATAGAAACGTTCTAACCAATCCTAGACTTTATGATCCGGCATCAGTAAAAGAAAAGAAAGCTAAAGCTAAAATGTCATTAATAGACAGTTTTAAAATGATCTTTACCTCTAAGTATGTAGGTTATATTGCATTGTTACTTATTGCTTATGGTATTTCAGTAAACTTAGTTGAAGGCGTTTGGAAATCCAAAGTAAAAGAATTGTATCCGACGAAAGAGGCTTATACTATATATATGGGTAAGTTCCAATTTTATCAGGGTTGGGTTGCAATTGCTTTCATGCTTATAGGTAGTAATATTTTAAGAAAAGTATCATGGCTAGCTGCAGCTATGATAACTCCATTAATGATGTTAATTACCGGTGCAGCGTTTTTTGCATTTATCTTTTTTGATAGTGTTATTGCTATGTATTTAACAGGTATTCTTGCTTCAGGTCCTTTAGCACTTGCTGTTATGATCGGTATGATTCAAAATGTTTTAAGTAAAGGTGTAAAATATTCTTTATTTGATGCCACTAAAAACATGGCATATATTCCGCTTGATAAGGATTTACGAGTAAAAGGACAGGCTGCTGTTGAAGTTATCGGAGGAAGATTCGGTAAATCGGGTGGCGCTATTATTCAATCCACATTCTTTATTTTATTTCCTGCATTCGGTTTTGTTGAGGCAACACCATATTTTGCTTCTATATTCTTTGTAATAGTAATATTATGGATATATGCCGTTAAAGGTTTAAATAAAGAGTATCAAGTTTTGGTAAATAAAACTGAAAAATAGAGTTTGTTAAAATAAAAAAGCAAGTTTCTTAGAAGCTTGCTTTTTTTATAGTCGGAGAGTTTATAATATGACAGATACAAAACCCAAAATTAAAACCCCAAGATCACCATATGTAAAAAAATATAACAGTTGGCGAATAAGGATTTTATATTCTATTATTATAGGTTATGCGACTTTTTATTTTTGTCGTCAGAATTTTAATATAGCAACACCTGCTATAAGAGAATATTTTGGGGTTACTAAAACACAAATCGGTTGGATATTAACTGCTTCATCTATTATGTATGGAGTTAGTAAAGCGTGTAACGGGTTTATTAGCGATAAAGTTAACGCTCGGATATTTATGGTTTTGGGTCTTTTATTTGTCGGGGTCATTACTATTCTAATAGGTTTTGCAGACTCTTTATGGCTGATAGGAATTTTATGGATAGCCAGTAACTGGTTTCAATCGATGGGTTGGCCTCCTGCAACAAAAATGCTTACTCACTGGTTCGCTTCAAAAGAACTTGGAACTAAATGGGCTATGGGTGCAACTTCTAATCAAATAGGTGGTGCCCTTGCTATGATAAGCTGCGGTTATTTAATCGATAAATTTGATTGGAGAGCTGCTTTTTTCGTTCCCGGTGTAGTTGCTTGTGTAGTATCGCTTTTTTTATATAATAGGCTTCGTAATTCTCCAAAAGAAGTAGGCTTATCAACCGTAGAGGAATATAAAGAATATCCGCCTGAAGCTATAGGGGATTATGAGAAGCTATTAACTCCTCAATTACTTAAAATGGTCTTTTGTAATAAGCTAATATGGTATGTTTGTTTAGCAAACATGTTTGTTTATATAATACGTTCAGGAGTAATTTATTGGGCTCCAACATTTTTAAAAGATTTGCGTAATATAAGCATTGCAAATGCCGGTTTACAGATTGGTTTATACGAAATGATAGGAATTCCTGGGGCGTTGATAGCCGGTTTTTTATCAGATAAATTATTTGGGGGCCGTCGTGGCCCAATTGGAGCGATATGTATGGTATTGCTTAGTTTATTATTGCTTTTATTTTGGAAAATACCTATTCAAAGCGAATTATTAAGTATTGTAATTCTATCTTTAATAGGCTTTTTTGTCTCCGGTCCTCAGCTACTTGTAGGCATAGCAGCTGCTGATTTCAGTACCCGTCAAGCTGTCGGTACAGCTAATGGGTTATCAGGGTTGTTCGGTTATTTAGGAGCAGCTATTGCCGGTGTTGGAGTCGGGTGGATTAGCGATAATTATGGTTGGAACGGGGTGTTTATATTTTTCAGTATGTCTGCTCTTTTAGGTGGGGGGCTATTTGCTTTAACATGGAATCGTTCAGCTAAAAAATAAATTTAACAATTATATAAATAGGTTACAAAATGACAATACAATATACTTTTTCAATGATTAAGCCTGATGCTATCAAGAGGAATAAAATAGGACAAGTTAATACTTATTTGGAAAATGCAGGCTTAAAGATAGTAGCTCAGAAAATGAAATTTTTAACTAAATATGAAGCTGAGTGTTTCTACGATGAACATAGAGCAAGACCGTTTTTTAATAGCTTAGTTGAATATATTACTTCAGGAGCGGTAGTACTTCAAGTTCTTAAAGGGGAAGACGCTATAATTTTAAACCGTACCATTATGGGCGCAACTAACCCTGCTGAAGCTGAAGCAGGAACTATTAGAAAAGATTTAGGCGAATCAATTGAGGCTAATAGTATTCATGGTTCAGATAGTGAAAACAGCGCGAAAAGAGAAATCGAATTTTTCTTTAACAAATCTGAAATTATAGAATAATTAATGCTAAAATATGACGTAATAGTTATAGGCGGTGGACATGCAGGCGCAGAAGCAGCTGCTGCTTCTGCACGTCTTGGAGTTCCTACTCTCTTAATTACGTTAAAACCGGAAAATTTAGGCGAAATGTCTTGCAATCCAGCAATTGGTGGAATTGCAAAAGGTACATTAGTTAAAGAAATCGATGCACTTGATGGGTTAATGGGTTATGTTATAGACCAAGCCGGCATACATTATAAAATGCTGAATGAGACTAGAGGACCGGCAGTTTGGGGGCCTAGAGCTCAAGCTGATCGAAAGCTTTATAAAAAAGCGATGTATCAAATATTAACAAATTACCCTAATCTAGATATATTATATGGAAAAGTGGAAGATATAGAAATTAAATCTTCTAAAGTTGAAGCGGTTATTTTAAATAATGATAGCAAAATTCCTTGTCAAAAAATTATATTAACTACTGGTACTTTTCTATCGGGTCTTATTCATATTGGACAAAAAAAAATTCCTGCCGGTAGAGTAGATGAAGAGCCTTCGTATGGATTATCAAATACATTAAAAAAAGTAGGATTTAAGATTGCCCGTTTAAAAACAGGTACACCACCAAGAATTGACGGGCGTACTATTGATTATAGTAAAACAGCTTTACAGCCCGGCGATAAAACTCCTCGTCCTTTTTCTGAATTAACAAATGTTGTCAATGTTCCTCAGATAAACTGTTTTATTACAAAAACAACCTCAGAAACTCATGATATTGTACGTGAGAACCTTAATAAATCCGCAATGTATTCAGGACAGATAGAAGGAATAGGACCGCGATATTGTCCTTCTATTGAAGATAAAATAGTCAGATTTAGTACAAAATCAGAACATCGTATATTTTTAGAACCCGAAGGATTAGATGATTATACGATTTATCCAAATGGCATTTCTACTTCTTTGCCTGAAGATGTACAACATAAATTAATTAAAACAATACCAGGATTAGAAAATGTAAAAGTTTTACGTCCAGGTTATGCTATAGAATATGACTATGTTGATCCACGTGAAATAAGTGTTACACTAGAGACAAAAAAAATAGCTGGATTGTATTTTGCTGGGCAAATTAATGGTACTACAGGATATGAAGAAGCCGCAGGGCAAGGTATAATAGCCGGTATAAACGCCGCTTCAGCAGTAAAAGATCAAGTACCGTTTATGTTAACAAGAGCAAATAGTTATATTGGAGTAATGATTGACGATTTAACAACCTTTGGTACTATAGAACCTTATCGTATGTTTACTTCTCGCTCAGAATATAGATTATCTTTAAGAGCAGATAACGCTGATTTACGTTTAACGGAATTAGGGATAAACATTGGTGTTGTATCAGAAAAACGTAAAAAAATATTTACAAAAAAATGTGAAGATATAGAAAAAACAAAATCATTATTAAATACCTTGTCTTTAACTACTAGTAAACTTGCTAAACTGGGTATACAGGTTGCACAGGATGGTACATATAAAACAGTATTAGACTTATTTAAAATACCTAGTTTTAATGTTGAACAAGCTATTAAAATTTTTCCTATGCTTAAAGAAATACAAAATAATAATATTTTGCAATTACTCTATATTGAAGCAAAATATGCTTCATATTTAACTAGACAACACGCAGATATTAATCTATTTCAGAGTGAAGAGGCACAGTTTATACCTAAAAATATTGACTATTTTAAAATACCAAGTATATCATTAGAGATACAGGAAAAACTTTCTTCCCACAAACCTACTACTATTGGTGTAGCACGTCGAATCTCAGGGATTACACCTGCGGCAATTACGGCTATTATAATTTATTTAAAAACTAAATATAGTGATGGAAGTTCCACGTGAAATAATTGAAAAGTTAGAAATTATTCAAAAGTTAGTTAAAAAATGGAATAAATCAATTAATCTTGTATCGGATACTACTATACATAATTTTTGGCAACGTCATATATTAGACTCATTACAATTAATGCAATATATTGATAATAAAGAAATACACTTGGTTGATATAGGGAGTGGGTCCGGTTTTCCCGGTATAGTATTATCTATAGCAGGGGTAGCAAAAGTAAGTTTAATAGAAGCTGATTTACGCAAATGTATATTTTTAGAAAAAGCATCGAAGATATCAAATAATAACATACAAATAATCAATCAAAGAATAGAAAAAGTAGAAATAGATTGTAGTATATTGACTTGTAGAGCTTTCTCTAAATTAAATACAATATTTAATTGTATAAAAAATATTTCAGTACAAGAGAAATTTTTATTATTAAAAGGAAAAAATTATTTAACAGAAATAGTAGAAGCTAAAGAGGCGTGGTTATTTGATTATTTAATACATCAAAGTATTACTTGTGAAGAAGGAAAAATTCTAGAAGTTAGTAATTTAACAAAAATTATATGAAAGTAATTGCTATTGTTAATCAAAAAGGAGGGGTGGCTAAAACTACAACTACTGTAAATTTAGCTACAGCTTTTGCTGCTGTAAATAAAAAAATTTTAGTTATAGATCTTGATCCTCAAGGGAATAGTAGTACTGGTTTTGGAATTAGTCAGCAACAACGCAAAAATACTATATATCAAGTATTAACAAATTTAATAAAATTGAAAGATGCAATAATTTCTACAGACATACCAAATTTAGAAATAATTACTGCAAACACTAATCTATCTGCTGCTGAATTAGATTTAACAAAATCAAAGGACCGAGAATATATTTTAATGAAGCTATTGGAAGAAATAAAGATATTATATGATTATGTAATTATTGATTGCCCCCCTTCATTAAATTTATTAACAGTAAACGCTTTAGTTGCGAGCGATGAAGTGTTGATTCCAATGCAATGTGATTTTTATTCATTAGAAGGATTAAGTCACTTGCTAAAAACAATTGAAATTGTAGAGAAAAAATTAAATCCTAAGATAAAGATTGCAGGTATATTATTTACAATGTATGATAAGCGTAATCGTTTAACTGAACAAGTAGAAGATGATGTTAGAAAATGCTTAGGAGAATTAGTATTTAAAACCGTTATCCCAAGAAATATTAAATTATCTGAAGCACCTTCATACGGAAAACCGGCTATTATATATGATTATAAATGTTCGGGAGCAATTGCATATATAGAACTTACAAAAGAAATCTTAGAAAGATATGGCGAAAAATAAAGGACTAGGAAGAGGGTTATCTTCATTACTTGGGGAAGAAGTTATTTCTATAGAATCAGAAATAATACAAATAATAAATATTGATAAAATAAGGCCGAATGAGAATCAGCCTAGAAAAAACTTTGAATATGATAAAATAAAAGAATTAGCAGATTCTATATTGAATAATGGTTTATTACAGCCTATTATCGTTGATAATAATTTCCAAATTATAGCAGGTGAGCGACGCTGGCGTGCATGTAAATTAGCAAAAGTTTTAGAGATACCAGTAATTATAAAAAATTTAGATGCTAGAGAGAGTGTGGAAATAGCATTAATTGAGAACATACAAAGAACTGATTTAACAGTTATGGAAGAAGCTCGTGGCTTTAAATATTTGGTAGAAAATTTTAATTATACGACAGAAAAATTAGCTGAAAGGCTTGGCAAAAGTCGTAGTCATATAGCTAATTTATTGAGGCTTAATAATTTGCCACAATCTATTCAAGATAAAGTAAATGAGAATATATTAAGCATGGGACAAGCTCGATGTTTAATAAATCATGAACATGCAGAAGTAATAGCCGATCATATTATAAGTAATGATTTAAATGTACGCCAAACAGAAGAGCTAGTAAGACAATGGTATAAAAATGAATATACGAAATCTCCTAACAATAATAACAAAGTAGGAAAGCGTTTTTTAAAAGACAATGCTACCGATAATGATCTTGAATCACTAGTAAAAGTTTTATCAGAAAAATTTGGTATAAAAGTAACCATAGAAAATTATTCTTTAGGTGGAAAATTAATATTTCATTATAAAAATTTAGAAGAATTAGATTTAATTTTATTAAAATTAAATTAAAAAAAAACTGTTAAAATGTAAAGTATATATAGCATTCTATTTCTTAAAATAAATACCCAAATAAGAAAAATAATGATAGAAATTACAATGTCTAATTTTGCATTATATGATCATAGAGCAAGAAATTCATACAATGCAGTAATAAATATATTTATCGGTGTAAAATAATAATATAAGGAAATAAGTAATTTATGTCATATCAATATGTTTATGAAATGGTTGGTTTAAGCAAAATTATAAATAGTAAACGAATTTTAAAAGAAACAAATTTATCATTTTTACCAAAAGCTAAAATCGGTATAATAGGTCCAAATGGAGCAGGCAAATCAACTTTATTAAAAATAATGGCAGGTATTGATAAAGAGTTTGAAGGTAAAGCAACAGCTAAAATCGGTATAAAAGTAGGATATTTACCTCAAGAACCATATCTTGATGCTAGTAAAAATGTTTTTGATAATATCATGGAAGGTCTTCATGAAAAGAAAAAACTTATTGATGAATTTAATTATATAAGTAACAAATTTGCTGCCGAAATCACTGATGAAGAAATGCAAAAGCTTTTTGATAAACAAGCAGAATTGCAAGAAAAAATAGACAGTTGTGATGGATGGAATCTGGAACGCGAAATAGAGATCGCAATGCTTGCTTTACGTTGCCCACCAAAAGAAGCGGATATTACAAAAATTTCCGGTGGAGAAAAAAGAAGAGTAGCTTTATGTAAATTGCTTTTAGAGAAGCCTGATATGTTGTTACTTGATGAACCTACAAATCATTTGGATGCAGAATCAGTTTCTTGGCTTGAAGGTTATTTAAAGCATTATGAAGGTACCGTAATAGTAATTACCCATGATCGTTATTTTTTAGATAATGTTACAGAATGGATATTAGAAATAGATCGTGGAAATTGTATACCGTGGGAATCAAATTATAGTTCTTGGCTTGAACAGAAGCAAAAAAAATTAGCTTTAGAAAGTAAAGAAGACGATGATAGAAAAAAACAATTGAATCGTGAACTTGAATGGATTCGTCAAACACCAAAAGCTAGACAATCAAAAAATAAAGCACGTATTACAGCATATCAAGAATTATTAAATAAACATCAAGAACAAAAAACTGATCCTACTCAAATAATTATACCTAACGGACCTCGTTTAGGGGGTCTTGTTATTGAAGCAGAACATATAGCTAAAAAATTTAATAATAAAATATTATTATCAGATTTTAGTTTTAAAGTTCCACGTGGAGCTATTGTAGGAATTATTGGACCGAATGGAGCAGGTAAATCTACTTTATTTAATATTATTACAGGTAAAATAATACCAGATAGTGGTTCTATTAAAATTGGTCAAACGGTAAAATTAGGTTACGTTGATCAATCACGGGATCATTTAGATGATAATAAGACTATATGGGAAGAAATTTCAGAAGGTCTAGATGAATTACAACTTGGTAATAGAATAATTAAAAGTAGAGCTTATTGTGCAGCTTTTAATTTTAGAGGCGGTGATCAACAAAAAAAAGTTGGACAACTTTCAGGTGGAGAACGTAACAGAGTACATTTGGCGAAATTATTAAAAGAGGGAGCAAATGTTATATTATTAGATGAGCCGTCTAATGATTTAGATATTGATACGTTAAGAGCACTTGAAGATGCTATTTTAGATTTTGCAGGTTGTGTATTAGTAATTAGCCATGATAGGTGGTTTTTAGATAGAATAGCTACTCATATTATATCATATGATAAAGAAAATAATGCTACATGGTTTGAAGGAAATTATCAAGATTACCATGAATATATGCTAAATACTAATGGGGCAAGTATTTTAAATCCAAAATATAAACATAAGAAATTAATATAAATATGTCTTTAACACAAATATTATTAATTTTGTTTGTAGGAATATTGGTAATAAAACCACATGATATTTTTATAATTATTAAAGAATTTAAAAAAATAAAAGCATATTTAATTAATATTAAGTCATCTATTATAAAAAATATAGATGAGCCGTTAGAAACAGAGCAGGTAAATTTTTATTTAAAAAAAATTATTAACCTAGAAGGTTATTATCATGGTAATTATGATTTAACGACAATAAAAGAAAAATATTATGCGCTAATAATTAACAATGACCTAATAGAAAATGAATCAACACCTAATATAACCGAGAAACACTAATCCGTGCCTCGCTCAATTAATTAAATCTAAGAATTATGCAAAAAGTAGTAAAACTTAAAAATATTAAAATAGGAAATGATTTACCGTTTGTTCTAATTGCAGGACCTTGTCAGATTGAAGGCAAAGATCATGCGTTGTTTATGGCAGAAAAACTTGTTAAATTAACTAGCAAACTTGAGATTCCATTTATTTATAAATCTTCTTTTGATAAAGCTAATAGAACTTCCGTAAATGGGATTAGAGGACTTGGTATTGAGAAAGGTTTAGAAATTTTATCAAAAGTAAAATCTGAATTCGATTGCCCTATTGTTACTGATGTTCATTCAGAGAGTCAATGTACTGAAACAGCCGAAATAGCAGATATTTTACAAATCCCGGCGTTTCTATGTAGACAAACCGATTTACTCCAAGCTGCAGCAAAAACAAGTAAAATAGTAAAAGTAAAAAAAGGACAGTTTCTAGCTCCGTGGGATATGAAAAATGTACAAACAAAACTAGAAGCTTTTGGGGTAAAAGATATATTATTTACAGAGCGTGGTGCATGTTTTGGTTATAATAATTTGGTATCTGATATGCGTAGTCTTGCAATAATAGCGGAGTTAAATGTACCTGTAGTTTTTGATGCGACGCATTCCGTTCAGCAGCCTGGAGGGCTAGGAGGTAGTACTGGCGGAGAAAGAAAATATGTAGAGCTGCTTGCAAAGGCAGCAACTGCTGTAGGTATCGCCGGTATGTATATGGAAGTACATCAAGATCCAGATAACGCTCCAAGTGATGGTCCATGTATGATTAAGTTGGATAATCTAGAGTCCATTCTTATCAAACTAAAAAAATATGATAAAATTACAAAAGAAAAATAATCTTAGAGATTATCTGTAAATAAATATTAATTAGTAATTAAAGAGCTTTTTTAGCGAAAATTAATAAGATTTTTGCAGCAAAAAAAATTAAATTATCGGTTAACATTTATTTACAGATAGCCTCTTAAACTTTACCTTTCAAAATATATATAAAATATCCTCTATTAATTCAATTTAAAAATAGAACTTTCTTACCCTCAGAATTTCACCAATTCACCTTTAAATCCTTGTTGCAAATTTACTTATTCAGAAAAATTTTTTAAATAGTATTAATATTTATTTATTCAACTTATAGAGCAAAAATGTTTTCATTTGTATAAATGCAAATAATTTAATAGGTATAATAATAATTATGTGGAATCAAATAAAAGCAGTTGGCAGTACATTGCTTGGTAGTCCCAAACAGGAACGAGGTTTAAAAAATATAAATGATTTTTTGACGGAGTATTTTAATAATATTTTGGAACAAAAAAACACTCCAAACTTAACTGCTCTTGAAGAAGCTAATATATTAATGAAATTAAGTAAAATGTAGAAGTCAAGATTTAATCTTACAGACATTATAAAAATTATATCTGAATGTCTGATAAGTTATGACTGTCAGATGAGTATTCAAGATATAAGATTTCGTTATTCTTTTCAACAGCTAACTTTTTACTATCCATAAAAGTCTGCATAGGTGTTTTTCCATAGCAATATTTACCGGAATGCGGTCTTTCATTATTATAATATTCTAGCCAAATATCAAGATCTAGTTGTAGATCATCAAGATCAGTATAGATCTTTTTACGCATAGCAGTATCAAAGAATTCTTGTTTCATAGTTTTATTAAAACGTTCACACATACCATTTGTTTGAGGAGAATATGCTTTAGTAGTAGTATGCTCAATACCCTCAATGCTTAAGTGTAATAGTTGAGATTTAATCTTACATTTAGTAAAATTAAGATAATATTAAATGGAGGATTAGAGATGAATCTAAATCAAAAAATAATAAAGCCAAAAATAGGATTACTAGAATTAGCTAGGAGTCTTGGTAGTATATCGTCAGCATGTAAAGCTATGGGTTACAGTAGAGACAGTTATTATAGGTTTAAAGAGTTATATGAAACAGGAGGAGAAGAAGCATTATATGAGATTAGTCGGAAGAAGCCAATTATAGCGAATAGAGTTGATCCTGCCGTAGAGAGAGCAGTATTAGATATGGCAATAGAATACCCCGCTTATGGTCAGCTGCGAGTATCAAATGAGCTTAAAAAGACTGGTATTCTTGTATCACCTGGAGGAGTTAGATCTATTTGGCTACGTAATGATTTAAATAATATCAATAAAAGACTTAAAGCATTAGAAGCCAAAATGGCTCAGGATGGTATTGTTCTTACCGAAGCTCAGTTACAAGTATTAGAGAAACGGCGTAGCGAGAAAGAAGCTCATGGTGAGATTGATACACAGCATCCAGGTTATCTAGGATGCCAAGACACATATTATGTAGGTAATTTTAAAGGCATAGGCAAGGTATATTCTCAAGTGTTTATTGATAGTTACACTCGGGTTGCAGAGGCTAAACTATATACTGATAAAACAGCACTTACCGCTGCTGACATGCTTAATGATAGAGTGTTACCATGGTATGAGAGTCAGCAAATACCAGTACTTCGTATTTTAACTGATAGAGGTGGTGAGTATAAAGGTAATATAGAACATCATGCTTTTGAATTGTTCTTAAGCATTGAGGGTATTGAGCATACTACTACTAAAGCATATTCTCCTCAAACAAATGGTATGTGTGAACGTTTTAATAAAACTATGAAACAAGAATTCTTTGATACTGCTATGCGTAAAAAGATCTATACTGATCTTGATGATCTACAACTAGATCTTGATATTTGGCTAGAATATTATAATAATGAAAGACCGCATTCCGGTAAATATTGCTATGGAAAAACACCTATGCAGACTTTTATGGATAGTAAAAAGTTAGCTGTTGAAAAGAATAACGAAATCTTATATCTTGAATACTCATCTGACAGTCATAACTTATCAGACATTCAGATATAATTTTTATAATGTCTGTAAGATTAAATCTTGACTTCTACAGCTTAAGAACAATTCAAAAGCATGATGTTCTATATTACCTTTATACTCACCACCTCTATCAGTTAAAATACGAAGTACTGGTATTTGCTGACTCTCATACCATGGTAACACTCTATCATTAAGCATGTCAGCAGCGGTAAGTGCTGTTTTATCAGTATATAGTTTAGCCTCTGCAACCCGAGTGTAACTATCAATAAACACTTGAGAATATACCTTGCCTATGCCTTTAAAATTACCTACATAATATGTGTCTTGGCATCCTAGATAACCTGGATGCTGTGTATCAATCTCACCATGAGCTTCTTTCTCGCTACGCCGTTTCTCTAATACTTGTAACTGAGCTTCGGTAAGAACAATACCATCCTGAGCCATTTTGGCTTCTAATGCTTTAAGTCTTTTATTGATATTATTTAAATCATTACGTAGCCAAATAGATCTAACTCCTCCAGGTGATACAAGAATACCAGTCTTTTTAAGCTCATTTGATACTCGCAGCTGACCATAAGCGGGGTATTCTATTGCCATATCTAATACTGCTCTCTCTACGGCAGGATCAACTCTATTCGCTATAATTGGCTTCTTCCGACTAATCTCATATAATGCTTCTTCTCCTCCTGTTTCATATAACTCTTTAAACCTATAATAACTGTCTCTACTGTAACCCATAGCTTTATATGCTGACGATATACTACCAAGACTCCTAGCTAATTCTAGTAATCCTATTTTTGGCTTTATTATTTTTTGATTTAGATTCATCTCTAATCCTCCATTTAATATTATCTTAATTTTACTAAATGTAAGATTAAATCTCAACTATTACAAGTATAAAGGTAATATAGAACATCATGCTTTTGAATTGTTCTTAAGCATTGAGGGTATTGAGCATACTACTACTAAAGCATATTCTCCTCAAACAAATGGTATGTGTGAACGTTTTAATAAAACTATGAAACAAGAATTCTTTGATACTGCTATGCGTAAAAAGATCTATACTGATCTTGATGATCTACAACTAGATCTTGATATTTGGCTAGAATATTATAATAATGAAAGACCGCATTCCGGTAAATATTGCTATGGAAAAACACCTATGCAGACTTTTATGGATAGTAAAAAGTTAGCTGTTGAAAAGAATAACGAAATCTTATATCTTGAATACTCATCTGACAGTCATAACTTATCAGACATTCAGATATAATTTTTATAATGTCTGTAAGATTAAATCTTGACTTCTACACTCAATATAGCTTTTAGAATTATATAAAATTTAATTATTTTTATACTCTAAGCGCTATATTGACTTTTTTTAATCTCCACGCAACAACGCCTTTCTCGCAAACGGATTTTTTATGGATTAGAAAAGTGATTATTGCCTAATAAATCGTTTATCACGAGGTAAAGTATAACTTTTATCGGTAGAGCGATAGGGGCAAATATCAATTCCTCCACGCCTAGTATATACTATATAAATAGAAAGAAAATCAGGATTTATAGCATTTTTAATATCTGTAAAAATACGCTCGGCACACTGCTCTGCAAACTCATTACAATTTCTAAAAGATATTAGATATTTCAGAAAAGAATCATGTTTTAACTTTCTTCCTTTATATTTTATAACGATTGTACCCCAATCCGGTTGACCGGTTACTAAGCAATTTGATTTTAGTAAATTAGAATTAATCTCTTCTTCTACTAAAACATCTTCATACTCAATTAAACTATTATCGGGTGGACCGTAATTATTGCATACTATATCTAAATCATCGATATTTTTACCTCTTGGAATATCGAATTCTATTTTTGTATTTATAGAAAATATGCGTCCTGTTACTTTAGCGTGTGTAACATTACTTAGAGTCTGCAAGATAATTCTTTCTAGCTCTTCTACTGATTCAACAACAAAGTTATTAAAAGAATTTAGATATAGTTTAAATGATTTTGATTCTACTATATTTTCAGAATCCGTCGGTATATAAAAAGTACCTACTCCAACCCATGGCTTACCGTTCTTATTAAGACAAGATAGTTCATATGTATTCCAAATATCTACACCGTAAAACGGAAGATTATTACTATTTATCCCAAGTTCGTTTCGATTATTTATACGTGGAATTTTAAATAATAAAGTCGCATCATAACTATCTTTATAAGTACTTTTTTTACCAAGCAAAGAAGTAGATAAAGGCATTAATTATGCTCCTTGTGCTAAAATTTCTTTTTGTTGTAATTCATCATATTCTTTTAGCATATAACCGCGTCCCCATACAGTGTCGATATAATCTCTACCGCCGGCAGCATCACTTAACTTTTTACGAAGTTTACAAATAAATACGTCAATAATTTTCATTTCCGGTTCGTCAACACTACTATATAAGTGATTTAAGAACATTTCTTTAGTTAAAATAGCTCCTCTTCGGAGTATTAATAACTCTAAAATAGCATATTCTTTGTTCGTTAAATGTACTTTTTTGCTGTCAACTTCTACAGTTCTAGTATCTAGGTTTACGCTAACCTTATCAAACCTAAATACTGATGCTGCATGACCTTTAGAACGTCTAACTATAGCTTTAATTCTAGCAATTAATTCCTCTCTTACAAACGGCTTGGTTAAATAATCATCGGCTCCAGAAGAGAAACCGGTAATCTTTTGATCCGTATCCGTTAAGCTAGATAAAATTAAGATTGGGGTTTTTATTTTTGCAGCACGCAATCTTAATAATATCTCAAAACCATTAATATCCGGTAACATAAGGTCTAAAATCACTAGATCATAACCACCGACTTTACCAAGCCTTAAACCTTCCACACCAACTGAAGCTTTATCGCAAACTATACCTTCTGAAGCTAAAGTTAGCTCAATTAAGTTAGCCATTTCCGGCTCGTCTTCAATTAACAAAACTCTCATTATTTTTCTCCATAAAATTCAATTTTTATGTTATGCTATAATTTAATTACAGTTAATTATTGTAAACTAAATTATAATTTTTGGTCATGCCTCCATATTGCAGTTACGCCTATTAAAAAGCTATACGTTCAATAAGAGTACCAATAACCTTATCATGAATATCCAATGACTTGGAAAAGCAGATTGTCTTACGTGCAAGCCTCTTGCATCTCGTTCTAAGGTTCAAGTTACTTCGTTCTATCCGTTGAGTGATTTTTTACTGATAATATGCTTTTTAGGGTCTAATAACCTAGCATAACTCCCCCATCCATCTGTATAGTAAAAAGTCACCTTGAAATTCTCTAGTTTTTTCAGTAATGATTCTAATGTGCTATCACATCTTGTACCAAACGTATAAGCAACTACTTTTAACGAAATCTTATCCAAGGCATACCAAAGCCATCGTTGTCTGGATTTATTCTGTACATAAGACCATTGTTCATCTATCTCAGGAGCAATAATTACTTCTGTTGTACTGATAGAATGATTTATTGTTTTTTAATACTAGATTTTTTTAAAACACGGATAACTGTATTGATACCCACTTTTAATACTCTTACTGTATCTCTAACTCCAGAGCCGTTGATTGACATTTCTACTATTTGCTCCTTAACTCCAGGCTTAGATGCATTATTAATATACTCCAATTAAAAATATCGATTACACCGCTTGCATTGATATCTCTGTTGTTTTGAAATTGAATATCCTGACTTTATTACTTCTTCTGTGTTGTTACAATATCTACACTTAACATCTATTTTTGCCATAACTCCTTAACTATAATTCTCTCTTATTACTGTTTGAGGATTATAGACTATTTACTCTAAACTGCAATACGGAGGCACGACCTAATTTTTTATCTAGTGCTTTATACATTCATTAATAACATAAGTAAAGAATATTTAATCAAATTGATAAAATTTTTACTATTAAGCTCTATCTGTGATTTAAAAACCATGGCGTTTAAAACGAAATTTACTAAATAATTAAATGATTTTCTTAGTTTTGATGCTCTGACATTTTCTTATGATATAAGGCACCAAAGTCTATAGGATCAATCATTAAAGGCTGGAATCCTGCATCTTGAGTGCAGCTAGCTATAATTTTTCTAGCAAATGGAAATATCATTGCTGGACAATGAACAGATAATAAAATCGGATGTTGTTCAGAATCAATATTAATTAAATTAAATACCCCAGCATATTTTAATTCTATCTGAAATAATTTATATTTTTCATTTCTTGCAGTTGCTTCGATATTTAATTCTACTTCATAGAAATTTTCTTCCGATAAATTAGTAATATTTATATCTAGAGATAAATCAATTTGAGGGCGTTGTTCTAAAGCCGCAAGAGAAGACGGGGCAGAAGGGTTCTCAAGAGATAAATCTTTTATATATTGTGCATTAACGGAAATATGTGGCATTGCCTCATTAGTATCAGTGTTTATTGTACTCATAAAAATCCTTATTAAAAATTTAATATAATTTTTTAGAGCCTATTCACGATTTTATTTTGATTGATAATTAAACAGGTTTTTAAGCGAAAATTAATAAGATTTTTGTAGGGATAGTATTCTTATTTCAAAAAAATCTTATAATTTGCGGCTAAAAAGATTTTAATTAGCTTTAAAATTAAGATCGTGAACAGGTTCTTACATAAAAAAGTTATGTTAACGGTAAAGTTACGCCTATTTGTTTCATATATTTTCCTTGTCGATCGGCATATGAAGTATCACAAACTTGATCACTTCTTAAAAATAAAAACTGACAAGCTCCTTCATTTGCATATATTTTAGCAGGTAATGGAGTAGTATTAGAAAACTCTAAAGTTACATGTCCTTCCCACTCCGGTTCTAACGGAGTCACATTTACTATTATACCGCATCTTGCATAAGTGGACTTGCCGACACAAATAACTAATACATCACGCGGTATTTTAAAATATTCTATAGTTCTGCCAAGGGCAAAACTATTAGGTGGGATAATACACACATCTACTTCTCTATCAACTAAATTATATTCACTGAAATTTTTTGGATCAACCGTAGTAGAATTTATATTGGTGAATATTTTAAATTCATTAGATACTCTAGCATCATAGCCGTAAGAAGATAAGCCGTAAGAAATAATCTTTTCTTTATTATGAACTCTTACCTGCTTTTCCGCAAAGGGTCTTATCATACTTTGATTTATAACAGCTTCTTTTATCCACTTATCTGACATTATAGCCATAATCAAAACTTAATTTAATTAATAAACTAATGATTATAACTCATAATTATTTACAATACAAAATTTTTCTTTAGAACTATAAGTCTGAGGCTGCTTGAATAATGATAGTGATAATAATACAACATTGTATACTTTAAATTAAATTATTACAAATTAAAATAGTTTTTTATTGTCAATTGTGAAAAGTATTATTATATTCTAGCGTAGTTGATTTATATTTATTAATACTAAAAATTTATTTTGTATAGTAAATTTTATTATTTAAGTTTATAGGGACTTTATTAAAGTGAAAAAATTATTATTAGCTGCAGGTATTATTTGTCTTGCATCGGCTGGTCTTGCCGAAGAAAATCCAACACCTGTTATTTCTAATTCTGATACTGAAATAAAATTAGAAGGATTTTATTTATTTGAAAGCGGTTATATTAAACAGGATCATTTAATTTTATTTGATAAGAATGTAACTGATAACAGAAAAAAGCTAGGGTTTTACACGGAAGCAGCGTTTGCGGCAACTATTTCTAAAACTATCAATGATGTAATAGCAGGTGCTAAAATAGTGCTCCAACCTACTACAAGAGCAAAAACCTCTGCAAGTTATAACGGATCACATATCTTTATTGAAACTAGTTACGGTAAAGTAGAATTAGGCTCTCCTGTCGACGCAAGTGCTAAATTGCGTGTTACCGGCTCTCAAGTAACCGCAGGTACCGGAGGATGGTATAGATATGCTCTACTTGATGGTCAATATATGAGATATAACGGTTTAAAACCGGATTTCGATACTAGTGCTAGCTTTTATCTTGAATCATACTCGAACTCTTTTGATCAAATGAATGAAAAAACTGAAAAAGCTAGAAGGGCGAACTTTTTTACTCCTAAAATGAAAGGTTTCCAAGCTGGTATCTCTTATACTCCCGATACTGCTAATACGGGCGGTAACAAAGATATAAATAATTTAACGCTTGAGAGCTCAGGAAGAAACGGAGTTAGTGTTTCTAGAACCGGAATAAAGATAGTTTCCTTAGGAAACGGTGAAGCCATGACTATAAATCAGAATATTAGAGATGCTTTTTCTGCCGGCTTAACTTATGAACATGAAATTAGCGAAGATGCAGACTTAAAATTATCCGTTACCGGAGAGTATGGTAAACCTGCTCGTCGTCTTGTTCATACTAAAATAGACGGAACTACAACCCAAGTGCTTAATACTTATAAGCTTTCTAATTTAAAAGCATATAATCTTGGAGCCGTATATACTTATGGTAATTTCTCTTGCGGAGCTTCTTACGGTAATTTAGGTAAAAGCTTAACCACTAAGGAATATTATAAAGTCGGTCGTGATACCTATTATTACAATGGAGCAGTTGCTTATGGACAAGGTCCTATAAAAACAAGTCTTGAATATCTTAAAACTTCAAGATATAAAAACACCGTCGATGCTGTGAGTCTCGCTACTGAGTATAAGATCATGCCTGGTTTATTACCATATGCTGAAATTTCTCATTTCCAAGCTAAAGGTAAACCTGTATATTACCCTGAAACACCTAGTAAAACAACACGAGGTACTGTTGGTCTTATAGGTACAAAACTTAAGTTTTAATTATTTACAAATTAAGTTCCATCACTACGCTTAGAGTAATCTTATGTATAGTACTGGATAATTTTTAAAAAGCCCTCTATGTCATCCTTGCGAAAGCAGGGATCCAAGCTAAAAAATCTTGATTTTAAAGATTTTTTAGGTTTTACTGGATTCCAGCTTTTGGGAGTTGTTGCATGACCTTCAAAACTCGCTCAATGTCATTCCTTCGTAGACCGGTAAAACCCACTGTGTCACCCCGTGGCCTGGCCACGGGGTCCATAAAAACAATAAAAAATACTAATAATTTTAATATTTTAACTAGATCCCGTGGTCAAGCCACGGGATGACAGGGGTGAAATTGATCTGCACAACAATGCCACGCGGAGATGACATAGAGTAAAAACTTTCTGGTACTATAAATCCTACGCCTTAATTATTAATCAAACTATCAACAAATTATAGTTGTAGAAGTCAAGATTTAATCTTACAGACATTATAAAAATTATATCTGAATGTCTGATAAGTTATGACTGTCAGATGAGTATTCAAGATATAAGATTTCGTTATTCTTTTCAACAGCTAACTTTTTACTATCCATAAAAGTCTGCATAGGTGTTTTTCCATAGCAATATTTACCGGAATGCGGTCTTTCATTATTATAATATTCTAGCCAAATATCAAGATCTAGTTGTAGATCATCAAGATCAGTATAGATCTTTTTACGCATAGCAGTATCAAAGAATTCTTGTTTCATAGTTTTATTAAAACGTTCACACATACCATTTGTTTGAGGAGAATATGCTTTAGTAGTAGTATGCTCAATACCCTCAATGCTTAAGAACAATTCAAAAGCATGATGTTCTATATTACCTTTATACTCACCACCTCTATCAGTTAAAATACGAAGTACTGGTATTTGCTGACTCTCATACCATGGTAACACTCTATCATTAAGCATGTCAGCAGCGGTAAGTGCTGTTTTATCAGTATATAGTTTAGCCTCTGCAACCCGAGTGTAACTATCAATAAACACTTGAGAATATACCTTGCCTATGCCTTTAAAATTACCTACATAATATGTGTCTTGGCATCCTAGATAACCTGGATGCTGTGTATCAATCTCACCATGAGCTTCTTTCTCGCTACGCCGTTTCTCTAATACTTGTAACTGAGCTTCGGTAAGAACAATACCATCCTGAGCCATTTTGGCTTCTAATGCTTTAAGTCTTTTATTGATATTATTTAAATCATTACGTAGCCAAATAGATCTAACTCCTCCAGGTGATACAAGAATACCAGTCTTTTTAAGCTCATTTGATACTCGCAGCTGACCATAAGCGGGGTATTCTATTGCCATATCTAATACTGCTCTCTCTACGGCAGGATCAACTCTATTCGCTATAATTGGCTTCTTCCGACTAATCTCATATAATGCTTCTTCTCCTCCTGTTTCATATAACTCTTTAAACCTATAATAACTGTCTCTACTGTAACCCATAGCTTTATATGCTGACGATATACTACCAAGACTCCTAGCTAATTCTAGTAATCCTATTTTTGGCTTTATTATTTTTTGATTTAGATTCATCTCTAATCCTCCATTTAATATTATCTTAATTTTACTAAATGTAAGATTAAATCTCAACTATTACAATTCACCGAGTATAGTTTTTTCAGTTTCCCTAACTTATCGGCTAATTGGTGCAACAATTATTTTTAATTTAACTAATAGGTTAATAAAAAATAATGTTTTTCTTGATGAATATTAATAAATGTTATATAATTCGCCTCGTTTATATATTAAAAAATAATCATTGGGGTTAAGTAATGAGTATAACAGACAAATTAAAATCAGTATTGTTAACCTACTCTTTCGTTATTAGTATATCAATAAATTTATTTACCACCGGTTCGAAAGCAGCCGGCGGTCCACCACCTCCACCTCCACCGCCTCCACCGGGATGGACATCTCAAGCAACGTCATCAAACAATACTGGTAGTGGGGGACAAACTACTCAACCAGAATCATCAAAAAGCACTAGTAGCAGTAAAAAACCTTCCTCATCAATAAAAACACTACCTACTCAATCGCTAGAAGTACCTACCCCTACTGGAGAATTTGGTAAAAAATACGCTAAATTAATTAATCCGGATGCTGCTCAAGTAGTTTTAATGTCATCATTTTCAACGAAAATAATATCTCTTATACGCGATGAATTAACACTTAAAGATTTTGCCGCTGATGCAGACAAAATTCTTACTCTTTTTAGTAAAAAAAATGATGAAATTTTAGGTAAGGCAAAAGAAAAGTATAAAGAGCTTATAAAAGATCCTTATATAGCTCAGTTTGTAAATACAAAAAACGCAAACCAACAAACAGGAGATTTTTTAGATAGCAAGCTCTTCGATGAAGGTCAAGAAGAAGCAGCATTGCGTCTTTTATCATTAGAGCAACTAGATGCACAAAGGAAGCAAGAAATTTTAAGTCAACAGGGCGATATATTAGGACAATTAAAATTTATAAATAAAAATTCTGGAATGCTAGGTGCGTATGGTAAGACGGCATCAACAGACATATCAAAAAAATTATCTAAAGAACTACCTAAAATTTTAAGTCAACAGGGCGATATATTAGGACAATTAAAATTTATAAATAAAAATTCTGGAATGCTAGGTGCGTATGGTAAGACGGCATCAACAGACATATCAAAAAAATTATCTAAAGAACTACCTAAAATTTTAAGTCAACAGGGCGATATATTAGGACAATTAAAATTTATAAATAAAAATTCTGAAATTCTAGGCGAACACAGTAAGGCGACATTAGTAGATAAACTGAAAGAATTATCTAAGCAGTTAGATAAAATTTCAAGTAATCAATTAGTAGGTTTTATACTTGATGAAAATAAAATCAACACGAACTTAAAAAACGTTCCCTTTTCAAAAAAAGAAGTAAGAGGGCTAATAGATAGCTTAAATAATGAAATTTTAGAGAAAATTTTTCTCCAAGATGATGGTGCGATAACTGAACAAGATTTAACTAGAATATTACAAAAATATAAAGAAACAGATTTAATAAAGAATTTAACTAAAGCTATAGTATATATTGATGGTAATGAAAGTAATGAAACTGTAAATAAAACTTTAGAAAAAGGTTTAAAAAACACTACTCCAGAACAACGAAGATTGATCGTAGATGTATTGACTAATAACACAAGGATACGAAAAGCTCTTATAACAAAAATAGACAGAGAGCGAAAACAAGAAGAAAATAAAAAATTAAAAGAAAACACAGAAGGTGATCCTTTATTAGAGGGAATAAAGAAAGCACTTGCACAAAGACAACCTACAACCCCAGAAACAATAGAAGAACAGCTAGCAAGAAGAAAGCAAGGAACAGCAGAAAATTTGAATGTTTGGGGTATACCAGATAACCAAAATGATAATCAAAGCACACAAGATGAGAATAATAAAGGATGGAAAGAGGATAATCAAAATGCACAGGATAAGAATAATAACGATGTTGACAGAATAACAAAAGCAAAGCAGGAATTAGAGCAAGCAGTTAACGCTGCAACAAGAAAATTTAGTGAAATGAGCAGTCTCCTAAAAGACAATACAATAAAAAATGCAACAGCATGCCAAGGATATTTAAAAGGAGCTGAAGTTCAGCTAACCTTAGTAGAAGAAAAAGGGAAAGAGCTAATAGAACATTCAGTCCAAGCATTTAAAATAATACCTAAAAAATATCAAGATGATATGGATGAGAATTGGCAGAATTATTTATTACCGGAAGAAATAACAGAACTAACTACACTAGAGGCGGAGATTAAGACATTAAAGAGCAAACAAAATAAATTCGGGAAATTTACATCAAAGACAGACTTATCAGAATTTAGAACAAAACTAGAAGAACTTCAAATATTATCTGAAAGATTGAGAGAAGGTGTAGTTACAAAACAAAAAAAACAACTTGTTCAAAACTACGTAGATGAAATGGTTACAAATGCTAAAAAGGCAGTAGAAAAAATAGAAACAACTTTAGAGGCCTTAAACAAGAAGAAAGAAAATAAACACGATAATGCAGAATCTAGTCCACTAATTTCTGAGGAAATATTAGAGGCTCAAAAGCGGCTAAAAAAAGCTGAAACAGTCTTAAGTACTGCTGAACGCAATTATGAGCTTGCTAAGAGACGAGGTAACATATCTGACAGCGATAGTGATGATGAGGATTCCGATAATGAATCAGGTAAAAAAATAACACCAATACAAGCAAGAGAAATAGAATTAAACGATGCTAAAGAAGAGATAGCAAAAGCTAAGAAAAACTTAGAGGATGCTGAAGCAAAAGATGCAGAGCGTAAACGTCAAGAAGACCTGAAGCGTAAACAGGATGAAGTAAACCACAAAGCGGCAGAAGATGAGGCAACACGTAAAGCAAAACAGGTAGAAACAGAATATTTAGAAGATGTGGTTTCAATGCTTAAAAATACAGAAGATGAAGCTGAACAAAAAGAAAAAGCAGAGCGTAAACGTCAAGAAGACCTGAAGCGTAAACAGGATGAAGTAAACCACAAAGCGGCAGAAGATGAGGCAACACGTAAAGCAAAACAGGTAGAAACAGAATATTTAGAAGATGTGGTTTCAATGCTTAAAAATACAGAAGATGAAGCTGAACAAAAAGAAAAAGCAGAGCGTAAACGTCAAGAAGACCTGAAGCGTAAACAGGATGAAGTAAACCACAAAGCGGCAGAAGATGAGGCAACACGTAAAGCAAAACAGGTAGAAACAGAATATTTAGAAGATGTGGTTTCAATGCTTAAAAATACAGAAGATGAAGCTGAACAAAAAGAAAAAGCAGAGCGTAAACGTCAAGAAGACCTGAAGCGTAAACAGGATGAAGTAAACCACAAAGCGGCAGAAGATGAGGCAACACGTAAAGCAAAACAGGTAGAAACAGAATATTTAGAAGATGTGGTTTCAATGCTTAAAAATACAGAAGATGAAGCTGAACAAAAAGAAAAAGCAGAGCGTAAACGTCAAGAAGACCTGAAGCGTAAACAGGATGAAGTAAACCACAAAGCGGCAGAAGATGAGGCAACACGTAAAGCAAAACAGGTAGAAACAGAATATTTAGAAGATGTGGTTTCAATGCTTAAAAATACAGAAGATGAAGCTGAACAAAAAGAAAAAGCAGAGCGTAAACGTCAAGAAGACCTGAAGCGTAAACAGGATGAAGTAAACCACAAAGCGGCAGAAGATGAGGCAACACGTAAAGCAAAACAGGTAGAAACAGAATATTTAGAAGATGTGGTTTCAATGCTTAAAAATACAGAAGATGAAGCTGAACAAAAAGAAAAAGCAGAGCGTAAACGTCAAGAAGACCTGAAGCGTAAACAGGATGAAGTAAACCACAAAGCGGCAGAAGATGAGGCAACACGTAAAGCAAAACAGGTAGAAACAGAATATTTAGAAGATGTGGTTTCAATGCTTAAAAATACAGAAGATGAAGCTGAACAAAAAGAAAAAGCAGAGCGTAAACGTCAAGAAGACCTGAAGCGTAAACAGGATGAAGTAAACCACAAAGCGGCAGAAGATGAGGCAACACGTAAAGCAAAACAGGTAGAAACAGAATATTTAGAAGATGTGGTTTCAATGCTTAAAAATACAGAAGATGAAGCTGAACAAAAAGAAAAAGCAGAGCGTAAACGTCAAGAAGACCTGAAGCGTAAACAGGATGAAGTAAACCACAAAGCGGCAGAAGATGAGGCAACACGTAAAGCAAAACAGGTAGAAACAGAATATTTAGAAGATGTGGTTTCAATGCTTAAAAATACAGAAGATGAAGCTGAACAAAAAGAAAAAGCAGAGCGTAAACGTCAAGAAGACCTGAAGCGTAAACAGGATGAAGTAAACCACAAAGCGGCAGAAGATGAGGCAACACGTAAAGCAAAACAGGTAGAAACAGAATATTTAGAAGATGTGGTTTCAATGCTTAAAAATACAGAAGATGAAGCTGAACAAAAAGAAAAAGCAGAGCGTAAACGTCAAGAAGACCTGAAGCGTAAACAGGATGAAGTAAACCACAAAGCGGCAGAAGATGAGGCAACACGTAAAGCAAAACAGGTAGAAACAGAATATTTAGAAGATGTGGTTTCAATGCTTAAAAATACAGAAGATGAAGCTGAACAAAAAGAAAAAGCAGAGCGTAAACGTCAAGAAGACCTGAAGCGTAAACAGGATGAAGTAAACCACAAAGCGGCAGAAGATGAGGCAACACGTAAAGCAAAACAGGTAGAAACAGAATATTTAGAAGATGTGGTTTCAATGCTTAAAAATACAGAAGATGAAGCTGAACAAAAAGAAAAAGCAGAGCGTAAACGTCAAGAAGACCTGAAGCGTAAACAGGATGAAGTAAACCACAAAGCGGCAGAAGATGAGGCAACACGTAAAGCAAAACAGGTAGAAACAGAATATTTAGAAGATGTGGTTTCAATGCTTAAAAATACAGAAGATGAAGCTGAACAAAAAGAAAAAGCAGAGCGTAAACGTCAAGAAGACGAAGAAGCTGAACAAAAACGTAAACATGAAGAAACAGAGGGAGAAGAATCAAAAAAAGATATAGCTTTAGAAAGCGAAGATGAAGCTATCGATTTGTCATTCAAAACTGAAGCAATTGCAGAGCAAGATGAAGCGACACAGAGACAACAAGTATCTGATGACACCAGTAGGAAAGTAGCAATATTAGTTAAGGCAACTTCAACTCTCCATAAACCTGTTCACTATAATATTTTAAGTGATAGATTAAAGGTTGCTGCAATAGGTGCCGGTGATGAAGAACCAACTATCGCAAGAGGGGTATGGATTAGCGGCTTATACGACATTAACAAACAAGGAACTTGGAAGAATATTCCAAAATATCAAAGTCGTACAACCGGTGTAACTATCGGGGCCGATACTGAATTCATTAATAGTCATGATGTTATCGGAATAGCTTATAGCCGTTTAGAATCCCAAATTAAATATAATAAAAACCTAGGAAAAACAGCTGTTAACGGTCATCTTTTAAGCATTTACGGTCTAAAAGAACTAATTAAAGGTTTCTCGTTACAAGCTATAACATCTTACGGTCATAATTATATTAAGAATAAATCTAAAAGTATTAATAATATAATTGGAAAATATCAAAACAATAATTTAAGTTTTCAAACCTTATTAAATTATAAATATCGTACAAAATATGATTTACATTTCATTCCTAATATCGGTTTTAAATATGATTATTCAAGAGCTAGCAACTATAAAGAATATAATGTAGATATAGAAAATTTGATGATTCAAAAGAAATCAAATCAATCATTTGAAAGTAGTATTGGCGGTAAAATAGTATTTAAGCCTATAGCGACCGTAAATAATATAATATTAACGCCAAGTTTGTACGGTAATATTGAGCGTCACTTCAATAATAAAAATACAAAAGTTAATGCAAAAGCGACTTTTAAAGGGCAAACATTACAAGAAACAATTATTATACCAAAACAACCTAAGCTTGGATATAATATCGGTAGTAATATACTTATGAGTAGGAAAAATATAAATGTTCTACTTGAATATAATTATTATACCCATAGAAAATATCAAAGTCATCAAGGGCTTATTAAACTAAAAGTCAATTTGTAAAGCTATTACTCAGCCACTATAAGATTTTAGCTTATTAGTGGTTGAGCATACTTCGACACAAGTTGGAAAAGAGCAAGGAGTCTATAAGACAAGGAACGGCAGCAGTTATTAAAAACTCAACATCCGAGGAGTTACAAAAACATTGTAGCCGATTTGCCAAATTCACCTGTAGAAGTCAAGATTTAATCTTACAGACATTATAAAAATTATATCTGAATGTCTGATAAGTTATGACTGTCAGATGAGTATTCAAGATATAAGATTTCGTTATTCTTTTCAACAGCTAACTTTTTACTATCCATAAAAGTCTGCATAGGTGTTTTTCCATAGCAATATTTACCGGAATGCGGTCTTTCATTATTATAATATTCTAGCCAAATATCAAGATCTAGTTGTAGATCATCAAGATCAGTATAGATCTTTTTACGCATAGCAGTATCAAAGAATTCTTGTTTCATAGTTTTATTAAAACGTTCACACATACCATTTGTTTGAGGAGAATATGCTTTAGTAGTAGTATGCTCAATACCCTCAATGCTTAAGAACAATTCAAAAGCATGATGTTCTATATTACCTTTATACCCACCACCTCTATCAGTTAAAATACGAAGTACTGGTATTTGCTGACTCTCATACCATGGTAACACTCTATCATTAAGCATGTCAGCAGCGGTAAGTGCTGTTTTATCAGTATATAGTTTAGCCTCTGCAACCCGAGTGTAACTATCAATAAACACTTGAGAATATACCTTGCCTATGCCTTTAAAATTACCTACATAATATGTGTCTTGGCATCCTAGATAACCTGGATGCTGTGTATCAATCTCACCATGAGCTTCTTTCTCGCTACGCCGTTTCTCTAATACTTGTAACTGAGCTTCGGTAAGAACAATACCATCCTGAGCCATTTTGGCTTCTAATGCTTTAAGTCTTTTATTGATATTATTTAAATCATTACGTAGCCAAATAGATCTAACTCCTCCAGGTGATACAAGAATACCAGTCTTTTTAAGCTCATTTGATACTCGCAGCTGACCATAAGCGGGGTATTCTATTGCCATATCTAATACTGCTCTCTCTACGGCAGGATCAACTCTATTCGCTATAATTGGCTTCTTCCGACTAATCTCATATAATGCTTCTTCTCCTCCTGTTTCATATAACTCTTTAAACCTATAATAACTGTCTCTACTGTAACCCATAGCTTTATATGCTGACGATATACTACCAAGACTCCTAGCTAATTCTAGTAATCCTATTTTTGGCTTTATTATTTTTTGATTTAGATTCATCTCTAATCCTCCATTTAATATTATCTTAATTTTACTAAATGTAAGATTAAATCTCAACTATTACAGTTGCATGACACGATTTTTTCGTCATTGTGAGAAGAAATTGTGAATTTCAACGAAGCAAGGAAGAAAAAAATTCTGATTTACAGAATTTTTTTAATTATTTTTTTGGATTGCCATGTTGCTTTGCTCCTCACAAGGTGTTGTTACGTGGATCAATTTCACCTCTGTCGTCCCGTGTCTTGACCTATAGTACCGGACATTTTTTTAAAAAATCTTGATGTCATCCCCATGAAAGCGAGGATCCATATTAAAAAATCTTTAATTTTAAAGATTTTTTATTACATAGTTTTTTAAAGTGAAGCTTTTTTAAAAGCTTTACTTTACTGGATTCCCTCCTACGCGGGGGAATGTCTAGTATTTTTTATTGTTTTTATGGACCTAGTTAGCAAGCGAACTAGGTGACACAGTAGGTTTTACCGGTCTACGCAACAATGCCTCCTCGCAATGACTGTTCGGGTACCCATGTAACAATGCCAACAAAGATAGACAATGACAAGTATGAGAGATATTACTAAGATAAAGCTGTAACTATTTAGCTATAGGTAAACTATTTTCTGCTTGATTTTCTTCAATTTCATTAATTTTAGAAACTAAATCTGATTTCTTTTTTGAGGAAAGGTTAGCAAGTACTATTGCGTTTATTAAAAATAATGTTGTAAGTATTATAGTACTTTTAGTAAGAAAATTACCGACTGTTTTAGCGCTAACTACTCCCATATTATTACCGCCGCTTATGCTACTAATTCCATCCGATCCGCTACGCTGCATCAGAATAACTATAATTAGCAACACTGCAATAGTAATATGTACAAAAAGAAGGATGTCTATCATAATATATATTTTCAGTGGTGCTACTAGGGGGAATTGAACCCCCGACCTCTTCATTACCAATGAAGTGCTCTACCCTTGAGCTATAGTAGCTTAGAATTTTATTTTAAACTCTTTTTGCCACATATTTGTTATTAAATCAAGAAGAATTTTGAAAATTCATTTACTTTGTAATTTTTTTCATATTTTATCTAAGCTTCTATTTTTGTAAAAATATAAGGCGATCAATGCAAAAATACAGCTTAATATGACGTAATAAACTGCCGAGGTTACATGCCCTGTTTTTTGTACTAAATATTCAAAGACAAGAGGCGTAGTACCTCCGAAAATACTTGTAGCAGCGTTATATGAAATAGACAGAGCGGTGTTACGTATATTTGTAGGATAAAACTCTGCTTGTAATGCCGGTTCAGGACCGATATAGCTAGCGGCAAGTATAGCTAGTATAAATTGTGAGATAATTACGCTTGTAAAATCACCATTCTCAAAATTATTAAGTAAAAATGGTATTGTTATAATAATTATTGACAGGTTAATTACAAAAATTTTCCTGCGACCTATAATATCGGATAAATAACCGCTTAATAAAGTTACAGCTATCATAATCACGTAAAATATGCTAGCGAGGCTATTTACTTCATTTTCAGTAAAGTTGCGGCTGATTTTTAAAAACGATACTAAGTAAATTGTAGTTAAATAGAATATTATCGAACCGGGAGCATTGATAAAAATCGAAATTAATATATCAAACCAATGATTGGTAATGACTTTTTTTAACGGTGATTGTACAATCTTTTTCTGCTCTCTTAGATTTTTAAAATTCGGTGTTTCGTGTGTATTTTTTTTAATATAAAATGCTGCAAAAAGAATAAAAAAACCAAGTAAAAAAGGTATTCTCCAGCCAAAACTATCAAATTGTGAAGCTGTTAGGATATTCTTAATGATATAAGAAACAAAAGAACCAAGCAATAAACCGGAGCATATGCTAGACATTGAGATACTACCGGTGAAACCACGATGTTTAGGGCTAGTATGCTCAATAACAAAGGAAATAGAACCGGTCAAAGCTCCTCCCATTGATAATCCTTGTAGAATTCGTACACAAATCATTAATATAGTCGCAGTTATACCTATAGTATGGTAAGTTGGTAATATTCCTATTAATACGGTTGGGGCAGACATGCAAAATAACGCACTAGTTAAGGCTACTTTGCGACCAAATCTATCACCAATAACGCCAAAAAATATGCCACCCAACAGCCTTGCCAAATAACCTATAGCAAATACTAAAAAAGCTTGCAATAAAGAAGTATTAGCATCATCATTCGGAAAAAATTTTGCTCCTATTATGGGTGCAAAATAACCGAATAATACATAATCATACCATTCAAAAGTGTTAGCGATACCGCTTGAAAATACTAGCTTACTGCGGTTCATGTTTTCTACTCATAGCTTTTTTTCGGAGTATATTATAAATAAGGTGGCAGGAATTATTATTACTGCTCCATGAAGTGTACTTTTATCGGGAAACTCACTAAATATGAAATATACCGCTATTGCCGAAATCACCAGCTCTAAATATCTATAAGGAGCGGTAGCGGTTGCATCTACCATGGAAAAAGCTTTAAGTAGGAAGAATAATATTAAACTACCGCTACTACCTAGTACAAATAATAAAGCTAATTCAAAACCGCTAGGGGTTAGCCAATATTGCGATGCAACAGGCAATGATACTACAGCGGTTACTATTGCCGAATAAAATAGCATACTGATCATCGATTCTTTTATTACGAATTTTTTATTAATAATGTCAAGCATAGCAAATGAAATAGCCGCTAATACAAAATACAAAATTTCAGGGTTAAAATCCTCGGCATGAGGTTTAAGCGTAACAACAAACCCTATAAATCCTACTACGGTAACTACCCATCTTTGCCAAATAATATTTTCGTTAAGAAAAAATACGGCAAGTATTAAAGTAAATAAAGGGATAGAAAAACTTACAACGGTTGCGGTAGTAACGGGAGCTATGGTAAGACCGTAAGTCCAGGAAGTCGTACCGAAAAATAATAATAATCCTCTTAATATATGTACAAAAGGACGACTTGTTTTTAAGGTATTTTTACCATAATAAAAAACAAAAGGTAGTAAAACTATGCTACTGAAAAAGAAGCGAAAAAAAGCTACTTCAAAGCTATGTAAACGAGTCCCAAGATATTTAGACATTACATCATTGGTACTACTACTTACTAAGCTAAGTAAAAACCAACCTATACCGGTTAAATATGTTTTTAATGCATCATTCATTAATATGCTCCAATAATTTCTATAATTTTACTTAAATGTCTTGACTTTTAGCATAAAAGAATTCTATCTTTTATGAAAATGGTATAAATATATAAACAAAAATTTTATATAATAATACGGTAATCAATTTTAAGCAAGTAAAGGTTATAATTAATATGTTAAGAATAGTGAAAAAATTAGGGATAATTTTGTTTGTATCCAGCATAAGTATTAATAGTTTTGCTAAAAGCATGTATGATGATGTAGATTCTGCTCCTGACTATGACAGTACACCGTATTATGAAAACGAAGGAAGTTTAGTTTTCAAGATGCGTCTAGGAGGTGTTGTTTCAAGTGCTAAGCAAAAGGGTTTACCTACTCAGACCTCTCCTCAACCTGTTCCAGTAGGAGAAGTTGCAAAAAACGGTTATGGAGGTGATGCATCCACTACTATATTCTTTAATAATTATTTAGCTACTGAATTATCACTTGGCTTTAATGTTTTACGCACTAAATATACATTCCTTGCAGCCGTTGCTCATAATTATGGCGTTGATAATGTCAAACTAGGAAAAAACAAGCCTGTTTATATGATCCCTGCAACGGTTACCGGACAATTTCATATAGCTCCTTACGGCGGGATAAGACCGTATGTCGGTGTAGGTTATCACGGTTCTTACATGCTTACTCAAGCTACCGGTCTTAAAATTAGAAACGGACACGGTCTAGTCGGACAAATAGGTGTAGATTTTTATGCTAAAGATGATACTTTAATCAATATTGACGTAAGACAATTTTTCTTAAATCCTAAACTTGAGTATAAACCGAATTTAGTAGGTACTAAAACCGTGACCTCTAAAGTTAAACTTAATCCTTTAATAGTTTCCGTAGGTATAGGGTTTAATTTTTAAAAATCTCTCGTCATTGCGAGAAGAATTACGTAGTAATTTGTACGTCCGCAATCTCAGAATGTTTGACAAGATTGCTATGTCGGGACTATGTCCCTCCTCGCAAGGCGTTGTTGCGCGGAGATTAAAAAAAGTCAATATAGCGCTTAGAGTATAAAAATGATTAAATTTTATATAATTCTAAATGTAATAGTTGAGATTTAATCTTACATTTAGTAAAATTAAGATAATATTAAATGGAGGATTAGAGATGAATCTAAATCAAAAAATAATAAAGCCAAAAATAGGATTACTAGAATTAGCTAGGAGTCTTGGTAGTATATCGTCAGCATGTAAAGCTATGGGCTACAGTAGAGACAGTTATTATAGGTTTAAAGAGTTATATGAAACAGGAGGAGAAGAAGCATTATATGAGATTAGTCGGAAGAAGCCAATTATAGCGAATAGAGTTGATCCTGCCGTAGAGAGAGCAGTATTAGATATGGCAATAGAATACCCCGCTTATGGTCAGCTGCGAGTATCAAATGAGCTTAAAAAGACTGGTATTCTTGTATCACCTGGAGGAGTTAGATCTATTTGGCTACGTAATGATTTAAATAATATCAATAAAAGACTTAAAGCATTAGAAGCCAAAATGGCTCAGGATGGTATTGTTCTTACCGAAGCTCAGTTACAAGTATTAGAGAAACGGCGTAGCGAGAAAGAAGCTCATGGTGAGATTGATACACAGCATCCAGGTTATCTAGGATGCCAAGACACATATTATGTAGGTAATTTTAAAGGCATAGGCAAGGTATATTCTCAAGTGTTTATTGATAGTTACACTCGGGTTGCAGAGGCTAAACTATATACTGATAAAACAGCACTTACCGCTGCTGACATGCTTAATGATAGAGTGTTACCATGGTATGAGAGTCAGCAAATACCAGTACTTCGTATTTTAACTGATAGAGGTGGTGAGTATAAAGGTAATATAGAACATCATGCTTTTGAATTGTTCTTAAGCATTGAGGGTATTGAGCATACTACTACTAAAGCATATTCTCCTCAAACAAATGGTATGTGTGAACGTTTTAATAAAACTATGAAACAAGAATTCTTTGATACTGCTATGCGTAAAAAGATCTATACTGATCTTGATGATCTACAACTAGATCTTGATATTTGGCTAGAATATTATAATAATGAAAGACCGCATTCCGGTAAATATTGCTATGGAAAAACACCTATGCAGACTTTTATGGATAGTAAAAAGTTAGCTGTTGAAAAGAATAACGTGTAGAAGTCAAGATTTAATCTTACAGACATTATAAAAATTATATCTGAATGTCTGATAAGTTATGACTGTCAGATGAGTATTCAAGATATAAGATTTCGTTATTCTTTTCAACAGCTAACTTTTTACTATCCATAAAAGTCTGCATAGGTGTTTTTCCATAGCAATATTTACCGGAATGCGGTCTTTCATTATTATAATATTCTAGCCAAATATCAAGATCTAGTTGTAGATCATCAAGATCAGTATAGATCTTTTTACGCATAGCAGTATCAAAGAATTCTTGTTTCATAGTTTTATTAAAACGTTCACACATACCATTTGTTTGAGGAGAATATGCTTTAGTAGTAGTATGCTCAATACCCTCAATGCTTAAGAACAATTCAAAAGCATGATGTTCTATATTACCTTTATACTCACCACCTCTATCAGTTAAAATACGAAGTACTGGTATTTGCTGACTCTCATACCATGGTAACACTCTATCATTAAGCATGTCAGCAGCGGTAAGTGCTGTTTTATCAGTATATAGTTTAGCCTCTGCAACCCGAGTGTAACTATCAATAAACACTTGAGAATATACCTTGCCTATGCCTTTAAAATTACCTACATAATATGTGTCTTGGCATCCTAGATAACCTGGATGCTGTGTATCAATTGTAATAGTTGAGATTTAATCTTACATTTAGTAAAATTAAGATAATATTAAATGGAGGATTAGAGATGAATCTAAATCAAAAAATAATAAAGCCAAAAATAGGATTACTAGAATTAGCTAGGAGTCTTGGTAGTATATCGTCAGCATATAAAGCTATGGGTTACAGTAGAGACAGTTATTATAGGTTTAAAGAGTTATATGAAACAGGAGGAGAAGAAGCATTATATGAGATTAGTCGGAAGAAGCCAATTATAGCGAATAGAGTTGATCCTGCCGTAGAGAGAGCAGTATTAGATATGGCAATAGAATACCCCGCTTATGGTCAGCTGCGAGTATCAAATGAGCTTAAAAAGACTGGTATTCTTGTATCACCTGGAGGAGTTAGACCTATTTGGCTACGTAATGATTTAAATAATATCAATAAAAGACTTAAAGCATTAGAAGCCAAAATGGCTCAGGATGGTATTGTTCTTACCGAAGCTCAGTTACAAGTATTAGAGAAACGGCGTAGCGAGAAAGAAGCTCATGGTGAGATTGATACACAGCATCCAGGTTATCTAGGATGCCAAGACACATATTATGTAGGTAATTTTAAAGGCATAGGCAAGGTATATTCTCAAGTGTTTATTGATAGTTACACTCGGGTTGCAGAGGCTAAACTATATACTGATAAAACAGCACTTACCGCTGCTGACATGCTTAATGATAGAGTGTTACCATGGTATGAGAGTCAGCAAATACCAGTACTTCGTATTTTAACTGATAGAGGTGGTGAGTATAAAGGTAATATAGAACATCATGCTTTTGAATTGTTCTTAAGCATTGAGGGTATTGAGCATACTACTACTAAAGCATATTCTCCTCAAACAAATGGTATGTGTGAACGTTTTAATAAAACTATGAAACAAGAATTCTTTGATACTGCTATGCGTAAAAAGATCTATACTGATCTTGATGATCTACAACTAGATCTTGATATTTGGCTAGAATATTATAATAATGAAAGACCGCATTCCGGTAAATATTGCTATGGAAAAACACCTATGCAGACTTTTATGGATAGTAAAAAGTTAGCTGTTGAAAAGAATAACGAAATCTTATATCTTGAATACTCATCTGACAGTCATAACTTATCAGACATTCAGATATAATTTTTATAATGTCTGTAAGATTAAATCTTGACTTCTACATCTTGGCATCCTAGATAACCTGGATGCTGTGTATCAATCTCACCATGAGCTTCTTTCTCGCTACGCCGTTTCTCTAATACTTGTAACTGAGCTTCGGTAAGAACAATACCATCCTGAGCCATTTTGGCTTCTAATGCTTTAAGTCTTTTATTGATATTATTTAAATCATTACGTAGCCAAATAGATCTAACTCCTCCAGGTGATACAAGAATACCAGTCTTTTTAAGCTCATTTGATACTCGCAGCTGACCATAAGCGGGGTATTCTATTGCCATATCTAATACTGCTCTCTCTACGGCAGGATCAACTCTATTCGCTATAATTGGCTTCTTCCGACTAATCTCATATAATGCTTCTTCTCCTCCTGTTTCATATAACTCTTTAAACCTATAATAACTGTCTCTACTGTAACCCATAGCTTTATATGCTGACGATATACTACCAAGACTCCTAGCTAATTCTAGTAATCCTATTTTTGGCTTTATTATTTTTTGATTTAGATTCATCTCTAATCCTCCATTTAATATTATCTTAATTTTACTAAATGTAAGATTAAATCTCAACTATTACAATCTTATATCTTGAATACTCATCTGACAGTCATAACTTATCAGACATTCAGATATAATTTTTATAATGTCTGTAAGATTAAATCTTGACTTCTACACTTTAGCTTACTAGCGATTCTTGATGCATGGGCATAATCCGGTATTCTTAAATCCTTACCCGCAAATATTTTGCTAAACATTCCTTCTGTAAATCCGCTTGTTGCTCGCCATGGCAATCTTAATAACAGCTTAATTGTTAGCAAATATTCATACATCTTGCTATTATATCTTCTCGCTCCTCCTTGCCTCTGTCCCCTCCATAATATAACTCTTTTAAATATTCTTCACAAAATGTGAAAATTATTGTTCCTCTTTTCTTTAAACTTCTGTTATATTCTTTCCAGTTGCAAACTTTTTGTAGCTTTGACATACACACCTGTGGTTAAGTTTTTTGTCAGTTTACTACTTTTCTTAGTTCGCAGCTACTTTTTTTATATCTACGCAACAAGGTCTTGCAGGAATGACGTTTCCAAATTATTAAATAAATCCACCTATGTCCCTACAAATTATCCAGTTATTATACTTAGTTGCGGCTGTTTGTTTTATTCTGTCGCTAAAGTTTTTATCCTCACAGAAACAAGCACGTTTGGGCAGTACCATAGGTATTTTGGGGATGGTGATAGCAGTCGGCGTTACTTTTTTCCTTCCGGATTTTACTCATAAATTACTCATTATAGCAACCATATTATTAGGCGGTATAATCGGAGGGATTATTGCACTTAAAATCTCCATGACGGCAATGCCTCAATTAGTTGCCGGATTTCACTCTTTTGTTGGTCTTGCTGCGTTATTTGTAGCTTACGCTACGATACTTGCTCCTGAAAATTTTTCTATAGGAATAGCCGGAAGTTTACCGATTAATTCATTAATCGAAATATCGCTCGGAGTTTCTATAGGAGCGTTAACTTTTAGCGGTTCGGTTATAGCTTTTCTAAAACTACAAGGCTTAATGAAAAGTAGCCCGTTAAAATTCTACGGTCAGCAATATATATGCTTATTAATGGCAATAATATTGGTTATTCTAGTAATATCTTTTATTCGTTCAGAAAATATATTTTTATTTAATCTAATAGTCTTTTTATCGCTGTTAATCGGAGTATTACTAATAATACCGGTGGGCGGTGCAGATATGCCTGTTATAGTATCAATGCTAAATTCTTATTCAGGTTTTGCAACAGCCGGTATCGGCTTTACGCTTAGCAATAGCCTACTCATTATTACCGGAGCATTAGTCGGTAGTAGCGGAGCTATACTTAGCTATATAATGTGCAGGGCTATGAATCGTTCATTAATCAAGGTTATTTTTGGAGCGTTTTTGTCTGCACCTACCGGGATTAACAAGGATATAGACGACGATAAAATAGCAAAAACAAGCTGCCCTGAAGATGCGGCACATTTACTACTTAATTCATCATCGGTGATAATTGTTCCAGGTTACGGTATGGCAGTAGCCCAGTCTCAGCATATCATAAAAGAGATGGTTGTTATATTAGAACGTTCAGACATTAATGTACGTTTTGCCGTGCATCCGGTAGCAGGTAGAATGCCGGGGCATATGAATGTTTTACTTGCAGAAGCTAATATAGATTATGAGAAAGTGCTTGAGCTTGAAGAGATTAATAGAGATTTTGCTACCACCGACGTAGTGCTTGTAATTGGAGCAAATGACGTAACTAATCCTGTTGCTAAAAATGACCCGAGTAGTCCGATTTATGGTATGCCGGTACTAGATGTCGAAAAAGCACGTACTATTTTGTTTATTAAACGCTCTATGGCTTCAGGATATGCAGGTATAGAAAATGAGTTATTTTATCACGATAATACTTTTATGTTATTCGGCGATGCCAAGAAAGTAGTTGAGGATATAGTTAAGTTTCTAAATGAAGATTGACTTAAATAACTCTATTTGTTATAACTTCTTAAATTAAGCCAAAAACAATTATCATGAATTCGCAAAAAACATTACCGCTTCTGCCAAAAGCCACGGCTATGTGGTTAATTGAAAATACTTCTTTAACATTTAAACAAATTGCCGATTTTTGCGGTATTCATGAATTTGAAATAAAAGGTATGGCTGACGGTGAAGTAGCACAATCTATAAAAGGTTTAAATCCAATTGCAAACGGCCAGTTAACTTTAGAGGAAATTGAACGTTGCAGTAAAGATCCTAATGCTAATTTACAAATTTCATATAGCCCTGCTGATGAGTTGATGAAAAATCAGAAAAAACAGCGTACTAAATACACTCCTATAGCAAGGCGTCAAGATAAACCGGATGCTATATATTGGTTATTGTCTAATTATCCGAACATCCAAGACCATCAAATAATTAAATTAATAGGCACTACTAAGACTACTATAGACGCTATTAGAACTCGTAGCCATTGGAATATGAATTCTATTCGTCCCCGTGATCCCGTATTACTGGGAATCTGTAGTCAAATAGACCTGAATAAAATAGCAGAAAGCCTAAAGCCTACACAAAATCCTATAAAAGAATCATAAAATTATACTAACTTCTATCCTGAAAAAAGCTTGCTTACGTGAATTATTCTTTGATTGTTATCCAGACTATTGCGTGGATACCTAATCGTCATTCCCGCAAGGCTTTGTTGCATAGATACCAAAACCGTCATTCCTGCAAGACCTTGTTGCGTAGATATAAAAAAAGTAGCTGCGAACTAAGAAAAGTAGTAAATTGACAAAAAACTTAACCACAAGTGTGTATGTCAAAGCTACAAAAAGTTTGCAACTGGAAAGAATATAACAGAAGTTTAAAGAAAAGAGGAACAATAATTTTCACATTTTGTGAAGAATATTTAAAAGAGTTATATTATGGAGGGGAACAGAGGCAAGGAGGAGCGAGAAGATATAATATGTAGAAGTCAAGATTTAATCTTACAGACATTATAAAAATTATATCTGAATGTCTGATAAGTTATGACTGTCAGATGAGTATTCAAGATATAAGATTGTAATAGTTGAGATTTAATCTTACATTTAGTAAAATTAAGATAATATTAAATGGAGGATTAGAGATGAATCTAAATCAAAAAATAATAAAGCCAAAAATAGGATTACTAGAATTAGCTAGGAGTCTTGGTAGTATATCGTCAGCATGTAAAGCTATGGGCTACAGTAGAGACAGTTATTATAGGTTTAAAGAGTTATATGAAACAGGAGGAGAAGAAGCATTATATGAGATTAGTCGGAAGAAGCCAATTATAGCGAATAGAGTTGATCCTGCCGTAGAGAGAGCAGTATTAGATATGGCAATAGAATACCCCGCTTATGGTCAGCTGCGAGTATCAAATGAGCTTAAAAAGACTGGTATTCTTGTATCACCTGGAGGAGTTAGATCTATTTGGCTACGTAATGATTTAAATAATATCAATAAAAGACTTAAAGCATTAGAAGCCAAAATGGCTCAGGATGGTATTGTTCTTACCGAAGCTCAGTTACAAGTATTAGAGAAACGGCGTAGCGAGAAAGAAGCTCATGGTGAGATTGATACACAGCATCCAGGTTATCTAGGATGCCAAGATGTAGAAGTCAAGATTTAATCTTACAGACATTATAAAAATTATATCTGAATGTCTGATAAGTTATGACTGTCAGATGAGTATTCAAGATATAAGATTTCGTTATTCTTTTCAACAGCTAACTTTTTACTATCCATAAAAGTCTGCATAGGTGTTTTTCCATAGCAATATTTACCGGAATGCGGTCTTTCATTATTATAATATTCTAGCCAAATATCAAGATCTAGTTGTAGATCATCAAGATCAGTATAGATCTTTTTACGCATAGCAGTATCAAAGAATTCTTGTTTCATAGTTTTATTAAAACGTTCACACATACCATTTGTTTGAGGAGAATATGCTTTAGTAGTAGTATGCTCAATACCCTCAATGCTTAAGAACAATTCAAAAGCATGATGTTCTATATTACCTTTATACTCACCACCTCTATCAGTTAAAATACGAAGTACTGGTATTTGCTGACTCTCATACCATGGTAACACTCTATCATTAAGCATGTCAGCAGTGGTAAGTGCTGTTTTATCAGTATATAGTTTAGCCTCTGCAACCCGAGTGTAACTATCAATAAACACTTGAGAATATACCTTGCCTATGCCTTTAAAATTACCTACATAATATGTGTCTTGGCATCCTAGATAACCTGGATGCTGTGTATCAATCTCACCATGAGCTTCTTTCTCGCTACGCCGTTTCTCTAATACTTGTAACTGAGCTTCGGTAAGAACAATACCATCCTGAGCCATTTTGGCTTCTAATGCTTTAAGTCTTTTATTGATATTATTTAAATCATTACGTAGCCAAATAGATCTAACTCCTCCAGGTGATACAAGAATACCAGTCTTTTTAAGCTCATTTGATACTCGCAGCTGACCATAAGCGGGGTATTCTATTGCCATATCTAATACTGCTCTCTCTACGGCAGGATCAACTCTATTCGCTATAATTGGCTTCTTCCGACTAATCTCATATAATGCTTCTTCTCCTCCTGTTTCATATAACTCTTTAAACCTATAATAACTGTCTCTACTGTAACCCATAGCTTTACATGCTGACGATATACTACCAAGACTCCTAGCTAATTCTAGTAATCCTATTTTTGGCTTTATTATTTTTTGATTTAGATTCATCTCTAATCCTCCATTTAATATTATCTTAATTTTACTAAATGTAAGATTAAATCTCAACTATTACAATTGATACACAGCATCCAGGTTATCTAGGATGCCAAGACACATATTATGTAGGTAATTTTAAAGGCATAGGCAAGGTATATTCTCAAGTGTTTATTGATAGTTACACTCGGGTTGCAGAGGCTAAACTATATACTGATAAAACAGCACTTACCGCTGCTGACATGCTTAATGATAGAGTGTTACCATGGTATGAGAGTCAGCAAATACCAGTACTTCGTATTTTAACTGATAGAGGTGGTGAGTATAAAGGTAATATAGAACATCATGCTTTTGAATTGTTCTTAAGCATTGAGGGTATTGAGCATACTACTACTAAAGCATATTCTCCTCAAACAAATGGTATGTGTGAACGTTTTAATAAAACTATGAAACAAGAATTCTTTGATACTGCTATGCGTAAAAAGATCTATACTGATCTTGATGATCTACAACTAGATCTTGATATTTGGCTAGAATATTATAATAATGAAAGACCGCATTCCGGTAAATATTGCTATGGAAAAACACCTATGCAGACTTTTATGGATAGTAAAAAGTTAGCTGTTGAAAAGAATAACGAAATCTTATATCTTGAATACTCATCTGACAGTCATAACTTATCAGACATTCAGATATAATTTTTATAATGTCTGTAAGATTAAATCTTGACTTCTACAGGTGAATTTGGCAAATCGGCTACAATGTTTTTGTAACTCCTCGGATGTTGAGTTTTTAATAACTGCTGCCGTTCCTTGTCTTATAGACTCCTTGCTCTTTTCCAACTTGTGTCGAAGTATGCTCAACCACTAATAAGCTAAAATCTTATAGTGGCTGAGTAATAGCTTTACAAATTGACTTTTAGTTTAATAAGCCCTTGATGACTTTGATATTTTCTATGGGTATAATAATTATATTCAAGTAGAACATTTATATTTTTCCTACTCATAAGTATATTACTACCGATATTATATCCAAGCTTAGGTTGTTTTGGTATAATAATTGTTTCTTGTAATGTTTGCCCTTTAAAAGTCGCTTTTGCATTAACTTTTGTATTTTTATTATTGAAGTGACGCTCAATATTACCGTACAAACTTGGCGTTAATATTATATTATTTACGGTCGCTATAGGCTTAAATACTATTTTACCGCCAATACTACTTTCAAATGATTGATTTGATTTCTTTTGAATCATCAAATTTTCTATATCTACATTATATTCTTTATAGTTGCTAGCTCTTGAATAATCATATTTAAAACCGATATTAGGAATGAAATGTAAATCATATTTTGTACGATATTTATAATTTAATAAGGTTTGAAAACTTAAATTATTGTTTTGATATTTTCCAATTATATTATTAATACTTTTAGATTTATTCTTAATATAATTATGACCGTAAGATGTTATAGCTTGTAACGAGAAACCTTTAATTAGTTCTTTTAGACCGTAAATGCTTAAAAGATGACCGTTAACAGCTGTTTTTCCTAGGTTTTTATTATATTTAATTTGGGATTCTAAACGGCTATAAGCTATTCCGATAACATCATGACTATTAATGAATTCAGTATCGGCCCCGATAGTTACACCGGTTGTACGACTTTGATATTTTGGAATATTCTTCCAAGTTCCTTGTTTGTTAATGTCGTATAAGCCGCTAATCCATACCCCTCTTGCGATAGTTGGTTCTTCATCACCGGCACCTATTGCAGCAACCTTTAATCTATCACTTAAAATATTATAGTGAACAGGTTTATGGAGAGTTGAAGTTGCCTTAACTAATATTGCTACTTTCCTACTGGTGTCATCAGATACTTGTTGTCTCTGTGTCGCTTCATCTTGCTCTGCAATTGCTTCAGTTTTGAATGACAAATCGATAGCTTCATCTTCGCTTTCTAAAGCTATATCTTTTTTTGATTCTTCTTCAGTTGTATTATTGCTTTCTTCTAATTCTTCCTCAGTTTCATATCCTTTATCGTCTTCGTCACTAGATCTTAAGGCTAGAAGTGATTTTTTGTCATCTGATGATTTATCATTTTTGCTATCGTTAGAACTCAATAACCTAGGTGATAAAGCGGTTTCTGAATCGGATTTCTCTGACTTTTTATTACTATCTTCAGGTTGTGGATCATCCTTTGTTGAGGATTCGTCATTTGCAGATTCGTTTTCTTGCTGAAACAATGATTGGAATTGTTTCATATTTAAACGTCCTACTTTCTTTTCCTGGTTATTGTCTTCTGATTGAACATCGCTACCGTATTTTTGTTCTAGTTCAGGACGTTTAGACTCTATTTGTTCAATAAAGCTTATTAATAATTCTCTTCCATCTTTTTGGGTATTATTATTGTTTTTTACATACTCAATAAATACCGGATCTCTTGCAAGTTTTAGAAGTTCTTGTTCATAAAGTTCGTATATCTCTTGTCCTACTTCGGTTCTTGGTCCTATAAAGTTTGGATCAAAATTTACTTCAGAGAGTTTAGGAATTATTTTTGTATTTTTATCTTCAGCATAGTAAAATTTTTCTTCAAATGCTTGTTTTAAAAGAGAATCATCTTGCATATTTCTATCTGGTTCTTCTATGTATTTTGCTAATACTTCTTTTTTAATAGCATTCTCTAACTTTTGTGAATCAGTTAGTAATATATCTGTTCCTCCTAATTTTGAAGTAGATTCATAATAATTTTTTCCTATATTAGATTTAAAATCCTTAGCTTTATAATTATGATTTTTCTTTTTACCAAAATTATTGTTAGGTTTTACCTTATCCATTCTATCTATAAATTCCTGTGTATAACCCATGCTAATTAGATAATCATTAGGTCCAAAGTTACTATTGCCATTAGGAATCGGGGGAGGCATTGGAGTACCGATATTAAGAAGCGGCGGAGGTGGAGTATCGTTATTATAAATCAGCGGCTTTTCAGTATTATTAGATACGGTTTTATTTTCTTGCTCCCATTTAACCTTAAGTGCTGTTTTTACTCCTTCTATAGTTATTCTATTAATTAAGCTTGTTAATTGCTCTGAAGTTAAATAATTAAGAGAAGGTATAATTTCCTTTAAATCAACTTCGTTAGCTAAATTATTAAGTTTATTCTCTTCTAAAATAACCTTAGCTTCAAGAAGTGATTTTAATAACTCAGGATTTTTATTATTTAGTATATCCAATAAATCTTTTCGGCTTATATCTTTATTTGCGATTAATTGTTGAATTTCAATTTTTTCTAAAATATTTTGTTTTAATTTATTTAAATTAGCTTTAGCAGTAGGAATTTCCCTAGTTAATTCTTGATACCCTTGAAGTACAAAATTAATTTTTTGTGAGGACGTTAACTTATTAGGGCTTTCTATTAATTCATTAAGTTTACCATTAAAGGTACTTTGTCCAAGAATATTTATATATTTATTAGCAAACTTTAATTGCTCTAGAAGATTTGTAATTCTTAAGAATTCTGCTACGCATTCTTGTTTGTTTGCATATTGCTCAATCCTTTTATATTGTTTTGCGTTTATTATATTAGATGAACGAAGACGTTGTTTTGTTTGTTCTAACGATTCATTAAAAATCTTATTTACAAAAGTAGATGTTATTTTTATATCATTATCTTGAAGTATTTTTTGTATATCCTCTCTTTTAGCAATTTGTTCAATTTTCTTGATAATCTCTTCGTTCTCAGTGTTAAATAAATTTATAAAAGTTTTAGGAGAAAAGTTATACAATTTTGTTACTTCATTACGTATTAAGCCTATTACCTCATTCTGCTTAGTAACTTTCTGTTTAAGTAATTCAAGTGATTCCCCCATTTTAGCCTTAGTATCAGGTATATTATTAGACGTTGTGGTCGCCTGACTTTGACTGGCTAAAGTTGTATTTTGAATAAATTCATTATACGATTTATATAAACTAGGATATGTAGCTTCAAAATTTTTTAAATCAAATTTATGATTAGGATTTGAACTATTAAAAGCTGTAGAAGTCGGTGTTCCATTTAACGGAGGAGGGGGTGGCGGAGGAACAGGAACGCCATTTTGACCTTTATTTGAATTATTATTAACATTGTTTTCTACAGGTAACCCAAAAATTTTATCTATTCCTGCTTTTAATGTGGTTTCATCAGATAAAAGTATAGAGATTAAAGACTCTACTTCCGGCTTGCGTTTATATCCGTTAGTACTTAACCAGTTATCTAATGATGCTTCTAGTACTTTTTTATCTTCTGTTGCAGCCAGTGTTGCAAGCGTTAATTTTTTTTTGTCACTAACGTCTTTATCAGATATAGATATTGGTAAAGTTTGTATGGCATGGTGTTGAGCTTGCTTAATAAGTTCATCTTTGTGTTCTGGAGTAGTAGTTAATATTGTATTTAATATTGTTCTATTACCTTTATCATCAACAGTAAATAATATCCTGTCTGTATCCTTACTTAAGTCAATATTAGATATAGCTTCCTGTTTAAAAGAATTATCTAAATTATTCTGTTCTGCAAATTGTAATGCGTCTATAGGATTTTTTGTTAAAATTTCCTTAAACTCTCCTTTATTTTCTTCTAATTTTATTTGCTGTTTTAAGTGTTGTTCAGTCTTGCTTAATTGATCCTCCTGTTTACTATTTAGAAGACTATGCATTGATCCTTTAAAGTCGAATGATTTTGTTTCTGGTTTTGTTCTACCTGTGTCAAAAGGAACCCCCGAAAATGTTCCTGCAGTATTTGTAGTTGTGCTAGAAGGCTTAGTAAAGGGTTTAGTAGCGTTTTGGTTATTGTCTGCTAGAAGCTTTGTTTTTTTTCCTTCTTCTATTTGCTTTAGGTAGAGCTCTGCACGTACTCTGCCCACGTTATATTCTTTCATTATTTTCTTAGCTTCAGGAACAGAATCACTATTTATGAATTCTTGTTTTTTAGTATACATAACCTCAGTGGTTATATCGTCAATATATTTTGTGTCATCTGTAGTAGTGTCTTTACCAAAACGTTTATGTAGTTCCTTTTTTGTAAGAACCGTACCACTACGTACAAGCTTTGGTCTTTCATTTGCCATAACTTGATCTCTTATTATGGTTCTACGGTGTTTTGCTTCTTCTTTACTTATATTAAGAACTTTCTCTAGTTCACCTAATTCAGGGACTTGACCGGTAGTTATGTATTCTTTTTCTTTAACTGAAGTTGTTATTGAGCGAATATACAGATCTAGTAATGCTTTTTTATCCTTTTCGGCACGGCGTACAATTTGATTTTTTTTTAGTTTATTATCTGTTTTTTTAGCACCATAATCTATTTCAAGGTTTTGTGCTGCTTCTTCAGGCGTAGGAATTTTTCCTTGTGAAATATACTCGTCAACTTTTTCCTTAAAGCCTTGTTTCGTTCCGGCAATATATAAGTCAAGCTCTGCTTTTTTTTCTCTTGCTTTATGCCTAGTTTTGTTATTGCGACTCGATAAATCACTTTCAGTAAAACCGGTTTGCATATCAATCATTGCTTGAACAAAATCAGGTGTCAACTTTGCTCTTCTCCATGCTTCTTGTTTTTCTTGTAAAGTATAACTATTCCATTTCTGTTTTCCTTGTACTTCGGAAAGACCGCTCAAGGTTGGTATTTGGTTAGCTAATTGGGTAAAGCTTGCCGCTCTAGCACTTGTACTTAAAAAGCTACTAGTCAACAAACATGTTGACATGAAAAAAGTTAAAACATATTTTTTTGAGCGGGAATTTTGTAAGCTCATTCAAACCTCGATCAGTTATTATTTTTTTTAAATATAAACGAGGCGAATTATATAATGTTTATTAACTTATGTAAACTATTAATTACTAATTTTTGTTAACTAATAGATTTTTTAACCAAAATGTGCTTAATACATCACATACTAATGGCATCTCAATTTTTGGTAAATAAAATATGCAAATTCAATTTCACTTATATAATACTCTTAGCCGTACCAAAGAGGTTTTTAACCCTCAAGATAAGACTAAAGTAAAAATGTATGTATGCGGACCGACTGTTTACGATAATCCTCATATAGGTAATAGCAGGTCGGGAGTGGTATATGATTTACTCTACCGTATAGTTATAAAAATATTTGGTGTGCAATCTGTAAAATACGTACGTAATATTACAGATGTTGACGATAAAATTATCGATAGGGCTGAGCTACTTAACATTACTATTAATGAGTTGACTGATAAAATTACGCAAGAGTTTCATACAAATATGGCATATTTAGGTTGCATGCTACCGAGTATTGAGCCGAAAGCTACAGAGCATATTGATGTAATGATCGAAATAATAGAACGCTTAATAGCAAAAGATCACGCATATATTGCTGATAATCATGTCTATTTTGATGTTCTATCAGCTCCAAATTATACGGAATTATCTAACCGGAATTTAGAAGAAATGTTTGAGGGAGTGCGTATAGAAAACAGCAAAACCAAAAAGCATCCACAGGATTTTGTGTTATGGAAACCGGCAAAGCCAAATGAATCCGCAAATATGAATTTTGAAAGTCCTTGGGGATTTGGTCGCCCTGGATGGCATATTGAATGTTCGGCCATGAGCTACAAATATTTAGGTGAGAACTTTGATATTCACGGTGGCGGAGTAGATTTAATCTTCCCGCATCATACTAATGAAATTGCTCAAAGTAGATGTGCTTTTCCGGATTCTACCTATGCTAAATATTGGGTACATAATGGCTTTCTAACGGTGAACGGTGAGAAAATGAGTAAATCTCTCGGTAATTTTATTACCGTAAGGGATTTAATGGATAAAGAAATTTCAGGAGAGGTAGTAAGATTATTCTTATTAAGTAGTCACTATAGGCGTCCACTTGATTATAATGATAAAGCTATAGAAGATGCTAAAAAGACTTTAGATTATTGGTATAGAGCCATAGAAAATATTAATGTACAAAAAATAGATTTACCTCACAATTTCATGCAAAGCTTACTTGATGACATGAATACGCCGCTTGCCGTTAAAATAATTAATGACCATGCTAAAGGTGTTTTTATTTCTAAAACTGAAGAAGAAAGGCAGCTTAACGCCTCTGCTATTATTGCTTGTGCTAATTTTATTGGTTTAATGAATAAAGCTCCCCATGAGTGGTTTAATAGCGGTGTGGATGAACTCTATATAAATGAGCTTCTAAATAAGCGTTTGGAAGCAAAAAAACAAAAAAATTGGTTATTAGCCGATCAAATTCGTAATCAGTTATTAGAGGAAAAAATAATTCTAGAAGATAAACCTGATGGTACTACTATTTGGCGAAAAGAATAAAAGCTTGTAAATTATGCAATATACGTATATAGTTTGTAGGCTTAATATGTAGTCAAGACGGCGTCGCTCCTATGCCATTCCTACTTTCGCAGGAATGACATAGGAGTCGCAGCATGAACAATATGTAAGCAAAAAATTCACACGTAAGATATATGTTAGTTCATTAGAATGAGCATCTTACGGAGGTATAAACTAACAATTAGGAGAATTTAAAAATGTCAAAAATACCGGCCGTTAACATTAAAGAATTATTAGATGCAGGCGTGCATTTCGGTCATAAGACCTCACGTTGGAATCCTAAAATGGCATCTTATATATATGGTGAACGTGATGATGTTCATATAATCGATTTGAGACAAAGTGCCGCTTTAATGAGTGTTGCTTTAAATACAATATATGAAACCGTAAAAAAAGACGGTAAAATATTATTTGTAAGTACTAAAATACAGGCTAGTGATATTATAGCGGAATATGCTGAAAAATGCGGACAATATTATGTAAATCATAGATGGCTTGGCGGCATGCTAACTAACTGGAAAACTATTGCGGGTTCAATAGAAAAACTAAATAAGCTAGAAAAAACCTTAGAAAATGAAGAAGCACTTATGGGTTATACTAAGAAAGAGATACTTGATATGAGTCGTAAGAAAGAGAAGTTACTTCTATCTCTTGCCGGTATTAGAAATCTTAATTCTAAACCTGATCTTCTAGTAGTTATTGACACTAATAAAGAGCATATCGCAATTAATGAAGCGGTAAAGCTTAATGTTCCTATAGTTGCAGTAGTCGATACTAATTCTAATCCTGATAATGTAGATTATCCGATTCCAGGTAATGATGATTCTATAAGGTCAATAAGACTTTATTGTAGTTTATTTGCAGATGCGGCATTACAAGGACTTGAAGAATCAATGAAAGCTTCAGGGGTTGATATAGGTGCTATGCAGGAGCATACAGATAAGGCGTTAACTTCTAAAAATGTTTCTAAATTAAAACAAGCTAAAAAATTCTCTAAAACGAAAAATATTGATGAAGAGACAAATACAGAATTTGAGCAAGCATTAAATGATGCCGATGAAAATAAAAATTCTGATAATGCGTAGTTTGGACACTTGAACCGTCATGAGCTATGCAGCCGTAAGGCTGCGTGGCAATCTCATGTAACAGTACAAGATTCCTGAGATTGTCACGTCGAGGCTTCGCCTTTCCTCGCAATGACGATTAGTTATCTATACATCCCAAGCCAAATATAATAATTAAGGAGAAAGTAAGGTATGAGTGAAATAAATATAAGTGCTGCAGTGGTTAAAGAATTAAGAGAAAAAACCGGTGCAGGTATGATGGACTGCAAAAAAGCATTAATAGAAACCAGAGGTAATTTTGAAGAAGCTATAGATTTTCTGCGTAAGAAAGGCTTAGCTGCGGCAGCAAAAAAAGCCGGACGTATTGCTTCTGAGGGTTTAACGGCTGTAAAAGTTGATGGGCTTACCGGAGTGGTGGTTGAAGTAAATTCCGAAACGGATTTTGTTGTTAGAAATGAGCAATTTCAGGATCTAGTTAAGGATATTGCAAATCTTGCAGTAATTGCAAAAACTATAGACACGCTAAAAACATCTAAAATGCAAAGCGGTAAATCAGTTGAAGAGGAGATTATAGAAAATATCGCTACAATCGGTGAAAATTTAACATTACGTCGTATGGATATATTAGAGATATCCGAAGGAGCAATCGGTTCCTACGTACATAATGAAGTTGTACCGAATCTAGGAAAAATTTCCGTATTAGTAGGTCTTGAATCTAATGCAAAAGATAAAGCAAAGCTAGAAGCTTTAGCTAAACAAATTGCTGTTCATGTAGCAGGAAATAACCCGCAAAGTATAGACGATTCAAGCTTAGATCAAGCACTTGTAGAGCGTGAGAGAAAAGTATTTTTTGAAAAATCCAAAGAAGAAGGAAAGCCTGATAATATCATAGAAAAAATGGTAGAAGGTAGAATACGTAAATTCTTCTCTGAAGTTGTATTGCTTCAGCAAAATTTCTTATTTGAGCCTAAACTTACTGTTGCGGAAGTAATTAAAAATGCTGAAAAAGAACTCGATGCAGAAATTAACATCACCAAATTTGTTAGATACGAACTTGGTGAAGGTATAGAACACGAAGAAAAAAACTTCGCCGATGAAGTAGCAGCCATCACACAGGGTTAAATTGTAATAGTTGAGATTTAATCTTACATTTAGTAAAATTAAGATAATATTAAATGGAGGATTAGAGATGAATCTAAATCAAAAAATAATAAAGCCAAAAATAGGATTACTAGAATTAGCTAGGAGTCTTGGTAGTATATCGTCAGCATATAAAGCTATGGGTTACAGTAGAGACAGTTATTATAGGTTTAAAGAGTTATATGAAACAGGAGGAGAAGAAGCATTATATGTAGAAGTCAAGATTTAATCTTACAGACATTATAAAAATTATATCTGAATGTCTGATAAGTTATGACTGTCAGATGAGTATTCAAGATATAAGATTTCGTTATTCTTTTCAACAGCTAACTTTTTACTATCCATAAAAGTCTGCATAGGTGTTTTTCCATAGCAATATTTACCGGAATGCGGTCTTTCATTATTATAATATTCTAGCCAAATATCAAGATCTAGTTGTAGATCATCAAGATCAGTATAGATCTTTTTACGCATAGCAGTATCAAAGAATTCTTGTTTCATAGTTTTATTAAAACGTTCACACATACCATTTGTTTGAGGAGAATATGCTTTAGTAGTAGTATGCTCAATACCCTCAATGCTTAAGAACAATTCAAAAGCATGATGTTCTATATTACCTTTATACTCACCACCTCTATCAGTTAAAATACGAAGTACTGGTATTTGCTGACTCTCATACCATGGTAACACTCTATCATTAAGCATGTCAGCAGTGGTAAGTGCTGTTTTATCAGTATATAGTTTAGCCTCTGCAACCCGAGTGTAACTATCAATAAACACTTGAGAATATACCTTGCCTATGCCTTTAAAATTACCTACATAATATGTGTCTTGGCATCCTAGATAACCTGGATGCTGTGTATCAATCTCACCATGAGCTTCTTTCTCGCTACGCCGTTTCTCTAATACTTGTAACTGAGCTTCGGTAAGAACAATACCATCCTGAGCCATTTTGGCTTCTAATGCTTTAAGTCTTTTATTGATATTATTTAAATCATTACGTAGCCAAATAGATCTAACTCCTCCAGGTGATACAAGAATACCAGTCTTTTTAAGCTCATTTGATACTCGCAGCTGACCATAAGCGGGGTATTCTATTGCCATATCTAATACTGCTCTCTCTACGGCAGGATCAACTCTATTCGCTATAATTGGCTTCTTCCGACTAATCTCATATAATGTGTAATAGTTGAGATTTAATCTTACATTTAGTAAAATTAAGATAATATTAAATGGAGGATTAGAGATGAATCTAAATCAAAAAATAATAAAGCCAAAAATAGGATTACTAGAATTAGCTAGGAGTCTTGGTAGTATATCGTCAGCATATAAAGCTATGGGTTACAGTAGAGACAGTTATTATAGGTTTAAAGAGTTATATGAAACAGGAGGAGAAGAAGCATTATATGAGATTAGTCGGAAGAAGCCAATTATAGCGAATAGAGTTGATCCTGCCGTAGAGAGAGCAGTATTAGATATGGCAATAGAATACCCCGCTTATGGTCAGCTGCGAGTATCAAATGAGCTTAAAAAGACTGGTATTCTTGTATCACCTGGAGGAGTTAGATCTATTTGGCTACGTAATGATTTAAATAATATCAATAAAAGACTTAAAGCATTAGAAGCCAAAATGGCTCAGGATGGTATTGTTCTTACCGAAGCTCAGTTACAAGTATTAGAGAAACGGCGTAGCGAGAAAGAAGCTCATGGTGAGATTGATACACAGCATCCAGGTTATCTAGGATGCCAAGACACATATTATGTAGGTAATTTTAAAGGCATAGGCAAGGTATATTCTCAAGTGTTTATTGATAGTTACACTCGGGTTGCAGAGGCTAAACTATATACTGATAAAACAGCACTTACCACTGCTGACATGCTTAATGATAGAGTGTTACCATGGTATGAGAGTCAGCAAATACCAGTACTTCGTATTTTAACTGATAGAGGTGGTGGGTATAAAGGTAATATAGAACATCATGCTTTTGAATTGTTCTTAAGCATTGAGGGTATTGAGCATACTACTACTAAAGCATATTCTCCTCAAACAAATGGTATGTGTGAACGTTTTAATAAAACTATGAAACAAGAATTCTTTGATACTGCTATGCGTAAAAAGATCTATACTGATCTTGATGATCTACAACTAGATCTTGATATTTGGCTAGAATATTATAATAATGAAAGACCGCATTCCGGTAAATATTGCTATGGAAAAACACCTATGCAGACTTTTATGGATAGTAAAAAGTTAGCTGTTGAAAAGAATAACGAAATCTTATATCTTGAATACTCATCTGACAGTCATAACTTATCAGACATTCAGATATAATTTTTATAATGTCTGTAAGATTAAATCTTGACTTCTACACATTGGATATTCATGATAAGGTTATTGGTACTCTTATTGAACGTATAGCTTTTTAATAGGCGTAACTGCAATATGGAGGCATGACCGAGGGACTTTTGAACTTTCTCTAATTTTAAAATATTCGGATGGTTCAATGTCCAAAGATGATCCTGCTTTTCTAAAGATACGTTACGGTAGAGACGGAAAATTAAATAAGTTATTGTTGCCAAACACTCCTATAATTTTTTATAACCAATGGTATCCCGCATTAACCGTTTATAACGGTAAACTATGTTCTTTGCCTGTAAATAGTGGATATTACAAGTTTTTGCATAAAAAAATACTAGAAAATAACGGGACTATAGAAATCGCCCACGTAGATAGCGAATTTACTATAGAGCTTTCAGGAGAAGGTCATGCCTCCATATTGCAGTTACGCCTATTAAAAAGCTATACGTTCAATAAGAGTACCAATAACCTTATCATGAATATCCAATGACTTGGAAAAGCAGATTGTCTTACGTGCAAGCCTCTTGCATCTCGTTCTAAGGTTCAAGTTACTTCGTTCTATCCGTTGAGTGTATTTTTTACTGATAATATGCTTTTTAGGGTCTAATAACCTAGCATAACTCCCCCATCCATCTGTATAGTAAAAAGTCACCTTGAAATTCTCTAGTTTTTTCAGTAATGATTCTAATGTGCTATCACATCTTGTACCAAACGTATAAGCAACTACTTTTAACGAAATCTTATCCAAGGCATACCAAAGCCATCGTTGTATGGATTTATTCTGTACATAAGACCATTGTTCATCTATCTCAGGAGCAATAATTACTTCTGTTGTACTGATAGAATGATTTATTGTTTTTTAATACTAGATTTTTTTAAAACACGGATAACTGTATTGATACCCACTTTTAATACTCTTACTGTATCTCTAACTCCAGAGCCGTTGATTGACATTTCTACTATTTGCTCCTTAACTCCAGGCTTAGATGCATTATTAATATACTCCAATTGAAAATATCGATTACACCGCTTGCATTGATATCTCTGTTGTTTTGAAATTGAATATCCTGACTTTATTACTTCTTCTGTGTTGTTACAATATCTACACTTAACATCTATTTTTGCCATAACTCCTTAACTATAATTCTCTCTTATTACTGTTTGAGGATTATAGACTATTTACTCTAAACTGCAATACGGAGGCACGACCCAGGGGAATAAGAGTTTTTTAGTTAAATTCTATCAAAGAAACTTCGTAATTACCTGTAAATATTCATCTAAGACTTTTTGGTTATTTTCAACAAATTTTAAAGCTTTTTCACGATAAGCTTTAAGTTCTAGAGAATTATTAGGGCTAAGTAGATATGTTAGTTTGGTTAGTAAATCTTCACCGTTTATGATTTGAATAGCTGCTTCATTTTGTAGTACGCCTTTAGCGATATCGGTGTTTTTACTCATATCGGGACCGAATATAATACAATTAGAGAAATATGCCGCTTCTAAAATATTATGCCCACCTTGTTTAAAAGAACCGCCGATAAAAGAAATTGTAGCTACAGAAAAAAACAATCCCATTTCACCGAATCTATCAACTATATAAATATCATTGCTTAAAACAGGTAAATCATTTTGTGACTTAGCGGTAGCGGATAAATTATGTGACTTACAATTATCGATAATTGATTTAACTCGCTCGGGATGTCTGGGAATTAGGATAATATAGCAATCTAAAAACTGCTCTTTTAGGTTTTTGATTATGGGTAAAATCACTTCCTCATCTTCAGGGTGAGTGCTAGCAAATACCACCACTTGTCTATTTTCTAAATGTGAGCTTAATTTTGATAACTCTTCTTGATTAACTGGAAGTTTTTCGTTAGCATATTTAATATTGCCTAAATTAATTGCATCTGATATGCCAAGTTCATTGAATTTTTGTAAGTCACGTTCGCTTTGCATGATAATCTTACTGAAATTTTTAAGGATAAGCTGAAAGAAGCTTTTTCTTTTTAGCCAAGCTTTAAACGATTTATCGGAAATACGAGCATTTACTAGCAGTAATTTACACTGCCTCGCCCCTTCATTAATAGTACACGGCCATAATTCCGATTCTATAAAAATACCTAAATTAGGTTGCCAATTTTTTAAAAATTTTCGAGTAAAAATAATATTATCTATCGGTAAAAATTGATGAACCGCTATTTTAGGTAATTTGGCAGTTAATATTTTAGCGGAGCTGTTAGTCCAAGAAGTTACTAAAAAACGAATGTCAGGATAGCGTTTACTTATATTACTTATTAAAGTTAAAGCTGCCATTGACTCGCCGACGCTAGCTGCATGAATCCATATTAGACTTCTTGCATAACTTGCTTCTAAAGGTAATTTAGACGTCGATCCGGTACTCGAATCCTCACGTACGCTTGTGTACGCTGCGGTTCTGCGTTTCGTATCTCCTTTAAATTTCTCTTTATTAGCTTCGTTATGTAAGAAGTCTAATGAATAGTCTTGTCGATACTTACCTATAGCAAAACGTTCTTGGATGCGTCTTATATCTTCCTTACCTATTAATAAACGTATAAGAATTATGATAAAATAAATAGGTAATAATATAAAGCTTAAAGCATAATATAATAACATCATTTCTTTAAACTCTCTGTTAAGCTTGCTAGTTGTTTTTCAAGGCTTATATGGTTTTGTATTTTATCATTTGTGAGTTCTAAAGGTGAGCCAACTATGATTTTAATGGTACCAAACGGTAGGGGTATTATTAATTTATCCCAACTTTTTAATCTGAAACATCTAGAAGTGGAGCTGACTATAGGAATAAGTTTTTTATTATATCTATAAGCAATTTCGGTAATGCCGCTATTTACTTTATATACCGGCCCTTTAGGACCGTCCGGCGTGACTATTATATTTGCACCTTGAGATAACTTACCTATAATATTACGTAAAGCTCCAATTGGATTTTTATTAGTAGAACCTACTATAACTCTGCAACCGAATTTTCCTACTAAATCGTTTAAAATTTTCCCGTCTAAATGCGGTGATATTAAAGCATAGATATTTCTATGTCCTATAAACATAGCCGTACTTAAGGCAAGCATATTATGCCAAAATGCAAAGATTACCCCTTGTTCGTTTAAGAATTTTTCCTTATTGCCGTTATCGTAAAAAATAAATTTCTGTTTTGATGTAAAATAAACAAAACGCAAATACCAATATAGTAAAATAGTAATTACACTAAGTACGTATTTATTATTTTTTAAAAATTCTTTAAAAGCTTTCCGCATTGTTTTTTATTGGTCGGTTTAATGTCATTCCCGCGTAGGCGGGAATCCAGTATAACCTATAAAAAACAAGTTTTTTATAGGTTTATTTTGTTGAATATGTAAATATTAATGGTTATTTTTTATGGATTCCCGCCTACGCGGGAATGACATACTCAAGCATCACAAGCTCTCTCAATTCTCATACAAGCCTCTTCTAGCTCTTCCATAGAAGTAGCGTAAGAGATTCTAAAATAGCCTTCTAAGCCGAAAGCGATACCGGGTACTACGGCAACTTTTGCTTCTTCAAGTAAATATTCGGCAAAATCATTACTATTTGCAATAATTTTTCCTGTTTTAGTTTTATGCCCAAATATTTTATCGCATTTAACAAATAAGTAAAACGCTCCTTCCGGCTTATAGCACTCAAAATATTTTACTTTTTTCAAAATTGATAAAGCAAGATCACGCTTTTTTTGAAAATTTAAAGCATTAGGCTTTATATAATCTTGAGGACCGTTTAATGCTTCAATAGCAGCCATTTGACTTGTTGAACAAGGGTTTGAAGTACTTTGCGACTGAATAATAGTCATTGCTTTAATCAAAGCTTTAGAACCCACGCCGTAGCCTATACGCCAACCTGTCATAGAATAAGCTTTAGATACTCCGTTTACGGTAAATATTCTCTCTTTTAAATCAGGTGCTGTTTGGGCTAATGTATAAAATTTAAAATCATCAAAAGTAATATGCTCGTAAATATCATCGGACATTACGTTCACATGAGGATATTTTCTTAAAACTTTAGCAATATTTTCTAGCTCTTCAAAATTATAGCTTGCACCTGTCGGGTTACTAGGTGAGTTAATAATAAGCCATTTAGTTTTATCGTTAATTAAACGTTCTAAAGCTTCCGCACTTAATTTAAAGTTATTTTCAATTCCACAATTTACAAAAACAGGCGTTCCTGTGCTAAGTGCAACCATATCAGGATATGAAACCCAATAAGGTGCCGGAATAATTACCTCATCTCCTTTGTCCAAAGATGCCATAAACAAATTATATATAACTTGCTTACCGCCGGTGCTTACTATTATTTCATCAAGTTCGTAATCTATATTATTTTCACGTTTGAATTTGTCTTTTATCGCCTGCTTTAGAAGTGGCATACCCTCAACGTTAGTATATTTAGTAAAGCCGTCTTTAATCGCTTTAATCGCTGCTTCTTTAATGTTATCAGGTGTATCAAAATCAGGCTCACCTGCACCAAGTGCGATAATATCAACTCCCGCTTTTTTAAGTTCAAGAGTTTTTTTAACGACTGCAAGGGTCGGCGACGGCTTTATAGAATTTAGTCGCGTAGAAATAATTGACATAATTTTGAGTCTGTATTAGTGCATTAGGTATTGTTATGTGGATACCAAATCGTCATTGCGAGGAGCGAAGCATTGTTGCAATCTTGTCAAGCATCCTGAGACTGCTTCGTCATTTGCTATGCAATTTCCTCGCAATGACGGTTTTTAACCCTTTTGACCTACAAAAGCGATAATACAGCAATTTTAATCGCAATAAAATTATTTTATTTAAAAATTTATCAAGATATGCTTTATTATAGTAAGTAATATTAATTTAGTAATTAAGCTATGCTCAGTAAAATAAAAGACAAAATCAAACATTATTGCTTAACTATAATAAATATACCACATTTTATTAAGAATAAAATTTTAGAATTTAAAGATTATATAAGTGATTGTAAATATAAATTCTCTCATTTAGCCGAAACTAATTATCAGCTTGGACTTGATCATTTATATAGAGGTAATTTAAATGATGCCTTGCTTAGGTTTAAACTAGTAGATAAATTTTTTAATTCTAATGATTCTAAAGTATATTATCACATCGGATGGGTTTATTTTTTAAAAAATAATTACGGACAAGCTATAGAATATTTAGAAAAAACTAATGAAAAATATAAAGCTATATTTATAAATTTTTTAAAAAATTATAAGGATATTACTGAAATACCGGGAGAAATTTGGGGAAAATATCGTGATTTAACTGCACAATATTATCCTACTATTTTTAATAACGATAAAAATATCCATCTCCCGTATAGGTTTGTTAATGATACACTCAAGCAGATATCTGATGTACCGGATAATTATTCTATTTTGGAACTTGGAAGTAATATAGGGCTGGTAGGTTATGAAATACAAAAACGTTTTCCGGAAAATTTTACTTTAACCGGTGTAGAAATTTCTACTTTAATGAATGATTTACAAGAGACATATTACCCGAACACTAAAATTTACGATCAAATATATAATTTTACTATCGATGAATTTTTAAAACAAAACTCTAATAAATTTGATGTTATTTTTAGCTTTTGCGGATTATCGTTTACTAACAATTTAATAGAATATTTTAATTTAATATACTCATCTCTTAGTGAACAAGGGCATTTTGCTCTTTGTTTACCGAACGCCACGAAGACGCAATTCTCAGTAAAACGCAAAGAATTTATGTTTAACTTGAATGAAATAAATAATATTTTACAAAAAAATAATTTTACTATATTAACTGCGGAAGAAATAATACTAGCGGAAAACAATAAATATAGTATTATTGTTTGTAAGAAAATAACATAAATCAATGAGAATTTTAATTATACTATCTATTATACTATGCTCACTATTCGCAAGAGCTGATCTTGAATATGTTGATAATGACATATATAACTATAATGGTGGAAGAAATAAAAACGGTTGCTTGGAAGTTTACGATCCATACGAAAAATTTAACCGTAAAGTGTTTGCATTTAATTCTGTACTAGATTATATAATATTGCGTCCTTTAGCAATAGGTTATAAGAATATCACGAATGATTACGTAAAAGCACGTGTTAATAGTTTCGTCAGTAATGTTGATACACCGCTTACAGCGATAAATTACGGGCTTCAGTTAAATTACGATAAAACTATGAAAAGCGTTTGGCGGTTTCTCATTAACACGACGCTTGGCATAGGAGGTTTATTTGACGTAGCAGGTAAAGTAGGTTTGTCGTCTGAACGTCAAACTTTCGGCAGTACCCTCGCACATTATGGAGTTGCCCCAGGTCCTTATTTAGTATTGCCGATAATCGGTAGTACTAACGCAAGAGATATGACGGATTCGGTAATTACTAATTATGCTCTTAATCCATTAATGTACTACACTCATAATGATTTTGACTTAGGAGTAATAGCAGTTAGTAAAATAAACGATCGATATGTTGTATTACCGTTTAGTGATTATGTGATGAAGAATTCTACCGATCCTTATGTGGCTATTAGATCAGCATTACATCGTGCTCGTGAAGCATCGGTTCAATATCCTGAAAATTTTAAATGTCCTAAACCCAAGAATTAATTAAATTAACGAGGATTATATGCAAAAAATTATTACAGGTTTATTTTTATTAGTTATGACGTTTTCCGCTTATTCTAGCGAGAAAGTGCCTGCTGGTTTGAATGATTACGTTACTAATTTAGTAAATGAAGCTTCTAGTATATTAAACGATAGTAAGCTATCTGAGCAAGTAAAAATTGCTAAAGCACGTGAGTTAATGTCTCAGAACCTAGATTTTGATTGGATGGCTAAATATACATTAGGCAGAAACGGGATAAAAACTTTATCAGGTGGGCAGATTCAGGAATTCATCAAAGTTTACTCTAAATATGTTACTAAATCTTATACTGATTTAATAAAAGATTATAAAGGTGAACAGCCTAAAATAGTAGGAGTTCGTCCTTTAAGCTCGACCGATTTTATGGTTGCTATGAATATCGTTAGTAATAAAGAGCAAGACCCCATTAAAGTAGAATATCTTGTACGTGAAATGAAAGGGAGCGGAAAAGATGTTTTTAAAGTTTCTGATATAATTACGGAAGGTGTAAGTCTTATTGGGGCTCAACAAGACGAGTTTACTGATACTTTAAAAAATCAAGGCTTTGAGGCACTAATACAAAAATTAGAAAGTCGTTCTTAAAGTTGCTGTCATTTCCCAAATCGTCATTGCGAGGAAAAACTGTAAGTTTTGACGAAGCGATCTCAGGAGTATTACTTTATGAGATTGCCGTGCAGCCTACGGCTGCGTAGCTCATGACGATTAGGTGTCTACGCAACACAGTCCGTTTGCTAATAGCGTCAAACAACATAAATCACTCACATGAAGATCTTAGCAGGCAGTAGTAATAAGTTACTCACATCTCGTTAGCTATAGCATTAAATATTAAATATATTGAGCCGAGAATTACCTATTTCAATGATTCCGAAATAAAAGTAGAAATTCAAGAATCGTTTCATAATGAAGATGTAATCATAGTACAATCCACACCAAAGCCCGTTAATGATCGCTTAATTGAGCTGTTCTTGCTAGTAGATGCAGCAAAAAAAGCGGTAGCAAATCGAATAATTTTAGTAATGCCTTATTTCGGTTATGCAAGGCAAGATAATATAAATTCTCAAAATATAATTCCTGCTAAGTTAATAGCTGATTTTTTAGAGAAGCTCGAAGTAAACCATGTAATTACTATTGATTTACATTCCGATAAAATAGAGAAATTTTTTAATATTCCTATTTCTAATCTTGAACCTATAAATTTATATATCCCGTTTTTAAGAACTTATAGCAATTTCGTTATAGTTGCGCCTGATAAAGGAAGTATCAATCGAGTTAAAAATTAGTAATTTATTAAATATAGATTCAGCTTATATAAACAAAGAAAGGATATAAATAATAATTGCGGGATGATATCAATAATAGGTAGTGCAGAGGGCAAAAATTGCATATTAATTGATGATATTATAGATAGTGGCGAAACAATCATAAAAGAAGCAAGATTTTTAAAAGAACATTCGGCTTTATCGGTTAGTGCTTTTATAACTCATGCTGTGCTTGCTGCCGGTTCTAAAGTTAAAATTGAAAATTCGGTGGTAGATAAGATTTTTGTTACTGATACTATAGAAGTAGGTGACTTACCTCCAAAATTTCATATAATACCGGTAATGCCAATTATCGTTAAAGAGTCAAGAAATATATTATGAGTTTATGTACTCTAGAAATAAATCTATCTGTAATAAAAAATAATTATCTTTTATTACAAGATATTTGTAAAACCTCATTAGTCGGTGCTGCCGTTAAAGCTAACGGTTACGGTCTTGGAGCAGTGCAAATTTCTAAAGCTTTAATAGAGGAAAATTGTAGGCATTTTTTTGTGGCCACAAGCGAGGAGGGAGTTAATTTACGCAAAGCTCTAGCTTCGTGGCATGAATCGGCTTGCCGTCATTGCGAGAAGAATTACGCAGTAATTCGACGAAGCAATCCAGTAAAAAATTCTGTAAGTCAGAATTTTTTTAATTATTTTTCTGGATTGCAACAATGCTTCGCTCCTCGCAATGACGGCTCTAGTATCCATGCAACAACGCCCAAAGCACTAGATAATGATGTTAATATTTTAGTTCTCAATGGAGTTTTTGAACATGATGCTTTAGAGCTTATAGAATATAATTTAATCCCTGTTCTAAATAACTTAAAACAAATAGAAATTTGGCAAAAATTTAGTAATTTGAAAAACCGATTATTGCCTTGTTATTTACATTTCAATACGGGGATTAATCGCCTTGGATTAACTCATAATGAAATAGAGCAGTTAATTAATAATCGTGATTTATTAAAAGGGCTAGATTTACAATATATTATAAGCCATCTAGCTGTATCCGAAGAAATAGATAATCCTTATAATCTAGAGCAATTAAGCAGATTTAAAACTTATTTACAATATTTCCCAAACGTCAAAGCAAGCCTTGCTAATTCTGGCGGCATATTTTTAGGACAAGATTATCATTTTGATTTAGCAAGACCAGGTGCTGCCTTATATGGGCTTAATCCTGTAATAGACCTCTCGAATAACCTATCTTATAAAGAGGAGTTTGAAGGAGACACGGAACGCAGAACCGCAGCGTACATAAACGTACATGAGGATTCGAGTACCGGATCGACGTACAAATTACCTTTAGAAGGAGGTTATTCGAGAGGTCTACAAAATCCCGTAACCTTAAAAGCCCCTATAATTCATTTACAGAATTTGACACTAGATAGCCATATCGGTTATAATATGACTTTTACAACTGAGCGTGATAGTGTTATTGCAACGTTACCGCTTGGTTATGCCGATGGGTTTAGTCGTAATTTTAGCAATCAAGGCGAAGTATTTATTAATGGTCGTAGCGTTCCTATAGTAGGGCGAATATCTATGGATTTGATAAATATCGATGTTACCGATCTACCACCGCTTGATATTTTTCTAGGGCAGGAAGCGGAAATTATCGGAAATTATTGCACGCCCGATAAAATAGCAAGTATTATAGGTACTATAGGGTATGAGGTGTTGGCTAGTCTCGGTAGTAGGTATAAACGGATTTATAAGTAATCGTCATTGCGAGGAGCGAGGCGACATGGCAATCTCGTCAAATATCCTGAGATTGCTTCGTCGAAACTTACAGTTTCTTCTCGCAATGACGATTATGTGTCCACATAACATATAAACAAAAAAATATACATAAATGTTATTAAATATAGCTAATTCGGTCGGTAAACGTACTATAAAGTTTGCACAAAGTGTAGGTAGTTTTTCTCTATTTAGCTTTGCTGCCGTCAGCAGTATCATAAGACCACCTTTATATTTGAGTTTAATCATCAGACAATTATTATTTATCGGGTTTCACTCGCTTCCGGTTGTTGCGATGACGACTTTTTTCTCAGGTGCGGTACTTGCATTACAGAGCTATACAGGCTTTTCTCGTTTCTCGGCTGAAAGTTCCATTGCAACGGTAGTAGTATTATCGCTGACTAGAGAGCTTGGACCTGTCTTAGCCGGACTAATGGTAGCGGGAAGAGTCGGGGCATCAATCGCCGCCGAAATAGCGACAATGAGAGTAACGGAGCAGGTAGATGCTTTATATACTTTATCTACCGATCCTATTAAATATTTAGTTTTTCCAAGAGTAATAGCAGCTATTATTACAATGCCTTGTCTTGTTTTAATCGGTGATATAATTGGTGTTATGGGCGGTTATTTGGTTGGTGTGTATAAGCTTGATTTTAATAGCACGGCTTATTTAACCAGTACTTTTCAGTATTTAGAACCTATTGACGTAATTTCCGGTCTTGTTAAAGCGGGAGTTTTTGGGTTTATTATTTCTATAATAAGTTGCTATAGCGGCTATTATTCAGGTAAAGGGGCTAAGGGAGTGGGAAGAGCTACTACCTCGGCAGTAGTAAATTCTTCTATCCTTATCTTAATCAGCAATTATTCAATAACCGAATTATTTTTTAAAGTATAAATATGAGTACAAAGGAAGAATTTAAAATTAAAATTCGGTCATTATATAAATCATTTGCTAATCATAAGGTGTTAGACGGAATAGATTTGGATGTAAAAAAGGGCAGTTCATTAGTTATTTTAGGCGGTTCCGGTAGTGGCAAATCGGTTCTAATTAAAAATATAGTAGGACTGATTAAACCTGATAAAGGTAAAATTTTTATTGATAATGTAGAAATCCAAGATATCTCAAGTAAACAAAAATTTGAGATTATGGACGGTATAGGCTTTTTATTTCAAGGTGGAGCATTATTTGACTCCTTGAATATACGTGATAATATTACTTTCGAGACTAAAAAATTATCTAAGAAAGAAAAAAACGACCTTGCCGGTGCAAAGCTTAATTCCGTCGGTTTGTCCCCTAGAATACTCGATCTTTACCCTTCCGAATTATCGGGAGGAATGCAAAAAAGAGTAGCCCTCGCTAGGGCTATTTGTAGTACACCGTCGATTTTATTTCTTGATGAACCGACCACAGGGCTTGATCCTATAATGGCAAATGTTATCAACGAATTAATTATAAAAATCCAAGAAGAGTTAGGGGCAACTACGATTACTATAACTCATGATATGGTTAGTGCCGAAAAAATAGCTAAAGAAGTCGCTATGATTTATCAAGGAAAAATTAAATGGTACGGTAGTAAAGATGAAATGCGTAATAGTGATAATCCTTATTTAAAACAATTTATAAATGGATTAACTACCGGTCCTATAGAGGTATAAAATGTTTAAGAACTTATTATGTATAATAATATTTCTAGGTATAAACCTAAATGTTTATGCTATAAACTCTAGCTCTTATACGACAGATGATATAATAAAAATAGTAATTATTCTTGGAATAGTTATTTTAATTTTTAGTCCTGCAAAATTCCGTATAATCGTTATCGGTACTATGTTAGGTTTAGCTTGTGCCTATTTCACATATAAATACATCGTACCTATCTTTATTTCTTCACTAAACGGACCGTAATTAGCTCTTGACACTAGTGGAGTATTACTTTATATTTTTTATATATTTTATAAGTTTTAAGGTATTTAGCTTATGTCACGTAAGTGCGAGCTCACAGGTGTGGGTGTTTTATACGGCAATAATGTATCACATTCCCAGCGTAAAACTAGAAGACGTTTTGGGCCTAATTTAAGGTCAGTTAAGTTTACAAGCGATATAACAGCTGAAGGATATAGATTATCAGTTAATGCTAGATGTATTAGTTCAGTGGAAAAAGCCGGTGGGTTTGATGCGTATATTCTAAAAGCTAATGATAATGTTTTATCAAGTACGGCTAGAGCTATTAAGAAAAAAATAATTCAGACTAAAACGGCAAAATCATTATGAAAAACGGTATACATCCAGAATATAGAAAACTTTCGATTAAAGTAGGAAGTGACGTTTTTGAAACAATGTCTACTCATCCTACAGGTGAAATTTTAATGGATGTTGATTTTAGAAAGCATCCGGCATGGAATAAAGATTCCGGAAATGTAGTAAATCAATCGAACAAAAACGTTAGTGATTTCAATAAAAGATTCTCAGGTCTTTCCTTCGGTGGTAAGAAAGAAGCTAGTTAAGCTTTGTTTGTGGATACTGAAGGTCGTTTGAGCTACGGAAATTGCATAGCAATTGTACACACGCAACCTCAGGATTTTATTATTATTTCATGAGATTGCCGTGCAGCCTACGGATGCTCGCAATGATTACTCGGTATCTATGCAAGAATGACACTAGCAATATTCGCATAGTATTGGACTAAATCACAATATAACACAGGTAAATCGTCAATTCTCAATTATTGCGGGGTGGAGCAGCTCGGTAGCTCGTCAGGCTCATAACCTGAAGGTCGTTGGTTCAAATCCAGCCCCCGCTACCATATTTTTCAACTCACTTGTAATGTTATTGAAATCTGCTGATGTCATTCCTAAATCATTGTTGTTGCATGGTTTGGTTTTCCTGTCTTTACGAGAAAGCATTGACTGCGTGGACCGGTAAATGCTCTTTATGTCATTCCCGCTCAGGCGGTAATCCAGCATAAAGCGAGATAAATCGAGCTTATAATTTCAAAAAATTTGCTGTATTTATACTATTTTCTGGATTCCTGCTTCCGCAGGAATGACATCGGTATCCACGCAACAGTTCTTTGCGAGCAGTCGTAGTACTTGCGTGACAACCCAGAAAAATAATAAAAAAAAATTCTGTAAATCAGAATTTTTTACTGGATTGCGTACGTACAATTACTATCTAATTTCCTCGCAATGACGACTCGGTATTCACTCGAGCAATACCTAATTACACCAAATACAAAAGCAAATTATGACTACTCAGAAAATAGTATCTACAAAATCATCTGATGTCAGTAAGCTTTTTCGTCACCAAGCTAAATTTGTAGCCGGTGCTATGAATATAAATCAAATCCCCAATTTTTCATTACCGGAAATTGCTTTTGTCGGTAAGTCAAATGTCGGCAAATCAAGCCTAATAAATACGATATGTAATAATAAAAATCTTGCTAAAGTTTCTAATACTCCTGGACGTACTAGGCAAATCAATTTTTTTAACCTTGCAGATAAACTTATTATAGTTGACCTTCCCGGTTATGGTTTTGCTAATGTTCCTATATCAGTCAAAGAACAGTGGGAAGTGTTAATTAGCTATTATTTACGAAATAGTTATAATTTAAGGTTAGTTAACTTATTGATTGATTCAAGAAGAGGTATAAAAGAAAACGATAAAAAAGTAGCAGAGCTATTACTTGCAAATAAAAGAGAATTTCAAATTATTTTCACAAAATCCGATAAAGTTACGGATCGTAAAAACCTTAACGATGAAGCGCAGAATTTTCTTGCAACTTTAAACTACATATGTAATGTTATGTATGTAAGTAGTAGGAGTAAAGAAGGTGCAAGAGAACTTAAAGCTAGTTTGGCAAAATGCAGCAAACCTCAAAGGTAAAGAGGTAGATAGTATTTCTTCATTAAATAACATTGCTATAATTAAGAATATAATAAAGTGTAGTAGTGAGTTGAAGAATCAAGCAATAGTTCTAAAATTACCTGCTGCTATTATTATTGACGATAAATTATTTACGGCTTTTATTGAATCTGTTAGATTGCTTGAGATGTGCGGTGCTAAAATATATATAGTACATGATCATATTGATTTACGAAGTTCATCTTTAATATCACAAATAGATGAAAATTTTAGTCAGAAAATTAGTAAAATAAGCGACTATAGTTCTCTAAATAATCCTATTATTATGGAAATTTTATCTAGTTACGTTAACAAGCTTATAGTAACAAAGTTAAGTAGTATAGGTTGTTATGCAGTTGGTATTTCAGGTAAGGATGCTAATTTACTGCAAGCAAAAAAGTCAAAATTATCTCACCGAAAAATTGTAAATCATGATGTTATAAATATTGGTTTTTTTAAGTGAACCTATTATGATTAATCCGGAAATTTTATTAAATTTTGAAGATAATAATATTATACCAGTGATAGCACCATTTGCTAATGATGATCAGGACAAAACACATTTATTAAATGTTAACTTAACGGTAGCAACAATTACTTCTGCATTAAGTGCAGAACATTTAATATTGCCATATGAGATATTACAGGTATCAGAGACATTTCCGTATAATATAAAAATACGAGATATTAACTTATTGAAATCGATGTTAGATGATAGTAATAATTTCATCGAAGAAGAATTAATTAAGATAACAGTTAATGCACTTGAAAATAATAACGGTTACGTACATTTTGTGAATAGTGAAGTACCGAATTCAATATTGTCAACTATGTTTGATATTAATATAAATTAATAGAGGTTTTTTATGGCAGGAGCATTAGCATCCGATCTTTTATTTGTAGGGTTAACTAGACCGCCGATGATATTTGGAGTAAGTATTAAGTTTGCTGCATTAAATATGATAATGACGATGATAGTATTTATTTGGAATAACGGCATTATGATTTTATTCATTGCAGCTGCTTTGCATTTGGTAGCTTATATTATATGTTTTAAAGAACCGAGATTCATAGAGCTATATTTAAATAAAATGTCAAGAACTAGCCAATGTCCTAATAAATTTTACTACGGAGCAAATTCGTATAGTATTTGAGTTTTATGTCATTCCCGCGTGGATGCTAAGCCGTCATTGCGAGCAGGCGTTGTTGCGTAGATCAGTTTTACCTCTGTGTCATCCCGTGGCTTGACCACAGGATCCAGTTAAAAATACTAAAATTATTAGTATTTTATTGTTTTTATGGACCATGTGGTCAAGTGAACTAGGTGACGCAGTAGGTTTTACCGGTCTACGCAACAATGCCTTGAGAGTAGCCGTAGGCTGACAGTATAAAATTTCTGAGATTGCCGTGTCGAGGCTTTGCCTCTTCTCGCAATGACAAAATAAATCAAAATAGTTAAATCAGGTGAGGTAATGAAGTTATTTAGAACTAGAGCAGCTAAAGAATTAAGGTCTAAACAAGAAAGACCAACTTCGCATTTTATTCCTTATAAATGTCATTGGGATAGTAATACTATTTTAACAAAAGATAATTCTTTATTACAAGTTATTAAAATAAACGGATTTTCTTTTGAAACTGCTGATGATGAAGATTTAGACATTAAAAAAAATATCAGAAATGCCTTACTTAAAAATATGGCTTCGGGAAATATCGTTATGTATTTCCATACTATTAGAAGACGTAAAGCAGTAATATTTGACGATACGGAATTTACTTATGATCCTACCGTAAAAGTTCCTAATGATTTTATTACTTATTTAGGTGCGGAATGGCGTAAGAAACATGCGGGTGCTAGGTCATTTTTTAACGAATTATATGTTAGTATTTTATATAAGCCTGATACCGGCGGTGCTGCTATAGTTGAGTATTTTCTAAAGAAGCTTAGACAAAAATCTAATAAAACTGCTTGGGCAAATGACATGAAAGAGATGAAAGAAAATCTTCAAGAAATGTCAACTAGAGTGGTTAATACATTTAGAAGTTACGGAGCAAGATTACTCGGAGTTCGTCAAACGCAGTCAGGTAGTTATTGTGAAATTTTAGAATTCCTTTCATCCTTAATCAATTGCGGCGATTCACCTGGTCCTATAGCATTACCGCGTGGTACTATTGACGAATATTTACCGACCCATCGCTTATTTTTTGATTCTCGTACTATTGAAGCAAGAAGTCCGCTTGGCAAAAAATATGCCGGAATGATCAGTATACTTGAATACGGACCTAATACTTCGGCAGGAATTTTTGACGGATTTCTGCAAATGCCTTTTGAATTTGTCATGACTCAAAGCTTTGTCTTTGCTAATAGAACCGTAGCGATCAGTAAAATGCAATTACAGCAAAATAGAATGATACAATCCGGTGATAAAGCTACTTCGCAAATTGCTGAAATTAATACGGCCCTTGATATAGCCACTAGCGGTGATATCGGTTTCGGTGAGCATCATTTATCGCTTTTATGTTCCGCGAATAATATTAAAGCTTTGGAAGATATATTATCAATGGCAGCAGTTGAGCTTTCTAATTCGGGAATTCAGCCGGTTAGAGAAAAAGTTAACATGGAACCTAGCTATTGGGGACAGTTGCCGGGAAATATGGATTATATAGTACGTAAATCCACTATAAATACTCTTAATATGGCTAGCTTTGCCTCCCAACATAATTATCCGCTCGGTAAAATTAGAGATAACCATTGGGGAGAATATGTCACAGTACTTGATACTACTTCAGGTACGCCGTTTTATTTTAATTTCCATGTAAGGGATGTTGGACATACTCTAATTATCGGTCCAACCGGTGCCGGTAAAACAGTTCTTATGAATTTCTTATGTGCGGAAGCACAAAAATTCAAACCTCGTATGTACTTTTTTGATAAAGATCGAGGAGCAGAAATATTTATACGTGCTTTAAACGGAGTTTATACGGTAATTGATCCGGGATTAAAATGTAATTTTAATCCCTTGCAGCTTGAAGATACTAGTGAGAATAGAACATTTATTTTGGAGTGGCTTCGTGTACTTGTAACTTCTAACGGTGAAAGTTTAACTGCACAAGATAATAAAATCTTATCTCAAGCAGTAAGCGGTAATTTTAGATTAGAGAAAAAAGACAGACGGCTTAGTAATGTTATAGCATTTCTTGGTATTGATACACCAAATAGTTTGGCGAGTAGGATTGCAATGTGGGTTGGTAAAGGTTCACATGCTAAGATATTTGACAATGAAGTAGATAATATTGATTTACAAAAAGCAAGGGTATTCGGTTTTGATATGACTGAATTACTTAAAGACCCTGTAAGCCTTGCACCGGTATTGTTATATATCTTCCATCGCATTAATATCTCTTTAGATGGACAGAAAACTATGATAGTACTTGATGAAGCATGGGCTTTAATCGATAATCCGGTATTTGCACCTAAGATCAAAGATTGGTTAAAAGTGTTGAGAAAATTAAATACTTTTGTTATATTTGCTACGCAGAGTGTTGAAGATGCCGCAAAAAGTAGAATTAGTGATACGTTGATTCAACAAACAGCTACGCAGATTTTTTTACCTAATTTGAAAGCTACGGATATTTATCGTAGTGCATTTATGTTAAGTCAGCGAGAATATATTTTAATTAAAACTACCGACCCTACTACACGTTATTTTTTAATAAAACAAGGAATAGATGCCGTAGTTGCTAAAGTTAACTTAGACGGTATGAATAATATAATTAGTGTTTTATCCGGCAGAGTTGAGACTGTAATATTGCTCGATCAAATTAGAGAGAAATACGGCAATGATCCGGATAAGTGGTTACCTATATTTTATGAAGCAGTTAAAACATTATAGATTTAATGGATTATGTAGAGCATTGGTTCTGAGCTATCGTCATTGCGAGCGACTGAAAGGAGCGTGGCAATCTCAGGACTTTGGCACGAGATTGCTTCGCCAATTACTACGTAATTTTCCTCGCAATGACGTTAAAACCATTCCATACGAGGCAACAAGTAACTAGTCATGAAATTATTTCCTCGTAGTATACTTATAACATTAGTATTAAGCTTTGCCCTAAATTTAGGGCTAGTTACTAAAACCCATGCCAAAGATACTCTTGATAGCATTGTGGATATTTTGAGTAGCTTAACTTGCGAAACCCAAGGCGTAGGGGATTTGCTGCGTACTGAATTTTCTCATACATGTATTGCTGCTCCGTTCTTTTCTTTTGCGGTAATGAACCTTGTCTCTCCCGTTTTATACATGAATACGCTTTTAAAGCTTAAAATAAACGACAGCGATTTATTTAACGATAGTAATTTTGGAAATTTCCCCGGAGGTCAATGTACCCGTGAAAACAGAATTGATCCTAAAAATCCAGAATTACGCTTTGCTTTATGTCATAATGGCCTATTAATGGCATCTCGGGCAAAATCTGTTGCTGAATCGGCACTTGCTATTGCTAAAGCCGTCTTCACAGGGAGCGACCCTTGGGATGATATAAAGAAAGCATGGGAAAATAAAAAAAAGGAATATCATATGTCATATAGTGGTAAGCCCGGCGAAGACGGTTTTGCATTTGATTTCGGAATCCCTGCAATATATTGGAAAGTTATTCAAGATAAAGATAGAATATGTGTTTCAACAAAAGGATTCACAGGAGACGTTCCTGTCGGCTGTAAATATATGAAAGAACCGTTTCCGAAATCCATGTATAATAGTTTTATGGATGTAGCAGATAAGGATTTTATTGAAGATCCTAAGGAAACGCCTACCGATCCTTTAGCTTTAGTTTCCTGTAGTGCAGCAGGCGACGGATGTTATCAAAAAGCTTATAATGCTTCAAAAACTGCAGTAGTCATGACTTCTCCTCTTATAGAATGTATGAGGCAAATGATTGCTAGATTACTAATTAGTAAAGATGTTTGTAGTTTTGATAATGTAGAACAAGTGGTTAATTTGGCTTCAAGGCAAGATAGTGCATTATTTCAGTTCCAAGTAGGAATGTATAAAATAGTTACGGCTTTTCTAACTTTATATGTTATGTTTTTTGGCTTTAAACTATTACTTGCAGGTGAAATACCGCCAAAAAGTGAGTATATAAATTTTATATTGAAAATGATATTCGTAACTTATTTTTCAATAGGAATTAATATAACCCCTGGTAATGGCTCTCCGTATGACCGACTAGACGGTATGATTCAGTGGGCGTTTCCTTTCTTACTTGACGGTATAAACGGTTTAGCAAGTTGGGTTATGAATGCTGCTCCGTCCGGTTTATGTAAATTTAACAATCTTTCTTATGACGGTACCGTTTCTTATATTGCATTATGGGATGCGTTAGATTGTAGGGTAGCTCATTATTTAGGGCTTGATATATTATCTACGTTGCTTGTCGAAAATGCTTATCGAAGCCATGATTTTTTAAATTTTGATTTCTTTAGTTTTAGTGCTCCACCATATATTTATTTGCTAATTCCGGCGATAATATCCGGTAATATGATGTTAGTGTCACTCGCTCTTTCTTATCCGTTACTTGTGATTTCGGTTGCTGCCTTTATGGTTAATGCAACGATTATGTGTATGATATCTATAGTAATACTCGGTATTTTAGCTCCTCTTTTTGTACCTATGTTTTTATTCACATATACAAGAAATTATTTTGACAGCTGGGTTAAGCTGATGATTTCGTTCTTGCTACAGCCTATGGTGGTCGTTACTTTTATGATTACGATGTTTTCGGTATATGATTATGGTTTCTACGGTAAATGTCAATATAAGAGCAAGTTAATTCACAATAGTATAGAAGACAAAATTCAAGGTGGCATTACTTCTAAGAGGGATGTTTTAATATTTTACATTAATAATGATTGGGATGATACGTCACAATATCCTGATAAAGATGCCGTAGAAAGTTGTCAAAATAGTTTAGGTTATATGTTAAATAACCCTATTACCACAGCATTTAATTTTGCAAAAGATAGTGTAAGTGAAATCGTCGATAGTAAACCGGGGGATACCCCTACCGATAAATTTCTTGCTAAATTCCAGTTTTTATCGGGAGTAGTTTTGGAACCCGGAATGTTCTTCATGTCTCCAAAAGTGCTTTTTGAGAAAATTAAAAATATTTTACTTGCGTTAGTTACGGCATGTTTTACATTGTATTTGATGTATAATTTTAGTAGCCAGCTAGCTGAATTTGCTGCAGATATGACGGAAGGAGTAGCCCTTAATAATGTTGCTATAAAACCACAAGCAATATTTAAGGCAGGTATGGCAGCCCTTGCTGCTGCGGGTGCGGCAACTAAGGGGGTCGATCAGATAGCAAGTAGAGGAGGAGTTGGTGATTTAAAAGCTGGTCAAGGGGGAGGAGTAAGTGATAATATTGCTGCAAGCGGAGGCGGAGGAACAAATGATAATATTGCTGCAAGCGGAGGTACGTCGGTACCTACGGTAACAACACCGACAGCTTCGTCTTCTGTAGCAACTTCTAGTCCAAAAACAGTAAGTAGTGAAGCAAGATCAGATGTTGTTACTCCTCCTCCTGCTCCTCCAGAAGCTGTTTCACCACCACCTGCTAGCATTAGAACTTCTATTTCTACACCTGCACCGCAAAGTAATATTGAAACTGAAAGTGTTGGAAAAATTATAAGAGATAATAATCAAGAAAGTAAAAAAGAGATTGATAATACTCCGCCTCCACAGGAAAAAGTTGATAATGCAGCTCCACAAGAAAAAGTTGACAGCACAAGTAAAGGTACAGGAGTAATTGATTATAGTTTTAACTTAAAGGAACATGAAAATCCAGCAGGAGTAAAGCAAATACGGGAAAATGCAGAGATTCGGGATAAACGTGCAGAAGTAGAGAAAGCATGGAACGAATTAGTAGCAAGCGGCGGAGGAAGAATAAGAGATCAGCAAGGTGAAGAAACATCGGAGCGACGTGCGAATGCAGAAAAGAAATGGAATGAATTAGTCGATAGCGGTGTAGTAACTGAAATAAGAGAAAGAGATAATAGTGTAACTAATAAATTTGATAAATTAGCTGATGAACTTAATAAGCCAGAAAAAGCAAAGGTAGAAGAAAATAAAAATATAGAAAACGACAGAAAAGAAAATAATACTACTACGTCACCGCAAGAAAAAGTTGACAGTACAAGTAGGGGTTCAGGAGTAATTGATTATAGTTTTAACTTAAAGGAACATGAAAATCCGTCAGGAGTGAAGCAGATACGGGAAAATGCAGAGATTCGGGATAAACGTGTAAAAGTAGAAACAGCATGGAATGAACTAGTAGCAAGCGGAGGAGGAAGAGTAAGAGAACAAGAAGGAGAAGAAGTATCAGAACGACGTGCAAATGCTGAAAAAACATGGGATGAGTTAGTAAAAAGCGGCGTAGTAACAGAAAAAAAAGATAATGGTTCTAATGAAAACTCTTAAAACCTTAAAGATATTTATTATAGTTTGTATAGCGTCTGTAAGCTTAGCTAGCTTTGCCGGTTTTGGAGAATCATGTTCTAGTTTACCGACTACTTCAGATGGGTATTTAGAAACGGACACGGCATATGGCTATATAATTCGTAATATTGATATGAAAGATCCGAGAGGTAATTGTAACTCAGCTGCGTCTAGTATAACGTTTTGTTTTAAAAATATAGAAGGTAGTAGTAGCCCTTGCACCATATATAATTTAAATGAAGGGGACTCTAAGAAAATTAGTGATTTAAGTACTGATAATAATCCTGATCTTGGAGCAAATCCTATATTAAAGAATATCGTTTTAACGGTTAAAAAATGGGATAATGATCTATGTTTAGTTATGCCTACGTCAAGAGGACCGATGCCGGTAGCATGTAAATCTTTAAGTGCTACTCCGCCGCCTACTCCGTCTGATGATGAAAATTGTAATATAGGAAAAAGTTGCTATACGGGAGCAAATTATAGTCAATCGTTAATTAATTTTTCCGGTCTTGCAGTTCAGTGTTTGAGCGAAACGCTTAATAAAATATTTTTTGCCGGAAATGGTTGTAGCTCTCAAGATCAAAATTCTAGAATAACTAATCTTGCAGCTTTTTCTACGTTTCAAGGTTATTTAAAGAGGATTATAGGTGCGGCATTAATTCTTTATACTATGTTTTTTGCTTTTAATATGGCTCTAAATAAAGAATATGCAAGTACTGAAAAAATAGCTCTTTTTGTAATAAAGTTCTTATTTGTTGCTTATTTTTCTATCGGCCTTGGACCTTTAGATTTTAGCGGCGGTCAGCCGACAAAAGAAAACGGTATGTTAAAATATGGATTACCTCTTTTGACGGGAGCAGCACCGGACTTTGCGCAGATGATCTTTAATGCAGCAGGTTCTAGAGGATTATGTCAATTTGATAATTCAAAGTATAAGGACGGTTATAAATTTTACGGCTTATGGGACGCGATTGATTGCCGTATAGGTTATTATCTTGGCTTGGATTTACTTTATAATATAGATAAGAATGGAGTTTTAGGGAATTCGGTCGGTAATGGTCCCGGCGGTAATAATACACCTATACCTAATTTTGATCCTGACGGCAAAAAAGACAGACCGAAAGATTTAAGTAAAGCAGGAGCACTTAGATTTTTTGCCGTTATGTTTGGATTCTTTATGGCTGGAAACGTTATTATACTTGCAGCAGGTCTAGTATTTTCTGTAATATTTTTATCTATACTTTTATATTTTATTACGCATTATTTAGTTTGCATGATTACTATTTACGTTATGACATATATTTCTCCTATATTCATTCCTATGGCTCTATTTACTCGTACAAAAGCTTATTTTGACGGGTGGTTAAAAGTATGTATTTCATGTGCATTGCAGCCGGCAGTAGTAGCAGGTTTTATAGCTTTATTAATAACTATGTATGATGCTGCAATATTTAAAAATTGCGAATTTCTTAGATATGATTATGAAAAAGGGGATATTAGATTTAGTACTTTTGAATTAAGGCTTCCTAACGGCGGAGCAGATAAATGTCAGGAAAGTTTTGGATATAAAATGTTACAATATTATGCAGGTGAAGGTTGGGAAGAGCATTTATTGATACTTTTCCCAATAAAATCAATTGTTAGAGATGTTGTATCTATTTTAGCGGAACTTTTGTGCGTATTAGTATTTTCGGTTATTTTTTATTATTTCTCTAAATCTATAGGGCGATTTGCTTCTGATTTAACTAACGGTCCTAATATGGATGCAGTAACGGCAAGTCCAACTAAAATCGTTGATTTAGTAAAGAAAGGAGCAGCTTTCCTTAAGGATGCAGCCATGGCTTCACAAGGTAAGCCGCCGGTAGGAGATAAGCCGAATGTTGGAGGTAATCGCCAAGAAGGACAGAAAGGAGATGATGCACTTGCTACAGAAGGAGGTAGTAGTGCTAAAGACGCCTTATTGACGGGTGGAGGTAAATAATAGAATATGCAGAGTAACTTATTAAAAGTTTTAGGAGTACTCGCTATAGTAGCAACGCTAGTTTGCTTTATTTTTGCAGCACTTGGTATGATAGGAGCAGTAAAAGTCGGTGGCGGCTGCTACATGAGATATGCCCCGGACGGTAAAGGAGGTTCAGATTCAATAACCGGTACTATAACCCTTAATGCTAATGCTAATTATGTAAACACTTCTAAGATGTTGCCCGACGGCACGACTCAGCTTATTCCTGATCCTAATCGTTACGGTGAATGGTTAAATACTCAGGTGCTAGTAGAGAACAATCAACCGGTGAATTTACAAGTGGTCGGTCAGGTTAGTTTGTGTTTAGCTTATGTACCAAAAGATAATGTACAATTTACTGAAAGTACAAGACCTGGTAAATCTAATTTAGACGATAAAGGTAATATGATTCCGATTCCTCGTATTACCGATGCAAATAATCCGCCTCTCTCTCTAATAATGGATGCAAAAAATAATGAATGGCGTAATATTGCCGAATTATATGCTAATGATAGAGTTTTAGTTTCTGTATCTCCTAATTTTGCCAATACAGATGCGACAGTTGAAGATGTTTTTAAAGATGATAAGGTTACGAAAGATTGTTCCCAAGGCAAAACTTCTTACGATCCGATTTGTGGAAAATATTCTGTTTATCACGGTGAATATGTTAATGATTGTGCATGGAGAGACAATTATTGGAAATGTAATTATCATCATTACTGTGATACGAGTTTTTTGGGGGGGTGCGGTCTTGGGTGTCCATGTACCTTTGGAAAAATATGTTGTGGGGAATGGATATGCGATTCATGTGGAGCATGGGTTAATATTCCTGCTTCTATGCCAGAAGCTTATAAAGATGATGGTAGTGTTACAAAAGCGTGGAGTGATAATATCAACAATTTATTTTTTGACCTCTTTAATTTAGAGTGTTCTAATAACTCTAAGACTCTTCCAAATGGTCAATGTCCTGATGCTGTTAGAGATCGTAGTCCTAAAAATCTAGATTTTATCAAAGGACGTTGCAGTGGAATATGGATTAAGGATCAATGTATTGGGGGAACTGTTTCAACACCGGAGCTTTCAAATTATAAATATTTTTGGTATACGGCGGATGGTAAAGGAGGCAAAGGACCAACCGGATTAATATATCAAATGAATGATGCGGGCTCTGTAAGTCAAGCTCTGCCTTCTAAGCTAGAATTTGCTAAATTTGTTGCAGATACAGATCAACCGGCTGACTATAAAGATAAAGACGGTAAATATTTATATAAAGTTATATATAATATACCTTTTAATAGCAATACTGAAAAAAGCTATTTACAATATAGGCTTTGGTCTCCCGCCTCACAAGATGCTAGTAAGAATACGGGAGGATATGTTCTAAATATTAAACAGACTAAATGTTATAGAGAAAACGGTAATAGTTTTAGCGATACTTTTAATGATCGGGGGCGAGTGCAATACATAATAGTAAAGCCTTCGGAAAACCCGAATATTAGCGGTAAAACCTATTCACCTCAAGGAATTAACGTTGATAGTGAAGGTAAATATAACTTTAACGCAAATGAGGCGGGTTATATATGGATGAAAATTCTAAATAATCCTAATAATAATTTAAGGGACTATAAAGATAGTGAAGGTAGCTATAAAGTACATTTCTCAACATCCTTAAAAGTAGAAAGTTTTACTATTAAAGTAATGAATCCGTTACTTGAGTTATTTAAAACTAAAGTACAAGGAGCTGCTACTTCTATTTTTAAAAATATGGTATGTTATAAAGCTAATGATAATTCATCTTGTACTAACTTTTTTACCTATATTAAAGCAATTTTAATTCTGTATGTGATGGCTTACGGAGCAATGTTCTTGCTTGGTTTTGCTAAGATAAACCAAAAAGAGCTAGTAACTAGAATAGCAAAAATCGGGGTAGTTAGCGGACTTATGAACGGTAATACTTTTGAATTTTTCAATAACTATCTTTTTGATGCAATTACCAATTTTTCAGACACAATTATTGCTAATATGAGTGGATATAGTTTGTTTACTTCTACTAATACTATTTCTAATCCTTTCATGTTTTTAGATGCAGTAATGAGTAAAATATTGTTTAGTCAAACCTTTATCGCTCAATTACTTTCACTTCTTTCTCTTGGACTTAGCGGTATTATATATTTTATAATTACTTTTATTGCAGTTGGTATAGTAATTATTACGGCACTTAGAGCTGTTGCCGTTTATATTATGGCATTTATAGCAACTTGTATATTAATCGGTATAGCCCCTTTATTTATTAGTTTCATATTATTTGATTTTACTAGGTATTTATTTGATAATTGGGTGAGGTTTACCATCCGCTATATGATAGAACCAGTAGTTATGATGGCAGGTATTATAGTGCTAACCCAGCTATTTACCATTTATCTAGATTTTGTTTTAGGTTATAGCGTTTGTTGGAAATGTGCTTTACCGATAAAAATTCCGTTTATCGGTACTATTTTACCTATTGCATTGCTGAATGTACCTATCTTCTGTATTAATTGGTTTGCACCTTGGGGAATGGATTATATGTCAGGTATGATGGGAGTAAATATGCAAAATATCGTAGCTCTAGTTATTATTGCTTATGGTATGTATGGTTATGTCGAATTTTCAGGGCGTATGGTAGCAAAATTAACTAGTGCTGCCGGACCTTCGGCTACTGAAATTGGTGGTAGAATGTCTCATGATGCAGGGCAAAAAGCATTAAGTCCAATAGGAATGGATGATAAAACAAGACAAGGTATTACCGGCAGAGCGGAAGTGCGATTAAAACAACGCAATAAGAAGCTCGATCAGGCTGAGAAAAATAGGAAAAATACGCCAAAAGAAGGGGACGAAAAGACAAATGAAGAGCCACCTAAACCTGAAACACCAAAATAGAGGGGTGTGTTATATGGATACCAAATCGTCATTGCGGGAAGAAACTGTAAGTTTCGACGAAGCAATCTCAGGCAAGATTCCTGAGATTGCCACGCTCTTTTCAGTCGTTCGCAATGACGATGGAAATCGATCCATGCAACAAGACCGAATAACAATTTAAAATTATGAAAATTCTTAAGAGTTTAGTTTTATTAGTTTTGTTTATGGCGATGCCAGCTAAAGCTGATGATGCTTTTTCATGGATGTCAACCAGTTTTGGTGGGTTAAAAAGCTTATTCGGTTGTTTAGAAGTGCCTGAATTTACAAGTTTTAAAGAGGGTAATATAGGTATTAGTTTATCTACAGCCGGAACTTGGCAATCAACAGGTAATACTGTTGAGAAAGGTAAATTGTTAAAAATAAACTGGTCTACTTCAGGTATTACTCCTGAACCTAGAAAATATCTAGTATTATATAGAATTGATCCAAGATTTAGTACGCCGCAAGTTTTCATTAAAACTTATAATTATTCTAAATTACAATTTGAAGCTTTAGGATTTCCTCGTTTTGTTACGGACAATAACGGTACAACACCTGAGGCTATACCGCCTGATAAAGACCTTGATGCACTTTCATTTACTAAAATGTCTGATTCTGTTAAATATTTTAACTATTCTAACGGTAATTTGAGAATTGAGGTTAAGGCCGGCGATGTAGTAAATATTAGTTTAGTTGGTAAAGATAATTTTTTTAGCCCTAATACTCTAGATAATATTTTAACGCAGGAACTTGATAGTTCAATATTTGCTGCTTCTGCACTTTATACTCAAAGTAACCTTGGAAATTTTGAAAATAGAATCATTTACTCATCTGCAAAGGAGGTATGCGATCTTATAGACGCTTCAAGAGATCCTGATAAACCAAGCGGGTGTAGCGGTACTGGCTCAGCTACAAAATATAAAAGTATAAATAGTAACGAAGCATTAGTCGGCAAACCTATGATAACGAGAGCGGTACAAAATTTCATGGGCTTAATTAATCCTTGTCCTGCTAATGCCGGTATAAATACTAGCCCTGCTTGTTATTACGATCAAGGTAGAGGGATGATAATTAAAGTAGGTGGGCAGGTTATTAAGGAACGAGATCAGAGTTTTGTAAATTCAGGCAGCACTCAAAGTAGCTTTATATATTATCAAGCCACTAGCGGCGGTACTATGGATTTTACTAGCGATTGGCAAGTTAATAACATGTTTAGTAATTCAGTTTTAATGAGTGATTGGAGCCGAAATTTTTCAAATTATGCTAATTTTGTAGATTATATAAATAAGAATGATTGGTCAGCTAATTTTTTATATTTCGGTCGTTATTCAATGATTGTTGAAATAGGCAATGGGACAAATTCAATTAGTCCGGGTGATCAGCAAAATATAAGTTTAGAATATTTAATAACATCTGATAGTACGTTACCTGATCCATCTGTTCGTGGTACGCCGGTAGATTACAACTTTGCGGCTGATGCACCGCAAGATGGATATTTATGGTTAAGGGTGGTAAACCCTAATAGTAATATACAAGGGGTGGTTAGTGTAAATTATGCTAATTATACCGGTACAACTTGGTTTTCTGATATAATATATAACGGTGCTATTAAACCTATTACCGATCAATTTAGAACTTTTAGTCAAAACTTTTATATTAAGTTAGTTAAAAATTCTGCAGTGAAGAATATAGCTAAAGCTGCATTAACCCTTTATGTTACTATATTTGGGCTAATGTTCGTTGCGGGAGCATTAAAATTAACTGCCGTAGAAGTAATAACACGTATATGCAAAATAGCTATAGTAGCTTTTTTAATTAGAGAAGAAAGTTGGGGCTTCTTTAATACATACTTCTTTAGCGCATTTACTAACGGTATTGATTTCTTTTTAACTAACGTAGTAGGTGCTACAAGCTCTAGAGCTAATATTTTTGGTTTTATTGATCCTATATTTGATAAATATACTAACGGTAGGATATGGGGATTACTATTTATCGAATTATTACAAATACATAATGGTTTAGCATTTATCGCTATTATAACCATTTATTCACTTATTACTTATTTTAGAGCTATTTTAGAAGTTATAATAGGCTATGTTATTGCATTCATAGGGCTAACTGTTATGATTTCATTAGCACCGTTTTTCATAATATTAATGTTATTTGAAAAAACTAAAAGTTTATTTGATAATTGGATATCGACATTGCTTAGCTATGTAGTGCAGCCAACTGTACTATTGATCTTCTTTTTATTGATAGACCAGGTTTTATCTGAGCAGCTTTTAAAAGTAGTAGTTAGAGCTTGCTGGGATACTCTTATACCAATAAAAATAGGTCTTGATTTAACAAATCTTGGTATTCCGATTAATTTCTCTTTTACATTACCGTTTTTACCTGGAATACCTTTTTATGTTCCGGATGTACCGGAAATTAGTAGCTCGAATATTCTAACGAACAAGGCTAATACTTTCTTAGTATTATTTACTACGGCTTTATTATTTTATTCATATTGCTTGATGTCATATGGTTTAGTAACTTTTGTAAATATAGTAGTCGGAATGCTTACAAATGTTACACCGGCACGAATATCAGGAAATTATCAAGAACGTTCTGATCCTGTGGGAGCCGTTATGCAGGATATAGGTTCGGTAACAAAACCGATTAAAAAGGCTGCAATGGCTCCGGCTAGAGTTTTCAAAGACAAGATAATTGATCAAAATTATAAAGCTAGAAAACCGAAAGGAGGCGGTGAGCATACCAATAAATTCCTTGCCGAGCGTAATGACGTACCGAAGAAAGAGGAAGGAGAGAGGAAAGAATAATTGTAAATATTTTCGCCGTCATTGCGAGGAAAATTACGAAGTAATTTGACGAAGCAATCTCAGGAATTTCGTACTGTGTCATGAGATTGCCGCGCTCCCTACGGCCGTTTGCAATGACGCTATATAAAAATAACTTAAAATAAATGAACAAAAATATTTTTATTACATTATTAATATCATCGTTATTACTGCTTTCCGGTTGTACCGGCGATACTTGTATTGACCCTGATGATTTTGGTTTTATCAAATTCAATGTCTCCTCTAGATATAATCCGGAAGAAATTACTTCAAGACAGGAAGGTGATCAGGTAGTACCATGGCGTGATAGTGCTTATAAAGTAAATGGTTATCCTTTAACCGTTATGGTAAGACCGTGGAGTTATATACTTGGTGATAAAAATACTTCAGGTCAGTTATCTGCATGGTGTCCGTGGTATGGTCAGAAAAATAACACAACTACTTTGGCTGCTTTTTGCGTTAAGCTACAACCGTGTACTTTTTGGGATAATGCTAGACTTAATATGTGTACTCCTAATCCCGCAAATCAAAATGACGCAATGATTAGTAATCCTCCATGCATAATGACAGACGGTGTCGGGCTTTATTTTCTTATTGCCGCTAAAAATACCGATCCCAATATTTCACCGGACTCACAGCGTAAACCGCAAGGTATAACTCAGCATTTAGGTGAGCTTACTTCGAGTGCAGGCTATAAATTTTATAGTATTAGTAGTACAGGACAATTCTTACCAGCAGGGGGAATAAATTATCAATATAAAGGTGAGGATAAGTCAAAATATGCTCAATCTCCTCTTTATTTTAAGATTATAGATAAATTTTATGATGATAATAGCGGGCAATATAGATTAGTAATCAAGTCCGGAGTTACTGATACTAGACCCGATCCGCTACAATTTTTAACGGATTTGATAAAAGGAGTATTATTTGGTAAGGATGGGATTATAAAGAAAACTTATCAACAAATAATTGATACGCCGGGTTATAGGATGAGCATCTCGGCTATTTTAACTCTATATATAATGTTTACGGGTTTTTCCTTTTTAATAGGTAATATAAACCTTACTCATGTCGAACTTATAATTAGAATATTAAAAGTTAGTATAGTCTCAATATTATTAAGTACGGATAAAGCATGGGCTTTTTTTCATGATTATTTATTCGTATTTTTTATTGACGGAGTTCAGCAAATACTGCAAATAATTAATGAAGCTGCAGCTACCGGTCCTGGTTCTCAAAGTTTGCTGGGGTTACTTATTGCTCCTCAAACTTTATCTAAATTATTTTCTTTACTATTTGTTGATTGGCTTGGTTTTATATATATCATTCTATATTTAATAGCCCTATATTTTATTTTCTTTCTTATATTTAAAGCTACTATTATCTATCTAACCGCTCTTATAACTATCGGTATGATTATAATTATGGGACCGATATTTATTTGTTTCATGTTGTTTAATATAACTCGTTCGTTATTTGAGAATTGGTTAAGACAATTAATATCATATGCATTACAGCCTATAATTTTATTTGCCGGTATCGCTTTTATTTCAATGATCATCAGAACCGAAATATATTCAACTCTTGGTTTTGGGGTATGTAAACATGATTTTCCTAATTTAGGTCCGATAAATGAAATATTCGGTAGTTTTCTTGAGGATATAGATCCAAGCCTTGGTAATTCAATATTTTATTGGTGGTTCCCTGTACCAATGAAAGGAGGCATAAATAATTTCCACAAAGCAAAGATATTAGTTCCCGAAGATCATATAATAGTAGATGATTCTTGTAAGAATGACCCTGATAAATGTAAGCATTGTGCTGCGTATGAGTGTATAGATGAACGCTATATTGAATTACCGTTTTTAGATTTAGTTAAAGATGCAAAAAGGATTAGTAATTTTATAAACGGGAAATTTGTCCAACTTGATGGGATATTACTAATTTTCGTGTCTATTTATTTGCTAAGTAAATTTAATGATACTGCTATATCGACTGCACAATTTATTGCCGGTACTTCAGGTAATTTAACAGACATACAAAAAGTTAATCAGCAATCTTATGAATCTGCAGCGAAGCAAATGAATAGACCGCTAAGTTATGTAGCTAAGACGGTAAGTGCACCTATAACTACTCGTGTAAGTGCGAAGTTAGCAGAAACTAGTATGTTCTTTGCTAAAGGATTTGAAGATATAATGATGGGAAGGCTTGAAAAGCAAGCTCTCGGTTCTTCAGCAAACAAAGCCGTACAAAATGAGGTTAAGAGAAAATACGGTATAGATTCTAAAGATGTAAAAATGAATGCTATTACTGATTATGAAAACGGTATTTCAGAATTGTTAAAGAATTTACCTAAAGGGAATGAATTAAAAGCAAAAGAACTATCGCAAATGAAATTTACTCAGCTTCGAGATAAAATTGCTGCAAATAAATATGGAGTGAAAGATTACGCCGCTTTAAGTGAAGAACAAAAAAGAGAGCTTGATAAGTCATTAAAAGATGCTAACTTACGTGAACTCGCTAGCGATGCGAACTTTACTAAAGATTATCAAGATGCTTATAAATATGCTCACCAAGAAATGTCAGGGCGAGGCGTCGGTCTGTTCGGTAAAAATATAAAACCGCTTAGAAGTTGGCAAGAGATGGAGCATCGTATTGATACAAAACGTAAATTAAAAGAAGAAAGGCGTGTAGGTATAGGTGAAAAACTCTATGCCGGTTATACGGGAATAAAAAGAGGAGCTTTAACTGCAATAGTCGGTCAAGATTTACGTGATGCTTATGAGGGTAATCTAACCAGTGCCGAATGGCATGATTTTGAATATAACGATCCAAGGCTTAGAACTTATAGCGAAAAATTAAAAGATAATGAAAAAGCACGGGAACGTGAAGAACTCCAAATGCATATTAATAAAGAAACGTTAGCTGCTCAAGCAGATATATTATCACCGGAATATCTAGCAAGACTAGAAAAAGCAGGTAGACAGAGTGATGTAGAATATTATCAAGAATTAGCTCAAAGAAAGCTTATTCATGAGGTGCGTGGTAGGTTATTCGAGGAAGGTGAACCGGTAATGATGGGCGACAGATTTATGCGTGAGCAAGCTACTGATTCTCAGATGCGAGATATGATAGATAACGCCCATAGAAAACATGCAGAATTTATAGAAGGAGATCGATATACTCGTCGCCAAGGGCATTATGATATTATGCACGAGAAAGCTGAAGGAAATTTAGAACAAACTTATAAAGAGCTTAAAGATCATTTCAAAAGAGATGATATCAACATTGAGGAAATGCCGGCATTAATAGCACAAAAGATCAAAGATACTGAGCAGGGACCTGAAGTAGACGCAAAGATTACGGAAGAGCTTAATAACTTTAATGCTGATGTTAAAAATTATGAATATAGTACTGAAGTATTAAATAAAATAGAGGATAGAAAGCAAGCTATTACCGATGAAGTCAATGCTCAGATCGATCAGATTAATAAATATAGGGAACATGCCAAAATGGAAAAATATGTGAGACCAATAGTAAATGAAGGCAGAAAACTAAGAAAATTAGAAGATCATTTGAGAGGGATGAAATAGTATACTCGCTGAATTTGAAAAATTGGCTACGCCGTCTTTGTAAGTCCTTGTATGCTCACGTATTTAGTATACGCTCCGCTCCTCGGCTTACAGACCCATTGCTCTTTTTCAAATTGAGCTTCGTCTACCAATCATCTATTTACTAGGTTGTTTTTTAAGTGATTGTAGTATATAGAATATGTAAAAATAAAATGTTTATAAACGATAAAACTAAAAATGGTTCTGAAGAACTTAAATATTTATCATCAGAGAAAAGCTTAAAATCACAAAAAAACTGGGAAGAAGTCTTTAAAGAACTAAGCGAAAACCCCACTGATGATTTTTTCCTTGAAGGAAGAGAGGATTCACCACCGCAAGAACGAAATTGGAAATTATTTAAATGATTGACATATAGTGTAGAAGTCAAGATTTAATCTTACAGACATTATAAAAATTATATCTGAATGTCTGATAAGTTATGACTGTCAGATGAGTATTCAAGATATAAGATTTCGTTATTCTTTTCAACAGCTAACTTTTTACTATCCATAAAAGTCTGCATAGGTGTTTTTCCATAGCAATATTTACCGGAATGCGGTCTTTCATTATTATAATATTCTAGCCAAATATCAAGATCTAGTTGTAGATCATCAAGATCAGTATAGATCTTTTTACGCATAGCAGTATCAAAGAATTCTTGTTTCATAGTTTTATTAAAACGTTCACACATACCATTTGTTTGAGGAGAATATGCTTTAGTAGTAGTATGCTCAATACCCTCAATGCTTAAGAACAATTCAAAAGCATGATGTTCTATATTACCTTTATACTCACCACCTCTATCAGTTAAAATACGAAGTACTGGTATTTGCTGACTCTCATACCATGGTAACACTCTATCATTAAGCATGTCAGCAGCGGTAAGTGCTGTTTTATCAGTATATAGTTTAGCCTCTGCAACCCGAGTGTAACTATCAATAAACACTTGAGAATATACCTTGCCTATGCCTTTAAAATTACCTACATAATATGTGTCTTGGCATCCTAGATAACCTGGATGCTGTGTATCAATCTCACCATGAGCTTCTTTCTCGCTACGCCGTTTCTCTAATACTTGTAACTGAGCTTCGGTAAGAACAATACCATCCTGAGCCATTTTGGCTTCTAATGCTTTAAGTCTTTTATTGATATTATTTAAATCATTACGTAGCCAAATAGATCTAACTCCTCCAGGTGATACAAGAATACCAGTCTTTTTAAGCTCATTTGATACTCGCAGCTGACCATAAGCAGGGTATTCTATTGCCATATCTAATACTGCTCTCTCTACGGCAGGATCAACTCTATTCGCTATAATTGGCTTCTTCCGACTAATCTCATATAATGCTTCTTCTCCTCCTGTTTCATATAACTCTTTAAACCTATAATAACTGTCTCTACTGTAGCCCATAGCTTTACATGCTGACGATATACTACCAAGACTCCTAGCTAATTCTAGTAATCCTATTTTTGGCTTTATTATTTTTTGATTTAGATTCATCTCTAATCCTCCATTTAATATTATCTTAATTTTACTAAATGTAAGATTAAATCTCAACTATTACACATATAGTTCTTATGTAATTCCTGCGAAAGCAGGAATCCAGTACTTTTCACTGTCACCCCATGGCTTGACCACGGGATCCACAAAAACAATAAAAAAATACTAATAATTTTAGTATTTTTGACTGGATCCCGTGGTCAAGCCACGGGATGACATTTCCCTTTTTTCTAGATTCCCGCTTCTGCGGGAATGACATTAAAGATATTTTTTGATCCACGTAGGCAAGCCACCACGGGATGACATCGATATACACTGTTGCGTTAATGGCACTTAAGAAATTTCCACTAAAAACAATAACTAGTTTCTCCTTTATTAATTAACTTATATATTATCTAATTAAGTTAGTGATTAATTTATTAAGGGGTTTATGAAGAAACAACATATAATAAACGAGACTTTTTTAGATGCAATTCTAGCTAAGAAATTAGGCACTACTTATACTCCGCCAAAAGAAATCAACGATCCTGACTTTGATGAAGCAGCAAAGCATTTCATCGATCTATTACTTAGAGCCGACGGCTTTAAGCCTGTTAAAACTGCAGTAGTTCATCCAATCGATAAAGAATCATTACTCGGTGCAGTTAGAGCAGCACAATTTAATGTAATAAAACCAGTCTTGATTGGTCCGCAACATAAAATTGAATCAGTAGCAAAAGTTAATAATGTCGATCTTGAGGATTATCAAGTAATTAACGTTGAGCATAGCCACGAGGCAGCAAAAAAAGCCGTAGAGCTTGCAAAGAAAAGAGAAGTTGCGGCTATTATGAAAGGGTCTCTTCATACTGATGAGCTTATGTCTGCAGTAGTTCATAAGGAGAATGGACTACGTACCGAACGCCGTATAAGCCATGCTTTTTTAATGGCAGTTGCAACGTTCCCAAAGCCTTTTATTATTACTGATGCTGCTATTAATATCCGTCCTACTTTAGAAGATAAGCGTGATATAGTGCAGAATGCTATTGATTTAATGCATATGATCAAAGAAGACAAGCAGGTTAGAGTTGCGGTATTGTCAGCAGTTGAGACGGTAACCTCCGCAATCCCTACAACCCTTGACGCCGCCGCTTTATCAAAAATGACAGATCGAGGGCAAATTACGAATGCTATAGTTGATGGACCGCTTGCGTTTGATAATGCTATATCTTTATTTGCTGCAGAAGCAAAAGGCATTAGTTCTTCGGTTTCAGGGAATGCCGATATATTAGTAGTACCTGATCTTGAATCAGGCAATATGCTTGCAAAGCAGCTAAAATATTTGGGTCAAGCGGTTATGGCGGGTATCGTTCTTGGAGCCCGTGTGCCTATTATTTTAACAAGTAGAGCCGATCCTATGGATATGCGTGTTATTTCCTGTGTACTTGCTTCATTTATCTATAATCACACTAAGGCAAAGCTACATATCCAAGCAGGTAAATAATATGAAAGATGTTATTTTAATAGCTAATGCCGGCTCATCTAGTTTAAAAATTTCTATTTTTGAAATTCAGAATAAAAAAGTTAAGGATAAAATTTATAATATTTTTTTAGAGAAGAATGACAATAAAATATTATTTCATATAAATAAAAAACAGGAATCTGCTACCGACATTAAAGATGATGCTATTGAAATGATGATTGATCTTTTTGAAGATTGGTGGAAAAAACAAGAGAATCTCAATTTAATTGCAACCGGTCACCGTATTGTCCATGGCGGGAAAAATTTTAATAAACCGGTTATTGTTAATGAAAAAGTTAGCGAAGATTTGACAGTATTAATACCCCTAAGCCCTTTACATCAACCATATAATTTGCAGGTACTGGATTTATTTCTTCAAAAATATAAAGAAATCTTACATATAGCATGTTTTGATACGTCGTTTCATTTTACTAATCCGCCTATTACAAAAGCTTTCGGTTTACCGAAAAAATATTATGATAAAGGGATAATTCGTTACGGTTTTCATGGGTTATCATATAAATATGTTAGCAGCCATTTTAAAGAAATGACGAAGGAAGATTTACCTACAAAGACTATTATAGCTCACTTAGGAAGCGGTAGTAGTCTATGTGCTATTAAAAATGGTCTTAGTCTAACAAGTTCCATGGGCTTTAGCGTACTCGATGGTGTTATGATGAGTACAAGGACAGGCAACCTTGATCCTGGAGTAGTGTTATATCTTATCGACCATGAGAAAATGACTACGAAAGAAGTAACTGAGTTACTATATAAGAAATCAGGATTACTCGGTATGTCCGGTGAAAGCTCTGATATGCGTACCTTGCTTGCCAGTAACTCACCTGATGCTAAATTTGCTATAGATTTATTCGTGTATCGCATTGTACTTGAAATAGGTAAGTTAACTGCTGCCCTTGAGGGGCTTGATTGTCTAATTTTTACTGCCGGTGTTGGACAGAATTCCGCTGTAATACGTAAAATGATTACCAAAAAACTTATATGGCTAGGCATTAAAATAGATGATGCAAAAAACCAAGAAAAAGAACATCTAATAAGTACATCTGATAGTAAGGTTAAAGTTTTTGCTGTGCCGACAAACGAAGAGCTAATCATCGCTGAAGAAGTAATGAAGTTTTTATAACACAAATTGGTTAATTTTTAATTACTTCTATCTCTATTTTTCTTTATTAACTTTTTTTGAAATAAAATATATGCAACTATAGATATATTTTTAACTTAAATTTTGAGGGAAGTTATGCCGGAAGATTTTGATAAAAAGAAAGCAGAAAAACAAATAAAGGATATTAAAAATAAGGTCGTGCCTCCGTATTGCAGTTTAGAGTAAATAGTCTATAATCCTCAAACAGTAATAAGAGAGAATTATAGTTAAGGAGTTATGGCAAAAATAGATGTTAAGTGTAGATATTGTAACAACACAGAAGAAGTAATAAAGTCAGGATATTCAATTTCAAAACAACAGAGATATCAATGCAAGCGGTGTAATCGATATTTTCAATTGGAGTATATTAATAATGCATCTAAGCCTGGAGTTAAGGAGCAAATAGTAGAAATGTCAATCAACGGCTCTGGAGTTAGAGATACAGTAAGAGTATTAAAAGTGGGTATCAATACAGTTATCCGTGTTTTAAAAAAATCTAGTATTAAAAAACAATAAATCATTCTATCAGTACAACAGAAGTAATTATTGCTCCTGAGATAGATGAACAATGGTCTTATGTACAGAATAAATCCATACAACGATGGCTTTGGTATGCCTTGGATAAGATTTCGTTAAAAGTAGTTGCTTATACGTTTGGTACAAGATGTGATAGCACATTAGAATCATTACTGAAAAAACTAGAGAATTTCAAGGTGACTTTTTACTATACAGATGGATGGGGGAGTTATGCTAGGTTATTAGACCCTAAAAAGCATATTATCAGTAAAAAATACACTCAACGGATAGAACGAAGTAACTTGAACCTTAGAACGAGATGCAAGAGGCTTGCACGTAAGACAATCTGCTTTTCCAAGTCATTGGATATTCATGATAAGGTTATTGGTACTCTTATTGAACGTATAGCTTTTTAATAGGCATAACTGCAATATGGAGGCATGACCCAAGAGGCTTGCACGTAAGACAATCTGCTTTTCCAAGTCATTGGATATTCATGATAAGGTTATTGGTACTCTTATTGAACGTATAGCTTTTTAATAGGCATAACTGCAATATGGAGGCATGACCCAAGAGGCTTGCACGTAAGACAATCTGCTTTTCCAAGTCATTGGATATTCATGATAAGGTTATTGGTACTCTTATTGAACGTATAGCTTTTTAATAGGCATAACTGCAATATGGAGGCATGACCAAAAATAATAAGATAAATCCATATAATGATGCAATGAAGAAAGATTCTAGAGTGAATTTTATGCAGAAGTAAGTTATAAGACAGCATTAAAAATAGAGCAGCAAGCAAAAGAAGCAGGTATTAGTTTAGATAAAGATGCTATGAGACGCTTAGAGAAAATCAAAAATCGCTATATAGAAGCTGCTAAGAAAGCAGAATTTCAAAAATTTCAAAGTGATCAAGCTCATAAAACGAATAAACAAAAAGCTGAAGCATTTAGGAGTGGTGCAACAGCTGCTGCTAAAAAACAAAGAAAAGAAGATTATAGAACAGGTGGGTGGGGTATTTTGTAATAGTTGAGATTTAATCTTACATTTAGTAAAATTAAGATAATATTAAATGGAGGATTAGAGATGAATCTAAATCAAAAAATAATAAAGCCAAAAATAGGATTACTAGAATTAGCTAGGAGTCTTGGTAGTATATCGTCAGCATATAAAGCTATGGGTTACAGTAGAGACAGTTATTATAGGTTTAAAGAGTTATATGAAACAGGAGGAGAAGAAGCATTATATGAGATTAGTCGGAAGAAGCCAATTATAGCGAATAGAGTTGATCCTGCCGTAGAGAGAGCAGTATTAGATATGGCAATAGAATACCCCGCTTATGGTCAGCTGCGAGTATCAAATGAGCTTAAAAAGACTGGTATTCTTGTATCACCTGGAGGAGTTAGATCTATTTGGCTACGTAATGATTTAAATAATATCAATAAAAGACTTAAAGCATTAGAAGCCAAAATGGCTCAGGATGGTATTGTTCTTACCGAAGCTCAGTTACAAGTATTAGAGAAACGGCGTAGCGAGAAAGAAGCTCATGGTGAGATTGATACACAGCATCCAGGTTATCTAGGATGCCAAGACACATATTATGTAGGTAATTTTAAAGGCATAGGCAAGGTATATTCTCAAGTGTTTATTGATAGTTACACTCGGGTTGCAGAGGCTAAACTATATACTGATAAAACAGCACTTACCGCTGCTGACATGCTTAATGATAGAGTGTTACCATGGTATGAGAGTCAGCAAATACCAGTACTTCGTATTTTAACTGATAGAGGTGGTGAGTATAAAGGTAATATAGAACATCATGCTTTTGAATTGTTCTTAAGCATTGAGGGTATTGAGCATACTACTACTAAAGCATATTCTCCTCAAACAAATGGTATGTGTGAACGTTTTAATAAAACTATGAAACAAGAATTCTTTGATACTGCTATGCGTAAAAAGATCTATACTGATCTTGATGATCTACAACTAGATCTTGATATTTGGCTAGAATATTATAATAATGAAAGACCGCATTCCGGTAAATATTGCTATGGAAAAACACCTATGCAGACTTTTATGGATAGTAAAAAGTTAGCTGTTGAAAAGAATAACGAAATCTTATATCTTGAATACTCATCTGACAGTCATAACTTATCAGACATTCAGATATAATTTTTATAATGTCTGTAAGATTAAATCTTGACTTCTGCATAAACGTATGTCTATACTTCACGCTACAATCTTAACCGTTTTTCCTGAAATGTTCCCTGGGACTCTAGGACATTCTTTAGCAGGGCAGGCTCTGAAAAAAAATATTTGGTCATATTATGTTATTAATATTCGGGATTTCGGTCTAACTAAGCATAAAAATGTCGATGATGAAGCTTACGGCGGTGGTGACGGGCTTATAATGCGTCCTGATGTTTTAGGCAGTAGTATAGATCATGCCCTTGCTTTAAATCCTAATGCTGAAATTTACTATCCTTCACCTCGCGGTAGAATCTTTACTCAAAGCTTTGCTAAGGAGATGTTAAAAAATAAAAACCTTATATTCTTATGTGGACGTTACGAAGGGATTGACGAACGTGTAATTGAAGAGTATAATGTTAAAGAAACTAGTGTAGGCGACTACATTTTATCCGGCGGAGAGATACCTACCCTTACCATTCTCGATTGCTTAATTAGACTACTGCCAGGTGTTTTAATGAACCAAAATACCTTATCTTCCGAGTCTTTTGAAGAAGACGGGGAATTTAAGGGCGGGCTTGAATGCGGTCTATATACAAGACCTGAAATTTGGCGTGATCGTGCTGTACCGAGTGTTTTATTATCCGGTAACCACAGGCTAATTAATGAGTGGAAAAAAGAGCAATCACGTATGATTACTAAATTACGCCGTCCGGAGTTACTTAAAGATTTATAGAGTTAAGGAGTTAAAAAATGAATATTATTGACCACTTTGAACAGGAAAATATTTCAAAGCTTACTGCAAATAAAAAAATTCCTGATTTTGAAGCCGGTGATACAGTTAAGGTAACTGTTAAAATTATTGATAGATCGATTGAGAAAGACGGTAAGGAAAAATTAACGGAAAGATTTCAAGCTTATGAAGGTGTAGTTATCGCAAAAAGAAATCGCGGTATTACTTCATCTTTCTTAGTACGTAAAATTAGCCATGGTGAAGGTGTCGAAAGACGCTTTATGACTTACTCGCCGATAGTACACTCTATTGATGTAGTAAAATACGGGGCAGTTCGTCGTGCTAAACTCTACTATTTAAGACAAAGAAGCGGTAAGTCGGCTAGAATTAAAGAGAGACATATTCCTATTGCTAAAACCAAAACAGCAAAAGCTTAAGTATACTCGGTCAATTGTAATAGTTGAGATTTAATCTTACATTTAGTAAAATTAAGATAATATTAAATGGAGGATTAGAGATGAATCTAAATCAAAAAATAATAAAGCCAAAAATAGGATTACTAGAATTAGCTAGGAGTCTTGGTAGTATATCGTCAGCATATAAAGCTATGGGTTACAGTAGAGACAGTTATTATAGGTTTAAAGAGTTATATGAAACAGGAGGAGAAGAAGCATTATATGAGATTAGTCGGAAGAAGCCAATTATAGCGAATAGAGTTGATCCTGCCGTAGAGAGAGCAGTATTAGATATGGCAATAGAATACCCCGCTTATGGTCAGCTGCGAGTATCAAATGAGCTTAAAAAGACTGGTATTCTTGTATCACCTGGAGGAGTTAGATCTATTTGGCTACGTAATGATTTAAATAATATCAATAAAAGACTTAAAGCATTAGAAGCCAAAATGGCTCAGGATGGTATTGTTCTTACCGAAGCTCAGTTACAAGTATTAGAGAAACGGCGTAGCGAGAAAGAAGCTCATGGTGAGATTGATACACAGCATCCAGGTTATCTAGGATGCCAAGACACATATTATGTAGGTAATTTTAAAGGCATAGGCAAGGTATATTCTCAAGTGTTTATTGATAGTTACACTCGGGTTGCAGAGGCTAAACTATATACTGATAAAACAGCACTTACCGCTGCTGACATGCTTAATGATAGAGTGTTACCATGGTATGAGAGTCAGCAAATACCAGTACTTCGTATTTTAACTGATAGAGGTGGTGAGTATAAAGGTAATATAGAACATCATGCTTTTGAATTGTTCTTAAGCATTGAGGGTATTGAGCATACTACTACTAAAGCATATTCTCCTCAAACAAATGGTATGTGTGAACGTTTTAATAAAACTATGAAACAAGAATTCTTTGATACTGCTATGCGTAAAAAGATCTATACTGATCTTGATGATCTACAACTAGATCTTGATATTTGGCTAGAATATTATAATAATGAAAGACCGCATTCCGGTAAATATTGCTATGGAAAAACACCTATGCAGACTTTTATGGATAGTAAAAAGTTAGCTGTTGAAAAGAATAACGAAATCTTATATCTTGAATACTCATCTGACAGTCATAACTTATCAGACATTCAGATATAATTTTTATAATGTCTGTAAGATTAAATCTTGACTTCTACAGGTCAATTTCAAAAATTGGCTACGTAGTTCTACAAGTTCTGTGGTACTCACGTATTAAGTATACGCTCCGTTCCTCGTCTTGTGAACTCCTTGCTCTTTTTGAAATTGACCTTCGTCTACCGATTTTTCACTTACTCAATACGTCATGAGCTAAGCGACTAAAAGGAGCGTGGCAATCTCATGAAGTAGTATAAAACTCCTGAGATTGCTTCGTCAATTATTTTATAATTTCCTCTCAATGACGAAAAAGTCGAGCCACGCAAGCAAACCTACTAAATTCCTAAAGTATCTCTATAAAGCTCAAGCATAGCATCCTGCTCGGCAAGTTTATCTTTATCCAATTTCTTTAGTTTCAATATAGATTTCATAGCTTTAACATCAAATCCATGTGAAGAAGCATCTTGGAAAATATCTTTTACTTCTTGAGATAAATCAGCTTTTTCTTGTTCTAATCTTTCTATTTTGCTTATATATTGCTCTAATTGTTCTTTTACTACTACTTCTGACATAAAAAATCGTTTAACCTTTTTGAATTTACTATATAATACAAATATACTGCTTATCTTTCAAGAATTGTTCTTTCATTTTATCAAGGATTCGCATTCTCGCCTATTAAGTATAGGCCGCGGGTGTTCACCTCTCAAAATAAAATGAGGGTTCTTGAGATACAAGCAGTATATAACTTTTATTCAACGAAATATTAATAATGCAAATTTATCCTTTAAGACTTTTACCTAATAAAATCGATTTTGATTTTATGAATTTTAAAAAAGTCAGTTACAGTTTCTCAATTATTTTATCACTCATTAGCTTTATTTGGATCGGTATATATAAATTTAATTTCGGTATTGATTTTGCCGGCGGTATAGTTATTGAAGTAAGGCTTGATCAAGCTCCTGATTTGCCAAAAATGCGGGAGGTTCTAGGCGAGCTTGGAATAGGTGAGGTGGTGCTACAAAATTTTGGTAGTGAACGTGATCTATCGATTAGATTCGGTAGTAGTAGCGAAGAAAACCTCATGAAAAATATTGAGTTAATTAAAGCATCTTTGCAAAGTAATTTTCCGTATAAGTTTGAATATCGTAAGGTAGATCTTGTCGGTCCGCAAGTCGGTAGGCAGCTAATAGAAGCGGGGGCTATGGCGATGCTATTCTCTTTCTTAGCTATTATGGTTTATATTTGGGTGCGTTTTGAGTGGTATTTTGGTCTTGGTATACTTATCGCCTTAGTGCATGACGTAATACTCGCCCTTGGTTTTATGAGTATGACTAAGCTTGATTTTAACTTAAGCACTATTGCCGCAGTGTTAACTATTATAGGTTATTCCGTTAATGATTCGGTAGTAATATATGATAGGATTAGAGAAAATTTACGTAAATATCATAAAAAAAATATCACGGAAATTATAAATTTAAGTATCAATGAGACTTTATCAAGAACTATTTTAACAGTAATTACTACGCTACTTGCCAACTTAGTCCTTATTCTTTTTGGTGGTGAGGCAATCCGTAGTTTTAGCGTTCTTGTATTTTTTGGGATAATAGCCGGTACTTATTCATCAATTTTTATCTCCGCCCCAATACTTACAATGTTTGCTAATAGGAAGTTTAATAAGAAAGTAATAGAAAGGTAATGAATCGTTATTGCGAGGAAAAATTGAAAATTTCGACGAAGCAATCTCAGGAATATTTGACGAGATTGCCACGTCAAGGCTTCGCCTTTCCTCGCAATGACGTTTTTAAGCCATAACGAGAATAGTTTATGCTAAAAGAAGAAGACAAAATTTTTACTAACCTACATGGGCAGCAAAGCCATGATTTGAAATCTAGCAAGAAGCGAGGAGATTGGGATAATACTAAAGCGTTGCTTGATAAAGGTAGAGACTTCATTATTGAAGAGGTCAAGCAATCAGGGCTTAGAGGGCGAGGAGGAGCGGGATTTTCTACCGGTATGAAATGGTCGTTTATGCCCAAAAATTCAGAGAAGCCTTGCTATTTAGTAGTAAATGCCGACGAGTCTGAGCCTGGTACTTGTAAGGACCGTGATATATTAAGGTCTGAGCCGCACAAATTAATAGAAGGTTGCTTGCTTGCAAGCTTTGCTATAGGAGCGAATGATTGCTACATCTATATTAGAGGTGAGTTTTATAATGAAGCTTCTAATATTCAGCGTGCCTTAGATGAAGCTTATAAAGACGGGTTAATAGGAAAGAATGCTTGTGGGTCTAGCTTCGATTGTAATATTTATTTACATCGTGGGGCAGGGGCTTATATTTGCGGTGAGGAAACTGCATTACTTGAAAGCTTAGAGGGTAAAAAAGGCATGCCTCGCTTAAAGCCGCCTTTTCCTGCCGGATTTGGGCTATATGGCTGCCCGACTACTATAAATAATGTTGAGTCTATTGCAGTAGTGCCGACCATTTTAAGACGAGGGGCTAATTGGTTTGCTTCTATCGGTAAGCCTAACAATACCGGTACTAAGATTTTTTGCATATCGGGGCATGTTAATAAGCCTTGCAATGTTGAAGAGGCAATGGGAATTTCGTTAAAAGAATTGATTGAGAAATATGCCGGCGGTGTTCGAGATGGTTGGGATAATCTTAAAGCTATAATTCCGGGTGGTTCTTCGGTGCCTTTACTTCCTAAGTCACTATGTGAAGTGGATATGGATTTTGATAGTTTAAGAACCGCAGGTTCCGGACTTGGTACAGGTGGTATTATAGTTATGGATAAATCTACTGACATTATTTATGCAATAGCAAGGCTTAGTAAATTTTATATGCACGAATCATGTGGGCAATGCACTCCTTGCCGTGAAGGTACGGGCTGGATGTGGCGAGTTATGATGCGGCTAGTTAAAGGTAATGCCCAAAAATCCGAGATAGACGAACTCCTTAACGTTACAAAAGAAATAGAGGGGCATACTATTTGTGCCTTAGGTGATGCGGCAGCTTGGCCGATCCAAGGGCTGATACGCCATTTTAGAAGCGAGATTGAGGAAAGGATAAAGGGGTGGTCCAGTGCTATATGAACGTTCAAGATGTCATTCCTGCGGAAGCAGGAATCCACAAAATAACCAATTTTAATGTTAGTACAATAATTATATATTTTACTAGATTTCTGCTTCCGCAGGAATGACATCCACTCATAAAAAAGAAATAAATTATGCAAACAGATAATACAAAATCAAACACTAATAAAACAGCTAAGCAAGAGTGGGGGTCTTTTGCTTTTGTAATATGTATAGCTTTACTTATTAGAATACTTATTATGGAGCCATTTACCGTTCCGACCGGTTCTATGAAAGCAACCATACTTGAGAATGACTATATATTTTCTACGAAATATAGTTACGGTTATAGTAATTATTCTTTATCTTTCTTTGATTTCATAAATCTTTTTAAAGGACGAATATTTGCACGCGAACCGGAACGTGGTGATATTATAGTTTTTCGTCCGCCTAATAATATGAGCCTTAGATATATAAAACGTTTGATAGGGCTACCGGGTGATAAGGTACAATTAATTGATGATGTGATATATATCAATGATAAAAAAATAGAACGCACGGAAGTTGGAACTTATATTAGCGAAGAAGGAATAAAATATTTGAAGTTTAAAGAAACGCTGCCAAACGGTAGAACGTATTTTTCTTATAAGCTTGCTCCTATTTTCGACGTTATATATAATGATAGATACGGTAATACGGATGTTTTTTATGTACCTGAAGGAAAATATTTCTTTTTAGGGGATAATAGAGATCAGTCAAATGATAGTAGAGTAAATCTTGGATTTGTACCGTTTGAAAATTTTATTGCTAAAGCACAATTTATTTGGTTCTCAACAAAAATAACTTGGTGGGATAATGATATAGGAGTTATTAATCTAGTACTAAAGTTAAAGCCATGGATTGAATCTGTCAGGGTTAATAGAATTTTTAAAAATCTTTATAACACGGATGAGTAATGGTAGCATTTGAGGAGTTAGAAAAATTACTAGGCTATAGTTTCAAAAATAAAGAGCTTTTAATAGAGGCGTTGAGTCATCCGTCTTTAAGGCAGCATTACGAATATAAGGATGATAAAGATTATGAACGTTTAGAGTTTCTAGGTGATGCTGTATTAAATTTAGTAATCACGGAAATTTTATTTAAGAATTTTGCAAATTATAATGAGGGAAATTTAGCTAAAATTAGATCATATTTAGTTTGTAAAGAAACAATATGTGTGGTTGGGACCAAGCTCACTTTAAAAGATTATATAATTATGACTCATGGGGAAGAAGTAGCAGGGGGGCGGGATAATCCTAATAATATAGAAAATGCTACAGAAGCTTTAATTGCAGCTATATATCTTGATAGTAATATTGAAACAACTCGCAATATTATCAGGAAATTATGGGCAGAATTTATAAAAATTCAGAATTTAACGGATTATGATCCAAAAACTGCTTTACAAGAATGGGCTCAAGCGAGTAGCCATCACCTACCTATATACCGTCTGATAAAAAGAGAAGGGGCAGCCCATTCATCAACTTTTACGGTGCTTGTGAAAGTAAAAGATTATGAACAAACAGGCACGGGGCATTCTATAAAAGAAGCAGAGAAAAACGCAGCACGAAGCTTATTGCATAGACTTAAAAATGATTAAGCAAGTTCAAAAAACAATTTCAGTTTGTATAATAGGACGACCAAATAGTGGGAAGTCGACTTTATTAAATAGAATAATCGGGGAGAAGCTTTCAATAGTTACCCCAAAAGTTCAAACAACCAGATCGATTATTACCGGTATTATTACTTTAAAGGACACGCAAGTAATTTTATACGACACGCCCGGTATATTTGAGCCGAAAGGGACGCTCGAAAAAGCGATGGTAAGATGTGCGTGGTCTAGTTTGTATAGTGCGGATTTAGTGCTGTTGATTATCGATAGTCTAAAACCGTTTGATGATGTAACGCATAATATTTTAGATAAGCTTCGCTCACTTAATATTGTTCCGGTATTTTTATTGAACAAAATAGACGTCGAATCAAAATATCTAAATGACATTAAAGCTTTTTTAACAGGAAATCATCCTGATGGTTTAGTTTTTCCTATCTCTGCGTTATCGGGCAAAAATATTGATGGAGTACTTGAATATATAACAAGTAAGGCAAAAATTTCTCCGTGGCTTTATGCGGAAGACGACATAACGGATTTACCGATGCGTTTTATTGCGGCAGAAATCACAAGAGAGCAGTTATTTTTTAATTTGCAGCAAGAACTCCCATATAAACTAACTGTACAAACCGAAAAATGGGAAGAGCTTAAAGACAAATCCGTAAAGATTAATCAAGTTGTAGTAGTTTCAAGAGAGAGCTATAAAACTATAATACTCGGTAAAAACGGCTCTAAAATCAAAGAGATAGGGGCAAAATCCCGAATGCAAATGGAGCGGTTTTTTGGCTTCCCTGTTCATTTATTTTTATTTATTAAGGTGCGTGAACTGTGGGAGAATAATCAGGAATTTTACCAGTATATGAAGATATAATCAATTTAAACGTCATTGCGAGGAGATGCGTAGCATCGACGCGGCAATCTTATGAAGTAGTATAAAATTCCTGAGATTGCTTCGTCGAATTACTTTGTAATTCTTCTCGCAATGACGATTTTAGAAAAATAAAATAATAATCATGATAGTACTTGGGATTGATCCGGCACTTGGGAGTCTTGGATGGGCAATAGTTGCACGACAGTCAACAAAATTGAAATATTTAGCTAGCGGTATTATTAAAACCAATAGCAAAGATGAAATACATAATAGACTTGCCTACATCAATAGCACGTTAGAAAAAGTAATATTAGAATATCAACCGAATATGGCAGCGATTGAAGAAACATTTGTTAATACTAATAGCGTGACTTCGTTAAAGCTCGGCTATGCTAGAGGTGCGACAATGTCGCTGTTCGGTAGGTATAATTTGGACATGCGGGAATTTAAACCAAATACGGTAAAAAAAACTGTAACCGGCTATGGTCATGCAGAAAAAGACCAAATTTTGCATATGATCAAGCTGTTACTGCCCGGTACTTCCTTAATTACTAATTCCGATGAAGCCGATGCCGTAGCGATTGCCTATACTTGTCATGTTATGAGGGTTAAATGAATCCTGTTATAATATTAGTTGCTCCTCAAATGGGCGAGAATATCGGTGCTACTGCAAGAGCAATGAAGAATTTCGGCTTAATTGAGCTTAGAATTGTAGCTCCAAGAGACGGCTGGCCAAATGAGGTGGCGCGTAGTAATGCAGTCGGAGCGGTTAATATTATAGATAATGCAAAAATTTATGATAGTCTTGAAGATTGTATTAAAGACCTCGAATATTTATATGCTACTACCTGCATTAAAAGGGCTATGAATAAAGATTATGTATTTTCACAAAATTTGCCTTTAGATTATCCAAATTCTGCAAAAGTCGGAATAATGTTCGGGAGGGAAAATAACGGGCTGAGTAATGAAGAAATCTCACTTGCCAATAAGATTATCACTATTAATACAACCGAATTTAGCTCATTAAATATTGCTCAAGCTGTTATTGTAATATGCTATGAATTGTTTCGTAATTCTACGCCTAGAGAAGATATTCATAACATTCAAAAATTAGCTACTAAAGAAGAAATGGAACATTTTTTAACAAATTTATTCAGTAAACTTGATAAAACCGGATTCTTTAAAGCTCCCGACAAAAAACCTGCTATGCAGCAAAATATCACTAATATATTTACACGTATCAATAGCCTCTCTTCCCCTGAAGTTCACACACTGCAAGGCATTATAAAGTCTTTGTATACGTAGATAGAACTTCAAAAATTGGCGTCGTCGTTCTACAAGAGCTGCGGTACTCACGTATTAAGTAACAGCTATCGTTCCTCGCCTTGTGAACTCCTTGCTCTTTTTGAAGTTGATCTTCGTCTACCAACTCTTTATTTACTTTATGTATATTTAGTAACTTCTTAAGTTCAGGAACATAATTTTTAATTCGGCTATGAATCTCATTAGCAAGTTTTTCATCATAGGTATGTGAGGTCATATTACGGTCAAGAAGCATCTGAATCCATAACTCTTCATCGTTTATAATACCTGCTGCGTAAGCTTCTTTAAAGACTTCTTTAGGATAGTTGAGAGTTATGCCCCTTTGAGCAAAATATTCTTTTAGAAATTTCCAAGCAAGCTCAAAAGTAAACTCAAATCTTCTAATCGTTGCATCAATATAAGCTCTATCTTCTGTTGTCGGTTTTAAATAGATATCTTCAAGCGTCATAAAAGCTTTACGAAATTTTTCAAGTTTAAGGTTTATTTTGACATATATTTTTTAATAAAGATTTAATAATTTTAGCTACTCTTTCTGCTTCATTTAAGGGTTTGTAGCTATATTCCTCCAGCATCGTTACTGACTCATCAAAAATTCTTGCTATTTTTTGTTCTACTAATTGCTTGATAAAAATCTTATGCTTTGAAGAATTAAAGTTTGGTGGGCAGAATATATAAAGAGGTTTACCGCTTGAAGCTGCTTCGCTGCACATTGAAATCGAGTCGGCTGTAGAGATTATATATTCTGCATTGGCAAGCATAGCTATATATGGATTATATACCTTTGATACTTCAAGATTTGGTACGTCAAATTTCGGGACTCGCCTGTGCTCACGTATTATTATACGCTTCGCAGGCTCGCCGCTTATTTGACTTTCAACTTTTGAAGTTTCTACGGTATAGTCTGTGCCTTCATTCGGGTCATAAGTAATTGTAGAAGCCGGCATATTATTTTTAATAATTGATTTTACGGCTTGCGGTGTACGTCTACTGAAACTAATGAAAAACGATATTTGTTGATTAGTATATATTTTATTTAATAATGAAGAAAATAAATTTGCTTCATTTTCGTTGAAATTAAATTTTTTATTATTCCCACCGATTATCACGGCAATAAATTGTTTAAGGTCAGGATAATGCTTTTGTAGCTCTAAGTTCGCTGCAGCGAACTTTTCGGTTACGTTGTTGATAGCTCCGTTGACGGGAATGATGTTTTTCTGCTCGGTGTCATCCCGTGGCTTGTCCACAGGATCCAGTGTAAAGCAAGATAAACCGAGCTTTTTGCATTTTTTATTACTGGATCCCGTGGACAAGCCACGGGATGACAAGCGACGGCAATCATGATAAGGCAGAATAACGGCATCAAACGCATCATAAGGTAAAGAGGGCTGCATTATTTGTATTAACTTTATACTTTCAAATTTATTTTTTAAATAAAATGCTAAAACTGCTGTTCTTCTGCCGGCGGTAATTATCATATCAGGTAAAGGTTTTGCCATAATATCTTGCAATAGCTCACTTTTTATATGAATAGGATAATATTTTAGTAAAAAATTCGGTAGCTTAGCTAAGCAATTATACTGCAGTTTAATTATAATGTATTCTTGCGTTAATTTTTCAGCAAGTGCAATAGCCTGATTTGTGTTACCTGTTCTATTATCAGCCAATACGTATATTTTCATTATAAATATTCTTTTAAAGGTAATGTTAATAAATCTGTTAGAGGTAGTGATTTATCGCAAGCATTGGCTATCTCTGGCATAATCGGAATTTGAGCGATTAAGGGTATATTATATTTTTGCGATAAATATCCGCCGCTATTACTTTCAAACATATAGCTCATATTCTCAATTATTCCCAAAATAGGTAAATTTAGTTTTTGATATAAATCTATGGAACGCACTACATCTATCTCCGATATTTTTTGCGGTATAGTTACTATTATCACGCCGTCTAAATGATAATTCTCTAGCATACTTAAATGAATATCACCAGTTCCCGGCGGCATATCAATAATTAGATAATCTAAATTATCCCATTTTGTTACTGATAATAATTGATAAATGGTCTTACTCGCCATAGGACCACGCCAAATAATTGCCGAATGATCTTTAACAAAAAAGCCTATAGAAATAACTTGGATATTTTTGTCTATTATAGGTATTATTCGTCCTTCTATTGTTTTCGGCACTTCGTTAATGCCGAATATATGCGGAATTGACGGACCGTAAATATCGGCATCTACTATCCCAACTCGGTAATTTTCTAGACTCAATTGCTGAGCAATAAGAGTCGATATTGTAGATTTTCCGACTCCGCCTTTACCTGACGCTACTAAGATAATTTTTTTTACGTTTTCTACAAAATGCTTTGGCTTTTGAGTTTTTTTCTCCATAGGTTTACTTTCGGTAAAAACAATTGTTATTTTATTTATTTCCGAAATTTCGTTAAGTTTGTTAATTGCCTTAAGTCTGATTTCTTCGGCTTCTAACTTGTCTTTACCTGATATATCTATAGAAAAACCTACATTATTCCCCTTAATTATAATATCCGATATAACTTTATTTAAAAAAGTACCGTCTTTAAATATAATATGCTGAAGTTTATCGATAATTTGCTTTTGGTGTAAATGCGCCATAATTAAATTTCCTTTTTAAGGCTGTTTAAGTTCGTAACTTGACGTTATATGCTATAATATATATAATCACATAATCTTTAAAATAATATAAAAAAGCAAATGCTTAGTAAAAAATATAGCTCGATTTTAAAAAAATCCCCATGGAAAGATTTTGATTCTGATAAAGAAGATAACATATTCACAAGACCGCGTAAAAATCAATTTAATTTTGATAAATTTCAATTCCAGTTTAATTTTAATAGCAAAACAATAATTTTAGCTGTTGTCGCAGTGATTGCTTTATGGCTTGCTTCGGGTATTTATGAAATAAAAGAAGGTGAAGAAGCAGCGGTAATAAGATTTGGGCGTTTTGTGCGTAAGGGCTACCCCGGGCTTAATTATCATTTGCCTGCCCCTTTTGAAAAGATAATAGTTGAGAAAGTTAAACAATCACGGCGAATTGAGATTGGTTATCGTACAAATAGCTCGGCACGTAGCGGTGGCGATAATACTAAAAATATCGCCGGTGAAAGTATAATGCTTACCGGTGATGAAAATATCGTTGCTTTAAATTGTGACGTAATGTGGCATATTAATAACCTTGAAAATTTTATTTTTAACGTACAAAGACCTGAAGAAACAGTAAAAGCAACAGTAGAAAGTGCTGTTAGAGAAGTAATAGGCAATACTCCTATTTCTTGGGTATTATCTGATCAAAAGCAAGAAATTACTTACAAAATAGAAAAATTAGCACAAAAGATACTGGATAGTTATAATGCCGGTGTTATGATTGAGAAAGTACAATTATTAAAAGCCGAACCGCCTGCCGAAGTAATAGACGCTTATAGAGACGTGCAAACTTCAAAAGCAGATAAAGAGAAAGAAATAAATCAAGCTCAAGCCTATAATAATAAGGTTTTGCCGGAAGCTAGAGGAGCGGCCGCAAAGATTATACAAGAAGCAGAAGGTTATAGAGAAGAAGTTATATCAAAAGCAGAAGGTGATAGCCAAAGATTTAATGCTATTTATAAACAATATACTATAGGTAGGCAAGTAACTAGAGATAGGTTATATTTAGAAGTAGTCGAAGAGATATTAGGCGGTTCAAATAAAACTATTATTAATAGTGCGCTACTGCCGCACATGGCTATTAAGTAGGTATACTCGATGAACTTCAAAAATTAGCTACGTCGTTCTACAAGAGCTGCGATCCTCGCCTTGTGAACCCATTGCTCTTTTTGAAGTTGATCTTCGTCTACCAAGAGTCCTACTTTTTATTTTATCGAATGTCATCTAAACAACAAGGAATATTAAATTAAATGCAACAAAAGATTTATTATATAATTTTTACAATTATTTTCGGGCTGATACTGATTTCTAGCTCCTTATTTTCAGTTGATCAACGCCAATCTGCCGTGGTATTTCAGTTTGGTGAAGCAGTTAGAACTATAGAAAATCCAGGACTAAATATTAAAATCCCGTTTATTCAAAACGTTGAATTTTTTGATAAACGTCTTTTAGATGTTGAGGTTGAGGCAAAAGAATTAACGGCTGCTGACGGTAAGCGAGTTATTGTTGATGCTTATGCCAAATTCCAAATTAATAATCCGGTAATGTTTTATAAAACGGTACATGATTATCAAGGCGTGAAAATTAGGCTGACCCGTAACCTTGAATCATCTATGCGTAAGGTGATAGGTAAAATTTCGCTAAGTAGCCTTTTAAGTCAGGAGCGTAGTAACGTAATGTTAAATATTTTAAATCAAGTGGACGGCGAAGCCAAAAGTTTTGGTATTGACGTTGTAGATGTTAGAATTTTAAGAGCAGACTTACCGAAAGAAAATAGTGCAGCTATTTATCGCCGTATGCAAACGGCACGTGAAAAAGAAGCGACCCAAATTAGGGCAGAAGGGCAAGAAGAAAGTGTGCGTATTCGTTCAAAAGCAGATAAAGAAAGTAAAATAATACTTGCTAAAGCTTATCGAGATGCACAAATTATCAAAGGTGACGGCGATGAAAAAGCGGCAAAAATATATAATTCCGCTTATTCCGTCGATCCGGAATTTTATAAATTTTATAGATCACTTTTAGTATATAAAAATTCTTTAAAGAAAGAAGATACTAATTTTGTGATTTCACCGGATGCGGAAGTTTTAAAATACCTTAATTTAAATAAATAACCATAGTACCGGACATTTTTCATTCTATGTCATTCCCGCGTAGGCGGGAACCCAGTTAAGTAAACTTTACTTAACAAAATTATATAATAAAAAATCTTTAAAATTAAAGATTTTTTAGCCTGGGTCCCCTCCTACGCGGGGGATGACATCGAGGGCTTCTTAAAAATTATCCGGTACTATACTAAATAACTCGTTTATCTACTTTATTATTTACTTGGAGCATATGGTTAATCTGAAAATAGTTCTTATTTTAATAGTTTTAATATCAAGTAACGTTGTTTTGGCAAAAGAAAATAGTAAGTCTTTAAAAGTAGCGAAGCAAGATGAGAATGAATTTATGGCAATAAATTCTGCTCCTTTAAAAGTAAGTGAAGCTGCCCGTTATAGCTTTGCTGATATAGTTGAGCCGTTAATTCCTGCAGTCGTTAATATTTCAACAATAGAATATGTTAATAGTAAGTCGGAAAATGCTGAGAAAGATCCGCTGCAAGAAAAAAAGCCTTTAGACTTCATTAATGATTTTTTAGAAAAGCTAAATATACCGCTGCATTTGGAAGAAATCGATCAAACTCCTAAAAGCATTCCGCTTGGCTCAGGGTTTATTATTGAGCCTAACGGTTTAATAGTGACAAACTATCATGTAATTGCAAATGTTGATAAAATTAATATAAAACTTGCAGACAATACCGAATTATCGGCTAAATTAATAGGTAGCGATACTAAAACTGATTTAGCGCTCTTAAAAATAGACAGTGAGGAACCATTGCCGTTTGTTGAGTTTGGAGATTCAAATGATGCAAGAGTAGGAGACTGGGTTATTGCAATCGGTAATCCATTCGGTAATCTAGGCGGTACGGTGACAAGCGGTATTATTTCCTCTAAAGGGCGGGATATTGATATAGATACGGATAATATAGTCGATAATTTTATTCAAACGGATGCTGCAATTAATAACGGTAATTCCGGCGGTCCTATGTTTAATTTGGATCAGAAAGTAATAGGCGTAAATACGGCAATTTTTTCACCGCTCGGTACTAATATAGGTATTGGTTTTGCAATACCGTCAAATACTGCAAAGCCCATAATCGAACGTCTTAAGAAAGATGGAAAAGTAAGTAGAGGACGCCTTGGAGTAACAATACAAGATTTAACCGAGGAAATTTCTGAAGGGTTAGGGCTTAAAGATACTAGGGGGGTGTTAGTAGCTAAAGTACAAGAAGATGGCCCAGGTGATAAAGCAGGAATTAAAACAGGTGATATAATAATAGAGTTTGCAGATATACCGGTTAAAAATACTAAAAAATTGCGTGTAATTATTGCAGATGCTCCTATGGATCAGGAAGTAAAAGTAAAAATACTTCGCGATAAAAAAGAGCTTGAATTACCTATTAAAATTACTTCAGATAATGAAGAAGTTACCAAAGATTCTACAGAAGAGACCAATAAAGAAGAAATAACAAACAAAGAAGAAAGTGATTTATCTATTACTAAAAATAATATTACTTTTAGTAATTTGACTGAAGAATTAAGACAACAATATAATATTCCGAGCGATAAAGCTGGAATAGTTATAACCAATATTGATGAAGAAGAAAGTAGCTTCAAAATTGGTGATCTGATAACCAATATTAATCAGGAAAGCATAGATGATATAAATAAGCTAGAAGAATTATATGAAAATGCTAAAAAATCAGATAAGCAAAATATTTTGCTTTTGATTGATAGGGGCGATACAAGTGTATTTGTGCCGTTGCAAGTTATATAGAGTGATTATCGTCATTGCGAGGAAATACGAAGCATTGACGAAGCAATCTAGTAAAAAAGTCTTGAGATTGCTTCAGCCACGTTGTGGCTTCGCAATGACGTTAAAAAGTCAAGCCATACAATAATAATACCTAAATAATTATGAATGAAAAAATAGCAATTTTAAGTGCATACAGTTTTGTTAATATAGAAGAACCGGCTAATTTGATACCGAAACTTTTGCTTATCGGTAAAAAAAAATATGTCAGAGGCACTATTTTATTAGCTAACGAAGGTTTTAACGGTTCTTTTTCGGGCTCATATGAAAATGTAAATCTTGTACTTGAAGAACTAATAAAACTAACCTATCCCAAAGATGTTAACGTTAAAATAAATTATAGCGATGTTCATCCTTTTCATAAGCTGAAAGTTAGATTTAAGAAAGAGATTGTAGCGATGAATGCCCCTGATTTGAATGTTGATCTATTTAAAGGCGAATATATAGAGCCGAAAGATTGGGATGAATTTATCACCAAACAAAATGTTATAGTAATAGATACTCGAAATGATTATGAAGTAGAGGTCGGTACATTTAAATCGGCAATTAATCCTAATACCAAAACATTTAAGCAGTTTCCCGCTTGGGTTCAGCAGAATCAAGAATTGCTCAAAGGTAAAAAAATTGCTATGGTTTGTACAGGCGGTATTAGGTGTGAAAAATCCACCAGCTTACTTAAAAGTATAGGCTATGAAGAGGTATATCATCTAAAAGGCGGGATACTGCAATATTTAGAAGATACACAAAATAAAAATAATTTATGGCAAGGTGAGTGTTTTGTCTTTGATGATAGGAGAGCAGTTGCGGATGACTTATCACCCGCAGAAGGGCATTGGTTACAGAGATAGAGGTTGTGGATACCTAATCGTCATTCCCGCAAGACCTTGTTGCATAGATACCAAAACCGTCATTCCCGCAAGACCTTGTTGCGTAGATATAAAAAAAGTAGCTGCGAACTAAGAAAAGTAGTAAATTGACAAAAAACTTAACCACAAGTGTGTATGTCAAAGCTACAAAAAGTTTGCAACTGGAAAGAATATAACAGAAGTTTAAAGAAAAGAGGAACAATAATTTTCACATTTTGTGAAGAATATTTAAAAGAGTTATATTATGGAGGGGAACAGAGGCAAGGAGGAGCGAGAAGATATAATAGCAAGATGTATGAATATTTGCTAACAATTAAGCTGTTATTAAGATTGCCATGGCGAGCAACAAGCGGATTTGCAGAAGGAATGTTTAGCAAAATATTTGCGGGTAAGGATTTAAGAATACCGGATTATGCCCATGCATCAAGAATCGCTAGTAAGCTAAAGTTACGAGTAAAAAATATTGGAGTACAAGAGAAAGGTTCAGGGAAAGAGATAGTATTTGATAGTACCGGAGTAAATGTATATAGCACCAGTGGGTGGCATCAAAGGAAATACGGTAAGGATGGATTATAACGGTAAGGATGGATTATATCGTAAGAGAGAACAGTGGAAGAAGATACATGTAGCAGTCGATTTAGATAGTATGGAAGTACTATCTGTAGCCTATACGGATAGTAACACAAACGACTGTGAAGTTGTTGGTGATATGAGCAAAGAGATAACAGGCAAAGCTAAAACCGTTATAGCAGATGGAGCTTATGATACGCAGGAGTTTAGAAAGATAATATATGATTGGGGAGTACAAGATTTAATGCCCCCAGCACGAACATCTAAGTCACAAGATGAATTAAAGAATAAAAGCAAGGTAGAGAAAGAACATTTAGCTTACAGAGATAAAGTAATAAAAGGAATTAGAGAATATAAAAATTTTGATGAAGGTTTAAAAGCATGGAAAATTAATTGTAATAGTTGAGATTTAATCTTACATTTAGTAAAATTAAGATAATATTAAATGGAGGATTAGAGATGAATCTAAATCAAAAAATAATAAAGCCAAAAATAGGATTACTAGAATTAGCTAGGAGTCTTGGTAGTATATCGTCAGCATATAAAGCTATGGGTTACAGTAGAGACAGTTATTATAGGTTTAAAGAGTTATATGAAACAGGAGGAGAAGAAGCATTATATGAGATTAGTCGGAAGAAGCCAATTATAGCGAATAGAGTTGATCCTGCCGTAGAGAGAGCAGTATTAGATATGGCAATAGAATACCCCGCTTATGGTCAGCTGCGAGTATCAAATGAGCTTAAAAAGACTGGTATTCTTGTATCACCTGGAGGAGTTAGATCTATTTGGCTACGTAATGATTTAAATAATATCAATAAAAGACTTAAAGCATTAGAAGCCAAAATGGCTCAGGATGGTATTGTTCTTACCGAAGCTCAGTTACAAGTATTAGAGAAACGGCGTAGCGAGAAAGAAGCTCATGGTGAGATTGATACACAGCATCCAGGTTATCTAGGATGCCAAGACACATATTATGTAGGTAATTTTAAAGGCATAGGCAAGGTATATTCTCAAGTGTTTATTGATAGTTACACTCGGGTTGCAGAGGCTAAACTATATACTGATAAAACAGCACTTACCGCTGCTGACATGCTTAATGATAGAGTGTTACCATGGTATGAGAGTCAGCAAATACCAGTACTTCGTATTTTAACTGATAGAGGTGGTGAGTATAAAGGTAATATAGAACATCATGCTTTTGAATTGTTCTTAAGCATTGAGGGTATTGAGCATACTACTACTAAAGCATATTCTCCTCAAACAAATGGTATGTGTGAACGTTTTAATAAAACTATGAAACAAGAATTCTTTGATACTGCTATGCGTAAAAAGATCTATACTGATCTTGATGATCTACAACTAGATCTTGATATTTGGCTAGAATATTATAATAATGAAAGACCGCATTCCGGTAAATATTGCTATGGAAAAACACCTATGCAGACTTTTATGGATAGTAAAAAGTTAGCTGTTGAAAAGAATAACGAAATCTTATATCTTGAATACTCATCTGACAGTCATAACTTATCAGACATTCAGATATAATTTTTATAATGTCTGTAAGATTAAATCTTGACTTCTACAACAACAAAAAACAGAGAAAGGAAGAAAAAACGAAGTAATTACTAAGATAAATATATTAAATGAAATGATTGCCCTTGGGAAAGCTCAATATAGCTTTTAGAATTATATAAAATTTAATTATTTTTATACTCTAAGCGCTATATTGACTTTTTTTAATCTCCACGCAACAACGCCTTGCGAGAAAGGCTTGCTTGCGTAGACTCCCAGTCGTCATTGCGAGGAGCGAAGCGACGTGGCAATCTCATGAAATAATAACAAACTCCTGAGATTGCTTCGTCAAAATTTTCAATTTTTTCTCGCAATGACGTGATATAAGTTTTTTATTATTAATATTATGACTAAAACCAAACAAGAAATTTATAATAAGCGCCCGACTTCGCCGCATTTAAGCATATATAAGCCGCAAATAAGTTCTACATTGTCGATTTTGCATCGTATGACCGGCGTAGCTCTATTTTTTGCAGTATCGATTTTGGCGTGGTGGTTGATTCTTAGCAAATATGACAATAATTATTTACAACTTGCTAATTGCTGCATTATAAAAATATGCTTAGTAGCCGCTAGCTACGCTTGGTTTTATCATTTATGTAACGGCATCAGGCATTTATTTTGGGATATTGGTTACGGCTTTTCTATAAAAGCAGTTAATATCACTGGTTGGTGTGTGGTTGTATGTTCTATATTATTAACTATGTTGTTGTGGGTGTAGTAATTAAAAACGTCATTGCGAGGAAATTACGTAAGTAATTGACGAAGCAATCTCAGGATATTTGACGAGATTGTCACGTCGCTTCGCTCCTCGCAATGACGAAAAAGACGTATGACAGCTTAATATGTTTAGAGAAAATTCATGGTATATGATTTTAAAGCAAAAATTGTAAAAGCAAAAAATAGCGGTTCTGCTAAAAGCGGTTCTCATCATTGGTTATTGCAAAGAGTAACGGGGATTATATTAGCTTTATGTTCTATATGGTTAATATATCTCACGCTAACTAACAAAAATAATGACATAAATATTATTATGTGGGAGCTTAAAAAGCCATTTAACGTAGTAGCATTGTTAATTACGGTGGCTATTTCGTTGTATCATGCAATGCTTGGTATGCGTGTAGTGATTGAGGATTATGTAAGTTGTCACAAATTACGTAATATATTGATTATAATAGTGCAATTATTTTGCATTGCGACTATTGTAGCTTTTGTAGTAGCGATGTTTTATAGGGGATGATCCTGTGTGTTTTCGATGTCATTCCCGCATAAGCGGGAATCCAGTACTGTAAAGCTTTTTTAAAAAGCTCGATTTATCTCGCTTTATTATGGATTCCTACCTTCGTAGGAATGACATAAGCAACGTTTGTAGCAACTAATATCGAATGAAATAAATAGTAAAAAATTAATTTAATGACCAAAGCGTATAATATCATTCATCATAAATTTGACGTAGTAGTTGTAGGTGCGGGCGGGGCCGGTCTTCGTTCTGCATTCGGTATGGCTAAAGAAGGGCTAAATACCGCATGTATAACTAAGCTGTTTCCAACCCGTAGTCATACTGTAGCTGCTCAGGGAGGAATCAGTGCAGCACTTGGAAATATGGGTACAGATGATTGGCGTTGGCATATGTATGATACGGTAAAAGGTTCTGATTGGTTAGGTGATCAGGATGCCATCGAGTATATGTGTAAGAACGCTCCCGATGCGATTTTAGAACTTGAGCATTACGGTGTACCTTTTTCAAGAACCGAAGAGGGGAAGATTTATCAGCGTCCTTTCGGCGGTATGACGACGGAGTACGGCAAAGGAAAAGCAGCTCAGCGTACCTGTGCTGCGGCAGATCGTACGGGGCATGCTATACTTCATACGTTATATCAGCAGTCGCTAAAGCATAAAGTGCAGTTTTTTGTGGAGTATTTTGCTATTGATTTATTAATGGAAGACGGCGAATGTAGGGGCGTAGTTGCGTGGAACTTAGATGATGGTAGTCTGCATTGTTTTAGAGCTCATAATGTAGTGCTTGCAACGGGTGGATACGGGCGTGCTTATTTTTCAGCAACTTCCGCTCATACTTGTACAGGTGATGGAGGTGGTATGGCGATTAGAGCCGGTTTGCCGCTGCAAGATATGGAGTTCGTACAGTTCCATCCGACAGGCATATATTCGGCAGGTTGTCTTATTACCGAGGGAGCAAGAGGTGAAGGTGGATATCTCGTCAACGCAAACGGTGAGCGTTTTATGGAGCGTTATGCTCCTGCTGCAAAGGATTTAGCGTCAAGAGACGTAGTTTCAAGAGCAATGACCATAGAAATCAGAGAGGGGCGAGGAGTCGGCGAGTATAAAGATCATGTATTCCTGCATTTAAATCATTTATTGCCTGAAATTTTACATAGTCGTTTGCCCGGTATCTCTGAGACGGCTAAAATTTTTGCCGGTGTTGATGTCACTAAAGAGCCGATACCGGTACTTCCTACAGTTCATTATAATATGGGCGGGATACCGACTAATTACCACGGTCAAGTCATAATCAAAGACGGTACGAATCATAATAGCGTAGTAAAGGGACTTATGGCAATCGGTGAAGCTGCTTGCGTATCGGTACACGGAGCTAACAGGTTGGGGTCAAATTCTTTGCTTGATTTAGTAGTATTCGGTAGAAGTAGTGCTTTAAAAGCAGCTGAACTTATTAGTCCAGCGAGTCCTCATAAGCCTATAAAAGAGGCAAGTCTTGAAAAAATTATAAATAGATTTGATAAAGTCCGTCACGCTAACGGTAATATTTTAGTTGCAGATTTAAGGCTTAAAATGCAAAGAACTATGCAAAGCCACGCTTCGGTATTTAGAACTCAAGAAGTACTAGATGAAGGAGCAGGAATGATTAGCGAAATAAGAAACGGCTATAAAGATATAAAAATTAACGATAAATCTTTAATTTGGAATAGTGATTTAGTGGAAGGCCTAGAGCTAGATAATCTACTTGATCAGGCTTTGGTAACGGTATATTCGGCAGCTGCAAGAAAAGAAAGTAGAGGAGCTCATGCTAGGGAAGATTATCCTGATCGTAATGATGGAGATTGGATGAAACATACTCTTAGCTCTATCGATGAAGCAGGTAAAGTAGTTCTTGATTATAAACCTGTAACGCTAACCACTTTAACCGATGAGATAAGTGCAATTCCACCGGCTAAGAGGGTGTATTAAAAAATCGTCATTGCGAGAAGAATTACGTAGTAATTCGACGAAGCAATCTCAGGAGTTTGTTATTATCTCATGAGATTGCCACGCAGCCTATGGCTCCTCGCAAGACCTTGTTGCGTAGATATAAAAAAAGTAGCTGCGAACTAAGAAAAGTAGTAAACTGACAAAAAACTTAACCACAGGTGTGTATGTCAAAGCTACAAAAAGTTTGCAACTGGAAAGAATATAACAGAAGTTTAAAGAAAAGAGGAACAATAATTTTCACATTTTGTGAAGAATATTTAAAAGAGTTATATTATGGAGGGGAACAGAGGCAAGGAGGAGCGAGAAGATATAATAGCAAGATGTATGAATATTTGCTAACAATTAAGCTGTTATTAAGATTGCCATGGCGAGCAACAAGCGGATTTGCAGAAGGAATGTTTAGCAAAATATTTGCGGGTAAGGATTTAAGAATACCGGATTATGCCCATGCATCAAGAATCGCTAGTAAGCTAAAGTTACGAGTAAAAAATATTGGAGTACAAGAGAAAGGTTCAGGGAAAGAGATAGTATTTGATAGTACCGGAGTAAATGTATATAGCACCAGTGGGTGGCATCAAAGGAAATACGGTAAGGATGGATTATAACGGTAAGGATGGATTATATCGTAAGAGAGAACAGTGGAAGAAGATACATGTAGCAGTCGATTTAGATAGTATGGAAGTACTATCTGTAGCCTATACGGATAGTAACACAAACGACTGTGAAGTTGTTGGTGATATGAGCAAAGAGATAACAGGCAAAGCTAAAACCGTTATAGCAGATGGAGCTTATGATACGCAGGAGTTTAGAAAGATAATATATGATTGGGGAGTACAAGATTTAATGCCCCCAGCACGAACATCTAAGTCACAAGATGAATTAAAGAATAAAAGCAAGGTAGAGAAAGAACATTTAGCTTACAGAGATAAAGTAATAAAAGGAATTAGAGAATATAAAAATTTTGATGAAGGTTTAAAAGCATGGAAAATTAATAGCGGCTATCATCAAAGGTCAAGGGTTGAATCGTTTATGTTTAGGTTGAAGCGAACGTTTGGCTTTAACTTACAACAAAAAACAGAGAAAGGAAGAAAAAACGAAGTAATTACTAAGATAAATATATTAAATGAAATGATTGCCCTTGGGAAAGCTCAATATAGCTTTTAGAGTTATATAAAATTTAATTATTTTTATACTCTAAGCGCTATATTGACTTTTTTTAATCTCCACGCAACAACGCCTTGCGAGGAAATGACGATAAGACTGATTCGTATGGAAATAAATCTATAATAATTTATGTTTGAGTATTTAATAAAATTTTATCCAAAAATCCTTTTTATTGTAGAAGGGGCTTTAGTAACTTTAAAATATAGCGTTATTGCCGTTATATTCGGTTTAGTAATAGGGATGTTGCTCGCTATTTGTAAGGTAAATAAGAATCGTGCTTTAAGGCTTTTTGCAAATTTCTATACTTCTATTTTCAGAGGTACTCCTTTATTAATTCAATTAAGTATTATTTATTTTGCTTCACCTTATATCATAGGCGTTAAATTTAGTGTGTTTATGGCGGGAGCTATTTCTTTTTCCCTTAATTCGGGAGCATATGTTTCCGAAGTAGTCAGGGCGGGGATTAATGCAGTTGATAAAGGGCAGTTTGAAGCGGCTGAAGCTCTTGCTATTCCAAAGTTTTTAATAATGAAAGATATAATTCTACCGCAAGCAGTTAAAAATATTTTTCCGTCATTAGTAAATGAGCTTGTAAATTTGATTAAAGAATCAGCCATTATTTCTATGCTTGGAGAAATGGATTTAATGCGTAGAGCACAAATTGTATCAATTGAAACATATAATTATTTTTTTCCAATGTTTGTTGCTGCGTGCTGTTATTATATTTTAGTGATGTTAATTAGCTTTATAGCAAAAATAATTGAGAAAAAAATGATTGTTAATTAAAACATACTTGCTTTTATGGAAAAAGTAATTATAATTTAAATTTAGTGTAATTTACAAATTATTATAATTTGTATTTAGAAATGATTTAAAATAAAGGGCGGAAGTATTTTTTCACCCTTTAATTATCGTATATATAAGTTTTTTGGAGTATTTTTTTTAATGCCGACATATAATCAATTAGTACGTTTTGGGAGAAAGTCAAAAACTCGTAAGACCAAGTCTCCTGCCTTAGAATCTAATCCTTTTAAAAGTGGTGTTTGCCTAGTTGTAAAAACCGTTACCCCTAAAAAGCCTAACTCTGCACTTCGTAAGATTGCAACGGTGCGTTTAAGTAATAAAAGAACAGTAAATGCATATATTCCCGGTGAGAAGCATAGCGTAAAGGAGCATGATAGGGTATTAGTAAGAGGTGGTCAGGTTCCTGATCTTCCGGGGGTGAAATACCATATCGTACTCGGTGCATATGATATTGCTGGAGTTAAAGGACGTAAGCAAGGTCGTTCACGTTATGGTGCTCCTCGTAAACAAGTTGCAGTTACAAAAAAATAAATTATTAGTTAGAGAGAAAAAATAAGATGTCACGTCGTCACGCCGCCGAAAAGCGAGTAATTTTACCTGATATGAAATATAACAGTATTTTACTGTCAAGATTTATCAATAATATTATGAAAGAAGGGAAGAAAGTCCTTGCAGAGAAAATTGTTTATTCAGCCTTTAATAAAATTGAAAAGAAGCATAGAGTCGACCCTTATCAAACCTTTAATAATGCTATGCATAACGTGAAGCCGTATTTAGAAGTAACTTCGGTTAGGGTTGGAGGAGCTAATTATCAAGTTCCGACGCATGTTGATGAAAGAAGAGGATATGCTCTTGCTAGCCGTTGGATTATTAATGCTGCGTCAAAACGTTCTGAAAAAATGATGATTGATAAACTTGCCGAAGAGCTGTTTGAAGCTTCTAATAATAGAGGCGTCGCCATTAAGAAGAAAGAAGATACTCATAAAATGGCTGAAGCTAATAAAGCTTTCTCTCATTTTAGCCCTAAAAAAATGAAATAAGGTAGGGTATATAATGAGTAAAATAAATAAACTTGAGCATATTCGTAATATCGGGATATGTGCTCACATTGATGCCGGCAAAACCACAACTACCGAACGTATTTTATATTATACTGGTAAATCGCATAAAATAGGTGAAGTTCATGAGGGCGGTGCCACCATGGACTGGATGGAGCAGGAGCAAGAACGCGGTATAACCATTACCTCAGCTGCTACTACTTGTAGATGGCAAGATAAGATAATTAATATTATCGATACTCCCGGGCACGTTGATTTTACTATCGAAGTAGAGCGTTCGCTTCGTGTTCTTGACGGTGCGGTTGCAGTATTTGACGGCGTAGCAGGTGTTGAACCTCAGTCTGAAACGGTTTGGAGACAAGCAGATAAATATAATGTTCCTAGAATGTGCTTTGTCAATAAAATGGACAGAATGGGAGCAGATTTTTATAGATGCGTTGAAATGATCAAAGATCGTTTAGGAGCAAAACCGCTTGTTATTCAGTTGCCTGTAGGGATTGAAGAAAATTTTAAAGGTATAATTGATCTTGTTAAAATGAAAGCAGTGATTTGGAAAGATGAATCACTTGGAGCTGAGTATTTTGAAGAAGATATACCTGCCGATATGAAAGACAAGGCCGAAGAATATCGTGCTAAATTACTTGATATGGTTGTTGAGTTAGATGACGCGATCATGGAAAAATATTTATCAAGTGAAGAAGTAACAGAAGAAGAGATTAAAAGATTAATCAGAAAAGGAACTATTTCAGCAGCATTTTATCCGGTTTTATGTGGTAGTGCTTTTAAAAATAAAGGAGTACAGCCTTTACTTGATGCTGTAGTAGATTTCCTACCTTCGCCTATTGATATAGGTATAGTAAAAGGTATGGAAGTAAGTACTGGTGAAGAAAAAGATTTCCCCATTTCGGTAACTGAGCCTTTTGCAGCTTTAGCATTTAAAATTATGAATGACCCGTTTGTCGGTTCATTAACTTTTATTAGAATATATTCAGGTAAAATTGCTTCAGGAACCACTGTTATTAATACCGTAAAGAATAAAAGAGAAAAAATCGGTAGAATGCTATTAATGCATGCTAATAATCGTGAAGACGTAAAAGAAGCATCAGCAGGCGATATAGTAGCTTTAGCAGGGCTTAAAGATACTACTACGGGTGATACGTTATCCGATATGGATAAGCAAGTAATCTTAGAAAGAATGGAGTTTCCGGAGCCGGTAATTGAGCTTGCGGTAGAACCTAAATCAACAGCCGATCAAGAAAAAATGGGTCTTGCACTTTCTCGTTTAGCAGCTGAAGATCCATCATTTAGAGTCTCAACGGATCATGAAACAGGACAAACAGTGATAAAAGGAATGGGAGAACTCCATTTAGAAATTATCATTGACCGTATGAGAAGAGAGTTTAAGGTTGAAGCAAATATTGGAGCTCCTCAAGTAGCATATCGTGAAACTGTAACAAAAGCTTGCGAAATCGATTATACCCATAAGAAACAATCCGGCGGTGCAGGACAATTTGCTCGTGTAAAAATTATTTTTGAGCCTCTAAAAGAGGTAAAAGATCTAAAAGATGAAGATAAAAATAAAACTTTTGTCTTTGAAAGTAAAATCATCGGCGGCGCCGTACCTAAAGAATATATACCGGGCGTTGAAAAAGGTTTAAATAATATTAGAGAAACCGGTGTTATTGCCGGTTATCCTATGATTGATTTTAAAGCAACTTTAGTTGACGGTGCGTTTCATGATGTAGATTCTAGTGTACTTGCGTTTGAAATTGCTGCAAAGGCAGCCTTTAGAGAAGGGATGCCGAAAGGTAATCCTAAATTACTTGAGCCTATTATGAAGGTTGAAGTTATCACTCCTGATGAATATATGGGTGATATTATAGGTGATTTAAATAGCCGTAGAGGGCAAATTCAAAGCATGGATCCAAGAGGGAATGCTCAAGTAGTTACTGTGAATGTTCCGTTAGCGGAAATGTTTGGTTATGTTAATACGCTTAGGTCTTTATCTCAAGGTAGAGCTCAGTTTAGTATGATATTTTCTCATTATGATCAAGTGCCGAGTCAGGTAGCTGATATTATTAAAGCTAAAAAATAATTGATGGATCTAATTAGATATAATTACTGTCATGTCTTGCAAAGGTAAATGTCGTTTTACTGTGACAGCTTATAAATTAGAAGTACCGATTATTATAGTAATTTTTTAATAGTAACAAATATTTTTAATAAATTTATTGATTTTTTATTAAAAATATGATAGGAGTGTAGCTCAATTGGTAGAGCGCCGGTCTCCAAAACCGGAGGTTGCGGGTTCGATGCCTGTCGCTCCTGCCATTATAGGTTTAGAGCTTTTTTGCTATAAAATATAGAATTTTTACAAAATTTGCTTATAGAGAAAATTTGAAAGAGATACTTCCTCGAATCGCCGCGTACATGCTAGTATGTGAGAATTTCAGCGCTGGATCATTGTCTCAATTACCTCTAGAAGTAGAATTTTGCAAGAAGTCTAATAAATTACCTAACAAAAATATGTTTAAAGAATATAAAATTTATAAGTTTTTTGAACAAGTTAAACAAGAAACTTATAAGGTAGTTTGGCCAACTAGAAAAGAGCTTGTTGCTTCAACATTAGTAGTGGTAGTAGCAGTTTTTATTTTTAGCCTAATTTGTTTGGTACTTGATTATAGTATACATAACATAATGCAGCTTTTGCTTAATATCGGCAAATAGTATAAGGAATAAATTGTGACAGAACAGAGTATAGATAATATATTGCCTTCTTCTGAAAAAAATGTAAAGCAGTGGTATGTAGTACATACGGCATCAGGAGCAGAGAAACGCATTAAAGAAGATATGCTTAGAAGAATCGCTAAACAGAAAATGACGGATTTTTTTGAAGATATATTAATACCTGTTTTTGGAGTTTCTGAAGTTAAACGTGGTAAAAATGTCAAGATAGAAAAAAAACTAATGCCGAGTTATATCTTGATAAAGATGAATATGACTGATAAATCTTGGTATTTAGTAAAAAATATACCAGGAGTAACTGGCTTTTTAGGAAGCAAGACCACGCCAAAAGCTCTTACGGAAAGCGAAATACAGAATATTTTTAATAATTTGGAAGCAGAAGCTAAAGAAGCAAAGAATTCTAAATTGTATGAAGTTGGTGAAATAGTGACTGTTACAGACGGTCCTTTTGAAACTTTCACCGGTACGGTAGAAGAAATAGATCAAGAAAAAAATAGGTTAAAAGTTTCAGTATCAATATTTGGTAAAGCAACTCCAATAGAACTAAATTTTAACCAAGTAAAGAAAAATGATTAAAGGTAGTTAGATTTTTATACTAATCAGTATATTGTTACTATTAGCCTAATAAAGATCGCTAATGTCATTCCTGCGAAAGCAGGAATCCAGCACAGCTTACAAAACACCTGTTTTTTTTAAGATATATTTTATTTTAGATTCCTGCTTTCGCAGGAATGACAAGTTTATACACTATTAATTTAAGAGAAAAATAAGGATATTTATAAATGTCTCAGAAAGCAATAAAAGGTTATATTAACTTGATAATTCCGGCAGGCGGGGCCACTCCTGCTCCGCCTATAGGACCGGCTCTTGGGCAAAGAAAAGTTAATATTAAAACATTTTGTGATGAATTTAATAATAGTACAAAAAATACGGAAAAAGGCGTACCCTTACCGACTTTAATTACTGTTTATGAAGATAGTAGTTTTTCTTTTAAAATAAAAACTCCTCCTGCCTCTTATTTTTTAAAGAAATATGCTAAAATTACTAAAGGTTCTAGTGCTACTAAGAAAGAAGCCGTAGTAAGTAAAGTTACTATGGATGATTGTCGTGAAATTGCAAAGTTAAAAATGCCTGATTTAAATACAAAAGATATTGAAGCAGCAACAAAAATCATTTGTGGTAGTGCTGCATCTATGGGACTTGAAGTGGTAGGGAATTAATTATTATGTCAAATAAGCAAGGTGTTGCTGTAAGAATCAGCGGCGGTAAAAAAATAAGAGAAGCTAGAGAAAAAGTAAAATCAGATGCTTTATATAATTTAACAAATGCAGTTGAACGATTAAAGTCAGCATCATATGTTAAATTTGATCCAACCCTAGAAATCGTTATGAAGCTTGGAATTGACCCTAGGCATTCCGATCAAATGGTACGTGGTGTAGTTAATTTACCTGCTGGTACAGGTAAAACCGTAAGAGTTGCCGTTATTTGTAAAGAAGAAAGAGAAGAAGAAGCTAAAAGTGCCGGGGCAGATTTAGTAGGTCCAACAAATATTATTGATGAAATTAAAGCAGGGAAAATTAATTTCGATGTATGTATAGCCACTCCCGATATGATGGCAGTTATAGGTTCAGTTGCAAGAATTTTAGGACCAAAAGGTTTAATGCCTAACCCTAAACTTGGTACCGTAACTTTAGATATTAAAAATGCTATTAAAAATGCTAAAAGCGGTCAAGTAGAATATAGAGCAGAGAAAGCAGGTATAATTCATGCAGGGCTTGGAAAATTATCTTTTTCAGACCAAGATTTATTAAAAAATTTGAATGCGTTTATTGAGGCAGTAATTAAAGCGAAACCTGTCGGATTAAAAGGAAGTTATTTAAAAGCAATGTATTTATCTTCTACTATGGGAGCATCGGTACAAATAGATTTAACTAGCATAGCATAATTTTTATAGCCGTTTAACGGTAGTATAGTAATAATAAAAAAGTTTTGTTATTTTAAGCATTTGTATCAGTTTAAATATATTAAACTGTGTTATAAAAGGAGAATTAAAAGGTGTTAAGATCAGAAAAACCGGTAGAAGTAGAGGATATTGTAAATATTTATAAAGAATCGCCCTCCGTAATTATTACCCATTATCATGGGTTAACCGTTAGTCAAGTGAGTTCACTTAGAGAATCACTTAAATCTAAAGAAGCAGGTTTTAAAGTAGTTAAAAATACTTTAGCAAAAATAGCTGCAAATCAAACAGGGCTTGATAGTATTGCTAATTTATTTGCAGGTCCTACTGCTATTGTTTATTCTAAAGAACCGGTTGAGATGGCAAAATTAGTAGTTAATTTTGCTAAGGCTAATGATAATCTTAAGATTATTGGTGGAATAACCGATAATCACGTATTAGATGAACATTTAATAAAAGAACTTTCTAAGCTACCTTCACTTAATGAGCTTAGAGGTAAAATTGTTGGGTTATTACAAGCGCCGGCTACTAAGGTTGTAGGTGTTTTACAAGCCCCATCTTCGAGTATGGCGAGAGTAATACAAGCGCATGCTAGTAAAAATTAACTTAAAGGTTACTGCACTAGGGATTTTAATTGATAATTAAAGAGCTTTTATAGTGGAAACTAATAAGATTTTTTTATAGGAAATTGTTCTTATTTTAAAAAAATCTTATAATTTGTAGCAAAAAAGAATTTAATTAACTTTGAAATACCTGATGCAGTAATCTCTCAATATAAAAAAAAGTAAAAAGGAAAAAATTATGGCAGATTTAGCTAAAATTGAAGAACAATTATCATCATTAACATTAATGCAAGCAGCTGAGCTTGTGAAAATGCTAGAAGAAAAATGGGGCGTGTCTGCAGCAGCGCCTGTAGCTGTAGCGGCTGCCGGTGCAGCAGCTCCTGCGGCTGAAGCAGCTGCTGAAAAAACTGAGTTTGAAATAGTTTTAACAGCTGCCGGTGACAAGAAAGTTGAAGTAATTAAAGTTGTGAAAGATATCACAGGCCTTGGTTTAATTGAAGCTAAGAAATTAGTTGATGAAGCTCCAAAGCCGATTAAAAGCAATGTGAAAAAAGCAGAAGCTGAAGAAATCAAAGGTAAGTTAGAAGCTGCAGGAGCAAAAGTTGAATTAAAATAATTACTTCTGTACTAAGTTCTGTAAAGAAAAATTAAATTATTCGTATTTTTAGATATTTTTAAGTAAAAATTAATAAGATTCTTGTTGGAACAGTTATCTTTATTCCAAAAAAAATCTTGTGGTTTTCAACCAAAAACAACTAAATATAGATTTATTTTTTTACAGGACCTAATATTTTTTGTATCACATGATGAAATATTTTATAGCTTTAAATTAACTTCTTAAAATCTAAAAAAGCCTTATTTTAGTAATTAAATTTGAATAAGGCTTTTTTGTTTAAAAATTATTTTAAAGCTAATGTAAGTTATTTTTTTTGAAATAGGTTAAAACTATTACATTGAAAATCTTATTAATTAAAATAATTTTGTTAACGTACCATACGTCTAGAAATTTAAATTATTGAAATTTTCTAGGTTCTGCGAACATTTATAATTGATTTTTAATGAAAATTAATGAGATTTTTGAAGGAATAGTACCTAATTTAAAAAAATCTTATAATTTTTTGTAATAAACAAATAACCAAAATCCAATCTTTTTGAAAATGTTCGCAGAGCCTACACAAGATCTAAATAGGAAACTTACTAGGTTTCTTTAATTTAAGTTTTATGTAAAAAAATTTAAAACAGTATATTTTATTTTACTGTAAATTATAAGCATTTTATTGAAATAGGTAGCTATTCCAATAAAAATTTTACTGTTTAAAATATAAATAATTTAAATTTTATATACAGGTCCTAGGTTTTGAACACTTTTGATTAATGATTATAATTAGGATATATTTTTAATCAAAAATTAATAAGATTTTTGAGAGGATAGGGTTATTACTATTTCAAAAAAACTTATGATTTACAGCTAAAAAGAGCCATAATTATGATTATTCTATTAAAAATGTATAGGACCTAATCACTTCAATACGGGCAGTAATTTTATCAGTCAGGAGATTATATGGTTTCATTAAGGGATAATATAGAAGCACAACCCTTGTCACATAATAGAAGAATAAGAAAAAATTTCGGTCATATAAATTTAGTAGCAGATATACCGAATTTGATTGAAATTCAAAAAAATTCATATGAAAAAAACTTTCTACAGTTAAATATTAAAGATTCTGAAAGAAAAAATAAAGGTTTACAATCTATATTAAACTCAATTTTTCCTATTTCAGATTCCTCCAATATTGCTAATTTAGAATTTGTAAAATATGAATTCGATACTCCAAAATATGATGTAGAAGAGTGTAGTCAAAGAAGTTTAAGTTATGCCGCTCCTCTTAAAGTTACTTTAAGGTTAAGTATTTGGGATATAGATGAGGATACCGGTACTAGAGAAATTAAAGGGATTAAAGAGCAAGAAGTATATATGGGTGATATCCCATTAATGACTAAAAATGGTACTTTTATCATTAACGGTACAGAAAGGGTAGTTGTATCGCAAATGCATCGCTCACCTGGCGTATTCTTTTATCATGATGAAGGAAAAGTCCACTCTTCCGGCAAGCTTTTATATTCTGCTCGTGTTATTCCATATAGAGGGTCTTGGCTTGATTTAGAATTCGACGCTAAGGATGTTATTTATTTTAGAATTGATAGAAAAAGAAAGCTTTATGCTACTACTTTGCTTAGAGCTATAGGTATGAGCACTGAAGAAATTATACAATTTTATTATAATTCAGTAACTTATAAGCTTGTTAAAAATAAAGGTTGGGCGGTTAAATTTATACCTCAGCATATTACTGCCCATCGTTTAACAAGTGATTTAGTAGATGCAGATACTGGAAATGTTTTACTGAAAGCAGGGCAAAAAATTACTCCGCGTTTAGCTAAAAAATATTTTGGGGAAGGGCTTAATAATATTTTAGTAGCTCATGAAACTTTAATAGGCAAATATTTATCCGAAGATTTAAGGGACCCTGCAAGCTATGAAGTATTAGCAAAAATCGGTGAAATGATAACTAGCGATATGCTAAATGTTATTAATGATCTTAAAATTAAAAATGTTAATGTATTAGTAATCAATCCTCAATCTGGTCCATATATAAGAAATACCTTATTTGCTGATAAGAATCAGGACCGTGAGGCAGCATTATGTGATATTTTCAGAGTTTTAAGACCCGGTGAACCTGCTAATATAGAAGCGGCTGAAAACCTGTTTTATAATTTATTCTTTGATGCAGAAAGATATGGTCTTTCAGAAGTCGGACGAATAAAAATGAATTCTAGGTTAGAGCTGAATATTTCTGAAGAAGTTACGGTTCTAACAATTGATGATATTAAAAATATCGTAAGAGTTTTAGTAGAGCTTAAAGACGGTAAAGGTATCATAGACGATATTGATCATTTAGGTAATAGAAGGGTTAGATCAGTAGGTGAATTGATAGAAAATCAGTTTAGAATAGGTTTAGTCCGAATGGAAAAATCTGTAATTGAAAGGATGTCGGCAGGTGATGTTGATACCGTAATGCCTCACGATTTAGTAAATTCCAAGATTTTAGTTTCAGTCGTAAAAGATTTTTTTAGTACCTCCCAATTATCCCAATTTATGGATCAAACAAATCCATTATCAGAAATAACTCATAAAAGAAGGCTGTCGGCACTCGGTCCCGGAGGTCTTAGTCGAGATCGAGCAGGTTTTGAGGTGCGTGACGTACATCCGACTCATTACGGTCGTATTTGTCCTATTGAAACACCTGAAGGTCAGAATATCGGGTTAATTAACTCTATGGCTACTTATGCCAGGATAAATAAACACGGTTTTATAGAGAGTCCGTATAGAAGAGTTAAAGATGGGCATGTAACTGATGACGTGGTATATCTTTCTGCTATTGAAGAAGGTAAATACAAAATTGGACAAGCAAATTCTAAAGTTGATAAAGACGGAAAGTTACAAGGAGAGTTTATTAATTGCCGTGTTGAAGGCGGTAATTTTGTAATGGTAGAACCGCAAGAGGTAGATTTTATTGATGTGACTCCTATGCAGGTAGTATCGGTTGCAGCTTCTCTTATACCTTTCTTAGAAAACGATGATGCTAACCGTGCTTTGATGGGCTCAAACATGCAAAGACAAGCCGTTCCTTTAATTAAAACAGATGCACCTTTTGTAGGTACCGGAGTTGAAGGGGTAGTAGCTAAAGATTCCGGAGCATCAGTACTTGCATTACATGACGGTATTGTTGAGCAGGTAGATTCAAATAGAATAGTGATTAGAACTCTAGAACAAAAAATTGACGGTTCTCCTTCTGTTGATATTTATAATTTATTAAAATTCCAAAAATCCAATCATAATACTTGTATAAATCAAAAGCCTTTAGTTAAGGTCGGTCATTACGTTAAGAAAAACGATATTATAGCTGACGGTCCTAGTACGGATAACGGTGAAATTGCTTTAGGTAGAAACGTGCTTGTGGCTTTCTTACCTTGGAACGGTTATAATTTTGAAGATTCAATTTTAATATCTGAACGTATAGTAAAAGAGGATGTATTTACATCTATTCATATTGAAGAATTTGAAGTAATAGCTAGAGATACACGCCTTGGTCCTGAAGAAATTACCCGTGATATACCGAATGTAAGCGAAGAAGCGTTGCGTCATCTTGATGAAGTCGGAATAATTTATGTAGGTGCAGAAGTAAAAGCCGGTGATATTTTAGTCGGAAAAGTAACGCCGAAAAGTGAATCGCCTATTACTCCTGAAGAGAAGCTACTACGTGCTATTTTTGGGGAAAAAGCTTTTGATGTAAAAGATTCATCTCTGCATGTACCTTCCGGAGTTAGCGGAACCGTAGTAGAAGTAAGGGTATTTTCTCGTAGGGGTGTAGAAAAAGACCAGCGAGCTATTGCTATTGAAAAACAACAAATTGAAAAATTAGCAAAAGACAGAGACGATGAGTTAGAAATTATTGAGCATTTTGTGTTTAGTTGGCTCGAAAAGCTTTTAATAGGGCAGGTGATTGTTAACGGTCCTAAGCAAGTAAAAGCAGGACAAACAATTACTAGTGAAACGCTAAAAAGCTTATCTAAAGGGCAATTTTGGCAGCTTACCGTGGAAGATGCAAATGTAATGAATGAAATAGAGCAAATTAAAGTTCATTATGATGAGAAAAAAGATGTCCTCGATAAAAGATTTGCTACTAAGGTAGAGAAATTGCAAAGCGGTGATGATTTACCTCAGGGAGCTTTAAAAGTAGTAAAAGTATTTATCGCAACTAAGCATAAATTACAGCCTGGGGATAAGATGGCAGGAAGGCACGGAAATAAAGGTGTGATTTCACGTATCGTACCTGAAGAAGATATGCCGTTTTTAGAAGATGGAACTGTGGTAGATATCGTTCTTAACCCTCTAGGTCTTCCGTCTCGTATGAATATAGGGCAGATTTTAGAGACGCATCTTGGGTGGGCATCAATAAATTTAGCAAAAAAAATATCTACCTTAGTAAAGGAATATAAAAATAAACATATAGGTATTGAGCAGATTAAGAAATTCTTACTTGAGCTATACGGAGAGAATATTAATTATATACTTGAAAGATCGGAAGAGGAGATTATCTCTTTCTGTAACAAAGTAAGTAAAGGCGTACATTTTGCAACTCCTGTATTTGACGGAGCAAAAGTTCAGGACGTTAAAGATATGTTAAAACTTGCCGGTCAAGATCCTTCAGGACAAGTAAAATTAATTGACGGTAGGACCGGTGAATATTTTGACCGTCTAGTGACCGTTGGACAGAAATATTTGCTGAAGCTGCATCACTTAGTCGATAATAAAATTCACTCTCGTTCTATAGGGCCTTATAGCTTAGTAACTCAGCAACCGCTTGGAGGTAAGTCTCATTTCGGTGGACAGCGTTTCGGAGAAATGGAATGCTGGGCATTACAAGCTTACGGTGCGGCTTATACGTTACAAGAAATGTTAACGGTTAAGTCGGATGACGTAAACGGTAGGATCAAAACTTACGATTCTATAGTACGTGGTGAAAATAATTTTGAATCAGGCATTCCTGAATCATTTAATGTCATGATAAAAGAATTTAGATCTTTATGTCTTAACGTAAAGCTTGAAGTAACTTCGAGCTAGTTCTTCTGTGAATACTACCTCGTCATTGCGAGCAGCCGTAGGTTGCGTGGCAATCTCATGAAATAATAACAAACCCCTGAGATTGCTTCGTCAATTACTTTGTAATTTCCTCGCAATGACGAGGTAGTATCCAAGGAACAATGCCAGGCGGGAATGACATATAAAGAAGTATACGATGTAATTTTTAAGGAAAAGTATTTATGAGCGTAGTAAATTTTTACGGACAATTAAGTAATACTCAACAATTTGATCAAATAAGGATTAATATAGCAAGTCCTGATCAAGTACGTTCGTGGTCTTTCGGTGAAGTAACAAAACCTGAAACAATTAACTATCGAACCTTTAAACCTGAGAAAGATGGTTTATTTTGTGCAAGAATTTTTGGTCCAGTAAAAGATTACGAATGTTTCTGCGGTAAATATAAGCGGATAAAAAATCGTGGTATCACATGTGAGAAATGCGGCGTTGAAGTTACGGTTTCTAGAGTAAGACGTGAAAGAATGGGGCATATTGAACTTGCAGCCCCTGTTGCTCATATTTGGTTTTTAAAGTCACTACCTTCAAGAATTAGTACGCTTCTTGATATGACAATGCGAGATGTAGAAAAGATTCTTTATTTTGAAAATTATGTAGTAGTTGACCCGGGGTTATCGATTTTACAAAAAGGCGAACTCTTAACAGAGGAAGAATTACAGAAAGCAAAAGATAAGTACGGCGAAGATGCATTTACTGCCTCTATAGGTGCAGAAGTAATACAACAAATGCTTAAAGAGCTTAATTTTTCAAAGTTAAAGCAAGAATTATACGAGGAATTACAAACCACTTCCTCAGAAGCCAAAAAGAAAAAATTAGTAAAGCGTTTAAAATTAGTAGAGGATTTTTTAGAGTCGGAAAACAAGCCGGAATGGATGATTATGGATGTTTTGCCGGTTATTCCTCCTGAAATTAGACCGCTTGTTATGCTTGACGGCGGAAGATTTGCTACTTCGGACTTAAATGAACTTTATAGAAGAGTAATTAATAGAAATAATCGTTTAAAGAAACTAATAGAGTCAAAAGCTCCTGATATAATAGTCAGGAACGAAAAAAGAATGTTACAAGAAGCGGTAGATGCGTTATTTGATAACGGTCGTCGAGGTAGAGCAGCGAAAAATGCTAATAAGCGTCCATTTAAGTCATTAAGTGACATGCTTAAAGGTAAGCAAGGCCGTTTCCGTCAGAACCTACTTGGTAAAAGGGTTGACTATTCAGGACGTTCGGTTATCGTGGTCGGACCTGAGCTTAAGCTTCATCAGTGCGGTTTACCTAAAAAAATGGCATTGGAGCTATTTAAGCCGTTTATTTATTCTAAGCTTGAGTTGTACGGTATTGCTACGACTATTAAAGCTGCAAAAAGAATGGTGGAAGCTGAAAAACCTGAAGTTTGGGATGTGCTTGAAGAAGTCATAAGAGAGCATCCGGTTTTACTTAATAGAGCTCCGACATTGCATAGATTAGGTATTCAAGCATTTGAACCGCTATTAATCGAAGGTAAAGCAATTCAGCTTCATCCGCTTGTTTGTGCTGCGTTTAATGCAGATTTTGACGGTGATCAGATGGCGGTACATATTCCGTTATCGATTGAAGCACAGCTTGAAGCTAGGGTATTTATGATGTCTACAAATAATATCTTAAGCCCTGCAAACGGACGTCCTATTATCGTACCGGATAAAGATATAGTACTTGGTTTATATTATCTAACCCTTGCATTTGATAATGAAGTAGGCGAAGGGATGATGTTCTCAGATTTAGCTGAGATGGAACATGCTTTATATAATAAATTTATAACTATTCATACAAAGATAAAATATCGTAGAAATCAGCTAAATGCCGAAGGTAAAATGGTCCCTGTTATCATTGATACTACTTACGGTAGGTTAATGGTCGGTGAATTATTGCCTTCTAACCCTAATATAGAATTCAAGTTTATTAATAAACAACTAACTAAAAAAGACATATCATTAGTTATAGATTTAGTTTATCGTCACTGCGGTCAAAAAGCTACGGTAATTTTCGCCGATCAGCTAATGAAACTAGGTTTTAAATATGCTTGTTCTTCAGGTATTTCTTTTGGAATGGACGATATGGTAGTACCGGAATCTAAGAGTACTCATATCAATGAAACTCAGCTTGAAATAAAAGAATTTGAACAACAATATTCAAACGGTTTAATTACTTATGGAGAGAAATACAATAAAGTAGTTGATGCTTGGTCAAGATGTACCGATAGAGTAGCAAACGACATGATGAAAGAGATTGCTACGCCGCCGATTAGTGATGATCCGAATCATCAAAAAATAAATGCTATATATATGATGGCTATCTCCGGAGCAAGAGGTTCTTTCCAGCAAATTAAGCAGCTAGGCGGTATGCGAGGTTTAATGACCAAATCAAACGGTCAAATTATACAAACTCCTATTATCTCTAACTTTAAGGAAGGATTAACTGAATTTGAGTGTTTTAATTCTGCTAACGGAATGCGTAAAGGGCAAATAGATACGGCTTTAAAAACAGCAAGCTCAGGTTACTTAACAAGAAAATTAGTAGACGTTGCACAAGATTGTATTATTACCGAAAAAGATTGTGGAACTGATAAAAGGATTGAAGTTAAGAGTGTTATTGAAGGGGGAGAAGTTATAGTACCTTTAGCTGAAAAGATTTTAGGCCGTACTGCTGCTATCGATATATTTCATCCTGTAACTAATGATCTAATTCTCAATAAAGGCGAGCTTATTAATGAAGCAAAGTTAGAGCAGATTGAGTCGGCTGGACTCGACAGAATTATGATAAAATCTGTATTAACCTGTGAAAGTACTACCGGTATATGTAGCATATGTTACGGTAGGGATCTTGCTACCGGTACGTTGGTGTCGGAGGGTGAGGCAATCGGGGTTATTGCTGCTCAATCTATCGGTGAACCGGGTACGCAGCTTACAATGAGAACTTTCCATATCGGAGGAGCGGCAACAAAAGGTGCTGAAGTTTCTTCTGTAGAAGCTTCCTATGACGCAAAAGTAAAAATTATAAGTCGTAACGTTGTTATTAATTCCGAAGAACGTAAAATTGTTATGAGCCGAAATTGTGAATTATTATTACTTGATAATAACGGTAATGAAAAGGCTCGTCATAAAATTCCATACGGTGCTAGATTACTTGTTGATGACGGTGATATGGTTATTAAAACTCAAAAACTAGCGGAGTGGGATCCTTATACTATACCGATTATCACGGAGAAATCAGGTAAAGTTTTATTCAAAGATATGGTTGAGGGTATTTCTATTCGTGACGTAACTGACGAGGCTACTGGAATACCGAGTAAAGTTATTATTGAATCAAAGCAATATTCACGCGGTGCAGAATTACGTCCGCGTATACAGCTTTTAGATGCTAAAGGTGAAGTTATAGCTTTATCAAACGGTTTAGAAGCTAGATATTACTTGCCGGTTGGAGCAGTTCTAAGCGTAGAAGACGGAGTACAAATATCTGTAGGTGATATTATTGCACGTATACCGAAAGAATCAACCACTACTAAAGATATTACCGGTGGTTTACCGAGAGTTGCCGAGCTTGTAGAAGCAAGACGTCCTAAAGATCACGCAGTTATTGCCGAGGTTGACGGTAGAGTAGAATTCGGTAAAGACTATAAATCTAAGAGACGTATTATTATACATCCGATTGATGAAACAATGTCTATTGAGTATATGGTACCTAAAGGCAAGCATGTTGTAGTTAACGAAGGTGACTTTGTTAAAAAAGGCGATTTATTGATTGACGGTAATCCAGTACTTCAAGATATTTTAAAAGTAATGGGTGTAGAGGTTCTTGCAAATTATATTGTTAAAGAGGTGCAAGCCGTTTATCGTCTACAAGGTGTAAAGATTGATGATAAGCACATAGAAGTTATTATTCGTCAGATGTTACAAAAAGTAGAAATCACGGATTCAGGTGGCACTACCTTATTAGCAGGGGAAAAAATAGATAGACATGAATTCGAGGAGATAAATGAAAAAGCTATTAAAAACGGCTTAAAACCTGCTGAAGCACAATTAATATTACAAGGTATTACTAAAGCTTCTCTGCAAACTAGATCGTTTATCTCTGCGGCATCATTCCAAGAGACTACTAGAGTTTTAACTGAAGCAGCTATTGCCGGTAAAATAGATAAGCTACGAGGGCTAAAAGAAAACGTGATAGTTGGACGATTAGTACCTGCCGGAACTGGTTACTTTATGGATAAAATGCGTAAAGCAGCTGTAAAGCTTGATGAAGAGAATGTATAAATATACTTGATTCTTGTAAGGCGTTATTGCGTGGATACTGAAAGTCGTCATTGCGAACGACCTAAGCGTTGTTGCATGGCTCGATTTCACCACTGGCATCTCGTGGTCAAGCCTATAGTACCGGACATTTTTCGTTTCATGTCATTCCCACGTAGGCGGGAATCCAATAAAGTAAAGCTTTTTTTAAAAGCTTCACTTTAAAAAAACTATGTAATAAAAAATCTTTAATTTTAAAGATTTTTTAATATAGATCCCTGCTTTCGCAGGAATGACATCGGTATACACACGAGCAATACTTTCCTAGCTAGAAGTGGGAATCCAGAAAAATAACCGGTCATGCCTCCATATTGCAGTTACGCCTATTAAAAAGCTATACGTTCAATAAGAGTACCAATAACCTTATCATGAATATCCAATGACTTGGAAAAGCAGATTGTCTTACGTGCAAGCCTCTTGCATCTCGTTCTAAGGTTCAAGTTACTTCGTTCTATCCGTTGAGTGTATTTTTTACTGATAATATGCTTTTTAGGGTCTAATAACCTAGCATAACTCCCCCATCCATCTGTATAGTAAAAAGTCACCTTGAAATTCTCTAGTTTTTTCAGTAATGATTCTAATGTGCTATCACATCTTGTACCAAACGTATAAGCAACTACTTTTAACGAAATCTTATCCAAGGCATACCAAAGCCATCGTTGTATGGATTTATTCTGTACATAAGACCATTGTTCATCTATCTCAGGAGCAATAATTACTTCTGTTGTACTGATAGAATGATTTATTGTTTTTTAATACTAGATTTTTTTAAAACACGGATAACTGTATTGATACCCACTTTTAATACTCTTACTGTATCTCTAACTCCAGAGCCGTTGATTGACATTTCTACTATTTGCTCCTTAACTCCAGGCTTAGATGCATTATTAATATACTCCAATTGAAAATATCGATTACACCGCTTGCATTGATATCTCTGTTGTTTTGAAATTGAATATCCTGACTTTATTACTTCTTCTGTGTTGTTACAATATCTACACTTAACATCTATTTTTGCCATAACTCCTTAACTATAATTCTCTCTTATTACTGTTTGAGGATTATAGACTATTTACTCTAAACTGCAATACGGAGGCACGACCAAATAACCTTACTACGCATTATTGACAAAAAAAAGCCTATAAAAACTAAGTTTTTTATAGGCTTTTTCTTATTTTGTAGGAATTATTCTTTAATAACAAGCGATCGGTGCTGTTAAATGCTCGTAAGTTTGACCTAAATAAGATACTGGTTGTTCAAAGATATACGTATTATTGTTATCATAATTATAATTACCGTATAATTGTAATCTTGCTAAAGAATCTTCATATCGGAAGTTTTTAAGTATTTCTTGATTTTTAGATATCTGAATTTCTGCTAAACAATGTTCAATATAAGTTTTCGGTGCCTCTTGACAAATTCCATCATGTAAAGCTTTTAACATGAGTAAGTTTACTAATGGGTTAATACCATTATTTGCATTAGTAGTAATCGTAGCTTCTTCGTGTTTTTGATCAATCTTTCCAAACTGCACTTCTAGAGGTGATTTAGATGTCGAGCCTAGACTTGCATCCTCACATATGTCTATATACGCTGCGGTGCTGCATTCCGTATCTCCTTTAAATTCCTCTCTATAAGCTGGTTTAGAAAGATGTCTAACAGGCAATTCAGAAATTGAAAGCTCTTCATTGCTTACTTCTACCTTATCTATTTCAAGATTTTCTGATTCAATATTGATTTTTTCTTCAAAATTTATCTCTGGGAAAAGTTCTTTCAAATCCGTTATTTCAAGCTTTTCTCCTTTTTTACCTACTTCATAAGCTTTAGAAACAATTTGTTTATAAATAACGCCAATTAATTCTCGTTTTGTTTGTATTTCATCAGAATAATTAATTCCTCCTTCATTCCAAAACTTTACTATTTTAGAAAAAGCAGGAATATATTTACCGGTCTCTGCTAAAAATTTTTGTATAAATGTAGGTTCAACAAGAGGTGCTAATGTAGGGTTTTCTTCATATTTTTTAAATACATACTCGACAATTTTAGGTATATTTTGATCTGCTTCTATTTCGTCAGGTAAGCCGTGTAATATTTTTTTGGCTATTGCTTGATCCATCTTCTTATACAAAATATTAATCCCTATCCATGTCCATACAGGATCAGCCGTAAAACAAAGCTTTGTTACATAAAATGCTAGCGATATAGGTAGAGATAATAACTTTAAATAGTTAAGGCAAGTATATCGTAATGGATGAGGGGTGAGGCTATAAATCTCATCCATATCTTGGTTTAGCTCACATGATGTTTTAATCATAGTATACTTCTGCTTAATTAAATGAGAAGTGATGTCATATACTGGCATGTTATTACTTAAATTTAACTAATCCGTCAGCAAAATATAAAAAACATTAACATTTGTCAAATGCTATTTGATGAGATTTTGTTTTAAATCAATTATAATACTTGCAAAGTTTTATCAAGATAAATAGAATTATCCAAAGTCAAAAGTAATATAAGGAATGAGTATGCTTAACATAAATTTTGTGAACGAAGAATCATCTACTAATCAGGGTCTAGTAGTTTTTATTGATGAACAGTTAAAGCTTGATAGTAATTTAATAGGGCTCGATCAACAACATCACGGATTAATTTCTAAAACTATTCAGAATAAACTGCAATTTACCGGTAAATATGGACAGATTAAAGTTATTCCGTCTGTCATTAAATCAGGCGAGGTTAGATATTTGATAATAGCAGGTCTTGGGAATGAAGAAAAATTAACTGAAGCAAAAATTGAAGAGTTAGGTGGTAAAATCTTACAACATGCTATTTGTGCTAAAATTTCTACTATCGGCTTAAAACTTACAAATAGCATTAGCAGGTTTACATCTCAAACATTCGCATCTTTAGTTGCTAGTGGGGCGTTTCTTGCTTCTTACAGATTTGATCAATATAGAACTACCTTAAAAGAAGCAGACAAGTTTGCAGTAGAGTCAATTGAGATTTTTACCGATAATAGTACTGAAGTGGCAAAATTATTTGAAGTCAAAAAATTAATTGCTGAGGCAGTATTTTTTACAAGGGATATATGTAATGAACCGTCAAATATTAAAACTCCGCAAGTTTATGCTGAAAGAATAGTTGATATACTTGAACCGTTCGGAGTAGATGTTGACGTTATCGGTGAACGTGAGATGAAAAATCTTGGTATGGGTGCATTACTTGGGGTCGGTCAAGGTTCACAAAACGAGTCAAAATTAGTAGTAATGGAATATAAAGGCGGCAGTAAAGACGTTCCGACTATTGCTTTGGTTGGTAAAGGAGTGATTTTTGATACAGGCGGTATTTCCTTAAAGCCGTCAAGTAATATGCATTTAATGAGATACGATATGGGAGGCTCTGCAGCAGTCGTGGGTGCTATGATTGCGGTTGCCGGTCAAAAATTACCTGTAAATATAGTCGGTGTTGTAGGGCTTGTTGAAAATATGCCGTCCGGTAATGCACAGCGTCCAGGGGATGTAGTAACTACTATGTCAGGGCAAACTGCCGAAGTTTTAAATACCGACGCAGAAGGGCGTTTAGTACTTGCTGATGCAGTTTGGTATGCACAAGAAAAATTTAAGCCTAAATGCGTGATTGACGTTGCAACTCTAACAGGAGCAATAACTGTAGCACTCGGTAGTACATATGCCGGTTGTTTTTCCAATAATGATGAGCTAGCTGATAAGTTAATAAAAGTAGGGGAAGAAGTTAATGAAAAACTTTGGAGAATGCCGCTTCATGATGAGTACGATGCAATGATTAACTCCGATATTGCTGATATGGCAAATATAGGGAACGTACCGGGAGCTGCCGGAAGCTGCACGGCTGCACATTTCATTAAACGTTTCATTAAAGATGGAGTAGATTGGGCTCATTTAGATATAGCAGGTGTTGCAAATAGTAATAAAGCTTCAGCACTCGGTCCGAAAGGGGCAGTGGGGTATGGCGTGAGGCTACTTGAGAAATTCATTAAAGAATATATTTAACGTTATTCTAGAGTCGCTTTGTTGCGTAGAAACCGAGTCGTCATGAGCTACGCAGCCATAGGCTGCGTAGCAATCTCATGCAATAATAACAAACTCCTGAGATTGCGTACGTACAAAACTTACAGTTTTTCCGTAGCTCAGACGAAAAGTCATCTATTTGCTATTTGTTTATTCTGAATATAATTATGAACACAATAAATAAACCTTATATATTTGTTATAGGTAATGAAAAAGGCGGGGCAGGTAAAACTACCTGTTGCATGCACTTAATAATAGCTCTGCTTTATCAAAATTATTCGGTAGTAAGTATTGATACCGACTCACGTCAAGGTTCTTTAACCAGCTATTTAAAAAATCGAGATTTATATAATCAGCAAAATCTTGATAAACCGGTATTAGTACCGAAACATTTTCATATATCGGAAAGCGATGCGGAAGAACAAGCAAAGAGTTTTAAGGAAGTACTTGCAAATAATCAGGATGCCGATTATATAGTGATTGATACCCCAGGCAGTCATACTCCTTTATCAAGAGTTGCTCATTCTTACGCCGATACAATTATTACACCGATTAATGACAGCTTTCTAGATTTAGACGTAATAGCAAAAGTCGACAGCAAAGATGAAATTATTAGCCCATCAATATATAGTCAAATGATTTGGGAACAGAAAATGGAGCGTGCTAGTCGTGATAGAATTAGTATAGATTGGGTAATACTGCGTAATCGTTTAAGTAATCTTGATGCATTAAATAAAAGACGCGTAGGGAATGTATTAGCTAAACTTGCTAAAAGAATTAACTTTAAACTCGCAGAAGGATTTAGTGAACGTGTAATATATAGGGAGTTATTTTTACAAGGTCTAACATTACTTGATCTAAAAACTGCAAAATATGATAGAGCGTTTAATAGCTCACACGTACTTGCACGTCAAGAATTACGAAATTTTTTAGACTTTCTAGGTATTAAGGCTGCGTTCAAAGGTTAATTTCTATTAAAGTTTTTCTTGTATAAAGTTAAAAAATATATATAATGGGCAAAATTAATATGTTTTAACTTTATAAGGGAAACAAATGCCAAATATTGCTGAAAATATTTCAAAACTACCGGAAGAACAAGAAAAAGTTAATAAGCTTGTTGATCAATACAAAAATTTAACTCCGGAAGAACAAAAAATTGTTGATAGAAAACTTAAGTCACATTTTACAAAAGAAGAGCTAGAACAGGATGAGCTTAAATCAAGAATGAATAACATACGTAGTAATTTGTCCAATAAAGACCAAGAAAAACTACAAGCAGGTAATAATTCTATAGGTGAAATAGCAAAAGATGTATTATCGTTAGTTAGAGGAATAATAAATCTAGTAGAAAATGTTGCAGAGATAATTAAAAACCCTAAGAAAGCAATATATGAATGGATTAAAGGTGAGTTAAATCAAGTAAAACCGGAGCAACAAAATCATCAGCAACTCCCATCAAAGCCAAAAGCTGCTGCAATATCAAGATAAAATTTTGGCAAGATAAAACTTTAGTTTTTATTTGCGAAACTCTGTAATTTTATGTATATGTATAAAGGAAAGAAATATACGTAGAAAATGCATAAATATAGAACTCATAATTGTAACGAATTACAAATATCCGATGTTGGGAAAGAAGTTAAATTATCCGGTTGGGTACATAGAAGAAGAGATCACGGTAATCTAGTTTTCATAGATTTACGCGATCATTATGGTATAACTCAAATCGTGTTTACCGATCAAAACCAGCAGCTTATGGAAGATGTAAGTCGTTTGCGTTATGAGTCGGTAATTACGGTAAGGGGTACAGTTGTAGCAAGATCAAATGATACTATTAATGATGCGCTTCCGACAGGTCATATTGAGGTCTTAGCAGGTGAATTTATTGTTGAATCAGCTGCAGATACTCTACCTTTTGTTATTAATACTGAAAAAGATGCTCCAGAAGAGACGAGGCTTAAACATCGCTTTTTAGATCTTAGACGTGAGAAATTGCATAATAATATAATACTCCGCTCACAAATTATTTCTCATATTCGTCATTTGATGACGGCAAGAGGTTTTACCGAATTTCAAACACCGATTTTAACGGCAAGTTCACCTGAAGGTGCTAGAGATTTCTTAGTACCGAGTAGAATGCATCCGGGTAAGTTCTATGCGTTACCGCAAGCACCTCAGCAATTCAAGCAGTTATTGATGGTATCAGGCTTTGATCGTTATTTCCAAATTGCTCCTTGTTTTCGGGATGAAGATGCAAGAGCCGATAGATCACCTGGCGAGTTTTATCAGCTAGATGTAGAAATGTCGTTTGTTACACAGGAAGACATATTTAGTACTATTGAGCCTGTGATGTATGATTTATTCACTAAATTCACGGCTGAAAAAGTATCAGAGACTCCTTTTGTTCGTATTCCATATAATGAATCTATGCTAAAATATGGTTCTGATAAGCCTGATTTACGAAATCCTATTATAATTGTTGATGTAACTGAGATATTTAGAGATTCCGATTTTACGATTTTCAGAGAGAATATCAAAAAAGGTAGTATTGTTCGTGCAATTCCTGCTCCTAAGGCAGCTGCACTGCCTCGTAGCTTCTTCGATAAAATGATAGAGTTTGCAATATCCGAAGGAGCAAGTGGACTTGGTTATATTCAGTTTAGTGAAACCGGTGAAGCAAAAGGACCGGTAGCAAAATTCTTAAGCCCGCAGCAATTAGAGAGTCTAAAAGCTACAGCTAGTATTAGTAACGGTGATGTCGTATTTTTTGCTAGCGATAAAAAAGAAAAAGCTGCAAAGCTTGCAGGCAAGGTTAGAATAAGACTTGGCGAAGAGCTTGATTTACTCGAAAAAGACTGCTTTAAATTCTGCTGGATTACCAATTTTCCATTCTATGAATTAAATGAAGACACAGGAAAAATTGATTTTAGCCATAATCCATTTTCTATGCCACAAGGCGGCTTAGAAGCTTTAGAGCAAGCTAAAACTACTGCAGAGTTATTAGAAATTAACGCCTATCAATATGATATTGTTTGTAACGGTATTGAGCTTTCCAGCGGTGCTATTAGAAACCATAAGCCGGAAATTATGTATAAAGCATTTTCCATAGCAGGTTATAGTGAGGAGGAAGTTGATAAGAGATTTGGCGGTATGATTAGAGCATTTAAGTTTGGTGCTCCACCACATGGCGGAATAGCTCCCGGTATTGACAGAATCGTTATGCTACTCGCAGAAGCAACTAATATAAGAGAAATAATTGCATTTCCTTTAAATCAGCAAGCTGAAGATTTACTAATGAACGCTCCAAGCTATGTAGAAGATAAAGCTCTAAAAGAGCTAAGCATTATGTTATCACCGTCGATTCTTAAGAATATGTAATAACAATTAGCTGTAGAAGTCAAGATTTAATCTTACAGACATTATAAAAATTATATCTGAATGTCTGATAAGTTATGACTGTCAGATGAGTATTCAAGATATAAGATTTCGTTATTCTTTTCAACAGCTAACTTTTTACTATCCATAAAAGTCTGCATAGGTGTTTTTCCATAGCAATATTTACCGGAATGCGGTCTTTCATTATTATAATATTCTAGCCAAATATCAAGATCTAGTTGTAGATCATCAAGATCAGTATAGATCTTTTTACGCATAGCAGTATCAAAGAATTCTTGTTTCATAGTTTTATTAAAACGTTCACACATACCATTTGTTTGAGGAGAATATGCTTTAGTAGTAGTATGCTCAATACCCTCAATGCTTAAGAACAATTCAAAAGCATGATGTTCTATATTACCTTTATACTCACCACCTCTATCAGTTAAAATACGAAGTACTGGTATTTGCTGACTCTCATACCATGGTAACACTCTATCATTAAGCATGTCAGCAGCGGTAAGTGCTGTTTTATCAGTATATAGTTTAGCCTCTGCAACCCGAGTGTAACTATCAATAAACACTTGAGAATATACCTTGCCTATGCCTTTAAAATTACCTACATAATATGTGTCTTGGCATCCTAGATAACCTGGATGCTGTGTATCAATCTCACCATGAGCTTCTTTCTCGCTACGCCGTTTCTCTAATACTTGTAACTGAGCTTCGGTAAGAACAATACCATCCTGAGCCATTTTGGCTTCTAATGCTTTAAGTCTTTTATTGATATTATTTAAATCATTACGTAGCCAAATAGATCTAACTCCTCCAGGTGATACAAGAATACCAGTCTTTTTAAGCTCATTTGATACTCGCAGCTGACCATAAGCGGGGTATTCTATTGCCATATCTAATACTGCTCTCTCTACGGCAGGATCAACTCTATTCGCTATAATTGGCTTCTTCCGACTAATCTCATATAATGCTTCTTCTCCTCCTGTTTCATATAACTCTTTAAACCTATAATAACTGTCTCTACTGTAACCCATAGCTTTATATGCTGACGATATACTACCAAGACTCCTAGCTAATTCTAGTAATCCTATTTTTGGCTTTATTATTTTTTGATTTAGATTCATCTCTAATCCTCCATTTAATATTATCTTAATTTTACTAAATGTAAGATTAAATCTCAACTATTACATTTTAGCCAAGATAAAAGACGATTTTATCTTAGACGTAAATCTAATTTTTGTAATTTTATTGTGTCGATGAAAATTTAAAAGGTTTTTCAGGAACAAAATGCTCCGATACTTCACCTGAAAATACTTGTCCTTTTGATATAATAAGTTTTTTTACTGGTACTCCTTTCTTGAAATCTAAATTGGCAAGAGATATCCAAAATACATTTGGAGAAGTTGATGAATCATAATAATAAATTTTATTTTTATGATCTGTAATTGTTCTCCATAATGTAGATGATATGTTTGGTTGATCAGATGTAGTGATACCCAAAGGAACACTAACACTACGCATTATTCCCATTACGCTTGCTATAGCTTGATTAATGTATTTTCCTTCAATAACGGCATTTTTATATTGTGGAGCGATTTTTTTAGGAATAGCATTTATCAAAAATGATGCGCGCACAAAACGATCTGCAGCTTTATTAGTTCCCAGCATGAATATTAAGCCGTTTATTTCTGCTCAATATGTATTTAAAGCAAGTTGATGGTCAAATTTCGGTGAATTAGTCATTACTTGATATTGTTTACCGTGATGTATCACTAAATTTCCGTCTATATACTCAAATATTGCTGAATCACCTGTACTATCGGAGATAGATAAATGAACTTGTGCCGGTATACCGTTTTCAAGAACTAACGGCATTACTCTAATAAGATGCTGACTAAATGCTTCTACGGCTTCTGCAACACTTGCAAAATTATCGAGTACATATTGTGTCCATATAGAAACAGATATAATATGTTGTTTATCGTCTGCTTTACCATAATTTGATTCTACCAAATATAATAAATTAGCGGCTAACCCTTTCTCATTTATCCCGTCAACAGTGCCAATATCATAACCGGAAGTAACTAAACTATCATATTTTGATACCCATGTAATCGATTGAGAAACGGCCATACCGTTACGCTCTATGCCACGTGGAAAAACACCCAAAGATTAGATTGAATATCCTCTCTCCTATCCATTGTTCTTCCTGTAATTACTACATTTTCTGAGCCTCAATAAACTGCCCTAGTACATCTATATATAGAAGATATAAAAATATTTGAAATAAGTAAGCTATAAATTAACTTTACTTGTATATTAATAAATTTTAAATAAATCGTTTTATATTTCTTAAAGCTAAAAATACTCATTATCCGCATATGTTACTTAGCAAATTAATGTTAATTGATGAATACTTTATATAAAAATAATATTATTGTAAATAGATTTACTTATATTAAAGAATAAAAATATAAGTAAAGCTTTCTTTTTTACAATAGTCATTCCCACGTAGTATTGCGTGGCATCGAAATCCCTCGTCATTGCGAGGAGGGACGTAATCCCGACGTGGAAATCCCAGGAATTTTGCTTGAAATTGCTTCGTCAATTACTTCGTAATTTCTTCGCAATGACGATGAAACGGAACCACGCAAAAATACCGTGACTGCCCGCAATGACGTTTAAGGCATATCCTCAACAATGCCTATCTTTGTTTCTGATTTCCCCTTTTAGCTTGTAATTTAGAGAATGCAATTTCTTTTACCGCTTCTACTCTTTTCGGTTGAATGCCTTGATTTCCTTTTTGTTTTAATATATTGCTAATTTTTATACATTCTGCTATCAGCTTCTGTGTACCATGATTTTATTTAAATTTTCAGGAGAAATTTTTTTCATAAAATAGTTTGAAATGTTAGATAAACCTATCTTTTCACAAAAATTTCCTACCTTGTAGTATATAGTATCTTTGGAATTTAAGTTGAAAGATTTAGCATTTAATAAGTTGGTCGTGTTTTCGATATTATCCTGATATTTTAAATCTTTCTTTATACCCTCAATATCCTGCTGGGTAAGATAATGTTCTTTTTTTTAGCTCTTTCATTATATTGTCGTAGAATTTTGCTACTTCTTTATCTGTTACGTTTATAGTTGTTGCCTGTTTTGTAAAATCAACAATTAGTGATTCCAACTTTTTGCCGGTAGATTTGTCTTGTGCACGCATCGATTTTACAGGATCAGAAATTTGTACTTCTACTTTATCTTTCTTAACCTCAACTTCTGTTTCTTTTCATTTTCCTTCTAAATCTTTGCTCCATTGTTGTTCCTTGATTATTTCTTTTTTCAAGCCTATAGAAGTTTTAATTTGGTAATTATTTTCATACACCCACTCTTTAGCATCCTTACCTTCAATTGTAATGTTATTATTTATTGCATAGAGTACCGGGTCTTTTACAGATGAATTAGCGAAAGCCTTTAACCAACCGCCATTTTTAAATTCAGGTGAGACATGACTGCATTTTGTTACTATCTCAGCTCCTTTGGCCACTTCTTGCATATTAACAAGATTTTCTTTTATACTGCCTTTATAGTGTTTCCTCAAATCATCAAAATTGTTAATATTAGCGAATAACGCAATATTTTTCGGATCAAACCCGGCTTTTTTTAATTCATCCATTTTTTGATCAACTATTGCTTCCACCTGTTTCTCATCAAATTGACTTATCATCTGATTTAACGATTCGCTATATTTATCGATACTAAATGAGAAATTACCCGCTTTGATAGCAGCATTGTAGCCGACTCCAGGATGTGCAAACATTTCATTTGTTGATTGGATCATACTGCCAAAATCCTTATAAAATGCTAAAAAAGAGCGACCATGACCAATTTTGGTTATTGTTTTACCATCTTGCGCCATTAAATTACCCGCATGATAATCTACTTCCCCAGCATATGACAAGCAGCTATGGCTTTTTCAAATCCTTCTAGCTTTTTAAATTTTGATCATTAGCTCTGACTCTAGTTTGATCTGATAAACCGGAAAATTCTGTTAGTGTTACAGCATTATCAAAAAATTTAGAACGAACATAAAGTGAATCAGGGTGTTTTTCATCTGCTTTTACCAGCCCTTCTTTTGATGCTCGATCATGTAATAAAATTGATACATGGTAGAGTCTATTAATTCTTGTACCCCGTCTCTTCGGTCGGCAATAGCCTGTTTTCGTGCATTATTATCTTGTATTTTTTGTCATGCAGCATGAGTTTTATAAAAATGTTTTAAAATAAAAGTATTTCCTAGTTCATCTTTAGTAACATAACCGGCTGAAACTCCTGATGTCTTTTGTCCTTTCTCCTCAAACTCAGTTTGCTGTGCCACCCTCTTATCACGTAGCATAGCATCAATTGCTTTTTTAGGGTCATTAGGATTGCTTATTTCTTCAAGTTTTCTGTAATCTGCATTATATCGGCTATCATCTAATCCAACTTGTCGTTCAATTGCCTCTTCCATAACTAAATGCTGTAAAAGAGGCGCATCGATTATTTCTCTGAATTCCTGGTGTTTATCTCCTGGAAACAAGTTTTTTATTATTGTTGCGGCTTTAGCCAAACCTCGATCATCCAAATCGGCTAATTCCATTTGATTAACATATAGACTTGCAGTAGTAGGGGATTGGTCATTAGAAAGGTCAATAGCAGATGAGGCAATGGCTTCGCAGGCTCTAGATATTTTGGCATTCAATGCTGTATCTTCTGTTTCCAAGGCTTTAAAAAGTTGCTCTTGTAATAATAATTCCTGTTGAGTTTTTTCTTTAGACATAAAATAACCTGATTATATTAACTAATGCTTCAAAAATTTATTATATAAATTAATTAATTATTATTAATTGCAGGGAAGAAAAAACTCTAATTTGCAGTATTTTTTTATTATTTTTTCTGGATTGTCGAACTAGCTTGGCATTGCCCGCGTGAATCAATTTTATCCCTGTTATCCCGCGAGCTTGTAGCGGGATCAAGTTAAAAATACTAAAATTATTAGTATTTTTATTGTTTTTTGGATCCCGTGGTCAAGCCACGGTATGACCTCGAACGGATTTTTCGGTCCACGCAACAACGCCAACTTGCTTCGACCGTTCATAATGAGGAGTCGGTATCTATACAACAAGGTCCCGCTTTTGTTGGGATATAACATCGAGGTCTTTTTAAAAACTATTCGGTACTATAGATTTGATCGTGATATGACAATGAAAAAAACAAAGCCATGAAATAAATCATGACTTTGCAGAAAGGATACCAATTAATCTCTTCTATTGCCTAAAAATCTCATTAAATATAGGAAAAGATTTATAAAATCTAAGTATAAAGTAAAGGCTGCCATAATAGAAACCTTTTGTCCTACTTCATCGTTTCCTGCCATGTAATACATAGACTTAATCTTTTGAGTGTCCCAAGCAATTAGTCCCATAAATACTACTATTCCAATAAGAGAAGTAGCAAAAGAAAGAGTCGAGCTTTTTAGAAACAAGTTGACTAATGAAGCAATGATAAGACCTATAAGACCCATTGCAAAAAATGAACCCATAGATGTTAAATCTCTACTTGTACTATAACCGTATAAACTCATTGCTCCAAAAACGGAAGAACAAATAAAGAAAGTACGAGCTATCGAGGCACCGGTATAAATAAGAGCTAAATATGCAAGCGACATACCGGTTAAACCGGCATAAACCCAAAATAATATTTGTGCTGTTTTCAGGTTCATTCGTCCAAAGCCCATAAAGAAATATAAAGCAATACCGAGCGGAGCAAACATTATAATAGCACCGAAACCTGTTTGAAACATTAAATTATAAATAGGTTCAACTGATATAGTCGTTACGGCCGCTACACCGGTTAGTAAAAGTGCTAAAGCCATATAATTATATACTTTAAGCATGTATTTTCTTAAGCCTTCATCAAAAGTTTTATTCTTTGAGGTGGCAGTTAAAGTTTTTGTATAATCGATCATAAGAAACCTTAGGATTATGTTATTTACATAATAAAATATAGTCTGTTAGAGCTGTTTTTTCAAGCTATAATTATAAATATCTTGCATTGAATATAAAGCCGGTGATTTATTGTGTAGCCAAATAGCAGCTTTAATTGCACCAATGGCAAAAGAATTTTTATTCAGGGCTTCGTGTTTTAAAGTGATTATTTCATCATCACCTAGGAAAGCTATTTCATGTATACCATGAACATTTCCACCACGAAGTGAGGAAATACCTATTTCTTTTTCGCTTCTCGGTCTGTTGCCGCGATGAAATGCTATATTTAATCCTTTTTCGCTTGCAATTGTTTCAGCAAGCATAATAGCAGTTCCTGAGGGTGAATCTTTTTTATTACGGTGATGCGTTTCTAGAATTTCAATATCGTAATCATCTAGTATTTTTGTTGCCTTTCTTGCTAAATAGCTGAGCAAATCAGCCCCGATACTCATATTTGCAGAATATAAAATAGGTAAAGTTTGAGCTGCTTTTTCTAAAAGCTTAAAATGCTGAGGTTGAAGTCCTGTGGTTCCAATTACTAATTTTGTATTATGTTTTAATGCATAATTAATTAATTTTTCTAATATTTCAGGAGTAGAAAAATCGATGATTACATCAGAATTTTTACAAAAATTATCTAAATCATCTAAATTATTAGTACTATTAAATTTTGCTGAAATTTTGCAATCTTTAAATTTATCTATTCTCTCTGTAATGGTTTTTCCCATTTTACCTGTAGAACCGCTAAGACCGATACTAATCATGTTTGATTTATTGTAAATTTGTATAAGATTTATGAAAATATAATAGAGGCTTTAAATCATTTTTAATAGCAGTATTTATTACTTCACCAATAAATATAACATGGTCACCGACATCGTAAGAAGCATATTTAGTACATTCTATATAACAAGTTGCACCGTTTATTAAAGGACAATTGGTTTTATTGCCAAGCTCATAAGCAATTTTTGTAAATTTATTAGGTTGTGATTTAGCAAAATGTTTTGAGATATCAATTTGATGCTCTGCTAAAATACTAACTGCGAATTTATCACTTTTCTGAAAACTGTTTATACTAAAAGAGTTTTTATTGAGGCAAAATAATATTAACGGTGGTTTTAAAGATACAGAAGTAAGAGAACTAGCAGTAAAGCCAAAAAGCTCGTTATTACAATTTGTTGTTATAATAGTCACTCCCTGGGGGAATCGACTCATAGTATCTTTAAATTGACTTTCTGTTACTGTCCCAGCCATTTTTTCATAATTTTGTTAATGGTTCCGTCTTTTTTTAATGAATCGATTGCCTCATTAATTTCACTAATTAGTCCTGAGTTTTTAGACATACCTATAGCAAAATTTGATGAAAATTCTTCTAAAGTACTGCTTTCTAAATTTGAATTATTTTCTTTTAATTTTTTGCCTTGAAATTCCTCAGAAATAATAGCATCTATGACTTTGGCTTTTAACTCTTCAACTAACATTAAATGATTTGCTAAAGAATGAACTTTAATATTCATTGTCCGTGATAGATCTTGTGCTTTTTTTTCTAAAACACTACCAAGTTGTACCCCTACTATTTTATTCTCTAGATCTTTGCTATTTTGTATATTATCACCTGTTCTATATATTATGGCAAATCTTGCAGTAGCGTAATTATCGGAAAAGCTGATATATTCGGAACGCTCCGGTGTTACGGAAAGCTCCGCCACCGCAACATCAATATTTTCACTAACTAAAGCTGCAAGTAAACCGTTAAAGTCGAAGTTTTTTATAATAACTTTTTTATTTAGACGTTCACTTATTGCTTTTATAATATCAATATCAATCCCAACAATCTCCCCGTCTTGGATGAATTCATAAGGAGGATTATCTGCGGCAGTACCGACTATTAAAGTTTTTTCCGTTTCTTTTTTATCACAAGAAATTAGTAAGAAAGATAGTAAAAATATTTTTAGAAATTTCATAAAAATAATGTTTTAAGTTTGAGTGTGTGTCATGTGCCGAATTGTCATTGCGAGGAGATGCGTAGCATCGACGTGACAATCTCAGAAGTATTATACTATTTCATGAGATTGTCACGCTCTACTTGAGTTCGCTCGCAATGACGGGAAAACTTATCACGTGGGCAATACCTACCGGAGTAATAGCTTCAAGAATCCAGCCTATCCTTTAAAAGCTGATTCACAAGCGTCGGATTAGCCTTACCACCAGTTTTTTTCATTACCTGCCCTACAAAGAAACCGAATAACTTATCCTTACCACTTTTATAACCCTCTACTGATTCAGGGTTTTCAGCTATTACCTCGTCAATTACTGTGTTCAGCACGTTATTATCCGAAACTTGCATCAGTCCTTTTTCCTCTACTATTTTATCGGGTGCTTTACCGGTTTCAAACATAATTTCAAAAACGGTTTTTGCAATTTTACCAGAAATAGTATCATTTTCTATTAATTTTACCAGTTTTGCAAAGTTACTAGGAGTAATTTTGCATTCATTTATTCCTATCGATGCTTTGTTTAATTGTCCGAACAACTCACTAGTTAGCCAATTAGTAAGCATTTTAGGGTTACATTCATTTGCTGCTTTCTCAAAATACTCAGCAACCGATTCATCGGCTACTATTACTTCGGCATCATATTTACTTAAACCAAATTCTTTCGTATATTTTTCAATCTTTTGATCAGGTAGCTCAGGTAAGTTTGCTTTTAGTTCATTTATTAACTCATCAGAAATAACAAGCGGTAATAAATCGGGATCAGGAAAATATCTATAATCAAGTGCTTCTTCTTTTAAACGCATAGTTTTTGTTTCACCGCTATCGGCATTAAATAAGCGTGTTTCTTGAATTATTACTTCACCGTTTTCAAGCAAGTCTACTTGTCTTTTAGCTTCAAATTCTATTGCTTTAATAATATTACGAATCGAATTAATATTTTTAATTTCGCATCTTGTGCCGAGTGGTTCACCGCTACGTCGTACTGAAATATTAGCATCGCAACGCATTGAGCCTTTTTCCATATCACCGTCGCAGCTGCCGATATAACGTAGCAAATTTCTCAGCTTTTTTACAAATTCAGCCGCTTCTTCCGGTGAAGATATATCAGGCTCAGTTACAATTTCCATAAGTCCAATACCGGCACGATTTAAATCGATAAAGCTGTAATGTGGTGATTGATCATGCATAGACTTACCTGCATCCTGCTCTAAATGCAAACGGTTAATGCGAATAGTTTTAAGATCGCCGGTATTAGTCGGTATTTCCATAGTTCCGTTTTGCACTATAGGATAATAAAATTGCGAGATTTGGTAACCTTGGGGCAGATCAGCATAAAAATAATTTTTACGATCAAATACCGAATATTTATTTATTTTAGCTTTAAGCCCAAGCCCTGTTTTAATTGCTTGGTATACGCAATGCTTATTTAATACCGGTAACATCCCGGGCATTGCTGCATCAACATAGGAAACCTGCGAATTTGGTCTTGCTGCAAAAATAGTACTACTTCCTGAAAAAAGCTTAGATTTTGAGGAAATTTGAGCATGGATTTCAAGCCCTATTACATATTCCCATTTTCCCGTATTACCTTCAATATATGCCATAATTAAAAACCTTTTGGCTCAAATTTAATATGTTTTACACCTGACTCAATTGTCGATGCTACTTTCAAAACATTATATTCGTCTAATTGTTTACCTATAATCTGCATCCCAAGAGGTAAACCTCGTGCCGATAACCCGGCAGGAACCGATGCACAAGGTAAACCGGCTAAACTTGCAGGAATAGTAAATAAATCGTTTAAATACACAATAGTCGGATCATTTTGTTTTTCACCGATCTTAAAAGCTTCGGTCGGTGCTGCAGGTAACAAAATGGCATCAACTTTTGCAAAAGCATTATTAAAATCGTTTGCAACTAAACGACGTACTTTTTGAGCTTTTAGATAATATGCATCCATACAACTAGATGAAAGCACATATGTTCCAATCATAATACGACGTTTTACTTCCTCCCCAAATCCGACTGATCTAGTCATTTCATACATTTCGTCAAGCGTCATATTTTCGCGTTCTACTCGAAGACCGTATCTAACGCCGTCATATCTAGATAAATTTGAAGAAGCTTCAGCCGGTGCTATTACGTAATAAACGGCAACACCGTATTTAGCATGCGGCAGCGTAATATCAACTATTTCAGCATCGGCGTTTTTAAGTAGCTCTATAGTATCCTGCCACATTTTCATAATATCAGGTTCAATAATACCGCCTTCACCAAGGCTAAGAGGTACACCTATCTTCATATTTTTCATAGAACTTCCGATAGCGGATTGTAGTTCTGGAACTTCTGCTTTAATCGAAGTAGAATCTTTTTCATCAAACCCCATCATCGCTTCAAGCATAATGCTACTGTCTAAAACGCTTCTAGTAAATATCCCTGCTTGATCAAGTGAGCTAGCAAAGGATACCATTCCGTATCTTGAGCAACGACCATATGTCGGTTTAAATCCGACTAAACCCGTAAAGCTTGCAGGTTGACGTACCGAGCCTCCAGTATCGCTACCAAGAGCAGCAGATGCCATAAACCCGCTAACTGCTGCAGCTGAACCACCTGAAGAACCACCCGGAACTAAATCTGCATTATCCTCATTTGCTTTCCAAGGACTAATTACATTTCCAAAACAACTAGTGATATTTGCCGAACCCATTGCAAATTCATCCATATTGGTTTTGCCAAGCATCACACCGCCCTTATCAAAAATATTTTGTGTAACGCTTGATTCATAATTAGGTATAAAATTTTTCAGTATATTAGAACATGCCGTAGTTCTAATTCCTTTCGTACAGAAAAGATCTTTAGCGGCAAATGGTATACCCTCAAGTGTTCGCGGTTGATTTTTAGCATAATTTTGATCGGCTGCTTCGGCCTGTTTTAAAGCTAAATCAAAAGTTTCGGTAACATAAACATTTAGGTTTCTATGTTTCTCTATTTGTTTAATATGTGCATTAACTAATTCCTTACTTGTAAAATCTTTATTTTTTAGACCTTTTACACTGTCTGCTACTGTTAATTTGTTTAGTTCCATCATAATTATTCAACAACCTTTGGAGTGATAAAATATTTTACTTCTTTAGCAAGTTGAGCACTATTTCCGCTTACATTATCAAATAATTTATTTGACAAATCAGAACTTGTAACGGCGTCCTCTCGCATTCTAGCATTCATATTAGAAACCGAAGTTAAAGGCTCTATATCTTTGCAATCTATTTCATTTAAAATATCAATCATATTCATAATAGTACTAAACTGAGCAGAAAATTTTTCTACAGTATCTTCTTCAAATTTTAATCTAGCTAATTTTGCTATTTTCTGTGCTTCTTCTTTTGTAATCATAGTTTTATTTTCTTCATTCGGGTATTTTTAGGCGTTGGCGTCATTGCACGGAAAAATTGAAAATTTTGACGAAGCAATCTCAGGAGTTTTATAATACTTCACGAGATTGCCACGCTCACTTCGTTTGCTCGAAATGACAGTTTTGGTATCTACGCAATAATGCCTGTGAGCCATGACGATTAGAATCAAACAGTCATTATCTCTTGTTCTTTTTGTTTTATTGCCGAGTCAACTTTACTACTATAATCATCGGTTAGTTTTTGTACTTGTTCAGATAAGCTATGATGCTCATCTTTTGCAATAATATTATCCTTTTCTAGCTTTTTAAGCTCTTCATTGCCATCTCTTCTAATATTACGTAATGAAATTTTAGTATCCTCACCGTATTTATGAGCAAGCTTTACCAGTTCTTTACGTCTTGCTTCAGTTAAAGCCGGTATCGGTAGTCTGATTAATTGACCGTCCGTTGCTGGAGTTAAGCCAAGATTTGCTATCGTAATTCCTTTTTCTACCGAGGACACCATAGATTTATCCCAAACCTGCACGTTAATTGTTCGTGCATCAGGGGTGGATAGAGAAGCAACTTGTGAAAGCGGCATTTTACTCCCGTAAGCTTCCACGGTTACGCTATCAAGCAAATTAACCGAAGCTCTACCGGTACGCAAGCCTTTAAGCTCATGATCTAAAACTTTCAGAGTTTTATCCATCTTTTCTTGTAAGTTTTTCTTTAACGTTTCTGTGTCCATATTATTTTATCCGTATATTATTAGTATTAGAAAATACCCCCGATGTCATTCTTGCGTGGATACACAACTGTCCGAAGTTAAAATGAACAAAAGCTATTTAATAGCTAAAAATGGTATTTTTAACGTAAAACATCAAAAATACTACCAGCAATAGTTGTAAAAAAATTGCCTATTCTACTTATTTTTCAACTTCGGACAGTTGTGGTGTGGATACTAAATCGTCATCGCGAGAAGAATTACGTAGTAATTCGACGAAGCAATCTCAGGAGTATTACTTCATGAGATTGCTACGTCGCTTCGCTCCTCGCAATGACGAAAAACCGAGTCACACTACAATAATATTATTCCTCAATTGTCGTATATCCGCCTTTATCTTGTATTACTCTAGCAAAATTTCCCTGTTCTTTTATCGAAAATACTCTTATAGGTAATTTATTTTCTCTTGCAACTGCAATAGCTGCCGTATCCATGACTTGCAGGTTGTTAGTTATAACATCTTTATAGCTAATAGTGAAATATTTTTTAGCATCAGGATTTTTTTTAGGGTCGGAATCATATACGCCATCAACTTGAGTTGCCTTTAACAAAATATCGCAATTCATTTCGATTGCACGAAGTACTGCGGCACTATCAGTGGTACAGAACGGATTACCCGTGCCTCCGGCAAAAATTACCACACGCTTTTTTTTCATATGTCCTTTAGCTTTACGGCGAATATAAGGCTCGCATACGCTCATCATAGGAATAGCCGATAGAACTCTTGTATAGATACCTAAGCTTTCCATAACGTTTTGCAATGTTAAAGCATTAATCACCGTTGCGAGCATACCTATATAATCCGCTGAAGCTCGGTCCATACCGACAAGTGCTGCATTGATCCCTCGATAAATATTCCCACCTCCGACTACAATAGCGACTTCTACTCCTAAATCAATGACCTCCTTAATATCGCCGGCAATCTTTTTTATTACCTCATATTCATGTCCAAATTGTTTGTCTCCCATTAAAGCTTCCCCTGAAACTTTGAGCAAAACTTTTTTATACTTTAGAGCGTTTATATCTGATAACATTTTCTACTTCAAGTTGTTTTTAATATTTGCTTAATTTTTTTAATCATTCTACCTCTTTGTAGGTCGGTAATCGATGATTTATTGAGTGCATGTACTAATAGCATATTATTATTTATATCAAGTGTTACCGTACCGGGTGTTAATGTAATCGAGTTACTATAAATTACTTCACCGATTTCTTCTAGCCCTTCTGCGTCAATCCATTCAAAAACCGGCTCTATCTCTATTTTTTTTTGCCAAATTATTTTGATAACCGGGAAAGCTGATTTCCATATTTCTAATAATAACCAAGGAAAATATAATATAAATTTAATTTTAGTGAGCATTAACATTTCCGGTTAATTTGATATTTGAAGTAAAAGGTATTAGTAGCATTATAAATACAAATAACAGCCCTATCATATTAAATATATTATTTATTGCAATTACAAAAGCATCATTATTTAATTTGTTTGCTAATAACAAATAGGATGCTTTTTCAGGATTAAGGACTTTTCCACTTAATAATTCAGTGTAAGAATTTAGTTGTTCTAATGCCATTATAGAAGTAGACGAGATATTTTCTGATAAATATTGCATAAAGATTTTAGTATCATTAGTAAGTATAGTACTGATTACCGCAAGTCCTGCAGCTCCTCCTAAATTACGAGTAAGATTATAAAGCCCGCTAGCGTTACCTACTCTTTCTTTTGGCATATTGCCAAGAGCTATATTATTAGTCGGTATAAAACAAAACATTAATGAAAGTCCTCTAACAAATTGAGGAAGCACAAAGGCAGCAAATCTAGAATCAGGTGTTAGAAAACTATTCAAATGACATCCAAGAGCAAACCCTCCAAGCCCTATAATAAGCATCAGGCGTAAATCTACCCCTAGCCCTAACATCCTACCGGCGAGAGGTGCAGATAAAAATTGTGCTCCGCCCGTCACCATCATAGTAGCCCCGATTTGTAATGTATCATATCCGGCAATAGTAAAGAGAAATAGCGGTAATATATATACTGCTCCGTATAATCCGATACCCATAACGAACGAATAAAGGCAACCAAAAGTAAAGTCTTTATAAAGGAATGTTTTTAAATCTAAAATTGGATTAATAAAGGTTAGTTCTCTAATGATTAATAAAACAAAACCTAAAGCTACTGCAATACTTAAGAATAGTATTAAATTATCCTCAAGCCAACCTTTTTTGTTTCCTTCTTCTAAAACATATTGTAATAAGCCGAGCGTTAAAGCCATTAATAATATACCGAGAAAATCAAAATTTTTCAGTAATTTATAATTTGGTTTATCAAAATCCCCATATAAAAATACTACCGTGCATACGAAAATACCAGGTACGACGTTCAATAAAAACATAAAATGCCATGATAAAATTTCTGTAATATATCCACCGAGTGTAGGTCCTAAAGTAGGGGCAACAGTTACGACAAGTCCAATTAAGATAGTAACGATAGGACGTTGTGATGCAGGAAAAATTATAAAAACGGTACTAAATACCGTCGGTATCATAGCACCACCAAAAAATCCTTGTAATGCTCTAAAGATAATCATTGATTCAATATTAGTTGCGAGCGAACATAATACGCTCATAACCGTAAATCCTAGAGCTGCAATAAAATAAGAAATTCTGGTAGAAAGTAACCTTGCTAAAAAGCCGGTAATAGGAATAATGATAACTTCAGCTATTAAATAAGATGTTTGAACCCAAGAAAGCTCATCGCTTGATGCAGCAAGACCTGCAGTTATTACGGATAATGAGCTAGCGACAATCTGAATATCAAGTACCGACATAAACATCCCGACAACCATACCAAAAAAAGCAAATAATTGCTTTTTAGAAAGAGCAGGCGGTTGTAAATTATCATTTGACATAATTAAATTATACAGTTTAAATTAAATAAAGTTAATAAGTGAAATAAAAATATATGTTTAAAATAAAAAATTGTTGTACAACTTTTAATTTTTAATTAAACTATTTATTAGGATATAAGTAGACAAGACCTAATATATGGTAATCATTTTATTTATATTTAGCAAATAATAAATATGTAATTGATTTATTAAAAATATTTACTATAATATTAACATTTATTAACTATAATTGATTTATCAATATGCAAAATCCAGCACAAAAAGTTATATCTTTTTCAGAGCATAAATCTGATATAGAACGCATAAAGAAATCAATAGAAGAAGGGTGGGCAATAGTAAAGCTAGTACCTAATAAAGACCGTTTTATCGGACTTTTAGAAAAGATTTCGCACGCTGAAGATGAAACAATCTATATTCCTCCAAGAAAAAAGATAATAGTTAATTAACACGAATAGCGAATTATTACATAATCTGCTATTCAGCTTGAGAAGTTGAATATAAAAGTGCAATAATTCAATGATTTAAGGCTTGTATTTCTTCTAATTTGTAATAGTTGAGATTTAATCTTACATTTAGTAAAATTAAGATAATATTAAATGGAGGATTAGAGATGAATCTAAATCAAAAAATAATAAAGCCAAAAATAGGATTACTAGAATTAGCTAGGAGTCTTGGTAGTATATCGTCAGCATATAAAGCTATGGGTTACAGTAGAGACAGTTATTATAGGTTTAAAGAGTTATATGAAACAGGAGGAGAAGAAGCATTATATGAGATTAGTCGGAAGAAGCCAATTATAGCGAATAGAGTTGATCCTGCCGTAGAGAGAGCAGTATTAGATATGGCAATAGAATACCCCGCTTATGGTCAGCTGCGAGTATCAAATGAGCTTAAAAAGACTGGTATTCTTGTATCACCTGGAGGAGTTAGACCTATTTGGCTACGTAATGATTTAAATAATATCAATAAAAGACTTAAAGCATTAGAAGCCAAAATGGCTCAGGATGGTATTGTTCTTACCGAAGCTCAGTTACAAGTATTAGAGAAACGGCGTAGCGAGAAAGAAGCTCATGGTGAGATTGATACACAGCATCCAGGTTATCTAGGATGCCAAGACACATATTATGTAGGTAATTTTAAAGGCATAGGCAAGGTATATTCTCAAGTGTTTATTGATAGTTACACTCGGGTTGCAGAGGCTAAACTATATACTGATAAAACAGCACTTACCGCTGCTGACATGCTTAATGATAGAGTGTTACCATGGTATGAGAGTCAGCAAATACCAGTACTTCGTATTTTAACTGATAGAGGTGGTGAGTATAAAGGTAATATAGAACATCATGCTTTTGAATTGTTCTTAAGCATTGAGGGTATTGAGCATACTACTACTAAAGCATATTCTCCTCAAACAAATGGTATGTGTGAACGTTTTAATAAAACTATGAAACAAGAATTCTTTGATACTGCTATGCGTAAAAAGATCTATACTGATCTTGATGATCTACAACTAGATCTTGATATTTGGCTAGAATATTATAATAATGAAAGACCGCATTCCGGTAAATATTGCTATGGAAAAACACCTATGCAGACTTTTATGGATAGTAAAAAGTTAGCTGTTGAAAAGAATAACGAAATCTTATATCTTGAATACTCATCTGACAGTCATAACTTATCAGACATTCAGATATAATTTTTATAATGTCTGTAAGATTAAATCTTGACTTCTACAGTGATTTTGCTTTTTTTTAAATAAGGTATTACTTTTTTCTTAATTCAGGTATCATAATTGCTATGTTAACTAAAAGTTCTTTAACATCAATATGGATAACTCCTTTCTTTGAAGTTAAAAATTTTTTTATAAAAGGTAATATAATATCGAAACTTATTTTTTGAAATCTAGTTACTATATAACTAAGCCCTTGAAAAGAAGTCTCATATATTTTTTCACTTTCTTCTTTTTGAAAAAAAATATAAACAAACCTCTAATGCTTCATTATAATCTAAAGAATTTTGGCAGAAACTTAAAATAAATTCTATTTTTTCTTCTTCATTCTTTAGGTTATTTATTAAATTTTATCAGTAAATACCTGCAACTCTTTTTGAGTAAAAAAATCAATGCCATTTTTAATATATTCTAAATAGATTTTTCTTTTTGACTTAATTATATAAGCGGCGATTGTTTCTAAAGTATCAATAGTTTCATATTTTATTCGTTTACTTTCACTTCTCAGATTCTTAAATAAGATAGGTAATATCAATTTATCTTCAATATTGCTAAATCTACGAACCGCAATGTCTAAAGCTTGAATGGTTGCAGTCTGCAATAATTCTTCAGGATCCCTCAAATTTTTGATAATACAATCCATTGCTTCATCATAATTCTCATAATGCCCTACATTTATTATATAGTAGAAAGATTTTTCCTATTCTGGAAGATTAATCACATTAGGTTGTTTTTTTAAACTCTTCTTCGTTAACTATCATAACTAATGTCCTTATTTTATAATTTTACCATTATATTTTAATAATCATTCTTTATGTTTTTCAGGTAATCTAGCTTGAATCAATTTTTCAAAACTTTTTATTGTTTCTAAGTTAGTAGGCACTTCCGTTTCTTTTACCTTCATCATTATTAGTATTTTAAGTTATTTTTCTGGATACCGTGAAGGGATCACGGTATGACACGAATGCGTCGTTCTACACATTATTAGTGTATCAGGTTCTACCTGTCTATCACAAAATAGGACTATAATTTTATTTAGAAAATGGTGCCAATGTGGGGATTTGAACCCCAGACCTACGCATTACGAATGCGCCGCTCTACCAGCTGAGCTACATCGGCAAGGCTGAGATATGTCATTCCTGTGAGGTATTGCCCGCGTGGACTGGTTTTCCGTCATTGCGAGAAGAATTACGTAGTAATTAGACGAAGCAATCCAGCAAAAATTCTGTAAATCAGAATTGTTTAATTATTTTTTGGATTGGAACAATGCTTCGCTCCTCGCAATGACGATTTGGCATCCATGCAACAACGCAGACAAGTCACGAGGTGACAATGAAGCATTTTTATAAATGCGTTGAAAATCTTAAATGGAAATGCTGCGTATCGTCATATTTCTTCTTCTTAACCGAGAAACCCCAATCCATTCTGATCGGTGCAAAACGTGTTACCCAAATAAAGCCGAAACCAACGGAAGCTCTAAGCGATTTATCGTTATAAAAACCGTTTGGAGTTTGATATTGTTTCTTATTTAGACCTACTCCCCATACGCTTCCTAAATCCATAAATACTGCACCTGTTAAATTAAACTCTTCAGGTACAGGTGTTGGGAAATTAAGCTCTGTTGAGAATGTATAATATCGCTCACCGCCAAGTCCTTCATTAGTGACCTTTTCACGAGGTCCTACACCACCGCTTGCAAAGCCTCTTAAACTATAATCACCTAAATTAAAGCGATCGGAAATTCTAATAATTTTTCCTCCAAGCCCTGCAATATCACCGCCGGAAGCAGATAATTTTAAAGTAAGTTTGTTATGTATGAAAGATTTATAATATTTACCATCAACTTCATGTTTTATATATTTGTTATCACCTCCAACGCCGGCAAATTCTTGGGTACCGCTTACTAAATAACCGTTCTTTGGAACAATGTTATTATCGGTTTGATCATAAGTAATAGTATGTCCTATAGCAGAAGTAATAAATCTTCCCATCTGCTCATTTAAGAATATTGAGCTTGATGGACTCGGTGCACTTAAAATATCACGTTTAATTAAATAATCTATTTCGTGACCTAAATCTTCTTTAATTTCATAGCCAAGAGAAGTTTTAGCCCCTATAGAGTGTAACTTATAGCTTTGATCGGTTGTATTTAATACACTAGCACCGCGTCCGGTATAGTTTCTAAAAGCATTTACGCCAAGCGATAAATCACGATCTAAAAAGTGTGGCTCGGTAATACCGCCGTAATAGCTTGTACTGTTTTTACTTACTTGTACACCGGCATTAAGTAGTGTACCGGTACCGACTAAATTGCGCTCTAAGAAAGAGAAACGTCCAAATAAACCGCCGGCAGTATTATATCCTAAATCAAAACCTATAGAGGAAGTAGATTTTTCATCAACTTCAACATTAACATCATATTTATCTTTAGCTTTAGTCGGAGCTAAGCTAATTGCTACTTTCTCAAAATAATCTAAATTTCTAAGGTTACGCTCGCCTTTTTCAATATATGAACGATTAATTATGTCACCTTCTTCTGTTTTAAATTCTCTTCTTATAACATGGTCTTCGGTTTTAAGGTTATTAATAATATTAATTTTATTAATATAAACCTTATCGGCCTTCTCAATAATAAATTTAATATCTGCAGTATGATTAGCATTTTTCATTATATCCAGATAAACATTTACCGCAGGGTAACCGTTTGCTGTAAAATATTCTCCGATTTTTTCAGCTATATCATCAACCGTTTTCATATTGAAAACCTTGCCTCGCTTAATATTAACAATTTTATTAAGCGGTGTTATATTTATATTAGTTAATTTATTATCTATCGTAACATTACCGAAGCTATATTTTTCTCCCTCTTCAATGGAATAGGTAAGGGTGAAATATTCTTTAGTATTATTGAGTTCTGCCGATGCCGAAATTACTCTAAAATCTGCAAAACCTACAGATTGATAAAACTCTCTCAGTAATTCTTTATCATATTCTACTCTATCAGGATCGTAAGTATCGTTACTTTCTAAAAAACGAAACCAACGAGATTCTTTAGTTAAAACAACGGATTTAAGTTCTGAATCACTATAATTTTCATTACCGCTAAAATAAATATATTTAATACCGGTTTTTGGCCCTTCTGCTATATCAAAAATAACCTTAACTCTATTGTTTTCTAAATTTTCGATTTTAGGTGTTACTGTAGTAGCAAAACGTCCGCTACGCTTATAAATTTCCAATATTTTCTTTACATCTAATTCGATTTTAGCTTGGCTAAGAGATTCACCAGACATTGTATAAATTTCTTTAGCGAGCATATTAGTTTTGATTTTAGAATTACCGCTAAATACCACGCTACTTATAAAAGGCGTTTCAGTAACGTTAACTATTAAATTACCCTCATTTGTTATATGTATATTTATATTTCTAAAAAGTGAGGTAGCATATAAATTTTTTATTGCTTCATCTTCTTTAGAATTATTATAGGTTTCTCCTACCTTAAGCTTTAAATAGCTCTCAATAGTAGAACGCTCAACTCTATGGTTACCTTCGATAGTTATTTTACGAATTACAGAGTCGGCTAATGAAATATGATAATAAAAAACCGTTAATAATAAAATTATTAACTTACTAATTAATCTGATTTTCACCTAAAACCTTCTTTAAGATTTAAATATTAACCGTCATTGCGAGTAGCCATAGGCTGCGTGACAATCTCATGAAATAATAACAAACTCCTGAGATTGCTTCGTCAATTACTTTGTAATTTCCTCGCAATGACGATTTTTGAACCATGCAACAACGTCTCCTCGAAATGACGACAAAGAATGCATTTAAACATAATTAATGTACTCCACTATAGTAGATAATATAAACGAGAGCAAGCAAATCTATAATTTAGGAAAATAAATTTTGTATATCGTTAGAAACAGAGATTGTAATAAGCAAAACTATTATTGCCGCTCCTAATTGTAATAAAATATTTTTAGTTTTAGGATTCGGTAATCTACCGGTAATTGCTTCATAGAGTATAAATATCAAATGTCCGCCGTCAAGTACCGGTATAGGTAGTAAGTTAAGTAATCCTAAATTAACGGAAAGCATTGCTATAAATAATAGATACATTTGGGTTCCGCCAGCTATAGATTTTCCTGATTCTTTAGCAATAGCTACCGGTCCTCCTATCTCATCGAATGAACGTTTTCCTACAATCATTTGCGATATTGCTTTTAGAGTTAAAGCAGACATATCTATAGTAGTATTAATAGCTTCCCAAAATCCTCCTAAAATTCCTATTTTAGTATGCATAGGTTCATTTTTAGCTATAATACCGATGCGAAGAGTTTTCTTAACTTTCTTTTCTTCGGGGGGCGATATAATGATTTCTTGAGGCATTATATTAACGGTAAATTCTTCACTTTTTCTTTCTATAGTTAAAGTAGAAGAGCTAAAGCCGTTAATTAATATCTCTCTCTGTACGCCCCCAAAACCTTTAACAGATTTATCGTTAACCTTAACAATTTTATCTCCTTCTCTTAAGTCTGCTCTCGCTGCTGGTGATGAAGCTACTACATCACCTATTATAGGAGGCATCTCTGTTTTGCCAAAGTAATAATAAAAGCCTGCAAATATTATTACGGCAAGCAAATAATTAATTAACGGACCTGCCGCAACTATTAAAAAACGTTCTAAACAAGATTTAGCATAAAAAGCTACTTTTTCGTTAACTTCTTTAGTCTTATCCATAAGGCTGCGATCATAGCCGTAAATCTTGACATAGCCGCCAAGCGGTATAAGACAAATCTTCCACCTAACTCCTATTGTATCAGTAATACCTATTAGTTCTTTGCCGAAACCTATAGAGAATGCTTCAACTTTTACATTAAAATATCTAGCAATACAATAATGCCCAAATTCATGGATAAATACCAAGATGCTGATGGTTATAATAAATCCGATTATAGACAACATAAAAATTTTATAAGTTTACTAATAAATTATTTTAAGGTATAAATTGCAAGATTATAGATATCATTTCGTTGTTGTGAGTGATATTGTTGTGGGAATCCCTTTCCACATCATTGCGAGAAAATTACGAAGTAATTGACGAAGCAATCTCAGGATATTTGACGAGATTGCCACGCCAGCCTACGGCTGCCCGCAATGACGATTTGGTATCCACGCAAGTAATACTCACTCGCAATGACGAAAATTAAATTTTAAATTTCTTTTCTCTATGAGTTCAAATAAAATTAATAAAAAGTCGATTGCACGTATTGCAGCAGTGCAAGCTATTTATCAAAACATATTGCAAAATAACGACGATATGGATGATATCATGCAAAATGTACTTTCTTTTTATCAAAATAATAATTCTACAACAGATGTACCTGAGAATTTAAAAATATCATTAAGTATAAGTCATTTTAAAATGCTGGTAAAGTCAGTATTTGAAAATATTAATAAACTAGACGAAATTATCGACAATCATTTAATAAATGATAAAGATCCTGCGCATATGCCGATCTTACTCCGAGCTTTATTGCGGGTTAGTATATGTGAGCTATTATTTTGCTCTACTACTCCTGCTAAAGTAGCAATCAACGAATATACGGACATAGCAAATGATATGTTAAATGAACATGAGATTGGTTTTGTGAATTCAATATTAGACAAAATAGCTCAAGAAAATAATAAAATTTCATGACAAATAATTTAAGCGGTTATAGAAATAAATTCGTTAGAGTTAAGACTTCTAAAAAACGTACCGTCTCTTCTAGCAATTGGCTTAGACGCCAATTAAACGATCCGTATGTTGCAAAAGCACGTATAGAAGGCTTTAGGTCGAGAGCTGCATATAAACTACATGAAATCCATGAAAAATTTAAACTTTTTAATCCTAACATGAAAATTGTTGATCTAGGAGCAGCTCCTGGGGGGTGGAGTCAAGTAGCTTCCAAGCTTATTAAAGCTTCGGATAATAGCCTAAATAATAAAATAATCTCTATCGATTTGTTAGCAATCGAACCTATTGCCGGAGTTGAGTTTTTTCAAAAAGATTTTTTTGAAGAAAATACGGAAGAATTAATTATTCAGGCTTTAGACGGTAAAGCTGATATAGTAATGAGTGATATGGCATCAAATACCATAGGTCATAAAGCTACAGACCATATAAGAACCTTACTTTTATGTGAGCAAGCTTTTGAATTTGCTTTAAAAGTATTAAAACCCTCCGGTCATTTTATTGCTAAAATTTTTCGTGGCGGTGCAGAAAACGAATTGTTAAATAAAGTGAAACGTGAATTTAGGATAGTAAAACATTTTAAACCTTCATCCAGCCGCAGCGAATCTACGGAAATCTATTTAGTTGCTCTAAATAAGAAATAACATATATAAATTTACTATATATGTTATTTTTTTATTTAACATACTAGATGATAACCACTTATATCTCCTGTTGTTTTGACTTCCTGAGCGTATTCTTGACTGCAGCTTTGAAAATTATTATATATCCCAACTAAATTAGCTCCGGTTCCAGTTTCAACTATTTGATTATATAAATTATTTTTTAAATTTAGAGTATTTTTAGCATATTTTTGTGTTCCTGCTTCCCAATCATCTACGATCAAAGTAATATTCTGTTTCAAATCAGAAAAATTAACAAGTCCATGTTTACTGATTCCGGTTATTATTTCCTCAAAGCCTTCGACTATTCCATTAATTCCTAAGTATTTTGTAACTTTTTGTTTGGCAAAATTATATAAATATGATGCCCATTCTTCTGATTGTGACAGTCCTATTTTTTTACCAGGAAGTACCATTGTTGTTTTTCCCAAATGCTTATTAGTAATATTAATAAGATTATGTTTTGCATTATATATCTTGGAATGGGTAGCTAATTCTTCTATTGGAGTTGTTACTTTTCCGGTAAATAAATTTTTTTCTATGCCTCTTTCAATTATCGGTTTTGAGCCAGGGCTGTCAAAAGTTGTAGATTTATTAAAATGTAAGTTGCGAGAATGTATTTCTACTGAAGTTAAATCTGCAGTTATTGCTCCAAGTGAATGACCGCTAGTATTAAAAATATATTCTGTGGCTTTACTTAAGCCGCCTAATTCGTTAATTACTTCATTAACAAATTCCTGAAGCGGAGTTAGTTTAGTAGGTAAATAATGAAGAGCGATAAGTAAGTCGTCTAGTAAATCATATATATTGAATTTTGTACCAGCACTAGCAATATGAACTTCTTTAGTTTCTTTATTTATAAATGCAACAGCTTTATAACCAAATTTAGCAGTGCTAACATAATCACATGAAGCGGTCAGTATTCCCCAGCCGCTATCTGCTAATTGTTCATTGACCTTTGATGCTTCTAGATTATAAACATTTAAATCATCTGTTTTATATGCGAGGTCTAACCCTATATAAGCAAGTTTTTTAGTGTTAATATGTTTAGAATTTTTGTACTTAGACATATCTACCTCTTTTTTATCGCTATTACCATAAAATATGGTTTTTTCTAAAAAATGTCAAGTATTAACATTAATTAACTTGTTATTAAATAAAAGTTGGCATTTGATTACCTTTGTTATATAGCGCATTTGCGTTATATTTAAAAACCATGAAACATGGTAACTTAAACAAGGAGATAAACTATGTTTACATTATTAGTACGTAATTTATTCGGAAGTAATAAACCTATTACTTACTTATCTTTAATAGAAAAAGCAAAAGCAGATTATAGTTTTTATACAAAACTAGCATCAGGCAGTTTTCTTGCAGGAACAAGTAGTTTATTTCATCTAGTAGTTGGCTAAGCAAAATACCTTTAATAACAGGGGCTGTTTTTGGTACTAGTTATGAGGCAAAAGGCATTATGGATAGTAATGAACAAATAAAGCTTTTTACTAAAGCTTATGAAGCGACTAAGGTTGAAGAGTATTTGGCTGTTTCGGGGGTAGGAAGTTTTGTATACGGTACTGCTATAGATAAAAACGGTGTAGATAAATTTACCGGTAAATATATTGAAGGAACAAACGGTAAGATAATATCTAATGCAATAACTCGTGTGCCAACCTTAAGTTTAACAGAAGACGGCGTTGGTTACAAACATAATGGTGGTTATGAAATAGTAGAATCAACAGATCGTGCGTTATATCAGGAAATACCTGGCGCGAAAGGACAATATACAAATAAATTAGTTCTAGATACTAGTATTCTTTCTTTACATGGTTGTATTATTCAGCAGCTAATACAAAATGGCTATTCAAGTGACGATATTGAAAAAGCTTTAAGTTTAGGAACTGTTGAAAAGAGAGAAAGTTACAAAAATAAGCAATTAGCAGAATACAAGTCAAATTTGACAAGTAAGCTATGGCATGGTACAGAGAAAGCTATACAAAATAAAGAAGTAGAACTTTCAAAAGAAATACAGAAATATGCTGAAATAAATGAAGCTTATGAAGCATTATTTAACCACCAGGTCGTGCCTCCGTATTGCAGTTTAGAGTAAATAGTCTATAATCCTCAAACAGTAATAAGAGAGAATTATAGTTAAGGAGTTATGGCAAAAATAGATGTTAAGTGTAGATATTGTAACAACACAGAAGAAGTAATAAAGTCAGGATATTCAATTTCAAAACAACAGAGATATCAATGCAAGCGGTGTAATCGATATTTTCAATTGGAGTATATTAATAATGCATCTAAGCCTGGAGTTAAGGAGCAAATAGTAGAAATGTCAATCAACGGCTCTGGAGTTAGAGATACAGTAAGAGTATTAAAAGTGGGTATCAATACAGTTATCCGTGTTTTAAAAAAATCTAGTATTAAAAAACAATAAATCATTCTATCAGTACAACAGAAGTAATTATTGCTCCTGAGATAGATGAACAATGGTCTTATGTACAGAATAAATCCAGACAACGATGGCTTTGGTATGCTTTGGATAAGATTTCGTTAAAAGTAGTTGCTTATACGTTTGGTACAAGATGTGATAGCACATTAGAATCATTACTGAAAAAACTAGAGAATTTCAAGGTGACTTTTTACTATACAGATGGATGGGGGAGTTATGCTAGGTTATTAGACCCTAAAAAGCATATTATCAGTAAAAAATACACTCAACGGATAGAACGAAGTAACTTGAACCTTAGAACGAGATGCAAGAGGCTTGCACGTAAGACAATCTGCTTTTCCAAGTCATTGGATATTCATGATAAGGTTATTGGTACTCTTATTGAACGTATAGCTTTTTAATAGGCATAACTGCAATATGGAGGCATGACCATATATTTTATGTTTTGCTCCATTAGGTCTACATGGTTATTGCTGGTTTCTGAAGATACAGTTATTTCCTTTTCTTTAGGATATAAACGACTAATTAGTTTTTTTATTAAATTCTTTATTTTAACAAAAATATTTTCGTACTTTTTGATGTATCGGTTTTTAAAGCTGATTTCTGATTATGCTGCTCCTTGTCCTTAACTGTTTTCTGGAAAGATATGGTTTCAAGAATATCTTTTAATATTTTTCTTCCTCCCTCTGTGCCTTATCAAGATCTAAGTGTTGTTTATTTTCTGCCCTTACTTCCTTTTCAGACTTAAATTCATATTTATCATCCTCATTAATGATAATATGCTGACTTACTATGTACGCAGATGTTAAATCTTGTCTAATTGCTTGTAGCTTCTTAAGACAACCTGTCGTTATATCACTTAACTCATTTATCATTATCATATTCTTTGCACTTGTGTCTTCAGTGTTAATACCTTTAAGTATACTCTTGGTATCTGTTCTGTCAACACTTTTCCGGACAGTTGTTTAAGCACAATTTTGTATTTCTTCGTATTTTACTGGTGATAAATAATCGTTAGCGGAATGCATTCTGATACCCTTCCGAACAAAGCCGTTAAGAGCGTGATATTTTTGTGTAATTAGTAATTCATCCTATATTAAAAATATAATAAATTATTTACTCTCACAGTTTATTAGTGCACCATACTAAATGGTTTGTGAATATAAAATATAAGTAGGGTTTATGGAAGAAGTTGATAATCTAGTCAGTATACTAGATAAGAAGCTAAGTAGGATGATTCATAGAATATTGAAGAAAAATGATACAGAATCTATAACACAAGAAGAGATGGCAAGCATAACTAATATTAATGTTTTTGATCAAGGGGTAAAAGATTTAACAGGATTAGAATACGCAACAAACCTAGAAGAATTAATAATAAGCTATAATATTATAGATAATTTAGATCCATTAAAATCATGTACGAAACTCAAAACCTTAAGTGCAAAGTATCTAACTACCAGTAGTATAAGTAGCTTGCCTATAAATTTAGAAGGATTAGACATATCTAATTTAAGTCTTACAGAGACAGATGGTTTCACATCTTTATCAACATTAACTAATATAAAAACATTACAGGTTAGTAATACTATTTTGGATAGTATTAACTTTGTTTCATCGACAGTGAACTTATCAAATATAGAAGCTAATAATTGTAAAGTAACTAATTTAAAACCATTACAGGCATTATTAGACAACGGGTTACAAAATAGTAGTTATAGTTTTAAAGATCAAGCAATCTTATTAGATCAGGGAATAGTAGGACAAACAACAGCATTAGAACTACATAAATCTGATGGAGAAGCACCAAGTATAACGTGGGTCACAGCAGGTAGCTATGATAATGAGAAAGAGCAATTAACATGGAAGAATAGTGGTTATAATTCTCTATCTTGGTCATATAGTTCTGAGAATAATGAGGTTGTTTTTACTGGAGAGATAAGTCAATTTCTCTCAGAGATGTAATACCGTACAGATTCATAATAATTTAAGGATATAGATACATGCTTAAGAAATTAATATGGGCAATCCATCTACTCACAACATCAAGTTTATCTTTTGCAGCCGGTATTAGTACCATGACCGGAGATGCATCATTATCGGATACGACGACAAATTGGAATCCACCATTTGCAGACGGCAATACTGTAGTAGTTGGAGCGGATAATATATCACTTACCGCGAACGCATCAAGAACAATAGGTGCTATACGGCTTGATAATAATATGACTGCACTAGGGCGATATTCATCCGGTGGTATCGAATTAACCATAGGGTCAATAGCAGGCAATTCTCAGCTTAAAACATTGAATATTTATGGAGGTGGTGAAAAAGTAACTCTCTCAGGAGCGGCCGGTGTAGATGATAATCCACAAGCTAATGATTATAGCGGATTATCTAACATAGGATTTTATTACTCATCAACATTAATCATAAATGCTCCTGTTACTATTGATAGTATTTTTGGCCAATCTAATGGCGGGAGAAGAAAAATTATTATCAATGAAAATGTAACACTAACAAGTAGTGGTATTACTAGGGTTGATAACAATACATTCATCATTGCACCAGATAAGTCATTGACGTTATCGGGATCTGACATGAATTTAACACCTAGTTTTGATTTCGGTGATTCAGGGACATTAATCTTAAGCGGAGATAACACAATATTTAATCCTAGCTCGGTATCTAATGTCGCTAATGCAATATTAAATGTAAATAACAATGTTACAACTTATATGCCGAGTGTTTTAACTATAAACACCATAAATATAGCAGACGATAAGAGTTTTACTATTGATGCAGTAGAGAGTGACATAGATTTATTAGATAATAATGCTGCTATTAATTTTGGTGGTAGTAATGCAACGCTAGTACTAACTAATAGTGGAACGTCAGATAGAACATTTACAGCATATAATCTATTAAAAGGTAATGTACTATTTAGTGCAGATGGTAGTTTAGTAGCAGATAAGGGAGTCAATGGCAGTATTACAACTAGCACAGATAATACAGGTACTATTACGATAGAAGCTGGAGATGTAGGCATAGTAGGAGCTGCCGATAAAAAGCTAAAGCAAGTAAATTTAAATCAAGGCACAGCTGCAAATGTAGGACAACTATATGCAGGCAATGTGGATATTGGTGGTATTGGTCCAATTACAGCAACAGCTTTACTAACATCTGCGGTAAGCTTTAGCAGTAACGGCACTTTAATATCAAAGGGCGGAATAACAGGTAATATAGATTTCGCGGGTAATAATGGGACTGTTACCTTAGCAGATGATAAGACTATTACAGGTAACGTTGATAGTAGTACTTCTTCCGCAGGGACATTAGAGTTTTTAGGTGCAGGTACTGTTACTGGCACTATTGGTGCTACTAATATGCTTACTAAGCTAAAGTTTAGTGGGGCTGGAGCGAGTAGCATTCCTGCAGCAAATGCTCAGACTATAGAGGTAGCTAATGCCGGAGCTAATGTTACAGCGAGTAGCATGCTTACTAGTAATGTACTATTTAGTGCAGATGGTAGTTTAGTAGCAGATAAAGGCATCATTGGTAACGTAACATTTAATGATGCAGGAACTTTAGTGACCACTGGTGTATCTGGTGCTATAGATTGTAACAGTCAAGCTGCAACAATTAATTTTTCTGGTGATAAAGCATATATTTTAAAGACTCCAATTCAAAATGCCGAAAATGCTACATTAGATGTGAATTTGCCAAAATTAACAATGATAGATCTTGAAGTAGGAAGCATCAATATATCTGATAATAAGATACTTGCCATAGATCTTGCAAGTGGCAATAAAACATTACTAGCTCCTGGGGGTAATGGCATTAAGTTCTTAGGAGCTAACTCTACTTTTCAAATAGACAATACAAGTAACAATGATGCGAGAGTAGCGTCATTTGCAGCAAATCTTGCAGGGGATGTAGGAGGCGGTGGCATATTATTGCTTAATGGCGGTACTCAAGGGCTGACTATTACAGGCGATAATGCCCCAACCACCATAGGTGTTCCTGGTAACGAAATTGCTATAGTTGAAACGCAAGGCATTGTTACTATGCAAGATAGTATGGATGCAAGTAGTGTCTCTCAGTTAAATATTGTATCTGGCTCCAATTTTACTGATAAGAGTTGCAGCACAGCAAAAATTCCAAATATTAATATTGGTACTACATCTCCTACTGCATATTTAAACAGATTAGATGATGTAGAGGTACTTAATAATTTGTCTAGATCTAAAGCACAATTGACTGCAGCTGATTCTATGCGTATTGCCCCTCCTTCAGCTATTTATGCTATTGATGTATCTAATATGGCTAATCAGAACTTAGATATTTTAGGTTCAGGTCAAAGTATTAACTTTATAGATGAGAATGCTACTGTCAAATTATCAAATGTAAGTAGCGGTGCAGGCGGTAATGACCGCAGCATTACATTACTTCGGGATCTTGATTCAGGTAAGGATGATTTTGCAAGAGTTGAGTTATCAGCAAGTACAGGTAGCACGCTTACTGTTAAAGGTGGTTCACTTGGAACAGATGTGCATAAACTTAAGCAACTTGAATTATCAGGAGAGGGCGTTCTTAATATTGAATCTACTATCCATACTACTGATCTTGAGCTTAATGTGCCTACAATTACACTTGCAGATGTACACTCTAATTTATCTTTTGCAACCAATACAACACTAACTGCAATCGGCAATATTGATGGTAATGTAGATTTTCAAAACAATGCCGCCATAATAAATATATCAGATGGGCAAAAGATTACCGGCAATGTTAATAGTACGGGAGGTAATAATGGTACAATTAATTTCGAAGGCAAAGGGGCTATTGATGGAGTAGTAACAAATCTTACAATGCTGAAAGCAGGAGCAGGAGATGTAACATTTAAGACTTCAGGTGATTACTCTATAACAGAACTCCAAGGTAACGGTAGTGGAATAATCACATTTCCCTCTAATATGAAGTATGTAGGAGGTATGAATATAACAGGAGGTCAGCCAGCCAATTTAAATTTTGCTAATAATAATATTATAAATGGCAACATTGGCTCAAGCACTAGTCCAGTTGGCAATATATCAAGTGGTACTAATACAGAGTTTAATGGAAATATTAATAGTATCGGAGATATTAAGACCTCAGGGGAAGCATTATTTGCAAGTAATGTTGCATGTAATAATATTTTAGCTAATACTATCAGTAGTGATGCCTTATCATCATTCTCATTATTTGCACCAGCGACTACAAATGTACGTAATACTATTAATTTTGATCAAGATAATGTTATTACGAAGTTTCAAGGTACAGTACATACTAAAGGCGGTATAAAGGCGAGTGGCAGTACATATTTTGCAGATACTGTAAATAGTCAGGGCAATATTACTATAAATGGTGATACTAAATTTAATAAGACATTATCAAGTAGTAATAATATAGATATATCTCATGGATCAAATGTAATATTTAATGGCGATGTAAGTGCAAGTACCATTAATGTCAATAGTTCTAATATCCAAGTATCAGATAATATATCAATAGCAGGTAATATAAGTGCGAGTAATAGCAGTATTATACTTGATAATAAGATATTGACATTATCTGGTATAAATATCTTTACTAATCAGCTCATGATAAATACTACATATGATGAATCTAGTTTATCTGGTGGTAATATAATACTTGCACCAGGTAGCACCTTAGATTTATCAAATGTGAGTGAATTAATAGTAAAATTATCATTTATTAATAGTGACATCAGCAAAATAGCTGATAATACTATATATAATATTATTTTGGCGGAGGATGGGAGTAATATAGTTCCATTAAATGATCCAGAGCATCAGATTATACTTGATAGTAGTGGTGAACAAAATAAGTTTGTGAAGTGGAAGTTAGACGCAAGTGCTTTGACTTTATATGCGTATGATGATTCAAACAATGTCATAGATACTGATTATGTTTTTGATTCTGCACAAGATAATATGTTTATGCAAGAATTAAAGCATGTAACAACAAATAGTGATGCTGAGGAGTTTAAGAAAAATATAGGTTTATTAGATAAAGAACAAGCAGAAGAGATGCTTTCTAGAATATTAGATCATCCAAAAGAGCGAGATAGTGCTATAGTGCAAGTAGCATTACACCAAACACTTACAGATACCAATAAAGTTGCTATGAATACTATCCATAATAGATTATCAAATACTGGCCTTGGCATGAGCCAAGCTGCTATTGCAGCTGGTGATGAAGATATGTGTGGATGTAACGATAATATATATGAAGAGAGTAAATATGGCATGTGGGCTAGATCCTCAATAAATCATAGTAAGGATAAAGTAAGTGCTAAGAATGCTGAATATTTCAGTAGTTATAAAACAAAAGGACATAGTAATACTATAGGGCTTGATAGTCTTATATGTGATAATATACTTTTAGGTATTGCATATACAAATGCATACACTAGTATAAGACCAAAAGACCAGAGTATAGGTAATATAGATAAAGTAAGAACTAATATGTTCTCGCTTTACAGTGCATATAATATACCAAATTATAATTGGTACTTAAATAGTACTATTTCTTATGCAGAGAGTTCTATTAGAAGTGGCAAGATACGTTATACTGCTATAACTAAAAATGTGCTTGGTAGTGAAGTGGCATCTGGTAAATATAAATCACATTTATATAATGGAAGCATATCACTTGGATATAATCATTATCTTGGAAATAACGCTTATGTTGTCCCTAGCATTGGAGCAATAGCTTCATTAATCAGAGATAAAGGTTATACAGAAACTGGCACTAGTTTCCAGAATCTCACTATCCGTAAGAAAAATTATCATAAACTAAGCAGTATAGCAGGACTTAGAGCGTATCAGGATATTTATTTTGGGCATGTAGATAATGTCAGCAGCCTAATAGTAACGCCAGAAGCTTATGGATTTATTAATTATAACATTAAAAATAAATCTCCTGCAACTGATGCAAGAATGCAAGGTATAGATGAGCGTTTACCAACAATAAACTACAGAAGTAACAAAGTAGATTATAATTTAGGTCTAGGTGTTACGATCAAACATAATATGATGGAATATGGTATTAATTATGATGCTAATTTAGCGAAAAAATATCAAGGACATGCAGGTAGTATTAAAGTGAGAGTTAATTTGTAAATTACCGACAAATAAAGATTCAATTCTACAAAAGCCATGTCTCTTAAAGTATACTTTT